>NZ_AP023420.1:1445787-2891574 GCF_018408705.1 Pusillibacter faecalis
TGATATTGAAAAACCCGGAGAGAAAGGGGCCGCAAATGTTCTGCTGCGGCCCCCAGCTCTCCGCTGAAGCAATTGAATACAACGATGATACAGCCAAATTATGCCGCTGTCAAAATCTGAATGGCCTGGACCAAGGCAATCACAACGCCGACGCAGCCTTCGCCAGCCAGCAGGCCGGAGGCAATGACGTTGCCCGTGCTGCCCTGCGCGAACTTGGGAGCGGCCTTCTCAGTGATAAAGCGCACCAGACCGCCCAGGCATGCGGTGAAGGACAGATAGAAGGGCAGATAGATGCCCAGGCCCAGCATGGTGAAGCGGGGGGTGATGAAGTAGATGACAATGGAGGCGATCAGTCCGCCGAAGAACACGGGGACGTTGGCAATGCCGCCCACCACGGAGGCAACCGCCGCCGCCTGGGCCGCCGGGAACATCTCGCTGCCGAACACGCCGCCGCCATAGGCCTTGACCAGCACCAGCATCACGCCGGACGCCACCACGGCGCCGATGACGCCGCCGATCACCTCGCCGTACCACTGGGCCTTCGGATCGGTGTGAAGGATGCTGCCGGACTTGAAATCGTTCATCACGTCGCCGGTCAGACCCGCCGCAATCGCCACGATGCCGGCCACGAACACAGCCTGTGTAACCTCCAGATTGCAGGCCACCTTGGCGATGGCCATGACAAAGATGCCGAAGACCTCCATCGGGTTAATGCCGGACTGGCCCACGCACTGAGAGGACATGGCGGTGGTCAGCCACACGCCCAGCAGGGTGATGATGACGGCTACAACGGGCAGATCCAGAACGAAGATAAACGAAACTGCCAGAATCAAAATCACAATCGGAGCCCAGCGCATGGGAACGATGGCGTCGCCGGCCTGCCCCTTGGAGAACATGCCGCCGAAGATGGACTTGGCGCGGGGGATGATCTCCTTGGCGGTGATGGCAAGGCCCACGCCCACCATCCAGCCGAGGCCCAAAGAGCTCTTGATGCCGGAGGCGGTGGCCGCATCCCACAGACCGGAGGCCTGCCCGCCCATGAGGATGCCGAAATCACCGATCACCGCGCCCAGGAACCAGACAAAGATGGTGGCCGGCCCGATCAGGTAGCCTACGGCGATCATCATGGGAGACCACCAGATGCCGCCCATGGAACCAAATTTCTGCATGAAGCCAAAGTTGGTCATGGCGGGGACGGCGGCAAACCAGTCCCGCAGGGCGGTCCAGAGACCGGCGATCCCCAGGGAACCAAACAGAGCGCCGGTCTGCTTGCCGCCCTCGTCGCCAACGACAACGACCTCGGCGGCGGCCTGACCCATGGCGTAGGGCATATCCGCCTCCACCACGAAGTGCTTACGAATGAGAGATGTAAAAATCAGGCCCAGCACCGTGCCGCCAACGGTCACCAGCATGACCTTGAGAATGCTGAACTCCGCATCATTGTTCAAGATGAAAATGCCGGGAATGGTAAACGCCAGACCGCCCGCCACCATGGCACCGGCGGACATACAGGTATGGGCCACGTTAATCTCATTGACATTGGTGTTGCCCATGGCCTTCAGGGCAAACATGGACGCCAGGGCCACGAACATGATGGGCCAGGGCAGGGACGACGCCTTCAGAGCCACAAACATGGAAGAGCACGTCAAAATGATGGAGCCAACGACTCCGATAATAATTGCACGCGCGGTAAACTGTTCTTTAAAAGAACTGGCGTGCTTGACCTGACTTTGATCCAAAGCCATAATTCTACCTCCCTATATCAAATACCAGACTGCCATTTTTGCTTAAAAGCTTTCAAGAAAAGTACGCTCTCGTTTCTCCGGAAAAGGTTGCGGGTTCCCCGCATGGATTGGAGTGCCTACCGCAGACTTTCAGCAAAATGATGGAACTGCTCTTTGATGCCTCCCTCCCTTAATCTTTACTTTATACCATACGCTATCAATCTTGGAAAAGCAAGCAAAATTCATAAAATATGTGAGATTATACAACTTATTATTTCTTATTTTGTTAAAAACTGATATCATTACTGTTCTTATATTTAGAACAGATGGGGCTGGAATCATTTTGCACCTCCGCCACTCGCATATTTTCAAAACACACAGTCCGCTGCCTGGCTGGAACATGATTGCCGGGCTGGGCCTGCCCCTTCTTAAAATAAATGTTGGTTTTTTAGAAAAATGGGTTCTATTTTTCTATATAGATTGATAAGATATCAAAATCCAGTGAAATTTTTAAAGGGCGGAAATCCCTGACAATTTATCTGACGGAGGCGGTGAATTTCTGGAAATAAAGAAACCCTGTATCAATTTGACTGCGGAAAAGCAACAAGAACCCTGTTAGAAAATTGTGCATATCAATAAAAATATAGATAAAATTGTTTTTATAATTGACAAATTTTATAAAGAGACTATGATAAAAATGAATGAAGGCGCTGCAAGGGGGAAGATGCCGTCTTGGTGTGCCTTCTGCGATTTTACAAACAAAATAAAAAAGGGGGAAATTCAAGAATGATGAAAAAACGGATCAGTTCCCTGGCTGTTATGCTGGTGATGCTCTTTGCCCTGGCGATTCCGGCAGCAGCGGCTCCGGAGGGAGCAAACACCGATGTGAAAATTGTGGTGGACGGCAAAGACCTGACCAGCCAGTTCAACGAGGACACGCTGTGGATGGAGGATGGCATTACCATGGCGGGCGTTCGGGCTCTGGGAGAGGCCGTTGGCGCTGACGTGAGGTACGACAGCGCGACGGGGAGCGTTGTTGTGGAGGGCCTGAAGCAGGCCACGGGAGTCTACTCCCCTGTGGCGGACTATGAGTATCTGGTGGGCGCCGCGGCATGGCAGATGTCCGCTGAGGCTCATGCGCTGATGATGCAGGCATTCAACATTGCCAAGGAGAACGTGGATGAGATGGCCGCCGCCGCTGACGCCGCCAAGGATCAGACGGGTTATTACTGGCAGACGGCCAACGGCGGGAAGCAGCTGATGTACCAGGGCAAGCGGGTTGCCGTGGTGAGCGATATTGACGACACGCTGGTGGACGGCGTGCATTATACCGCCAATATTCTGGGCCGCAACGGGGAGTGGACCAACAAATCCTTTGCGGACTTTGTCATGAGCGACGGCTGCACGGCGCTGCCCGGCGCGGTGGAGTTCATCAACCACTGTGTGGAAAACGGGATTGAGGTCTACTATGTGACCAACCGCTACGACCAGGGCTACAAGACCAGCCAGCCCCAGTACGCCGGGCAGACCGGTTACAAGGCAAAGGATGGAAGCATCATCGGCTCCTCCGTGTACGAGGTGGTGGGCAAGACCTTCTATGATATCTCCATGGAGTCCATGGAGCGTCTGGGCTTCCCCACGGATGACAAGACCAGTCCCAACTACAGCGCCAGCGTGCATCTGCTGGTGAACGACAATAAGATCAACGGCTCCAGCAAGGAGGGCATCCGTCAGATCATCGCCACCGGCGGCACCTGGGCCACCGGCGAACGTGTGGCCGAGTCCAAGGCGTATCCGGAAAAGCTGCAGCTGAGCTCCCATCATATCGCCATGGTGGTGGGCGACGACCTGAACGACATCAGCCAGATTTTCAGCGCCGAGGATGTGGACGCGGTGTCCAGAGTGGAGCTGGCAATTGAAAACATGGATAAGTGGGGCGCGGAGTGGATTGTGCTGCCCAACGCTGTCTACGGGAGTTCTGTCAACTACGCCACGGCCTACGGGATCACGGATTTGTTCCGGTATTTTGACTATACAAACAAGACCACGGCCGCGTGGGATATCTATCAATAAGAGGTTTCTAATCGCTCCGGTGGACCCCCAACGCATGCTGCCGGGGGTCCACCGGAGCTGAAATTTTGGGAGGGTGATGAGATTGAACAAGCGCTTACTGCCTGCCGTGCTGGCGGTGGTCCTGCTGCTGGCGGGATGCAGCCAGGAGCCGGTTCCCTATGACTATGATCTCTCCGCATACATTGAGCTGGGGACTTACAGCGCGATTCCATACCTTCCCTACGGAGATACCGGGCGGGACACGGTGGAGCCCTATGACCTGGTGACGGCGGAGCTGGAAGCCGCAGTGGAGGGGGTGGAGACTCCCTTCCGGGGGACTTATACTTTTGAAGTGGGGTACTCCAATTTCCTGGAGGGCTTTGACGACGCCCTGATCGGGCTGCGGGTGGGGGAGCCGGCCACGGTGCGGCTTGTCTTTCCGGACCCCTATGAGGAGCAGCCGGAGTTTTCCGGGCGGAATGTGGAAATAGAGGTCCTGGTAACGGCGATTGATTTCAGCCAGTATGTGGAGACCAACAAAAACGCCCTGTGGGAAATCGCGGTGGACACCAGCACGGTCCTTCAATATCCGGAGGCGGAGCTGCGGGAGTATGAGGAGGATTTCCGGGAGTGCTATCTGGCCTTTGCCCGGGAGTATGGAATGGAGCTGGACGACTATCTGCGGCAGTTTTTCGGAACCAATGAGGAAGGGTTGGACGCGTTGTGCCGGGAAAATGCGCAGGACTCCGTCAAGCGGGACCTGGTGATGTACGGAATTTTGCGCGCGGAAAATCTGGAGATCACCCAGGAGGATTTGGAGGCCTGCAAACCGGATTGGCTGATCACCTACGGCTATGAGAGAGAGGCGCCAAAGGGGTGGGAGGACCCGGGCGTTCAGGAGAGCTTGCGCGCCATGGCTGCCCTGCGCAAGGCGCAGGAGTTTGTCTATGAGCACGCAGAACCTCAAAGCGCATGAAAGAAAGCGCCGCCTGCTCCAGGCGGCGCTTTCTGGGCGCCTGGATGAAGCGCGGCGGTTCCAGTACTGCCCGGCCGCCGTCCAGGTTCCGCTGGCACATGTGGAAAACCACGGGGAAATCAGCCGCTGCTCCCGGCAGGAGTCGCGCATCCGCCCCGTGACGGCGTTGCCGTGGGGGCTGTTTACGTCGTGAGCAGCGGTGAGACCCACGGTCCGCCGCCAGGCTCTGGAACCGGGGCCCATCGCCCAGACCGTGACACGCGTCCGTGGAGATATGGAGATCGCTCGCGCGGCGCCGCTTCTCCAGAGGTTCAGGGGGAGCCAGGGCGGGAACGCCTTCCGGTTTTGAAAGATATGGCAGTCCTCCTCAAAGGGGTCCCGCCGCTCTGTTGGAATCGGGCGGGTGGGGCGCGCTCCTCTCCGGTCTCTCATGGGAGCTGATTCCGCGGAAACTTTTCACGGCTTTTTGGTTGACAAACGGCGAAAACATGATATGATAGTGCAGGAATTGAATCATTCTGGCGTAGATCAGGACGAGTACCCCCCGGATTCCTGCGAAGAGAGCCGCCGCATGGTGCAAGGCGGAGAGGAACGGAGGCGAATATCCCCTGGGAGCCTCCTGCTGAAAGACGACGCGAGTAAGTGTGGACGTGTGATGCCCGTTAAAGCATCGGCCCGTGACAGCGGGCATGAGGGGCCGCGTCCCGCAAGGGAGCTGGCAAGAAGAGTGGTACCGCAGAGTGTTAGCGCTTTGTCTCTTGGGGGAGACAGGGCGTTTTTCTTTTTTCGCGGAGAAAGGAGACGGAAATGGGGGAGATGAAATGCCCCCTCTGCGGCGGCAGAATGCTGCGGGGGCACTTAAGCGCAGGCGCTTACAGCCGGATCATCTGGACAAAAAGTGACCTGCGGTGGACCTCCATGCTGGATGCCGGTGATCTGGTGGTGGAACCCCGCCGTCTATCTTCCGGCGTGCTGGGGAACACGGCCGACCGGTGCCTTCAGTGCGGCGTGATCCTGGTGCGCAGAGCCTGAGCCGCCCCCTCTCCGAAAGACCATGGGCTCAATGATTTTTCTTACCATCATCACAGGAGGAACATTATGGATTACAACAAGACCATCAATCTGCCAAAGACCGACTTCCCCATGCGGGCGGGCCTGCCCAAGCGGGAGCCGGAGATGCTGGCGCGCTGGAAGAAGATCGACGTCTACGGGGAGCTTTTGAAGAAGAACGAGGGCAAGCCCCGCTTCTCCCTCCACGACGGCCCTCCGTTCTCTAACGGCGCGCTGCACATGGGCCACGCCCTCAATAAGTCCATCAAGGACTTCATCACCCGCTCCTACGCCATGCGGGGCTACTACACCCCCTATATCCCCGGCTGGGACAACCACGGCATGCCCATCGAGTCCGCCATCATCAAGGAGCAGAAGCTCAACCGCAAGGCCATGAGCGTGCCGGAGTTCCGCTCCGCCTGCCACGCCTATGCCCAGCACTATGTGGATGTACAGAGCGAGGGCTTCCAGCGGATGGGCGTTGTCGGAGACTGGGCCCACCCCTACCTCACCATGAACCCCGGCTTTGAAGCCGAGGAGGTGAAGGTTTTCGGCGCCATGTACAACAAGGGCTATATCTACAAGGGCTTCAAGCCCGTGTACTGGTGCCCCCACGACGAGACCGCCCTGGCGGAGGCGGAGATCGAGTATCAGGACGACCCCTGCACCACGGTCTATGTGAAGTTCCCCATGCACGACGACTGCGGCAAGCTGGGGGGCTATGACAAGCTCTTTTTCGTGATCTGGACCACCACCATCTGGACCCTCCCCGGGAACCTGGCCATTGCCCTCCACCCCGACGAGAGCTATGCCCTGGTGAAGGCCCCGAACGGTGAGGTCTATATCATGGCCGAGGCCCTGACGGAGAAGGTCATGGGAGTTGGCGGCTTTGCCAGCTACGAGATCTTGGAGACCCACCCTGGCTCCTTCTTTGAGAACATGCTGGCGGATCACCCCTTCCTGCCTAAGACCTCCCGTCTGGTGGTGGCGGACTATGTCACCATGGACTCCGGCACCGGCTGCGTCCACACTGCTCCGGGCTTTGGCGCGGACGACTATGAGACCTGCCGCCGCTACGGCATCGACATGGTGGTGCCCGTGGACGATCAGGGCCGCCACACGGACTACGCCGGCAAATATGCTGGCATGAAGACGGAGGACTCCAACCCCGTCATTCTGAACGATATGAAGGAGAGCGGGGCGCTCTTCGCCCAGGAGGACATCGTCCACAGCTATCCCCACTGCTGGCGCTGCAAGCACCCCATCATCTTCCGGGCAACGCCCCAGTGGTTCTGCTCCGTGGACTCCTTCAAGGAGGAGGCTGTCGCCGCCTGCGACGACGTGCGCTGGGTCCCCGGCTGGGGCATCGACCGGATCAAGGCCATGGTCCGGGAGCGCAGCGACTGGTGCATCTCCCGCCAGCGCCGCTGGGGCCTGCCCATCCCCGTGGTCTACTGCAAGGACTGCGGCAAGCCCGTGTGCACCGACGAGACCATTGCCGCCATCTCCGCTCTCTTTGAGAAGGAGGGTTCCAACGCCTGGTTTGCCAGGGAGGCCGAGGAGATCCTGCCCGCCGGCTTCACCTGCCCCCACTGCGGCGGCAAGAGCGGCTTCACCAAGGAGGAGGACACCCTGGACGGCTGGTTTGACTCCGGCTCCACCCACTTCGCCGCCATGAAGCGGGATCAGGGCTTCTGGCCCGCCAACGTGTATATGGAGGGTCTGGATCAGTACCGCGGCTGGTTCCAGTCCTCCCTGCTCACCGCCGTGGGCGCCCTGGGCCAGGGCGCGCCCTTCAAGGAGTGCATCACCCACGGCTGGACCGTGGACGGCGAGGGCAAGGCCATGCACAAGTCTCTGGGCAACGGCATGGACCCCTATGAGATTTTCGACAAGTACGGCGCGGACCTGCTGCGGCTGTGGGCGGCCAGCGCGGACTACCACGCGGACATGCGCTGCTCCGACGGCATCTTCAAGCAGCTGAGCCAGAATTATCTGAAATTCCGCAACACCGCCCGCTACTGCCTGGGCAACCTCAACGGCTTTGACCCGGACCGCCTGGTGGCGCCGGAGGAGATGCTGGAGCTGGACCGCTGGGCCGTCACCCGGCTGAACGGCCTGATCGCCAAGTGCTTCCAGGCCTACGACGACTACGAGTTCAACGCCGTCACCCACGCCATCAACGACTTCTGCGTGGTGGAGATGAGCAACTTCTACCTGGATATCATCAAGGACCGGCTCTACTGCGACGAGACCGACGGAGAGAAGCGCCGCAGCGCCCAGACCGCGCTGTTCCTGATTCTCGACACCATGACGAAAATCATGGCCCCCATCCTCTGCTTTACCTGCGACGAGATCTGGCAGGTGATGCCCCACCGCTCCGGCGACGACGGGCGGAACGTAGTGTTCAACGAGATGAACCAGCCCTTTGCCGGCTATGCCCTGGACGAGGCCGCCATGGCCCGCTGGGACCGGCTGATCGCCGTCCGGGACGCCGTCAACGGCGCGCTGGAGGCCGCCCGTGCCGAGAAGAAGATTGGCAAGGCCCTGGAGGCCAAGGTGAAGCTGACCGTCCCGGCGGAGGATGCCTTCCTTGCCGAGATGGACGCCGAAACCCTGGCGGATCTGCTGATTGTCTCCCAGGCAGAGGCGAGCGTAGGCGGCGGGCTATCTGTCAGCGTGGAGGGCGCCGAGGGCGCCAAGTGCGAACGGTGCTGGAAGCAGTCCCCCGCCGTGGGCTCCGACCCGGCCCACCCCACCCTCTGCCCCCGGTGCGCAGGCGTCATCGCAAAGTCCGCTGTGCTCGGAACTCCCTGACGGGAATTCCTCACCCGCTCCCTTGCGCTGACGCCTCCCCACGGAAGCCATAGGGCTTCCGCAGGGGCCCCGAGGGATCGCAAAGTCCGCTATGCTGGGAACTCCCTGACGGGAATTCCTCACCCGCTCCCTTGCGCTGACGCCTCCCCACGGAAGCCATAGGGCTTCCGCGGGGGCCCCGAGGGATCGCAAAGTCCGCCGCGCTCGGAGCGTTCTGACCGGGGCGGAAAGATTCTGAAGAACGAGCCCGGAGGCCAGTTGGCCTCTGGGCTTTTTTCTGCGGCGTATCGGTCCGGCGGTTGCAATTTTCCGCGAAAGCGTGTAAACTGAGCGGGAAGTCTGCGTCATAAGGAGCTATCATTCATGTTCTATGCTGTCTGTTCCCTGCTGGCCCTGGGTCTGCTGGCCCTGGACCAGTGGTCCAAAGCCTGGATTACCGCCAATCTCCCTCTGGGGGAGACGATGGACTTCCTGCCGGGCGTTTTAGGGCTGCGCGCCGTCCACAACTACGGCGCGGCCTGGTCCAGCTTCTCCGGCCAGCGGTGGCTGTTGGTGGCGGTGACGGGCTGCATCGTGCTGGCGGTGGCCGTTGCCCTGGCGCGGCGGCTGATCCGGCATCCGCTGGGTGTGGCCGCGGGGATGCTGATCATCGCCGGCGGCCTTGGCAACCTCATCGACCGGGTGCGGCTGGGGTATGTGGTGGACATGCTCTACTTCCCCTTCTGGCCCTCCTATCCCACCTTCAACGCGGCGGATGTGTGCGTGGTGTCCGGCGCCGTGCTGGGGGCGGTCTATTATCTATGGTTCTATGAAAAACACGACAAGCGAGGCGGAACGGATGGAACGGCTGACCCTGCGGACAACGCCTGAGGAGGGCGGCCTCCGGGCGGACGTGTGGCTGGCGGCCCGGGTGGAGGCGCTCAGCCGCTCCGCTGCCGCGCGCCTTTTGGAGGAGGGGCGCGTCACCAGGAATGGAAAGCCCCTTGCCAAGCGGGACCGCCTGACCCCCGGCGAGACGGTGGAGGTGCTGCTGCCGGACCCAACGCCAGCGGAGGTGGGGCCGGAGGACATCCCTCTGGACGTGGTGTACGAGGATGAGGACGTGATCGTGGTGAACAAGCCCAAGGGGCTGGTGGTCCACCCGGCCCCCGGCCATCCGGACGGCACGCTGGTCAACGCCCTGCTCCACCACTGCGGGGACAGTCTCTCCGGCATCGGCGGGGAGCTGCGCCCGGGCATCGTCCACCGGATTGACCAGGACACCTCCGGACTCATCATCGCGGCGAAGAACGACCTGGCCCACCAGCGCCTTGCCGCCCAGCTCCAGGACCACACCCTGGCCCGGGTCTACCAGTGCATTGTCGTCGGCGGGCTGCGGGAGGACGCGGGCACCGTGGACGCCCCCATCGGCCGCCACCCCACGGACCGCAAGAAAATGGCCGTCGTCGCTGGCGGCCGCAGTGCCGTGACCCACTGGCGGGTGCTGGAGCGATTCCCGGGCTTTACCTATGTGGAGTGCCGCCTGGAGACCGGCCGCACCCACCAGATCCGCGTCCATATGGCCTACATCGGCCACCCCATCCTGGGGGACACGGTGTACGGGAATAAAAGGGCGGTTCCCGGTCTCCAGGGCCAGTGCCTCCATGCGGTGGGGCTGCGGTTCCGCCACCCCCGCACCGGCGGGCTGGTGGAGCTCACCTGCCCCCTGCCGGAGGAATTTGAGGCTCGGCTCCGGAAGCTCCGGGCGACCTGATGCGAAGCGGCCCCGTCGGGGCCGCTTTATATTTTTGTGAAAAGAAAAACGTATAAAAACAAGGTATATTTGCCATAATGTACGAAAAGAAAACGATTACTCATGATATTTATGAGAAAATTTTTGGTTGACGGGGCATTCCTCTCCTGTTAGAATGGGAAGCGTTCCAGAAGAACCCAGAATTCCGGAAAAGGAGGAACAAGGATGAACAGAACGATTGAGATCAAAACGCCGGAACAGGTGGAAAAGATCAACCGGCTGGCGTGCGAGGCCCCCTACGAGGTGTGGCTGAGCACGGATACGCTCATGCTGGACGCCCGCTCCCTGCTGGGGCTGATGGCGCTGGTGGGACAGCGGGTCCATGTGGTGGCTGAGGATGACGTGGACCCCAAGCGGTTTAGCCGTCTGGTGGAGAAAATGGCGTAAGGAATTTGAGGGCGCGGCTTTTTAAGCCGCGCCCTTTGTCTGCCTCCGCGCCCCGCAGGAGTACGCGGGACCTGGGCCATGCCGCCAGTTCTCCCTGTTCTAGGTTTGTGTTGATATGAGGATGCCCGGCAAATCGGTGAATGATCTGCCGGGATTTTTGGTTGCTGCATGATATCAGATTGTCAGCCCGCCCTATCATGCCTCAATAAAATGTTTTTCCGACTCGTTCCAATATTTTTGACATACGAAATCTGTGTTGCCATCAAAATTGAGCTGATACATTCTAAATATAACAGGAAAGTCTTTCGGCTGCCATTGCTCTTCATAGGAATAGCAGTATTTCATGCCTAGCTTTTTCATCACATTGCCGCTTCTCGGATTGTTTTTGTCGTGGGTTGCCGTGATATATGCTAAACCGTCTTTCTTTACTTGCTCCACCACGGCTTTTCCAGCTTCGGTCGCAATTCCCCGGTGCCAAAACTCTTTACGAAGTCCATAGCCAAAATCGTGAGGCTCTTCCAGATCAACCTTGATATAACCGATTGGGAAATCATCCTCTTTCAGGCAGACAGCGTAAGCATAAGCCTGCGGCTGTGCATATTTGGCAGCATATCTTTCCTCGTAAAAGTTCTTTGCTTCTTCCAGACTTTTTAATGGATACCACGGCAGAAACTGATTCGCCTCTTCATCCTTGAGAATCAGAAACAGAGCCTGGATATCTTTTTTTGTAAACTTTCTTAAAATTAGGCGTTTCGTTTTTAATACAGGTGTATTCATGTTGTCCAGCCCCCCTGCTTTCCATTTGTGGCATGATTGATTATCATACCGTTATGTTTATGCCCTTGCCTGGTGAGATCGCCGGAGTTGCGCCCCATCAACCCTGATTTTGAGCGCTCCGGTTTTCTTTCTTGTACTTTTTTGCCGTTTATGATATCATGAATCAGTTAAAGTATCAAAATGTCCGGAGGAATCGGTTTGGAACGAGAACGCGTACTGGTCCCGGAGGCGGAGCTTGAGCGCCAGCGGGAATTTGAAGAGAGGATTCGGGCGATGTTCGCCGCCCGGCAGGCCCATCCCCTGGCCTGCGTGGACACCTTCGGCTGTCAGCAGAACGTGGCGGACGGCCAAAAGCTCATGGGGATGCTGGAATCGTGCGGCTTCACCCTCACCGCCGACCCCAAGGAGGCGGACGTGGTGATTCTTAATACCTGCGCCGTCCGGGAGCACGCGGAGGACCGGGTGTTCGGCAACCTGGGGGCGTTGACCCACACGAAGAAGGAGAACCCGGAGCAGATCATCGCCCTGTGCGGCTGCATGGCCCAGGAGCAGCGGGTGTCGGAGCGGATCAAAAAATCCTATCCCCATGTGAACCTGGTATTCGGGCCCCACGCCCTGTGGAAATTCCCGGAGCTTCTCTGGCAGGTCTATGAGAGCCGCCGTCGGGTGTTCTCTGTCCAGGACGAGCACGGCACCATTGCCGAGGGCCTCCCCGTGGTGCGGGAGAAGGGGGTCAAGGCCTGGGTCTCCATCATGTATGGGTGCAACAACTTCTGCTCCTACTGCATTGTGCCCTATGTCCGGGGCCGGGAGCGGAGCCGGGACCCCCAGGCGGTGCTCTCAGAGGTCCGGGAGCTGGTGGAAGCCGGGTACAGGGACATCACCCTGCTGGGCCAGAACGTGAACTCCTACGGAAACGACCTGGGCAGCGGGTACGACTTTGCGGACCTGCTCTCCGAGATCGACCGGATTCCCGGGGACTACTGGATTCGCTTCATGTCCAGCCACCCCAAGGACGCAACCAGGAAACTCTTTGACACCATGGCCCGCTGCTCCCATGTCGCCAAGCAGCTCCACCTCCCCTTCCAGTCCGGCAGCGATCGGGTGCTGCGGGAGATGAACCGCCGCTACACCCGGGAGCAGTACCTGGAGTTGATTGCTTACGCCCGCTCCCTCATGCCGGAGCTGGTGGTGACTTCCGATGTGATCATCGGCTTTCCCGGCGAGACGGAGGCGGAGGCCATGGAAACGGTCTCCCTGGTGGAGGAGGTGGGCTTTGACGCCCTCTTCACCTTCCTCTACTCCCCCCGCCCCGGCACGAAGGCGGCGGAGCTGCCGGACCCCTTCCCCCGGGCGGAGAAGCAGAAGTGGTTTGACAAGCTCCTGGAGGTGCAGAACGCCAAATCCGCCGCTCTCCACGCCGCGTACGTGGGTAAAACCGTGCAGGTGCTGGTGGACGGCGAGAGCGGCGACGGGGAGTTCCCCCTCTCCTCCCGCACGGAGGGCAACCGTCTGGTGCGGCTGAAGGGCGGGAAGGAGCTGATCGGGAAGTTCATCCACGTGAGGATTACCGGCAGCAACACCTGGGCGCTGTACGGCGAGGCGGTTCAGCGGTAGATTTCCCGGGCCAGGAGGAAGGCCTTGCGGGCGACCCAGTCCACATAGGCGTCACTGGTGGCGTTGCGGGCGGCCTCATAGAAGAGGAAAAGATCTTTCTGCTCTGGGGAGAAGGTTTCCTCCAGTTCGCTCAGGGCCTGGGATTCTTGCCGTTCCCGGCAGCGGTATTCCGCTGTGAGTGGAGTGCATTCTCTCTGGCGGAGGGCAAAAAGCAGAGTGTCGATGTAATCGTCCATAAAAAATCACTCCTAAGTATGTATTGACAGGAATATTCGTTCCTCTTTAAAATGATTGTAGCAGGAATATTTGTTCCTGTCAAGTGGAAGGGGCACCTATGACCTTTTCTGAGCATCTTTTTTATCTGCGGGAAAGAAGAAAGTTGAAACAGTCCGATGTTGCGGACGCGATTGGGATCACTGTACGGGGGTATCGGAACTATGAGCGGGGAACCCGGGAGCCGGCGATGTCCACGCTGATCGCTCTGGCGGATTTTTATGGGATTAGTCTCGATGAGCTGGTTTGCCGGAGGCGTGAGGGGGAGCCGTCCGATGGGACGGGGCAGGAGCCATGATGATGGCTGGGCATTCCACCCCCCATTCTCTTTTTGTCTTGCCAAAAAGAGAATGGGCCGCACCCGCAGGGGGTATGCCGCATCCGTAAGCGGCACAGCCGCCAACGGCTGCGCAATGGACGGTCCAAGAGAAAAAACGCCGGGCGCGATCTTGCGCGTTCGCACAAGTTCGCTTCAATACGGGGGTCTTCCGAATCAGTTCCGACCAAGTGAAGAAGTCCCCTACCGGCTCGCGCCGTCCCCTGGCAGTTGAAAGACATTCCCCCGCGAGTCTGGTGCAAAGGTAGCTTTGTTGGTACTCGTCGAGACTGCGTGCTTCTCTTTCCGCTGGCGCTACCCTGGCGGTGGCTGAGAGCCAGCCGCCCTAAAGCACCAGGGTAGCGCCAGCGGAAAGAGAAGGAGCAAGTATCCGGAACCACCAACGAGTTCTACTCCAAGCCCCTACACGCGGGAGCCAGCCCCCCGCGAGGGGGGAGTCCGGCGCGAGCCGGCAGAAGACCCCCGATCTTAGTCGGCACACATTCGGAAGACCCCCGTATTAAGCAAACTTGCACATACGTGCAAGTTTGCGCCCAGCGTCTTTTCTTTTGGACCGTCCATTGCGCAGCCGTTGGCGGCTGTGCCGCTTACGGATGCGGCATACCCCCTGCGGGTGCGGCCCGTTTTCTTTTCGGCAAGACGAAAAGAAAATGGGGGGTGCATTGCCAGGCTATCAACATAGCCTATACCCCGTCCCATCGGACGGCCCCTCATAGAGACAGATACCGCTGCACACAGCGAAAAAGAGGTGAACCCCCTGTTATGGCAGAACTAACCCCCATGATGCGCCAGTACCTGGAGATCAAAAAGGACAACCCTGATTCGATTTTATTCTTCCGCCTGGGCGATTTCTACGAGATGTTTGA
This sequence comes from Pusillibacter faecalis, assembly GCF_018408705.1. Classification (GTDB taxonomy): domain Bacteria; phylum Bacillota; class Clostridia; order Oscillospirales; family Oscillospiraceae; genus Oscillibacter; species Oscillibacter faecalis. The sequence continues at coordinate 1,460,456 of NZ_AP023420.1, forward strand.
CGAGGACGCCCGCACCGCCTCCCGGGAGCTGGATTTGACCCTTACTTCCCGGGACCACGGCAAGCACGCAAAGCCCGCCGAGGAGCGGATTCCCATGTGCGGGATTCCCTATCACGCAAGCGAGGCCTATATCGCCCGCTTGATTGCCAAGGGCTACAAGGTGGCCATCTGTGAGCAGATGGAGGACCCCGCCACTGCCAAGGGTCTTGTTAAGCGGGATATCATCCGCGTCATCACCCCCGGCACCGTCACCGACGCCGCGTGCCTGGACGACAAGTCCTCCAACTTCCTCTGCGGCATCTACCTCGACGAGCGCTCCGCGGCGGCGGCCTTCTGCGACGTCACCACCGGCAAGGCCCACCTGACCGCCTTTTCCGGTGATGAGCGGGTGGAGCATATCATCAACGAGCTGGGCCGCTTCTCCCCCGCCGAGGCCATCTTGAACGACGGCGCCTGGGCGGAGTCCCGGCTGCTGGAAACCCTGCGGGAGAAGTTCCACTGCCGGGTGGAGCGGGGCGGCGAGCGGCGCTTTCTCCTGGCTGACGCGGAAAAGAGCATCCGCCGCCAGTTTGGCGAGGAGGCGTTGAAGCGCCTGCCCGCCGGGAATCCGGCGGCGGCCATGGCCATAGGAGGGCTTCTCAGCTACCTCTACGAGACCCAGAAAACGGACCTCAGCCACATCAACGACCTGGACTATTACGAACAGGGCGTGTTTTTGGAGCTGGACCTGACCGCCCGCCGGAACCTGGAGCTGACGGAGACCTTGCGGAACAAGGAGAAGAAGGGGAGCCTCCTCTGGGTGCTGGACAAGACCAAAACCCCCATGGGTGGGCGGTGCTTAAGGAGCTGGCTGGAGCGGCCCCTGCTCTCCGTCACGGCCATCAACCGTCGTTCCAGCGCGGTTGCGGCGCTGGTGGAGGCCACCATCGCCCGGGAGGAGCTGAGCGCCGCCATGACGGGCCTGGGCGACATGGAGCGGCTTCTCGGCCGCATCGTCTACGGCACCGCCGGCGGGCGGGACATGGCGTCCCTCCGGGCGGCCATGGAACGGCTGCCGGAGATCAAGGCCCAGCTCGCCTCCGTGAAGGACCGCCGCCTGGGAGAGCTGGCGGCGGAGCTGGACGTGCTGGAAGACCTCCGGGACCGGATTGCCCGGACCATCTGCGACGAGCCGCCCTTCTCCGTCCGGGAGGGGGGCTTCATCCGGGACGGCTTTGACCAGGAGGTGGACCGTCTGCGGCACATCCTCCAGGGGGGCAAGGGCGTCATTCCGGAGATGGAGGCCCGGGAGAAGGAGAAAACCGGCATCCGGACGCTGAAAATCGGCTATAACAAGGTCTTCGGATACTACATCGAGGTCAGCAATTCGTTTAAAGATCAGGTGCCGGACACCTACATCCGCAAACAGACCCTGGTCAACGGCGAGCGCTTCATTACCCAAGAACTCAAGGACTTGGAGCACGAGATTCTCACCGCCTCGGAGCGGGTGGTGGCGCTGGAGTACCAGCTCTTTACCGCCTTGCGGGAGGAGATCTCCGCCGCCGCGGTGCGCATTCAGAAAACCGCCGCCGCGGTAGCGGAACTGGACGCGCTGGTGTCCTTCGCCGCCGTGGCGGTGCGCAACAACTACTGCCGGCCGGATGTGGACGAGTCCGGGGTCATTGAGATTCAGGAGGGCCGCCACCCCGTGGTGGAGCGGGTTTTGAAGGACAGCCTCTTCGTCCCCAATCACACGTTTATGGGCGAGAAGGAGGAGCGGGTGGCCATCATCACCGGCCCCAACATGGCGGGCAAGTCCACCTATATGCGCCAGGTGGCGCTGATTGTGCTGATGGCCCAGATGGGGTCTTTCGTCCCTGCCGCCCACGCCCATATCGGCGTGGTGGACCGGATTTTCACCCGGATCGGCGCCAGCGACGACCTCTCCGCCGGGCAGTCCACCTTCATGGTGGAGATGACGGAGGTCTCGGACATCCTGCACCACGCCACGAAGAACTCCCTGCTGATTCTCGACGAGATCGGCCGGGGCACCTCCACCTATGACGGCATGTCCATTGCCCGGGCGGTGCTGGAGTACTGCGCGGAGAAAAAGCGGGCAAAGACCCTCTTTGCCACCCACTACCACGAGCTGACGGAGCTGGAAAACTCCCTGCCCGGGACCGTGAACTACAACATCGCGGTGAAGGCCCGGGGGGAGGAGATCATCTTCCTGCGCAAGATCGTCCCCGGCGGCGCGGACCGGAGCTATGGCATTGAGGTTGCGAGGCTTGCGGGGCTTCCGGAGAAGGTGGTGCAGCGGGCCAAGGCCATCTTAAAGGAGCTGGAGGCGGAAAACGGCGTGCAGTACGTGGCCGCCCGGCGGGAGAGCGACCAGATGACCCTGGGCGCCCTGGGCGAGGGCGAGGTGCTGGACGCCATCCGCCGCTGCCAGCCGGACACGCTGACGCCGATTGAGGCGATGAGCCTCATCTACGAGTGGAAACAGAAATTGCAGTAAAGCGGCGGACCGCGCCGGGAGGCGCGTCAAGGGTTTTGCGGGAAGCAAGCCCTTTGCCAGCCGCAGCGAGCATACAGGGCGCAACCGCCGCAAAGCGGCGGCACTTGGCGCGGAGGAGAAATCGGACGGATTGATTCCGGCCGGTTTGCGTGAAATGCGGGGTCCACGCCGCGCAGGGCGCGGTGGGGTGCGCCAGCCGCTGCCGCCGGTGCAGAGACCTGATCCGCGAGAGGCGGCGCGGAGGAAATCAAAAGCAAAGGGCGAGAGCATGCCGAGAAGAAAGACAACAACCTATATGTCGCCGGGGGAGCAGATCGGGGGAACCGTGTTCTTTATGATCTATCTGCTGGTGCTGCCCTTTGCCGCGGGGCCGCTGTTCCGTCTGGCGGGAGGGCTGCTGGGGGTCACGATCTCCGGCGCCATGCAGAGCATTTTGACCTATTATATCCTCTTTGCCGTGAGTATCATCGTGTTCCACGCCTTTCTCGCGAGAACCACCCGGCACCTGGCGGAGAATCTGGGTCTTGCCGTCAAGACGCTGGGCCTGGGCCTGGTGGGGCTGTACGGCCTGAATGAGCTGGTGTTCCGGCTCAGCAATCTGCTCATCAACAACCGGACGAACCTCAACAACAACACCATTTCCGCCCAGATCGACGACGCGCCCGCCATGACGGTGGTCATCGTGATTCTCCTGGCTCCCTTTGTGGAGGAGGTGCTCTTCCGGGGGCTGGTGTTTGGAAATTTAAAGGGGAAGAGCCGCGCGGCGGGGTACCTGGTGAGCTGTCTGCTCTTTGCCCTGCTGCACGTGTGGCAGTTTGCCCTGGTGAATCAGGATATCACCTATTTTTTGCTGATGGTGCAGTATCTGGTGCCGGGGCTGGTGCTGGCCTGGACCTATGAGCACAGCGGCACGCTGTGGACGGCCATCGCTCTGCACGCCGCGGCCAACGCACTGAGCGTGTGGACCATGTTATGAAAGGAGAGCGCGGATGTCCGGCGAAGTGAAAGTGAGAAAGAGCGACTGGCAGCGGACGCTGGCGGCGGTGCTTCTGGGGTGCCTTTTGGACGGCGTCCTCATGTATCTTTTTTTGCGCCGGGTGGAGCTGACAGGGCTTGCCCGGGGGATCGTGGCGGCGCTGGGGGCCTATGTGCTCTTCCGGCTGTTCTACCCCATGCTGAGGGGCCTGTTTCCCGGCGGCGGAGAGCGGACGCTTCTCTGGCACGTGACGCCGGATACCCTGGTCCTGGGGCGGGAGGAAATCCCCCGCGGCGCCATCAAAGCGGTTCACTGCTGGCCCAACCGGGACGCCCTGGGGCACGCCGGGGCGGGCTGGACCGTCAATATTGAGACCACGGGGAAAAACCACCTGCTCCGCTCCCTGACCGAGGGGGAGGGGCTGGACCAGTCCGTCCGGCAGCTCCGGGCCCTGGTGGTGGCCCTGGGATACGGCGGGCAGTGGGCGGGAAGCCCGGACGTGCCCTCCTAAAAACCCCCTGAGAAAAGAGAGAAGCAACATGGATTTTTTTGCAAGCCTTTCCAATATGAGCGTGGTGCTGGCGGGCATTGCCGCCGGGTACCTTGCCAATAAGCTGGGAATTCTGGGCGGGGAGACGGACCGGAAGCTCACCAAGCTGATTTTGACGATCACCATGCCGGCGATGACCCTGGGAGCAGTGGCCACCAGCGAGGAGCTGCCGGACCTTGCCACGCTGGCCGGTATTTTGGAGGCCGCCGCCGCATTTTATATCATCGGGTTTGCCCTGGCCGCTCTGCTGCCCCGGCTGTTGGGGGGCACCGCGGAACAAAAGAGCGTATGGCGCTTTGCGCTGTGCTTTTCCAATGTGGGGTTTATCGGCATCCCGGTGTGCACGGCATTTCTGGGAGAGGGGGCCATGCTCTACGCGGTGATTCTGACCCTTCCCTTCAATCTGATTTCCTACTCCATGGGTCCCGTGATCCTGACGGGAGGCATGAAGAACTTTGACGCCCGGAAAATGTTTCTGACGCCCACGGTGGTATCTTCGTTTCTGGCGCTGGTGATGACGCTGCTGCGCCTGCGCCCGCCGAGGGTGGTGGGAGAATGCCTGGAATTTGTGGGCGACATGACCGTACCGATGTCTCTTTTGATTATCGGCTCGCTGCTTACCGCTACATCCTTCCGGCAGGTGCTCTCCTCCCCGCGGCTGTGGAGCCTTGCGGCGGTGCGGCTGGTGGCGATGCCCATGCTGCTGGGCCTGGCCCTGCGTCCGCTGCATCTGGAGGCTATGGCCGTGAATGTGACGGTGCTGCAGATGGCCATGCCGGTGGCGGCTAACGGCTCCATGCTGGCCATGGAGTACGGCGGCGATGTGGAGAGCATGGCGCAGGCCACATTTTTGACCACCGTCTGCGCCATGGTGACGGTACCTCTCATAGCCACCGTACTGCTGGTATAGGCAGCAAAACCCAAGAGGCGCGGGACTGTGCGAAAGGAGAACAACATGCCTCACATTCAACAACTCAGCTCTCACGTTGCGGACCTGATTGCCGCCGGCGAGGTGGTGGAGCGGCCGGCCAGCGTGGTCAAGGAGCTGGTGGAAAACGCCATGGACGCCGGCGCCACCGCCGTGAGGGTGGAAATCCGCCGGGGCGGAATGGGTCTCATCCGGGTTTCAGACGACGGCTGCGGCATCGCGCCTGTGGAACTGCCCACGGCCTTTTTGCGCCACGCCACCTCTAAGCTGCGCTCGGCGGAGGACCTGGGGAGCATCGGCACCCTGGGCTTCCGGGGTGAGGCGCTGGCGGCCATTGCCGCCGTGAGCCGGGTGGAGATCCTAACCCGGCCAAAGGGCGCCCAGAGCGGCGCGTCCCTCCATCTGGAGGGCGGCGTGCCGGGACCTGTGGAGGAGGCCGGCGCGCCGGAGGGCACCACCGTGACGGTGCGGGACCTCTTTTACAATACGCCGGCGCGGCTCAAATTTATGAAGAAGGACAGCGCCGAGACCGCCGCCGTGGCGGGGCTTTTACAACATCTGGCCATGTCCCATCCGGACATTTCCTTTCAGCTGATCAAGGACGGCGCCGAGGCGCTCCACACCCCCGGCGACGGGAAGCTGGAGTCCGCGATCTACGCCGCTCTGGGCCGGGAGTTTGCCCGGAGCCTGCTGGCCGTGGAGGGCCGGGGCGGAGAGGTGGCGGTGGAGGGCTATGTTACCATGCCCCTCCAGAGCCGGGGCTCCCGGTCCATGCAGGTGTTCTTTGTCAACGGCCGGTTTATCAAGTCTCAGCTCCTGACGGCGGCACTGGAGGAGGGCTACCGCAACCAGATCATGAAGGGGAAATTTCCCGGGTGCGTCCTGTCGGTCACGCTGCCGGTGACGGCGGTGGATGTGAACGTCCACCCCGCCAAGACCACGGTGAAGTTTGCCCGGGAAAAGGAGGTCTTTGACGCGGTCTACCACACGGTGCTGGACTGCCTGAGCGCCCGGGGAGGCGCGGTGCAAGTCCCCAGGAGCGTGGAGCAGGTGGTGCTTCCCCGGCAGGACTTCTTCCAGTCCCTGGACGCCAAGAGCTTTCGGGAGCGGAGGGAGCAGGCGGACTCCCAGCCCCGGAGCGCGGCGAGGCCCGCCTGGGACAGCGAGCGGCGCTCCACGGCCCGTGTGGCGGACAGCGCCCCTCCGGCCTCCGGCTATGGGAGGTTCCGGGACGCGGGCGGCGCCCTGGGAAGGCCTCCGGCATCGGCGGCCGGCCCAACAGAGGCAGAGACTTCGCCGGCCGGTAAGCCGGAAAAGCCGTTTGTCCCCGCGATTCCCCGGCAGAGCCGGGAGCTGCCGGAGCAGCAGACCATGGAGCCCCTCCGGGAGGAGGCGCCCTGGCGGATCGCCGGAGAGGTGCTGCGCACCTACATCGTGTGCGAGAGCGAGGAGGGGTGCGTGTGGCTCATTGACAAGCACGCCGCCCATGAGCGGATCAACTTTGACCGGCTGAAGGCATCCCGGACGGCGCCCATGCGGCAGATGCTGCTGAAGCCCGCCATTGCGGAGCTGAGCCGGGAGGACGCGGCGGCGGTGCTGGACAATCTGCCGCTGTTGGAGGAGTTGGGCTTTTCCTGCGAGGATTTCGGCGGCGGCGCGGTTTTGGTCCGGGAGGTTCCGGCAGATCTGGACGCCGGGGAGACCTCCGCCGCATTGGAGGAGTTTGCCGGAACGCTGCGCGGCGGCGGGACCTTGGATGAAAAACGGGAGGAGCTTTTGCATACGATTGCCTGTAAGTCCGCCATCAAGGGCGGCTGGAAAAGCGACGTGTCGGAGCTGCGGGTGCTGGTGGAGAAGGTCCAGAGCGGCGAGGTCCGCTACTGTCCCCACGGCCGCCCGGTTGCGGTAAAGCTGAGTCGATACGAGCTGGAAAAGCTCTTCAAGCGGGCGTGAGGCGCAGACGGGGCGGCGGCCGTGGGGACGAATGGGATGGAAACGTCCGCGCCTGCGGCGCGAGCGGCCGCCCGGTTGCGGTGAAGCTGAGTCGATATGAGCGCTCTTTGGACTTGCGGCGGGAAAGAAAACGGCCCAAACAGGGCAGCATATCTATGGAGGAGCCGGTATGGCAGAGAAACGGTTTGTGAAGACCTACACCGCCATGGACATGATGGAGATCTGGGTGGACCGGGAGCCCGGGGGGAAACGACCTGTGGTATTCCAGCGGCAACGCCGGCGGGCTGGCACCTCTGCTGGACCGGGATGGAAAGATCACAACGGTTTTTGATCAGGAGGAATGAAAGCATGAAGCTGTTATTTGTGGATAGCTGCATCAGCCAGCGGGGAGCGGATTCCCGCACCCGGCGCCTGGCGGCGGCGTTTTTGGAGGCCTTTGCCGCCTCCCATCCGGACTGGGAGCTGGAGACGGTGGAGGTGGGAGCCCTGGAACTCAAGCCCTTTACGGCGGAGATGCTCAGTGAGCGGGACGCCCTGGCCTCCGTGGGGGCCTGGGATGCGCCGGTCTTTGACCTGGCCCGCCAGTTCCGCGCCGCAGACGCGGTGGTGGTGGCGGCGCCCTACTGGGATTTGAGCTATCCGGCGGCCCTGCGCATCTATATGGAGGATATCTCCGCCAACGGTCTTTGCTATCACTATGAGGCAGACGGCTGTCACGGGGACTGCCGGGGGCAGTGGCTGGTCTACCTCACCTCCGGCGGGGATTTTGAGCACGAGGACAGCGTGGGCGTGGTCCACTGGCGGCAGATGGCGGCCATGTTCGGAATTCCCAGGTTTGACTACGTGTTCGCCGGGGGGATGGACATTGACCCGGCCAAGACGCCGGAGCTGCTGGCGGCAGGCTGTGATCTGGCCCGGCGCCTGGCGGAGAGCCTGTAGCCGGTGGCGCCGCGGATTGTCTGCGTGGTGGGGCCCACGGCCTGCGGCAAGACCACCCTGGGCGTGCTGCTTGCCAAACGGTATGGGGGCGAGGTGGTCTCCGCCGACTCCATGCAGATTTACCGGGGGATGACCATCGGCACCGCCGCGCCCACCGCGGAGGAGATGGACGGCGTCCCCCACCACATGATCGCTGTGGCGGACCCGGCGGAGCAGTGGTCCGCCGCCCGTTACGCCCAGGCTGCCATCCCCATTGTGGATGATATTTTGAAGCGGGGAAAGCTCCCCATTCTGGTGGGGGGAACAGGGCTGTGGCTGGATGCGGTGGTCCAGGGCCGGGAGTTTGCCCCGGGTCAGGCCGGTGGCGCCGTCCGGCGGGAGCTGGAGGCGCAGCTGGCCGCGGAGGGGATGGAACCGCTGCTCCAGGAGCTGCGGCGGGTGGACCCGGAGTCCGCGGCCCGGCTTCACCCGGCGGACACGAAGCGGATTCTGCGGGCGCTGGAGGTCTACCGGGAGACCGGGGAGACCATCACCGCCCACGACGAGAGGACCCGGAGCCTCCCCCCTCGGTATGACGCGGTCTGGCTGGGTCTCCGGTTTGCCGACCGGGAGGATATGAAGGCCCTCATCGACCGGCGGGTGGACGCAATGGTTCGATCCGGGCTGGAGGAGGAGGTGCGCGCCCTGCTGCAAAGCGGCCTCCCCCCCTCGGCAACCGCATGGCAGGCCATCGGGTACAAAGAGTTTTTAGGCGTGCTGGAGGGGACGGCCACCATGGAGCAGGCCGTGGCGGAGGTGAAGCTCCGCTCCCGGCAGTACGCCAAGCGGCAGCTGACATGGCTGCGGCGGAATCCGGCCATTCATTGGATGGAATGGGAAAAAGAGCGGAATTTTGAGCAGGCCTTACAGCTTTCGACAGAAATTCTGACCGCCGCCGGGGTATGCTGATTGCGGGCATGGCCCGGCGGACGATCAAGACTCGTCCGACCAAAAGAACCGTCGCATGCAAGCGGCGGACCATACAGAAAAGGAGCGGACGATTATGCAGACAAAAGCGAATTTACAGGACATTTTTCTTCTTCGAGCCAAACGGGACAAGGTGCCTGTCACCATGTTCCTGATGAACGGCTTTCAGATGCGGGGCATCATCACGGGCTTTGACGCCTTTGTGGTGGTCCTGGACAGTGACGGCAGACAGCAGATCATCTATAAGCACGCGATTTCCACCATCGCGCCGGTCCGGAGCGTGGACCTGTCGACGGAGGAATGACCCCTGCTGTCCCCTCACGAAAAGGAATACATAAGAGGGAACCATGAAACGAAATTCTTTTGGCACCAAGGCCCTGCTGGCAGCGATATCGCTGGCCCTGCTGGTTTACTTCGGCGTTCAGGGCGCGCGGTACTTCCGCGATCCCCTGACCACAACCCTGGCCTACACCTATGAGGTGGAGGAGAGCGTCCATCTCTCCGGGTATGTGGTGCGGGAGGAGCAGGTGCTTCCCGGAGAGAGCAGCGGACTGCTGCAGCTTCTGCGGGAGGAGGGGGAGCGCGTGAGCGAGGGGGGAACCGTGGCGGCGGTGTTCGCGGATCAAGCCTCTTTGGACCTGCAAACAGAGCTTGCCAGCCTGGAAAACCGGATCGAGCAGCTCCAGTATGCGCAGGAGGCGGCCCTGGGCGTGGAGATCACGCAGAAGCTGGACGCGCAGATCAATAACAGTATTCTCACCTACCGGGCGGCTCTCGCGGCAGACCGCCTTCAGGACGCGGAAAAGCAGGGGGACGCCCTGCGGACCCAGGTGATGAAGCGGGACTTCTCCGTATCCGGCACAGAGGATCTGAAGACGCAGCTCCAGGAGCTTCAGGCACAGCGGAAAACGCTCCAGTCCCGGGCGGCGGGGTCTGTCCGGCGGATTACCGCGCCGGTGGCGGGACTCTACTCCGCGGTGGTGGACGGGTATGAGACGGTGCTGACGCCAGAGAGTCTGGAGGCGCTGACGCCCTCCTCTCTGGAGAACCTGAAGGCCGATGGGACCGTCAGCTCCAACGTGGGAAAGCTGGTGCTGGGAGATACGTGGTATTACGCGGCGGCGATGCCCGCCGCGCAGGCCCAGGAGCTGGAGGACCAGCAGGCAGACGGCGTCTCGCTCTCCCTGCGCTTTACCAAGGGGGTGGACCAGGATCTGCCGGTCACGCTTCATTCGGTGGGAGCGGAGGAGAACGGCCGTGTGGTGGCGGTTTTTCAGGGCGATACCTACCTTACCCAGCTGACGCTGCTGCGCCAGCAGAGCGCCCAGGTGATTACCAATCGCGTGGAGGGAATCCGAGTTCCCAGAGAGGCCCTGCGGGTTGTTGCAAAGACGGTGGAGAACGAGGACGGCACCACCAGCGAGACCAAAACCACCGGCGTCTACTGTGTGATGGGCCGGGAGGCCGCCTTCAAGCCGGTGAGCGTCCTCTACAGCAACGAGAATTTTGCGCTGGTCAAGGCGGAGATCTCCTCGAACCAGGAGCTTTTACGCCTGCGGCCCGGGGATGAAGTCATTGTGAAGGCATACGACCTGTATGATGGGAAGGTCGTTGGAGAATAGCGGAAAAGGGTGGAAAAGATGAGCATTGCAGAGAGAATTGCCCAGGTGCGTGCTGAGATCGCGCGGGCCGCCCGGGCCGCCGGGCGGGACCCGGGGGAGATCACGCTGGTGGGAGCCAGCAAGATGACGGACGCGGCCGCCTGCCGGGAGGCCGTGGCCGCTGGGATTGACGCCCTGGGGGAAAACCGGGTGCAGGAGATGGTGAAGAAGCTCTCGGAGCACGCCTATGACGGGGTGCCGCTGCACTTCATCGGCCATCTCCAGCGCAACAAGGTGAACAAGGTGGTGGGTCAGGCGGCGCTGATCCAGTCCGTGGGCTCCCTTGCGCTGCTGGCGGAGATTGAAAAGACGGCGGCAGCCCGGGAGCTGACCCAGGAGCTTTTGCTGGAGGTCAACATCGGCCGGGAGGCGGCCAAAAGCGGCTTTTTGCCGGAGGAGGTCTTCGCCGCGGCGGAGGCGGCGCTGGAACATCCCCATGTGCGGATTCTGGGCCTGATGACGATCCCCCCGGCAGACGCGGATCGGGATGCCAATATGCGGTATTTTGAGCAGGTACGGACACTTTATGTTGACATCAATGCAAAATTGTTCCATAATGAATTGAAACACCTCTCCATGGGTATGAGCGGTGATTATGCCGATGCCATTGCGGCCGGAGCAACCATGGTCCGGGTGGGCACCGCGATTTTCGGCGCGCGCCACTACCTTTGAAGACACCAGATAAGGAGGCTTTGCCATGAGTTTCATTGATGAGCTGAAAAAGCTGACCCACCCCTATGAGGACGAGGACGAGGAATTTGAGGACTTTGAGGACGATCCCCGGAGGGATGCGTTTGAGGACCGCCGGTCCAAAATCGAGGACCGCCGCAACAAGGTGGTGAATATTCACGCAACAACCCAGCTCAAGGTGGTGCTGGTGAAGCCGGAGCGGTTTGAAAATGCCTCTGAAATTGCCGACCAGCTCAAGGACAAGCGCACAGTGGTGCTGAATCTGGAGTCTACCAACAAGGATGTGGCCCGGCGTCTGATTGACTTCCTCTCCGGTGTTGCCTACGCCGGCGAGGGAAAGATCAAAAAGGTGGCCGCCAACACCTATATCATCACGCCCTATCACGTGGATATTGAGGGCGACCTGATTGACGAGCTGGAAAACAACGGTCTGTATTTTTAACAGGGAGGACGAGAAACCATGCTGACTCCACAGGAGGTCTCCACCCATGCCTTCACCAAGGCGGTGATGGGAGGATACAATATGGCCGCGGTCGACGAGTTTTTGGACGAGCTGACCGACGACTACACGGCTTTATATAAGGAAAACGCCACGCTGAAGGCCAAGCTGAAGGTTCTGGTGGAGAAGGTGGAGGAATACCGCGCCACAGAGGACTCCATGCGGGCGACGCTGCTGACCGCCCAGAAGATGGCCGACTCCATCGTGCATGAGGCGGAGGCCAAGCGGGACCAGATGCTGGAGGAGGCCAGGAGCGGCGCCCAGGAGCGGATTTCCCAGTATGGCTCTGAGCTGGAGGCCGCCCAGGAGCGCCTGCGCCAGGGACAGCAGGAGCTGGCGGAGTTTATCCGCGCCAGCCGGGAGCTGTGCGAGCGGGAGCTGCGGTTTTTAGAACAGCTGCCCCAGGCAGAGGTCCCGGCAGCCGCGCCGGAGGCGGAGCCGCCGGTGGAGGAGATTGAAGAGCACGTGATGGCGGCCTTTTCCCCCCAGGAGGTGGAGCAGCCCGCCGAGCCGGAGACCCCCGATTACCCGGAGGGCGACCCCTTTGCCCCGGAGGATGACCTGGAGGCCACCCGCCGCATCAATCTGGACGAGCTGAAATTTGGCCGCAACTACAGCGGAGAAAAATGAGGAAAAGCGGCTCGCAAGAGCCGCTTTTTGAAAAGGAGGCCCGCCTTATGCAGCTTCCCATTGCGGCGTTTCTCTATGACTTTGACAAGACCCTCTGCACCACCGATATGCAGGACTACGCCTTTATCCCCTCTCTGGGCATGACCCCGGCGGAGTTCTGGTCGGTGGCAAACGACTTTGGCCGCCGCCACCGGATTGACAGCGTCCTGGCCTATATGTACACCATGATTCAGGAGGCGGAGCGGAGGGAATTGCCCTTTACCAGGGGAGACCTGGTGGAGAAGGGCCGGGACATTGTGCTCTTTCCCGGGGTGGAGGACTGGTTCCGCCGGGTGAACGCCTTTGGCGAGGAACAGGGCGTCTGGGTAGAGCACTACATCATCTCCTCCGGGCTGCGGGAGATCATTGAGGGCTCCTCCATCAGCGCCGCGTTCAAGGAGATCTATGCCAGCGAGTTTTATTACGACGAGACGGGACGTCCGGTCTGGCCCAAGCTGGCGGTCAATTTCACCGCCAAGACCCAGTTTGTCTACCGCATCAACAAGGGGGTGTTGGACGTCTCCGATGACAAGACCCTCAATGACTCCATGCCGGACGACAGCAAGCGGGTCCCCTTCCACAACATGGTCTATGTGGGGGACGGCCTCTCGGACGTACCCTGCATGAAGATGATGCGGGCCTACGGCGGTCAGGCCATCGCCGTGTACCAGGAGAGCAACCGCTTGGGCGTGGAGGATTTGCTGGCAAAGGGCCGGGTGGATTTCATCTTCCGGGCGGACTACAGCGAGGGCACCGCCCTGGATGCAACCGTGAAGGATATTATCCGCAAGATTGCCATCCTGGACCGCCTGGGCGAGGAGAATGTGCAGCAGCTGCGGAGTATCGGCGGCGATGTGCTGCAGGGGCAGGTGGGACTCTTTTGAAGTCCGGCCTCTTTATGGAGGGAAAGAGCGGCCCGCCTTTTGGCGGGCCGCTCTCCTGCTTGCGGGGAGCCTGCCGGCGCTAAATCCGAGGGCTTCCGCGGACTGCCGCGTGAAAAAGGACCGCCGGAGGCGGTCCTTCGAGACTGTTGAAAAAACGGAGAGGGAGATCCCTGCGAAAGAGACCGGGGCTTCCATCACCCGTTTCTCAGACGGGTTCAGTGGTTTGAAACACGGCCGCAGATTGGAGAGCGCGGCCTTATTTCTCGTCCATCCTCCGCAGGGCGTCCAAAACCTCCTGGAGGCCGCCTTTCGTCCTGGCGCTGGGGTTTCCGCGCAGAATCCGCAGGGACTGGCGCAGGGACTTGGCGGTGCGCTCCCGCAAGGCCGCCTGCCGGGTGCGGACCTTTTCCAGCAGTTCGTCCAGCTCATCGCTCTCCGGCAGTCTGGCACGGCAGTGCTCCAGCGTTTCAGCAATGGCGGAGAGCGCCTCCAGCTTGGCGCTGGTGCGGCGCCGGAAGGCAGCCTCAATCCGCTCCTGGCGGCGGCTGCGCCGGGCGGCCTGGGCCTCCCGCAGCCCCGCCTGAATACGCTCTTGCAGTGTATCCACCTCCGTCCGCTCCCGGAAGCGGCGCAGATCATCCTCGGCAAAGGCGGCGATGATCTCAGCGCGCCTTGCAAGGCGGCGCAGGTCTTCGTTTTCCTCGGTGAGCTTGACCAGCATTTCCCGCAGGTCCAGGGCCGCCTGTACAGAGCGGACCACATCCACGGTAAACGCCGCGGTGAGGGCCAGGGCCAGCGGGTCCACGACCCAGCTGGGCACGTCCGCCAGCAGCCGCCCCACCGGGGGATGCACAAACCGGACCAGCAAGATGGAGAAAAAGCCCCAGGCAATGGAGCTGCTCAGGCAGATATAGCCATGGAGGTTGAAGCGGTGTTTGGAATAGTCCCAGTAGCGGACCTGAAATAGCCGCTCCATGGCGGCGCCCACCACATATTCCAGCGCTGTGGCGGCCAGCATGCCCAGAAGCCACACCAGCCGCAGATCGTTTTCCACCGGCAGCGTGACAAAGAGGATGAGAATGGCCCCGAAGCCGTAAATGGGCAGAAGCGGGCCATGGAGAAATCCCCGGTTTACCCACCGCCGCTGGCAGAGGGAGACGTAGCAGGACTCCCATACCCAGCCGCAAAAACAGTAGAAAAAGAACAGCAGGACCCATTGGCCCGTGGAATAGATATGCATGAAACAACTCCTCTCAGTCCAGGCGGACCCGAAAATCTCCCCGGGCGGCGGCGTCCGCCCGCTGGCGCTTTTCCTGGGCCAGGGCATCCAGCAGCCCGCCGATGATTTGGTTGGATACGAGAAAGCCTTTGGGCGTCAAGCGCCAGCACCCCGCCTCCTCCACCGCGTAGCCGGAGCGGCGGCACTCCTCCAAAAAGGGTAAAAAGCAGGTAAAGCGCCGGCGGAAGCGGGTCTCGAACTCCTTGGGGTCCAGGCCCTGGACCGTCCTGGCGCGCAGCATTAGCCACTCGGTGTCCCGCTCCAGGGGCGGAATCCGCTCGCTCTCCGAGAGCATGGGCGTGTGGTCCCGGACGCCCCGGATGTAGCCCTCCAGATTCCGCTCGTAGGCGTAGCGGGCGCCGCCGAAGTCGGAGTGCGCCCCGGGGCCGAAGCCCGCGTACTCCCCCAGCGTCCAGTACTTGAGGTTGTGGCGGGACTCCCGTCCGGGCTTTGCGAAATTGGAGATTTCATACTGGCGGTAGCCATACTGAGCCAGGAATTCCACAGCGTAGAGGTACATCTCTGCCTGGGCGTCATCGTCCGGCAGGTCTGCGCTCTCCCGCCGGGCAAAGAGAGGGGTCCCCTCCTCCACCTTCAATCCATAGCAGCTCAGATGTTCCGGCTCCAGGTCCACGGCGGCGGAGAGAGACTCCCGCCACTGAGAAAGGGCCTGGCCGGGCAGGCCGTATATCAGATCCAGAGAGAGATTTTGAAACCCGGCTTTTCGGGCCGCCTCCACGGCGGCGCGGACCTGGCCCATGGTGTGAATCCGGCCGATCTCCCGCAGCAGCCCGTCATCGGCGGCCTGCATCCCCAGGGAGAGACGGTTGAAGCCCGCCTTGCGCAGCGCCCTGAGAGCCTTCCAGTCCCCGGCGGAGTCGGGGTTCGCCTCCAGAGTGACCTCCGGCTCCCTGGCAAGACGGTATTTCTTCTCAATGAGCTTCAGGAGCCGGGCCAGCCGCTTCTCCCCCAGGCAGCTGGGGGTGCCGCCGCCAAAGTAGACGGTGTCCACCGTGTAGCCGGAGACAAAGGGTGCCGCCTCCGCCAAATGGGCGCGGAGGGCCGCGGTATAGTCGTCCATGCGGTCCTCCCGGCCCGCCAGAGAGTAGAAATCACAGTAAGAGCACTTTTGCCGGCAGAATGGAATATGAATATACAGGCCCAGGGGCCTGAGAGCAGGTTTCATTTGGTTTGCCTCCCGACCCCGCCGGGCGGCGGGGCAAATATTTATCAGTGTACCGCGTTTTGCCGTGATTTGCAATACATACTCACGGCGGGGCTGGGGCATACTGGGCATGAAAGGAAGTGTTTCCAGTGGATCTCACACCCAAGGAATACCAACAGTATGTGGAGCAAAAGGCAAAAAAGTCCCCCATCGTCAAAGATACGGCGCTGGCCTTTGTGATCGGCGGGTTCATCTGCGTGCTGGGTCAGGCCATCCAGACGGCCTGGGGCGCCGCGGGCCTTGGCAAGGAGGACGCCGGTACCGCCACCTCCTGCACGCTGGTATTTCTCTCCGCCCTGCTGACGGGCCTGAATCTCTACAACAAGCTGGCGCGCTTCGGCGGCGCGGGAACTCTGGTGCCGATCACCGGTTTTGCAAATGCCGTGGTCTCCCCTGCCATCGACTTTAAAAGCGAGGGATTTGTCACCGGCATGGCGGCAAAAATGTTTACCGTGGCCGGACCGGTGATCGTGTTCGGCACACTGGCGTCCGTTATTTATGGAATTCTTCTGAAGCTGTTTGGATAACCCCCTGCAAAGCCGACAATGCCGCCCAGATTGGGCGGCATTGCTGTCGGCGGCGAGGAGGCCACGGGAGGACGCCGAAGGGCGCCGCAAGCGCAAAAGATTGCCGCCCAGACCGGGCGGCAATCCATTATTCCTCAAACAATTTAGAGACGGAAATTTCCAGGGCTCTTGCAATACAAAAAAGCGTGTATAGGGAGGGTGCGTGGATGCGGTCGCCGTTATTGGCCTCCAGCTGGCTTAGGAAGCTCCAACTGCACTCCGCCCGGTCCGCAAGCTGTTCTTGGGTGTAGCCTCGTTTTTTTCGGTAGTAAGCGATTTTCAGGCCAAGGAGGCGATACTCTTCCCGAAAAGCTTCTTTTTGTTCCTCTTTCCGCATGTGCGCCCCTCCCCTCTTTCCTATCATGGTATCATTTGGGAAATCTGATTTTTATAGGTTATCCACCTGGATATATATGTAAATCGCATGTGTCTTTCAAATCGGTGCAAAATCAGATGGGAGAAGCAGACCTGCGGAACGCGCCTGACTTGGCGTTTTTCCGCAAGGACCGGAGAGGCTGAATCCAAAACAGGGGAGCGCGGGAGCCGCCGCGCTCCCCTGTCCTCATCCAAGCGCCACACCGACAATCAAAAACACCAGTGTCAGCACCAGAAAATATAACATCAGCTTCCAGACATATTTGACCCACCGATCGTAGGGAACGTGCCCCAGGGCCAGGGCGCCCATCACCACCGCAGCGGTGGGGGTGATGATGTTGACAAGGCCGCTGGCAGACTGGAAGGCAGTCACCACCAGGTCTCCGCCCACCCCGGCGAACTTGCCCAGGGGCGCCATGATGGGAATGGAGAGCGTGGCAAGTCCGGAGGAGGACGGGATCAGAATGGTCAGCGGCAGGTAGATGAGGAATACCAGCAGCACAAAGCTGATGGACCCGGCGCCTGCCAGGGCTTCCTCACCCCAGTGGAGCACGGTGTCGGTGATGGCGCCGTCGTTCATCAGCACCGTGATGCCCCGGCTGATGCCGATGATCAGCGCGACGCCCAGAAGATCCGCGCAGCCGGCCACAAAGGTGTCCGCGATCTCATCTTCTCTCTGGCGGTCGATCAGACCGATGATGACGCCGCTCACCAAAAACAGGGCGCTGAGCTCCGGGAACCACCAGCCGAGAACCGGCAGCGGCAGGCCCATCTCGTCAAAGGGAATGACGGCGTAGACCATCAGGAGGAACGTCAGGGTAAAGACCGCCATGATGACCTTCCGCTTGGGGGTAAAGGGCACCGTCTCATCCATTGCCACGTGAATGTTTCCGGAGCCCACGCCCACCACGGATTTGGAGGGATTCTTTTTCACCTTGGCCGCGTAGGCCATCACAAACCAGATGGCGGCGGACTCAAAGACAATCCACTGAATGATCCGCAGCAAAATGCCATCCCCCAGGGACACCCCGGCAAAGCCCGCCGCGATGCCCGTTGCAAAGGGGTTCACCGTGGAGCAGATGACGCCGGCCCCGGCGCCCAGCAAAATAACGGAGATGCCCACCACCGCGTCATAGCCCGCCGCAAGAAACACCGGAATCAGCAGCGGATAAAAGGCCATGGTCTCCTCCCACATGCCGTAGGTGGTGCCGCCCAGGCCGAAGAGCAGCATCAGGATGGGGATGAGCCACTTCTCCCGGCCGCCCAGGCGCTGGATGATGCTGGCGACGCCCGCATCCACCGCGCCGGTTTTCATCACAACGCCCAGGAACCCGCCCACCATCAGAATGAACACGCACACATCCACGGCGTCGTAAAAGCCGGAGAAGGCCGCCTTCAGCACATCGCCCACCCCCTGGGGGTTCGGGTCCACCGCGTGGTAGGTGCCCGCCACAGGCACGCCGTCCACGTAGTCATAGGCGCCTGCCGGGATCACCCAGGTGGCCGCGGCCACCAGGATGATCAGCAGAAAGAGGATGGTATAGGCGGTGGGCATGCGGAATTTGGAGTCTTTCACTTGCCGATGGTGGCAACCATCACGGCCTTGATGGTGTGCATCCGGTTTTCCGCCTCGTCAAAGACGACGCTGTGGCGTCCGCGGAACACCTCGTCCGTGACCTCCCGGATATCCACGCCCTTGTCGTGCCACTCCTTGGCAAGCTTGGTCTCAAAGTCGTGGAAGGAGGGCAGGCAGTGCATATAGAGGACCTCTGGATTGCCAGTGGCCTTCAGGGTTTCCTCCGTCACCCGGTAGGGGGAGAGAAGCTCTGAGCGCTTGGGGATCAGCTCTTCCTCGCCCATGGAGGCCCAGATGTCGCCGTAGATCACGTCCGCGTCCTTGATGTCGTTCATGTTGTCGGTGATCTCGATGAGGCCGCCGGTCTCCCGGGCGGTGGCAAAGGTGGACTTCACGATCTCCGGGTCCATCTGCTTAGCCAGCTCCTCCGGGCCGATGCCCACAAAGTGCATGCCCATCTTGGCCGCACCGATCATCCAGGCATAGCACATGTTGTTTCGCACGTCGCCGGGGAAAACCACCTTCACCTTGTTCAGGGGCTTGTGGACGTGCTCCTCAATGGTCAGCATGTCCGCCAGAATCTGGGTGGGGTGGTCCGCGTCGGTCAGACCGTTCCACACGGGTACGCCGGCGTACTTTGCCAAGTCCTCTACCACCTTCTGGTCAAAGCCACGGTACTCGATGCCGTCAAAGAACCGGCCCAGCACCTTGGCAGAGTCCTCCAAGGACTCCTTCTTCCCCATCTGGGAACTGCCCGCGTCCAGATAGGTCACGTGGGCGCCCTCCTGAGTGGCCGCCACCTCAAAGGAGCACCGGGTGCGGGTGGAGGTCTTTTCAAAGAGCAGCACGATGTGCTTGCCCTGCATGGTGGGCTCGCACACGCCGCTGCGGCGCTTGGCCTTCAGATCCCGGGCCAGGTCCAGCAGGTAACGGATTTCCGCGGGGGTAAAGTCCGCCAGAGTCAGAAAGCTCCGGCCTTTCAAATTGACTGCCATGATGAATTTCTCCTTCAATTCGTTGTTGGTTGACAGGGAGGTGCGCCCCTCAGGGGTCCTCCCTCCACAGGGGCATGCTCATGCACCGGGGGCCGCCCCGGCCCCGGCTCAGCTCCGCGCTGGGGATGGTGTGGATGCGGATGCCCGCCTCCTCCAGGGAGCGGTTGGTGACATAGTTCCGGGAGTAGACCACCACCTCGCCGGCGCCGATGGCCAGCGTGTTGCTGCCGTCGCTCCACTGCTCCCGGGCGGCGTCGATCTCGCTGCCCTCTCCGCAGGGGATGAGGGTGACGCGGTCCAGGTTCAGGTGTTCCTTCAGGATGTCCTCCAGCCGGCCGTCCTCCTGGCGGATTTTCACCCGGCGGTTCTCGTCCAGCTCCATGACAAACACGGTCAGCTGTCCGAGGATGTTGGGGTGAACGGTGAACTTGTCCCGGTCCACCATGGTAAAGACCGTGTCCAGGTGCATGAAGGAGCGGGTCTTGGGGATGTTAAAGGCCAGGATTTTCCGGAAGGTCTTGCTCTGGGAGAGCACCGTCTCCGCCAGAGCGTCAATAGAGTCCTCCTGGGTCCGCTGGGAGATGCCTACCGCCAGCACCTGGGGGGAGAGCACCAGAATATCGCCGCCCTCCAGGGAGCTGGTCTCGCCCCGGTCGTACCAGCGGGGCGCGTTGCGGTACTCCGGGTGGTGCTCAAAGATGAATTTGCCAAAGAGGGTCTCCCGGTTTCGGGTGGCGGTGTGCATTTTGTGGATAGAGACGCCGGTGCCGATGGTGGCAAAGGGGTCCCGGGTAAAATAGAGGTTGGGCAGAGGGTCCACCGCGAAGGGGTAATCGTCCCCGGCGGCGGAGAGATAGTCCCCCAGCTTTCCGCCCGTAACGCGCAGCTGCCCTTTGCGCACGCCGGCCATCATGGCGGACACCATTTCCTTGTCCGACATGCCGCCAAAATAGTCCGCCAGCAGGCCGCGGGTCCGCTCGTCCAGGGTCCCGGCCTCGTCCAGGAACTGGCGGATCAGGTCCTGGCGCACCTCCGGCGAGGTGAGGGAGCCCACCACCAGGTCCGTGAGGTACACCACCTCCACCCCCTGGTTTCGCAGACAGTCCGCAAAGGCGTCGTGCTCCCGCTGGGCCTCCTTCAGATAGGGGATATCGTCAAACAACAGCCGTTCCAAATACTCCGGCATCAAATTCTCCAGCTCCGCGCCGGGCCGGTGCAGCAGCACCTTTTTCAGCCGCCCGATCTCGGAGGTATTATGGATTCCAGTCTCCAAATGGGTTCACTCCTTTTTTGAATCACTCCGGGATTAGGGTCTGTGAAATTTTCAGTTTCATACGTGGAAAATTGATTTTTTTGGCCGCCATGGGAGGCGGGGGGTCGTCCGATGGGATGGATATAGGCTATGTTGATAGCCTGGCAATCCACCCCCCATTTTCTTTTCGTCTTGCCGAAAAGAAAACGGGCCGCACCCGCAGGGGGTATGCCGCATCCGTAAGCGGCACAGCCGCCAACGGCTGCGCAATGGACGGTCCAAAAGAAAAGACGCTGGGCGCGAACTTGCACATGCGTGCAAGTTCGCTTAAAACGGGGGTATTCCGAATATGTGCCGACTGGAATCGGGAATCTTCTACCGGCTCGCGCCATTCTCCGGCATTTGAAGTACATTTCCCCGCGGGTTTGGTTTGGCGGAGACTTCGTTGGGGGTTCCGGACACCCGTTGCTTCTCTTTCCGCTGGCGCTCCCCTATGCGTAATGGGGAGCTAGGGTGTTGGGGGGGGTGCGCAGGAGCTGGGATGCTCGCTGTTCCAGCGCGGTTTCTCTGGAATAACCGAGAAAGAGATGCAGAAAACGGCTGTCGTCGTAAGCTTCTTGCAGGAGACGGCGGGCAAGAAGGATTTGAGGCGCGGCGCCCCATGTCCGCGCCCGCTCCAGGCCCGCCACGCGCAGGCTTAGCTGCCAGCGGAGAAGCCCTAAAATGGCCCGCCATCGCTCTGGCTCAATGTTTCGATATTTCCGCATCTATCGTTCCCTCCTTCTGCCCCGATTCTATCAGGAAATTTCGTCCCAAAAGACCCGCACCGCAGGTCATTTTCAAATTTCCCGAAAATTTTCCGCCCCGCAAGCACCAGGGCAGCGCCAGCGGAAAGAGAAGCAACGGGTGTCCGGAACCTCCAACGAAGTCTCCGCCAAACCGAACCCGCGGGAGCCAGTCCTCCGCGACGGAACACGTCCGGCGCGAGCCGGCAAAAGATTTCCGATTCCAGTCGGCACATATTCGGAAGACCCCCGTCTTAAGCAAACTTGCACGCACGTGCAAGTTTGCGCCCAGCGTCTTTTCTTTTGGACCGTCCACAGCCCGTTTTCTTTTCGGCAAGACGAAAAGAAAATGGGGGGTGGATTCCTCCGACAAAGTCGGAACCACTCAGCCAGCGGACTGGCTGCCGCTGCAAGGCATTGAGTTCAATAAGAACACGGTGCAGTGCATTGAGAGTGGAAACCGCTTTGTGACGGATTTGGAACTCAAGGCAATCGCACAGGTGCTTGGCGTTACGGCTGACGAGCTTTTATCAGAGTAAAGGGAGAGGCATCGCCTCTCTTTTATTCATATTTGCCCAGGTGCGCCTTTTCCGCTCCTTCGTTTTCCACACGCACCAAGGCAGCGCCAGCGGAAAGAGAAACAAAGGGTGTCCGGAACCTCCAACGAAGTCTCCGCCAAACCAAACCCGCGGGGAAATGTACTTCAAATGCCGGAGAATGGCGCGAGCCGGCAGAAGATTCCCGATTCCAGTCGGCACATATTCGGAAGACCCCCGTTTTAAGCGAACTTGCACGCACGTGCAAGTTTGCGCCCAGAGTCTTTTCTTTTGGACCGTCCACGGCCCGTTTTCTTTTCGGCAAGACGAAAAGAAAATGGGGGTGGATTGCCAGACTATCAACATAGCCTATATCCATCCCATCGGAAAGCTCCCCGCCAGCGCGCAAAAAAAGAGAGAGGCACATGCCTCTCTCTTTTTATCCGCTCTCTTAGGCGCTTCAAAGCCATTCAAACAGACTCCGGTTCTGTCTGAATGGCTTTCTTTTTAGGGCGAAATGGTTCCCGTCGTCCGGCCGGTGTTAACCAGCCAGTTCAGCATATTCAGCGGCAGCTGGATGTGCTTTTCCAGCAGGGCCTTGACGCCCGCCTGGTTTCCCGCTTCCAGCAGTTCGACAATGCGCACATGCTCTTGATAGGCGTTTTGGACGGTGGCCAGCTCCATATTGGCCATCCGGTACATCTGATAGGTGGTCTCAATGCAGCGGCTGCTCTGATACACCCGCAGAATTTCCGCGTTTTGCGCCAGGCGAATAATAATCGAGTGAAAATTGGCCTCGGTTTTCATGGCCTTGTCGTAATCTCGGGGGCCGATGTCCTGATAGCCCTCCACGGCGCTGCGCAGCTCCTGGACTGCATCGGAGTCAAACACCATGTTCCGGATGACCGCATCCACAGAAAACAGCTCGATCATCAGCCGCAGTTCCAGAGTATCACGAATCATTTTCACCGATAATTTCTTCACGAAAATTCCGTGCTGGGGAACTGCGTCCGCATATCCCTCCGCGGTCAGGCGGTTGACTGCCGCCACAACAGGCGTGCGGCTGATGCCAAGCCGGTCGGCAATCTCCTGCGTGATCAGTTTCGCGCCTGGTGGATAGACGCCTCGTTCAATGGCGTGCTTGATCTCTTCATAGGCATATTCCGACAGAGACGGCGCTTTTTTAATGGTTTCTTGAGCCATAGCAGCCCCCTTCCGCATCTCTTGATATCCCCGTGGAGAAATCAAACTGCTCAAAAAAATAAATTCATTTTTTACAATTATAAACTAGAAAAAATTCTATTTCAAGGGCAAAATCAATTTTTTTAAATTGCACTTCTGTATGATCCAAAAAAATTTGCGCACAAATACATTTTATTTGTGAGTTTAACGAAATAAAAAACGGATTTTGTGCATTTGGCTAAAGATCATCCTGAAAAGAAATTTTCCGTTGACAAACGACAAAATAAATTCTATTATAAAAATAAAGAATTCGTTTTGATAAAAAATGAATTCAAAATAGAATTCCATAGAAGAAAGGAAACGAGTATGAAAAGGATTACGAGTCTGATTCTTGCGCTTGTCATGACAGCCGCCCTGCTGGCTGGCTGCGGTGGGGACAGCAGCACCGCCGACACCGGCAGCACCGGTGACGCCGGCGCGGCGGAGGACGGCGGCTACACCGCCAACTGGATTGTGGCAGTCAATACCTCGGAGGGCGACCTGCTGTATGAGGCCACCAACAAGTTCTGTGAACTGGTGGAGGAGTACTCCGACGGCCGCATCACCTGCGATCTGTATGGCGGCACACAGCTGGGCTCCGGACAGACGCTGCTGGAGAGCATGGCCTACGGCGTCTGCAATGTGTATGCGGAGAGCATCGGCACCCTGGCCCCCTTCACGGAGCTGGCCAATATCGACGCCGCTCCCTATCTGTACACTGGCTACGACCACTTCATCAATGTGTGGCAGAGTGATCTGGGCAAGGAGATCAAGGCGGAGATCGGTGATGCCGCCGGCTTTGCGATTTTGGGCGGCATGTACCGCGGCGCCCGCATCACCACCGCCACTAAGGAGATGGTGCATCCTGCGGACTTCGCCGGCTTCAAGCTGCGCGCCCCCGGCATTGACATGTATGTGAAGACCTGGGAGTGGCTGGGCGCCAGCCCCACCCCGCTGGCGATCACCGAGACCTACACCGCCATTCAGCAGGGCACTGTGGAGGGCCAGGAGAACCCCATCAGCGAGTGCTGGAACTACGGCTTCTATGACGTGAACCCCTACTGGATCAAGAGCAACCATGTGTACAGCCAGGACTGCTTCTTCATGGACAAGACCTTCTTTGACGGCCTGCCCGCTGACATCCAGGAGCTTGCCGCCAAAGCTGCTGACGAGGCCTCTTCCTGGCGGAATGAGCAGATGGTGGAGTTTGAGGCTGAGGTGGAGCAGAAGGCCCTTGACGCCGGCGTGACCATCGTGGACGTAGACGTGCAGGAGTTCATTGATGCGTTCGACGGCTTCATGCAGAGCGAATTCCCCGATCTGGTGGATTGGGCGGACCAGATTGCCGCCATGGCAGACACTGCCGCGGTGGACCCCGCTGAGGCGGCCTGATCTTTCACAGTGTGTCGCTCCGGAGAGGAGCAGGTGAAGAGAAAACAATGCGTCTCGGGAGATGCGGGGGACGCATCTCCCGAGATTTCTGATTGAGGAGTTTTTATGAAAGCTTTGCTGAACGTCTATTCCAAGATCATGGACGTCATCGACAAGATTCTGAGAGTGATTGTCGGGATTGCCATGGTCGTCATGGTCATCGTGATCTTCTATCAGGTCATCCTGCGCTATGTGTTCAACGCCTCCAATATCTGGAGCGAAGAGCTGGCCCGTTATCTGATGTGCTACTCGGTCCTGCTTGGCGCGGCAATTGCCGTCCGTAAGTATTCCCACCTGCAGGTGGACTTTGTCATTAACATGCTGCCCGCCCGGGGCCGCTGCATTGCGGTTTCCCTCTGCACTCTGGTGGGCATCGGGTTCTTGGGATTTTTCTGCCAGTATGGGATTACGCTTTGCGCCACCACCGGCCACAGTATCTCGGCCGGCACAGGGCTTCCCATGAGTGTTGCGTACGCCTGTCTGCCAATCGGCAGCGTATTGATGATTTTGATGTCGGTTGAGGTCATTTTAAGGGAATTGGTGAAGTTCCAGGAGCTGGGCCATAAGAAGAAGGGGGTGCAGGCATGAGCGTCGGTCTTGTCACAATTGTTGGGCTGCTGGTTCTCTCGATCTGCGGCGTGCCCATCTTCCTGGCCCTGGGCACCGCAACGCTGGCGGCCATGGCCCTGGGCGGCATGCCCCTGATTGTCATTCCCCAGCAGACCTTTGCGGGCATCAACTCCACGGCCATGCTGGCGATCCCCTTCTTCATGCTGGCGGGCAACATCATGTCCCGCAGCATCACGATGAAGCTGGTGGATGTGTCCAACGCGCTGTTCGGGTGGGTGAAGGGCAGTCTGGCCGTAGTGACTGTGGTGGCCTCGGCGCTGTTCGGCGCCATCTCCGGCTCTGCCACTGCCACCTGCTCCGCCATCGGCGGCATGACGATCCCCGCCATGAAAAAGGAGGGCTACAGCGACTCCTTCGCGGCGGCCACCGCCTCCATGGCGTCTATTCTGGGGCCCATGATTCCCCCCTCCATCACCTTGATCGTGTATGCCAGCGCCACGGAGACCTCCATCTCCGCGCTGTTCCAGGCCACGGTGATTCCGGGCGTGCTGCTGGCGCTGTTCCTGGTGGGCTACAGCCTCTGGTACGGCAAGAAGAAGGATTTGCCCTCCCGCCCCAAGCAGAACGCCCAGCAGATCTTCCGCACCTTCCGCAGCAGCATCTGGGCCCTGCTCATGCCCGTCATCATCCTGGGCGGCATTTTCGGCGGAATCTTCACCGCCACGGAGGCCGCCGCGGTCTCCGTGATCTATGCGCTCTTGATCAGCCTCTTTGTTTATCGGGACATGAGCTGGAAGGAGATTCTGCCCTCCATGGCGGAGGCCGGCGTCTCCGCCGCGGCGATCATGATTCTGGTGGGCGTGTCCAAGTCCTCCAGCTATGTGATCACCACCTCAGGCCTGCCTGCCGCGGTGCTGGACCTCTTTGCGAACCTGACGGACAATAAATATATCATCCTCCTGCTGGTGAACCTGCTGTTCCTGGTCATCGGCATGCTGATGGAGGCCAACGCCGCTGTGGTGATGATGACCCCGCTGCTGCGTCCCCTGATGCTGTCTCTGGGACTGTCAGACATTCACTTCTGCATGATGATGTGCGTGAACCTGTACATTGGCCTGATGACGCCGCCGGTGGGCGTGTGCCTGCTGCTGGGCAACCAGATCGCCGGTGCCCGCCTGGAGCGGACCCTGAAGGATGCCCTGCCCATGTTGGGCCTGGGACTGATTGTCCTGCTGCTTGTGACTTATGTGCCTGCCGTGACCGAGTGGATTCCCTCCGTGTTAGGCAGCTGATTTCCCGTTGCCGTTTTCAACCATGACCCCGGGCCGCCGATGCCTCCGCCACCCGGCAGGATTCTGGCGGTCCGGGGTTTCAACAGCAAGATTGACGAATTTTTGACATAAAGGAGTTTTAAACGATGGTTTCCATGGATTACAGCGGTAAGAACTACATTGTGACAGGCGGTGCCGGCGGCATTGGCGGCGCCGTGGTGGACGGCATTGTATCCGGCGGCGGCCACGCCGTCATTGTGGACATCAATGAGGCCGGGGCCCGGAAGTACCAGGAGAAGTACGGTGAGGACAAAGTCACGGTGGCCGCCGTGGACCTGAGCAATCCCGCAGAGATTCGGGAGAAGTTCGGCGCCCTGGTGCAGAAGTTCGGGCAGATTCACGGCCTGATCTGCGTGGCCGGCATTGTCAGCACCTCCAAGTTTGAGGATGTGACCCAGGCGGAGTGGGACCGCGTGGTTGCCATCAACCTCACCGGCGTGTTTGCCAGCATCCAGAGCGTGTTCACCAACATGAAAGAGCACAGCTACGGCCGGATCGTGGTGGTCTCCTCCGTGGCGGCCCAGGTGGGCGGCGGACTGCTGGGCACCAGCGTGTACGCGGCCTCCAAGGGCGGCGTCAACAGCCTCATCAAGGCGGTTGCCAAGGAGGGCGGCCCCTACAACGTGGCCTGCTGCGGCGTGTGCCCCGCCTACACCAAGACGGCCATCACCGCCGGCATGGATCAGGACCGGCACAACCGGATTCTCAGCCAGATTCCCCTGGGCCGGCCCGCCGACCCGCAGGAGATTGCCAACCTCATTTTGTTCTATGCCTCCGACCTTGCAAGCTTTGTAACCGGCGAGATTGGAAACGCCGACGGCGGCCTGCGGATGGACTGACAGGCGCGGCCCTGTGAATTTCGACTGCGTTGATAGGAGAGTATGATGAAATATTCCAAAGAATTGGTGACAGAGCTGTATCAGGAGCTTCTCAGCGTCCGCATGGCGGAGGAGAAGCTGGTGGAGATTTACGCGCTGGGCAAGGTGCCCGGCCACATCCACAGCGGGGTTGGCGAGGAGGCCGCCTATGTGGCGCCGCTGATGACCCGCCGCGAGGGGGACTACTATAAGCATACACACCGGGTGGTTGCCGCCGCCCATGCCGTGGGCGTTACCTTCAACGAAATGTTTGCAGAGATCCTGGGCAAGCAGACCGGCACCTCCCATGGGCGGGGCGGCGTGAACCACATCGCCCGTCTGGACAAGGGCTGCATCGGCACCGCCGGCTCCCTGGGCGTAGACACCGAGGTGGCAATCGGCGCAGGGCTCTCTGCCAAGTACTTAGAAAACGGCCGTATCGTTTACTGCTACAACGGCGACGGCACCCACAGCCGCGGCAACGTCCACGAGGCCATGAACCTGGCCGCCATTTGGAAGCTGCCGGTTCTGTTCATCTGCGATGACAACCAGTACGCCATCTCCGCCAACCACGCCAACACGATCCCGGTTCCGAATCCCGCTGCGGACCGCGCCGCCGGCTATGGCATGCCCGCCAGGGTTGTCCAGGGCGACGATCCCCTGGCGATCTATGAGGCGGCCAAAGAGCTGACCGACGATATCCGCGCCGGAAAGGGACCCGCCGTCCTGGAGATCAAGTGTTACCGCTGGCGGGGCCACTTTGAGGGCGACCAGTGCGCCTACCGGGACAAGGCCGTGACGGAAGAGGAGGTCAAAAAGGACTGCCTGGCCAATCTGGAGAAGTATGTGCTGGACAACGGCGTTTTGACCCAGGAGGACATCGAGCTTATGCGCAAAGAGATTGCTCTAGAGCTGGAGCAGGCGGTGGAATTCGCGGAAAACAGCCCCGAACCGGACCCCGACCACATTTTTGACGGTCTGTACGCCTGATGTGGACATTCACAATCATATAACGGAGGAACTCTTCATGAAAGAAAGTTTTGCACAGGCCATCAGCGCTGCCATCAGCGAGGAGATGCGCCGTGATGATACGGTCCTGGTCTACGGCGAGGATGTTGCGGAGATGGGCGGTATCTTCTGCGCCACCAAGGGGATTCTGGAGGAGTTTGGCCCCAAGCGCTGCATCAGCACCCCCATTTCCGAGGGCGCCATTGTGGGCAGCGCCATCGGCGCGGCCATGACGGGCCTGCGGCCCTGCGTGGAGCTGATGTATTCGGACTTCCAGCTGGTGGCCTTCAACGAGCTGTTCCACTCCTGCGGAAAGTGGCGGTATCTGCATGGCGAGGATTACAAGCTGCCCCTGGTGGTGCGCTGCGCCGGCGGCTACTCCTTCGGCGCGGGCGCCGAGCACTCCAATATCTTTGAGTGCCTTTTCAACCACGCGCCCGGCCTGACCATCATCACCCCCTCCAACGTCTATGACGCCAAGGGCCTTTTGAAGGCCGCGATCCGCAGCGACAACCCGGTTTTGTTCTTTGAGCACAAGCAGCTCTATAAGACGAAGATGGAGATTCCCGACGAGGAGTATGTGCTGCCCATCGGCAAGGCCGACATCAAGCGGGAGGGCGGCGATGTGACGATCCTCGCCGTGGGCCTGATGGTTCAAAAGGCGCTGGAGGCCGCGCAGAAGCTGGCGGCGGAGGGCATCAGCTGTGAGGTCGTGGACCCCAGGACCCTGCTGCCCTTTGACAAGGAGACGGCCTATCAGTCCATTTCCAAGACCCACCGCTGCGTCATTGTGGAGGAGAGCAACCTCCGCGGGGGCCTTGGCGCGGAGTGGGCGGCCATGATTCAGGAGGAGCTTTTTGACGAGCTGGACGCCCCCATCAAGCGCGTTGCCTCTTTGGATGTGCCCCTGCCCTATAACCTGGGCCTGGAGGCCCGGGCGGTTCCGAATCCGGAGAAGATTGCGGCGGCTGTAAAGGCGCTCTTCTGAGTGATGATCAAAAAGTGAGGAGGCATATGCCAAAGGCTGTTTCGGCCGGAGGCAAAGAGATATGAGTATGGAAATTGTCATGCCAAAGACCGGCCTGACTAACACGGAGAACGCCCTGGACAAGTGGCAGGTCTCCGAGGGAGAGCAGGTAAAAAAGGGTCAGGTTCTGGCGGAAATTGAGAGCGAGAAAACCACCATGCCCTTTGAGAGCCCGGAGGACGGCATCATCCATCTGGTGGCCGGGGAGGGCGACACGGTGCCCGTGGGCGGCGTGATCGCGCACCTTGCCGCAGACCAGGCGGAGTATGAGAGCCTCTGTGCCGCCGCCGCGCCTGCCGTTCCTGCGGCTGCGGTGCAGGCGGAGAGCGTCCTGATGCCAAAGACCGGCCTGACCAACACGGAGAACACCCTGGATCAGTGGCAGGTCTCCGAGGGGGAGCAGGTGAAAAAGGGTCAGGTTCTGGCGGAGATTGAGAGCGAAAAAACCACCATGCCCTTTGAAAGCCCTGCGGACGGAAAAATCCATCTGGTGGCCGGAGAGGGCGACACAGTGCCCGTGGGCGGTGTGATCGCGTATCTGGCTGCGGACGAGGCCCAGTACCAGGCCGTCTGCACGGCCTCCGCTGCACCCCAGGCGGCCCCCCAGTCTCCCGCCGCACCCCAGGCGGCCCCGGCCCCCACGGTCCGGAAAGCCGCCGGAGGCAGGATCATCGCATCGCCTTTGGCCCGCAAAAAGGCGGAGAAGGCGGGGATTGACCTCTCTTTGATAACCGGCACCGGCCCGGGCGGACGGATTGTGGCAAGAGATGTGGACAGCTGCCAGCCTGCCGTGCAGAGCGCGGCCGGCGCCAAGTCCCGGGAGCCGGTCCGCATCCCTCTTACGCCGATCCGCAAGGCCATTGCCCGAAACATGTTCAACAGCCTGCACACCATGGCCCAGACCTCCGACTCCGTCGAGGTGGACGTCACGGAGCTGGCGGCCATGCGCCGGCGGCTGGTGGAAAACGAGAAGCTTCTGGGGACAAGGGTAACTTTGAACGATCTCCTCTCCTACGCGGCGGTGAAGATGCTCAAGACCCATCCCCTGGCCAACGCCAGCTATACCGACCAGGAGATCCTCACCTTCCCCTACGTGAATCTCAGTGTGGCGGTGGCCACGGATTACGGCCTGACCTCCCCCGTGGTGCGGGATGCCGACCAGATGTCTCTGGTGGAGCTCAGCCGCGCCCTGCGGGAGATTGTGGTCAAGGCCCGGGAGAAACGGCTTACCGCCGACGACCAGCGGGATGGCACCTTCACCCTGACCAACATGGGGGTCTTTCCGGTGGATAACTTCAACCCCATTCTGCCTGCGCCCCAGTCCTGCATCATGGGCTTTGGCCGGGCGGTTGAAAAGCCCGTGGTCTATCAGGGGCAGATCTGCGTGCGCACCATGATGTGCCTCTCCGTCACCTATGACCACCGGGTTTTTGACGGCGGCGAAATCGGCAGCATCTTAAAGACCATGAAAGAGTATCTGGAAACCCCCGAGCTCTTTTTGGCACAGTGAGGGCGTTTGATATGGCAGAGAACAGGTATGATCTGATTGTGATCGGCGGCGGACCCGGCGGCTATGTGGCGGCCATTCGGGCGGCCCAGCTGGGGATGACCACCGCCGTGATGGAAAAAGAGCATCTGGGCGGCACCTGCCTGAACGTGGGCTGCATCCCCACCAAGACGCTCTTTCAGAGCGCGGAGGTGGCCAACACCGTGCGGGAATCCGCCCGGTACGGCATCGGCTCCGCGCTGACCGGGGTGGATTTCCCGGCGGTGATGCGCCGGAAGGACGGCGTGGTGAAGCAGCTGGTAAACGGCGTTGGCTACCTGCTGAAAAAAAACAAGGTGGATTTCCTTCCGGGAGAGGCAAAGCTCCTCTCCGCCAGTGAGGTGAAGCTCGGCGGCAAGGTCTACAGGACCCGAAACATCCTGATTGCCACCGGATCTTCCAACGCGGCGCCGCCCATTCCCGGGCTCAAGGGCGAGCGGGTGATTGACAGCACCCAGCTACTGGCTCTGAAGACCCTGCCAAAGAGCATGGTGATTATCGGCGGCGGCGTGATCGGCTGCGAGTTTGCCAGCATTCTGGCGGCCTTTGGGTGCAAAATCACCGTGGTGGAGATGCTGCCCCATCTTCTCGGCGGCATGGACCGCTCCCTGGCGGACGCCGTTGCGCGGCAGTTCACAGACGCCGGCATCCAGGTGGAGCTGGGCGCCATGGTAAAATCTGTCTGCGATCAGGGGATGGAACAGGCGGTTGTTTTTGAAAAGAACGGCGCGGAGGGCACTGTTTCGGCGGAGTATGTGCTGGTGTCCACCGGCCGCAAGGCCAACAGCGCCGGCCTTGGCTGCGAGGAGCTGGGCATCCGGATGGAGCGGGGCTTCATCCAGGTGGATTCCCACATGCGCACCTCTGTCCCCGGCATCTATGCGGCCGGCGACATCACGGGCCAGGGCATGCTGGCACACACCGCCTCTGAGGGCGGCGTGGTGGCCGTGGAGAACATGGCCGGCATAGACCGGGAGCTGCGGCTGAACGCGGTGCCCAAGGTGGTGTTCGTGGACAAGGAGGTGGCCTCCGTAGGGATGACCCGGGAGGAGGCGGAAAGAGCGGGCATGGACGTTGTAACCGGCACGTTCAGCCTCGCGGGCAACGGCAAGTCCCTGGCTATGGGAAAGAACCAGGGCTTTGTGACCGTGGTGGCAGACCGGGAGCACCACGCGATTCTGGGTCTGCACATGATGGGGCCCTGCGCCTCGGAGCTGGTGGCGCTGGGAACGCAGATGATCGCCTCGGAGCTTTTGCTGGAGGACGTGGAGTGCGCCATCTATCCCCACCCGGCCGTGGCGGAGGCCATCCGGGAGGCCTGCCTGGACGCCCTGGGACGCGTGGTTCACGCTTGAAGGAGGCCGCGATGAAATCTGCAAAAGGTACATTCAAGAATCTGTATGCCCTCCGCTTTGAGCCCGGCGAGGATGTGATGCTGGGCCTTCAGAAGTTCTGCGAGGATCACGGCATCGGCCACGGCGTCATCCTCTCCGCCATTGGCAGCTTACAGGGGTGCAGCTTCTTCGACCCGGAGGAGCTGCCCGGCAAGCCGGGGCTGTACGGCTACGGCGACCCCATCGAGCTGCCCTGCCCCATCGAGCTGATCTCCATGGGCGGCATCATCTGCACAGAGCAGGACGGCAAAATCTCCCTGCATGTGCATGCCGCCTTTGCTGACGAGTCCGGAGCGGCATTCGGCGGGCACTTCAAAGAGGGCAACCGCGTTTTGACCACCGTGGAAATGGTCATCGGGGAGCTGGACCATATCAACATGAGCCGCGCCATAGACCCGGAGCGGGGCGTGCCGGTCTTTACTCCCCTCCAGCTCTGAGCCGTGGGACACATACAGCTGGCGGCAAACTCCGGCGTGCTGGTCAGCTTCGGCGGCCGGCGGGTGCTGGTGGACGGGATTTACGGAAAGAACCGTTTTTTCTCCCCGCCGCTGAAGGAAGTGCAGCGGGCGGTGTTTGGGATGGACAGCCCCTACCGGGATGTGGACTTCCTGCTGTTTACCCACCGGCATACGGACCACTTTGACGCTGCATATACCGACGAGTACGCACGCAACAACCGCGTGCGGGGAATCTATGTCCCCCGGGCCGGAGCGGACCCCGCGTCGTTTCTGGAGGACCGGCGGCCGCTGCCCAAGGCCGCGGAACAGGGGGTGCTCCATGAGCTCTCCCCGGAGAAAGAGCAGGCGCTTTCCATCCCTCTGTGGGATGACTGCGCCGCCACCTATGTCCCCACCCGCCATCTGGACGTTCAGACCTACGCGGCGGTAAGGCACTGCGCCGTGCTGCTGTCCATAGGCAGAGTGCGGCTGCTGTTCGCTGCGGATGCGGACTGGAGTCCGGAGAACCGGGAGCGGTTTTTGGCGCTGGGGCCTTTGACGGCGGTGTTCATCACACCGCTCTTTCTCCTGCATCCGGACGGGCGGCGCCTGCTGGAACAGATCATGCCGGAGCAGGTGGTGCTGTATCACCTGCCATTCCAGCGGGACGACGTCACCGGGCTGCGGGCCGTGGCGGAAAAAGAGCTGGCCCGAAGCAATCCCTTTCGCCTGACGGCTCTGATGGAGCCAGGGCAGATGCTGGATGGAATCGAACCATGGAGGTGAGGGCGGGCATGCGTCTTCCAACCAAGGAGATGCGGGAGCATCCGCTGTTTGCCTGGCTCCCGGAGGAGGGCTTTGAGACGTTTGAAGCCTGCTTTGACATGGAGGCGGAGAACCTTGGAGCCGGAGAGCGGCGGGAGAGCCGCGGCAGGCTGGGCTATCTCCTCTCCGGCAGGCTCCACACGGCAGACGGAGAAGCGGTCCGGCCGGGAGAGCTCTTTGGGCTTTCGGCGGCTGGAGGCGGGAGGTGTCTGACCGCACAGGTCCCGTCTACTGTGATCTGGATGGACCGGGAGATCATGACCAGGGTCTGCTATTTTGACTGCTGGTTTCACGGCCGCTTTGTCACGGAGCTGAAACAGGCCCTCGCCCGGCAGGAGAGGAGAACCATGCCCTGAGCCTCGTCTCGGCCGCCGGAGGCCCGGCGCCGAGAGAGACCCATGGAAGAATTGATCAGCAGACAACAGGAGGAGTTTTCCATGAATTGTGTGACTTTAGAGGTTTTTGACCAGATTGCAACTGTGACCATCAACCGTCCCAAGGCTCTCAACGCCCTGAACACACAGACGCTGACCGAGCTGAGGGAGTGCTTTGCCGGTCTGGAAGAGCGAAAGGATGTGCGGGTTGTGATCCTCACTGGCGCCGGCGGCAAGGCCTTTGTGGCCGGCGCGGACATCTCTGAGATGGTGGACGCCACCCCCGCCGAGGGCCGCGCGATGGCCCTTTTGGCCATGGAGACGTTCAACAAGCTGGAGAATATGCCCCAGGTGACGATTGCCGCGGTCAACGGCTACGCGCTGGGCGGCGGGTGCGAAATCAGCATGAGCTGCGACATTCGCATTGCCGCGGACAACGCCGTGTTCGGCCAGCCGGAGTGCGGCCTTGGCATCATCCCCGGCTTTGGCGGCACCCAGCGGCTGGCCAGGCTGATCGGCAAGGGACGGGCCAAGGAGCTGATCTTCACCTGTGACCGGATTGATGCGCAGGAGGCATATCGGATCGGCCTTGCCAACCAGGTGGTTCCGGCCGGGGAGCTGATGGACGCCTGCCGCAAGACGGCGGAAAAGATTCTCAGCAAGGGCAGCTATGCGGTGAGCCTTGCCAAGAGCGTCATCAACGCCGGCCAGGACATGGATTTGAGCAACGGGCTGAAAATGGAGGCGGACGCCTTTGGCTTCACCTTTTCCACCCACGACAAGCGGGAGGGAATGACGGCCTTCCTGGAAAAACGGCCCGCGGAGCTGACGGATTTCTGACAGAAAGGCGAGAGCCCGCTGGCGGCAGAGGGAGGCACTATGGCAGCAGATACGCTTTATCTGGAGACAGGGAGTACGGACCCGGCTTATAACCTGGCGTTTGAGGAGGTTGTCCTGCAAAACCGCAGAGAGGGAAATACCCTTCTCCTGTGGCAGAATGACCACGCGGTTGTGATCGGGCAGAACCAGAACGCCGAGGAGGAGATCAACCACGCCTTTGTGGAAGCCCACGGAATTCGGGTGGTGCGCAGAATGACCGGCGGAGGCGCGGTATACCACGATCTTGGAAATTTGAACTATTCCTGGATGACGGATGTGGAAAACGCCGGGGCCATCACCTATCAACAATTTACCAGGCCGGTGGTGGAAGCGCTGCGGGGGCTGGGAATGGCCGCGGAGGCATCCGGGCGCAACGATATTCTGGTGGAGGGGCGCAAGGTTTCCGGCACGGCCCAGAGACTTTTGGGAAAGAGAATTCTGCATCATGGTACGCTGCTGTTTGACTCCGACCCGGAGATGATCGCCGGGGCGCTGCGGGTGGACGCCTCCAAATTTCAATCCAAGAGCACGAAGTCTGTGCGCTCCCGCGTGGGGAATATCCGGGAATTTCTGCGGACGGATATGACGCTGCCCGACTTCTGGGAGTATCTGAAGGGTTCCCTGGGCGGGGAGGCGCTCCAGAGCGGCAGCCTGACGGAAGCGGAACACCAGCAGGTACTCCGATTGAAAGCGGAGAAGTACGACGCCTGGGAGTGGACCTTCGGCCGGACGCCCCGGTTTTCCTTTGCCAACCGTCATAGATGGGACGGCGGGCTTTTGGAAGTCCGGGTTCAGGCAGAAAACGGGCGGATCACCGCGGCGCGCTTCTACGGGGATTTTCTGTCCCTGTGCCCGCCAGCGCCCCTGGAGGCGGCGCTGCGGGGGCGTCTTTTCCAGCGCGCGGATGTGGCGCAGGCGCTGAGAGGGCTCCCCCTGCAAAACTACCTGGGAGGCATCCGCGAACAGGAGGTCTTGGACACCATGTTTCCGGTCTCCGGGCCGAAGAGCGAAGCGCCCAGCTTCTAAAAAAAGAGAGAGGCATCTGCCTCTCTCTTTTTATCCGTTTTTGCCCAGGTACGCCTCTTTCACCCGCTCGTCCGCCAGCAGCTCCGCGCCGGTGCCCCGCATGGTGATATTGCCCGTCTCCAGCACGTACGCAAGGTCCGCGATCTTCAGGGCCATGTTGGCGTTCTGCTCCACCAGCAGCACCGTCACGCCCTGGCGGTTGATCTCCTGGATGATCTTGAAGATATCCTGCACCACCAGGGGCGCAAGGCCCAGGGACGGCTCATCCAGCATCATCAGCTTCGGACGGCTCATCAGTGCCCGGCCCACGGCCAGCATCTGCTGCTCGCCGCCGGAGAGCGTGCCCGCCAGCTGCCAGCTCCGCTCCTGCAGCCGTGGAAAGAGGGTGTATACCCACTCCACGTCCTTTTCAACCTCTGCCTTGTCACGGCGCAAATACGCGCCAATTTTCAGGTTTTCCAGCACCGTCATGTCGGCAAACACCCGCCGCCCCTCGGGGCTCAGGGCAATGCCGGCGCTGATGATCCGGTCGATGGACTTGCCCAACAGCTCCTCGCCGTTCCACTGAATGGAGCCGGACTGGGCCTTCACCAGGCCCGTGATGGTCCGCAGGGTGGTGGACTTGCCCGCGCCGTTGGCGCCGATCAGCGTCACGATTTTACCGTCCGGCACCTCCAGAGAGATGCCCCGCAGGGCCTGGATGCCGCCGTAGGCCACCTGCAGATGTTCAATCTTAAGCATCCTCCGCCACCCCCAGATACGCGTCGATCACGCGCTGATTGTTCTGAATCTCCGCCGGGGTCCCCTGGGCGATCAGCTCGCCGAAGTCCAGCACATAGATGCGGTCGGAAATCCCCATGACCAGATTCATGTGGTGCTCGATCAAAAAGACCGTCAGGTGGAACTGGTCCCGGATCTCCCCAATGAAGGCCGTCAGCTCGTCGGTCTCCTGGGGGTTCATGCCCGCTGCCGGCTCATCCAGCAGCAAAAGCCGCGGATTTGTGGCCAGCGCCCGGGCAATCTCCAGCCGGCGCTGCTTGCCGTAGGGAAGGGACGTTGCAAGATCGTCCTTCACATCCGCAAGGCCCACAATCTCCAACAGCTCCTCCACATGGCGGCGCTGGGCGGCCTCCTCCTTATAGTTCAGCCGGAAGGCGGCGGAGAAGACGTTGCTGGTGCTGCGGCAGTGCTTGGCAATCAGCACGTTGTCAAACACCGTCTGGGACTTCCAAAGCCGGATATTCTGGAACGTGCGGGCCATGCCCATCTGGGTGATTTTGTCCGGCGTGGGAGAGAGGGCGTGGGTGTACTCCCCCGCGTGCTGGCCCTTGTAGAGCTTTTTCATCTTGCCCTGGGGATAGTTCTCAATGATCTTCTTCTCCTGGAACCACACCGCCCCGTTGGAGGGCTGGTACACGCCGGTGACCACGTTGAACGCCGTGGTCTTGCCCGCGCCGTTGGGACCGATCAGGGCCACGATCTCCCCCTGGTTGATCTCCAGGTTCAGGTTATCCACCGCCACCACGCCGCCGAACTGCATGGTGACGTTTTCAATCTTCAGCACTTGCTCGCTCATTGGTGAGCCTCCTTCCGACGGCGCTTGAACAGGTCCGGCAGCTCCTTGTCGCCCATGAGACCCTGGCGGAAGAACAGCACCACAATCATGATCACCAGGGAGAAGGCCACCATCCGGAAGCCGTTGCGCAGGAAGGGCATGGCCATGGACCCGCTCATGAGGTACGAGATCAGCCACCCCATCAGGGCCAGGGCCACCACGGCCGCCGCGATCTGTTTCCACCGTTTTTTCTCATGGCGCTGCTCCCGCAGGATGAGAAGCAGCCCGCCGCCCAGCACCACCACGGAAAACACAGCGATGAAAGCAATCCGCCGGGGGTCTGTGGGGGAGGTGAAGGTCACGCTGGTGTCCAGGAACCGCAGCCACCACTCGCTGGCGGCCACATACAAAAATGCCGCGATGCAGCTGCCGGAGATGGAGCCAATGCCGCCGATGACCACAATCAACAGAATTTCATAGGTCATGGCGGTGGTAAAGGTCTTGGCCTGGGCCTGGTTGGCGAACATGGCGAACATGCCGCCGCCCACCCCGGCGAAGAAGGAGCTGATGCAAAACGCCAGCCGCTTGTGGCGGGAGAGATTGATGCCCATGGCCTCCGCCGCCACCTCGTCGTCCCGCACGGCCTTGAAGGCCCGGCCGTAGGTGGAGTTGATGAGCAGCAGAATCACGCCGATGCACACCGCCCCCAGCAGGAACGGCACGAAGGTGGAAAGCCGCAGGGAGAAGCCCGGCAGCTCAATGTTGAAGCTGGAGAAGGTGGGAAAGCTCTTGAGGGCGTTGGCGCCGTTGGTGACGGGGCCCAATTTGTCCCACTGGAGAATGGCCCGGACAATTTCACCAAAGCCCAGCGTGGCAATGGCGAGATAATCGGACTTGAGCCGCAGCACCGGCAGGCCGATCAGCCACGCAACGACGGCGGCCACGAAGCCCGCCAGCACCAGCGCCGCCAGCACGCCCAGCACCAGTCCCGCCGCGCCGCCGCCGAAGAGCTCCGGCAGGGAGAAGTTCACGGCGGAGCCCTGGTAGATATAGTAGACGCTCTCCCGGGCCGCTGTGGGAATCGTTAAAATCGCGTAGGTGTAGGCGCCCAGCAGCATGAAGCCCGCCTGGCCCAGGGAGAAAAGGCCCGTAAAGCCGTTGAGCAGGTTCATGGAGGAGGCCACCACCGCATAGACCGCGCCCTTTTTCAGCACGGTGAAGAGCATGTGGGTGGGCTTCATGGTGTTTTCCAGAAGGATCACCAGCGCCAGCAGCGCCGCGGCGCAAAGGAGGATGACCCAGGTGCTCCGCTTTTGTTTCTTCTGCACAGTTACCCCTCCCTTACACTTTGTCGGTGATCTTCTCACCGAAGAGGCCGGTGGGCTTCACCACCAGAATCACGATCAGCAGGGCAAAGGTGAAGGCGTCGGAGAAGACGGACCAGCTGGAGCCCTTGATAACGCTCTCGGAGATGCCGATCAAAAAGGCGCCCACCACCGCGCCGGGGATGGACCCGATGCCGCCGAACACCGCCGCCACGAACGCCCTGAGGCCCGGCAGCGCGCCGGAGAGGGGCACGATGGACTGGTAGTTGGTGAAGTAGAGCAGGGACCCCACCGCTGCCAGGAACGAGCCGATGATGAACGTGAAGGAAATCACGCTGTTGATCTTGATACCCATGAGCTGGGCGGTCTCAAAGTCCCGGGACGCGGCCCGCATGGCCATGCCGATCTTGGTGTGGTTGATGAGCTGGGTCAGCGCCACCACCAGCACCACCACCAGCACCGGCGTGACCACCGTCACCCATTTGGTGGAGACGCCGGCAATCGTCACCTGGCTGGAAAGCCCGGGGATGGCCGGGTACATCTGAGGAAGGCCGCCGGTGATATAGGTGGCGAAGTTTTGCAGAAGATAGCTCACGCCGATGGCGGAGATCATCACGCTCATCCGGGGGGCGGAGCGCAGGGGCTTATAGGCGCACCGCTCGATGAAAAAGCCCAGGGCCACCACCAGCACCACCATCAGCGGCAGGGCGACGGGCAGCGGCAGGCTGGCGCTGAGATAGACCATGATCAGGCCCGCGGCCATAAATACGTCGCCGTGGGCGAAGTTGATCAGGCGCAAAATGCCGTATACCAGCGTATAGCCAATAGCGATCAGGGCGTATTGTCCGCCCAGAGAGATGCCCGAGAGCAGGATGGAAAGGCCGTATTGCACAGAAAACCCTCCCCTTTCTTTCAAATCAGTTTACAGCTTGGGACCGTCGCGAAAAGGGCCGGAGAACGTCGGCCGCTTTCGAGGCGGCCCTGGGAAAGCGCGTCTGGCGGAGGAACGTCCCTCCGCCAGACGTACATGCTCGTCAGGAATCAGCCGACGGTCTGCACCGTTTCCAGAGTCCAGGCCGCGTTTGCGTTGTCCGCGGTCTTGATATAGGCGGTGTCGCGGATGGCGTCGCCCTGGTCGTCAAAGGCGATCTCGCCGGAGACGCCGGTATAGGTGACAGAGGGCAGAGCGGCCTTCACAGCGGCGGGGTCCGTGGAGCCGGCGGCCTTCAGGGCCTCCAGCGCCACATAGTAGACGTCGTAGCCCATGGCGGTGACGGCGGCGATGGTGTCGTTGCCGCCGTTGTTGGTCATGGCGGTGGCGTCCTCATTCAGCCAGGCCTTGATGCCCTCGTCGAACTCCGGAGAGCCGCCCTCCTGGTAGAAGGTGGAGACGTAGAGCTGCACGTTGGAGCCGGCCGCGGCCTCCAGCACCATGTTGCTGTCCAGGGTGTCGGAGCCCAGGATGGGGGTCTCCAGGCCCATGGAGGCGGCCAGCTTCACGATCTGGGTGGAGTAGGCGATGGAGACGGGGCAGAAAATCACGTCGCAGCCCTCGCTCTTGGCCTTGTTGAGATAGGTGGTGAAGTCGGAGGTGTTGGTGGGGAAGGAGTCCTTGACCACCTCGCCGTCAAAGGCCTGCTCGAAGTAGGTGATCAGGCCCTGATCATACTCGTTGCCCAGCTCGCCCAGGAGATACGCCTTCTTAGCGGAGAACTTCTCCTGCGCGAAGTTTGCAAGGACCGTGCCCTGGAAGGGGTCCAGGAAGCAGATGCGGAAGTAGTAGTCGTTGCCGGCAGTCACCTGGGGGTTGGTGCAGGTCACGCCGATGGCGGCAAGGCCGGCCTCGTCAAAGGTGGGGCCGGCGGCGATGGAGACGCCCGAGCCATAGGAGCCCAGCACCAGGGAGACGTCCTTGCTCACCAGCTCGCTGGCGGCGGTGATAGCCTTGGAGGAGTCGGAGCCGTTGTCGGCGTAGACCAGCTCCACCGTATAGGTCTCGCCGCCGATGTCCACGGTGGGAGTCTCCTGATTGGCGTACTGCATGCCCAGCATCTCCTGCTTGCCGCCAGGGCCGGAGTCGCCGGTGGCGGGCTCGAACACGCCGATGCGCACCACCTTGTCGCCAGAACCCTCGGCGTCGTTGGCGGCGTCGCCGTCAGAGCTGCCGGAATCGCCGCCGCAGGCCGCAAGGCTCAGCGCCATGGCCAGAGACAGCATGAGTGCCCAAAACTTTTTCATGTTCATCAATCCTCCTGTTTGACTGGGACAGACAGTTGTCCCTTATGTAGGAAACATTTTACGTGGTTTTACGTAATTTGGCAAGATGAATATTTCACAGAAAGATTTTCCGGATTCCATGCTTTTTATAAGGTGAATTCAGAAATTTCCTAAAATTTGTCCGCGGGAGATAGACAAATGCCGCTGTGGAAGCAGTTTCCATCTGGAAGCTGTTTCCGTCCGGCGTACAGGGATTTTCGTGATTTTGCTGAACAGGGAAATGGCGGCAGCCATCCTACAGCCTGTCAACAGGCATTGAGAGGGGCGCCGGGAAAGCCCTGCGGCTGCCGGGGAGATCGGAGCGCCGCGGATTTCCAGATAGAAGCGCCGAGGGGACGGCATCTGCCGTCCCCACAAAATCAATCTGCCGCCCCGGGCTCCACCACGGCCAAAAACGCCTCCCGTCCCATGGTCTCGTGGTCCAGGAGATACGCGGCCACCGCGTCCAGCTGCTCCCGCCGCTCGGTGAGAATGGCCTCACAGCGCTGGTAGGCGCGGCCCACCAGGGCTTTTACCTCCTCGTCGATCTGAGCCGCCACGGATTCGGAATAGCTGCGGCCCTGGGTCATGGTCCGGCCGATGAACACCTCGTCGTGGCCGGAGTCAAAGGCCACGGTGCCAAGGCGCTCGCTCATGCCGTAGCTGGCCACCATCTTCCGGGCGATGGCCGAGGCCCGCTGAATGTCGTTGCTGGCGCCAGTGGAGATATCTCCCAGGCACAGCTTCTCCGCCACCCGGCCCCCCAGCAGGGCCGTGATCTGATCCTCCATATACCGCTTGGAGAGATAGGAGCGGTCCTCCTCCGGCAGCGAGATGGTCATGCCGCCGGCCCGTCCCCGGGGGACGATGGTGATCTGGCTCACCGGGTCCTGATCGGGCAGGGCGTGCATCACCACGGCGTGGCCCGCCTCGTGCCAGGCGGTGAGCCGCCGCTCGTGCTCCGGAATCACCCGGCTGTGCTTCTCCGGTCCGGCGATGACCTTGATCTCCGCGGCCTGCAAGTCCTCCATGGTGATGAAGCGCTGGTGCTTGCGCCCCGCCAGCAGCGCCCCCTCGTTGATGAGGTTTTCCAGGTCCGCGCCGGTGAAGCCGGCAGTTCCCTGGGCCAGCTTCCTCAGGTCCACATCCTCCGCCAGAGGCTTGCCCTTGGCATGGACCTTCAAAATCTCCTCCCGGCCCTTGATGTCCGGCAATCCCACATAGATCTGCCGGTCAAAGCGGCCGGGCCGCAGGAGGGCGGGGTCCAGCACATCCGCGCGGTTGGTGGCGGCCAGGACCACCACCCCCTCGTTGGAGGCAAAGCCGTCCATCTCCACCAGCAGCTGGTTGAGGGTCTGCTCCCGCTCGTCGTGCCCGCCGCCAAGACCGGTGCCCCGCTGACGGCCCACGGCGTCGATCTCATCAATGAATACGATGGCGGGAGAGTTCTTTTTCGCCTGCTCAAAGAGGTCCCGGACCCGGCTGGCGCCCACGCCCACATACAGCTCCACAAAGTCCGAGCCGGAGATGGAGAGGAAGCCCACGCCGGCCTCCCCCGCCACGGCCTTGGCAAGCAGCGTCTTGCCGGTGCCCGGAGGGCCCACCAGCAGCACGCCCTTGGGAATCCGCGCCCCCAGGGAGATGAACTGCTTGGGGTCCTTGAGGAACTCCACAATCTCCTGGAGCTCCTCCTTCTCCTCGTCGGCGCCGGCCACATCGTCAAAGGTGACTTTCTTATCCTGGTCCGAGAGCATCCGGGTCCGGGCGGCGCCGAATTTGGCCATCCGGTCCGGCCCCATGCCGCCGCCCTGGGTGCGGACCACCATGAAGTAGAAGAGGGCCCCCAGCACCAGCGCCGTGAGAATCCAGGGCAGGAGCAGCTCCAGCCAGTTGGTGGTCTCCGGCGGGGGATAGTTGTAGGAGGTGATGACCCCCCTGGCCTTCTGGTCCCGGACCAGGTCGTTGAGGTCGCTGTAAAAGAGAGAAAAATCGTA
Organism: Pusillibacter faecalis; assembly: GCF_018408705.1. GTDB lineage: Bacteria > Bacillota > Clostridia > Oscillospirales > Oscillospiraceae > Oscillibacter > Oscillibacter faecalis. Next base: position 1,503,313 of record NZ_AP023420.1, read on the forward strand.
GATGTGGTACTGGACCTGTCCCTCCGGCTGATCCCGCAGCGTCAGCGTGAGGGTATTGCCGTCGGAAAAGGAGAAGGAAGAGACCTTCTCCTGCTCAAAGAGCTGGACCACTTCGGAATAGACCAATTCCTCCGACTGCCGGTTCAATCGCCAGATCCAGTTCATGCACAGGAAAATGACCAGTGCCAGCAGCAGGAAGGTAAGGTTGGATGCACGATGTTGTCTTGACAAAAGAGACCCTCCTTCAGGGACAGTTTCATGAAGCCGCCGCGCGGCTGAAACGGATGCGCCGAGACCTCCACGCCTTTCCCGCGCCCTTTGTCCGCACCGGAAGGGGCCGTTTCGAGATTACGCGTGAGGGATCTGGCGATGCGCTTTCGCGCCGGGGCGGCCTTACTGGCCGGCGTAGACCTCCGGCTTCAAAACGCCGATATAGGGAATGTTGCGGTAGGCCTGGGCATAATCCAGGCCGTAGCCCACCACGAACTCGTCCGGCACCGTGAAGCCCACAAGGTCCGCAGTGACCGCCTTGGTGCGGCGGGCGGGCTTGTCGAGCAGCGTCACGATGGTGATGGAGGCGGCGCCCTTGGTCAGAAAATAGTCCTTCAGGAAGGCCAGGGTGTTGCCGGAGTCCAGAATATCCTCCACAATGATCAGGTGCCGCCCGGAGATATCCTGCTGAATGTCATGGTTGATGTGGACCCGCCCGGAGGAGACGGTGGCATTTTCATAGGAGCTGACGGCGATGAACTCCACATCGCTTTTGAGCTGGCAGGCCCGGACCAGGTCCGCCATAAAGACAAAGGAGCCCTTCAGAACCCCCAGGAACAGCGGATTTTTTCCCGCAAACCGTTCATAGAGCGCGCCGCCCAGCTCCGCGATGCGGCGTTTGAGCTGCTCCTCCGTCACCAGGACCTTGAAAAGGTCCTGCTCCATCTCGCTTTTCATGGATGCCCTCCCTCTTTGTTCTCTCTGATTTGAATAAACCGGCAGGGGACGCCTCCCGGCAGAAATTCCATGTCCACGCCCAGCCGCCACACAGCCGCCAGGCGCCCGCCCACATACACGGCGGGAAGCCGGTCCCGCTGGCGGAGGGAAATCCCCCGGTCCAGGCACAGCCGCTTCACGCTGCGGCTTCCGCGGCTCCCCGGCAGAGCCAGCCGTTCCCCGGCAATCACCGGGGCCACGGTGAGGACCTCCCCGGCCGCAGGCGGCCGCAGGGCAAGGCCCTCCCCGCTGGGGAGATCCAGCAGCGTCAGGGTGTAGTCCCCCCAGCGGAAGGACTGCCCGGGCAGCGGCTGCACCTCGCTCAGGGGCTGGGGCCGGGTCTCCAGGAGGAGCCACCCCCGGCAGTACCGGGCGGTGACCCCGTGGGGCAGATCCAGCCGGCCCTCCTTGCTCCAGGCGGTATTCCGGGCCATCGTCATCATGGCCCGCAGGTGAACGGCGCCGATGTCTCTGCGCCCAACGCCCAGCAGGTCAAAAAGCCGCAGCAGCATCCGGGGCCGCACGGCGTCCGGGGCCTCCCCCAGCGCCCGCAGCGAGAGCGTCACCCGCCCCTCCTGCACCTCCACATGGGCGGTGCGGCGGCGGGCCTCCTCCTCCAGGGACCGCTCCGCGATGCGCAGCTGGTCCGCCGCGGCGCTCATGTGCTCCACCGCCCTTGGGTTCAGCTCCCGGAGCAGGGGCATCACGTTCAGCCGCAGAAAGTTTCGGGCCGCGGCGCCCGGGTCTTGATTGGTGGCGTCCTCCACGTGGGGGATGCCGTGGGCGGCGGCGTAGGCCTGCAGCTCTTCCCGCCGCACCTGCAGCAGGGGGCGGAAGATGCCGTTTTGACTCATGGGCATCCCCGCGAGGCCGGCAAGGCCGGTCCCCCGGACCAGGTTTAAAAGCATGGTCTCCGCGTTGTCGTCGGCGTGGTGGGCGGTGTAGATGCGGACGCCGCCCAGACGCTCCGCCTCCCGCCGCAAATAGGCATACCGGGCGTTCCGGGCGGCCTCCTCCAGGGAGAGCTTCTCCTCTGCGGCCAGGGCGCGCACGTCGGCGGAGCCGGCTGCAAAGGGGATTTCCCGCTCCCGGCACCAGTCCCGGACAAAGGCCTCGTCCCGGTCGGACTCCGCCCCCCGAAGCTGATGGTTGAAGTGGGCGGCAATCACAGCCCCCTCCCGCTCCCGGCACCACCGGTCCAGCAGGTCCAGCAGGCACATGGAGTCCAGGCCCCCGGACACGGCGCACAGCACCGTCCTCCCCCGCCCCGGCAGCACCCACCTGGGCGCCCGGGAGAGCAGGTCATTCGTCGTCATATCTGGTATCTAAGGTGGAAAATGTGGTATATTCGGGCATCCACCGCAGCTCCACCTTGCCGGTCTCGCCGTGGCGGTTCTTCGCCACGATGCACTCGGCAATGTTGTGCTTTTCCGAGTCCTCATTATAATAGTCGTCCCGGTACAAAAAGAGAACGATGTCCGCGTCCTGCTCAATGGCGCCGGATTCCCGCAGGTCTGAGAGCATGGGCCGCTTGTCGTCCCGCTTTTCGTTGGCACGGCTGAGCTGGCTGAGGCAGATCACGGGGACGTTCAATTCCTTTGCCATGATCTTCAGCATCCGGGACATGTCGGAGACCACCTGCTGGCGGTTCTCCCCGCCCCGGCCGGAGCCTCCGGCGGAGGTCATCAGCTGCAAATAGTCGATAACCACCAGGCCCAGGGAGTCGATCCGGCGGCACTTGGCGTTCATATCCGCCACGGAGAGCATGGGGTTGTCGTCGATCCGGATGTCCATCCGGTTGAGAACCGTGGCCGCGCCGGCGATTTTCTCCCAGTCCGTCTCCCGCAGGCTGCCGGTTTTCAGCCGCGTGTTTTCCACCAGAGCCTCGGAGCTTAAAAGCCGGGTGGCCAGCTGTTCCCGAGACATTTCCAGGGAAAAGACCGCCACGGTTTTCTGAGCGCTCCGGGCCACGTTCAGCGCGATGTTCAGCGCGAAGGAGGTCTTGCCCATGCCGGGCCGGGCCGCCAGCAAAATGAGGTCGGACTTGTTGAGGCCCGTGATCTTCTGGTCCACAGCGGACAGGCCCGTGGACAGGCCCGGCAGGTGGTCCTCGCTCTCGCTCATCTCGCTCAGGCGGTCCAGCACGTCCGGCAGCACCTGCCGCAGGGGCACCATGTCCTGGGCGCTCTGGCCCCGGCGGATGGCGTAGACCTTCTGCTCCGCCGCCTCCAGGATGTCTCCGGCCTCGCCCACACCCTCCTGCACCAGGGCGGTGATCTCCGCCGCAGCCTGGGCAACGCCCCGGAGAAGCGCCTTGTCCCGGACAATGGCCACATACTCCATCACGTTGGCGCTGGTGGGGGTGATCTCCATCAGCTGGGCCAGGTACGAGCGGGTGGTTTGGTCGTCATAGGTGCCGGCCTTTTGCATCTCCTCGCAGACGGTGATGCCGTCAATGGGCTTGGCGTAGGCGAACATGGAGTAAATGGTCTCAAAAATCTCCCGGTTCTGCCGGAGATAGAAGTCGGCCGGGCGCAGCTTGTCCATCACGTCTTTGACGCAGCGCTCGTCAATCAGCATAGAGCCAAGGACGGCCTGCTCCCCCTCCAGGGAGTGGGGCATCTGCCGCAAGAGAAGGTCTTCGTTTGGCATGTTGTTGTCACCTCGCTGGGGCCGTCCCATCAGACGGCCGACTCACTTCTCCTCATATACCGAGACGTACACGGTCCCATTCACCTCAAAGCCCAGCTTTGCTTTCACCTGATAGCTGCCAAAGGCCTTGATGGGCTCCTCCAAAACCAGCTTCTGCTTGGGGACGTCCACTCCGAACTGCTCCTTGAGCCCCTCGGAGATCTCCTTGGTGGTCACGGCGCCAAAGAGCTTGCCGCCGCTGCCCGCCTTGGCGGTGAGCTTCACCATGCACTCCTTGAGCTTCTCCGCCGTGGCCTCCGCCTCGGCCTTCAGCCGGGCCTCCTCCGCCTTGCGGGCCTTCTCCTTGAGATTCATGGTGTTGATGGCGTCGGGCGTGGCGGCGATGGCCAGCTTCCGGGGCAGAAGAAAGTTCCGGGCATAGCCCTCGCTCACCTCTACCAGCTGGCCCTTCTTGCCCTGGCCCCGCACGTCCTGCTGTAAAATCACTTTCATGGATGTCGCGCTCCTTTGTTATTTTTCAAAATAGGCGTCGATGGCGTCCACCAGCCGCGTCTTGACGGCGGAAACGTCGCCATGCTCCACCCGCCCGCCGGCGGTGGTGGAATTTCCGCCGCCGCCCAGGGCCTCTAAGATGACCTGCACGTTGATATCCCCCAGGGAGCGGGCGGACATCAGCACATCCTCCCCGCTGCGGTAGAGGACAAAGCTGGCCTGGACCCCCTTGAGGGTCAGCAGCTCGTCGGCGGCCTGGGCCGCGGCCACCCGGTCCACCCCGTCCTCGGGAATGACGGAGAGGGCGATGTTCTCCCGGTAGAGGTCCGCCCGCCGGATGATGTCATAGCGAGTGACCATGTCCTGAAGGTCGCTTTGGAACAGCCGCTGGACCGAGGCGGTGTCTGCCCCCGCCCGCCGCAAAAACGCCGCGGCCTCAAAGGTCCGCCCGCCGGTGCGCTGGGTGAAGTGCTTCGTGTCCAGCACGATGCCCGCCAGAAGCGCCTCCGCCTCCTCCCGCAGAAGGTCCATGGGCTCCACCAGGTACTGCAAAAGCTCTGTCACCAGCTCCGAGGCGGAGGAGGCATAGGGCTCGTGGAAGCTGAAGGCCGCGTTTTCAATATAGCTGGCGGAGCGGCGGTGGTGGTCGATGACCGCCACCCGGTTGCAGCTCTCCAGCACCTGGTGGCTCTCCACCATGTCGGGGCGGCTGGTGTCCACCACCACCAGAAGGGCCCCCGGACGAAGCCGCAAAAAGGCCTCGCTGCCGGGGAGAAAGACGTCCGCGTACTCCGGCAGGGCCTGGAGAGCGGCCAGCAGCGGCCCGGCGGCGTTGCGCTCCAGATCAATGACGATCCGGGCGGTCTTTCCCTGCTTTCTCGCCGCGCAGCAAACGCCCACCGCCGCGCCCACGGCGTCCATGTCGGCAAAGCTGTGGCCCATGATATAGACCTCGCCGGCGTCCGCCATCAGCTCCCGCAGGGCGTTGGCCATCACCCGGGACTTCACCTTCGTCCGCTTTTCCGAGGACTTGCTCCGCCCGCCGTAGAACTCAAAGTCCACTCTCCCCCGGACCACCGCCTGGTCGCCGCCCCGGCTCAGGGCCATCTCCAGGGAGAGCTTGGCGTTTTTATAGAGCTCCGGAATGCCGTCGGCATCCTTGCCCACGCCGATGGAGAGGGTGGGATAGACCCCCTCCCCCAGCCGGATCTCCCGGATGGAGTCCAGGATGGAGAATTTCTCCTCCGCGAAGTGGGGGTAATGGCACTCCTCAAAGAGGAAGAGGTAGCGGTCCCGCTCGGTTTTCAGCAGCAGCCCCTCCCCCGCCGCGGCCCAGGCGCCCAGCTTTTCGTCAATCTGGGCCAGGATGGCGCTGCGCGCCGTGTCGGCGCAGGCCTTCATCAAATCCTCGTAGTTGTCCAGCATCAAAATCGCCAGCACCGGGCGGGTGGCGGTGTAGGCGGCGCGGAGGTGGTCGGCCTCGGTGGTGTCCACCCAGTAGGTGGTGGCCACCAGGCTCTGCTCCCCGCCCCGGCCCCTGGCCCGGACCAGGCTGCCGTAGACCCGGAAGCGGCGGCTGTTCATCTCCACCCGCTCCGGGCACTCCTGTTTGCGCTCCAGAAGCCACTGAACGGGGAAATGGGGCACCGCGTCCTCCACCCGCATCTCAAAAAGGTGCTCCCGCACGCCGGCCAGCTGCAAAAAGTTCTCGTTGCTCCAGATGACCTCTCCGGTGTCGGGCCGGAAGACCATGATGGGCAGCGGAGAGTTGATGAGGGTGGACTTGCTGGCGGTGTCCACGCTGCCGGTGACGTTGTCGATATACTGCATGATGTTCTGGCGGCGCTTTTGGTTGCGGCTGCGAAAATAGGCGTACAGCGCCGCGGTGGCCACGCCCTCCACCAGCGCCAGAAGCGGGCTGATGGGCACGGCGGCCAGGGTAAAGATCACCAGAAAGAGGAAGTACAGCTTTAAATTCGGCTCCAGCAGACGGGAGAGTTTTTTGTTGTTCATCGCAAACGCTCCTTGACGCGGCGCCCGGACAGCGGGGACGGCCGCCATTGCTTTAGAGTCTTAGTATAGCAGTTTCAGGAAAAAGAAGCAATGGAAAAAGCGAAAAAAGAGCCGGCGCCGGCATGGAACGCGGGGAAAAACCGCCCTCCGGCCCCCCGGCTCCCCGGGGCGCGGCCGCCATGCCTGCCCGCCGGGTGCAAAACAAATGAAAATTTCTGTATACAAACCGCCTTTTCTGTGTTATAATGAACAGTACCAATGTATGATCGCTGCCATATGACCTGCCGCCGGAGGGCGCGGAGGCGGCGCATGGACCAGGGCGCCCGGGCGGCGCCGGGGGGAGGGTGCTCCCCCGCTCATTTTCTTTGTGTTTTGCTGCGGCGCGTGCCGCTGCGGTGGAAATAGAGACAGAGGCTCCCATAGGCTTTTCCTGGCGTGACCGGACCTCCTGACAGCGAAACGGGGCTGTGCAGGCGACGGACGCCTGGGTTTTCTGCGCCCTTTTTGGCGCGTGTGACCGGGCCTGGAATGGGAGGCTTCCATACTTTTTTGGAAAGAAGGAATTTCATTCATGGCAGAAAAATTGAAAATCATTCCCTTGGGCGGACTCAATGAGATCGGCAAGAACATGACGGTCTTTGAGTTCGGCGGGGAGATCATCGTGGTGGACTGCGGCATGGCCTTCCCCGGGGACGACATGTACGGCATTGACTCCATCATCCCCGACGTGACCTATCTCATCAAAAACCGGGCCCGGATTCGGGGCCTCTTCATCACCCACGGCCACGAGGACCACGTGGGGGCCATCCCCTATGTGCTCAAGCAGGTGAACATGCCCATCTACTGCACCCGCTTCACCGCGGGCCTCATCAAGCTCAAGCTGGAGGAGCACGGTCTTACAAAGTCCACCAAGCTCATCACCGTGGAGCCGGGCAAGAGCGTCCGGGCGGGCAAGTTCACCGTGGAGTTCATCCATGTGAACCACTCCATCGCGGACTCCGTGGCCTTTGCCATCCACACCCACATGGGAACCGTGGTCCACACCGGCGACTTCAAGATCGACTCCACCCCCATCGACGGGGAGGTGATCGACCTGGCCCGGTTCGGGGAGCTGGGCAAGGAGGGCGTTTTGTGCCTGTGCGCCGACTCCACCAACGTGGAGCGCCCGGGCTTCACCCCATCGGAAAAAACGGTGGGAGCCACCTTTGCCCGCCAGTTCCAAAACTGCGACGAGCGCATCATCGTCACCACCTTCGCCTCCAACGTCCACCGGATTCAGCAGGTCCTTACCGCGGCGGCCCAGGCGGGGCGGAAGGTGGCCGTCACCGGCCGCAGCATGGAGAACATGATGCGGGTTTCCACGGAGCTGGGGTATATGAAGGTGCCCAAGAACACCCTCATGGACATCAGCCGGATCAAGGGCCTGCCCAAGAACAAGCAGGTCATCGTCACCACCGGCTCCCAGGGCGAGGAGATGAGCGCCCTGTACCGCATGGCCTTCTCCACCCACAAGCAGGTGGAGCTGGGGGCGGGGGACAAGGTGATTATCTCCGCCTCCGCCATCCCCGGCAACGAGGTCACGGTGGGCCGGGTCATCAACGAGCTCTTCCGCAAGGGGGTCAAGGTGGTCTACGACCGGGCCGACATGCTCCACGTCTCCGGCCACGCCTGCCAGGAGGAGCTGAAGATCATCCACGCCCTGACCAAGCCCCGGTTTTTCGTCCCCCTCCACGGCGAGCAGCGGATGCTCCAGATCCACTCCCAGGTGGCCCAGCAGATGGGCATGGACCGCAACCACATCGCCATTGCCGACAACGGCACCGTGGTGGAGCTGACCACCAAGACGCTGAAATTGGGCGGCACCGTGCCCGCCGGCGAGATCTACGTGGACGGCGCGGGCGTTGGCGACGTGGGGACCGTGGTCATGCGGGACCGCAAGCGCCTGGCTGAGGACGGCATGGTGGTGGTGGTCCTGCCCATCTCCGCCCACAACGGGGACCTGCTCAGCGAGCCGGAGATCGTCACCCGGGGCTTCATCTATGTCAAGGAGTCCGGGGATTTGATGAAGGAGCTTCAGAGCGTGGCCCAGGACGCGGCGGAGTCCGTCTCCCGCAAGCGCGCCCGGGACGATGGGGAGCTGCGGGGCACGGTGAAGTCCGCCGTCAGCAGCTACCTCTTCAAAACCACCCGGAGAAGTCCCATGGTCATTCCCGTTGTGACCAGACTGTAAAAAGAAAAGCCGTGCCTGAACCTTCAGGCACGGCTTTTTATGATGCTGAAAGCGTGGAAAGAGACGGTGAAAAAGCGGCCGGGCACGGTCTTACGGCGTCCTCCAGCGCTGGAGAAGCGCCCTGTACTCCGGCAGCTCCCAGAGGAAGGCACACGCCTGGTCCCGCTCCACCTCATCCAGCAGAAGGGAGATCAGCGGCGTCTGGGCCTCCCCGGCGGCGTCCTTTGTCAAGAGATGGCGGTACAGCGGGGACTCGCTCAAATCCCAGGGCGAGGCCAGGCTGCGGAGCATCCGCTCCAGCAGGCGGATGGCCTGGGGGCCGTCCTGTTCCGCCAGCGCCAGCTGCAAAGGCGCGGAGAGCACCGCGTAGTCTGAGAGGTCCAGACATGCCCCCGCCTGCTCCGCCCGATCCGAGAGCAGGCGGGCATAGGCCCAGTCCCCCTCCTCCAGGGCCCACTCGATCATCTTCAGCAGCACCGTCTGAAGCCCGTGGGCGTGGTCAAAGAGCTCCCGCTCCAAAAGCGTCCAGGCCTCCCCCGTGCGCCCCTGCCTGCGCCGCAGGGCAGCCAGGGTTTCCCGCTTGCCCCGGTGGGTGTCGGAGAGCGCTTCCAGCAGCGTTTCCGCCCGGTCCAGCTCCCCCCGCTTCAGCAGGCGGATGGCCAGGGCGTGGACGGCCCACTCCCGAACCTGAGGGTCGGCGCTGTTCCGGCAGCGCTCGTAGAGGGCGCCGATCTCCTCCTGCCTTTGCTCCGGCCCGCCGCAGAGGAGCCCCTCCAGCAGCACGGCTACGCTGTAGGCCAGACGGTCGTTCCCCGGGAACTCCCGGAGCTTTTCCTCCGCCCGGGCGAAGGCCGCGTCGAAGCCCTCCGCCCGGGCCGCCTCATGGAGCGTGTTCAAAAACATCCCGATCTCCTGGTCCGTCAAATCCTCCTGAAAGCTCAGCAGCGTGTTCAAATCCACTCCCAGCGTCCGGGCCAGCACCGGCAGCAGCGTGATGTCCGGATAGGAGCCCGCCCGCTCCCACTTGTTCACCGCTGGGGCGGAGACCCCCAGCTTCCCCGCCAGCTGTTCCTGGGTCAGCCCCAGCTCCCTCCGCCGGTTCCGAATGATCTCGTGCATGTTCATGGACCTCTCCCCTTTCCATCTGCCATGATACCAGACCTCCCCCGCCCGCGCAATCGAGAGGCGTTCAGCTTTCCGGCGGATTTTTTAACCAATGGTTAAAAGCGGTGGAAGAAGGTTCGCGCTTGGAACCGGCGAGGCATCCCCGGCCTCCGGGCCAAGAAAAACATACAGGGCTTCAAAAGGCGCACTGTGACGCCCAAAAGAGGGGGGACAGCGGCCCTCCAGGCCCGGAGGCCGCTCCCCTGGCGGCGGGCCACGGGCCTGCGGCTCTTTTTCTCTGTCTTTCTCTCTTTTCTATCTCTTTTCCTATATCCGCAAAATCTTCCTGAATTTTGAAAAACTTCTCCAGGCCTTGCCCCGCCGCGTGCAAGGCTCCCGCTCCGGCGCGCCCTCTGTAGAAGAACACCCGCCCGGGAGGGGCGGGAGAGGGAGGGGGATTTTTGATGCGGGGAAAGCGATCCAGCATCCTTTTGTATTTTGACAACTACCACCGGGTGGCGGGACTTCCGGATGAACAGCTGGGCCTTCTCTTCCGGGCCCTCAGGAGTGCGGCGAGCGGGAGTCCGGCGGCCAGGACGGCATCACCGGCTTTGAGAGCCGCTACCCCGCGATGTCGGAAAAGACCCAGATGGCCTTCTTGTTCATGGCGGACACCATCCGCCGGGACGCGGCGGCCTACGCCGAAAAGTGCGCCAACTATCAAAACGCGGCCCGGCGCCGGGCGGAGAGGAGCCGGGCGGAGCCAGCCCCCGCGGCAGCGCCGCCCAAACCAGGGCCGGAGGAGGAGATTGTCCCCGCCCCAGCCGCCATCCGGCGGCAGCTGGAGGCGCTCATCCGGGAGGGCCGGGGCTAAGCCGCAAAAGGGGCAAAGCCCTGCCGCGCGGGGGATTCGCTGCGAGCTTTCAGCGGACCATGGCTCCCCGCGGCGCGCTTTCTGCCGTGTACACAGCGATTCGATTCCTTTCACGCCCACACCCGCAGGCGCGTTTCGGAGCGCGCCGGAGATAGCGGGAAGCTCCGCGAGACTTTGATTCATGGAGAGAGGACCGCCAAAGGCGGTCCTCTCTTTGGTTATTCGGCTTTGGGCTCCTCGCTTTCAAAGACGGCCTTTGCGCTGGCCGCCAGGCCCGCCAGGCCCTGGAGCTCCGAGGGGATGATGATCTTCGTGGCCTTGCCGTCCGCCACCTTCTGCATGGCCTCCAGCGCCTTGAGCTTCACCACCTGGTCGTTGGGCGCGGCGGCGTTCAAAAGACGCAGGGAGTCCGCCATGGCCTGCTGCACCTGCATGATGGCCTGGGCCTCCGCCTCCGCGGCCATAATGCGGGCCTCCTTCTCGCCCTCGGCCTTCAAAATCGCGGCCTGCTTGGCGGCGTCCGCCTTCAGGATGGCGGACTGCTTCTCGCCCTCGGCCACCAGAATCTGGCTCTGCTTCTGGCCCTCCGCCTGGAGGATGGACTCCCGGCGCTCCCGCTCCGCCTTCATCTGCTTTTCCATGGCGTTCTGGATCTCCTTGGGCGGGATGATGTTCTTCAGCTCCACCCGGTTGACCTTGATGCCCCAGGGGTCCGTGGCCTCGTCCAGAATGGAGCGCATCTTGGCGTTGATGGTGTCCCGGCTGGTGAGGGATTGGTCCAGCTCCATCTCACCGATGATGTTGCGCAGCGTCGTTGCCGTGAGGTTCTCAATGGCGCTCATGGGGTGCTCCACGCCGTAGGTATAGAGCTTGGGATCGGTAATCTGGAAGTAGATGACCGTGTCGATCTGCATGGTGACGTTGTCCTTGGTGATGACGGGCTGGGGGGCGAAGTCCGCCACCTGCTCCTTCAAGGACACCTTCTTGGCCACCCGCATGAGAAAGGGCACCTTGAAGTGCAGACCCACATTCCACACGGTGTGGAACGCGCCCAAGCGCTCCACCACATACGCCTTGGACTGCTGGACAATGTGAATGTTGCCGATCAGCAGCACCAGAACCAGCGCCACCAGAATCAAGATAGCCGCGATACTGAAAATGCCTTCCATTTATTGAACTCCTTCCTTTTCCACACATGGATTGACAATGAGCTTCACGCCCTCCATGGACGTAATCTCCACAGGTTCCCCGGCCGGAATCACGGCGCCGTCGGCGCTGCGGGCGGTCCAGGTCTTGCCGTCCACATAGACGGCGCCGGAGGAATTTTCGTTGTCGATGGTCTCCGTCACCTTGCCGGTGGCTCCCAGCACCCGGTCCGCGTTGGTAGGCACCGCCTTGCCGGTGGAGAGCTTTCGCACCAGGGGCCGGGTGGCCGCCAGAGCCGCCGCCGAGACCACGAGAAACAGCACGATCTGGGCCAGAAGGCTCAATCCCGCCGCCGCGGCCAGCAGAGCCGCCACGGAGCCCACCACAAACCAGATGGAGACCAGCCCCGCCGTCGCCGCCTCCACAATGCCAAAGACGATGATGGCTCCAATCCAAACAAAGGTCATCATGTGATCCACGCCTCCTTTCAAAAGTTTGATACACAGCAGGAGCAGCAGCGTCACGCAGAGCAGACTGCCGGCGCCCACCCACTTGTTCTCCGGAGAGAGATTCGTGAAAAACGAGGACAGCGCTGTTTTCAGCGTCCGGCGCTCCGGGTGCTCCGGGGCCCGCGCCTCCCGCCCGGGAAGGGGGACCTCCTCGCAAAACAGCTCGTTCATCGTCACGCCATAGCGGTTGCAGATGAAAATGATTTTTTCAATCTCCGGATAGCCCCGGCAGGACTCCCACTTGCTGACCGCCTGCCGCGAGACCTTGAGCTGGGCGGCAAACTCCTCCTGCGTCATTCCGTTTTTCCGGCGCACCTCCTGCAACCGCTGTCCAAAGGGCATTCCTGTCTCCTCCATGTCTGAAATTCTAGCAAAGCTCCCCCGTCTTTTCCACCAACTTCAATTTGCAGCCGGAAGATTCCGCGCAACCTGAGGTTTGCATCCTGACAAAAAACCGGACGCTTTTATCATAGCATACCCAGATGGGGAAAACCATTTCATTTCGGTTACAATCTGCCGCATTGCGTTCTCCCCGGTTTCCTGTTATACTACGTCCAGGAACAGCAAACCATGAGTAAAAAGGAGGGGCGGCCATGACGCTGACGGTGCCCTGTTTGTTTGGATTGGAATCCCTGGTGGCCGACGAGATGCGGCGGCTGAATCTCGGAGGCGTCCGGGCGGAGAACGGAAGGGTCCACTGCGAGGGGACGATGGCGGACATCGCCCGGCTGAACATCAATCTCCGGTGCGGGGCCCGGGTGCTGATGGAGCTGGGCTCCTTTCCGGCCCCGGACTTTGAATCCCTCTTCCAGGGCGTGGCGGCCCTCCCCTGGGAGGACTTCATCCCCTCTGACGGGGAGTTCCCCGTGAAGGGCTACTCCTTAAACTCCAAGCTCCACTCCGTTCCCGCCTGCCAGGCGATTGTGAAAAAAGCGGCGGCGCAGCGGCTGGGCCGGGCCTATGGCCGGGAGACGCTGCCGGAGACCGGGCGGCGGTATCAGATTCAGTTCGCCATCATCAAGGACACCGCGGCGCTCTACCTGGACACCTCCGGCGAGGGGCTCTACAAGCGGGGCTACCGGGCCCAGAATCTGGGCGCGCCGCTGCGGGAAACCCTGGCGGCGGCGCTGGTGCTGCTCTCCCGCTACCGGGGGAGGGATGCGTTCTGCGACCCCTTCTGCGGCTCCGGCACGATCCCCATCGAGGCGGCCCTCATCGCCAAGAACCGGGCTCCCGGCCTGGAGAGGAGCTTTGCCGCCCAGAAGTGGAAAACCATGCCTGGAACACTCTGGCTGGACGCGGCGGAGGAGGCGATGGACAAGGAGTTCCACGGCAGCTACGACATCTGGGGCGGAGACATCGACCCCGCCGCCGTGGAATTGAGCCGCCACAACGCGGCCCTGGCGGGGGTGGAGGACTGCGTGCGCTTCGAGGTGGCGGACGCCGGGAAGTTTCACCGGGAGAGCGCGTATGGCCAGCTGGTGACAAACCCGCCCTATGGCGAGCGGCTTTTGGAAAAAACGGAGGCAGAGGCCCTCTACCGCCGCTTCGGGGCCGCTGCGCGGACCCTGCCGCCGGGGTGGAGAGTCGTGGTCCTCTCCTCCCACACGGAATTTGAGCGGGCCTTCGGCCGCCCGGCGGATAAAAAGCGCAAGCTCTACAACGGCATGCTCAAGTGCGACGCGTTTTTGTACGGGCGCTGACCGCGGGGACGAACATCAAGGAGGGAGCGCCATGCGCCATGTATGGATCATCAACCCCCACGCAGGCAAGCGGGACCAGACCGCCCGGATGTACGCCATGGCGGACGCGCTGCGCCGGCGGCACGGCCTGGAGTGCCAGTGCCTGCTGACCGACCGCCCCGGCGGGGCCGGGGAGATGGCCCGGCGCCTGGCCGAGAGCGGCGGCGCGGTGCGGATCTACGCCTGCGGCGGCGACGGCACCATCCATGAGGTGGCGGGCGGAATTGCGGGCTTTGACAACGCGGCGATGACCTCGATTCCAGCCGGCACGGGGAATGACTTTTTGAAGAATTTCGGCCCGGACGCGGAGAAGTTCTCCGATGCGGAGAACCTCTGGGACGGACCGGAGTTCCCCCTGGACCTGATCGAGTGCAACGGCCGGTACTGCCTCACCATCGCCTGCAACGGGATTGACGCTCAGGTGGCGGACAGCGTCCACCGGATCACCGACGCCTCCCCTCTCAGAGGCCGGGGGAGCTATCTTGCGTCGGTGGCGGTCAATTTCCTCTTCCGCGATCTGGGCCACCGGTGGACGGTCTGGCTGGACGGCAGGGCGGTGGAGGGGGAATTCGCTCTGGTGTCCATGTGTAACGGGCGGTACTATGGCGGCGGCTCTATGCCGGTGCCGGAGGCCCGGATGGATGACGGCGTCCTCCACACCATTCTAGTCCGAAAGGTTGGAAGGGTGGCCTTTGCCAAGCTCTTTGCGGCCTATTCCGCCGGGGAGTCCTGGAAATTTCCCCAGATTGCCCGGGTGGTGACGGCCAGGGAGGTCCGCATCCGCTCCCACGGGGAGGAGATCGTCACCTGCCTGGACGGAGAGTGCTTCCGCAGCGGCGAGGTCACGATGCGCCTTGCGGAGAAGCGGGTGCGCTTCTTCGGCCCCCGGGGGTGCAGCCCCAACGCCACGGCCCGCTGAGGCCGCGCCCGGCAGGGGCGGCGCTTTTTTGGAAAGCGGGGGACTCCGCGTTGGCGGAGTTTTTGCAAATTCACAAAATCTTCATAGATACCCCCTTTACAAATGGAAAACATTGCGCTATGATAACAGCGTTAGCACTCGAGAAAGAAGAGTGCTAACGCTGAATTTGTTTTTCATGGAAATGAAATATGATAAGGAGGAACCCAGCATGAAACTTACACCTCTTGCGGACCGCGTCATTTTGAAGATGGTCGAGACCGAGGAGACCACCAAGGGCGGCATCATCCTCACTGGCAGCGCCAAGGAAAAGCCCTCCGTGGCGGAGGTCATCTCCGTAGGCCCCGGCGGAAATGTGGACGGCAAGGACATTGTGATGACTGTGAAGGTGGGCGACAAGGTGATCACCAGCCAGTACGCCGGCACAAAGGTGACGTTGGAGGACGTGGAATACGTGGTCGTCCGCCAGAACGACATTCTGGCCATCGTGGAATGACCTTCGGTCTTAAAGAGGGGACCGCGTCCCCCCTTTAGATTCCCCCTCACCAGTCTGCGGACTGGTGAACGCCGCCCCCGGCGGCTGGGTCGTGGAATTTTCGGCAGGCGCATGTCCTGCCGAAAATGATGGAAGATCTTTGATTTGCCAAAGGCAAATCAACCGGGAAAAACCTGGGTTTTTCCCTGGCCCCTTTTCCTGGCGCCTGCGGGCGCGGGTTTCCGGGGCGCTTGTTCAATGTAAATTCATCTTCTGTTTGGAGGTAATGCAGTATGTCTAAGCTCATCAAGCGCGGCGACGAGGCCCGCAAGGCCCTGGAAGCCGGCGTCAATTCCCTGGCCGATACCGTCAAGATCACCCTGGGCCCCAAGGGCCGCAACGTGGTTCTGGACAAGAAGTACGGCTCTCCCCTCATCACCAACGACGGCGTGACCATCGCCAAGGAGATCGAACTGGACGACCCCTTTGAGAACATGGGCGCCCAGCTGGTGAAGGAGGTCTCCACCAAGACCAACGACGTGGCCGGCGACGGCACCACCACCGCCACCCTCCTGGCCCAGGCCATGATCCACGAGGGCCTCAAGAACCTGGCCGCCGGCGCCAACCCCATCGTGGTGAAGAAGGGCATGTCCAAGGCCGTGGAGGCCGCCGTGGCCGAGGTCAAGAAGCAGTCCAAGAGCGTGGACGGCTCCAAGGACATCGCCCGCGTGGGCGCGGTGTCCTCCGGTGACGACACCATCGGTCAGCTCATCGCGGACGCCATGGAAAAGGTCAGCGCCGACGGCGTCATCACCATCGAGGAGTCCAAGACCGCTGAGACCTACAGCGAGGTGGTCGAGGGCATGCAGTTTGACCGGGGCTATATCACCCCCTATATGGTCACTGACACTGAGAAGATGGAGGCCGTCATCGACGACGCCTATATCCTCATCACCGATAAAAAGATCTCCGTGATCGCCGACATTCTGCCCATCCTGGAGACCCTGGTCCAGTCCGGCAAGAAGCTGGTGATCGTGGCCGAGGACGTGGAGGGCGAGGCCCTGAACACCCTGATCGTGAACCGTCTGCGGGGCACGCTGAACGTGGTGTGCGTGAAGGCCCCCGGCTTTGGCGACCGCCGCAAGGAGATGCTGCAGGATATCGCCATCCTCACCGGCGGCACCGTCATCAGCGAGGAGGTGGGCCTGGAGCTCAAGACCGCCGACATCTCCATGCTGGGCCGCGCCCGTCAGGTGAAGGTCACGAAGGAGACCACCACCATCGTGGACGGCGCCGGCGATTCCCAGGCCATCAAGGACCGGGTGAGCCAGATCCGCGCCCAGATTGCCGTTACCACCAGCGATTACGATAAGGAAAAGCTCCAGGAGCGCCTGGCAAAGCTCTCCGGCGGCGTGGCCGTCATCAAGGTGGGCGCTGCCACGGAGACCGAGATGAAGGAGAAGAAGCTGCGCATCGAGGATGCCCTGAACGCCACCCGCGCCGCTGTTGAGGAGGGCGTGGTCGCCGGCGGCGGCACGATCTTTGTCAACGTCATCCCCGCCGTGGAGGCTCTGCTCTCTACCGTGGAGGGCGACGAGAAGACCGGCGTGCGCATTGTCGCCAAGGCTCTGGAGGCCCCCATCCGTCAGATCGCCGCCAACGCCGGCCTGGACGGTTCCGTGATTCTGGAGAAGGTCCGCGCCTCCGGCAAGAATGGCTACGGCTTCGACGCCTATAAGGAGGAGTACTGCGACATGGTCTCCGCCGGCATCATCGACCCGGCCAAGGTGACTCGCTCCGCTCTGGAGAACGCCGCCTCCGTCAGCTCCATGGTGCTGACCACCGAGTCTCTGGTGGCCGACAAGCCCGAGCCCCCGGCTCCGGCCCCGGCAGCTCCCGACATGGGTGGGATGTATTGATAAATGCCTCAAGCCCCCGGCCATCAGGCCGGGGGCTTTTCCCGTGGGGACTCGGGCGAACTCAGGGGGCCCCCGCAAAATCGAAGATTTTGTGGGGAAAGGAGGAGCGGCGGAATGAGTAAGCCCCGCCGCGGGCGGCGGGGCGCGGGATACGGAGCCCGCGACAACGCAGCCTCCGGCTCCGGCCCCGGCAGCTCCCGACATGGGTGGGATGTATTGATAAATGCCTCAAGCCCCCGGCCATCAGGCCGGGGGCTTTTCCGAATTCTCACTCTGCCGCCTTCTCCCGGAACAGCCGCCGCAGGGCAAACATGGCCGCCATGATGCAAAGGCCCACAATCAAAGAGGCTCCGGCGAACGCGTAGAGGACCGGTTCCACTTCCAGCCATTCCGAGGCATAGAGGAGGCAGGTGGTCAGCGTCAAAAGAACCGTCTGCACCGTCCGCCACTGACGGATGCGCTGGTCTACCCCCGCCTCCGGCGGCTGGTGGACGGACGCCAGCTCCGCGCAGTCTGTGAGGAATTGGAAGTGGAAATAGATACCCGCCACGGCGATCAACAGGTCCAGCGGGAGGAAGAGGCCGTCCACGCTCCGCCCCGCCCAGGACAGCAGCCAGTCCGCACCGTTCCACGCCGCCAGCGCAATCCCCAGGGGCCGCAGCAGCAGGAAATCCCGCTGCTCCCCGCGGAGCTTTCCAATGGCGGAGAGAAACAGCAGATAGGCCGCCCAGTCCGGCAGGACGTTAAGGGGACCGAGGTTGACGTCGAAATAGAGAAAGAAATATCCCCAGGCGGCGTGGGACACGCCCTGGTACAAGGTCTGCGTCATTGCGGTCCTCCTTCCACCGGCAGAAGCGTCAGCTCCGCCGCCAGGACGTCGTTGAGATAGAGGTCCGCGGCGTAGGCCCCCGGCAGGGAGAACGGAAAGCCGCCGCCGGAACCGCCCCCGCCCAGGCGGACCGTGGGCCCCCAGCCCTCCTCCAGGGTGCGGGAGGACCAGGCGCTGCCGTCTGTGCTGGAGCCGCCGCCGTCCGGATGCTCTGGATTCTGGAGCGTCGGCCGCTCCTCCCCTTCGCCCATGGGCGCGTAGCTGACCCCAATCCGGGAGAGGGCGGACTCCTCGTCCGCGCCGCCCAGGCAGGCGGCGTGGAGAAGATAGCTCTCCCGCAGGATGTCAAAGTTCGCCCCGGGCCGGGGCGCCAGGTCCAGGGAGGTCTGAGGGCCTAAAAACCAGCTTCCATCGGTTTCCACCGTCACGGTGGAGTCCACGGAGCAGCTGGTTTGCAGCAGCACGGCAACCTGAAAGCCCGCGCCAGTACCCTGGTAGCGCCAGGCCGGCAGATCCTCACAGCCCCAGTCCCAGCCGCCGCTCTGGGTCTCCACGGCCCGAAACGCCTCCAGGGGAGTCACCACCCAGCGCCGGCCTTCCCGCTCCGCCTGGACGCTCTGGACGGCCAGGTACCAGGTGTTTTCCTCTGCCGGCCGGCCCTCCGGCGGGTAGTTCAGCTCCACCACCAGCAGGGCCTCCCACACGTCCGCTTCCGTCTCCACCAGATTGTAGTACACATAGCCCCGCTGCTCGTTGGGCCAGGCGGGAAGACCGGAGTTCCACTCTTTGTTGGGCCAGCCGCTGCGCTTGGCCGTCAACTGAAGAGACTGAGCCAGGGGCTGCTGCTGGGAGAGGGGCGCGCACATGGCGCGGTAGACGCCGTTTTGCGCCAGGACCGCCTTGGCGTAGGCGTCCAGGGCCCCGGCATAGGTGGTGCAGTACGTGGTCCGGGCGGAGGCCATGGCAACATCCACCGCCTGTTCAGAACTGCCAAGGCCGCCCGTGTAAACCGCCTGGGCGCGCTGCCCCAGCAGCAGCGGCAGCGCCAGCACCACCGTCACGCACACGGAGGCCAGCGCCATCCCCGCGGGGTATTTTTTGAACCGGGCAATGGCCTCAATCCGGCGCCGGATGTTCCTGCCTCCATTGGCCATGGACGAGGTGCCGGGAGCCCGGGCATAGACTTCATCAGCCATGGAGAGCAGAATCCGGCCGTATTCTCGCCGCTCCTCCCCCTCCAGCCGCTCCAGCACCCGCTGGTCGCACAGGGCTTCCAGGTCGTTGCCGGCCTGGTTTGCGCAGTACCATAACAGCGGGTTGCACCAGTGAACGCACCGGGCAAGGCAGAGAACAAGCCCCCAGAGGACATCCCGGTATTGGAGATGCAGCAGCTCGTGGAGCAGCACCTTCTCGTCCGTCTCCCCGGCGGGCAGGGCCAGCACTGGGTGAACAAGGCCGCAGATGAAGGCGGAGGAGAGGCCCGGCACCTCTACGGCGGGACAGGCCGTGAGGCCGTACCGCTCCGCCGCGGCGGCAATCTGGGCGGTACGCGCCTCCCCCGCCGGCTGGCCCCGGCGCAGCGCCGCCCGCAGGCGGATATAGGAGACGAGATAGCGTCCCAGCAGCGCCAGAACCCCTGCGAGATAGAGGAGGTACAGCCAGTCTGCCCAGGTCCGGGGAGCTGCCGCGGGCGGCAGCGGAATGGGGGCGGATACCGCCGTCAGGGTGTACGTCCCGGTGAGCAGAGTTTTGGCCGTCTCCACCAGCCAGGGCCAGTTGATAAGGACGTACCGCCCGCCCCAGCCCGCCGGTACCAGCAGCACCAGCCCCAGCACGCCCCAGGCGGCGGCCTGCCACCGGGGGGAGAGCTTGTCCCGGAACACGGCCTTCACCGCCAGCAGCAGCGCCGCCGCACCGGAGACTGTCAGAGTTTGCAGCAAAAAGCCCCAGAGATCGGTCACGGTCTACACCTCCATCTCGTCCAGCAGCCGCCGCAGCTCTTCCCGTTCCTGGGGGGAGATCGGCTCCTCCTTCAAAAAAGCGGATACCAGGTCCCCGGCGGAGCCTTGGTATACCCGCCGGAGGAAGCTCTGCCGCTCCTGCCGCTGGCAGTCCTGCCGGTCTAAGGCCGCCTGGTAGCGGTGGGGGGAAACCGTTTTATCAATGGCAACCAGCCCCTTGGCCTCCATCCGGGTGAGATAGGTCAGCACGGTGTTCCGGCTCCACCCGGTCTTTGGCCGCAGGGTCTGCGTCAGGCTGCCCAGCGCCGCGCCGCCGGAGTCCCACAGGGCGGTCAGCACCGTCCATTCCCGGTCTGAGAGCATCAAGACCACCTCCTACAAGTGTCGTATCATCATCTCTATCCTACAGATGTAGGAGGTGAATGTCAAGAGGACTTCGCGGGACGGAGGGGATTTTAAAATTTCCCAACAAAAATTTGGAGAAAGACTTGACAAAAGGCGGACTGATCTGATATAGTAATTCGTGCCCATCGAGGCGCTTCCAATGGCGGCATAGCTCAGTTGGCTAGAGCATGCGGTTCATACCCGCAGTGTCCCCGGTTCAAATCCAGGTGCCGCTACCACTTCCGCCTGGGACGTATCGCGTGGTGCGTCCCGGGTCGCAGAAATTCAATGGCCCGTTGGTCAAGTGGTTAAGACACGGCCCTTTCACGGCTGTAACATGGGTTCGAATCCCGTACGGGTCACCATCCCATAGGACGCCGGTATGCGCGGCGTCTTATGGGAGAACAAGAGAATATCGAAATGGAGGCTTAGCTCAGCTGGTTAGAGCGCCTGCTTCACACGCAGGAGGTCACTGGTTCGAGTCCAGTAGTCTCCACCAAACAGTTCCTGATTTCTTGCGAAATCAGGAACTGTTCTTTTGCTTTGCGGTTAAAAAGTTACGTCAAATTTTTCATTTTTTCGCTGACCAATACGAGACTTTATTAATAGTTCTGTTGTTTGAGCACTCAACATTTAACTCTCGAATTCCTTTAACATCTCTTGTATTGGGGCCGTAATAGTCTTGCGCTCCTGGGAATACGCACCAGCAATTGCTCTAATAATATCTGCTCTGATACGCACTTCTGGCAGTCCAATACGGCCGGAAATAAAATGGAATTCTGTGTGTGTAACACAGCCGCAAGCTTCCTCCGCAATTTGAGCAACATCTTCCTCTGTAGTGCCCCAAAGGACCGATAACTCTTGGCATATAGCCGGAGTCACCCCGCTTAAAATCCATTTTTCAGGACAGGTTTCGCCCGGAAAATAACGCAGATGGCCGTCCAGCCAAGCATCAATCTCATTCTCTTGCCATCCGTTGTATCGTTTTTCAAGAGCTCGCCTCACGGCCTCTTTGGCGCTACGGCGCTCTTTTGCCTTGTCTCCATCTAATATGGCAATGCAGCTGTAATCATTTTCCCTAAAATGTGCTGCAAGCTGGCGAAGAACTGCTTGGTCAGACCCAATCGGCACAATATGCACTCTGCGCCTTAGCGCTGACGGAAGAAATTCTTGGACGATATTTTCTCCCATCTGGTCTTCCACCAAAACAGTTATTTCTTTTGTTCCCTTTCCAGAAAGCTTTCCAGTTGCGTATGCCGCAGATATTCCCGTTGTAATAACGGTCTTGTTGGGATAAGTTTCAATAAACTTTCTTCCTGCCGGCGGCAATGCATCAAGTATTGCTCCGGAATGCGTGGAACAAATGATCTGACAATGCCGTTCTTTGCAAATTTTTTTGAGTTCCTCAATAAAAGCCTTCTGTGCTTCTTCATGTAAACCAAGTTCAATCTCGTCAATGACTAAAAGTGCGCCCTCTCCTGCCGAAAACAATTCAATTAAAATGGTAAAAATGGCATTTTCGCCCGCACCCATATTAAAGCCCGAGTAATGATGCGCCTGACGATCCACAACAAAAAGTCTTCTCCGATCTACTGTTCGCAAGTCTAAAGAGGTATATTGTTTTCCCATTACTCTTCCGGCAACCTCTAAGATATGCCGCTTGGTATTCTCGTCAATCGCTGTGGAACGGAATTTCCTGTAGTAGGAACACTCTGTCTTTCTCTCGCTGGGCGGGACAATTCTCTGAATACCCAGAAATACGACATTACGACTTAACCGTCTACTGTAATCGTTCCATTTTCCGCCGCGTCGCTTTTTCCGAATCTGGCTTCCCCGCGTATATCTCATTCCGGTTTTTGGACTCTTCCAATCGCCAAGAAATACATATTTGATCTCAATTCCTTCCAATTTCTCTTCATCATCTGTTGAGACGAAGAAATCTTTGAACGTATAGTATGGCTTATTTCTATCCAGTGGTACATAACCGCCTGTGCGATTATGATAGGCGCAGCAGGCCAGTGCCAAAATCGTGGACTTTCCGCTCCCGTTTCTCCCCGCAATTGCGGTAATTGGATATTCGAACTCTATATGTACAGGATAAATACCCCTCATTTTTCCTGCCCGAAGATGTATCCCGCAAAGCGTACACGGCTTCAGATCGTTCTTAAACCATTCAGTGTTGTCTTTATCTAACTGTGAGTAACGATATGGCATATTATCCCTCCGCCTCAAGAAACTATATGTTATTCCACAATATACCATATTTTTCTACACTACTCAACTCATAATATCCGAGTTCGATGAAAGGCCCGTTGTAAAGCTCTCCTCACTTGTTTTTTTCGTACTCTTTCAATATTGTAGAGATTTTGTTTTTTCAGGCTTATATCTCCCCGCATTATTTTACATTGCCTTCCCTATCACATTTCCCATGGTATCCGCCGCTTCCCGCATTATCTCCGGCGTGGCGTGGGTGTAGGTGCTGAGCATGAAGCCCGCACTGTAATGCCCCAGGGTGCTGGACAGGGTCTTCACATCCACGCCGTTCTTCAGCGACAAGGTTGCGAAGGTATGCTTGAGATCGTGGAAGCGGATGTGTTCCGCACCGATGTCCTTGAGGATCTTCTCATGGGTGTGCCGGAAGGAGTCCGGATCGAATATCCTGCCCGTCTTGGGTGACGGAAGCATGTATGGAGTTCCAGGATGCCTCTTGTGTTCCTCTACCATTAGGTCCACCGCCTGCTGCGAGACCGGCAGGATCGGATGGAATTGTGGGTCTTGGGCTGGCTCACCACCAGTTCTCCCTTGGTGCGGGTCACCTGCTTCGTGATGGAGATGGTTCGGTTCTCCACGTCCAGGTCCGTCCAGAGAAGGGCCAGCAGTTCTCCCCGCCGCAGTCCCGTGGTCAGCTCCAGATAGAAAGGAGCCAGTAATCCCCGCTTGTCCGCCTCCATCAGATAGGGTCGGATCTTCTCTTCCGGCAGGACCTTTATCTCCCGCTTTTCCATCTTCGGCAGTTTGCAGCCCCTGGCGGGGTTCACCAGGATCAGCCGCTCTGCCACCGCCTGCTCCAGGCAGTTGTTCAGCAAGGTATGGATGCCGTGGGCTACCCGGACGCTCAGGCCTTTGTTTTTCAGTTCGATGTGCTCCGCTGTACTCGCCCGTTCTTCTGGAGAGCGTTGTAGAACTTCTGGATTTGGATCGTGGTAAGCTTGTCCAGCTTGCGTCCTCCAGTTGGGGGATGATGTGGTTATTGATGTAGTTCAGATAGTAGTCCTTGGTGTTCTCCCAAAGCCGGGACTCGGCATAGACCTCGCATCACATCTGCCCCCAGCTGTTCACCGTATGGGTACCGCTGCGGTTCATGTCCAGCCGCTGACTGTCCGCGATGGCCTTTTTCGGCTTCTCCTTGACCTTCGCCTGAGTCTTCCCCAGTACATTCTTAATTTTCTGCTTCCCAGTCTCCGGGTCATAGGAGGCCGTGTAGAATCCCTCCCACCGGCCATCCTTCCATTTACGACTGCTGCCCTCGCCGTTGACACGTTTCTTCCCCATCCATCATCTCTCCCTTCCTGCCAGCTCACAGGCCCGCTGTTCATCTTCGTTTTCAAAGTTGTACGGCGGCTGGTCTGCCAGAAGCTCTTGTTGGAAGATGTCGTTGGTGAGCGGGGACTTAATCTGCCGGATGCTGTCTTTGTCCAGATGTGCCTGCCCCGGTTTCACCGACCACGCCATCATGTGAACGTGGGGATGATGCCCCTCATCATGGAACGCCGCGTATCACCGGAAATCCTGAGGCGGGATGTGCGTAGTTGCCGCAATGTCATTGCGGTGAGCACGGAGCAGGGCCTACCCTGCCTGCGCATTGTTGTAGCCAAGACGTTCCGCGTCTTCCCGGTACAGCGAAAGGATATGGGTCCAGACGTTGCCGGTGTCGTGCTCCAGTTCAGGCATGGCAGCGCTGAGACTCACATAGTCCGCATCACTGAACAGACCGTGATCTCCCAAGCGCTCCGCACGGGGCCGCGTTGCGATGTGCTTCAGGTAACCATCCGTCTGCTGCACCTGCTTCCAGTGTTCCTCCAAGGCCAGGGTGATGAGCCGGGGTGGGCGGACGGTCATCCGGGATGATCTCCACACCCATTCCCGCGTCGTAATGTAGCAGAGATACCCTCTGGCGTTTTGTTTGCCACACTGGATATACGGACTTTTGACGATCAGTCTCGCCATCATCCATCATCACCGTCCCGCTGCTCTAGCTGATCCTGCCGTCCATCCAGATAAGACTGCACTGAGGACGGGAGAAACAGTCCGGCGTTGTTGGCACTGAGATAGTCCAGATAGAAGTTGATGGCGTTCTCGATAAATCCGGTGAGACTGCAACTGCCGTCTTCCATATAATGCCGCTCCAGCCGCGCCTTCATCTCCGGCGTCAGGTAAAGGGCGAATTTCTCTTTTTGGCTCATAAAAGCCTCCTTTCTTAGGGTTGACCCCCTGGTTTTTCTTGTGTTCCGAATGTCTCTCTGTTAGACTGTTTGCAGATGGGGTCTGCGTTTTTCGAAACGTGGCGCGCCGCCGGACTGTTGCAGCAGTTTCGGCGGCTTTCCTTTTTAATAGGGATGTCGAAATGTTTGCCGGTCTGGGTATGGATCACCTTCACCACCCTTCCTGAAATATTTCTGCCCCACGTCATACACTTGCCCTGCGGCCTTAGTTGACCAGCACGGCGGTTTCTTCCACGTTGGTACGCTCGTACATCGCAGTCACGATGTAGTCCTGGAAGTACTTTCCTTAGCGAGTATGAACTCTGGCGGCGTGAGCAGTATACGGAAGATATCCTTCCTCGAAAATATCTGTATGATCTGCCTGAGACACTGCGGCTTATGCAGTCACAGATCACCGACCTATTCAAGGACGTTTTGGATATAGACACCGGCACAGACGTGGTTCCACAGCGAATGGCCGCATATTATACGGCCGCTGGAGAGGGTGCGTTCCGCTTTTATCCGCAGCCTGTCAGCTTTGAACTGGTCAACGAAGAGGTGTTCACAGAAGTATTGGAGCCTGGTTCCATGTATGATTTGATCGCCTATCATCTCCGCGAGTGCGTCAAACGGGGGGGAGATGCGGGTGTGCAAAAACTGCGGAAGATATTTTGCTATGACGGGCCGCGCTACGGTAGAGTATTGCAGCCGCCCCTTTGACAGCCGAGGCCGCACCTACAAGGAGGTGGGGGCTATCGCCCAGTGGACGCTCAGCAAAAAAGGTGACGATGTATTCCAGGGTTGGGAGTACAAG
This sequence comes from Pusillibacter faecalis, assembly GCF_018408705.1. GTDB lineage: Bacteria > Bacillota > Clostridia > Oscillospirales > Oscillospiraceae > Oscillibacter > Oscillibacter faecalis. The sequence continues at coordinate 1,528,841 of NZ_AP023420.1, forward strand.
AAACGGTTTGCCAGAATGAAAGCCGGAACACTTCCTGCGGAGGAATTCTATGCCTGGAGCAGGAAATTCAGAGAGATGAGAGCTGCCTGCGATGCAGGTAAGATTTCTCGGAACGAATTTATGACATAGCTTGCATTGATGCGATAGTCAAAACCTCCGGCTAAGCCGAAGGCTTGTGTAAGCCCTATCAGGGCATAATACCGGCAGGTGTCTCAAGGCGCGTCGAAAAAGTTTTCACTCGCATCACTTGCCCTACTGCCCGTAAACGGGCCGAATCTATCAATTGCGAGTCTTTTCAAATTGGCAGCTTTACATCTTGTCATGAATGAGTTTCTGGTTGGCGTGAGTTTAGTCGGCAAACCTTTGCTCACGTCAACTCGGGGACTTTTTCTTCTTTACCTCGCTCTTCGCTATAAGCTCTTTTTCTCCCCATAGCCGGGTGTTTCTTTTGCTGGGGTTGCACCCTTTCGAAGGTAACTAGTGCGGAAGCTAAAACCATTTTCATGATCTTGACTATCGAGTTTCTACAATAGCAGATATCCCTGCTTCTCCTGTCGAGGGAAGCTGATTTGTCCATACAACAGTCTCCACTAGCGCGGGTGTGGCAGTCAGAATACCCATAGTATCATCCCCGGAAGTCCCATCCCTTTCTAAAACTTCGATCGTTACCGCTGTATTATCCTGGCGGGCAAGGTAAATCGTGTTGAACGGTTCCGAGTACTCATCACCGAACTTCGATTGCTCTTTCCCCCGGAATCCTTCTTTTTTCACATTCTTGGGCGCTTGATTGTCTTTCCAGTGGTTTTGATGGATGTATACTAGCCCGTTCACAGATGCCTTCATATAAATATTGCTTTCATCGTGGACACGGAAAAAAGATACGGACGATATCTTCAAGATATACTGCTGGGAACACAAAAAGCGGTTTGCCTGGACGAAGTCCGGGAAAAGCCTGCCGGAAAAACTATACGCCTGGGGCGAACGCGCCAGAGAAAAAAAGAGTGTGACAGCGGTAAGATGTCCCTGGAAGAGTATGTTACCTGGCTGAAAGAATCTTAGGACGGCAATGCAGGCCTCTCATTTGAAAGGCTTTTGATTTTCTGTATAGCAGTTTTACCCTGATGCGGCCTCAGCCCCGCATTCGGCTCGATGATTGCGTGTGGTAGACATTTGCACAGGGCATTCCTGCGCTACATTCATGAGGGCCTGATTGACTGCTGACTCCGAAGGCCGAACTCATTGATGAGGCAGTTCGGTATCTACGGTGTTCTGCACGAACGACTCTGCAAAGAGCAGGTGTTGCACACAGATGAGACCACCTTGCAGGTGCCGAAAAAAGCGGGACGGCTATCTGCAAGTCCTATAAAATCGGGCCACACTGGAAAATACCATCCGATGGCATGACAAGCGGCAGAGTCCTTAAATCGGGACTCTGCCGCTCGATTGGCAGGAAGTGCTAAGTATTATTTGTCATCTGAACCGTCAGAATTTCACTTGCGCTGGTACATTCTTTCTGCGCCAAATCCAGTTTCACACCTAATCTTCATCCGTTAAAGCAGTCCTGGCAGGAAAGTGGACAACTGCGGGATTAAGACCAGGAAAAGTTGAGCGATCAGCAGTGCGATCACAGGCCCAATAATGGCTTTGCAAAGATTCTTCACTGGAATCCCGGTAATGGATGCCGCAGTGTAGAGATTCGTGCCCACCGGCGGGGTAATAAAGCCAATAGCTAGGTTTGCCACCATAATGACACCAAAGTGAATGGGATCCACACCGACGCCCATCGCCACCGGCATCAGAATCGGTGCCAGGATAGTGATAGCGGACAGAGTCTCCATCAACATTCCGACAACCAATAGCAGGATATTCAGCAGCAACATAATCATCCACTTGCTGTTAGTGATGGAAAGGATTGCAGCTGCAAGGGCTTCTGGCACATTCTGAATGGCCAAAGCCCGGCCCAGAACAGTGGCTGCCGCCACGATAATTAGGATCGGTGCGTTGAGTCCAGCAGCACGCAACAGGATGCCCGGGAGCTGTTTGATAGTGACCGTCCGGTAGATGAACAGGGACACGATCAAGGCATACACGCAAGCTACTGCGGCGGCTTCTGTGGCGGTAAAGAGTCCGCTATAAATACCACCTAAAATCACCACTGGCGTCATGAGCGCCCAGAAGCCATCCTTGATGCTCTCAAAAATCCCCATTGTCTCTTGCTGGCAATGGATCTTCACCGGATGCCGCTTACAATAAATGTAACAATAGATCATCAGGGCGGTACCGCACAAGACCCCTGGAATGATACCCGCCGTCAGCATGGAGTCAATACTGACCGTTCCTACCGTAATGGCAAACATCACCATAGGTAGGCTGGGAGGGATTAAGACACCCAGGCCACCGGAGGCAGCTGTCACGCCAGTTACAAACGTCTTATCATATCCCTGTTCTTCCATGGCTGGGATCATGATGCTACCTACCGCCGCAAATGTAGCCTGGCCGGAGCCGGAGATAGCACCAAATAACATACAGGTGAGCACTGTTGCCATGGGGACGCCACCGGTGAATCTACCCATACAGGCATTGGCAAAATTGAACAGCTTTTTGGAAATACCGCCCTGTCCCATGATCTCACCGGCCAGGATAAAGAGAGGTACCGCCAGAACCGTGAAGGAATCCAGCGCCTGTACCATATTGCGGACAATGTAAGCCAAGGATACCACGCCGCCCATCAAGCTATTGGCAATCACACCCAAGCCAATGGAAGCCAGCACCGGGACGCCAATTGCCAGCAGACAGAAAAACACTAAAAACAGGAGCCCGACTGTAGCCGTCATTTCCATTCACCTCCCTTCTTTTTTGCAACGCTCTGGCACCACATCTTCTGCAAAACCCGGAAAGTCGTCAGCCCCATACCCACTGGGAGCGCTAGATAAATATACAACATGGGGATGTGCAGTACCGTGCTGTACTGCGGCATGGCCAAGAGATCAACACAGATCTGGATTCCCACTACCGTCATGACCACAGTGAACACCAGAAAGATGGCGTAAGAAATCACACGGACTATGCCGCGACCCTTATGAATGGACGTTTCTAGGATATCGACACGGATATGGGTTCCTTTCTTCGCCGCAAAAGAACTCCCCAGAAATGTCATCCAGATCAACGTATAGCGGGAGGTTTCCTCTGTCCAAGGCATGGAGACTTTCAGCACGAGACGTGCGAAAACCTGCAGCGCTGTGGCAAACACAAAGTATGCCACAAAACAGGAAAGTATCGCCTCTTCAAAGTAATGATCTAGATAATACAATACTTTCTTCATTTACTTCCCTTTCTCAGCACAAAGAGGCGTAGCAAATGCAGTTTCTGCCATCTCGGTCTGCTCCGCCTCCTCCATTGAAACACACTCTCAGTACATTAAGATACGGCCTTGATGGAATCCTTCAGTTCAGCGACAAGGTCAGCGCCAACATTGGTAGCAATGACATCTTCCGCACTGCCCATAAGGGCCTGAAACTCCGCCAGTTCTGCGTCGGTCAGCGTGATCACGGTCAAGCCGGCATCCTCCAGCGTGGTAATGTAATTTTCCTTCTGAGCCGCTGCTTCTTTGCGTTGGAACTCCACACCGGCGCGGATAGCATCCATCACAACCTGCTGATCCTCAGCAGAAAGGCTGTTGAACCATGCGGGGTTGCAGGTGGCCATGCCTACCTGGAAGATGTGATTGGTAAGGGTGATGTACTTCTGAACCTCATAGAACTTCTGAGAAATCACCAGTTCCAAAGGGTTATCCTGGGCATCCACCGTGCCCTGAGACAAGGCTGTATAGAGCTCGCCGAAGGCGATGGCAGAGGGAATGGCACCCAGACTCTCCCAAATAGCGATGTGCAGATTGCTCTGCATCACACGCACTTTCATACCCTTCAAATCAGCAGGGGTATGAACTTCCTTGTTGGAACTCAACTCACGGTAGGTGCAACTCTCAAAATAGCCTAAGCCCTTGAGACCACATGCATTTTCCATGGAGTCAAGCATCTTAGTGCCGAAATCTCCATCCAAGACTGCATAAGCGGTCTCCTCATTGGGAAACGCGAAGGGTAGAGAGAAAACTTCCAAATCCTGGTTGAAAGAGGTCAGGTTAGAGGTGGAGCAGGCGGACATTTGAATGTCGCCGCCCTGAACCGCCTGGGCCAAGTCCACATCAGAGCCCAAGGTGCCGTTGGGGTAAATATTGCACTCAAAATTGCCGTTGGCTTCCATGTAGTCAGCAGCTACTACCCAAGCCTTGTGCATGAGGGAGTCTTCTGTGCCCGCATGCGCAATCTTTACTTCAATTTTTTTCCCGGCATCATTCTCAGCTCCGGAAGAGGTATTAGAAGAGGGCGTATTGTTCTGACTACCGCAGGCAGTCAAAAGGCGTATGCTCATCATCGTGGCAAGTGCAAGCGAAATGGCCTTTTTCATTTTCTTTTTCATATTTGTCCTCCCTTTTTGTAACTGATACAAGCAGTTCAGTCAAAAAACTTAAGTCTGAAACTCCTTCACGTCTCTGACCTTTGGGTTCACAATATTCACCGTCCACTTGCCGGACAGAACGTCCAGCGCCTGCCGCGTCAGCTTGTGGTGCAGATCGATCATCGCCTCTTCCGAATACATTGCCACATGCGGCGTATAAATTAGGTTCTGAATCTGGTGGGCAGGATGCTTAGGGGGCAGAGGCTCGCCTTCAATGACATCCAGGCCAGCGCCACCAATCGTTCCCTCCCGTAGCGCCGTCAGTAAATCATCAGTATTGATGATGGCTCCGCGGGAAACATTCACGATCACAGAGTCCTTCTTCATCTGCTTTAGTTCTTTCATGCCAATCATGTGATAAGTGCCTGGATTGAGTACCGTGTTGATGGAGACGATGTCAGAGTTGCGCAGGACTTCTTCAAGCGTGCTACAAAGGCGGATACCATCCATCTGGATCTCCTTGAGGAAAGGATCGTACACCAGTATCTCCATACCCATGCCCCGAACCATCTTAGCCTGCTCCCGGGCGATACGACCGAAACCGATCTGGCCAAACACCTGATCAGACAGACGGTGTACGATATGGCCTTCTCCCTGTCCGTAGGCGCCGGCCCTTCCCCGGGCCACGAAATCCAGCAAGTGCTTTTTCAGCGTTAGAGCCAGTAGGAAGGATTGGGACGCCACCTCATACGCACAGTAGTCTGGCACGTTGCACACAGGAATCCCGCGCTCTGTCGCAGCGTCTAAATCCACAGAATCGTAGCCGATGCCGCACCGACCGATGAACTTCAGCTTAGGCAATGCCTCAATCACTCGGCGAGACATTGGGACTGCCACCACCATGACTGCGTCAGCGTCCTGTGCCCCGGCGATAATCTCATCCTCCGTGCCCCAGTCATGAAATTCAATCTCCATGCCCGCCTTTTCAAAGGCTTCCTGTTCAATCTTCTTCGTTTCAGGGCCCAGCCACTGCTGATCCACAAAATGAATCTTCATAATCAGCTCTCCTTTATATGCTCAGGCGCACAAAAACTCTCCGTTAGCGGGTAGAACCGCTACGGTACATGTTTGCGTGCTTACCTGAACGTTTCCTCGCATGCTGTTGTTTGAAACCTTACTCCTGGCAAAGTTTCTGGAGTCTTGCGTAACGGACGTCGGTCAGCTGCTGAAGTCCCTCGATATCCTCGTCAGTCAGGTGACGGAACTTTTTAAACCGGGTCACGAACTCCCTCACGGGTTTCGGATTCTTTACGACGACAGACATGGAGAACTTGCCGTTTTCCACCTCATAGAGCGGGGCGAAGTTCGTCTCGATAGCCAAGCGGGCCACCTCGATACTTTCGTCGGACTTACAGCCCCAGCCGGTGACGCAGGGATTGTAAACATGTAGATACGCAAGGCCGTTATCCACCTGCATGGCCTTCTCCAGCTTCTTAACCATATCCGGGATGTAAGCAGGGCTCATGGTGGCCATATAGGGGATGTCATGCATGGCCATGATCATGGGAAAATCCTTCTTGTTCTGTTTCTTGCCGCCGTGGCCGTCGATGACAGGCGTAGTGGAAGTCCATGCGCCCTTGGAGGTGGAGCCGCTACGCTGATAGCCAGTGTTCATATAGCCCTCGTTATCGTAGCAGATATAGATCAGCTTGTCTCCACGTTCCGCCGCGCCGGAGAGGCACTGCATACCGGCGTCCACAGAGGCACCATCGCCAGCGAAGGCGACCACGTTGACATGGCGGCCAATGTGTTCATAGTGCAGCTTAATGCCAGCCAGCATGGATGCCACATTGTCCAGCAGCGGGAAAAACACCGGAGTTTTGGCACCGGACTGCTTGTCCCAACCCACAACGCCGACACCGCCCATACACCCGGGAGGGATCGCAAAGATCGTGTTGGGCCCCAGAACCTTCATGCAGGTGCGCAGAGTCAGCTCGATGTTGCAGCCAACGCAGGCGGAGATACCAGGAGAAATCTGGTCCTCATAAGTTGCCAGTTTATCAATGACATTCATGGTAGTTCCCCCCTTCTTCAGATACCCATGTCCTTCCGGTTCAGCCAGATTGTCGGATGACACTCAGTCTTACCGGCTTGTTCAACAATCATCTTGATGGCACAGTCAATGTGTTTTCCGGTCACATCCTCGCCGCCCAGACCGGCAATAAAGGCAATGTTCGGAACGAAGCTGTTGGCACGGTACATGGCCGCGCAAACCTCTTCGTAGGTGATGCCGGTGTTCCAGCCGAAGGACACGTTGCGATCAATGACACCATAGGCCTTTCTGCCTGCCAGAACCGTCGCCACCTGCTCAGCCGGGAAGGGACGGATCATGCGCAGTTTCAGAAGACCAATCTTGATGCCGTTGCGGCGGGCCTCATCCACGCGATCCTTAGCAACGCCCACCATGGAGCCCATTGTCACAAGGATGTAATCCGCATCCTCACAGCGGTACGCCTCCACCGCACCGCCATAGGAACGGCCGAACTTCTTGCCATATTCCTTGTCAAGCTTCTCAAAGAGCTTCAGCGCGTTCTGCTGGGCCATCATGTGCTTCATGCGGTACTCGGTCAGGAGGGCACCGGTAGTCAGCGGATCCACTGCCATGGGTTTCAGGGGATCCAGCAGAATGTGCTCCGGATGATATGTGGGCAGGAAAGCGTCCACCTGCTCCTGTTCTGGGATCTCTACCCGCTCGGACATATGGGAGAGGTAGAAGCCGTCGAAGCAGACGTTCACCGGCAGCAGAACGTTCTTGTCTTCCGCCATGCGGTAGGCCATGATCATGGTGTCCAAAATTTCCTGGTTGTCCTCCACATAGACCTGCAGCCAGCCAGCATCCCGCACGGTAAGAGAGTCTTGGGGACCACCCCACAGGGTCTGGGGGGATATCATTTCACGGTTGGCCACCGCCATCACGACAGGCAAACGCAGGGTGGACGCCCGGAAATAGGGCTCATACATTAGGGAAAGGCCCTGAGAAGCGCTGGCGGTAAAAACCCGGGAGCCAGCTAGAGATGCGCCCGTCACGACGCTCATGGCGGAAAGCTCGGACTCTACCTCGCTGACGGTGCTATGCAACTCACCGCCAGTCACGAAGTCCGCCAGATACTCCACAATGGGTGTCTGGGGTGTGATGGGGTACGCCGCAATGATATCAGGACGGCAAAGCTTAGCGCCGATGGCTGCCGCCATATTTCCGTTGATGACCTTAACAGTAGCCATTATTTCTCCTCCTTCACCAGCTCCATCGCAATTGCCTTCTTCTTGCACTCGTGGGCGCAAATGCCACAGCCTTTGCAATAGTCGTAGTTGATCTCAAACGAGCCATCTGCCACCTTACGAACGGAGTTGACGGGACAGTACATGAGACAGGCGCCGCATTTGACACACTTGCTCTTATCCAGAACCGGCTTTCTGGTACGCCACTTGCCGGTATCCACAATCTTGAGTCCTTCCTTGCCAATAGGAACGATATACTCACTGATAAACTCCATGATGCCACCTCCCAATCAGCTGAAGTCAAACAGTTTTACATCATTGTAGCCGCGTCGGAATGTTTCCACATTCTTTTCGCCAAAGAACTTGAGAACCACCTTTTCCAATTCCACCTTGTCGACCCAGCCAGTGGCCTTCACAAAAGCGCCCAGCATGATGGTGTTTGTGATGGGACGGCCCAGCATCTCCAAGGCGATAGTAGTGGCATCCAACCAGGCAACACGCTTGATATTAGGGCTTGTGATGAGGGACTGTGCGTCAGAGACTTGAGTGTTCAGGACGGCGACGGAGTCTTCCTTCATGCCCTCAAAAACGGGTGCGGAGATTAGCAGGCTTGGGTCCAGGATTAGCGTGCAATCTGGGTTGTAAACTTGGTTCTTCGCCCGGATTTTCTCGTTGCTCAGTCGCACGAAGGACGTAACAGGCGCACCTTGCCGTTCAAAGCCAAACATCGGCGTAGAGTTGCCGTACTTTCCGCTAGCCACGGTGGCATGGACTAACATCTCGCCGGCCTTAACGGTGCCAAGCCCACCAATACCGTGGAGCCTGATCTCTTTCATGTAGATTCCTCCTAACAATTGAATATCAGTCCTCGAGAATGACCATCGCGTCCACCGCGGTGGCCTTCCGGTCACCGTACAGGATAAATGGGTTCACATCGACTTCCCGAATCTCCGGGTGCTTCTGGCAGAGTTTTGAGAGGTTGAGCAACGTCTCTACGATTTCCTCCCGATTATAGTGAACACCCCTCAGGCCCTTGCAGACCATTTTCAGCGGGGTTTCATCAATCATCTGTTCCGCATCCGCCCGGGATATGGGAACCATGCGCATGGAAACCGCCTTCAGAAGTTCCACGTAAATACCGCCGAGACCGACCATCAGCACCTGGCCGAACTGAGGATCGGTGCTCACGCCCAGCAGAACCTCAAAGCCCTTGGGCAGCATCTGCTGGACTACAACACCCTGGACTCTGGCAGAGGGGGCATTCTTGCGGGCGTTCTCCAGAATGGTCTCATAAGCCTCATGCATTCCTTCCACAGAATGGATTCCCAGGCAGACGCAGCCCAAATCGGTCTTGTGAAGGATATCGTCCGAAAGGACCTTCATCACCACCGGGAAACCCAGGTCTTCTGCCGTCTGCTTCAGCGTGGCATCTGAGCCCTCTGTCAGCACGACAGACTTCACCATGTTGATGCCAGCAGAACTCAGCAGCTCGGCGCTATCAAGTTCGTTGAGAGATTTCTTACCCATGCGCCTTCTCCTCCCCGTGTCTTTTGCGGAACATTGCATATTTGCAGAGATTGCCTGCTGCCTTCACAGCCTTCTCCGGAGTATTGAAAGTGCATAGGCCACTGCGCTCCATGATCTTCCGAGCCTTGGTAGTGTAGGCACCAGCCATCACGCAGTAGTAGACCGGTTTCTTTTTCTCAGCTGGAGTCTCGTGGTCCAGTGCCACGAATCCTTCCGCCAGCGCCTCCTGTGGCAGAAAAGTGGGGACCACTGTGACAAGCACGGCAGCATCCACGTTTTCGTCCTCCAGAACGATACGAAGGCCGTCTACATGGTTCTTAACCGAGGCAGATGCTGTGATGTCTGCATACCCTTCCGGGTGACAGATGTTGGCCATCGGCAGTTGGGATGCCGTTAGCTTTTCCCTAGTTTTTTCACTGACACTGGGCATCGTAAGACTATCTGCAGCGCAGATAGCGTCCGTGCAATAAATCCCAGGGCCGCCGGCCTGCGTCAGCAGGAATGTATTGCCGCCTGCAGGCAGAGGCATTTGATCAAAGGCCTGCATGGTGTCGATGAGCTCGTCGATGGTATCCACCCGGATCACTCCACACTGCTTGAATACGGCGTCATAGACTTGGTCCGAGCCGGCCATGGACCCGGTGTGCGAATTGGCAGCGTTGGCGCCGAGAGCGCTGCGGCCTACCTTGAGGATCACGATGGGTTTTTTTAGGCTGGCCCGCTTTAGCGTCTCCGCCAGTTTCTGTCCGTCCTTATAGCCCTCCATGTAGATGCCGATGACCTTGGTAGTCCCGTCGGTCTCCAGATAGTTAATCAGATCCACAAAATCGATGTCCGCCATGTTGCCGATGGAGATGAACTTATTGTAGAGCACAGGCACTACACGCCCCGCTCCCTCCATTAGCACCGCGCTGGCCAGTGCGCCGCTCTGGGAGATGAAGGTAATCCCAGTGGGAGCGCCAAAGGTTGAAAACGGCACACCGGTATCCACAAAAGTTGTGTCCACCCGGCTGCGATTATCGATTACACCGATGCAGTTGGGGCCGATTACGCGGATATGGTACTTCTCCGCTGTCTTCATTAGTCGCTTCTGACGGGCAATCCCTTCTCCGGTCTTGGTCTCGGCATAGTCCGCAGCGGCACACACGATGAACTTCACATCACCCTTACTCTCCATCCGCTGGTCCAAATCGTCCATCACGTCATAAATCAGCCGGGAGGGCATGATCAGAACCACCAGGTCCACATTCTCTTTGATATCCTTGAGTGACCCATGGCAGGGATAACCTAAGATATCCTTTTCGTTGGGATTGATGGGGAATACCTTTCCTGGGTATTCCTTCTCCCGCATGTTCCGAATCGCCACAAAGCCTGCTTTGGCTGGGTTGGCAGAAGCACCGACCACCGCGATGCCATCCGGATTGAACAACTTGTCCATATACTAAAAATCCTTTCTACTTGGGATGCGGGGATTTCAATGCTGGAGCATGACACCGCGAAGCTCGTCCTGCACAACCTGCCCGTTGACCGCCGCGACCCAACCGCTCTTGATGGTGCAGACAGGCCAGCCTCGCAGTTCCTCCCCCTGAAACAGTGAGAAGTCCGATCGACTACACAACGTCCGGGGGTCCACGCGTCGCGGCGTTTCCATATCCACGATCACGATGTCAGCGTCCGCCCCCGGCAGCAATGTTCCCTTTTTCGGATAAACACCGAAAATCTTGGCCGGATTCATCGTCATAAGCGGAATTAACTTTTCCAGGGAGATTTCTTGGCAGAAAAATCCCTCGTTCAGAACAGATGCCAAATGAGTTCCCAGTGCGGGATAGCCTGCGTCCGCATTGGCCATCCCTTGCCCTGCTTTCTTCTCAGCAGCGGTCATGGTCACGTTATCTGTCCCAATGGTGTCAATCAGGCCCTTGCGAATGCCGTCCCACAGCGCCAGGCGACTCTCAGGCTCTCGGAATGGCGGAAGCATCTTGCCATAAGCGCCCACCTTACTGGAGGTATCCCGTGTCAGATAGGGCGAGGTTGTTTCCGCATAAAACCGCTCGTGCTTTGCCCTTTCCAGAACCTCCATGCTCTCCTTGCAGGACTGGTGTACCACATAGGTGCGCACGCCGGTTTTTCCACTGAAATACGCGCTGCGGAGCACCGCTTCTCCCTCTGCGATATTGGGGTGCATTCTGCGCCACTGCTCCAGATTGTTCATCGGTTGGCTCTCCAGGCTCTGTGTGGCGCGGTCCACAATAAAGGTATTCTCCGCGTGAATGCACAGCACCGGATCCGACGGCAACTCCCGCAGCTTCTCCATAGCGGCAAGAATGAACCCGTCATCCTGATGGGGATAAAGCCCCCTCACGCCACACATATACACCTTAAAAGAATTCATCCCCCTTCCCGCGTACAGCGGGAGTTCCTGAAGCTGCTTCTCATCCCGCAGAGTGAAATGCGGGATAATATCGATTCTCGAATATTGGGGCACCACGCGCTCCAGCAAGGAGATTGTTGGCAGATAACTCCCCTCGTGGTTAAAAAACGTACCGATGGTGGTCACGCCGCCCAGCAATGCGGAACGCGTTTCTGTCTCCAGTTCGGTCTCCAACGGGGCATACAGGCCTAGATGCGTGTGGGGGTCAATGATTCCGGGGAAGACATATCTGCCGCGAGCATCAATCACCTGGCGGGCTGAGGGATGCTCCAACGTCAGGGCTGCAATTTTCCCGTTCCTGATGCAGATGTTTGTCTCCACCCGCCCGGACTCCGGCAGGACAACGATCCCATTGATGATGGCCAAGTCGTAGTCCAGCCCGTTCCCCGTCTCTGCAAAAGTAGAGATATCCAATCCTTGGGCGCAGGCTGACACAGGCGGCGCGAACACCGCCGCCTGCGGGCCGGAACCCACCGTGCTGGTGGTCCCGGTATGCACAATTCGAATCCCGTAGTGCCTGAGCATCTCCCGGACCACATCTGTCAGCTTGTCCTGCTCCCCTAAGACCAGTTCCTTCTTTCCCTCGCGGAGCAGCGCCTGGAGGTCCGCAGAAGTTATGTATCTCATTACAGCGGCTCTCCTATGGCAGAGCGCAGCGTCTTCATATCCTTGGAGATTATGCTGCCCATCAGCGCCAGCTCCGAATTGATGATAGTCATGTCAAAGCCCTTCTCGTACCAACCTTGGGCTGCCTGAAAATTCGCCGCGAAGATACCCAGCCGCTTTCCAGCGGCACGGGTTTTTTCCCGCATCATCATTACAGTGTTCACTAGCTTTGGGTTAGAATTCTGACCGAAAATCCCCATGTCCATGGAGAGATCACCCGGCCCAATGAAAAGCATGTCCACAAAGTCCGCTGCTTCCTTCAGAATAGCATCGATATTCTCCACTGCGGACACTGTCTCCAGCTGCACCACGATATTAGTGGTATAGTTTCGGTTCTGCTGATCGGCAAGAGCCCCGATGGTGTCTCCATACTCCCACAGGCGGGAGGGGCCTGCACCACGGCGACCAATGGGCGGATACTGGCTGTATTCCCGCAACCGCTTGATGTCATCTGCTGTTCGGATCTGGGGGATCAGAAGAGCATCCGCACCGATGTCCAGTGCGCCGCTGACATGCTCGTAGCTCAGTGTCGGCACCCGTACCATCCCGTATGTGACCCGGGATGCCTGCAGACCCTGCAGCATCTTTTGCAGCTCCGCCAAATGGATGGCGTTATGCTCCGCGTCGATGCAGAGAAAGTCGAAGCCAAAGTGGCCTAGGTACTCGGTCATGATCGGATGCGGTGTTGCAACAAAGGTGCCGATCAGCTTCCTGTCCGAACAGATTGCCTCCCGGAAGGGGGCACGGATGGGCTTGCTGAAGTCCGGCACGCCCGCGTTGCCGTACCCGCCGCTGGGTGATTGGGGTACCGAAGCTGGACCTGCTGGGGCGAAGATTGGCTGCGCCGCCATACCCGCGCCATTGTCAACAAGGACCTGCATTCCTAGCCGCTTCAGTTCATCCCGGGCGCAGTCCGTGAGCAGCGGTGCTTCCGGCAGGGTAATCACCTTTACGCCTCTCTGGTGATAGGCGCGGATATCGCTTTGAGTCAAGATATTCTGCATAGCGGCCCCTCACCACCTCAATAGAGATTTTCCAGGCTGGCATCCGGCTTTGCAATAATATTGGTGTTGACAACCTTTCCGATCCGGTTCACAGCCTCCTCCGCTGCGTTGACCGCAGTGCGGACCGCCCCGATTTCGCCCTTGATGATTACGGCGATCATCGCCTTGCCAGTGTTTTCTTTGCCAACGACCTGAACCTCCGCAGCCTTTAACGCCGCGTCGGCGGCCTCCACGGCGGGCACCAGGCCAACAACCTCAATATAACCGTAAGCATTCATTTCGCAACCTCCTCAATCAGCGATGTTCAGGCTCAGAACCTTTTCGGCGCCTTCGCTGGGCAGCGCGATTACATGTGCGCAATGCACCTGGCCCACAGAGCGGGCCGCTTCCGTTCCGGCATCCACCGCAGTACGCACTGCGGCGATATCGCCCTTCACAGCGACGGTCACATAGCCGCCTCCGATGACTTCCGTTCCTGCCAGCTCAACCTTTGCCGCCTTCGTCATGGTGTCGGCGGCGGCGATTGCGGGAACATACCCTACAACTTCAATAAAACCCCAAGGCTGCATGATCCTCTCTCCTTTCAATCATTCCTCAATTCCAATCATCCGGACCAAGCTCTTGGCAGGATGCGCGACCGCAAGGCAGGCTTCCAGGCAGCCTGTCTGGTTGGCGGCCGCCGCGCCAGCATCCAGCGCCGTATGAATGGCGCTAATCTCCCCCTTGATGACTATGGTGACTAGGCCTGCGCCGACCCACACCTTTTTCACGATCTCCACATCTGCCGCCTTAGCCATCGTGTCGGCCACCTGAAAGGCGGGTACATAGCCCATAGTTTCAATAAAGCCCAAAGAATACATGTTGGAACTCCTTCCTGATTTATCCTTCCGAGATCATGTCAACAATCCCGATAATATAGAGGTCGATGTACCCCTGTGCGCCGCCGTACTGTCTGCTCACCAGAACCTCAGACCCCACGCCGGCGCCCACAAGATCCACCGCCACGACCCGCTCAAGCTTTCCGGTCTCCTCGGTTTGGCAAAGAAGCATCCTCTTCCCTACCAGGCTCTCTTCCTTCTGCTGCGCAGCCACATTTCCGATCACTTTACAAAGAATCATGCTTTTTCCTCCTTCCGGCGCCTGTTTCCGCCTTCTCTCAAAGCCCCAGCTGCTCCCGGTTGAAGAGGAACTGTGGCATCGTCCCCTCCAGAACCGCAATGGCCTGATCCACCATGTGCATCCGCAGGGTCTCAAACGCCTTGCTAGAGTAATGAGCGGAGTGGGGTGTCAGGATCACCGAGTCTATTGTCCGCAGTGGGTGATCCAACGCCAAGGGTTCGCTCTCATGTGTGTCCAGGCCTGCGCCCTGCAAATCCCCGATGCGGATGGCATCCGCTAGGGCGTAAGTGTCGATCAGCGCACCTCTGGATACGTTGACAATGAAGGAATTCTTCTTCATCCTCCGGAAGGCGGCAGCGTCAAACATGTGCCGGGTCTCATCTGTCAGGTGGCAGTGGACGGAAATTACATCAGACTGCTCCAGTAGCTCGTTAAAACTGACCTTCTCCGCGCCGCGGGCCGCGATGGTTGCCGCGTCCAGGAAGGGATCAAAGGCAATGACCCGGCAGCGGAAGGGCTTCAGGAAACGAATCAGATACCGGGCGATATTCCCACAGCCCGCAAGGCCCACAGTGATCCCCGTCAAGTTCCTGGCCTCATATCCCACACTCCATTTCCACTCACCGCTCCGCACAGAGCGATCCAGCAGAGACGTCTTGCGGAACAGATCCAGGATTAAGGCAAACGCGTGGGTCGCCACCTCCTCCAGACAGTAGCCGGTATCGTTGCAGACCCTCACGCCCTGCTCCGTGGCAGCCGGAACATCAATAGAATCCACGCCGATGCCGAATCGGCATAACCCCTTCAGCTTTGGCAGGCCGTTAATGACCCGCTTTGTGTACGGGGCCGCCACCAGGATGTGTATGTCGCAGTCCTGCATCTTCTCCAGGACATCATCCTCCGTGTAGCAATTAAATGTCTCAAACTCGATGCCGACTTTCTGAAATCGCTCCTTTTCATAGGCAAAGTCGATCCCAAGACGGAAGGCATCCGTAAATCCTACCTTAAAGCCCATAAAATCTCCTTCCATTCTTTCAGTAAAACGCTTTCCTGCCGTGCCCAATCAGCCAGGCAGCAGACAAAGCGAGATTCCGGGAATATACGTGACCATCAGCACCGCTATAATCATCAGAAGCATCGGGACGACAATTTTTTTGGAGATTTCCACCACAGAGAGTCCCGTCAGTCCACTGGCAACATAAAGGTTCATACCGATGGGCGGTGTGATGAAGCCTACTGCCAGATTGACGGTCATAAGGCAGCCGAACTGGATGCCGCTCATGCCAAGGCCCGTCATAATGGGGTACAGCACCGGCGCGAAGATCAGGATCGCGGCCACAGTGTCCATCAACGCACCCACAATCAGCAGGAACAGATTGACCAGCAGGAAAATCATGATCTTGTTGGAGCTGATGCTCAGGATCAGATTGGCGATGACCTCAGGGGCTCGTTCCATGGTGAGGATCTTGCCCAGAACGGTGGCGGACGCACAGACGATCATCAGGGGCCCCATGGAGGCCGCGGTACTCTTGAAGAGCGCCGCCAGCTCCGCGAGCTTAATAGTTTTCGTGACAAAGAGACAGATGATGAGACCGTAGAGTACGCTGATAGCAGCTGCCTCCGTGGGAGTGAACAAGCCGCTGTAGATGCCGCCCAAAATGATGACGGGCATCAAAATGGCCCACTTGCTGTCATTTAGGACGCGGCCAAAGCTTTTTTCCTCCACTTCCCATTTGAGCGTCGGCCTGCACTTTTTACAGTACGTGTAGCAGTACACGCACAGCAGCAGGCCCACCAGAATGCCGGGGATGATGCCCGCAATGAAGAGGTCGCTGACAGACTCACCCGTCACTACGCCGTACATCACCATGGGGATGCTAGGCGGAATCATGACACCTAGTGCGCCTGCGGAGGCCAGCAGGCCGGTGGCCCACTTCCGGTCATATCCGATATCCGCCAGCATGGGGATCATGAGACCGCCGATGGCCGCCACCGTAGCAGGCGCGGAACCAGACACCGCGCCGAAAAACAGGCAGGAGAGTACTGCCGCCATGGCGTGTCCGCCGGGCAGTTTGCCCACCAGCTTATGCGCCAAGTCAAAGAGCTGCCGCGCAATACCGCCCTTCGTCATGAGATCGCCGGAGAGCATAAAGAGGGGAACCGCCAATAGCGGGAAGCTGTCCAGCGCGGAGAAGAACGCAGAGATAAAGAAACTCGCTTGCATCCCGCCAGTTAGGAGGATATACCCGACGCAAACCACCAGGATCGCGATACCGATGGGCATGGACAACCCCAGCAGAACAAAAAATGCCAGAAATAACCATCCAATAATCATGTTTCACCCTCCTTGCTCCTTGCCAGCTTTCGAACGTACTTTTCCACCAGCCGGACTATGGTCAAGGCGCTGAACAGCGGCAGAATCAGATACACGATCCACATAGGGATCTTGAGTCCCACGCTCAGGGTACCGTATCGCGCTACTTTCATGAGATAATCCAAGGATATCCGGAACATGTAGCCCATCAGAAGCAGAAACACCGCGTCCAGTGCCACATCCAGTACGGTGATGGCTTTCTTCGGCAGTACGTTCTCAATGAGGTTCACGTTCAGATGCGTTCCACGCTTGATGCCGTTAGCAATGCCCAGGAACGCGATCCAGATGAATGCGTAGCGGCAGAGTTCCTCTGTCCACGGCGCGGAAAAATGAAGGATGAACCTGTTTAGCACCTGAAAGGTCGCGCAAATGAAAATGACCGCCATCAGGATACCGCCCAAGGCTTCCTCAAAAGTATCCTTTTTCTTCACGTTTGTGTCTCCTTAAAAATCAATTTCACGCGTAAATTTCCTGCTATAATTCTCAGCAACGGCACGCAAATTATTTGCGGCCGTTGTGAGAATGTCAGATATTATGCGAAGAAGTCTTCCACCTGGGTGACGATGTCGCCGATTTCCTGCTTCATACTGTCATAGACAGGCTGGCAGGCCTCACGCATTTCCTGGATCATGTCGTCAGAGGCGCTAGTAACGACCATGCCGGCCGCTGTGGCGGTCTCCACCGCGCCGGACTCTTCCTCGTTGACCATATCCCGGGCAGCTACCAGAGTATCCGCCGCGCACTCATCCATGACCTTCTGCAAATCCTCCGGCATGGAATCATAGATGTCCTGGCTCATAACCAGCGGGCATACCGTCAGGATGTGGTGTGTGTCCGTCGCATACTTCTGCACCTCGTAGAACTTCTGGGAGATAATGTTGCCCCAGGGATTCTCCTGGCCGTCCACCGTGTGTTGCTGTAGGGCGGTAAAGAGCTCGGAGAAGGAGATCACGGTGGGCACCGCATCCAGGCACTCCCAGGTCTGCACCTGATAGGTGCTGCTCATGGTACGTATCTTCATACCCTTCAGGTCAGCCATGGACTGGACTTCCTTCACATCGTTGGTCAGCAGCCGGTAGCCGTAGTCCATATAGCCGAAGCAGTGGAAACCGTAATTGCCGAGGCTCTCTGCCAGCTTGCCGGCCAGATCACTCTCAAAAAAGCGGTAGGCGTCCTCTTTGGTCGGGAACAGGAAGGGCAGATCGAAGACTGCCTGATTGGAGTCAAACTGGGTATAGTTGGCACTAGACACCAGGGTCATGCCGATGGTTCCCATCTGAACACCTTCCACACTGCCAACGTCGTTAGCCATGGTGCCGTTGGGATACACGTCCAGCTCCACACGGCCACCACTTCTTTCTTTCACAAGATCCGCCATGTAATAGATGGCCTTGTTGCAGGCGGAATCATCCGAGGTGGTCACAGAGACAGAGATTACATACTCCGGCGCGGAAACAGTGTTTCCGGTGTTGCCGGCAGTACCAGGGGTAGCTGTGGTGGAGTCCCTGCATGCCGCTAGGGAGAACACCATGAGCATTGTCATGGCCGCCGCTATAAACTTTTTCATAATTGCTTCTCCTTCTCTTGGTTTTTCGCAGCCTAGCTTCTCTCTTCTACTCCCGGCCACGTTTATATTCCTTATATTGCACCAAACGGCAAAGCCGTATCTATGACCGCCGTCACAAGTATGTCCCAATCTTTACCTGGTTTGTTTTGTATAAAATGACGTATTTTTGCAAAGTGCGCAAATATTTTTTCTGTTTTTTAACAAAGGTTAGGAACTCTCAACTTCTTCCGCCTGAAGTTTATCTTGCGTTTTTTCGCATTTTCCATCATAATATAGTGAAAGTATTGTGGCCCCCTGTCTGGGGTAAACATTTCTGCTGCAGCCGTCTCCACGGCTCCCGCACAGCCCGCAGCACCTATAAATCTTGATTGGATTGGGGGAATCCTGCTTGCCGGACAACAAACTATATCCAAATCAGATTTTACAGCTTGTGCAGAACCCAATCATTCAAAGCTACCACGCCGGAGACATGATCCTTCAGCAGGGGGACAAATGTCCTGAGATGTTTTTTATCATCGAAGGTTCTGTCCGCACTGTACTCTTGACATGTCAGGGAGATGAGTTCCTGGTTTCCATCCATGGGCAGGGTGAGTTCATTTGCGAAGCAGCCTACATCACAAACCGGGGCTCCATTCTGTCCATCTACGCCATGGATGATGTCCGGTTGTTGAGCCTGTCCGACCATGCTTATCACGCGCTGCTAGCCAAGTATCCGGAAGTCAGCACCACCATCATGATGAGCATTTCACAGAAGCTGGACATGGTAGTGGACAGGCTGGAGCGTTATGCCACCAGCGGGATTCCTCCCCGAATCGCCAGTATCCTGCTACTCTTCGCTGAAAAGTACGGCATCCCGACGTCGGAAGGCATCAAGATCAACTACCGGATGACCGACTCCGAACTGGGTGTCTATACCAACGCCAAGCGGGAATCCGTCAACCGGACGCTGAAAAAGTTTCAGAATGAAGGGCTGATTCAGAAGGACAGAGAATTTCTCTATATACCTAACATTGAGGCATTAAAAAGACTTGCGGAAAAATAAAAAATCTCCTCTTTGATTTTTACGCAAAAGAGATACCACTCTCTATTGGTATCTCCTTTGTATTTTTAATGTCATAATAGGAGAAACTAATTCCGTATTTACAGGTCCTCTTTTGAAGAAGGAAACAGAAATACTAAGGACAACGAATAAAATCACCGTACAGGAACGGGGATATCGATTTTAGTGACCGTATATTTTTTGGTATGATTCATCTTGTTTATATACTTCCTCCCCATTTGTTGGCGTGGGCATGGCGCAGAGGAAGTTGCCTGAGTTGGAAAGCGTCACTTGATAATCGTTTCGATTCAAGCTGCTCACAACAATATTATTTAGCTTCATGAAAAAGGCCCGGCTCCGCCGAATCTGGCGGAGCCGGGCCTTTGACCAATATCAGAAAATAAGCGGGTGGGCGCAGTGGAGAAGGCAGATATTGGGCCTGCAAAAAGTGGGGTAAAAATTGCCGGAAAACACCCAACCGCAGGCCTTTGACATCCATACGTATCTTCACACGCAGGAGGTCACTGGTTCGAGTCCAGTAGTCTCCACCAAACAGTTCCTGATTTCGCAAGAAATCAGGAACTGTTCTTTTGCTCTCCGCGAAATAGTTGACCACTTCTTTGGGCCGTTTTCCGCCGGCCCGAGCCGTGACCCATGTGGGAAAAGGAACAGCCAACACCGGACAGGAAATTCTCTGCCCGGTGCTGGCTGTTTGTGGGTTTTAGCTGCGGTTTTCCACGTTGCTTGTGTGGAATTTGGAGGGTGTTGTTTGTCATATCTCACATTGCCTGACTGATGAGGCTCCCGATGGTATCAGCCGCGTCTCTTTTCGTGTCCGCCTGGCGTGGGTGCAGTGCTCAGGGTAAATCCCGCACTGTAGTGCCCCAGGGCACTGGAGCGCGCCTTGCCATCCGCCCCGTTTTTCAGGGACAGCATTACAAACGTGTGCCGCAGGCCGGTGGTCAGCTCCAGGTAGTACACTGCCAACAAGCCCCGCTTGTCCGCTTCCATCAGGTAAGGACCGATCCTCTCCTATGGGAGGACTTTGATCTCCCGCATTTCCATCTTCGAGAGTTTACAGCCGTGGGCGGAATTCACCAGAATCGACCGTTCCTCAGCTGCCTGTTCCGTGCAGTTGTTCAGCAGGGTATGGCTGCCGTGGGCCAGTCTGACACGGAGTCTCTTCTGTTTCGGCTTGATATGCTGATCCCGCTGTACTCCGTAACTTCAAACAATCCATAGGGTATCCTATTTGTGATCCTTGTTTCTCAGCATATCTGCTAATTCCGTTAATAAGGCCACCTCTTTAGAGTCTAAACCCGATACATTGACACGCTCAAGGGACTCAATCCCTAATAAATAATCCGTGGATACAGAAAATACTTTGGCGAGCTCTACCAGACATGCTGGCGATGGCATAGAGAGCCCCTGCTCCCAAGAGTTTACTCCGTTCCTCGTCACATCTACACGGCGGGCAAGCTCTGCCTGACTCCAATTGCGTGCTTCTCTAAGCTTTTTTATTTTCTGTGCAATCATCACTTTTTTGCCCCCTTCACAAATCATTATAGTTAACATATATGATATGTCATTATCATTTATGGCTCTATAACTTGACATTTGAGGGACAAAAAATTATACTGTTTGCGTGAGGAAGGTCAGACTTACTTAAGAGGTTTTTCATGTATATAGGACGAAAATATTATTTTTTAGTCATTGCGGAAACACAAAATTTGACAAAAGCAGCGCAGATACTTCATGTATCGCAGCCGTCGTTAACCCAGTATGTGAATCGATTAGAACAGGATCTTGGCGTCAGACTTCTTAACAGAAATCATACCCCTCTGCTATTAACAGAAGCAGGCAAACTATATTTGAACTATATCAAGGGCTCCCTAGATTTGGAACAGCAGTTTCGAACGCAGCTAGAGCACTATCGTCAGAAAGAAAATTGCAGGCTTTCTATCGGGGTTCCAACACAACTGATTCCAATGGTCTTTGGCTCCATTATCCATGAGTTTATCCAAAAGACGCCTCAAACCATTTTGTCCTTGAAAGATGGAACATCTCTGACCGTTCTGGACCAAATCACAGAAGGAACCGTTAACATTGCAATATTTCACACTGAAAAGAAAACGGATTCCCGATTTGTGCGGCATATTTTGCAAACAGAGCGCTTGCTTTTAATATGCAATCGGAATAGCCCTTTAGCGGCAGGGCGTGTCGGAACCAGAGAAAAGCCGCTTTTTCTAACAGAAAAAGATTTACCTCTTTTTAAATTCATGGTTTTTGTTACTTTTTCTCCCCAATACTATATTAATAAATTTATGGACGCATACTTTGAAAAAATCAATGATCCATCGCTCTCTGTCATGGAACTCCCCAATATGCGGACGGCATTTGATTATATTTTGGCCCCTAAAAGCAACGGGATTGCCGTCCTTTCTGACTTTGTTTTTCAAAGCGCTTCTTTAAATGATGTTACTTTTTTCAAACTGAAGGGATACTCGCCTAAATGGTACTTAACTGCAAATTACCGTACCCAAGAAATACTATCTGACACGGAATCTCTTTTCTGGGACACAGCCATTCGAAAAACGGTCTTTCCGGATGTATAGGAACAGAAGGGATCACCGTTAGAGCTCTTCTTGTCCGTTTGTTATAACATGAATATTATGATCCGAATAAATTATTAGTATTTTACATTTTTTTTAACTTCAATCTATCCTAAAGATATATCCCGATGCCTTTTTTCGGGGAAAAGCATCGTTGATCTCGATTCTTTTTGACAGGTACGTTTCCTCCCTGGAGGGGGCCTTACTTCACCAAATGGAATCCACCAAAACGAACGAGCGGAAAGCTTTGTATTCATTTCACTTTATCTAGATAATTCGATAAACTGTCCGTGAGCGCTCTCATGATCAGAAAAAAGGGGGCAAAGATGCCGTTCATCTTCATTTTATTTAAAATCAGGAGGTAAATTATGGGTGTTATCGTCCTTTTTCTGTCGTTTTTTGTATTTATTTTTGTGGGATCTCCAATTGCCTTGGCATTGGGCGGCTCGGCACTGATCTATATCGTGTTGTTTGCCAATGTTTCTCCGCTCATTGTTATGCAGCAGATTTTGGCAAGTGTGAATACCTACACCTTGTTAGCGGTTCCGTTTTTCATTATGGCTGGTGCTCTGATGGAAACAGGCGGTATTTCTAAACGCATTGTTTCTTTCTGCCAAGCCCTTGTTGGCCACTTTACAGGCGGTTTAGCTCTCGTGGTTGTTTTGGCTAGTGTTTTCTTTGCTGCTATGACCGGCTCTGGTGTCGCTGCTTGTGCCGCAGTCGGCGGTATCATGATTCCTATGATGGTTAAAAATGGCTACCATAGCGATTTTGCCTGTGCACTGCAAGCAACCTCTGGCATTTTTGGCCCCCTGATTCCTCCCAGCATCGTCATGGTTCTTTATGCTGTCTATGCAAATCAATCTGTCAGCACCATGCTGATGGCCGGCGTAGGTCCTGGACTGATGCAGGCTGCGATGGTTTGTATTCTGGCAGTTTGGATTTGCCATCGCCGCGGCTATGCCGGTGTTGGCAGTTTTTCTATGAAGAGGCTTCTGAAAGAGTTTGGGTCTTCTTTCTGGGCTCTTTTAGCTCCAGTCATCATTCTGGGCGGGATCTACTCCGGCATCTGTACCGCCACGGAGGCCTCCGGTGTTGCATGCTTTTATTCCATTCTTGTCGGTCTTTTTATCTATAAGGAAATGAACTGGAAAACCATGCTGGAATGCTTGGGAAAAGCCATGAAAAGTACGGGCAATATCATGCTGATTGTCGGCGCATCCGGCGCATTTTCCTGGGTTTTAACAAGAGAGCGAATCGCTTCTAAATTGGCAAATACGCTTTTGTCCATTACTTCCAGCGAAGTATTATTCTTGATCGTTGTCATGCTCATCTTGCTGTTCCTTGGGTGCTTTATTGACTCTGTACCGATCACAACGATTATGACCCCGATTCTCGCGCCCATTGCAATGGAGTATGGCGTCTCCCTTGTCCACCTTGGCGGAATCATGGTCAGCGCCACTTGTATTGGGCTGATTACTCCTCCCATGGGCTTAAACCTCTTTATGGCTGCTCAAGTTGGCAATCGTCCCATTCACGCCGTCATCGGTGCCATTAAACCCTTTATCCTTGTGACAGTCATTGGCCTGGTTCTTGTTGCATTCATCCCGCCCATTACGACCTTCCTGCCCGGCCTGCTGTAAATAAATTTTTTGGAGGTATATTATGAAAAAGTTATTTGCATTGCTTCTTGCCGCCATGATGGCGCTCTCTTTGGTTGCTTGTGGTGGCTCCTCTGATACTACTTCTGACTCTACAGATTCCGCGGCTGGAAACACCGAGGAACCAGTCACCTTGACGGCTATCGTTGCTGGTCTGACCGAGGATAGCCCCAGCGGCGAGGCCTTAAAAAAATTTGCAGAGCTGTGCAATGAGTATTCTGGCGGCTCTGTCACCATTGACTGCTTCTTTAACACCGAGCTAGGCAACGTTTCTGCATGTGTGGAAAGTACCGCCCAGGGCACGATTGACATTGTTTCCACCGGGACCTCCTACTTTGCGGGGTATGTTCCCGCAATTCAGGTGTTTGAGCTCCCCTATGTATTTGCTTCCTATGACGAGGCGCACCAAACGTTGGATAACGAGCCTGGTAAGGCAATCGCTGATCTGTTTGAGTCTACGGACCTAAAGATGCTGTGCTACTGGGAGAGTGGGATGCGTCATGTTACCAATAGCCGCAACCCCATCATTACCCCCGCTGATATGTCCGGCCTGAAGATCCGCACCGTTGTTTCTGCTACGCAGCAAGCAACCTGGGAAGCTTTCGGTGCGATCCCGATGGCATTGGATATGGGTGAAGTCTTTACCGCTTTGCAAAATCACACCGTTGACGCGCAGGAAAACACCCTGTCTTCTATCACTTCTTACAAGATGTATGAGGTTCAGGATTATCTCTCCATGACTTATCACTCTTATACCCCGATGCCCTTCTATATCAACCGCGCTAAGTGGGATTCCCTGTCTGAGAATCAGCAGGAGGCCATCCAGAAGGCTTCCGAGGAAGCTCGCGATTACGCCCGTGAGTTGAACGCCGCCAGCGAAGCGGAGAATTTGCAGCTGCTGAAAGATGAGGGCGTGGTTGTTGAGGAACATCCTGATTCCGAAGCGTTTGCCGCACTCTGCGGCCCTGTCTATGATATCTTTAATGAGTCTATGGGCAGTGATGAAATTCTGACGATGGTACAGGATTATGTTGCGTCTCTTCGTTAATGTTAAAACCTGAAATGAAAAGGGGACTGCATATGAGTCGCGTCCTAAAAAAATTGGAAACCGGTTCGGATCAGTTTCTGGGCATGATCGGTTTTGTCGGCATCCTGGTGATAACCGCAAATGCATTTTGCCGTTTTGTTTTACGGATATCCATGGCATGGTCTGATGAGTTTCTGCGCACAATTATGATCTATGGCTATTTCATTGGTGCTGCCGTTATGTTTTCTCAAGGCGGCTGCATGCGTCTTGAAATTTTAGACGGTGCGCTGAAGAGCCGGGTCACTGGCTACCACATTCTAAATATGGTTTTGGAATGTATCAATATTGTTTTCTTTGGCCTCATGAGCTACTATGCGGTGCAAATGGTTGTTCAGTATATTCTCGGCGGAACAACCCAATCTACAAGCTCTACACCTGCGTGGATTTTGCCGTTCGGCTGCGCGATTGGTATGGTTATCATGACTGTGGTTGCTGTTTGGAATGTTATTTTACATTTTTCTAAGGTGGTAAAAAATTAAAACCTTTATAGTCTAAGAAATGGGCGGGCAATTCAATTTTGAATTGCCCGCCCATGGTCTATAGGATAAGAACCCACGAAAAAGTTAGCGGAAGGCGCCTCCATTGTTTTAAAAAACTCATCAGCACATTCTATAGATGGCTTCAAGGCGGCTTACCTGGAGGCTCTCTGTGAAGAGGTGGGGATCTCTGGCCTGGGAGGGCAAGGACGGCATCCTGTTCTGGCTCTCTGGATCGGGGCGCGCTGACGCACGCATCAAGAAGGGGCGGTATCGCCCGACACGGAAAAACTCCCGGAGTATCGCCACGCCTGCGGAATACGCCCGGCAGGAGCGGCCAACTCCGCCGAAAATCTGGGACGGCATGGCGGGTCCCTACAGGCCCGCCGTGACCGTCAGCGGTCAGCGGGGACGGTTCCGGGCTGCCGCCAGGCCGTATGGGGCCGGGGGCGCAGAGGACCGCATCGCCAGCGCCCTGGAGCATGGACATGCACAACGGCCTGGTCGGTATGCGCCAGGCTGCGCCGGGGAGACCTATGTATGAGATATCATGGGACCGCGCTGCGAATCAACTGGCTGCGGCTGGCGCCCAACGTCTTAAAAACATCGCTCTTGAAACTTTCTAAAAATCATGTTTGATCCATTGCACGGTTTTGAGCAACGATCGGAGCAGGGGAACCAGAGATTGAGCGCTCATCATTTTGTGCAAGGGGGTATCCGTTGAAAACGACTGAAGTCCTGGACGCCATAAACGCCCTGCTGGCGGCAAAATGGCCCAGCGTATGTGGGCCCCATCGGCTTCGCACGGCCCTCCTTTTGGCTGGCTGTGGAGAAGGACGACTGGACGGCCGCCAACCGGCTCCTGGCCCGCCACGACCTGCAACTCTGGCTGACGCTCGATGACGCGCTGGGCGGACACGATGCG
The DNA here is from genome assembly GCF_018408705.1 of Pusillibacter faecalis. Classification (GTDB taxonomy): domain Bacteria; phylum Bacillota; class Clostridia; order Oscillospirales; family Oscillospiraceae; genus Oscillibacter; species Oscillibacter faecalis. The sequence goes on from NZ_AP023420.1 coordinate 1,555,063, forward strand.
GTCGCCTGGTATCGGCTGGCACAGGAGACCAAGGAGGCCATGGAACTGCTGGCCCCGGCGCTGGCAGTAGGAAGCCGCTATCTGAAGCTGACGAGAAAACCCCGTGAAGCGGACCGGACGGATCTCCAGATCAACGCATCCTGGATGGACCTGCATCTATCTGTGGGTACCGGAGCGGAGACAGCGGCAAAGACTGCGCAGATGCGCGTGGAAATGATCAATGGTTGATAGGAGTGATACTATGGGACTTCCCCAGCTGACCTTTGAACTGAAGAAAGCGGCGGACACCGTGGCGGCACGCGCCACGCAGGGGATCGCCGGCATGATCCCGGGAGATACCAGGGCTCTTGGCGTCCATGTCATCTACCAGGAAGGTGATATCCCCGCAGAGCTTGGCGCTGACAGTACCGCCGATATCAAGCGGCTCCTTCACGAGACAAGCCCGGAGACCGCGCGGCCCTTCGTACCGGTTCAGGGGGCGCACGACATGTACAGGACCGGAGAATCCATGATTTACATGGATGGTCAGACCTACCGATGTCTGAGCGATACTGATTTCAGCCCGAAGGAGTCCCCGGCGGCGTGGGAGGTGGCAGCGTGACGGAGAGCATCATCGCGGCCCTGATCACCGGGGGGCTGACTCTCATGGGAGTGCTGGCGGCCAACAATAAGCAGCAGGCCATCACAGACACCAAGCTGGACGAGCTGACCCGGGAGGTTCGGGAGCACAACGATTTCGCGCGCCGGGTTCCGGTGGTGGAGGAGCAGATCAAGGTCATGAACCACCGGATCTCTGATTTGGAGGAATATCACAAGTGATTCACCGGGCAAGGACCGGAGAAAGAGAGGATTCCTGATGGACACGATCAACAAGATCATCGCGGACTACACCAGCGGAAAGAACCCCGTGGAAAAGACCAATGCAGCACTGAAAGAGGCCGGTGCTGGATTTTCCTTTCAGCCTGGAAAGAATGCCCTGACGGCTGAGGAGATCGCCGCCACCAAGGTCGGCGCCCGGCCCGGCGACGTGACCGGCTATGGCCTGATGTCCAGCGGCACCGGCACGATGGACAAGGTGCATGTCGTGAAGGGCAGGCTGCAGGGCGGCGCCGTCAACACCGTCGGCTCCGATAGTGTGCCTGACGAGTGCGATATCGTCTATATTGGCGGCCAGGTGTGGCAGGTATATGGGGACGAGCTGGGCGGTCTTGCACCTGAGAAAGACCCCTGGTGGGCGCCTCTGCACACCTTTGCCGGTGCGGTTGACTGGCAGGACGAACTGCCTCCGTACATTCCTGAAAAGGATATGGTGTACAACCGGCCCAAGTATCACGGCCAGAACGTGGTGAAGGGCGCGCTGCGCTACCTGTACGCCGAGGACGGGACCTGCAAATACCAGCCCAAGTCCATGGCGGACTATGACAAGGACCACGGGAGGACGTGACATGGAGGATTTGAAAAAGCGCCTTTCCAATCTGCTGGCAGTCAAGAGTATCGTGACGGTGATTCTCACGGCGGTGTTTGCGGATCTGTCCATGGCTGGCCGCGTGACCACGGATCAGTTTCTGACGGTGTTCACAGTGGTGATCGCGTTCTATTTCGGCACCCAGGCAGAGAAGCGAAGCGCAGGGAAAGCAAAAGCCATAGCGGGCTCCGGCACGGACCAAGCAGGCGGTAAGGCAGCTTGAGCGATGTCTTGAAGGAGCTGCTGGCCAATCCCGGGAGCTATGGCGGTTCCCGGGATGCCAGTCAGATCAAATACCTGGTGTTCCATGACACCGGCAACGACGGGGACAAGACGGCAGACAACGCGGCCTGTTTCCGGAATCACGTGGTGGAGGCCAGCGCCCACTACTTTGGATGCCGCAGTCTGGCGGCCTGTCCCCGATCTGAAGGTGGCGAGGGGTGGCAAGAAGCGCGCCAACGCCGGCAAGACCGGCGGCGGGACTATGCATGGGATCGTCACCAATAGCAGATGTGCGATACCATCCGCAACGGTACCTGCCAGGCCGGCGAGGCAACCCTGGCAAATGCCTCCGCCCTGGGCAGGGAGCTGATGGCTGGATGCGGGATTCAAACGTGCGGTATTTCGATGTGACTGGGAAACATTGCCCCAGTTATCTGGTGAACACCCAGAAGCGGGCGGATTTTAAGAAAAGATTGGAGATGGACCACACACCGTCGCCCGCACACGAAGAAGGTGTGGAATGGGCCATTGAAAACGGCCCCCTGCAAGGAAATGCAGAGGAAGATTTGATGCTCTCCGTGATCCGGGAGCAGATTGTGTGCCATGCTGTGGAGATTTTCCGGCTTGAGAGAGCCGACATGAAAAGACGCGTCCCAGGGGAGATTCACAGGCCCCTGGGACGCGCCTTATATTGGGAGATTTCCCCATTTTAAATTGCAGTTACATGTAAATCCCTTTTCGATTAAAATTTCCTCAATGCGTTCAACGGAAATCGGCTCCTCCCAATCCTGAGGCTCTTTTAAAGAAGCTCCATCCTGAAAAGGACCTTGGTGGTAGAAATATTCTGCGCCAATTTACAGCCTATGATTTGAAGCTGACTCACGGCCGTCAAGCCGCTTGGCGTGTGTACCATCCCACAGCAAGCCGCCCTGCGGAATCTCCACAGGGCGGCTTGCTGAACTATTACGAGATGCGCTTAGCCGAACAGACTCAGGATTCCCACAGAAACAGCGGGGACGAATGCAACGATGATCATCGAGGCAATGAGCACCGCCATAAAGGGAAGCGCCTTTTTGGAAATTCCCACAACGTCTAGGCCCGTCATGGACTGAGCCACGAACAGGTTGGATGCCACCGGCGGCGTCACGAACGCGATGCACAAAGACAGCAGCATGACCAGGCCGAATTGGATGGGGCTGATGCCCAGCGGCGTGACAATCTGGAGCAGGACCGGGGAGAGAATCACCATGATGGGCGTTGTCTGCACAAACATACCCGCGATGAACAGCAGGACAAAGATCAGGCTCATGATTACCACCGGGTTGGTGGAGATGCTGAAGAAGAAGTTCTGCACCATCTCTCCGAAACCATGGTACACAAACACGGCGCTGAGCGCACCGGCCACCGCCATGGTATAATTCATGCCGCCCATGGACGCGGTACAGTCAAAGAACATGTCCCAAATCATTTTCAGGGTCAGTTCTCTGTAAATGAACATGCCTACGATCAGGGAGTAAACCGTTGCGATCACCGCGGCCTCCGTTGCGGTAAAAATACCGCCGTAGATGCCGCCGAGGATAATCACCGGCATAAAAATAGCCCAAATTCCATCCTTGACCGCCAGTAAAAACCGCTTGATGCTGACCTTCTCTCCGGAACCCTTCCAGCCGTACTTGCGGCTGATGAAGTAATTGACGATGATCAGCAGCACACCAACCAGAATGGCCGGGCCCACACCTGCCAGGAACAGATCCGAAATGGAAACGTTGTTGCTCACGCCATAGATGACCAGGGGGTAGCTGGGCGGTACCACACAGCCCAGACCGCCGGCCACCATGACCAGTGCGGTGGCATAATACTTGTTGTATCCGCAGCGGATCATTTGAGGGATCATGATGACGCCGATGGCGGCCACGGTTGCATTGGCGGAACCGGAGATGGCTCCGAAGAACATGCAGGCCAGAACCGTCACGCAGCCCAGACCGCCGGTGACATTGCCGATCAGAGAGTTGGCAATGTTGATCAGCCGCTTAGAGAGTCCGCCGGTATCCATCAGACTGCCGCAGATGATAAAGAACGGCAGCGAGAGCAGCGTGAAGGAATTTACGCCGGAATACATGTACTGGGTGAGATACTCCATGGTGGTAAATGGCTCTAGGAGGTTCATCAAGACAATGGCCCCTCCGATAGCACCGCCGATGGGAACTCCGATCAGCAGGAAGACCGCCATGGAAATAAAGAGAATCGTCATGCCTGAGCTCCCTCCTTTTCCTTCCGGACCCGGTCCAGATACTCCCGTTCCAACGCATCCACGTCAAAGGTGGGCTTACCGAGGCCAAGCGCCTTCTCCTCTTCCTTGCTCAGACGAATGCACTCCTGCACGGTACGGATGATGACCAGGACCATGCTGAAGGGCAGAATGCTGAAGGAAACCGCCTTTGGAATGCGCAGGATCGGAGATGCCGCCGCACTTGCGTGAAACGTGACAATCACGCGATACATGGGGACGATCAGAGCCGCGGAAAACAACGCGTTGATCACATTGGAAACAATCAGCAGGATTTTTTTGACTTTGAAGGATCTGGAGTTGATGAACGCATCAATACGCAGATGCTTCCGGGAAGTAATGGCGCCGGCAAACCCCAGATAGCTCATCCACACCAGCATGATGCAGCTGAGCTCTTCGGTCCAGGTGATGGCATTGCCGAGATAGCGGGAACAGACCTGAATCGTCAGCAGGACCATCATCGCCAGAAACAGCACACACCCCAAGTACAGCTCAAACCGCTGAACAAACTCATGAAAGATATGTTTTATTTTTGAGTTCTCCATAGATCTCTCCTCTTCTGAAAAACAGCTCAGTTCTTCAGTGCGGCCTCGGCTTTCTCAACCTCGGACATCAGCAGGTCAAAGTACTCGTCGCCCATGGCCTCCTTGGCCGCGTCCCAGGAAGTTGCAGCAATGTCCCGGAATGCCTCATACTCTTCATCGCTGAGCTCATAGACATCCATAACCTTCTTCAGCTCTTCCAGCTGGGCATTGTCAATGGCCTCCAGCTCTTCGCGGTTGCGCAGTTCCAGATTGTGACCCTCCTCAATCAGGATCTGCTGGACATCCTCGGGCAGAGTCTGGAAATACGCCTCGGAAATACCGATGATCTGCACGGTATAGCTGTGCTTGGTGAGAGTCATATAATCCTGCACCTCATAGAACTTATCCGTCCAGATATTCTGGCAGGGGTTCTCCTGGCCGTCAATGACCTTGGTCTGCAGGGAAGTGAAAACCTCGGAGTAGGACATAGGGGTGACGGCCGCGCCCAGAGCCTCCATGGCAGCGATCTGATAGGGGTCGTTCATGGTGCGGATCTTCAGCCCCTTCATATCGTCGGGGGTCTTGATGGGATGCTTGGAGTTGGTGACATGGCGGTAGCCCAGCTCGGTAAACGCCAAAACACGAATGCCGATGTCATCGATGCAATCCTGCCGGATACGGTCCCCCACAGGGCCGTCAATAATAGCGTGGACAACTTCCGGAGAGCTGTACAGATAGGGGAAGTTAAAGGGCATGAACGCGTCCGTAAACTCACCAAAGTCGCCAACCGCCTTGGTGCACATCTCAAAGGCGCCTGTCTGCAGGCCGCCCACGATCTGATCGGTGCTGCCGCCAAGCTGACTGTCCATAAACAGCTTGATTTCATACGCGCCGTTGGTTCGCTCCGCTACGCGATCCACAAACTCCAGGGCGGCAATGCCGTTGGCCGTTTCGTCCACCGTGGCGGAGTTGAAGGCGCTGTTCACCCGGATCACAACGGTTTCTCCGCCGCCGTCATTGCCTTCTTCTCCGGGAGGTTCAGAAGGAGTGCCGCCGCATCCAGCCATGGAAACCACGAGAAGTGCTGCCAGGAGTAGTGTGAAGACTCGCTCAAACTTCTTTTTCATAGTGCCCCTCCTCATAAATTTTACACGTTTGCGTTTTAAGTGGAAGCTCCGGATTCCTTTGATTCCCCTATGGGGGAACGCCGCCGCGGTTACTCGATCACAGCATACTCAGCGGCGTTGTCAAACGCGGCCTGAGAAATCTCGTTGCCGATGCCGGGCTCGTTGGGGACTTCCATGCGGCCGTTGACCGGCTGCGGATCATACTTTGTCCAACCGTGGTTAAACTTCATCAGGTTGTTGCAGTGGTGCTCGTGAATGATAAAGTTGGGGATCACCGCTTCCAGCTGCAGCGCCACGGAGGTGGACAGCGGGCTGGCGCACGTATGGGCCTGAACGCTGATATCATAGGCGTGCGCCATGTCGCAGATCTTGCGGACCTCCGTCAGACCGCCGCAGTTTCCGATGTCAGGCTGGATAACCTGGATGGACCCGTTTTCAAAGTAGGGACGATACTGCCAGCGCGTATAGATCCGCTCGCCGGCGGCCAGGGGCAGCGTCGTATGAGACGATACATATTTCATTAAATCATGATTCGGGATCGTGGGCTCCTCAAAGTACAAAATGTTGTACTTCTCCATGATTTTGGCCACCTGCACGGCGCTCTGCGCGTCCAGGCGGGAGTGGCATTCAGCGATAATGTCCACATCGTCGCCAATGGCGTTCCGGACGGCTTCCACGCGCTTTTCGATCATCTTCTGATACTTTGGATGCAGCAGCCGGGTATACTCCTCCACGGAGATCTTCCTTCCCTCTTCATCAAAGGAGAAGAAGTCATACTTCAGGGCGTCATAGCCCTCCTCAAAAACGGCCTTCTTTGCAACATTGGCATAATCCTCCGGCTTGAGCTGAGGGACATGCAGATCCGTATGGGACCATCCGAACTGAAGCTGGCTGGCATAGGCGCGGACGTCTTTCCGCCGGGCGCCGCCAAAAATTTCATGCAGCGGACGGCCATATGCTTTTCCCTTGATGTCCCACAGCGCAATGTCAATCGCTGACATGGCCGAGTACATCACGGGGCCTGCATTCAGCCCCCAGAAAGTCGTGCGGAAGAAGGTCTCCCAGATCCACTCGATCTGCATGGGGTCCATGCCGATCAAAGTGGGAGCCAGATCCTTGATCATCGCATAAGCAGCGGGAGCGCCTGCATCATAGGCCATCGCGGCTTCGCCATCTCCGTAAATCCCCTCATCGGTGTGGATGCGGCAAAAAATAGGTCGCCAGCTGGGGCGGTTGGTTTTGACGCGCAGAACTTCAACTTTTGTAATTTTCATGTCATATCTCTCCCTGACGGTTTCATTACAAGCTCTCAAACGGGTGTATCAGTGGATGTGCTTTGGGATATTGGAATACTGGTAGCTGCGCTAATTCAAGTCATGTGTCACATGTCATGTGTTATCTTAATCATAACAGAAAAAAAGCGCTTGTCCAGTAGATTTCTGGAAAAACTTCTCGTTTCCCATCAAAATAATGGTTTTCAACAAAATGAAAAGCAAAAAACTGTCTACTCTGATGGATTTTCGTCCGATCTAATTGGCTAAACGGCGGCTGCCGCATATACCAAAAAAAGGATTGAACAGAAGGTGTTCAATCCTTTAGGACGGTTATCACTTGCACCCGGGGATCACGCGCTTGCGGTACCAGACAGGAGACCTCTGCGCTTACTTTTCTTTACAAAAGCCATCTTGATCCTTCAGCAGCAGCTTTCCCTCCTGGCTGCCGCTTCTGATATGCAGGCGGCAGAGCTGGCGAATCAGATCATCATCTTTGGCCAGGACCGCATTCAGGATGGCCTGATGGCGGCTGTAAAAATCCGGGGATTTCCGAAAGCTCTTAAAGGAGGGACTCTGATACAGGTTGCGGATCGTATTCAAAATGAGCGGAAGAATTCGATTTGCGATTTCGTTTTGGCTGGCCTGATAAAAGCAGCAATGAAATGAAATATCATATTCCCAAAACTTCTTGTACAGCTGCTCGTCGCTCTCCGCGCTGTTGGACTGGGCCATCTGCAGGTTCATTTTCTGAATATCCTTCAAAATATCGGCGGCCTTGTTAAAATCCCGCTTCTTTCCCCTGTGGGCGGCAAGCACAAAGATTTCCGGCTCCAGCATCAGCCGGATTTCTATCAGATCCGGATACAGGACATCCAAATTCATGAAGTCAAAGCCCAGGGGATCGTCGCTGATTCCCGGGTTCGAGCATACAAAAGTCCCGATTCCCCGCCGGATCTCCACAATATGATAGGAAACCAGATATCTGACGGCCTCGCGGATGCTTCGAATGCTGACATTGTATTCCGCGGCCAGCTCCTGTTCTGCGGGAAGGCGCTCACCAACTTGAATCTCCCCACGGATAATCTTGGCTTTAATTTTGTTTGCAACCTCTTCAGAGATGAGGGGACGAGAAACCATAGTATTACTCCATCGCTCTGTATTTTGGATATCCAGATGCTTTTGCAGCTTTTTTTATGATATTTTTATTATAATCGGTTTTTTAAACTTTAGCAAGAGGGCAGGTATGTCTCAAAATGCTGGAATATGAGCCGTATTTTTCAACGAACAGACAAAAATATCGCAGCCCCCTTGACTTTTCCTGTTTCTTCGCTATAATCTGAATTGTGACATGTCATGTCATGTGTTAAAACGTTACAAGGGGGGAAGCACATGAAAATTCACAGTCCCATGGATGCTGTGGAATTATCCCGCATCCGCGCGATCGGAGAAAAAGTACAGCAGCTGCAAAAGGAGGGGCGTGACATCGTCCGCCTGCAGATCGGTGAACCTGATTTTACAACACCCGGCCACATCATCGCAGCGGCAAAGGCCGCCATGGATCACGGCCAGACACACTACGCACCCAACCGGGGACTCGCATCCCTGCGGGAGGAAATTTCCCGGAAGCTCCTGCGGGACAACGGGATTACAGCCGATCCCGCCACGGAAATCCTTGTCACATCAGGCTGTGCGGAGGGCTTGTATCTTGTCTTTATGGGATTGGTAGAGCCCGGCGACGAGGTCATCATCCTGGAGCCTGCCTATATTTCCTATCTGCAGCTGGCCCGGGCGGCACACGCCAGGGCGGTGCCAGTTCACGCGAAAGAGGAAAACGGCTGGCTGCCGGATCTGGACGAACTCCGGGCTGCCGTCACCCCAAAGACCAAGCTATTGGTCCTGAACACTCCCGGCAATCCCACCGGTGTGGTTTATCCCAGAGAGGTGCTTCAGCAGATTGCCGCCCTGGCACAGGAACAGGACTTTTTGGTTCTCTCCGACGAGGTCTACGAAAAGCTCATCTATGGCGGCGCTCAGCATGTATCCATCGCCTCTCTGGATGGCATGAAGGAGCGTACCATCACCATCAACGGCTTTTCCAAGGCATTTGCCATGACCGGCTGGCGGATGGGCTATCTGGCGGCAGATGCCAGGCTGATTCTTCCCATGCTGAAGGTCCACCAATACGCCGTTGCCAGCTCCAATATCATTGCCCAGAGTGCAGCCATCACCGCGCTGCAGGCGGGAGAGAGCTGTGTGGAGGAAATGCGGCGGGAATACGCCCGCAGACGGCAGTTTTTGCTGGATGCCTTTGCACAGATTCCGGAAATCTCGTGTGTGGCGCCGGCCGGTACATTTTACATATATCCCAATATTTCCGGCACCGGGCTGTCCGGCACGGAATTTGCCGACAAGTTCCTGATGGAAGCGGGCGTGGCAACGGTTCCGGGAACAGCCTTTGATTCCTTCTGTAATTCTCACATTCGGCTTTCCTATGCCAGCAGCATGGAAAGCCTGCAAACGGCTGTGTCAAGGCTGAAGGGAATGCTGAAAAAATAAGAACGCTGAGGAAGTTGCCTTATGAAATACGAACGTGATCGCACCTGGGCGGAGGTGTCCCTGGACCATCTTGCATCAAACTTTCAAAAGCTCTCCGAATGGACCGGACCGGCATGCGACGTGCTGTGCGTTGTCAAGGGAAACGCTTATGGACATGGCGCGATAGAGGTTTCCCGGGAGCTGGAGCGGGTTGGCTGCAAGATTCTGGGCGTTGCCACGCTTGAAGAGGCAATGGAACTGCGGGAAGCAGGGATCAGGCTGCCAGTGCTGCTGCTGGGGCCCATTCCCCCATCCCACACTGCCTTGGCTATGGAAAACAACTTGATCCTTCCTTTGATTGACGAGGCGTATGCAAGAGAGGTATCCGCCGCCGCGGTCTCCGCGGGAAGGACCTTGAGAGCCCATCTGAAAATTGATACCGGTATGTCCCGTTACGGACTGCCCGTCAGCAAGGACATGGATGGCTGTATTGCCGAGGCGCTCCGGATCGTCCAGCTGCCCAACATGCAGGTGAGCGGAGTCTTCACCCATTTCGCGGCAGCCGGAGACCCTTATGAGGACGATTTTACCCGGCGGCAGATGGGGTTGTTCCGCATCTTTTCGGAACGAATGGAAGCAGCCGGCGTCAAATTGATCCGGCACTGCGCAAACAGCCCCGCCACCATTCGCTTTCCCCAGGCACATTACGACATGATACGCACTGGAACACTTCTGTATGGATTCAATCCATTTGGCAGATTGGAATTGGAACCGGTCATGGAGCTGAAGACACGAATCACCCAGATCAAGCATCTGGCCCCGGGAGACACGGTGGGGTATGGGCGGCTGTTTACCTGCCGCCGTCCCACAGACATTGCCATCGTACCCTTTGGATTCGTGGACGGCATTCACAGAAGCGCGTCCAATAAAGCCTACATGCTGGTAAACGGAAAGCCCGCCAAAATTGTCGGAAAGATCTGCATGGATCTTTGCTTTCTGGATGTCACTGGCATAGAAGATGTTGCGGTGGGGCAGATCGTTACGGTCTTTGGCTGGGACCACGGCGTGTATCAGTCCGCTTACGCTCTGACGGATGCCTATCCCGGCTCCGCTCCGGAGCTGACGGCGGTTCTGGGAACCCGCGTCCCCCGATTTTACCTTCGAAATCAGGAAGTGGTTGCTTGCGACCAAAAGGAGTGACTGATATGCCCATCGTCCAGATCCACCTGCTGGAAGGCCGTACACCTGAACGCAAAGCGGAGCTGATCGCTGCCGTGACGGAGGCCTGCTGCCGCACGCTGGGCAGCAGGCCGGAGGCGGTACGGATCATTCTGGAGGAAATGAAACGCGAAAATTTCGGAAAAGGCGGCAAGCCCTTTGATTTGTAACCTCATCCCTTGGTTTTTCACCCGCACGGATCAGAGTGAAACATTGCATTTGAAATAAAAAGCAGAAAGGAATGGATCAAAATGATGACCAGAGAAGAACTGCGAGCAAATGTGGACGGAATTGCTTTTATGACCGTGACCCCCTTCCACGAAAACGGCGAGGTCGACTACGACGGCTACCGGGAGAACGTCCGGTTCCTGGTGAGCAAAATCAAGGAAAACCCCTGTAAATGCACGATTACCCCCTGCGGTTCCAATGGCGAATTTCCCCACCTGACGGACGATGAGCAAAAGGAAATCATCCGCATCTGCGTGGAGGAGGTTGACGGGGCGGTTCCCGTCGTCGCCGGGACCGGCCGCGCCAGCACGAAGCGCACCATTGAGATCAGCCGGTATGCCCAGTCCGTCGGCGCCGACGGCGTACAGGTGATTCTGCCCTACTACTTCGTTCCCACTGTGGACGGCATGCTGGAACACTACAAGCTGCTTGCCGATGAATTGGACATCGGCATGGTGATCTACAACAACCCCGCGTTCTCCGGCTCCTGGATCAAGCCAGCCCAGATGAAGAAGCTCATTGAGCTTACTGGCGACAAGATCGTGGCCGTCAAGGAGAATACGCCCCATCTGATGCTCTTTAACGGCATGGCCAAAGCGCTGAAGGGCACGGGCGTCAAATTGCTCAGCGGCTTTGGCGAGCAGTGGTACGCCTATCAGTTCCCCTGGGGCGCCGACGGCCTGGCCACGCCCTTTGGCAACTTCTTCCCTGAATACCCCATCGGCTTTAAAAAGGCCGCAGACCAGTATGACTTTGCCGCCATGCGGGAGTGGCTGGCCAGGATGGACCGCTACTATGCCTTTGTGGGAAAAATCGGCGCCGCGCGCGGAGACACCGGCATGCTGGATAAGCCCGGCGGAAACATCTACGGCGAGGGAAATGTGCGCTTTGGCGTGATCAAAGAGGCCATGAACCTGATGGGCCTTCACGGCGGCGACATGCGGGCGCCCTTGAAACTGCACATGACGGATGATGAGCGCGCCGAACTGAAGGACATCCTGAGGGAACTCCAGCTGCTCTAATGGTTGTTTTCCGCGCTTTTTACAGCTTCGCGGCCGTACCCTCCGGAAACGCGATGGGTACGGCATGGGGCTGCAAGAAAGGCGGCTAAGACGCTGCCTGACTATTTGAGAAGGAGGATATTACATATGCTCAGAAAGCAATTCTGTGTCAATGGTGAATGGAAAGATTCCAAGACGGAAAGATGGATGCCTGTCAGTGACTCCAGCACGGGGGAGGTCATTGCGGAGGTCCCCTGCTGTACTGTGGAGGAAGTGGAGGAAGCGATTGCTTCCGCGGCATCGGCCTTCCCGGCATGGTCTCAGACTTCCATCAGCCAGCGGACGCAGATGATGTTCAAATGGCGCAACATTCTGATGGACCATCTGGAAGAGCTGAGCGTGCTGTGCGCCAAGGAACTGGGCAAAAACCTCTCCGAGGCCCGGGGCGACATTCTGAAGGCCATCGAGCCGACGGAGCTGGCCTGCGCTGCACCGTTCATCACCCAGGGCTCCGCTTCCCTGCAGGTTACAACCGGCTTTGACACCGCTGCTTACCGGATGCCCTTGGGCGTTGTGGCCGGAATCGTCCCCTTCAATTTCCCGGCCATGATCCCCTGGGGATGGATTGTTCCTCTGGCGGTTGTAACCGGAAACACCGTGGTTCTGAAGGCCGCGTCCTACACGCCGCTGACGTCCATGCGGATTCTGGAGCTGTTCTATCACGAGGCCGGTTTTCCAAAGGGAGTGGTCAATCTGGTCACATGCAGCCGGAAGGAATCCGAACTGTTTCTCACGGACCCCCGCGTAAAGGCAGTCACCTTTGTGGGGTCCACGGAAATCGGCAAGCACATTTACTCCGTGGCCGCCGCCCATGGAAAGCGGGTACAGGCTCAGTGCGAGGCCAAGAACCACGCGCTGGTGCTGGAGGACTGCGACCTGGAAAGCGCCACCAATGCCATTATCAACTCCACCTACGGCTGCGCCGGCATGCGCTGTATGGCTCTGCCGGTGGTCGTGGTGCAGGAGAGCATTGCCGACCGCTTTGTCCAGCTGCTTAAGAAAAAGGCAATGGCGCTGAAAGTGGGCTGCGCCTACGACCCCGAGACCACGCTGGGCCCGGTGGTCAACGCAGAACACAAGAAGTTTATCTGCGACTGGATTCAAAAGGGTGTTGACGAAGGCGCGGAGCTGGTGCTGGATGGGCGGGATCTTGTGGTCCCCGGCTATGAAAACGGCTTCTTTGTGGGCCCCACCATTCTCGATCATGTAAAGCCCGGCATGACGGTAGGGGACCGGGAGATCTTCGGCCCCGTCACCATCATCAAGCGGGTCAAGACCTTTGAAGAGGGCCTGGCCATCATGAACGCCAATCCGTTTGCCAATGGCTCTGTCATTTTCACCCAGAGCGGCTACTATGCCCGGCAATTTGAACTGTTGACCGACGGCGGCATGGTGGGCATCAATGTGGGCATCCCCGTTCCCTCCGCCTATTTCCCCTTCTCCGGCAATAAAGATTCCTTCTTTGGTGATCTGCACGTTCTGGGGCAGGACGGTGTGCGCTTTTACACCCGTGCCAAGACCGTTACCAAGCATTGGTACAGCGAGCACTCCCACCAAAAGACCGTGGACACCTGGGAGGGCACTGTGGAGCGTATTTGAGCCGCAGGCCGTCTGCCGGCAGAGGCAGAGTGCGCGGCTGACTCCAGGTTTCCAAGGACGCCGCAAGGCTGCGGACCATGTTCAGATATTCAGATATTCGATTGAGGAGGACTTCCTTTATGAACGCCTATCTTGCCAGTGTAATTGAAAACGTCAAATCCAAGTACGCCAATGAACCGGAATTCGTCCAGACGGTGGAGGAGGTCTTCTCCTCCCTGGAGCCTGTGATCGAGAGGCATCCGGAGTATGAAAAAGCGGACCTTTTGAACCGGATGGTGGAGCCGGAGCGAATGTTTACCTTCCGCGTGGTGTGGATGGCGGATGACGGCACTTGGCATACCAACGTCGGCTATCGCTGCCAGTTCAATGGGGCCATCGGCCCTTACAAGGGCGGCCTGCGGTTCCAGGCGAATGTGTATCCCGGCATTATCAAATTCCTGGGTTTTGAGCAGATCTTCAAGAACTCTCTGACCGGACTGCCCATTGGCGGCGGCAAAGGCGGCAGTGACTTCGACCCCGCCGGCAAGTCCGACGCGGAGATCATGCGTTTTTGCCAGAGCTATATGCAGGCGCTGTACCGCTATATCGGCCCCGATGTGGATGTTCCCGCCGGTGACATGGGCGTGGGCGCCCGGGAAATTGGATATCTGTACGGAGAGTACCGCCGCCTGAAGGGCGTCTTTGAAAACGGCGTGTTCACCGGCAAGGGATTCTCCTATGGCGGAAGCCGCATCCGTCCGGAGGCGACTGGCTTCGGCGCGGTGTACTACCTGGAAAATGTTCTCAAGCACGAGGGAGAGTCCATCCAGGGAAAAACCATCGCCTGCGCGGGTTTCGGCAACGTGACCTGGGGCATCTGCAAGAAGGCGGCGGAACTGGGGGCCAAGGTGGTGACGCTGTCTGGCCCTGACGGCTATATCTATGATCCTGACGGAGTCACAACCAGTGAGAAAGTAGCGTACCTGCTGGAAATGCGCGCCAGCGGCCGGAACGTGGTCAAGGACTACGCTGATAAATTCGGCGTGGAGTTCTATCCCGGCGAGAAGCCTTGGGGAGTCAAGGTGGATATCTGCATGCCGTCGGCCATGCAGAACGATGTCTATTTGGAGCACGCCAAGAAGATCGCCCAGGCCGGCGTCAAGTACTACATCGAGGTGGCCAATATGCCCACCACCAACGACGCGCTGAGGTATCTGATGGACTGCGGTTTGATTGTCGCTCCCAGCAAGGCCGTCAACGCCGGCGGCGTCGCCACCTCCGCTCTGGAGATGGCCCAGAACAGCGAGCGCATGGTGTGGACCGCACAAGAGGTGGACAAGCAGCTCAGGCAGATCATGAACACCATTTATACCATGAGTGTGGAGGCCGCCGAGGAATACGGCCTGGGTTACAATCTGGTGGCCGGCGCCAACATCGCGGGCTTCCAGCGGGTGGCTGATGCCATGATGGCCCAGGGGGTCTTCTAAACAGCGTCCGATTACCGGCCTTTCCGCCGGAGAGAGCCCCCCGAAAAAAAGAATGCTCTCTCCGGCGAAGATACTTGCTGCCAAAGGTCTGCATGCCCTAGAAAATGAGACGATCTACAGACGCTTCCGCACGGAGGGGAGAGCTCATGGAACAAAGGAACGTGGAGGCGTGTAGGAAGGGATTGCCCCGCAGAGGCAAAGAAATGACACATGTGCGTTTGCATGGCAAAACCAGGGGCCCATAATGGCCCTGCTGATGACTGTCTGACTACCTCAAATGGAAGCCTCCTGGAAGCGTCACATTTCGTACCTGGCGACCCCTTCATATAAAAATGCACCGGCAGTTCCGGTTTGGCTGACGCTCCCGTGCGTGCGGGAGAACAAAGACGCGAAAACGGCGGACACGATACCAGAAGAGAACATGGAGAGAGCCTCGGACAGGGAGATTCCCTGTCCGAGGCTCTCTCCACACGCGGAGATCCTTCTGAAAACGAACGAAGCGCGCCGCAGCCTCCCTAGCGGCCTCCCTTCCCTTTCTGCCGCAATCATGGTATGATGAAACCATTCCAACCAAAACCGACTTTTTCGACGAATGGTGAGACGCCGCGCGGCTCCCAATCGTGATACCGGCAGGACCACGATTTTTTACGAAACAGGAGGCGGTTCGTTTGCTTACCATGTATCTGGCCATGCTGGGCAGCGAGGAGGACCGGGAACGGTTTACGCTGCTCTACGAGGCCCATGAAAAAAGACTCTATGCGGTGGCACTGAAGGTCCTGAGAGACCCCACCCGGGCGGAGGACGCCGCCCAGCAGACCTGGCTCCAGGTCCTGCGGAACTGGGAGCGGATCAACGCCCTGGACTGGGACTCGGCCGCCAAATATTTGGTTGTGGCGGCCAGGAACGCGGCGCTGGACATGCTGAAAAAGGAGCGGTGGAACACCTCCATGCCGGAGGACTGGGACCCGCCCGCCCCGGAGGACGGCCAGGGGGAGTACCAGCGGCTGGTGGAGCTGATCCGCTCCCTGCCGGAGGCCTACCGCCGGGTGCTGGAGCTGAAATTTGTGGAGGAGGAGACCAACCAGGAGATCGCCCGGCGGCTGGGGCTCAAGGAGTCCACGGTCTCCACAAAGGTTCAGCGGGGCCGGAGGCTGCTGCTGGACGCCATGGAACAGGAGGGGTACAGCTATGGCTGAGAAATCCTTTGATGCGCTGCTGTACCAGGCTTTGCTGGAGGCGGGCTGGCAGGAGAACCGGACCGCCTGGGAGGGGACGGAGGAGCCGGCCTTTTCACCCCAATACCTCCGCTGGAGGACGCGGCTGCTGGCAGACCCCTTTGGCTGGGGGAAGAAACAGCTGCGGCCCCTGTGGGCCAAGGCCCTGCGGACAGCGGCCTGCATCCTGCTGGCCGCCTCCGTGACGCTGGGTTCCTTGATGGCGGTGAGTCCCACGGTTCGGGCGGCGGTGCTGAACTGGCTGCGGGAGATCAGCGGAAACCTGATGACCTATACCTCCAGCCAGCCTGCCAAGACCAACACCCTGCCCTCCAGCTGGCGCATCACCTGGCTGCCGGAGGGCTGGACGCTCCAGCACATGTATACCGACACATGGAAATACTGTGGGCCGCACGGAAAGAGCCATTTGACCTTTGCTTGTTACACGCCCGGGGACAATGAGATCACCACCAACCTCGATGATGTAGTAGATGCAGAGATGGCCCGGGAGCACATCCAGGTGGGAGACACCGCCGCAGACTACTATGTATCTGACAGATATCAGGTGCTGCTGTGGGAGAATGAGGAGGGCTTCCTCTTCATGCTCCGTGGCGATACTTTCCTGGACCAGGAGAGCTTCCTGCGGATCGCGGAGAGTGTTGCTTACTATGAGGGGCCGGATACCACCTACACGCTGGAGTGGGTGCCGGAGAATTACAAGTCCTTCGGACAGGACGATTTGGTCGGAGCGGGTCAGGAGCAGTGGACCTATCATGGTGTCAGTCTGACCTGGCGCTATCTGACGGATGGCATTTGCGGCTTTACCCTGCCGATGGATGAGCCGGAGGAGATCCCGCTGGGAGACGGGACCGCTTGGTACTGGGCGGCGGAACAGCTGCCCTCTGAGAACGAAGATCCGCCGGAGGACTTTTCCGCCACGGTGGGAGATGTCTCCGTCTCTGTTTCTGTCAGCGGTCCGGACGATACCAGAACCGCTACGTTACTATGGACAGACCCGGAAACAAACACGGTATTTTTCCTGGAGGGGCAACTTGGCCAGGAGGACCTGGTACGGATGGCAGAAAGTGTGGTACAAACAGAGGCGGAGCGTGACGTCCTGCCCTCCAACTGGCGCATCACCTGGCTGCCGGAGGGCTGGACACTCCAGCACATGACCACCAATCTCTGGAAGTACCGAGGGGACTCCGGCAGTCTGATGTACGCCTGTTACGCTCCTGGCAGCACAGACCTAACCACCAACGTAGATGACGTATCAGACGCGGATGCTGTGCGGGAGAGCATCCAGATACAGGGGCATTCCGCCGATTACTATGAGTCTGAAGAGTACCGGGTGCTGCTGTGGGAGAATGAGGAGGGCTTTCTCTTCCTGCTGCGGGGGGATTCCTCTTTGGATCGGGAGAGCCTTTTGAGCATTGCCGAAAGCATTGTGTATTACGATGACCCGGGGATTGCCTATGAACTTGACTGGGCACCCTCGGAATACGAACCCATGTACCGGGACGAACTGGTGGGAGCGGCGCAGGAAGAGTGGACCTTCCAAAAGACCAGCTTGACCTGGCGGTATGTGATAGACCCCGTCTGCGGGTTCCTTCTGCCGGACGGAGAGCCTGAGGAGGTCACCCTGGGGGACTTCACGGCGCAGTACTGGGCGGCGGAGGAGCCTTTTGAAGCTGAGGACTCCGGACCTACCATGATCAACGGGGAACCGGTGGAAGGAAGCGGTTCCTCGGTCACGGCAGGCGGCGTGACGATTACAGTCAGCGGCGACCCGGATGCGGATCAAACCAGTACGCTTTTGTGGACGGACCCGGGCACCAATACCACCTTCCTGCTGGAAGGAGCGCTGGACCGCTATGATTTGATGCGTATGGCGGCCAGCGTGGCGCAAACGGCGCCGAACCCCTCTCCCCCGTCCCATCATGCCGCGCTGATGGAGGGAACCGCCGGCGGCTGAGGACACTGTCGGGCGGCAAGGAACCTTAAAAAATTGGCAGACTGTGAGACGCCAGGCCCTCTCCGTTCGTTTCCCATACAGAAGCGAACGGGGAGGGTATTCCCGTTCCACAAAAACAGAAAGGATGATCTTGATGAAAAAACGATTTCCGGGGTTCCTGTCTGGATGCCTGACCACGCTGACCGCCCTGGCCCTGAGCGCCACAGCCCTGGCTGCCAGCGGCCAGGTGACGTTTAGCTTCGCAAACGTGGCCCTGGACGGGGAGACAAAGCTTGCCGCTGGAACCACCATCACTGCCGCCAACGGCCAGCAGGTTCCCTCCTCCATCCTCTACACCGACGCCGCCGGCGGCAAGACCAACTATCTGCCCATCCGGGCCATCAGCGAACTGCTGGGGGTGGAGATCGGCTATGACTCCGCCACGAAAACCGTCCTGCTGGGCGAGCAGGGCCTGCCCGCTGCGGAGAAGCATTGGAAAAGGACGGTGGACGGCACGAGCTTTACCTACACCAGCCAAAGGCCCGAAACGCCCTATACCGTACCGCCTGCCTGGCGCCCTGCCTGGCTGCCGGAGGGGTGGGAGCTGTCGGAGACCTTTCACAGTACCACCCAGGCCAAATACCGGTTTACTGGAGACGGCGGGCACGTAAGCTTCATATGCGCATATCCGGACAAGGCCTCCATCGGGTCCACAGTGCGTCACGAGCAAACCATTCAAAACTGCCAACAGGTAGCTGTGCAGGGTTATCCAGCAGATCTCTACACGGAGAAAGACGGATGGACCTATCTCGTCTGGGAGGGAGAGGACGGCATTTTGTTCTGGTTCTCCGGAACCGGCATCAGCACCGAGGACCTGACCCGGATGGCGGAGAGCGTGAGGCCCGACACGGAGCAGCTTCCGGAGTATCGGCTGGGCTGGATGCCAGCGGGATATCGGGAGTTTGAACGCACGGTCCTGGGCTCCGCGGTCCAGGAGACCTGGCTGGGCCGGGACGCCAGCGTGACGCTGCTGTACGCCGCCGGACCGGTGGAGCTGCCGGAGGGGGAAGCGGAGGCTGTGAAGGTCAACGGAATGGAGGCCTGGTATTGGCAGGCGGAGGAACCCTATGAGAGCGGCGGCGGGTCTATGACGGTGAACGGCGAGGAGATCGAGGGCAGCCAAACGGAGATCGGCGGCGTGACCATTTCCACCGGCACCATCGCCGGCCCCGGTGCGGCGGGAGTCAACACCTTGGCCTGGAAGGACCCGAGTACGGAGATCTGCTTCCGCATTCATGGGACGGTGGACAAGGACACGATGCTGCAGATTGCGGAACAGATCAAGTCCCCTGCGCAGTGACTGGCTCTCATAGAGGCAGCACCCGCTTTGCCGGGGACGGGCGACACCATACTCGATTTTTTTGCCGTCCTGACGACAGGGAGCCTATCCAAACAGGACCCGTCTTTGTAAAATCAGGCGCGGCCGCGTCTGGAGCAGCCATGCTTCCGGCGGAAAAGCGCCTGCGGGAAGAGCCGTCTGCCGCATGAAATGGCGGTTGACAGGCGGTTCCCTGCTTGGAAACGCGGATCAGGGGAGAGGGACCCCGGAGAAGGCGCGCCGGGAAGAAGGCGTCAAGATGGGCGGCGCCCAGGAGGGAAGGCAGTTCAGGAAGAAAGACAAGAGGGAGCGCTCTCCGACATAGCGGAGAGCGCTCCCAAATCCATATGAATCCCTATCGGTACAAACATCTATCCGCAGACTCCAAAGACCGCGGGCGAAGCCTGACAGACAAAGTGCCGTGACTCCGCAGACCCCGCAGGGGAAACCGCGAACCTTAGTCCCGGGCGTAAACAACCTCGCCGCCGATGAGCGTATAGCGCACCTGGACATCCCGGACCTGCTCGGCCGGCCAGGTCAGCAGATCCTGATCCAGGATGACCACATCGGCCAGCTTCCCAGGCTCCAGGCTGCCCTTGACATTCTCCTCAAAGCTGGCGTAGGCGCCGTTGTAGGTAAACATCCGGACCGCCTGCAGCACATCCACCTTCTGCATCTGACCCACCGTGTCGCCGGTCTTTTGATCCATCCGGTTCAGTGCCCCGAAGAGGCTGTTCATGGGATTGGGAACCGTAATCGGCGCGTCGGAGCCGATGGCGGTGATGATCCCGGCGTCCAGATAGCTCTTCATGGCGAACATGAAGTCCACCCGGGAGCCATAATAGCGGTTGTAGTCCGTGCCGTTGATGGAGATGAAGGAGGGGTTGGAGATAGGCACGATTCCGAGCTTTGCAATCCGTCCGATCAGCTCCGGATTTGTGATGCCGCAGTGCTCGATGCGGTGGCGGTGGTCCTTGCGGGGACAGGCCGTCAGCGCCTTTTCAATGGCGTTGACCATGATGGTCACGGCCTTGTCGCCCACAGCGTGCGCTGTCACCTGATAGCCGGCCTTGTGGGCCTTCATCACCATCTCGTCGGCCTCCTCCTGAGTCCAGACCTGGATGCCGTGGTTGTCGGGGTCATGGGTATAGCCGTCAATCACGGCGGAGGAGGGGCCGCTGGAGCTGCCGTCCAGCATGATCTTCACGGGGCCCACCCGGAAATGCTCATTGCCGCAGCCACTGTGGATGCCGGTGTGCAGGTAGGAGTCGATGTATCGGATGCCGGACTGCTTGCCGAACATGTCGAAGATCATGGCGTTGACCCGCGCCTTCACCGCCCCGGTGAGACAGGCGTCCTGCAGCGCCCGGGTGGAGATGGCCCCATAGGCGCCCGCGTCATGGGCGGAGGTCACACCCATGGACAGCAGCAGCCGGTCTCCGTTGACATAGCCCTCGATCAGCTCCTGGTTGCTGTACTCCACCTTGGTGGAGGTGTCCATGTGGGCGGTTTCCTTCAAAAGTCCGTGGAGGCTGCCGTCCTCGTTCAGGACCACCTCATCCGGAGCATACTGGTCCGCGCTGGTGACGCCCGCGATTTTCAGCGCCAGGGTGTTGTAAACGCCCATGTGCGCGCAGCAGCGGGTGAGCTGGACCGGGTTGCTGGGGGCCGCTTCATCCAGCTCCTCTTTGGTGGGGTGGCGCTTTTCCGCCAGCTTGTTGTGGTCATAGCCGTTGAGCTTGATCCACTCGCCAGGCTTTTTCTTCGCCGCATCCTCCCGGATGAGCGCCTGAATATCCGCAATGGAGGAGACCTTGGGATAGGCCACGTTGATGACGCCGTGATCCAGCAGGCCATACATGCCCAGATGAATATGCGCGTCAATAAAACCGGGCAGGACGGTTTTGCCGCCGGCGTCAATCACCTGGGTGTGGTCATCCCGATAGGCGGCTATGTCCGCGCTGCTTCCAACCGCCAAAATCCGGTCGCCCCGAATGGCGACCGCCTCGGCGATCTCATCCTTGCTGTTGACGGTCAGAACAACACCGTTTTGAATGATCTTGTCTGCAAAAAGTCGTTCCATCCTCGTTTCCTCCTCGTAGTATGTGATTTCAAGCCGCGGTCATCCCGCGGTTCAGGGATAAAGGCCGGGCCATACTGCTTTTTTTTGCCACGGACACCGGTTTTATGGTATAATCCATGCAAGACCCATCATGCCGGATGCCGCTGGGATTGCGGACTGGCATGAGGAGATAAAGTCGGCTGCCTTAGTCATATCTTATAAAAATGTTGTGAAAAAAGATAGATGATTTGGCAAATCAGCAATTCCCTGGCAAATGCCAAAAGTTTGACGGAGGGGGGGAGCGCCGCCCAGATCCGTGGGGCTGAGCCCCCTGCGGCTGGCCGGCCCCCCATTGACACTCATGTTCCAGAGGGAGGGAGAGCACGCATGTCCACCATGAACCCCAAGAGCTTTGCACGGCTGATGAAGCTGCTGGACCTGGCCGCCGTGGATATTGCCCAGGCGCTTTATGTCAGCCCCAGCCATGTGAGCCGGTGGAAGACCGGCTCCCGGGAGCTAAAGACCTCCAGAAGCTATTTTGAACAGCTGGAGGAACTCTTTTTGTCAGTCAACGCCCAGCACGCAGACGGAAGACTGGAGCGGTTTTTGCTGCCGGAGCCGGCGGACCGGCCGCCGGAGGAGCGGGAGGCGCTGATGCGGCAGAGACTTCGGCAGTTCCTGATTCAGCCGGGCGGCGGGGAGCAGGTAGACTCTCCGCTCCCCGCCGCCCCGGTTCAGGTTCTGGTGGGGCTTGAGCGCCGGATTGAGGCGCTCAAGCAGTTCTTTGAACATGTACTGACCCTGAATCCCAAGCCGGATATCTACTTGAAGGAGGTCCTATACGCCTCCTGGTGCCCCCGGCATCTGGACTGGTTCTCCCTGTGTCATGAGTATGCCCTGCGGTATATGGATGCCGGCGGCGTGATCTATTATTTTTCCAATCTGAACAACTTGGATCGGGCCACGTTCTACAGTATCTGGAAATTCACGTCTCACAAGAACCTGTACCCAGGATACTCCGCCAATATGGCGGAGGAGTCACCGGCCTGCGCCTACTACCTGGCGGAGGGGACCCGGTCCGTGATGTTCTACGCGCCGGAGGACCAGCCTAAGTCCTATATCACCACCGTCTGTTCCGATCCCCTGATGCTCTCGGCTCAGGAGCACTATCTCAAGAATCTGTATGAGCAGCGGCAGCACCAGATTTTTATCGACACGGTGGAAAACCACACCCTGCTTTTGAGTCTCGTCCAGCTCCACCAAAAAAAAGCCCCGCCGCTCCTCTTTGCCGGGAAATTCCCCAGCTTCCTGCTTCTCAAACCGGAATCCCTGCGGGAGCTGCTGCGGCAAAACCATGTGGCGGACGAGATGACCAACTATTGCGTAAAGTTTCAACGGGTCTTTCAGGAGCAGTTTCAGGACCCGGCCATCCGGAAGACCTTTTTCTACTACCAGGAGGACCTTCTGGACTTCGCCGCGGCGCCGCAGGCTCTGGACACCGCACTGACCGCGCTGACCGGAAAACCGGTTTTTGTTTCCCGGGCCGCCCGCCGGGAGCTGCTGGTGAATCTGCGGAGCTGCTGTGGGGAGGATTCCCCCGCCGTTCGCATTGTATCCAAGGAAAACGTCATTGTGCATGACGCCCTGGGGGATGCCATTACTCTCTGGGTCAAACGAGGCGACTGGTATCTGATTTTCTATCCCGGGGACCATACGGACGCCAGGCTGATTATAGACTCCCTGGCCTGCACCCTGCGCTATGACCTCTATTACTCCACGCTGCTCAATGTTCCCGCAGCCCCAGCCGAGACCGCCGCATTTTTGAGCAGGGCCATTTCTATCCTGGATGAGGGGACGGCAACCATCTGAGACCGCTGCGGGCGATGCAAGGCGCGGGAACAAGAAACATGCAGCTTTTTTACTGACACAGGAAGGACAGGCCGGCGCGCAGGCCTGTCCTTCGCTGCTGTCAGCGCTTGTTTACGATGCAAACGGGTGGCAAACAACAAACATGCACCTGGTTCCCTTCCCTGCGGAGTAACCGGAAAGGATGCATAATCACTTTATGTGCGTCTGCATTTGCCTGTGTCCGTGGCGCGCTGAATTGTGTATAAAAGGCCTGGCCCACGGCGGCAATCGACTCTCCGGTGCCCGCGAAACCGGCGGCTACAGATGTCAAGGGACACGCACAAAAATCATGAGCGGGGGAGGCCGTCTATCGACCCTGACTCAAAGGCAGATCCAGGAGAAACAGACAGAACGGAAAAGGGAGAGCGCTCCAGTGAGGGGTAGACAAGCCCCTCATATGTTGTGCATGGCACAAAGCCATCCCATGTACAGCCAGTTGGTCAAATTTCCCGGGAAATGGAGAATATTCAGGGGAAACAGAAAAACAATTCTCCATGAAAAATTCACAATCCCATGTTATACTGCAACGTGGTGATTGCTTGTGAAAAAAATCTTAATCATAGAAGATGAGCCGGATATTCAGGAGCTGCTCTGTGCCTACCTCCGGGATGCCGGGTATGAAACAGCTACCGCGGGAGATGGCGTGACGGCTCTGACGCTGTTTCAATCACGCTCCTTTGACTTGGTGCTCCTGGACATCCTGCTGCCGAAAATCGACGGCTTTGGAGTCTGCGAACTGATCCGCCGGAGTTCCCAGGTCCCGATCCTGATGCTTACGGCCCTGGACGGAGAAGAACAGCAGCTCCGGGGATTTGGCCTGGACATTGACGACTATGTGACAAAACCCTTTTCCATGCCCGTTCTGCTGGAGAAAATCCGGGTGATTCTGCGCCGGAATACCGGCGCGGCGGAGAGCTGCCTGCGCTACCGGGATCTGACCATGCGGCTGGACGCCAGAGAGGTCCTTCTGGAGGGCCGTCCCCTGGAGCTAACCGCCCGGGAATTTGAACTGCTGCACACCTTTTTGGCCGCGCCGGGGCGTGTGTTTACCCGGGAAATGCTGCTGGCCAAGCTCTGGGGCTATGACTTTTTCGGGGACGAACGGGTGGTGGACAGCCACATTAAGAACCTCCGACATAAGCTGGGGCGGGGATATATCGAGACTGTGAGAGGAGTGGGGTATCGTGCTGCGAAGGAAAATCAGTGAGAGTTTGACCGCACGCATCTTTCTCATCACTGCATGGGTCCTGCTTGGCGCCGGAGGCGTCACCTTCGGGCTGGTTGCACTGGCCGCGCCAGTTACCTATACCACAGTGATCAACGACGATTTGACGCGGCAGGTAGACGACTTGCTGGGCGATCTGGCGCGATCCTCTTTTGAGGACTGCGGGCCGCTGCTGGATGCGTTTATCCGCACCACTGGGGCGAGCGCTGCATTGTTGGGGCCGGACGGGGAGATCGCCGCCACGGGCTCCCTGCTTGCCGCCCAGTCCCTGCGCGAAAATGACCCGACGATGGTTGGCGCAGCTTCTGAGTGCATTGTGACTTCCGTGGATGATACGGCGGCTGTTGCTTGGGAAACTGGGACGGCAGAAGCGGAGGGCATGGTGAGCGTCACCATGTCTGAACAGGACGCGATGCTGGTCGACGTGCGGTTTGCCGACCAGCAGGAGCTCTACTCCCTCTGCGTCACGCCCCGTATTGAGGCGGAAAATGTGGCGGTACGGGCGTTGATTCAGATGGCGCCATGGCTGCTGCTGACACTGCTGGCGTTTTCCTTGCTGTGTGCGTTGGTCTACTCCCGGTACATCACCCGCCCCATCGTTCGGCTCAGCGGCATTGCCGGCAAGATGGCGGAGCTGGACTTTACCTGGGAGTGCGGGGAGGAGCGCCGGGACGAGATTGGAAAGCTGGGCCGCAGTTTGGATGAGATGTCCCGGCGGCTGTCCACGGCCCTGCGGGAGCTGGAGAACGCCAACCACGCCCTGCGGGGAGAGGTGGAGCAGGAGCGGGAACTGGACCGCCAGCGGATGGCCTTCTTCTCCGCGGCCTCCCACGAGCTGAAAACACCTGTCACCATTTTAAAAGGCCAGCTCTCCGGTATGCTGGAGGGGGTGGACGTGTACCGGGACCGGGACAAGTACCTGCTGCGCTCTCTCCAGGTCACGGGGCGGATGGAGAATTTGATTTCGGAGATGCTGGAGATATCCCGTATGGAGACCGGGACGGCGGCGATCCGCCGGGAGCCTGTAACGCTGTCCGGCCTGTTGGAACGGCAGCTTGCCCTGGACGCGGAATTGCTGGAACAGCGCGGGCAGCGCCTCGCGTCCACCCTGACGCCGGGAGTTCTGGTGGGCGGGGATGCCTCGCTGCTGGGCAAGGCCGTTGAAAATCTGCTTTCCAATGCATCCCTTTATTCCCCGCAGGGCGCGGAGATCCGGGTATGGTGCGGGAGAGCGGAGGAACATCCGGCGCTGACGATAGAAAATACCGGCGTCCATATCAGCCAGGAGGCGCTGCCCCACCTCTTTGAGGCGTTTTACCGGGAGGAGGGCTCCCGGAACCGCGATACCGGAGGCAGCGGCTTGGGGCTTTATCTGGCGCGGATGATTCTGGAGCGGCACGGCGCCGTCTGCACATTGGAGAACACAGAGGCTGGCGTACGGGCAACGGTTCTCTTTCCTCCTTTTTAACCTGTTGAGGCGCCGTTTTGCCCGAGACGCCGATGTGGGGCAACAGCAGGTTGCTTGCCTGGGCGTATAAGGGGTGCTACAATCAGAAATCAGGAAAGGTGGGACACGGCTATGGAAACGAAAACAGCAATTTTGGAATTGAGGAAGCGGCGGCACTGGTCACAGGATGAATTGGCTGAAAAATTGGCGGTCACTAGGCAGGCTGTTTCCCGCTGGGAAAATGGTGAGACGGTTCCCAACACGGACACGCTGAAATTGATGGCTCAGATATTCGAGGTGTCTGTGGACTACCTGCTGGGGCAGCCTGCACAGCTTTGCCAAAGCTGCGGCATGGTTCTGAGAGATGATGGCGACAAAGGAACCGAGCGCGATGGAAGTACTTGCGAGGAGTACTGTGCCTTCTGTTATCAGCGAGGGGCCTTTGTCCGGGAGCTGACGATGGAGGAATTGGTGGAAAGCAATCTGCTTTTCTTGGAGGAATGGAACCGGGAAAATGGGCTGCATTTGACCAGGGAGGAGGCAAGAGCCGGACTCCTGGAATTTTTGCCAACGCTGGCGAGATGGAAAAAATGCGGAGAGGAAGGGCCTTCGTCTCCGCTGGAAGAGCCGCAGGAGCAAAGAGGGAGAGACATGAACTGTCCCTGAAATCCGAACAGGCCGGGCCTTGAACGCTTTTTCAAGGCCCGTCTTGTTTGCGCCGCTTCTTGGGGGAGGCGGCGCTGCCTTCACAAAAAGCACACAATTCCTCCAAACGCTCTCCATATGGGCCTGGTAGCCTCTTTTTGAAATCCAGACAGAAAGGACGCCAACCTATGCAAATGGAACTTCAGAATTTGAGTATGACCTATCCCAGCGGAAAACAGGCGCTGCACCAGATCAATCTTGCGCTGAAGGCCCCCAGTCTGATCGGGCTCCTGGGTCCTAACGGCGCAGGAAAATCCACACTGATGAAGCTGCTGGTGGCCGCACTGGTGCCGACACAGGGACGCATCCTGATAGACGGCCGCCCATTGGAGCAGGAGGAGCGGCAGCTGAAAGCCAGACTCGGCTATCTTCCACAGGACTTCGGGCTGTTTGACGAGCTCACGGTGGCACAGTTCCTGGATTATATGGCGGCCCTGAAAGGGCTGCGCAATGCCGGGGCCGCCGTTCAAAAGGCGATTCAGTCCGTAAACCTAGCGGAGAAAGCCAACGCCAGAATCCGCACCCTGTCCGGAGGCCAGCGCCAGCGGGTGGGGATTGCCCAGGCCCTGCTGGGAGATCCGGCCTTTTTACTGTTTGACGAACCCACGGTGGGCCTGGACCCGGAGGAGCGCATTCACTTTCGGAACCTCTTCTCCCAGAAGGCCCAAGACCGCCTGGTGCTGCTCAGTACGCATATCATTGAGGACGTGCAGTCGGTATGCGGCCAGCTGGTTGTGATGAACCATGGAAGCATTTTGTTCACCGGCACGCCGGAGCAGCTGATCCAGTCCGCCGCGGGGCATGTGGGGGTCTTTTGGGAGCGGGAGGCCGTCCGGGACCCGGGCCTGCACATCACGGCCCGGGTCAACACCGGCCAGGGTATCCGCTGTCGGGCGGTGGCGGATACGCTCCCGGCCGGCGCACAGCCGGCGGAACCCACCTTGGAGGACGCCTACCTCTATTTCATCTCAAGGGAGGCGGCACAGTGAAAGCGATTCCTCTGTTCTCTCTGGAGCTGCGGCGGCTCCTTCTCAGCCGCCTGACCTGGCTGATTGCTCTGCTGACCCTTCTCTCCCCTTTGGCGGGACTCACGCTCTACAAGCCGGCCAGCGCCGGGACGATGCTCTCCATGTATTTGGCAAATCCGGCCCTGGCCGGCGGCGCGGCGGGGGGAGTTCTCTTCGGCCTGCTAGCGGTGTTTGAGCTGGACCGGGCAAACAGATGCCGGGTGGATGTGCTGGTGGACGCGGCGGTTTCTCCCCTGCGCATGGCTCTGGTGCGGCTGCTGGCGCTGATGAGCGGGGCGGCGCTGACGCTGTGCCTGGCTATGCTGGTTTGGCTTCCCGTCAGCCGGGGGCTGATCGGCGCTGTCTTTGACGGCGCGGAGTATCTTTTGGCGTATGCCCTCTTCATGGGACTGGCCCTCCCGCTGGGGATTCTCGCCGCTTCCTCCGCTTATCAGTTCGCCAGGCGGGTGGATTTGTCCCTGGTGGCGCTGGCGGTTTTTGCGGGGCTGAGCCTGAGCGTTTGGGCGGACGACTGGCAGCTTTGCTGGCTGAACCCCTGCGTCTGGGCGCTGTCCGACGACTTTTCCAACTTCCGAATCTTCCGGTCTGTGGCCTGGATGCGCCTGACCTGGCTGGCGGCTCTAACCGGGGTCTGGGTTCTCTCCTGGCTTTGCATCCGACAGTATGGGAAGGGGCTTCTCGGCTCCCTGGCCCGGAGTGTCCGGCGAGTTTACCGCCCGGTGATCGCTTTGGCGCTTCTGGCCTGTTCCGGCACGGCCTATGCCGCCCAGCCCATGGTGGATCAAAGCAATCCGGACCAAACCGTGATGTCTTTTTACGACCTCCCGTATCTGGATGGGGTGGTCTGCTCCGGCCGGGCCGCCCAGGTGTTTCCGGACACTGCCGCCGGCACAGTCTCCGGCCGGGCGTCCTATCAATTTCACAACACCTCCGGCCGGGAACAGACGGTGGCATTTGGCGTGAATCCCGGCTATGAGGTCTCCTCTGTGCAGGCAAACGGCAGGGACATCCCGTTTTCTGTGGGAGAGTATCAGGAGTATAATGAGGCAATGCTGAAGGCCCATATCCCGGCGGATGAGGACGTGGAGCTGGTGGTGGAGTATGGCGGCTTTCCGCGGGAGGACCGCAACATCTCTGTGATGCAGGGCGGTGCAGAGATAAGCGATGAGTATCTCTGCCTGGAAAATGCGGCCCTGTCGCCCCGCCTTTTCAATGTGCTGCCGGACGAGGGAATGTGGCCCACCACGATTGAAATTACCCTACCCGGCTCCATGACAGCCATTCCCTTTGGGGCAAGTCGGGCGGAGGCGGTGACCGAGCACCAGGACGGCACCATTACTTGGCGCTATGAGGACAACGGCACCGGAGGCATCCTGTATGCAGGCGATTACATCCGGGAGGACATTCAGGCCGGCGGCATTGCCATTGAGCTCTATTACGGGCGCAAGCATCAGACTGTCATGGAGGCTGCCGGGGCGGCGGACGCGGTGAGAACCGTGGCGGGCTACTGCACGGAGCACTACGGCCCATTGTCCTTTGAAGCCGGCGGAACCCTGAAGCTCATTCAGAGCCGGGTTGCGGGCGGCGGCTATGCCTCGGATGGAGCCAGTCTGCTGGACGAGGCGGATTTTACTGCCGTCAATCTGAGCGATGACGGCAAAGGCGCCGTTCCAGGCGAGGTGATGATCCACGAGCTGGTCCACCAGTGGTGGGGGCTGGGGAACATGTTTGATGTTGCGGCGGGCCCCTGGTCGGCGGAGGGCCTGACGGTTTACACGACCTACCGCATCGTGAAGGACCTTTATGATGAGGACTATGCCCAAAAGAACTATGTGGAATCGTGGCGGCAGGCGGTGGACGATTACAATCTGAATTTCTACGTCCGCAACCCAGAGTATCTGGCGGCTCTGCCGGAGGAGCAGCGGTTGGAAATCACGGGAAGCCTTGCCTTTGTGCGGCAGTACTGCGAGATGCCGCTGAAAATTTTGAAGGCGGAGGAGTTGGTCGGCGGAGAGGAAGCCATGGACCGGATTCTGCACGATTTGTTCAACCGGGAGCTGGACCCGATGTATCCCTACCTTACCTATCAGGATTTCTTGAGCGCCTGCGGGCTGACGGAGGAGGATCTGGACCTTGCGTAAAATTTTTTGTTATGAGTTGCGGCGCCTGCTGTGGAATCGTTTTTTTCTGGGAATTGCGCTGGCGCTTTTGTTCTACGGTTGGCAGGTGCTGGGCGGGGTGACCATATTGGGCGTGTCCCATACGGCCCCGTTCTCGCCCTGGAGCTTCGGGGACTATTTGAGCCGGATGCTCCCCTTGTTATGGATTGGCGCGCTGTTTTTTCTGACCTTTTTCACCTCGGACAAAGCCCGGCGGGCGGCGGTGCTTACCAATGCTACACAAATGCCGCCAAACCGCTACGCGCTTGCCCGGTGTGCCGCCGCTTTGCTGGGGACCGGACTGCTGGCGCTTTGCTGTCTGGCAGAGGCCGCCGTGTTCTACAAGCAATATTTTGACTGGCACGAGTGGGAAACCCTGCTGATTCCAGCACTGATCACGCTGACTCCCCCGCTGGTGTTTTCCCTGGGGAGCGGATGGCTGCTGGGGCAGTACCGGCCCTGGCTGATTTACGTGTGGATGGCGGCTCCGCTCCTGTGCGCGGCACTCCCACTTCCGGAAGTGCTGGGACTCTGGAACGGAAGCTTTTTCACGGAATACCCGCTGAGCCTGGGAACGCTGGACCCGGCGTTTTCTGTGCCGCCGGCCTCCATGCTGGCGCAATGGGGATTGCTTGGGGCCGGCACCGGACTGTTGGTCTTTCGACCCGGAAGAGAGCCATAAACTGGAATATGAGGGCCTTCGCCCATCTGCTGGCGCAAATCTCGCTCTTTTACTATATAAAGTTTCTGGCAGTTTGCTGCTTTTTTGCGGATGGATTGCCAGGGCGCATTCACACCGCGGATATGGTGGGAATCATCATGGACGGAGCCGCAGGAGAGCTGATGTCTCTGGAATTTTGAGAGTGGAGGAGAGCCCGCAGACTAGGGAGCATGCCAATACGGAAAGCATGGAGAGCTGACCGCCTGGTATCATCACATATTTTCCCGCAAGAACATGGCAAAACCCAGAGCATGCAATATTCGCATGCTCTGGGTCTCTTTTTAATGTTGGAGATTTGAAATGAGGTCGTCCGACAGACGTTCGAGGACACCCAGATCCCAGGCCATCTGAAGAAGGGTATAGCGCGGGCGGACCTCCTTGGCGTACAGAAGGGTATCTCTGAGAAGCCGCCCGTCCACCCCAATCTCCTCCGGCAGACAGGGGGACTGCAGGGACCGCAGCAGCTCCATCACCTCGGCGGAGCCAGGCAGCTCC
Organism: Pusillibacter faecalis; assembly: GCF_018408705.1. Lineage (GTDB taxonomy): Bacteria > Bacillota > Clostridia > Oscillospirales > Oscillospiraceae > Oscillibacter > Oscillibacter faecalis. The sequence continues at coordinate 1,586,365 of NZ_AP023420.1, forward strand.
GCCAGCAGAGCCGTGATCTCCTCCCAGTGGGACTGTATGGCGTCGATCCGGGCCAGGCGCCCGGCAGATTCATTCTTCCGCGACGCCTCCTCCAGGGCAATCACACCCTCCGCCGCCGGGCCGTATGCACGGTGGATGGCCCGCTCCCATGCCTCCGGGGAATAGGACCGGGCGGACTCCCTGGCGGCGTCAAAGTCCACCTTCGTGCCGCGGAGCTTTTCCGCCAGCTTCAATACCAGCACCGTGGCCACGCCCACCTGAGTCCCGTGGGGAACTGGCCGCAGACCCCGCTGCTCAAACCACATCTCCCAGTAATGGGACATATGGTGCTCGCAGCCGGAGGCCGGCCTGGAGTTCCCATACAGGCTCATGGCAACCCCCGTTAATACCAACCCCTCCATAATCTTGCCAAGGACCTCCGGATCGCGGTCCTTGGCCTTTCCCGCGTCTTTCAGAACGTTTTGGACGCAGCTTTCCACCAGCCCCGCGATGTTTTCGCAGTAATGCTCGCGGTTGATCAGCCTTGACAGCTTCCAGTCGCAAAGGCAGGTGAACTTTCCCAGAAGGTCCCCCAGGCCGGCGGCGATCATGCGGTAGGGAGCGTTCTTCAAAATCTCGGTGTCTCCAAGGATGACGGTGGGAGTCTGGGCCTGGAAGGTGGTTTTCAGGCTGTTGACATTGATGGCCGCGATGGAGGAGGCAAAGCCGTCCATGGGCGCGGCGGTGGCCACGGTGAAAAAGGGCCGGCCCATGCGGTGGCTGAAAAAGCGGGTCATATCGTTGATGGCGCCGGTTCCAACAGCCACACACAGGTCGCAGTCTGCGGGCATGTGGATGAGGAGCTCACCGACGGTGGCCTCGTCAAAGCCGACGTGGGTGAGGACTTGCGTCTGCGCATGGCATCCGGCTGCGGAGAGCACCTCTGCGCAGCGCTTTCCGGCGATCTCATAGGTAACAAGGTCGCAGATCAGGTAGGGGTGCTGAAAGCCCAGTTTTTTTACATAGGCGGGCAGATCCTCAATGGCATCTTTCCGGATGCTCACAGCCTTCAGGGGGGCGTAGTGCTCCCTCCCGCACCCACAGGTGAGAGGCCGATCAAGGTAATCGGCCAATTCCCTTGCTTCCTTTGGCATCTTCATATTGGCGCTTCCATTCTTTCAAAATTTTTGCAGCCGTCGTAAATTTCGAAAGGGCTGCGGCAAAAATAGATGCGGTTTCCTAAGGCTCGGCTCTTCAGCCTTTGCAGGAACTAGGCCTCGCAGTTCTGATAATCCAAAAGGAACTGCCGCTGAAAGGCTTCAGAAGCCGGGTATCCCGCGCTCCAAAGGGCCTCAACAGCCGCACCATAGACCACCGGCATATTGGTCGTCAGCAGACGGGCTTGGGCAGGGACCTGCCTTTGAAGCGCTTCCACATATTCCGGATATGCGGAAAAAAGCCCTCCACCCAACACGACTGGATATTCTCCCGAATAATATTGCGAGGCAGTTTCTACTAACTCCGAGAGGTGCTGCACGCCGCGGTCAAAAATCTCCCCGCAGACAGAATCTCCCATACGCCGCCCCTCAAACACATTGTGCGCCAAAGATGCGATGTAAGGGCGGCCCCCAGCATAAATTCCGGAAATAGCGTCCTCCACTCGGCAGCCGAGCTCTTTTTCCAAAAGATGATTGAGTACGGTTTTCCTGCCGCGGCCATCTACAGACCGCAGCGCCATATATATAGCATCCCGCCCAAGGTCGTAGCCGCTGCCCCCAGTGTCAATGAGATACCCCCAGCCGCCGATGTGGATGCACCCCTTGCTGCCAGCGCGCACAAAGAGTGACGAGCCGGTTCCGGCCACCAAGCCGCAGCCGTCCCGGTGCCCAAGGACACTGGAGATAACGCTGTATGTGTCGTCACAGATTGCAAAGCTTCTTGCAGCCACTCGGGGCCTTAGGAATTGGTAAAGCGCTCCATGGCTGTGACAATTTCCCGCAATGCCGCCAAAGATGGATGTAATCTCACACTCAATGCGGCTTGAAACTCGGTAAATGGTCTCCAAAAGAAGCTGTTTGACCTGATCCCGGCCAATGTCCAGAGCATTGCAGCCTGTTGTAACATCACGATAGAGGATATGTCCCGTCTCATCAAAGAGAACGGTATCGGTCTTGGTTCCTCCGCCGTCAATTGCAATGAAATAATCCAGTGGAATTCACGCTCCTCTATTTCGCCAGAACCTGCTGTTGAGCAGGAAGTCACTTTGAATCCGTACCCCAGTCTTTGATTTGGTTTGCCATGTTCGCACCCTTGGGCTTGGGGACTCCATGCAGGGCGGCCTCGTCATAGCGACGCCACTGCTCCCAAAATTGCCGCCCAAACAGGGTGGACTCGTCATCCCACGCATCTCTCAGGGCAAACAGACGACTGCGCAGACGGGAGGTAATATCCTCATAGCCGGGGATGTCGTAGAAATTATTTCTCTCCCAGGGGTCCTGCTCCAGATCAAATAACTGCGTCAGCTTCAAATCTTCTGTCCGGTATTCCACCAGCTTATAGCGTCCGTCCATGACCCCTCGAATTCTGGACTGGAACGCCAAATACAGCTCTGGTCTCGTGACATAGTCGGGGTCGGAAAATGTGGGAGCAAAGCTGATCCCCTCCACGGAGGCGGGGACTTCCAGGCCGCATAGCTGACAGAGGGTTGGATAGATGTCCAACAGATACACATATTGCTCTCGTGTCTCTCCCTTGGGAATCCCCGGGCCGCATAGGACCAGCGGGACACGGACACTGTGCTCGTAAATGTTTTGCTTCCCCATCAGGCCGTGCTGCCCCACTGCCAGACCGTTATCGCCTGTCAGAACAATGATGGTATCGTCCAGAATCCCCCGCTCCTCCAGCACATCCAAAATGTGTCCAATACACCAGTCAATATGACTGATCATGGCATAATAGTCCGCAATATGCTGGCGGATTGCCTCCGGCCGCCGGGGATACGCCTCGGTATTTTCATCGCGCCCCTTGTTTGACCAGCCGCAGTTTACCACCGGCATCTCCAGATAGTTAGGCGGCAGGGTAATTTTTTCTGGGTCATACATACTGCGGAACTGTTCTGGCATGGTTCTGGGGTCGTGGGGCGCCAGGAAGGAAAGGTACATGAAAAAAGGCTTTTCATCAGAATAGCCCCGCAGATATTCCACTGCCGCGCCGGAAAAGAGGTCCGTGGAGTGGACGCCTGCATGAATTTTCTCTGCACGGACCAAAACCGCGTCACTGCTGGCGGAAAAGTTTGGGGTGAAATGAATTTCCTGGTTGTAAGCACCATCGGGTTTGAAATCGTTCACCGGCACATTCCAGTGGTCCCACATGCCGCCGAAGAAAATGTGTTTTCCATCGTCAAAGCTGCGGGAAAAGCTCTCGACTCCGTTGTGCCACTTGCCGATTTCGACGCAGTGATAGCCGCCGTTTAGAAAACACTGGCCCAGGGTGATATCGTGGGGAGGAATATTGCGGCCGCTCTCCTCCAGGTGAAAGAGCGTCCTGCCGCTGTTGATCATGGCCCTGCTGGGCATACAGACCGCGGAGGCGGTGCCGCCCGGAATGTGAGCCTGTAAAAATGCAGTGCCGTTCCGAACCAGCCGGTCCATGTTCGGCGTCTGGATTTCCGGATTTCCCAAGGCTCCAATGGTGCCGTACCGTTGATCATCCGTTAGTAAGAAGAGAATATTCGGTGCTTTTTTCTGCTTTTTATCAGACATCTTCTGCCTCCTTGCCGATCCCGTCGCCTGCCTAGATATGTCCGGGTTTACCACCATTTGATCAAGTCTGTAACCTCGTTGCGCAGCTTGATAAACTCCGGTTCTGAGACCTTTCTGGGGCGGGGGAGATCATTGGAGAGTGATTGCTTGATTTTTGTGGGCTTGTTGGTCAGTACCAGAATGCGGTCAGAGAGGTAGACAGCCTCTTCAATGTTATGCGTGATAAAGATAACGGTGGTATGCGTCTTCTGCCACAGACGGATCAGCTCATCCTCCAGGTGGTATTTCAGCTGCAGGTCCAGCTGGCCATAAGGCTCATCCATCAAAAGCAGCTCCGGCTGTACAGCGAAAGCACGGGCAATGACCACTCGCTGAAGCATGCTGGCAGAGAGCTGGCCCGGATAAAATCGGGCGTACTTGGTCAGCCCCACCATTTCCATCACATCCTGCACACGCCGCTGGATTTCCGCCTTGTCTATGTGCTTGATGCGAAGGCCGTATCCGATGTTTTCCTCCACCGTCAGCCACTCCATGGTGGAGTACTCCTGAAAGATATAGGCAATATTTTGCCTTCTGGGGTTGATGGCCTCTCCGTTTAGTGTGATGCGGCCCTGATCAATGCTGTAGAGCTTGGTCAGACTGTTGAGGAAGGTCGTCTTGCCGCAGCCTGTCGGCCCTACGATGCAGAGAAACTCGCCCTCCTTGACATCGAAGGAGATATCATCCAGCACCAGGAGATTCCCGAAGCTTTTCGTCAAATGCTCCACACGGACTTTGATTTGTTCAGACATATCGCATCCTCGCTTCTCACAGGGTCTTGTCCATCTCTGCGGTGATCTGCTCCCGCAGCGCCAGGAATGCCGGGGAGGTATAGTCCCTGGGTCTTGGCAGGTCTACCGTGTACTCCTTGTGTACAGATGTGGGACAGTTATGCAGCAGAATAATTCTGTCCGCCAGATAAATCGCCTCCTCAGCGTTGTTGGTGACAAACACTACGGTGCGGCGCTCGCTGGCGCTGATGCGTTCCACTTCCTCCTCCATAAGATAGCGTGTCTGGGCATCCAGATGCCCGAAGGGCTCGTCCATGCAGATCAGCTCCGGCTCATTGGTGTATGCCCGGGCAATTCCAACCCGTTGCTGCATGCCTCCGGACAGCCTGACTGGAAATTGATGCTCAAAGCCGTTCAGTCCCACGAGATCAATATACTTCTGTGCCCGCTCCCGGCGCTCTTTTTTGGGGACGCCCTGCATTTTGGGACCGAACTCCACATTCTGCATGACAGTAAACCACATGAAGAGGTTGGTGGTCTGATAGACCATGCCGCGTTTGGGAGAGGGGCCATCTACCCTTTCACCGGAGACGAGAATTTCTCCTCCCGTTGGAGGTTCCAGGCCGCTGATCAGATTGAGAATGGTGGATTTTCCACACTGCCCGGGGCCAAACAGCACCACAAACTCATTTTCATAGACGTTGAAATTCAAATCATCCACCACCAGATGATCGCCGGACAGAGCATAAAACGTCTTGCTGACGTGTCTGCACTCAATCACAGCCCTGCGCTTTTCATCCATCATGTTCCGCGCTCCCTCCATCTGCAAAGGACCCGCTCGGCCCAACGCATCAACACCGCCAGCAGCAGCCCCACCACGGCAATGGCGATGATGCCGACAAAAATCTGTGTCATATCCCCGTTTTCCTGTCCCGCGGTAATGGTCCAGCCCACGCCCTCGGTGGAGCTGACCATCTCGGCGGCCAGGACCGCCATCCAACAGGTGGAAAGGCCAACCTGCATACCGGCAAATATGTAGGGCACGCAGGAGGGAATCACCACATGAAAAAATGCCTGGATTTCATTGGCGCCTAGCATATAGGCAACGCCCAGCATATTCTCATCCACCCGTTTGGCGCCGGTGTAGGTGTTGACCACAATGTTTACAAAGCCCGCCATGAAGATGATAAAGATTTTTGCGGTTTCCCCAATGCCGAACCACACAATAGCAAGAGGAATCCATGCCACGCTTGGAATGGGACGGACCAGCTCAAACAGGGGACGGAAAATCGCCTCCACCATTTGAAACCGTCCCATGGCAATTCCCAGAATGACACCGGCGCCGGCGGACAGGCAGAAGCCCACCAAAACCCGCCGCAGACTCACAAGCAGATGCATCGGCAGCGTGTAGGTGCGGCCAATCGGGTGCGTGCATGTATAGAGCAGCCGCTCTAGGACCTCTCCAGGGGTTGGCAGCAGTAAGCCGATCGAGGTAAAGCGAACGGCCAGATACCAAAGGCATATCACTGCGGCCACGCCAATCAAGGAGAAAAAGACCGTGCCGGCCGCGGCCCGGAAATGCAAAGATTTTCTCATTGCTCCTTACCTCCGCGGACAAAGCGTTTTTCTACAAGGTCAAATACCACGGAAATCACCATGCCAATCATGCCCAGACACAAGATTCCAACGATAATTAAGTCAGAGCGCAGCAGGGAACGTCCCACTGAAATCAGATACCCAAGGCCGCTGGTGGAGGCCAGCAGCTCCGCGGCCACCAGCGCCATCCAGGAAGAGCCCATAGCCACCCGCAACCCGGCAAAAATCATCGGCAGCGCGGAGGGAATAGCCACGGTGAAAAGCTGTTGAAAATTGGTGGCGCCAAAGGTCTGGGAGACCCAAAGATGAATTTGCCGTGTCTGGTGGATTCCAGAATAGGAATTGAGAACACAGGGGATGACCGTGGAAAAGAAGATCAAAACCGCTTTGGCCTTGATCGAAATGCCGAACACCACGATCATCACTGGGATCAGAGCAATGGGGGGGATCGGCTTGAGCAGGTCAAATACCGGCCGGACAATGCGGTCCACAGTTTTAAACCAGCCCATAGCAATGCCCAGCGGCACGCCAATGACCGCCCCCAGAACATAGCCGTAGGTTGCCACCTGCAGGCTGGCCAGAAAGTGCTGGGGCAGTGTTGCCCCGTCCGGCGCCTGTGTGTAGAACTTGGTAATCAATGTGGAAAACACTTTGACAGGGCTGGGCAGAGAATAAGCTGGGACCAGTTCCAAAACAGCGGTGGCGATGTACCAAATCCCCAGAAACACCAGAATGGATACCACCGAAACGAATCTATATTTGCGGCGTTTTTTCTTGGCTGTATTGATCTTTATATCCATGTGCTGCCTTTCTATATAGGGAATGGGCATCTGTTTCAGAATGCCCACCCTACATGTCCATATAAATCTGCAATCTTGGAGCCGCTTTTACGCGCTTAGGTTGGCTAAGGCATCGGTAAACACATCGGAAGCAATGTTATTCTTGACGTTTTCAAGGCCGGTCTGGTCAATGAGCTCCTGCTCTGCATACCAAGCGGCGTAGGATTCCGCGAACTCTCCCAGTGCGATCTGCTTGGCTTCCTCGCTGGTGATCATCGGCTTGCCTTGGATGGACGTGCGGGCCTCCTCCGGTGCGAGGGTCTTGCCGCAGTTGGTGTACCAATCCACCACCGTCTGAACGGCTAGATCCTCATCGGCGGCCAGAGCGTCACAGGCTTGATAAAGGATTTCCACAAACTTGACAACATCGTCATAGCGGTTTTCGTAAGCGTCCTTTGTGCAGACAGTGGCCTCATACAGCTCGCCGCCAATAGAGTCCAGTGTTGCCACGACCGTCGTGTTCATCTCATCCATATCATAATAACAGTAGGGTTCTGTCAAAACGCAGTAGTCCCCCTCCCCAGCAACCCAAGAGGAGTACACATTGGCAATTTCCAGATTCATGATCTGGCATTCATCCGGACTTAGCCCAATGGATTCCAGCCACAGATTCAGCGTGTAGTGGCCAGTTGTACCGATACAAGTTAAAAGGGTCTTGCCGCGGACAAGATCTGCCATCTCCTCCGGAGTTTCCGCGTCAATCAGCGGGTCTCCATTGCGGGCGCAGACGTAGTTGCCATCTGTACCATTCACCTGATGGGCCACCAGTTTGCACCCGTAGTTGGCCAGCGCATATACAAAGGCACCGCCGGTTACAGACACATCCCATTCGCCCATGGCCTCGTTAATGGCCGCGCCGCCGTTAAAGACAATCCACTCAATATCCAGCCCCGCCTGCTCAGCCAACCCTTGATCCTGAATATATTGCGCCATGGAGCTGCAATAAAAGGACTGCACAGCAACCCGCAGCGGTTCAGATGCAGCGTCCCCGCCGCCGTCCTCATTCTTGTTTCCACAGCCAGTGGTCAGGGTAAGTACCATCATAAGCGCAAGGGTCCGTGACAAAATGCTTCTTTTCTTCATGATTGTATTCCTTTCCTTTCGTGGTTTTATTGAAACCAGCGCGTTGCTGCGCGTGCTTCATAAAGACGAGCCGGAGTACAGGTTTGTGCATGACTTTCGTTTGGCTTGCGCAATAAATATTTTGTATGTTAGTTTTATTTAATATCATATTAACCCAAGATGTAGCTTGTGTAAAATATTATTATATAATATAATTCATAGTAAAATATCTATGTTCTAAGGAGTGAGGCGGCATGACCTTGCGCCATATCGAGATTTTCTCTGTGGTATGTCAGGAGGGCTCCATCACGCGGGCCGCAGAGCGGCTGCATATCTCTCAGCCCACGGTCAGTGTTGCGATCCGGGAAATGGAGGAATACTATGGAGGCTGCCTGTTTGACCGGATTTCCCATAAGCTCTATATCACGCCCTTTGGCCAACGCATCTATGATTATGCGCTTCGGCTTTTGAACCTGTATGCGGATATGGCTGATGCAAAGTTTTCCTTTGACCGGCTCCGCATTGGCAGCGGTACGGCGATTGGGAAGCTCTTTATGCCCACCGTGGTGAAATCTTTTCTCAGTCTATATCCCGACATTCAGATCTGTGTGAATGTGGGAGAGGCGACACGCATGTACCACTTGGTTATGAAAAATGCACTGGACTTTGTCATCGCTGAGGTTGTGGATGACATTTCTGGGCTCTCCCACCACTCCATTCAGCACTTTCCAGTTGTAGCTGTCTGCCACCGCAGCAATCCATTGGCAGAAAAGGCGGTGGTCACCGCACCGGAGCTTGCCAGGGAGCACCTGCTGCTGCGGGAGTTGGGCTCTCATACGCGCTCCGGTGTAGATACGTACTTCCAGACCCACAATCTCACGGTGGTCCCCATGTGGGAGAGTTACAGCGTCCAGTCGCTGCTGAATGCTGCCACGGAGGGGATCGGAGTTTCCTTTTTGTCCTTAGATCATGTGCTGGCATACGGAAGTCCGGATCTGGTGATTTTGAATATTCCCGATTTCAGGGCGGAGCGATATGTCCATGTCTGCTATCACAAGGATAAAATTTTCACCCCGTTGATTCAAAATTTTCTGGATTATTATGTCCAATCCACCAAGGCACTTCTTCAAGAGGGAATCAAGCGCTACCAGGCAGAACACGCCGGAAGCACCTATTCTTTTCCGCAGCTGTGAGGGGTGCAGGAAGGATTCTCGTCTGACAGGCAGTAACACGCAGACGGCGGTTGTTTCATTGCTCCTTTTTCGATGCCCATGGTTTTCCTCCGGCGTCCCGGTGACGCTGTGAAAACGCTCAGATTCATGGGGATGCACATTTCTTGCACAATCTTTTGCAGAAGCACTCACTGTCCGTACGCAGGATAAAACGGCGGAAGTGGGCAAGGAGGCACCGTATCGTTCCACATCCCATACCGCATGCTGGCATCTACGCTTATAAAAGAGCATACCCGACGCTCTGGAAAGATTTTGGGGGAGAGCGCGCCCCCCGCAGCTTAGGTGCTGGCTGCAATTTGCAAGCGCAGCTATGCACGGAACCAAAAGAATCCAGCCGCAGTTGGCAGTTTCGAGACTGCCAAAAGAGGGAGGACACGGTCCGGTTGGGCCGTGTCCTCCCTCTTTGAGCTTCAACAGGATATCGGAGTATTTCGGAATCTCCTTGATTGGCGCTTATATCAGCACCTTGATTCCCCTGTCCCGCAGCCCGTCAGCCACGTCCTGCGGGAAGTCCCTGTCCGTAACAATCATGTCGATAGAGGACAGGGAGATGGTGTAGGGATAAAACGCATCGCTGACCTTGGTGGAATCCAACAGCACCACCACCTGATCAGAGTGCTCAATCACCTTTTCCAAAATAGCGACCGTCAGCGCGCTGTTATGGGCAAAACCGTAGTCGGGATTCATGCACATCGCGCTCATAAACGCCAGGGAAAAGTGCAGGGCGTCCAGCCGGTTCAAAACGGAAATTCCCTCCACACGCATGATATTTAAATCCACGTCCCCGCCCAGCAGCTCCACGGAGATATTGGGCAGGGCGGAGATATTGCTGATGGTGCAAATACCGTCGCTGCAGACTTTCAGGGGAAATACCGGCAGGCAGCGTGCCAGCTCCGCGCAGGAGGTCCCGGCAGAGAGAAATACCGAGTCGCCGGGCTGGATCAGCCTGGCTGCCTTGACGGCAATGGCCTGCTTTTTATCCTGATTCACGTTCGCCCGGTAGATGTAGTTCAGCGCCGAGGGAATGGACTTGATGCCCCCGTGTGTACGAATCGCCTGTTTGGTGCTGTCCAGATACTGAAGATCTTTCCGCAGCGTGACGTCGGAGACATCCGGGAATGCGTCCCGCAGCTGAGGGAAATCCAGAGTCCCGTATTTGTTGACCATATTCAGGATGGTATTTCGTCTTTCAACAATTTTCTTTCCCATCTAAAATTTACCTAACAATGTACAATTTTGGTTTCATTATATATGCTGATTTTACAAAAGTCAACTTACGGCCATCAGGCTTTGGCCCGTAAGGGTTGGGAGCAGTTTTACTGATTTCACAAAAATCGAGGGTAAAATTTATGTAAAATGAGAAGATTGACAAGCTGTAGAAAGACCGCTATTATGAAGTAAAAGGTTATATAATGAAATAAAAAACTTTCGTTTCATAATAAAAAACGAAAGTCAGCCTTTCCACCTATGAAGCGAGGTACGTTCAGGCATGAAGCATCTTTTAATCTTGTTTACAGATCAACAGCGGTATGACACCATTGCGGCCTTTGGTAATCCGCAGATTCAAACGCCCCATCTGGACGCACTGGCCAAGGATTCCGTCGTATTTGAGCGGTGTATTACCCCGTCACCGGTCTGCGTTCCGGCCCGGCTATCCATGCTCTCCGGTCAGTATCCTGCAAGGACCGGCTGCAACAACAACAACACAGACCGCGCCTACAACGGAGCGGGATTTTATGGCCGTATCACGGCCCAGGGCTATCAGAGCTGCTGCGTGGGGAAAATGCACAACCTGTGGGACGTATATGGCCCTATGGGATTTGAGTCCCGCCATTCCCAGGAGGAGATCGCGGCTGAGGGAGACGAGTACATGCGCGATATCCGGGAAAAATATCCCTGGGTGTTTGACTATCACGGCATGCGCAGCGAGATGTATTATACACCTCAGATTTCCCAGCTGCCTCCGGAGGATCACCCCACACAATGGGTTGGGGATCGCAGTGTGGACTTTATCCAGCACTGTGCGCCGGATCGGCCCATGTTTCTATTCTCCTCCTTCATCCATCCCCATCCGCCTTACTGCCCGCCCGCGCCGTGGCAAAAGCTGTACCGGGAGGACCCGCCCACCCCTGTCTGCCCGACTCCGGAGGACTTGGAGACTTTTTCAGATCTGATCGGAGACCGCTGCTCCTGTGAGCGGTTGCTGATGAGCCGGCAGGATGTTTTGAGGAGCAAGAACTTTTATTACGCCTGCGTCTCCTTTGTGGATTATCAGGTGGGCCGCATCATCGCCGCGCTGAAAGAAAAGGGAATGTATGACGACACGCTGATCCTGTTTTCCAGCGATCATGGCGATATGATGGGGGATTACAACGCCATTGGGAAGCGGACCATGGTGGACTCCTCCTGCCATGTGCCCTTGATGATCCATGTTCCCGGCCACGGGCACGAGAGGCGGCAGGACCCCTGCTCCCTGGTTGACATCGCTCCCACGCTGCTGCGGTATGTCGGGGCCCCCTATGATCCCAGGGAGTTTGACGGGGTGGACCTGTTTGCCCCCTCTGAACGGACATATGTATACTCCCAGCATGGCTGCGGCTCCGGCGGAACGTATATGATTACAGACGGCCGGGATAAGCTGGTCTACAGCGCCGCAAGGGACAAATACTATTTCTTTGATCAGATTCCGGAAATGAGAAGCATCTATGACGCGGAGCATCCCAAAATCCAAGAGATGCAAAGGAAGCTGGACGCATACCGCAGAAGCGACGTCAACAAGGAAAAAGAGAGCAGGACCTACGAAAAGGTGACAAAAACGCATCCCCACTATCCAGGCCGGATGGATCACACCCTGTTTCACAACGCAGAGCTGGCGGCAATTCCGCCGGAATACCGGATCGATCTGGACTGACAGGACGGGAGGCTGCGATGAAGTATTGTATTGCGATTGACGGCGGCGGCAGCAAGACGGAGATTGTGCTGTTTGACGAGACCGGGCATATCCTGCGCCGCCATGTGGGGCAGGGCGGCAACCCCACGGATATCGGGGCTGAGGAAGCCCGGCGCCGCATGCATGCCTGCATGATGGAAGTCTTCCCCGCCGCTCCTGGGGAGATTGCCGCCCTGTATGGCGGTGCCGCAGGCGTTTTTCCCAATGGAGACGTCTACTCCGCGTCCTTGCAGCAGGCCTTTCCGGTGCGCGCCATCCGCATAGAGGACGATGGCTGCAGCCTGATCTCCGGTACTCTGGGACACCAGGACGGCTGCGGGATGGTATGCGGCACAGGCTCATCGCTGTTTGTGAGGATTGAGGGGCAGCCCCTGCGCCATATTGGCGGAAAGGGCTACCTGATTGATACCGGCGGGAGCGGCTTTGAACTGGGCAGGGACGCGCTGTGCATGGCCATGCGGGCTGTAGACGGCCGGTGTCAAGGCACCATATTGACGGAGCTGCTGGCTGATATGCTGGGGGAACCGGTCTGTGACGCTGTGATTCCCAAAGTGCACCGGGGAGGCAGGCCCTACATCGCTACCCTGGCCGCGGCCGTATTTGCCGGCAGGAAAGCCGGCGACTGGGCCTGCGAGGAGATTTTTGACCGGGGTGCATCCTTGATGGCAGATTTGGTCTGGGCCGCGGAGCCCTATTTTGAGGGACCCTTTTCTGTAGTGATGGGCGGCGGCATTGTCGCCAACTTTCCAGAGTACGCCCAGGCCATTCGGGAAAAGGCCCCGGCCAGGGCCAGAGTGCTGCTGCAAACGGCGCCGCCTGTCTATGGCGCGGCGGTGGAGGCCATGTGGGATGCGGGAATCCCGGTGACAGAGGCGGTGCGGACGCGGTTTTTAAAAGAGTATGCCCAGGCGGCGGCCTTGTAGTTTTCGGTCATAACCGTTAACAAAAAACAACAGGAGGATTTTATGATGAAAAAGCTTACGGCATTGATTTTGGCACTTGGCATGGTTTTGTCCCTGTGCGCGTGCGGCGGTGAAGCCGGCACCCCCGACTCCCAGGACGGAGAGACGGACTCCGGCTTGGTTGACGTTCCTACTTCCGGTCAGAATGTGGTCCAGACCGCAGTTCCCCTGATCGCCGGCGAGCAGCTGGGCACCTGGGAAAAGCTGGGCCTCAATGTGACCCGCACCCACTATGTCTCCGGTCCCCCGCAGCTGGAGGCAAACCCCTCCGGCGACTGGGACATTGGCTGGATCGGAGCCCCCGCCGCCATCACAGGCGTTTTGACCTACAACATGAAGGTCATCTCCCTCTCCGGCTATGACTATTCCAACAAGGCCTTCTGCCGCGCCGACAGCCCCCTGGCCAAGGCAGCCGAGGGGCCCATCAGCGAAACCCTGGGCACCGCTGAGGACTGGAAGGGCCTGACCATCCTCGTGGGCAAGGGGACTGTGTGCGACGCGGATCTGATGTTCATGCTGGAACGGCTGGGCCTTACGGAAGAGGATGTCAACATCGTAAACTCGGATGTTGACAAAGGCTATCAGGCGTTCATCAGCGGTTCTGCAGACGTGTATTTCTCCACAGGTACTTATACGCCCATGCTGGAGGAGAACCCCGACTATGTCTGCTGTCACACCATGGGCGGCATGGACGCCGCCATGGCCGGCAACATCATTGCCGAGGCGGACTATCTGGCGGAGAATGAGGATACCGTGGTGAAGTACCTGGCCGGCGCTTTGGAGATCCTGCTGTGGCTGGGGGATGAGGCAAACCAGGAACAGGGCGCGGAGTGGTTCTCCCAGGTGATGCTGGAGGACTTTGGCACGGAGACCACGGTCGAGGCGGCTCTGGCCAGTGAGAAAATGACGGAGTTCCGTGACCTGAGCTTTTATGAGGATCTATGCAAGGTTCAGGAAAACGGGCTGACCGGCATGCAGAATGAATTTGCCAAATTCTTTGACATTCAGGTGGCAATCGGCAGCCGCGATGCCGCCGACCGTGACGCCGTCATCGCCGCTGTGGACTGCAGCTATCTGGAAAAAGCCATCGAGCTGTACAAGTCTACGCATTCAGACCAGTGAAACGCGGCATCCCTTTCCCTGAAGCGTCAGGGGAAGGGATGCCCTCTTAAACAGGAGATCGTATGATGGATATGGACTATGAAACAATCAGAGCAGAGGCAAAGGCCGCAGAGACACGGGCGATTCGTACGGAGAAGCTCAAATATCTCTCCATCAGTGTTGCGGTCGTTTTGCTGGTGCTGCTGCTGTGGCAGCTGGCGGTGCAGTTTCAACTGGTAAACACCCGCTTTTTTGACTCTCCACTGGGTGTGGTGGAGACCATTCTCAACAAGATCACGGATAAAAAGCCGGATGGCGGCCTGCTGTTCCAGCATATTTGGGCCAGCGCCAAGGTGGTTTGGCTGGGCTTTCTCCTGGCCGCGGTGATTGGGATTCCCCTGGGGCTGTTCATGGGATGGTTTCGCCTTTGTGATCGGGTGATCCGTCCTCTCTTTGAGGTGATCCGCCCTATTCCCAGCCTGGCCTGGATTCCCATTGTGCTGCTGTTTCTGGGAATCGGCGTGGAGGCAAGAGCCGTGATCATTTTCACGGGTTGCTTTGTAGCCACCGTGCTGAACACCTATACCGGCATCCGCTCTACCAATCAGACGCTGGTGAACGTGGCGAAAACCTGCGGCGCCGGCAACCTGAAAATTTTCTGGACGGTGGGAGTTCCCTCCGCCATGCCCATGATTTTCGCGGGCTTGAAAACCTCCATGGGAAGCGCCTGGGGAACCATCGTCGCGGCGGAGATGCTGGCCTCTTCCAACGGCCTTGGCTACATGATCCAGATGGGCCGCTCCTTCGGGGACGTTTCACTGATCATGGCCGGCATCATTGTCATTGGAATTTTAGGCTTTGTGTCGTCCGGCATTGTCAGCCTGGTGGAGAGCATGGCTCTGAAATGGAGGCCCAAGAAATGAAGACAACCAAAAATCCCTGGCTGGAGGAGCGCGGCGCCCTCTATAAGCTCTTTTACTATCTTGGGCCGTGTCTGCTGATCATTGCGTTTTTGCTGCTGTGGCAGGGCATCGCGTCTGGCGGGAAGACCACGCTGCCGACGCCGGCTGCCGCCTTGGAGCGCTTGGTCACTATCTGGTCCGGCGATATTGCCAAGCATCCCATGATCTATCATGTGGGGATCTCCATGCGCCGGGTGCTGACCGCCCTGATTTTTTCTGTAGCCGTGGGCGTTCCCTTTGGCATTGCCATGGGCTGGAACAAGACCTTCCGCGCCATTTTCAAGCCCTTGTTTGAGGTGATCCGCCCGGTTCCTCCCATCGCATGGGTACCGCTGTTCACCCTGTGGTTTGGCACCAGCGAGTTCTCTCGCGTGGCCATCATTACCATGGGAGTGTTTATGCCGATTGTCATCAACTCCTACTCGGGCGTTGTCATGGTGCCGGAGATCAACTTTCAGGTGGGCAGGGTCTTTGGAGCACGCAGCATGGACATGCTCTTTGATGTGGTGCTGCCAAGCTCTCTCAACGCCATCTTTGCCGGCATCCGCACAGCCCTGGGCGGCGGCTGGATGGTGCTGCTGGCTTCCGAAATGCTGGGCGCCCGGGAGGGAATCGGCTTCCTCATCATGCAGGGCAGCAGTGCCAACGATCTCACCCTCGCCATTGTGGGCATGGTCATGATCGGCGCTTTTGGCGCCTTGTTTGCATATGGATTCGACTTCTTAGAAAGGTGGCTGTGCCCATGGAAGAGAAAGTAATTTTGGAGGCGAGCCATGTCGCCAAAACGTTTTTCTCCAGCAAGGGGGACACTGATGCCATCGAGGATGTCTCCATCCAGGTCCGTGAGAATGAGTTCCTGGTTCTGCTGGGGCCCGGCCAGTGCGGCAAGACCACCTTCTTGAATATTCTGGCCGGACTGGTAAAGCCCACATCAGGTTCCTTGAAGCTTGACGGCAGGGAAATTGCCGGTAGAGACCAGCGCATTGCCATGGTGTTCCAGAAAACCGGGCTTTACGAGTGGAAGACCGCCATGGAAAACGCGGAGCTCGGTTTGAAATACCGGAAGGTCCCCAAGGCCAAGCGCCGCGAGATTGCCCAGAAGTATCTGGACCTGGTGGGGCTTCACGGCTTTGAAAACGCCTATCCCCATGCGCTCTCCGGCGGTATGAAGCAGCGGGTCGGCATTGCCAGGGCTTACACCGCCAATCCGGAAATCCTCCTGATGGACGAGCCCTTTGGCGCCTTGGACGCGCAGACCCGGTATGCCATGGAGGAGGAAATCCTCCGCATCTGGGAGACGGAGAAGCGCACCGTCATCTTTGTCACCAACAACATTGAAGAGGCTGTCACACTGGGAGACCGCGTGATTCAATTCACGGAGCGTCCCGCCAGGGTGAAACGGGTCTATGACCTCAAAGACCTTACCCGGCCAAGAAGCCATGTGTCAGAGGAATTCCTGCGCATCCGCCAGGAAATTGCAGCCAATGAAGAGCTGATGCTGGAATGAGGGGGCGAAAACATGAGTGACTATAAAGTTGAGGTGCGAGGCCTCTGCAAAAATTTTGGCTCCCTTGAGGTTTTAAAAAATTGCAATTTCAACATCAACCGGGGAGAGTTCGTCTGTGTGGTGGGACCCACCGGCTGCGGAAAGACCACCTTTCTCAACACGCTGACGTGCCTGATTCCACCTACCTCGGGTGAGATTTTGATTGACGGAGAGCCCGCGGACCCCAAGAAGCACAATTTATCCTTTGTATTTCAGGAGCCCTCCGCCATGCCGTGGCTCACGGTGGAGGACAACATCGCCTTTGGCATGAAGCTCAAGGGCTGGACAAAAGACAGGATCAAGGCGCAGACGGACAAGATCATCGAGCTGATGGGCCTGAGCAAAAGCCGGAAGCAGTACCCCCACGAGTTGTCTGTCAGCACAGAGCAGAAAGTGGTCATCGGCCGCGCATTTGCCATGGAGCCAGACCTGCTGCTGATGGACGAGCCCTATGGCCAAATGGACATCAAGACCCGGTTTTACCTGGAGGACGAGGTGATTCGCCTCTGGCGGGAACTGGGCAGCACGGTTTTGTTTATTACCCACAATGTGGAGGAGGCCTGCTATCTGGCTGACCGTGTGCTGATCCTCACCAACAAGCCCGCCAGTGTCAAGGAGGACTTGTCCCTGCATATGCCGCGGCCCCGGGATATTGCCTCTCCGGAGTTTATTGAAAACCGGATTCACGTGGAAAACGCCATCAAGTGGTGGTGACGCCATGCTGTACCGCGAAGTTTCTGCTGCAAAAATTTTGAAAGAATGGAAGCGCCAATATGAAGATGCCAAAGGAAGCAAGGGAATTGGCCGATTACCTTGATCGGCCTCTCACCTGTGGGTGCGGGAGGGAGCACTACGCCCCCCTGAAGGCCGTGAGCATCCGGAAAGATGCCATTGAGGATCTGCCCGCCTATGTAGAAAAACTGGGCTTTCAGCACCCCTACCTGATCTGCGACCTTGTTACCTATGAGATCGCCGGAAAGCGCTGCGCAGAGGTGCTCTCCGCAGCCGGATGCCATGCGCAGACGCAAGTCCTCACCCACGTCGGCTTTGACGAGGCCACCGTCGGTGAGCTCCTCATCCACATGCCCGCAGACTGCGACCTGTGTGTGGCTGTTGGAACCGGCGCCATCAACGATATGACCCGCTTTTTTCAGCCACCGCATGGGCCGGCCCTTTTTCACCGTGGCCACCGCCGCGCCCATGGACGGCTTTGCCTCCTCCATCGCGGCCATCAATGTCAACAGCCTGAAAACCACCTTCCAGGCCCAGACTCCCACCGTCATCCTTGGAGACACCGAGATTTTGAAGAACGCTCCCTACCGCATGATCGCCGCCGGCCTGGGGGACCTTCTGGGAAAGTTCACCTGCCTTTGCGACTGGAAGCTGTCAAGGCTGATCAACCGCGAGCATTACTGCGAAAACATCGCGGGGCTGGTGGAAAGCTGCGTCCAAAACGTTCTGAAAGACGCGGGAAAGGCCAAGGACCGCGATCCGGAGGTCCTTGGCAAGATTATGGAGGGGTTGGTATTAACGGGGGTTGCCATGAGCCTGTATGGGAACTCCAGGCCGGCCTCCGGCTGCGAGCACCATATGTCCCATTACTGGGAGATGTGGTTTGAGCAGCGGGGTCTGCGGCCAGTTCCCCACGGGACTCAGGTGGGCGTGGCCACGGTGCTGGTATTGAAGCTGGCGGAAAAGCTCCGCGGCACGAAGGTGGACTTTGACGCCGCCAGGGAGTCCGCCCGGTCCTATTCCCCGGAGGCATGGGAGCGGGCCATCCACCGTGCATACGGCCCGGCGGCGGAGGGTGTGATTGCCCTGGAGGAGGCGTCGCGGAAGAATGAATCTGCCGGGCGCCTGGCCCGGATCGACGCCATACAGTCCCACTGGGAGGAGATCACGGCTCTGCTGGCGGAGCTGCCTGGCTCCGCCGAGGTGATGGAGCTGCTGCGGTCCCTGCAGTCCCCCTGTCTGCCGGAGGAGATTGGGGTGGACGGGCGGCTTCTCAGAGATACCCTTCTGTACGCCAAGGAGGTCCGCCCGCGCTATACCCTTCTTCAGATGGCCTGGGATCTGGGTGTCCTCGAACGTCTGTCGGACGACCTCATTTCAAATCTCCAACATTTATAAAGGCAGCCATGCAGAGCACGCCTCACGGCCTGCACGGCTTGATGAGCAAGCTTTTTTGAAAACATCCCCCGCAGAAAAAATTCTGCGGGGGATGTTTTCTTATGAAGGGAACTCCCGGTAAACCTGATTCACATATGCTCGAACGCAATGAACGCGGCGGTTTCACTCTGGAGATATTTGGCTGCCATCTCTCAGACGCGTTTTCCATTGACCGGCCCAATGTGTGACTGGCTGGGGGAAACGCGTGAAAGATCATGCAGCAAGAGAGCTTCCTGCGCAAAAATAGGGCACTTGCCGGTGCGGCGCTGTGTTTAAGACGCGGCGCCGCTCTTTATGCGGTATTTATAACGAAAAAAAAATCTTCATGCTTCCATAAGGTACACCATGATACGCTTTTTAAAAATGTGCAATCGCATGTATCTCTGGGCGCGGCAGCCATTGGGGATAGGCTGCTGAGGGGGAGGAAGGATCACGTGGAGGAACGACATCACGAATATCTGCCGGATTTGGAAGCGGCAGAAAAGGCACAGCTGCCTGGGAAGCTGAAGATCTTTTTCGGATATGCGGCAGGCGTCGGCAAAACATATGCCATGTTGGAGGCCGCGCACCAGGCGAAAAAAGAGGGAATTGACACGGTCGTCGGTTATGTGGAACGGCATACGCGTCCTGACACCCTGGCGCTGCTGGAGGGCCTGGAGGAGCTTCCCTGCAAGGAGATCAACTACCGGGGCATCCATCTGCGGGAGTTTGATCTGGACGCCGCGCTGCGGCGGACCCCGCAGCTGATCCTGGTGGATGAGCTGGCCCACAGCAACGCGCCTGGCTGCCGCCACACGAAACGATACCAGGACATTGAGGAGCTGCTGCGCGCGGGCATGGATGTCTACACCACGGTCAACGTGCAGCACTTGGAGTCGCTGAACGACCTGGTGTCCTCCATTACCGGGGTGGTGGTCAGCGAACGGATACCGGACCGGGTGTTTGACTCGGCCAGCCAGGTGGAACTGGTGGATATTGAACCGGCAGACCTGGTGAAGCGGCTTCAATCCGGGAAGGTTTACCAGGAGCGCCAGAGCAAGCAGGCCCTGGATCACTTTTTTACCATTGAGAATCTGGCGGCGCTGCGGGAAATTGCCATGCGCCGGACCGCGGACCGGCTGAACCGTGCGGCGGTGCATGATGGCAAAGGACAAAGTGCCCGGGCCGGGGAGCATATTCTGATCTGCCTCTCCTCCGCTCCCTCCAACGCAAAGGTGATCCGCACAGCCGCCCGGATGGCGGAGGCTTTTCACAGCGGCTTCACCGCCCTGTTCGTGCAGACGCCGGAATCCAAGGAGCTCTCCGGCGCGAATATCAAGCGGCTGAGAAGTAATTTACGGCTGGCGGAACAGCTGGGTGCGCAGATCTCCACCGTATATGGCATTGATCCGGCGGTACAGATTGCCGAGTACGCCCGCGTCAGCGGCGTGACCAAAATTGTGATGGGGCGCGTCAATCACCGGCAAAGCCCGCTTATGAAGAAAAAAAGTCTTGCCGACCGGTTGATTGAGCTGACGGACCTGGATATTTACATCATTCCCGACCAGCAGCCGCTCTATAAAAAGCCGCTGGGAAGGCTCCGGAGGCCGGGGCCGGCCTTTTCCTGGAAGGACGTGGGGAAGGCGGCGTTGGTTTTGGCGCTGTCGACGCTGATCTGCCTTGGCTTTTATGCGGCGGGCCTCCGGGAATCCAACATCATCGCGGTCTATATCCTGGGCGTGCTGGCGACAGCTGTGTGGACCAGCGGGCACCTGTATGGGGTGGTCAGCTCTGTTTTAAGCGTGGCGTCCTTTAACTTTTTCTTCACGGAGCCCCGCTTTACCTTCCAAGCCACGGACCCCAGCTACCCGATTACCTTCCTCATCATGCTGCTCTCCAGCGTGATTGCCAGCTCTCTTGCAAGCCGGGTCAAGACGCAGGCGAGGCTTGCGGCGCAGAAAAGCTACTATACGGAGCTGCTGCTGGAGAACAGCCAAAAGCTCCAGCAGGGGCGCGGCGAGTGGGAGTGCCTGCAGCTGGCCGCAGAGCAGCTGAATCGGCTCTTTGACCGGCCGGTTATCTACGCCCTGGAAAAGGGGGGCGCGGAGCTGGCGTTCCGCGCCGAGCCGGAGGATCAGGCCAAGATCCTGGAGGGGCTGACGACAGAGGATCTGGGCGTCGCCAAATGGGTACAGAAGAACAACAAGCACGCCGGAGCCACCACCAACACCCTGCCGGATGCACAGTGGCTGTTTTTGGCTGTGCGTGGAACGCGGGGAGTTATGGGGATTGTGGGAATTCCCATCTCCGGTTATTCCATTCCGGATGCATTTGAAAAAAATCTGATGGTTGCGATCCTGAACGAATGCGGGCTGAGTCTGGAGCGCTTGCGCTTGCGGGAGGAAAAGCGGGAGGCGGCCCTGGCGGCGCAAAGAGAACACCTGCAGGCCAATCTGCTCCGGGCTGTCAGCCACGATCTGCGCACGCCGCTGACCAACATCAGCGGCAGCGCCGGGATTCTGATGCAGCAGGAGAGTACGCTGGACAGCGCCGCCCGGCAGCGGCTTTATACGGGGATTTATGATGACTGCAGCTGGCTGATCAACCTGACGGAAAATCTGCTGACCGCCACCAGGATTGAAAATGGAGGCGTGCAGATGGAGCCGGAACTGCTGGAGGATGTGCTGAAAACGGCGGTCAGGCAGGTGGACCGAAGGGCGAGAGACCACCATATCTCTGTGACGATGAAAGACCCGATGCTGATGGCACGGATGAACGCCGGATTGATTCTGCGGGTCATCATCAACATTGTCAACAACGCCATCCAATATACGCCGGCAGGATCACAGATCGCTCTGAGCGCGGAGCGGAAGGGGGACATGGTGGAAGTCTCCATCTCAGATGACGGCCCCGGAATCCCAGATGAGGCGAAAAAGCACCTGTTCGACCTGTTTTACACGGCAGGACAAGGCAGGGCGGACTGTCAAAGGGGCCTGGGTCTGGGCTTGAACCTGTGCCAAACCATCATCACCCAACACGGTGGTGAGCTGAAAGTCGCAGACCACAAGCCCAGGGGCACGGTGTTCCGGTTCACCCTGCCGGCCGCCGGCGAGCGGTGAAAAGAGGGCGGATATTCATACTTCCTTAATGCCTGCGCGATTTCCTTAATCCCTACTTATTGCGGCCTGCGATATGCTTAGGAACGCAAAACGGGGAAGCAGTGCGGCCTGATTTTGCGTGCTCAGGATGAAAGAACACGGTTGTTCACCCCGGCATTGAAGACTGGCCACATGCTGCAGGCCTGGGACGACCATGGGCCTGTAGATGGCGAAAAGGCATCCGCGCTGATGAGAATGCAGAGAGGAGCAGAAATTCGTATGATGGATGTTTTGATGGTGGGAACCCTGTTGGTTTCCTTCGGCCTGGTATGGCTGCTGGAGAAATGGTGCCAAAAGCAGGTCGACGCACAGGAATAATCGGATCAAAGGAGAATCGCTATGATTGTACTGGGAGTTATGGTCCTGCTGCTGGGCGGGTATTTGGTATACGCTCTGGCCCATCCGGAGCAATTCTAAGGAACGAGTAAGCATTGGGAGGAATTTCATATGTTGCAACTGGCACTGACAATCCTCATTTATTTGATCATTGTCATTCCGGTAGGGCGGTATATGTATCACATTGCCGCGGAAAAGCACACGCTGGGCGATCCGGTCTTTGACCGGGTGGACGGTGTGATCTACCGGCTGGGGGGAGTGAATCCCCATAAGGGCATGAACTGGAAACAGTATGCGCTGGCCCTGGTGGGAACCAACGGCGTGATGGTGGCGATTGGCTACCTGATCCTGCGCATTCAGAGCCTTCCGTTTTTTAACCCCAACGGAATCGGGAACATGGAGCCGACGCTGGCGTTCAATACCATCATCAGCTTCATGACCAACACCAACCTGCAGCACTACTCTGGGGAGAGCGGCCTGAGCTATCTCTCTCAGATGCTGGTCATTATTTTCATGATGTTTGTGTCCGCGGCCAGCGGATACGCGGCGTGCATCGCCTTTATCCGGGGCCTTGCGGGAAAGAGCACCGAGAATGTCGGCAATTTCTTTGTGGACCTGGTGCGGATCACCACCCGCATCCTGATCCCCTTCTCCCTGGTGGGCGGATTGCTGCTGGTATGGCAGGGCGTGCCCCAGAATTTTGAGGGCAACGTGGTGGTGAAGACCCTGGAGGGCACCTTCCAGGTGATTGCCATGGGTCCCATCGCGGCGCTGGAAATTATCAAACACCTGGGCACCAACGGCGGCGGCTTCCTGGGAGCAAACTCCACCACACCCTTGGAAAACCCCACGATTCTCTCCAACCTGATCGAGCTTTACTCCATGATGCTGCTGCCTGGCGCCTGTGTCATCACCTTCGGCAAGATGGTGCGCGACCGCAGGCACAAGGACGATGACGACGATGACGACGGCAAGGGCGGCGTGTCCGGCGGCGTCATGCACAGCAGCCGTGCGGATTCTCAGCGCGGACCCCGCCTGGGAGAGCACAGCCTGACCGCCTCCATCTACGGCCGGGAGGGCCGGAGTATCTTTGCGGCCATGGGCATCATCTTCCTGGTCGGCCTGAGCGTTTGCTACTGGGCCGAGCTGCAGGGCAACCCCGCCCTGGCGAACATCGGCCTGAGCCAGTCCATGGGCAGCATGGAGGGCAAGGAGGTCCGCTTTGGCATTGCCCAGTCCGCCATGTTCACCACGACAACAACCTCCTTTACCACCGGCACGGTCAACAACATGCACGATACTCTCACGCCTCTTGGCGGCATGATTCCGCTGCTGCACATGATGCTCAACGTGGTGTTTGGCGGCAAGGGCGTGGGACTGATGAACATGATTATGTACGCCATTCTCGCGGTGTTTATCTGCGGACTGATGGTGGGCCGCACGCCGGAGTATCTGGGCAAGAAGATTGAAGGCCGTGAGATGAAGCTCACCGCTCTTTGCATCATCATTCATCCCTTCTTGATTCTGGCGTTCTCTGCACTGGCGGTGGCCACAGATGCCGGACGCGCCGGCATCACAAACCCGGGCTTCCACGGCCTGAGCCAGGTGCTCTACGAGTATGCCTCTTCCGCAGCCAACAACGGCTCCGGCTTTGAGGGATTGGCGGATAACTCCTATTTCTGGAACATTACGGCAGGTCTTGCCATGTTCTTTGGCCGCTATCTCTCCATTGTGATTCAGCTGGCCATTGCCGGGTCCTTGATGAAGAAGCGGTTTGTCAATGAATCCGCCGGCACGCTGCGCACGAGCACGTTCTCGTTTGCGGTCATCCTGGTATTCGTGGTCTATATCTTTGCAGCGCTGACCTTCTTCCCCGCGCTGGCACTGGGCCCCATTGCAGAACATCTGACTCTTTGGGGCTGAGGAGGATTGAAGTTATGAGCAAAAAGCAAAAACTGCTGACGCCTGAAATTTTAAACCAGGCATTCCTTGGTTCTTTTAAAAAGCTGGACCCCCGCTACATGATCAAAAACCCGGTCATGTTTGTAGTCGAGGTGGGCTTTGTTATCACTTTGATTCTGGCAATTTTTCCGGGCCTCTTTGGTGAGGCAGACAGCGGCCTTCGTACTTATAATTTGGTGGTCTCCATCATTCTGCTGATTACGGTGCTGTTTGCCAACTTTGCCGAGTCCGTGGCGGAGGGCCGGGGCAAGGCCCAGGCCGCGAGCCTCAAAAAGACCCAAAAGGACACGGAGGCCCACCGCCTGGATGAGAACGGCGAGGAGACCATCGTTCCCTCCAGCGAGCTGAAAAAGGGCGATATCGTCATGGTGGTTGCCGGTGAGATCATTCCCGGCGACGGCGAGGTGATCGAGGGCATCGCCTCGGTGGATGAATCCGCCATCACCGGCGAATCCGCACCTGTTGTGCGGGAGAGCGGCGGAGATTTTTGCTCCGTCACCGGCGGCACCACAGTGGTGTCCGACTGGCTCAAAATCCGGATCACCTCAGAGCCAGGCAACAGCTTTCTGGACCGGATGATCGCCCTGGTGGAGGGCGCCTCCCGGAAAAAGACCCCCAACGAGATCGCGCTGACCACCCTGCTGATTTCCTTGACCATCATTTTCCTGATCGTCATTGTCACCTTGTATCCCATTGGCGTTTATTCCGGAGTGTCCCTGCCCACCTCTACCCTGATCGCACTGATGGTCTGCCTGATTCCAACCACCATCGGCGGACTGCTCTCGGCCATCGGCATCGCCGGCATGGACCGTGTGACGCGGTTTAATGTGATCGCCATGTCCGGCAAGGCCGTGGAGGCCTGCGGCGACGTGGACACCATGATTTTGGATAAAACCGGAACCATTACCTACGGCAACCGGCTGGCTGCGGATTTCTTTCCGGTGGAGGGGGCAAACCGTAGCGACCTCATTCGCTGCGCCGCGCTGACCAGTCTGCATGACGAAACACCCGAGGGCAAATCCACCCTGGAGCTGGCCCGCCGGCTGGGGGACAACAGTGTGGAGCAGGAGGGGTCTGCCTTCCTGGAATTCACGGCCCAGACGCGGATGAGCGGCGTGGACCTGCCAGACGGCACCAAGGTCCGCAAGGGAGCGTCCGACGCGATTGAAGAGTATGTGAAAAAGGCAGGGGGCAAGATTCCCGCAGATCTCCATACCCACGTGGAAAAGGTTTCGTCCCTGGGCGGCACCCCTCTGGTGGTGTGTGAAAATAACCGGGTGCTGGGTGTGATTTACCTCAAGGATACCGTGAAGCCGGGCATGGTGGAGCGGTTCCAGCGCCTGCGGGCCATCGGCATCAAGACCATCATGTGCACCGGTGACAACCCCCTCACCGCCGCCACCATTGCCAAGGAGGCCGGCGTGGACGGCTTTGTGGCGGAGTGCAAGCCAGAGGACAAGATTGCCCTGATCAAGAAGGAGCAGTCTGAGGGCAAGATCGTGGCCATGACCGGCGACGGCACCAATGACGCCCCCGCTCTGGCTCAGGCCAACGTGGGCCTTGCCATGAACTCCGGCACCACCGCCGCCAAGGAAGCGGCCAACATGGTGGACCTGGACTCGGACCCCACCAAGATTCTGGAGGTGGTGGAGATCGGCAAGCAGCTGCTCATTACCCGCGGCTCTCTGACTACCTTCTCCATCGCAAACGATATCGCCAAATACTTCGCCATCATCCCCGCCATGTTCATGCAGGCCATTCCCGCGTTGGCGGTCTTGAATATCATGGATTTGACCACGCCGTACAGCGCGATCCTGTCCGCCCTGATTTTCAACGCCATCATCATTCCCTGCCTGATCCCCCTTGCGATGAAGGGCGTGAAGTATCGTCCCATGTCCTCTGGCAAGATGCTGGCAAGAAACATGATGATCTACGGTGTGGGTGGCGTCATCGCACCCTTTGCCGGAATCAAGATCATTGACATGATCATTGCTCCCCTGCTGCTGGCAATGGGCTTCTAAGGAGGTTATTGGAAGATGAACGATACAACGAAAACGAATCGGTTTTCCCACTCTTTGCGGCAGGCTGTTATGGTGACACTGGTGCTGCTGTTTCTGTGCGGGTTTTTATTCCCCGTGGTGCTGAGCGGCCTCTCCGCTGTGATCTTCCCCAGCCAGGCAAACGGCAGCCTTGTCACCGCCGACGGCGAGGCGGTCGGCGCGGCCAATGTGGGCCAAGACTTCACGGAGCCTTACTTTATGAAGTGCCGTCCCTCCGCATACAACTACAATACCTATTATGAGGATGCAGACGGCAACCAGTTCTACAACGATGGCAGTGAGTTCGCGGGCCTTAGCTCCGGCTCCAACAACTACGCGGCGTCCAACCCGGCTCTGACGGAGCGGGTAGAGGCTGATATTGAGGAGTTCTTGGCCGCCAATCCAGGGGTTGCCCGGGAGGAGATTCCCACGGACCTGATGACCGCCTCCGGTTCCGGCCTGGACCCCCATGTTTCCCCCGCGTCTGCCGCAATTCAGATTCCGGCCCTGGCGGAGGCTTCCGGATTGAGCGAGGAGACGCTGGAGCAGATTGTGGCCGACCACACCACCGGCAAACTGCTGGGGATCTTCGGTGAAGAGACGGTGAACGTGCTGGGTGTGAACCTGGATATCGCCCTGGAGATGGGCCTGATCTCTGAAACGGGCCGGTAAGGCGCGCGCTTTACCCCCGCACAGCTTGGAAGCAGGGAGGTTGCGGCAAATGCTGTTTCGATATGATAAGACACTGGAGTGGACCCTTCATCCGACGCAGCCGCCGGCGGAGGAGCGCTCCCCGGCATGGCAGGTGCTGTGCCTGGTCAGGGAGCTGGACCGCTGGTTTGACCTTCCGCACCGCACGTTGTACCAGAGCGGGGACGCCCGGATTCAGATTGGATATCTGGACGCCTCCCTCCCCGTGGCAGAATATGGAGAGGAGTTTGGAACCCTGCTCGCCGGGATCGGAGAACAGTGGCCCGTATGGTCCGTGGGGGCCGCGTTCAATGGCGAGGTGGCGGGACTCTCCTTTTCCTGCGACGACGGCGTGCTGACGATGCGTCAGCATAACACCTCGGGGGTCTGGCAAAGAGAGCTGCGTGGCTTGTACCTGAATGTGCAGCTTCCCGATGCGGACGCCGCCGAGTGCCTTGCACAGTTGCTGCGGATTGAGGGGCGGGGGGCGCCGGTGGCTGCGCTGGAATGGAAATACGCGGATTTCCTGGAGCAGCAGGAGCTGACGGAGATAGACCGCACGCTGTCCTTTTGCTATGTGCAGCTGGCGGAGGAGGCCGGCCTTTCTGACCGGCTGGCCGGACTGAGCCTGGAGCAAAAACAATGCCTCTGGTGGCTGTTTTTGGAACGGAGGGTCTATCCTCCGGAGTTTGAATGGCTTTGGAGCGAGCTTGCCGGCGACTGGCCCCTGGACTGGACTGAGTGGGTGCTGGCCCTTTACCGGACGCTGGACGAACTGCAGTTTCGGCTGATCTGTCAGGGAAATCAGTTTGAGCTGCTGGACAGCGCGGGGCGGCGGATCTATTTCGGAGCCGACCATGATGTGGGAGCAGCCGAGCAGGTTTTCATGAAGGCGGTTTTTCCGCTGAACGGCCCGTTAGACGACACCGGCAAAAGGCCGCAGTAGAAAAAACATATTAAAAAGCGTGGACGGCCTGCGGGCTGTCCACGCTTTTTGCACGGCATTTATGGCACCTTAACTCCCCAGATCCGATCTTTTTCCCGGTTTAAACTCCACGGGATTATGATGAGCCAGAAAGGAGGAGATCAGAAATGCTGAAAAAGGAAATTGCCCAGGTGGAACATTGGTTTCATACAGAGGCGGAGCGGTTTATGCTCCGGCATCAGGGCCTGGGAATTTTGCTGATCTTTATGGGTGTGCCGCTGGCAGCCCTGATTCTGGTAGCGCTTGGCGCAGGTGCGCTTGCCCTGCAGGCGGCATGGCTGTCCGGCGGACTGTGACCGGGCCATACGGGGACACGCACAAAGCCGCCGGTTGCATTTTATCGCAGTCTGGGTATAATAGCGGATAGCGGGGCTGAAACTGTCCGCCGGGCGATAGCCAATGCGCTGCTGTCGATTTGTCCATCGCTGCGGGACCTGAGGCGGAGAATGTAATCCACATCTTTATGCGGCCTTAATGCGGATTACAGGATATTAATACCCCCTTAAAACGGAATGTGGATAATGAACACATAAAGTTTTTATAAAGATCAGGTAAGGGGGCATCCTCCCATGTGGCCGATTCGGGCAAACAGACATACAACTTCCCTGCGGGCCATGATACTGGGCTTCCTGCTGGTCAT
This sequence comes from Pusillibacter faecalis, assembly GCF_018408705.1. GTDB lineage: Bacteria > Bacillota > Clostridia > Oscillospirales > Oscillospiraceae > Oscillibacter > Oscillibacter faecalis. Next base: position 1,615,083 of record NZ_AP023420.1, read on the forward strand.
CCTGGCAGGCAGCGTGCTGCTGATGCTGCCGATTTCCACCAGAGAGGGCGTGAGGACGCCGTTTCTGGAGACACTGTTTACATCCACCTCCGCCGTTTGCGTGACGGGCCTTGTCATTCATGACACGGCAACCTACTGGTCGGCGTTCGGACAGCTGGTCATTTTGCTGCTGATCCAGATCGGAGGCTTGGGCGTGGTGACGGTGGCGGGAGCCTTTGCAATTCTCTCCGGCCGCAGGATCGGACTGATGCAGCGCAGCACCATGCAGGAGGCGATTGCGGCACCCAAGGTGGGCGGCATCGTCCGGCTGACGGGTTTTATCTTGAAAGCGGCGCTGGTGATGGAGCTGGCGGGTACGGCGCTTTTGCTTCCGACTTTTTCCAGGGAATTTGGCTTTTTCCAGGGCGCTTGGTACGCGCTGTTTCACGCGGTATCGGCATTTTGCAATGCAGGCTTTGATTTGATGGGAATCAAGGCCCCCTTTTCATCTCTCACGGATTACGCGGCGCATCCGGTGGTCAACATCACCATCATGCTGCTGATTATCCTGGGGGGCATTGGGTTTCTCACCTGGGACGACATCCGGACCAATCGTCTGCGTCTGCGGAAATACCGGATGCAGAGCAAAGTCATTTTGACAGTGACCCTGGCGCTCATTCTGATTCCGGCGGTTTATTTTTTCTTTTGTGAGTTTTCCTGGGCTCCCATGAAGGAACGGGTGCTCCTCTCCCTGTTCCAAGCGGTGACACCGAGAACAGCGGGCTTTAATACTGCGGACCTCACAGCCATGAGCGAGACCGGGCAGGCCATCACCACCCTATTGATGCTGATCGGCGGCTCTCCAGGCTCCACCGCCGGCGGTATGAAGACCACCACGCTGGCGGTGCTGCTGGCCAGCGCCCTGGCGGTCTTTCGGCAAAGGGAGAATCCGCAGTTTTTTGGGCGGAGGGTCTCCCATGAAACCGTACTTCAGGCATCCACCATTCTCATGATGTATCTGGCGCTGTTTTTGGGGGGAGGGCTGGTGATCAGCGGCGTGGAGGACCTCCCCGTGCTCTCGTGCCTGTTTGAGACGGCCTCCGCCGTGGGGACGGTGGGGTTATCCCTGGGGCTTACGCCGGAATTGGGAGCGCTCTCCCATCTGATTTTGATTGTTCTGATGTTTTTCGGTCGGGTTGGTGGGCTCACTCTGATTTTTGCGGCTCTGTCCAAAACACAGACCGGAGGAGCCAAGCTGCCCCAGGAGAGAATTACCGTTGGATGAAGCGTCTGAAGGACGCAAATGGAAGGGATCAGGAGGAACCATGAAAGCAATTTTACTGATTGGACTGGGGCGCTTTGGACGGCACATCGCCCTGAAGCTCAACGAATTAAACCATCAGGTGATGGCGGTGGACAAGGACGAGGCCCGGGTGAATGAGGTGCTGCCCTATGTGACCAACGCGCAGATTGGAGACAGTACCAACGAGGATTTTCTGGCGTCCTTGGGTGTGCGGAACTTTGACGTGTGCATTGTGGCTATTGGCGACAATTTCCAAAGCTCTCTGGAGACGGCCTCCCTCTTGAAGGAATTGGGGGCCAGACTGGTGGTGGCAAGGGCCGCGCGGGATGTGCAGGCTAAATTTCTGCTGCGCAACGGCGCCGACGAGGTGGTTTATCCGGAAAAGCAGGTGGCGATCTGGACCGCCATCCGCTACAGCTCAGACAATATCTCTGACTACATTGCTCTGGGAGACGACCACGCGATTTTTGAAGTATCCGTCCCGGAGGGCTGGGTCGGAAAAACCATTGGGCAGCTGGATGTGCGAAAGCGCCATCACATCAATATTCTGGCGATTAAGCAGGATGGTAAATTTTTTATGACTGTGATTACTCCGGACACCTGCCTGCCGGAACACTGCACACTGCTGGCGCTGGGGACCTACCGGGATGCACAGAAATGTTTTCATATCTAGTGTGGACGGCTGCGGGACGTTGAAGAAGTAGCCGCGGCTTTCTCCGGATGCCTGACAAAGAGAGGAGATTTGCGATGGAAACCGCCGTACAGCCGGAAGGCCGGGCGGGGAAGCTGACCATTTTTGCCGGCTATATGTCAGGCATTGGAACAGCCGCCGCCATGCTGCGAGCAGCAGACAGGGCCAGACAGTCCGGCACGGATGTGGTGGCTGGCGCTGCCATCAGCTGCGAATGCCCAGAGGCGCGGAGTTTCGAGGGATTGTGGCAGGCGGAAAACCCGGAAAGACTGGACCTGGACGCGGCTCTGCGCAGAAAACCGGGGCTCTTGCTGGTGGAGAATCTGGCCTATCGCAACCAAGAAGGGCGTCACAAAAAACGGCATCAGGATGTAGAGGAATTGCTGAATGCGGGAATTGACGTATTCACAACCCTGGACATCCCGCACCTGGAAAGCCTGCAGGACCGTGTCGCCGCGATTTTGGGAAGCCCGGTTTCAGACCGGATTCCAGACCGGGTGTTCGACCAGGCAGACCGGGTAGAGCTTGTGGACATGGACCCCAGGGACCTGCGGGAACAGCTCGGCGATTGGGACGCAGCTCCCACGCTCACCCAGCTCAGCGCCCTGCGGGAGCTGGCCTTCCGCCGCTGTGCGGACCGTATTTCCCAAGGCACAAGGGAGGGGCGCCAACAGGCGGAGTACCGGGCTGGTGAACACATTCTGGTGTGCCTTTCGTCGGCGGCCTCCAATGCAAAGATTATAAGGACCGCCGCACGGATGGCGGGGGCATTTTGTTGCCCATTTACCGCGCTTTTTGTAGAGACCGGAGATTTTCCGCGGATGGCCGCCCAGGATCGGGACAGGCTGCGGGCAAACATCCACCTGGCTCAGCAGCTGGGCGCGTCCATTGAAACCGTCTATGGAGACGATATTCCCGATCAGATCGCGGAGTTTGCCCGGGTGTCCGGCGTGACAAAAATTGTGCTCGGGCGCAGCGGAATTGCGGGAAGGATGCTGTTTCGGAGGCCCCTGCTTACGGAGAAGCTCATTGCGCTTTTGCCAGAGCTGGATATTCATATCATTCCGGACAGCGGGGGAGGCGCCGCACCTCCGCGCTGGAGCCGGCCGCAGCCGCCGTCTCTGCCGCTGCGTGATTTGACCAAGAGTGCGGGACTGCTGCTTCTGGCGACCTTGATCGGCTGGCTTTTTTACCACCTTGGCTTTACAGAGGCCAATATCATTACAGTTTATATTTTAAGCGTAATGCTGATTGCCATTGCCACAAGGCGCCCGATCTGCAGCTTTCTTTCCTCTGTGGCCAGCGTTCTGATCTTTAATTTTTTCTTTACCGAGCCGCGCCTTTCCCTGCACGCCTATGACAGCAGCTATGCAGTCACGTTTCTTATCATGTTTGCCGCCGCATGGCTGACGGGCTCTCTGGCCGCCCGGCTGAAAGCCCTGGCTCAGAAATCCGCGCAGGTAGCCTGGCGGACCAGGGTCCTGTTTGAGACGAACCAGAGTTTGCAAAGGGCCAAGGACCGTCCGGAAATTCTCAATGTGAGTGCAAGGCAGCTTGTGAAGCTGTTTCAGCGGGACGTTGTTGTATACCAGGCGGAGCATGGGGAGCTGGCAGAGCCCCTGATTGTCTATGCGGAGGACTCTCGGCCCTCCGACGTCTATGTGTCGGAACAGGAGCGGCAGGTGGCACGGTGGGTGCTGAACAATAACCGGCGTGCCGGAGCCGCGACAGAGACGTTTGCGGATTCCCGGTGCTTGTACCTGTCCATCAGAACTGGCGAGACCATCTATGGCGTGGTGGGCATTGCGGCCGGTGAGAAGCCGCTGGATGACTTTGAGAGCAGCCTCCTTCTCTCTGTGCTTGGAGAGTGCGCTCTGGCCATGGAGAACCAGAAAAACGCGGAGGAAAAAGAGGCGGCCGCCGTGCTGGCAAAAAACGAGCAGCTGCGAGCCAACCTGCTGCGCTCCATCTCCCATGACCTGCGGACACCGCTGACCTCCATCTCCGGCAATGCCAGCAACCTGCTCTCCAACGGGAAGCTCTTTGACGAGGAGACCAAGGAGCGCATGTATGCGGATATTTACGACGATGCCATGTGGCTGATCAATCTGGTGGAAAACCTGCTGTCGGTGAGCCGGATTGAGGAGGGGCGCATGAATCTGCGCCTGTCCACGGAGCTGATGGACGAGGTGGTGTCAGAGGCGCTGCGGCATGTGAACCGCAGGAAAACGGAGTATCATCTGTCGGTCCGCAGCTCAGAGGAATATCTTCTGGTGCAGATTGACGCGAGACTGATTGTCCAAGTGCTCATCAACATGATAGACAACGCCATTAAATATACGCCGCCAGGCTCTGAAATTATCATTGAGCTCAAGCGGAAGGGAAAATTTGTGTATGTATCGGTGGCGGATAATGGGCCGGGAATCCCGGATGAGGCCAAGCCCCATGTGTTTGACATGTTTTACAGCGCCTCCAATCGGGTGGCGGACAGCCGCCGGAGTCTGGGGCTGGGGCTGGCACTGTGCAAATCCATTATCCATGCGCATAACGGAGAGATTACCGTTGCGGACAATGAACCGCACGGAGCGATTTTTACATTTTCGGTACCAGCCGGGGAGGTAGAGCTTCATGAATAAACCCTTGATTTTAGTGGTTGAGGACGATGCTCCCGTCCGCAACCTGATTGCTACAACGCTCAAAGCGCACGACTATCGGTTTTTAACCGCCTCCAATGGGGAAAGCGCTATTTTGGAGGCGTCCTCACACAATCCGGAGATCATGCTGCTGGACCTGGGGCTGCCGGATATGGATGGGGTTGAGGTGATCCGCCGGGTCCGATCCTGGTCCAATCTCCCCATCATTGTTATCAGCGCCCGCAGCGAAGACACGGACAAGATTGACGCGCTGGACGCAGGGGCGGACGACTATCTCACAAAACCGTTCTCTGTGGAAGAACTGCTGGCGCGCCTTCGCGTGACCCAGCGCCGCCTGGCAGTCCCTGGAACGGTGAGCACAGAGTCTGTGTTTACCAACGGGGCGCTGAAAATCGACTATGCCGCGGGCTGCGCGTTTTTGAACGGGCAGGAGCTGCACCTGACGCCCAGCGAATATAAACTGCTGTGCCTGCTGTCGAAAAATGTGGGAAAGGTGTTGACGCACACCTATATTACCCAGCAGATCTGGGGCAGAAGCTGGGAAAACGACATCGCCTCTCTGCGCGTGTTCATGGCAACGCTGCGTAAAAAACTGGAGCAGGGTCCGGATGCTCCCCAGTACATTCAGACGCATATCGGCGTTGGATACCGGATGCTGAAACTGGAGTAAGCGGCGCCGCCCATGGAAGGCGCTGCTCATCAAGCCTGTCAACAAAGAGAGAGTCCGCCGGGAACTTCCCGGCGGACTCTCTTTACTTGCTGGGCACGGCCCCAGGCCCTTGGGGGGGAACCGCCAAAGCCGTTCTCAGCCTGGCGCGCTGGCAGGACAAAGCGGGACATCCACCCGCTTTTGCGCAGCTTCAGCGCGTGTTTGGACAGGCAAGGGAACACAGCGCCGAAACCGACTGCCCCGGTTACGGCTGTGCCGCCTCAAAGTACTGCCCGATGAGCTCGTGGGGCAGGTATTGCAGAATGACCTTGCCGCCATCCATCTCGCCGGTACGCTTGCAGAGATAAATTTTGGAATCCTCCGGGTCCAGGTAGTACCGGCCATACTGGTACTCCATTCCCCGGACTGCGGGAATGGGGTCCGCTCTGGTGCCGGATTCCTCCGGGGAGACGGCGGCCCACAGCGCCGGGACCTTGTCTGGGGTCCAATCCGGCTGGCTGGAGGCATCATGCTGCTGGAGCAGCTTGTAGACAATATCCTCCCACTGGTATGGCTTCCCCACAGGCGTCTCCGGGGTTAGGAAGGATCTGGGACGCCAGGTGGGAATTTTGGATTTTCCTGCCAGCAACTCTGCGTTTCCTACCTCACCGGACACAGCCCGCTGCGCCAGCGCCGCAGCATCCGCCATTCCTTGCGCCCGGAGTTTGTCCTTGGCCAGCGCCAACATCTCAGCCATTGTGCTCCACCCCCTCCGTATAGGCGGCACGCAGCTCTGCCTCTGCGGCGGCGGTACTGCTGGCCAGCAGTTCCTCAACCTGCTGCTCCCTGGCTGCCAGGGTGTTCGACAGCGCTTCCACCTGGGCCTGGTAGCCAGTCACATCCCCCAGATACTGCCGTGCTGTTTTTACCTCCACGGTATAGCTTTTGACTGCGCTGTCATATGTGATTTTCACCAACTCAAAGCCATACCCCTCCGGCAGCCCAAACTCTCCGGCCTCCGTCAGGCGCTCCACAGATGGCTGGGCCCAGTTAATGGACTCAATTTGAGGCAATTCTGCAGATTCCCGCTCAAATACAATGCGGTAGCGACCGTTTCTGTCTCCCCGCATGATGAAAGCGGCCGTCACCCCGTCGATCCTCCAATGTGCTCCATAATAGCTCATAGCATTCTCCTTCGCCGTCAAAATTCTGTGCCCGCAAAAGCGTGCTCTGAAATATGTGCCCCTGGGCGGTTTCTTGTACAGCGTGGTGCAACGGCAGCCAAACCGGAATCTTTTTTGCGGTGGGCATCCTGCGTGTGAAGAGCTGGTTGATATGAAGGGCCCGGCCGTGCCAATCCTGGAGGGAAGGGGAGGAGCGGCCACGCTTCATGCGCAATTCAACATGCCGGTATCGAGGCAAATGCAGGCGAAGCATTCTTTCCGATCATCCCCCAGGGCAGGAAAAGGACGCGCCGTGGCTGCTTGCTGTACGTTAGCACAGCAAAACAGAACTTTTTTTCACAAAGACTTTAACGAATTGCACCGAGTAAACGTTTTTTCAAAATTTTTGCAAAAAGTCGAGTTTTTAACAAAAAATTAACGAGTTTGCTTGCAAATATGTTTCAAAATCGCTATAATGTTAACGTTACACACGCTTGTTTTTAGTTCGGGGTAACAAGGAGATTATCATCAATATAGGGAGGTTTGCCAATGAGCAGCGAGCGGACGCGGACTGATCGTATCCTAGAGAGCTACGGATACGACCAGTCCAACCTGATTGCAATTTTACAGGAGATTCAGGCGGAGTACAAATACCTCAGCGAGGAGTCGCTGACCCTCGTGGCCGAAAAGCTTGGCATCAGCGCAGCCAAGGTCTACAGTGTGGCTACATTTTACGAGAATTTTTCCCTGGAAGCCAAGGGAAAGCACATCATCAAGGTCTGTGCCGGCACCGCCTGTCACGTCCGTAAATCTCAGCCGATTTTTGACGCGGTTCACGATTATCTGGGCCTGTCCGGGAAGAAAAAGACCTCCGCGGACGGGATGTTCACCCTGGAAACCGTGGCGTGCCTCGGCGCCTGCGGTTTGGCCCCCGTCATGACCATTGACGGCGAGGTTCACTCCAAAATGACCCCTGAGGCGGCGCTTTCGCTGCTGGAGGAAATTCGGGAAAAGGAGGCGAGCGTACATGCGGCAGACTAAGCTGACACGGGACAGTTTCCATGTGTTTCAGGCAAACGCCCGGAATGCGCTTAAGCAGAGCGAGCAGGTCCCCTCTGTTTTGATCTGCGCCGGCACCGGCTGCATTGCCGGCGGCGCCATGAAGATTTATGAAAACATCAAGGCCGAGTGCGAGAGCCGGGGCCTTGCGGTGTATGTGGGCTTAAAGCACGACACGGACGAGGAGAAGAGCCTCCATGTGAAGATGAGCGGCTGCCACGGCTTTTGCGAGATGGGTCCGCTGGTTCATATCGAGCCCATGGGCGTCATGTACATCCATGTCAAGCCGGAGGACTGCCACGAGATTCTGGAAAAGACGGTTCTCGGCGGAGAGGTCATCGACCGGCTGGTATACCACCTGGACGGCGTGGCCTATCCCCGGCAGGAGGATATCCCCTTCTACAAAAAGCAGCACCGGGTGGTGCTGGAAAACTGCGGCAGCAGCGACGCCGAGGATATTGAGGAGTATATCGCCAAGGGCGGCTACGCCGGCTTTGAAAAGGCCCTCTTCGAGATGTCCGGAGAGGAAATCTGCAAGACCATCACGGACTCTGGACTCCGGGGCCGCGGCGGCGGCGGATTCCCAGCGGGCCGCAAGTGGGAGGGCGCTCGAAAGCAGAAGTCCGAGCAGAAGTACATCGTCTGCAACGGCGACGAGGGCGACCCCGGCGCGTTTATGGACCGCTCCATTATGGAGGGCAACCCCCACAGCGTGCTGGAGGGCATGATGATCGCGGGACTTGCCGTGGGCAGCGGCCAGGGCTACATCTATGTCCGGGCGGAGTATCCGCTGGCCGTGGACCGGCTGAAAAAGGCCATTGCCAAGGCGGAGAGCTACGGCCTGCTGGGCGACCACATCATGGGCACGGACTTTTCCTTCCGTATTCATGTGAATATGGGCGCAGGCGCCTTCGTCTGCGGCGAGGGCAGCGCCCTCACTGCCTCCATCGAGGGCAACCGGGGCATGCCCCGGGTCAAGCCGCCCCGGACCATTGAGCACGGCCTCTGGGCGGAGCCCACGGTCCTCAACAACGTGGAGACCTTTGCCAACGTGCCGCTGATCATCCGCAACGGCGTGGAGTGGTACCACTCCATCGGCACTCGTACCAGCCCCGGAACCAAGGCCTTTGCTCTCACCGGCAACGTGGTGAACACCGGCCTCATCGAGGTCCCCATGGGCACCACCATCCGGGAGGTGGTCTTCGACATCGGCGGCGGCATCCGGGACGGCAAAAAGTTCAAGGCCGTGCAGATCGGCGGCCCCTCCGGCGGCGCCACCACCGCCAGCAAAGAACATCTGGACCTGCCGCTGGACTTTGACTCCCTGAAGACCATCGGCGCCATGATCGGCTCCGGCGGCCTTGTGGTCATGGACGAGGACACCTGCATGGTGGAGACCGCCCGCTTCTTCATGGAGTTTACCCAGAAGGAGTCCTGCGGCAAGTGCGTCCCTTGCCGGGAGGGCACCAAGCGGATGCTGGAGATTTTAGACCGCATCATCGCAAACCAGGGCACTATGGAGGACCTGGACCTTTTGGAGGAGCTGGCAGACACCATTTCCTCCACGGCCCTGTGCGGCCTGGGGCAGAGCGCCTGCAAGCCGGTGCAGAGCACGCTGAAATACTTCCGGGAGGAGTATTTGGCTCATGTGGTGGACCACCACTGTCCCATCTGCAATCGGGAAAAGCCCCACCCTGTGGTGGAGGCGGACAAGTGCAAGGGCTGCGGCAAGTGCCGGAAGAACTGTCCCATGGAGGCCATTTCCGGCGCGCCCAAACAGCCCCATGTCATCGACCCGGAGAAGTGCATCAACTGCGGCGCCTGCGTGACCATCTGTCCCTTCGGCGCCATCACCGCAAGCAAGGAGGGCTGAAACCATGGCGAAAGGAATTATGTACATCGACGGCCAGCGGGTGCCCTTCGACGGGGAGAAGAACGTTTTGGCAGTCATTCGGAAGGCCGGGATCGACATGCCCACCTTCTGTTACTACTCAGAGCTGTCCACCTTCGGCGCGTGCCGGATGTGCGTGGTGGAGGATGAAAAGGGCAAGATCGACACCTCCTGCTCCATGGAGCCCAGGGACGGCATGAAAATCCGCACCAACACCGCCCGGCTTTTAAAACACCGGCGGATGATTCTGGAGCTGATGCTGGCCTCCCACGACCGGGACTGCACCACCTGCGAGAAAAGCGGCAAGTGCCGCCTGCAGGACCTGGCGCTGCAGTTCGGCGTGCGGCATGTCCGCTTTCCGGACACCCGGCCGGCCTATGAGAAGGACCGCTCTTCTCCGGCCATCGTCCGGGACCCCAACAAGTGCATCCTCTGCGGCGACTGCGTGCGGGTGTGCGACGAGATGCAGGGCATGGCGATTTTGAACTTTGCCCACCGGGGCAGCGACCTGGTGGTGAGCCCCGCCTTTGACCGGAAGCTGGCGGACACCAGCTGCATCAGCTGCGGCCAGTGCGCGGCGGCCTGTCCCACCGGAGCCATTACCATCCGGGACGAGATCGGCAAGGCATGGCGGGAGCTGTATGACCCCAAGAAACGGGTCGTGTTCCAGATTGCGCCTGCCGTGCGGGTGGCCGTGGGCGAGGAGTTCGGCCTGGAGCCCGGTGTCAACGCCCTGGACAAGCTGGTTTCAGCCCTGAAAATGATGGGCGCCGCCGAGGTGTACGACACCAACTTCGGCGCGGACCTCACGGTAATGGAGGAGGCGGCAGAATTCCTGGAACGGCTGAAAAAGGGCGGACCGTTCCCCATGTTCACCTCCTGCTGCCCCGCCTGGATCAAGTATCTGGAAAAGGAGAACCCCAAGTACCTCAAGCATGTCTCCACCTGCAAGTCCCCCATGGAGATGTTCGCGGCGGTACTGAAGGATCAATACAAGGCCAAGGATGCCGAGGACGGCCGCACCACCTATCACATTGCCATCATGCCCTGCACCGCCAAGAAGATGGAGGCCGCCAGGGAGGAATTCCAGCATGACGGCAGGCCGGACGTGGACCTGGTGCTGACCACCCAGGAGATCATCACCATGATCAAGGAGTCCGGCATCCGCTTCACGGAGCTGGAGGGCGAGTCTCCGGACCTGCCCTTTGGCATGGGTACCGGCGCCGCCACGATCTTCGGCACCACCGGCGGCGTTGCGGAGGCCGTTGCCCGCCGGGTGGTGGAGGACAAATCCCGCAACACCCTCCAGGCTATTCAGTTCTCCGGGCTTCGCGGCAGCGAGGCGATTCGGGAGGTATCCCTGCCTGTTGGCGACCGGATTCTCCGCATCGCCGTGGTGCATGGCCTGGTACATGTGAAAAAGCTGCTGGCAGAGATCGAGGCGGGCACCGCCTATTATGACCTGGTAGAAGTCATGACCTGCAAGACCGGGTGCGTTGGCGGCGCGGGCCAGCCCTACGGACTGCTGCCTGCCAAGCATCAGCGGGCGGAGGGCCTGTATGAGGCGGACCGGACGGCGCTTATCAAGCGCTCTGAGCGCAACCCCATTGTGGGAGAGCTGCTGGCCGGACCCTTGAAGGGCCGCACCCACGAGCTGCTTCACGTGCATTATTGACGCTCTGAACAGAGGCCGGGTATGGATGCCATACCCGGCCTTTCCCGGTCTGTGACAGGGCTGCCTGGGATCAAAAAAATTAAAATTCCCTCTTGACAAACCGGGAGAAATTGTGTAAGTTTAATTTCAATAACGATCAATGCGATGACAGGGAAAACGTCACTGCGAGCATTTCAGAGAGCCGCCGGTTGCTGTGAGGCGGTATGCGGACAGCGGACTTACTGGCCCTTGAGCAGTCAGCTGAAAGCCCATTGGGCCGTAGGTGCGACCGGGTTCCTCACCGTTATCATAGAGGCGGCATTCGCCCCCCAGGGGCTGATGTGAAGAGTGGATATTGCAATGATATCAACAAGAGTGGTACCGCGGAAGTGAGCTTTCGTCTCTTTATTGTAGAGAGACGAGAGCTTTTTTGTTTGTCCGGAACCACGAATCACCACAAGGAGGTTAAGAGAAGATGAAAAGGATCAAGGTATTTGACACCACGCTCCGGGATGGCGAGCAGTCCCCTGGTTGCAGCATGAACCTCTCGGAAAAGCTGGACATGGCACGGCAGCTGGACGCTCTGGGCGTGGATGTAATTGAGGCGGGCTTCGCCATTGTGTCCCCCGAGGACTCCAAGAGTGTGGAGGCCATTGCAAAAACAGTCCAAAACTGCGCCGTGGCCAGCCTGGCCCGCTGTGCCAAGGGAGATATCGACGCCGCCTGGAACGCCTTGAAGGAGGCGAAGCATCCCCGCATCCACCTCTTCATCGCAACCAGTGAAATCCACATGGAATATAAGCTGCGGATGACCCGGGAACAGGTGCTTGAGAGCATTCGGGAGAGCGTGTCCTACGCCAAGAGCCTTTGTGACGACATTGAGTTTTCCACCGAGGACGGCTCTCGCTCCGACCGGGAGTTTCTGGCGGAGTGCTGCTCTGTTGCTGTGGAGGCCGGGGCCACCGTACTGAACATTCCGGACACCGTTGGCTACTGTACGCCGGAGGAGATGTACGACCTGTTCCGCTATCTGAAGGAACACGTCCGGGGTGTGGAGAACGTGGACCTCTCCGCCCACTGCCATGACGATCTGGGGATGGCAGTCGCCAATACCCTCGCCTGCATCCGGGCCGGGGCCACCCAGGTGGAGTGCACGGTCAACGGCATCGGCGAGCGGGCGGGCAACGCCAGCCTGGAGGAGATTGTCATGGCGCTTCATACACGCGCCGGCTTCTACGGCGCCGAGACCGGCGTTCATACCCAGCAGATCTACAAGACCAGCAAGCTGCTCTCCAGCATCACCGGTGTCCCCATCCCCCCCAGCAAGGCCATTGTGGGGGCCAACGCCTTTGCCCATGAGTCCGGCATCCACCAGCACGGTGTTCTGGCCAACGCCCAGACTTATGAGATCATGAAGGCCTCGGACATCGGCATCCCCAAGAGCACCATGGTCCTGGGCAAGCACTCCGGCAAGCACGCCCTGCGGGAGCGGCTGGAGGACATGGGCTATGAGGTCAGCGACGAGCAGCTGAACGTCATCTTCACCCGCTTTAAAAAGCTGGCGGACAAGAAGAAAACCATCACCAGCTCTGATCTGGAGGCTCTGGTTCTGAACCGCGGCCAGAAAGACGCCGGCGGCTGGCAGCTTTTGAGCCATGTGGTCAATGTGGGCGAGGGGATTCCAAACACCGCCTATGTCAAGATGAGCCGGGACGGGCAGGAGGTGGAGGAAGTGGCCATCGGAACCGGTCCGCTGGATGCCTCCTTCAAGGCCATCAACCGCATCACGCAGATGGATGTGGGCCTGGAGAGCTTCAGCCTCAATGCCGTGACCGACGGAGAGGACGCCATCGGAGAGGCTGTGGTGAAGGTCCACTACGGCAGCGGCCTCTACACCGGCACCGGAATCTCCACAGATATCATTGAGTCTTCCATCCGGGCCTATGTCAACGGCATCAATAAAATTGCCGCCGTGGAGCGGCAGAAGGGGGAACAGGCGTCATGAGCATGACAATGACACAAAAAATCCTGGCCCACCATGCGGGACTTTCCGAGGTGCGGCCGGGCCAGCTGATCCGGGCGAAGCTGGACATGGTGCTGGGGAACGATATCACCTCCCCGGTTGCCATCAACGAGTTTGAAAAGGCGGGATTTGACCAGGTCTTTGACAAGAGCAGGGTGGTGATGATTATGGATCACTTTGCACCCAACAAGGACATCAAGGCCGCCACCCAGTGCAAGCAGTGCCGGACCTTTGCCCGCCGCTTCGATTTGGAGAACTACTACGACGTGGGAAGAATGGGGATTGAGCACGCTCTGGTGCCGGAAAAGGGCTTGATCGCCCCTGGCGAGGCCTGCATCGGCGCTGACTCCCACACCTGCACCTACGGCGCCTTAGGGGCTTTCTCTACAGGCGTTGGGTCCACGGACATGGCCGCGGCCATGGCCACCGGCGAGACGTGGTTCAAGGTCCCCGCCGCTATCCGCGTCCATGTCACCGGCGCCCTGCGGCCCTATGTCAGCGGCAAGGACGTGATTTTGCACCTGATCGGCAGGATCGGCGTGGACGGGGCCCTGTACCGCTCCCTGGAGTTCTCCGGCCCGGGGCTGAAGAACCTCACGATCTACGACCGCCTGACCATCTCCAACATGGCGATTGAGGCTGGCGCCAAAAACGGCATCTTCGCCGTGGACGACGTGACCCGGGCCTATGTTGAGGGTCGGGTGAACCGGCCCTGGACCGCCTTTGAGGCGGACGAAGACGCGGAGTATGAGCAGACCATTGAGCTGAACCTGGATGAGATCGACTGCACCGTTGCCTATCCCCACCTGCCGGAGAACGCCCACAGCGCCAGCGAGGGCGGCGACATCGCCATCGACCAGGTGGTGATCGGTTCGTGTACCAACGGCCAGATCGCGGATATGGCCGCTGCCGCCGCGGTGCTCAAGGGCCGGAAGGTGGCGCCGGGCCTTCGGGCCATCGTCATTCCCGCAACGCCCGCGGTGTACCGTCAGTGCATGCAGGAGGGCTACACAGACATTTTCCTGGACGCGGGCTGCATCGTATCTACCCCCACCTGCGGCCCGTGCCTGGGCGGCTACATGGGGATCTTGGCTGCCGGCGAGCGGTGCGTGTCCACCACCAACCGCAACTTCGTGGGCCGCATGGGCCACGTGGAGAGCGAGGTCTATCTGGCCTCTCCCGCCGTGGCGGCGGCCAGTGCCGTCACCGGCCATATCACCCATCCAAAGGAGGTCATGGAAGCATGAGAGCGCAAGGACACGTCCACAAGTACGGGGACCACATTGATACAGACGTCATCATCCCCGCCCGGTATCTGGCCACCCAGGACGAAAAAGAGCTGGCCAGCCACTGCATGGAGGACATTGATACCTCCTTTGTCCAAAAGGTTCAGCCCGGCGACATCATGGTGGCCGGCTGGAACTTCGGCTGCGGCTCCTCCCGGGAGCACGCGCCCATCGCCATCAAGGCCAGCGGCGTCTCCTGCGTGATCGCCAAGACCTTTGCCCGCATTTTTTACCGCAATGCCATCAACATCGGCCTTGCCATTTTGGAGTGCGAGGCCGCCAGCAACGGCATTGACGACGGCGACCAGGTAGAAATTGACTTCGACACCGGCGTGATTACCAATGTCACCAAGAACGAGACCTACCAGGCAGAGCCGTTCCCGGACTTCATCAAGGATATGATTCAAAAGGGCGGCCTGATGGCCTCCATCAAGGCGGCAGGAAAGGACTAAGGAGCATGGAAAAGAAGATTGCAGTCATCCGGGGCGACGGCATTGGCCCGGAAATTATGACCCAGGCCCTGGCGGTGCTGGACGCGGTGGCGGAGAAATTCGGCCATACCTTCCGCTATGCGGAGGCGCCTATGGGCGGCAACGCGATTGACGCCTTCGGCGTCCCTTTGCCGGACGCCAGCCTCCAGACCTGCCTGGAGAGCGACGCGGCCCTGCTCTCCGCCGTGGGGGGACCGAAATGGGACACCATAGACCCCGCCATCCGTCCGGAGAAGGGGCTGCTGGCCCTGCGCTCCGGCATGGGGCTGTACGCGAACCTTCGCCCCGCCCAGCTGATTCCTCAGCTGCGCAGGGCCTGCCCCCTCCGACCGGACATTGTGGACCGGGGCATCGACTTCATGGTGGTGCGGGAGCTGATCGGCGGGGCCTACTTCGGCGAGCACAAGACCTGGGAGGAAAACGGCGAGACTGCGGCCTCCGACCTCATGATCTACCGGGAGCATGAAATCCGCCGCATCCTCCGGGTGGGCTTTGAGACCGCCATGAAGCGCGGCCGGCGCATGTGCTCTGTGGATAAGGCTAACGTCTTGGACAGCTCCAAGCTCTGGCGTAGGCTGGTGAACGAGATGGCGGCGGAGTATCCGGAGGTGGAGCTGCGGCATATGTATGTGGACAACTGCGCCATGCAGCTGGTCCGGGACCCCAGCCAGTTCGACGTGATTGTGACGGAGAACCTCTTTGGAGACATCCTCTCCGACGAGGCCAGCCAGATTACCGGCTCCATCGGCATGCTGCCCTCCGCCAGCTTAGGCGACGGGACCCGGGGCCTCTATGAGCCGATTCACGGCTCCGCGCCGGACATTGCCGGGCAGGACAAGGCAAACCCCATCGGCATGATCCTGGCTGCGGCCATGATGCTGCGCTACAGCCTGGACATGCCCGCCGAGGCGGACGCAGTAGAGGCCGCCGTCAACACCGCGTTGGAGAGCGGCCTGAGGACCGGTGATATCCTGGAGCCGGGAAAGACGGCCGTGGGCTGCGCTGGCATGGGACAGGCAATTGCCGCCAATCTCTAAGGGATACTCTGGGGCGTGCCGGCGGCACGCCCCAGAGCGCCCCCTGAGGGAGCCGTGGGAAGACAGATATTCTCCCTTTTGGACTGATTTTTGGGGAAAAGAAATCTCCCTCCATCTATTCGACGGGGGGAGATTCGCTCCAAATCACACAGGCCGATCAACGATCGTTTATCATCTTATGAAGTTACTACCGGTTTTCCTTCTTTATCCAGCAATGGGGTAAATCCCGCCGCATTTCCATTTCTATGAAAGACATAATTTACACCAGTTTGTGTATCGACCCAAATTTCAATCACATCAATAGTGCCTTGCTGATAAGTCTTCTTAAAACGCTCCATAGGGCTTCCTCCTTTTAAATGAAATGGTACTCATACTTTTTCATAGTCTTATATCTTCCGAATTTACTTTATCATATCTTTCTGCTGTAATCAACGCATCGTGAAATTGAAAAAGCCATCAGTCCAAATGTAAAAAGGGAGCAGGTATTTTTTCTCTTGCATTTTCCAGTTGGCTCTGGTATAATACATTTTAAATGCGGCTGTAGTTCATCGGTAGAACGGCAGCTTCCCAAGCTGCATAGGTGGGTTCGACTCCCATCAGCCGCTCCACGCCGGAGCAAGCGTCATGATCGCTTGCTCCGGCTTATTTTATAAGCCAGAGCGCGCTCATTTTACGGCTCCTCCTTTCAAATCGAACCCGCTGCCGCTGGGCTTCGATTTGGTTTTGGGTGTGAAACTGGGGGGCGGCATCAATACTGTTACGATATTCCACGTCGGAGCAAAGTCCGCTTTGTTCCGACGTCTTTTTTTCAAGAAGAGCGTCATCCGCTGCTTCTTCTCTTTCGCGAAGGGCGTACTCCCGCCGTCTGTTTGCTTGCAGGCGCGCTTATGACAGCTCTGGTCGCTATCACCGCTGACTCTGTGCCATTCTCCGGCGATGGACGGCTTTGAATTTTACAGTGTCAACCACACCGCCGGACGAAAATCCGGTTCGGTGGGCCACTGAAATATCTGCGCATGATGGAAGGAGATTTGGATTGCGGCCTCTATCTGCTTGGCCATGGGATTTACTCTGTGGACGCATGCTTGATACCTTTTCTGCCATCATGCCGTTGGACAGCATGTGTGCTGCCTTCCGTTGTAGAGCGGATTAGAACGTCGACTTCTTTTGACGCTTATGGTAATATAAACTCACAATATGGATCAGGGTGGTGTTTTTGTGATTCTATTCAAAATGGTTCGCTATCATCAAAAAAAGTATCCGTCTTATATTCCGCTCCATTTAGAAGAAGTCGCCGGACACTTTGATGTGAAACGTGTTTTCCCAACGTTACCCTACTCCCTCCATACAGAATATAGTTATGGAAAACGGACTTTTCAGAGTGAACTGATTCAAAAATATCCTGAAATTGTACGAGCAAATCAGGATGGAATTCCCCAGCTTTGGAAAAATGAGGTATGGGCGGAATCGTTTGCTGCGTTTTTGATGAAACTGACCAAGAACATGCCGGCACCAAGCGTCATTGAGATTCATCCTCCGTTTCATGATTATGTAGGTTCTATGAGAGAATTTATTGAAATATATCAAGTCTTTGAAACTCAGATCAAAAGCAGATGGCAGGAAACTGATATTCTCATTGAAAACCGCTGCGGATCGAGATATCGCGGCGGACGGTTTCTTATTTCAACAGCGCCCCAGATCAAAGAGCTTTGCGCATGGATTGAATCGGAGCATTTAAAGCTTCGCATTGCATTCGATATTCCGCAGCTATACACTGCACATCAGGTGACGCCCAAAAGAAGCTATGAAATTTGCGCGCTATTAGAGGAATTAAAAGAGATACGGCAATATATTGGCGGCGTTCATATATGGGGGAAGCGCACTTCCCACAGCAGACGCATCTCACATTGCGGGGATTTAAATACATACTTTAACAATGATATGCAGTTAAAGGCGGCCTTTCTGGATTCTTTAGGGCGGCTTTTTGGTGACAACCAAGTTAGAAATTTAGTTTTGGAGGTCAATAGTCACAGTGAGGATTTATGCTCCATCATTGAAGATTTGAACAAAGCCGGGGTTTCATACGTTTGACAAGCGGCATGATGGATTCGGACGATTACCCCTTGGGGCGGGGGGCCACTGGATGCCTGACTCCCGGATGTCCAGATTGGGTTATCCAGACAGGACGGAGAGAGATTGCCGCTCCTCCCTTAAAATAAACGCAGCGTCGTAAAATAGAGACGTGCTGCGGCGCAAAGAGTCCCTGCGCCGCAGTCACACAGCCTGCCGCAAGCGGTTCGCCGCTTGCGGCGGTTTTTCGCTGTTAAGATGGGCAGATGGCGCGAGACTCTGCGCGCGGGACAGACGACAGATACAAATGCGAAATGTTACAGCTCTGTTTTTGCAAGTTTGCCACGATTCTACAATCCGTGCGTTTTTTTCAGAATATGATAGAAATGCCTGCCTGTACAAGCAATGAACGCCCCCAAAGAGGCAACCTGCTGCGCATTTTCTTTACAGGAGTGTGACATCAGAAAGGATTCTGAAAGACGAGTTATAGAAAAAATGTCCAAAATTGTCCAAGTTTGTCGAAACTACTGTAAAAAGAAGAGAAATATAATAAAATAAGGTATGTATGACAGAAAGGGGAGGACTCCGGATGAAGGAGATCAAGCAAATCGTCGCAAGGATCAGCGGGCACCGGAACCGGGAGTGCTATACGATTCTGTGTTACGCGGTGGAAGCGGCTCGCCATTATCAGCCCCAAGAGCCCAAAATGAAGGTCATTTTGGCAGATGTTGTGGACATGATGGAGGAGAAAAAAGAACTGAGCACGCTTTCCAAGGCCTTGTCTCGAGTTGCAGCGGACATTTGGGAGCATGGGGACCATCAAGAGCTCTGGAAAGTGTTCGGCCGTCAGACCGTGGACCCGCCCACGCCGAAGGAGCTGGTGTTTCGTCTGGCTGAATACGTATGGAGAGAGTCGGGGACACCGGAACAGCAGATTGCCTACCGGCGGTGGCAGAGTGCAGCGGGGGCTGGCTACGGCATTATCGCCAAAATTCAAGAGCCTGAGTATCATGTGGTGACAAGTCCCATCACAAAGGATTTAGACACGGTGGAGCGGCTTGTCCAACGGCTCAACCAGGAGCAGACTCCGGTCAGGGTCTTTGAAGAGCGGTATCTTCTCGGCAATTTGCTGGATCTGATGAAAAATTAACGTCAAAACAAGAAGAGGGCCAACGGCTGCGGCGCGCAAAGCATTGCGGCCGTTAGCTTTTTTTGACCTGGAATCTATGTTACAACTAAAAACAAATTTTTAATTACATATTAAAAATAAAAGCGCAAAAAATAAAGGGTTTGAAATCCAGAACTTGACTGCTTTGTTACAGTCGCGTTACAAAATATGATACACGATTGACTTTGTGGTTGACGCCGTGATATATTCATCGTGCGGAACGGAGTACTGGATGGTCCATCCCGGCACAGATACGGGGTCGGCTAGCCACGGTATGTGCGCCGGAAAAAGACCCGACAGCACAACGTTTCGACAAAAATGGCGGTAATTTCCGCTAAATCTAAAAGGAGGAAACCATGAAGAAGTTCCTTTCTCTGGTGCTGGCACTGACCATGATGATGTCTCTCGTCACGATCAACGCTGGCGCCAAGGAATTCACGGACGACGAGGATCAGAATTATGATGAAGCCATCGCCGTGATTTCCGAAATTGGAGTTGTCGACGGCTATCCCGACGGCAGCTTCAAGCCCCAGGGCACTCTGACCCGTGGGGCAGCCGCCAAGATCATCTGCAACCTGATTCTTGGCCCCACCACCGCAGGTGAGCTGCACGCGGACACCGCTCCCTACAAGGACGTGCCCACCAGCAACACCTTCTCCGGCTACATCGCTTACTGCGCCAAGGAGAAGATCATCTCCGGCTACGCGGACGGCACCTTCCGTCCCTCCGCTGGTCTGACCGGCTATGCCTTCATGAAGATGCTGCTGGGCGCTCTGGGCTATGACGCCGAGAACGAGGGTTACACCGGCGCCAACTGGTCCATCAACGTTGCCAAGCAGGCCATCGGTATCGGCCTGAACAACAGCCTGGTGGATGAGTTCAACGGCGTTGACCAGGTGACCCGTGAAGAGGCCGCCCTGTATGCCTTCAACACCCTGAAGGCCACCATGGTGGACTACGATCAGAAGATCACCACCACCATCAACGGCGTGGACGTGGTCATCTCCCAGGGCACCGCGAAGCCCGTGGACTGGTCTGAGGGCAGCAACCGCGACGGCAACATCAAGGACGACGGCTATGTTCAGTTCGCTGAGGAGTACTTCCCCAAGCTGTACCTGGACAACACCACCGACGCCTTCGGCCGTCCCGCTCGTGAGTGGGAGTATAGCGGCAACACCGTCGGCACCTATGTCAACCACGACATCCTGAAGAAGGAGTTCACCACCGAGGTCACCGGCCGCGATCTGTATGACGTGCTGGGCAAGTCCACCATTGATGATTATGAGTTCCTGATCTCTGTGGACGGCGAGACCGAGAAGAACGTTCTGGGTGATGCTTTCTTCACCGAGGACAACATCCTCCGCTCCAACACCAAGGGCGTGGGCGGCACCGGCAACGGCGTTCTGACCCAGGTCTATGTGGACACCGATAACAAGGACGTTTACATCGCTGTCATCAACACCTATCTGGCTGTTGCCACCGATGACTACAACGAGAAGAAGGACGAGGCCACTTACACCGTCTGGAGTCTTGAGAACAAGGGCACCAGCTCTGACAAGACTCTGGTGAAGGCCCTGCCTGCCAAGAGCACTGATGCTGCCATCAATCTGGACCTGACTGTTTCCGGTGAGGACTTCGCGATTGAAGAGGTTAAGGAAGACGATATCGTTCTGGTCCACGTGGCCGAGGGCGAGATCAAGGAGATCATGGAGCCCGAGGTTCTGAGCGAGGTGGAGATCACCGCCTTCAAGAATGGCTCCTGGATCACCGTGGACGGCGAGCAGTATGATTACAACGACGCCATCCAGTATGACGACGACGTGTTGGACGACTATGACGACACCAACATGAAGGACACCACCTACAACGTGTACCTGGACGCTTACGGCTATGCCATCGGCGTGGAGGTTGTTGAGGAGTCCAGCAACTATCTGTTCCTGACCGGCATGGACGGCAGCAACAGCAACCTGAGCAACCGGAACGTGGACGCCAACGTGATCTTCACGGACGGCACCATGGCCACCGTAACGGTGAACTTCAAGGACAGCGAGAACGCTGCTGGTGGTTCTTTGACCCCCGGCGCTCTGATGAACACCTGGTGCAAGTACACCGTCAATGGCGACAAGGTCTATACCCTGACTGAGATTGCCGATAGCAAGGCTACCTTTGAGAACGCCGACGGCAGCACCGACAAGGCGGGCCAGGGCAGCAACCTTGACACAGCTAGCGCTGCGGATAAGGAGTTTGTCACTCTGGATAAGTCTCACGTGACCCTGAACGGTATCACTGACAGCACCGGCTTCAAGCGCGTGTATGCCAACGACAACTCTGTGTTCCTGTCTGTTGAGACCGAGAAGCTCAACAACAACAGCACTGACTATGTCATCATCAGCGATGTGGACGGCATCTCCACCGGCATTCAGAACGTGAATCTGAAGGCTTGGAACGCCAAGGCCGTGAAGGCGGACGACACTGCTTACAGCGCCGTTGCCGAGGCTAACATCTCTCACGGCGTGTACACCCTGTTTGACGACGACGGCTATGTGATCGCCGCTGTGGTTGTCGGCGAGGACGATGGCACCACCACCAACTACGCTTTCGTTACCTCCGACAGCATGAACCGCGAGTCCTATGACAAGGAGAAGGATGAGTACACCTGGAGCCGCGAGGCGATCGTCAATGGCGAGCTGGTGACTCTGACCGAGACTGGCAGCTCCAACCCCGAGCTGCGCGGCATGGTGCGCGGCAGCTGGTACGAGGTGAAGTACTATGCTGATGGCACTGTCCGTAGAGTCACCGAGATCAAGAAGGACAACGGCGACACCACTGTGGATGCCAATGAGTTCTACGCTAACTCTAGTGCCCCCGTTGGCACCTATCCCAAGTACGTCGGTTTGATCGACTATGTTGAGAAGGCTTCTGACGATAACGACACGGTGGTTCTGTATCAGGATCTGACGGCTCAGACCTATGTGGTCTCTGTGAAGGGCAGCACCCTGCAGGTGGACACCACCATCTCCACCGGCAGCCGCGGCTTCGCCGTGAGCCCCAGCGCCAAGACCGTCCTGATTCAGGACAGCGTGACCAGCAGCGGCAAGGTGACGCTCATGGACGATATCTATGAGTACACCGGTGGTTCTGCCGGCCTGGAGCGTGCGGTTCGGAACCTGAACGACAATGCCAAGTTCAAGGGCTATATCGGTGCTGTGATCGAGAACGGCGTTGCTACCAGCGTTGTGATCTATGACAAGACCGAGACCGACATCAACACCGGCATTGACGGTTCCGACATCGACGGCGTGACCGTGACGCTGAACGATCCCTCTGCTGGTAAGGTGTCCGTGAGCTACACTGGCACTCAGCCCACTGACGATCAGGCGATCTCCGCCATCGTGAGCGAGATGAACAAGCAGGGCTACACCGTGACGAACACGAAGTATGACAACAGCGTGCCCGCCTATGTGTTAAGCACAACCCGCAAGGTTGGCGGTATGGAGGTTGCTCAGGACTTCACTTGGGACGGCACCAAGACCCAGATGATCACCATCAAGGTGGACGGCACCAACAAGCTGGTTGCTAATGGTACGACTTTCGCCAGCCTGTTTACCAGCCCCTCCGCTACGGAGTTTGCCAGCCTGAATGGTAACATGAAGGCCACCAATGACTCCACTGCTCTGAACGCTGGTGATGAGATTAACACCACCCTGCATGTTCAGGTCAACGTGACCTCTGCGGTTACATCTACCGGCGCCACCACTGGCTTTGCCAGCGGTGCTACGGCCACCGCTACTGCTGACAGCACGATGACTGGCTATGTGCAGAAGGGCGTTGCGGGCAGCTACAAGGTTGTGATTGAAATTGGCGGTTCCGCTGCTACGGATGCTCAGGTGAATCTGACTGAGGACGGCGGCCGTACTCTGGACGTTACCACCATTGCTGCATCCACGACTGTTGGTACTAAGATTCCTGTTACTGTGACTCTGAGTGCCTCTGATACCAATAGCACCGTGACCCTTGCGTTTACGGTTGCTGACTAATTGGTAACGCTTGTGATATAGGCCTGTAAAAAGGCAATCACAAGATGAAAAAGGCCCGCCCCCTCTCGGGGGCGGGTCCTTTTTTACGCTTTACTCCGCATCCGCCTGGTAGAAGGCCAGGACGTAATAAGGAGACGGGCTGTTCATCTGATAAGCGGGGGTTTGAGTCTGATCGCTGTACCAGGAGACGGTATTCCCGGACCAGGACACCTGCATCCGGTTGTAGCCGTAGGTGGTATCCATATAGGTGTGGTAAGTGGTTGAGGTGGCATTGGGCACCAGCACCATAATCTCACCGCAGTAGCTGAATACCAGCGCCGCCAGCGGCATGCCGTTTGGAAAGGTCAGGTGGTTGGGGTGGCTGGGGCCGCATTCGTCGGTACCCACATAGGTGGTGGCCCAGAGCCGGCAGTTCCCGCACCCGGCCAGGGCTGCGGCATGGTCTGCCAGGGCCGCGTCCACCTTGGCGTTGTCGCTGTTGAAATTCTCCCGGAGAATCCGGTCCTCCCCCTCCCACTGGGAGAGCTGAAAATGGCTGGTCTGCTGCATAGAAAACCCCTCCTGCTAAAAATGTGATATATAGTTGTAACATAAAAGGGGCCCCAAACAAAAAAGTTGCACGCCTCCGTGCAACCTGACAAAAAGTTTTCGCCCGCCTTTTTCAAAAGGCGGCGGGGATCGGGGCAGCGCCCCGCCGCAGCCCAAAACAAGGCCGCCCCTTTTGGGGGCGGCCTTGCGCTGCTTATTTCTGGTAGTTCTGCATTCTCCAAACGATGGCGGAGACCTGACCACGGGTCAGCGTGTTGTTGGGACGGAAGGTGCTGGTACCATTGGAGAAGTAGCCCTCCACAATCCCAGCCGCATTCAGAGCCTGCACATACAGGTCTGAGGTGTCCGTAAAGGGCTTCACACTGGAGAGATTGGCCGTGCTCAGTTTCAGAGCGCCGGCAGCCAGCTGGGCCACTTGCAGACGGGTGATGGGAGCGCTCAGGTTCACATTGCCGCGTGTCACCAGACCGTCCGCCTGGGCCTTGGCCAGATAGCCGCTGAAGACGCTGCTTGAATTGGTGGGAGCCTGCTCCGGATAACCGGCGGCCAGCATCACCAGCTTGAGCGCCGCGCCATAGGAGATGGTGCTGTCGGGCTTAAAGGCGCCGTTGCTGTAGCCATCAATCACGCCCGCGTCCGAGAGCTCGGTCACATACTTGTAGCACCAGCTGGAAGAGCCCACGTCGCTGAACGTCCTGCGGGTGTTCACCACGCCCAGGGAGAACGTGCCGGACGCCAGGGCCTGACCGTTGCTGTTCAAAGCCACATACGGAATCTCCACAGAGCCGGTATAGGTGGAAGCGGGCACAAAGCGCAGCTGGCTGATAGAGTTGCTGCCGCTGGCATAGGTGTACTGGGTGGTGGTGTTGGCCCGGGTGGAGGTGCCGCTGCCCACGTACACGGTGCCCTGGTTGGAGGCGGGGAGACTCAGCAGCTGGATGCTGTACAGGCTGGAGCCGGTGGCATTCAGCACCGCGCTGTAGAAACCGCTGGCAGGGAAGGAGACGGCGGTATTCCGGGAGGTGACGCCGTAAATCTCCGACACGGCGGATCGGCTGACACTGATCAGAAGAGAGCCGGAGACATTCACCCCGTTGGTGCCATATGCGGTAAAGGGAATCGTGACGCAGTAATTGCTGCCGGAGGGCACATAGGTCAGCTCCGTCAGGGCGTACTGAGCGGTGGAGGTGGGATTGAAGTAGAAGGCGTTAGAATTGGAGGAGGTGAGCTGGGTACGGCCCGTGGAGCCATATTTGCTGGCACTGTAATAGTTGTAGTACAGAGCGCCGGTGGAGGGAACGCCGGTGAACATCACATAGTTCAGCGTTCCGCCGGTGGATTTTTTGAAGTAGCGGGCAATGTCATTGGCATTGATCTGGACATTGGTGCCGGTGGTGGTGGAGTAGCGGACACTGCCCACATAGTTGGAGGTGGAGCCGTCCGTTTGAATGACCAGAGTGCCATCCACGTCATAGCCGTCTTCGTCATAGGCGGTAAAGGTCAGCTCAATGGGAGTCTTGAAGCTGGAGCTGGCCACAAAGGTCAGGCTGTCCAGAGCGTAGTCGTTGCGGCCCGTGGCATCCTTGGAGTTATAGTAGAAGGCGGCGTTATCCAGATCAGAGCGGGAGAAGGAGGTCTGACTGCTGGTGCCGTAACCGCTGTACAGCGTGCCCTGGGCGTAATCGTTGGCGCTGGCAGGCCGGTCAAAGATCACATAGTCCAAGTCCGCGTTGCGGTAGGTGTCCCGCAGGAAGGAGAGGAAGTCGCTGCGGTCAAAGTCCACGCTCTTGCCGGGGGACACCTTATAGGTGATGTCGCCGTCACTGGCGTTTTCGCTGGAACGCAGCTCCACGGTGCCATAGACCCGGTGACTGCTGTTGGCGCCGTAGGCTGTGAAGCTGAGCTTCACGGTGTCCTGGAACGTATTCTTGGCCGCGAACGTCAGATCGTTCAGTGCGTAATTGTCCCGGCCGGAGACGGAATTGCTGTAATAGAATGTGGCATCGTCCAGGTCAGAGCGGGTGAAGGCAGTCTCATAGCTGCTCCTGCCGTACTCGCTGTACAGCGTGCCATGGTCAAAGGCGTCGCTGTCAGGCCGGTCGAAGATCACATACTCGAGGCTCTCGCTGGGATAGGAGGCCTGGAACACCGTGTTGAAATTGGCCCGGTCAAAGTCCACGGTCTTGCCGGGGGTGACTCGGTAGACAATGGTCTTGCCGTCCACAGTGGCGTCGCCCACCGCCAGACGCACGGTGCCGCTCATCTGACCCCAGGTGCCGTAGGCGGTAAAGGTCAGGGTGATGGAGTCGTCGTCGGCATTCTTGTCGGCCACCAGGGAGAGATCGTCCAGGGCATAGTCGTTGCGGCCGGCGTCGTCCTCGTCGTAGTAGAAGCGGCTGTCGGTGAGATCGGAGTGGGAGAGGGAGGAGTTGCCGGCATAGACGGCTCCCTCAAAGGAATTATAGGTGCTCTTGGCCACATTGAACGTGACATAGTTCAGCGTCCCGTTATATTGATTCCGATAGGCGTTATAGAAGTCCCGAGCGTCAAAGTCCGTCTCCTTGCCGGCTGCGGCGGTGTAGGAGATGGTGGACTTGTCATTGGTGGTGTACACGGCGTAGAACGTGGCGTTGGAATTGATGCGCTGGTAAGAGGGAGTCACCAAGGGCTGGTTGGTATAGAGATACCAGCTGCTGCCAGTATAGGAAGTGGTCCAGCCCTTGAACGTATAAGTGACGCCGCCAAAGGTGACCTTGGAGGGGTCGCTGGGGTTGTAGGGATAGCCGTTATTTTGGACGGTCTGGTTGGAGACCGCGATATTTCCAGAGCTGGAGAGGCTCTGGAAGGTTACGGTATAGCCGTTGGTTCTATAGAGAGCGGTGAATGTGGTGTTGCCGGTAATCGCCACATTAGCTGGATTCACCGTCTGCTGATTGGTATAGACGTAGTTGCTGGATGTTCCCTGCATCCAGCCATAGAATGTATAGGTAATGCCGCCGGAGGTAAAAGAAGAGGGGTTAGAAACCGCACTCGGACGCTGACCAGCGAGAACTGTCTGATTAGGAATCACAGAGCTTCCGGCAGGTGTTTGGAAAGTAACAGTAAAGCGGTTCTGCGGCATGTTCTGTTTACACACGTCACAGGCTCCGTCTCCATTATTATCAATATGGTTGGACTTCACAGAGGCACCGCCGCAAGTAGAGCAGATCTGCCAGTGCTGTGTGGTGCTGGATGTATATGTGTTAGCAGGGAAAATGTGGGCCGCATTACCTGTCTTGTTCGGGCAACCTGAGGTTGTGCAGGGATGCCAGTGATAGGAGGTATCATAACTCCATCCGCTGGACGGTTGATGGTTGTTGGTAGGTGAGATGGGTCTAACATCCTCATAACCGCAATCTTGGCATTTATAACGGTCTTCACCGTACTGGTAACAGGTGGCTGGCTTTGTTGAAGAGGGCGCTGAGGGATAGTTATGTGTCTTTGTTTCCATAGTATATCCGCACACGGTACAGACTTTTTCGTGTGAAGAGGTATCTTTTTGCCGCCATGCAGACTCATTATGGGCACCTCTCTCGCTCGTTGCGGTACATCCAGAAACCGTGCATTCATGCCAATGTTCCGTGCTACTACTAGACCAGGAAGTGGCATATGAATGTTGATGATCCTCTTCCGCCCCAGCCAGAGGGACCAGACTGATCATCATGATCAGCGCCAGCACTGCCGCGGGCAGTTGTTTCTTCCAAAGCTTCCTCATAAAAAGTCCCTCCATGATGTCGAATTTGCTGCCATTTGGTTACATAATATTCCTCTCTATAACATACTCGAAAGCCCTTTCAAAATCATGAACAAATTATGAACAAATAGAGCACTGGGGAAAAAGAGAGGTTTTTCTTTACAAATAATTTTGACTCCTATATAATACTATAGCTAACGAAATTTGAAGGATGGAGAGACGTCATGGCACTGATAGAATACGACGTTTACAAGCAGAAGCTGCGGGACCTGGGGCCGGAGCTGGACAAGCTGTCCGCTGCACTGGATGTGGAGAGCGCCCGGCAGGAGGCCGCCCGCCTGGAGGATGAGACCGCCCAAGATGGGTTTTGGAACGACCTGGAGCGTTCCCAGAAGGTGCAGGTGCGCCTCAAACAGCTCCAAAACAAGATCGGGCGCCAGGAAAAGCTCCTTGGCGCCTGGGAGGATTTGACCGTGCTCTGCGAGATGGGCCAGGAGGCGGACGACGCCGATATTCTGGAGGAAGTGAAGACCGAGTACGCCGCCCTGGAGGAGCGGGTGGAGGAGACCCGAATGACCACCCTTCTCTCCGGCGAGTATGACAGCTCCAACGCCATCATGCAGTTCCACGCCGGCGCCGGCGGTACCGAGGCCCAGGACTGGGCCCAGATGCTCTACCGGATGTACACCCGCTGGGCCGAGCGCCACGGCTTTGTCTATAAGATTCTGGACTATGAGGACGGGGACGAGGCGGGCATCAAATCCGCCGCCATCTCCATCGAGGGCGAGAACGCCTACGGCCTTTTGAAGAGCGAGAACGGCGTCCACCGCCTGGTGCGGGTGTCCCCTTTTGACGCCAACGCCCGCCGCCAGACCTCCTTCGCCGCCATCGAGGTCATGCCGGAGATCGAGAACGACGAGTCCATCGAGATTCGGGACGAGGACATCGAGATGCAGGTCTACCGGGCCAGCGGCGCCGGCGGCCAGCACGTGAACAAGACCTCCTCCGCCGTGCGGCTCATCCACAAGCCCACCGGCATCGTGGTGGCCTCTCAGCAGGAGCGCAGCCAGTTCCAGAACAAGGACAACTGCATGAAGATGCTGCGGGCCAAACTCCTGGAGCTCAAGGCCCAGCAGCACGCGGAGAAGATCTCCGACATCAAGGGCGTGCAGATGAAGATTGAGTGGGGAAGCCAGATCCGCTCCTACGTCTTCATGCCCTACCAGATGGTTAAGGACACCCGCACAGGCTTTGAGACCAGCAACGTGGACGGCGTGATGGACGGCGATCTGGACGGCTTTTTAAACGCGTATCTCACCCAGCTTGCCACCGGTGAGCTGAAGAAGTAAAGCCGGGTACGCCGCAACTGGATAGCCCGCACCCGAAAAAAGACGCGGCTGACGCCGCGTCCTTTTTCCGCAGATCAGAGAGAAAGGAAAGCACTATGGAAGAAAAAAACCCCTCCCCCAACGCCGCGCCCCGGGAAAACAAGATGGGTGTGATGCCAATTGGCCGGCTGCTGGCCGGCATGGCGGTGCCCATGATGATCTCGATGCTGGTACAGGCATTTTATAACGTGGTGGACAGCATCTTCGTGGCCCAGCTCAGCGAGGATGCCCTGAACGCCGTCTCCCTGGCGTTCCCCCTGCAAAACCTGATGATTGCCGTGGGCGCGGGCACCGCCGTGGGCATCAACGCCCTTCTCTCCCGCTCCCTGGGCGAGAAGAATCAGACCATGGCGGACCGGGCCGCCAATACGGGCATCTTTTTGTCCCTTTGCAGCTTTGTGGTCTTCGCCCTGATCGGCGTGTTGTTCTCCCGGACCTTTTTTGAAATCCAGGCCGCTGGTGAGCCCATCATCGTGGAGTACGGCACGGAGTATGCCACCATCTGCCTGGGGCTGTCCATCGGCATTTTCAGCCAGTTCTGCTTTGAGCGGCTGCTGCAGTCCACAGGCCGCACCACCCTGGCCATGGTTACACAGCTCACCGGCGCGGTGATCAACATCATCATGGACCCGATCTTGATTTTCGGCTATTTTGGCTTTCCCCGGATGGAGGTGGCCGGCGCCGCGGCCGCCACAGTCCTGGGGCAGATTGTCGCCGCGATCATGGCGGTTGTGATGAATTTGAAATGTAACCCGGATGTAAACATCCGCCTGCGGGAGATTCGCTGGAACGGTCACGTGGCGGGGGAAATCTACCGGGTGGGCTTTCCCTCGATTGTGATGCAATCCATCGGCTCGGTGATGGTGTTCGGCATGAATAAGATTCTCTTTGGCTTTACGAAAACGGCTACCGCAGTGTTCGGGGCCTACTTCAAGCTGCAAAGCTTCATCTTCATGCCGGTGTTCGGCCTGAATAACGGCATGGTGCCCATCGTCGCCTATAACTTTGGCGCGGGCCGGATGGACCGGGTGAAAAAGACGGTGAAGCTGGCGGTATGTACCGCTGTTGCGATCATGGCGGTGGGACTGGCGATTTTCCAGCTGGCGCCGGAACTGCTGCTGAGCTTCTTTGACGCCTCGGAGGAGATGCTGGAAATCGGGTCGGTCGCCCTGCGGATTATCAGCCTTTCCTTCCTGCTGGCGGGCTTTTGCATCATCGCCGGTTCCGTGTGTCAGGCCATTGGCAACCCCTTTTACAGCCTCATTGTGGCGGTGGCCCGACAGCTGGTGGTGCTGCTGCCGGTGGCGTGGCTGCTCTCAAGGAGCGGCAGGCTGGAGCTGGTGTGGGTGGCCTTCCCCGTGGCGGAGCTGATGTCGCTGACGCTCAGCGCTATTTTCCTGCGCAGGACCCTCCGCTCTGCGGAGGCAAGGGTAGCCGGAACGCCGCGGCAAACTTGATCCCTATGGACGAGAGGCCCCGGATTCAATCCGGGGCCTCCTGAAACTGTCGAAAAAAATGGAAAGTTACGGCAACGGGAAGGAAGATAGTTACGAAAGAAAACCAGGAAGGGTGTCTTTCGTTTTCAATCACCCGTTTTTCAGAACGTTTCAGCGGTCTGAAAAACTGCCGCAGCCTGCCGAAAAGACTTTTTCGGCAGGCTGGAGAGGCCCCGGATTCAATCCGGGGCCTCTCTTGGTTTGCCGGGTTATTGTTCCAAAAACGCATTGGGGTCCACCGGCTCCCCCTCTTGGGTCACGGAGAAGTGCAGATGAGGCTCCTGAGCGGCCTCTGCTGCGGCGGTATCTCCCACGGCGCCGATGATTTGCCCGGCGGATACCGTGTCGCCCTCCGCCACATTGGTCTGAGGCTGGAGGTTTGAATAGGTGGTCTGATAGCCGCCCTCATGGCCGATGACCACGGTGGTGCCCATCAGAGCGTCGTCCTCCACGGAGAGCACAGTGCCTGAGCTGGCGGAGAGCACCGTGTCACCCAGCGCGGCAGAGATGTCAATGCCGTTGTGAGTTCTCCAGTCCTCCAGCGTGGGGTTATATACCAGCTCGTCCATGGAGAAGGCGGTCAGGACTTCGCCCTCCAGGGGAGAGACAATCAGCCGGGGGGCTTGGGCTATAACAGGGGTATCGTCCACCTCGACCTCCGGCATCGTGGCAGCTGGCACCTCAACAGGCTCAATGGTCTCCACCACAGGCTCCTCCGGTACCACCAGTTCCGGCGCAGGGGATGTGACAGGCGTTTCGTCAGGGGGAGCCAACGCCTCCTCCGCAGTGTCGTCGCCGCCAAAGAGCAAAAAGTAACCGCTGACGCCGATGACCAGCAGGCACACCGCCATGGTGACATAGAATTCGGCGCTGCCCCGAATGGCATCCCATTTCTTACTCATGTATCGTACCTCCCTCAAATTTGGGTCTGAGGGAAGTATGGGCTGGTTTTCCAGGGTTTATTCCAAAAGCGGCCTGAAATTTGCCAAACCTGGGAGAAAAATCCGGATGGCAACAGATGCTTGCTTGACTTTTCTCTCCAATCCGCTATGCTGGCTGTGAGGTGAGGAACATGACGGCCATCCACAGCCATTTAAAGCAGCTCCGTCAGGACCGGGGAATGACCCAGGAGACAGTTGCCCAGAGAATGGGCCTGACCCGGCAGGCGGTTTCCAGCCACGAGTCCGGCCGTACCCGGCCGGACCTGGATACCTTAATGCGCTACGCGGAAGTCTATGATGTGGATCTCCATGATATCTTATACGGCGGCGGCCGGCCGCAAAGCCGGCGGGTCCGCCTGCTGGCCTGGGCGGTCTGGCTGGATTTGACGCTGTGCAGCTTGGCGCAGTCTGTACTCCTGTGGGTGTCCAATTGCTTTTTTCCCGTGCCGGAGGGTGTGCTGAGCGGAGAGATGCAGGAGCGCCTTATCACACGGATGGCCCTGGGGGACCTCCACCGGGCCGTGGAGGAGGTATCCCTGCTCTCCTTTGGGCTTCTGAGCCTTGGGCTGATGGCTGCGGCGCTTCGGATGGAGAGGCCGGTGGGAGTGAGACGGCGCTGGAAGTATTGGGGGCTTCTGACGGCAGGCGCTGCGGCGGCAGTGCTTCCCTGGGCCGTGGCAGACCCCGTATTTGGGATTGCCAATTATACGGTGACACCAAGCGCGCAGCTTGCCTGGGCTGCGGTGCTGCTGTTGGTCAGCCTGGCAGCGGACGCCGTTCGCCTGCGGAGACAGAAATAGAGAAGAGACGCTGCTCCGGCAGCGTCTCTTCTTATTTTACGATCAGGGTCTTGCCGTCCATGTCCTCCGGGCAGGCCAGTCCCATTACATCCAAAATGGTGGGGGCGATGTCGGCCAAACGCCCTTTGCGCAGCTCTGTTCCCGCGCCGCAGAGGATAAAGGGGACCGGATTGGTGGTGTGTGCCGTCATGGGGCTGCCGTCCGGTTCCGTCATCTGCTCGGCATTGCCATGGTCGGCGGTGATCATGGCGATGCCGCCCATTTTCAGCGTGGCGTCCACCACTTTTCCCACACACTCGTCCACTGTTTCCACAGCCTTCACAGCGGCGTCAAACACGCCCGTGTGGCCCACCATGTCGCAGTTGGCAAAGTTCAGGATGATGACGTCATAGGCGCCGGACTCGATGCGTTCCACACATTTTTCGCACACCTCCGGCGCGCTCATCTCCGGCTGCAGGTCATAGGTGGCCACCTTGGGAGAGGGGATCAGCACCCGGTCCTCGCCGGGGAAGACCGTCTCGCTGCCGCCGTTGAAGAAGAAGGTCACATGTGCGTATTTTTCCGTCTCGGCAATGCGCAGCTGAGTCATGCCCATCTGACTGAGATATTCGCCAAGGCCATTGCTGACACACACCCGGGGGAAGGCCACCTCCACATGGGGCATTGTGGCGTCATATTCCGTGTTGCACACGAAGGTGACGGGAAAATACTGACGGGTAAAGCCATCAAAATCCGGGTCCACCAAAGTCCGGGTGATCTCCCGGGCCCGGTCGGGACGGAAGTTGAAGAATATCACACTGTCGTTATCAGAGATGGTACCCTCGGTGTCACAGACCACGGGCTCCACAAACTCGTCCGTGATGCCGGCGGCATAGGAGTCCTTCACAGCGGCCACGGGCACAGGGTTAAAATGGGCGCTCTCCCCATACACCATGGCGTCATAGGCCTGCTCCACCCGGTCCCAGCGCTTGTCGCGGTCCATGGCGTAGTACCGGCCCATCACAGTGGCGATCTTTCCCACGCCGATCTCACGGCACTGCTCCACGGTCTGAGCCACAAACTCCACGCCGGAGGTGGGGGACACATCCCGTCCGTCCAAAAAGGCGTGGATATAGACCCGCTCCAGGCCTTTGTCCCTGGCCAGCTTCAAAAGGGCGAAGAGATGCTGGATGTGGGAGTGGACACCGCCATCGGAAAGAAGGCCCATCAGGTGCAGAGCGGTTCCCTTTTCTTTGCAGGCATCCATGGCGTGCTGGTAGGCGGGATTGGTGAAGAAGTCTCCGTCCGCAATGGCTTTGGTGATGCGGGGCAGATCTTGAAACACCACCCGGCCGGCGCCGATGTTGGTGTGGCCCACCTCACTGTTGCCCATCTGCCCCTCAGGAAGTCCCACGTCCAGTCCGGACGCTGAGAGCTCTGTGTGGGCATATTCCTGGAAGAACTGATCCAGACGGGGAGTTTTGGCGGCTTTGACAGCGTTGCCGCCGACGTGGTCGGACAGGCCAAAGCCGTCCATGATAATCAGGGTGGTTGGCGTTTTGTTCATAAAAACCTCATTTCGCGTACATGCAGAGTAAGCTCCATGAAAAGGGGACAAGCCCTTGTATATCAGGAGGAAAACCAAAAGCAGCTCCGGTCCCGCGGACAGGGATGATTATGCCTCTTGATTTGCCGCGTTGATAATTTCCACGAACTGATCCGGTTTCAGACTGGCGCCGCCGATCAGGCCGCCGTCGATATCGGGCTGAGCGAGAAGCTCGGCGGCGTTTTTGGGATTCATGGAACCGCCGTACTGAATGGTGACGCTGCGGGCCACCCGGGCGCCGTACAGGGCGCGGATCGTGGCACGGATGCTGGAGCAGACCTCGCCGGCCTGCTCGCTGGTGGCGGTTTTGCCGGTGCCGATGGCCCAGATGGGCTCATAGGCAATGATGCAGCGGCGCAGCTTCTCGGCGGGCACGCCGTGCAGGGCGCTCTTGACCTGCAGCGTCACCCACTCTCCGGTGATACCGCTCTCCCGCTGCTCCAGGCTCTCGCCCACGCAGATAATGGGGCTCATGCCTGCCTCCAGCACGGCGTGCACCTTCTTGTTGACCGAGGCGTCGGTTTCGCAGAAGTACTGGCGGCGCTCGCTGTGCCCCACGATCACATACTTGACGCCCAGATCCTTAAGCATGCTGGCAGAGATCTCGCCCGTATATGCGCCCTTCTCCTCAAAATACACATTCTCCGCGCCCACGGAAATGCGCAGGTCCTTAAACGCTTTTACAGCCACAGAGATGTTGCAGGCGGGGACGCAGATCAGGGTGTCGCACCATTTGGCGCGGGGCATAATTTTCTTCAGCTCCTCGGCAAATTTTTTGGTCTCTGTGGCAGTCATGTTCATTTTCCAGTTGCCGGCGATTACGGTTTTACGATATCTGCGGTTCATACTTTCTATTATCTCCTTACTATGTCTGATGAAAAATGGGGACGGCCGCTGCTATGGGCGCGGCATCCATGTGCGTGAAAAGTCAAATATGCTGTAGCCCTCGCCGCATCCCGGGAGGGGACCCTGGCAAGAGCAGGCTGACCTGTATAAAAACCTATTCATTTATAGCGAAATGATGCGCATCTGTCAAGTGTTTTGGCGTATTTTTAACTGCAATCCTCTGCTTTTATATATTTTTACAAGATTTCAAGGCAGCCACTTCCAGACTGGGGAGCCGCAGGGAAAGGCGGCGCTTCCAGCGGGCCTTTCTCAGACGCGGCTGGAGAGCGGGAAACGCCCGTTCCCCTGCTTCTAAGCATTCGGCTCCGAACGGCTTTTACCGATCCAGCAGGCAGGCTACGCCGGGCAGCTCCTTGCCCTCCAGAAATTCCAGACTGGCGCCGCCGCCGGTGCTGATATGGGTCATCTTGTCGGCATAGCCCAGCTGCTCCACGGCAGCCGCGCTGTCTCCGCCGCCGATGATGGTGATGGCACTGGTTTTGCTAAGAGCCTCTGCGACGGCCTCGGTGCCCTTGGCAAAGGCGGGAAACTCAAAGACGCCCATGGGACCATTCCAGATGACAGTGCCGGCATCAGCCACGGCAGAGCAGTAGAGCTTTACGGTCTCGGGACCGATGTCCATACCCTGCCAGCCGTCGGGAATCTGGCCAGCCGGAACCACCTGGCGCTGGGCATCTGGGGAGAATGCGTCGCCGCAGACGGTGTCCACCGGCAGGAGCAGCCTGACGCCGCGCTTTTGCGCCTTGCCCACCATCTCTTGGGCGTAATCCATCCAATCAGCCTCCAGGAGGCTCTCACCCACTTTGCCGCCTTGAGCGGCCGCAAAGGTATAGGCCATGCCGCCGCCGATGATGATGGTGTCGGCAATTTCCAGGAGATTGTTGATGACGCCGATCTTGGAGCTGACCTTGCTGCCGCCCAGAATGGCCACCAGGGGGCGCTTGGGGTTGGCAATGGCGCCGCCCAGGAAATCCAGCTCCTTTTGGATCAGGAAGCCGGACACGGCAGGCAGGTAATCAGCCACGCCGGCAGTGGAGGCGTGGGCACGGTGGACTGCACCGAAGGCGTCAGACACGAAGAGGTCTGCCAGGGAAGCCAAGGCCTTGGCAAGCGTGGGATCATTTTTGGTCTCGCCCTTTTCAAACCGGGTGTTTTCCAGCAGCAGAATCTGGCCGGGGCGCAGGGCGGCGGCTTTCGCCTTGGCATCCTCGCCCACCACATCATGGGCAAAAAGAACCTCCTGCCCCAGAAGCTCGCTGAGCCGCTTGGCAACGGGGGCCAGGCTCAGCTTGGGGTCCGGGCCGTCCTTGGGCTTGCCCAGGTGGGAGCATGCGATGACCGCCGCGCCCTGCTCCAGCAGATACCGGATCGTGGGCAGCGCGGCCACAATACGCTTGTCGCTGGTGATCTCGCCTGTCACCTTGTCCTGGGGAACGTTGAAGTCGCAGCGCAGCAGGACTTTTTTCCCCGCCACGTCCATGTCGCGGACTGTTTTTTTGTTGTAATTCATAGAGATGCCTCCATTCCTTTCTTTCCGCGTCAGCGGCGGCGCAAAGCGCCGGTGGTCAATCCTCGCAGGAGGCCGCCATCTGTCCCAAACCCTGCAGACCGGGAAAACCGATCTGACGCAGCGCCTCGTAGACACATACGGCCACCGTATTACTCAGGTTCAGGCTGCGGGCTGCGTCCACCATGGGCAGCCGGATGCAGCGGTCCCGGAACCTCTCCCGGAAAGCTTCCGGAAGCCCCGCGGTCTCCTTGCCGAAAAACAGCCAGCTCTCGGCGGTGAAGCGGGCCTTCGTATAGGGCCGAGGCGCCTTGGTGGTGGTGAGCCACGCCTCCCTGGCCGCCTCCGGATGTCTGCGGAACAAATCATCCAAGCTCTCGTAATCAGCCACCTCCACCAGATGCCAGTAATCCAGACCCGCCCGCCGGACAGCCTTTTCCGAGATATCAAAGCCCAGGGGACGGACGAGATGAAGCCGGCTGCCGGTTGCGGCGCAGGTGCGGGCAATATTTCCGCAGTTCTGGGGAATTTCCGGCTCGACCAATACAACATTCAGCATAGAACCCTCCACATACCATGCAGTTGGGTTCTATTGTAATCTTTTACCTTTGCAAATTCAACTATATTGTATGAAGAAATTGCGTTTTTTATTGAAAATATGCAGAAACAGAGCAGGGGTGAAAAAGGAGGCGGCTCGGTTGGCAAATTTTGTGGATTCCGGTTATTTTCGACAAAGAATGACGGCAAATATGCGAGATTTGGGAGAAATTTTTGAAAGAACTTATCCAAAAAGACTAGATTTCCCGGAAATGTCTGCTATAATGTATATGGACAAATATGTTCTGCAAGGGAGGGGTTGCTCCGTGATGCATCCTCAAAGTGCCGTGATTTTCATGGAGGAGGACATTCTCTCCGATACCCACAAACCGCTGATGCTGGAAGAGTTCCTGACTGTTCCCATTCTGGAGAGAATGGCTCGGAAGCTATGGAATGAAGGTATGCAGCGGTTCTTTGTTGTCTGCACGCCGCAATTCGCGGCGCCTGCGCGCGTTTGTTTTCCAGAGGAGGCAGAGGTGACGCTGTCGGACCGGCATGACGATCTCATGGCTTTTTTAAATACGCCAAGTCCGGTGCTGGTGCTCAGCCGCTCCGCGCTTCCGGCGGCGCAGGCCGGACCAGGGTTTGCCTATGCGGCCCCCGGCCATGAGCTGCGGGAGGCATGGCGGGAGCGAATGACCAACAACGTGCAGGCGGCGGAGCTGGTGCCTGGCTGGCTGCCGGTCTATGGGACTGATACGCTGGCAGAGCTGGAGCCCTGGTTTCGGGAAGGCAGAGACGGAAATTGACCGCATCATCAAAGCAACCACATAACTGACTACAGAAAGAGGACGGTAACAATGATTTCTCACGGTAAGGATATCAAGGTGTTTTCCGGAAATTCCAATCCCGCGTTGGCCAAGGAGATCTGCCAGCTGATGGGGACAAAGCTGGGTGAGGCGGAGGTTAAGGGCTTTGCTGACGGCGAGGCGTCTGTCTCCATCTACGAGACGGTGCGCGGCAGCGATGTGTTTGTGGTGCAGTCCACCTGCAAGCCCGTCAATGACCATCTGATGGAGCTGCTAGTGATGATCGACGCGCTGCGCCGGGCGTCCGCCGGGCGGATCACCGCGGTGATCCCCTACTTCGGCTATGCCCGCCAGGACCGCAAGGCCAAGGCGCGGGACCCGATCTCCGCCAAGCTGGTGGCCAATATGATTACCGCCGCCGGCGCGGACCGGGTGCTGACCATGGACCTCCACGCCGCGCAGATTCAGGGCTTCTTCGACATTCCGGTGGACAATCTGGCCGGCAACCCTGTGTTTGTGGACTACTACGCGAAAAAGTTTGGTTCTGTCTGTGAGGACATGGTGGTGGTCTCTCCGGACGTGGGCTCTGTGGCCCGGGCGCGGACCTTTGCCCAGAAGCTGCACATGCAGCTGGCGATTGTGGACAAGCGCCGTCAAAAGGCCAACCAGTGCGAGGTGATGAACATCATCGGCGATGTCCGGGATAAGGACTGCATCCTCTTTGATGATATGGTGGACACGGCCGGGAGCCTTTGCAACGCGGCCAAGGCCCTGGTGGAGGTAGGCGGAGCCAAGACCGTCCATGCCTGCGCCTCCCACGGTGTGCTCTCCGGTCCCGCTGTGGAGCGGATCAACAGCAGCGCCATTGAGGAGCTGGCGCTCCTGAACACCATTCCGGCCATTGATCCCGCTCTGAGCGGTAAGATCAAATATCTCTCCGTGGGACCCATGTTCAGCGAGGCCATTGAGCGCATCTATCAGGAGACCTCGATTTCCAAGCTCTTCCGCTGATTGCGGTATCTGGCGGAATCTTATTTGGATAGGATGTTACGATCTCAGGCGGGGAAGGAAACTTTCCCGCCTCCGATCTGTGGCTCTCGGCTGGTGGGAGCGGCTTCCAGTTGATTTTGAGTGAGGAGACTGACATGCTGTTTGAAAAGAAGTCTGTGGACTGGCTGATTGTGGGGTTGGGGAATCCTGGCCAGAAATATGCCAGCACCCGACACAATATGGGCTTTTTGACAGTGGACCTGCTGGCGGAGAGGTTGGGCGTGAAGCTCAACAAGGTCAAATTCAAGTCCGCCTATCACATCGTATCGTTCGCCGGGACCAAGTGCCTTGTGATGAAACCCCAGACATATATGAATCTCTCCGGCGAGGCAGTGCGGGAGGCGGCGCAGTTCTATAAGGTTCCCGCCGACCATGTGCTGGTGATCTATGACGACGTGTCCCTTCCTGTGGGGAAGCTGCGGGTCCGGCCCACCGGCTCCGCCGGCGGGCACAACGGCATCAAGAACATCATCGCCCACCTGGGCACCCAGGACTTCCCCCGGATCAAAATCGGCACCGGCGCCCCCGGAGAGGGCGGCGATATGATTGACTGGGTGATCGGCACGCCGTCCCAGGCGGAGCGGAAGATCCTGCTGGACGCCTTTGAGCGGGCCATTGACGCGGCGGCGTGCGTCATTGAGCACGGCTGCCAGAGGGCTATGAACGACTTCAACTGAGCCGTCTGTATGGACGATCCATCCGGGAGAGACGCTATGAAGCGAAAGCGGACGCATTATGCCGGCGGCGCTGATTTTCTCCGTCCTGGTCTGGGTGCTTAAGCCTCGGAGCTTTGTCGGCTTTTCCCCTGAGGTGGCGGACGTTGTCATCGACCGATCCAACATAGGCGCGGACCGCGAATTTTGTCAGGCACGACCTGACCGGGAGGAGGCCGCTGCTGGCAGAGGCGGCGGTCCGTTTGGAAGGCCCCAGCCGTGATACCATCTGGTTACCCGGCGGAGGGGCAGGAGCTCTACCGGATCGAATTCATCCATAGGGGGGAGCTCAGCGGACGCCCGGCTTGACCTGCGTTCGATGGCATGCTCTGCACGTCCCTGTATCTTGGAATCTGAGGTTGGGCTATGCCCGCTACGAGTTCTCCGGCTGTGACATGAGCGCCATGGATGCGGAGCTTCGGGCGCTGCTGGGCATGGTGGGAACTTTTTGAGAATAGAATGCAATACCTTGGGGCACACCCCGGTTTTTAGGAAGGGAGTGTGCCCTGATTCTGCTGTCAATATCCAAATTTTTACAAGGAATACATCCATGGAACACTTTTTACAACAATTAGCGGCCATACCGGAGGTGGCGGAGCTGATCCGCCGGGTGGACGGCGGCGGATGTCCGGCGGCAGTGACCGGGCTGCAGCCGGTGCAGAGGGCCTGCGTGGGCGCGGCGGTGGCACGGGCTTCCAGGCGGAGCGCGGTCTTTGTCTGCGGCGATGAACGGGAGGTCCGGCAACTGGCTGGGGACTTGGAGACGCTGATGGGCGTGCGCCCGGTGATTCTTCTCAGCCGGGAGTGGCAGCTGCGGCCAGGGGCTGTGGCCTCCCGAGAGTGGGAGCGGAGCCGTCTGGCGGCTTTATATGATATGGCCCGGGGCGAGGCGGCAGTGGTGGTGGCCACCGCCGACGCACTGATGCAGCGAACCCTGCCTCCAAAGCTTCTGAACAGCCTTGCTGTCACGTTGAAGACGGGAGGCCGGGCGGATTTAAAGGTTCTCGCAGAGAGCTTGCTCTCTGCGGGCTATACCCGGTGCGACCAGGTAGAGGGCGTGGGCCAGTTCGCCCTGCGGGGCGGCATCCTGGATGTGTTCTCTCCCCTGATGGATCAGCCGGTGCGGTGTGAGTTTTTCGACGATGAAATCGACTCCATGGGGAGCTTTGATCCGGCCACCCAGCGGCGGACAGCCAATGTAACCTCCGCTTTGCTGCTGCCGGCGGCGGAGGTGCTGCCCTCCGCCGTGCCCGGCGGCGCGACGGACCTGGCGGAGAGGCTCCTGCGTCTGGCGGAAAAGCTGGAGAAAAAGCCGCGGACTGTGGAGACTGCCGCCCAGCTGCGGGAGGACGCCCAGCGACTGCAAAACGGCGCGGAGGTCGGGGGACTGGATCGGTATCTCGCGGCCGTCTATCCAAAGGCGGCGGCGGGCGTCCACTACCTGCCGGCGGAGAGTCTGGTGTTCCTCTGCGAAAGCGGGCGGGTGGACGAGCGGGTGAAGAACACCCTGCTGCAAAATAAACAGGATGTGGAGGCCTTACTGGAGGCCGGAGTGATGGCGGGGGAATATGGGAAGTTGCTGCTTTCCGCCGAGGAACTCTACACCGCGCTGGAGGACCATCCGGTGGTGATGATGGAATCTCTGCCCACCTCCCGCCGTCCCTTGGTACCCCGGGGGCTGCTGGGAATGACGGCGCGGCAGCTCTCCTCCTATGGCGGCAGCTTGGAGACGGCAGTTACGGATCTGGAGCACTACCGGGGCAGCGGCAGCGCCGTGTTGGTGCTGTGCGGCGGAGAGAGCCGGGCGAACAATCTCCAGCGGCTTTTAGAGGAGCGGCGGATTCCGGCGGTGTTGGATTTGAAGAACGCCGGAATGCCGGAGCCGGGAGAGGTGCGGATTTCCATGGGCGCGCTGTCCGCCGGCTGCGAATGGCCGACGATTCATCTGGCCGTTTTGACAGAGGGGCAGCTGACCGGCACGGTCCGGAAACGGGCGAAGCTGAAAAAGGAGAGCAGCCGCCAGAAAATCCAGTCCTATACAGACCTCTCACCTGGGGACTTGGTGGTTCATGTTCACCATGGCGTGGGCCGGTTTGCCGGCATCCAGCGGATGCCGGTGGACGGGGTGGAGAAGGACTATATTAAAATTGATTACGCTGGCGGCGACTGTCTCTATGTCCCGGTAACTCAGCTAGACCAGGTCAGCAAGTATATCGGCGGGGGCGAGGACCAGGAGCGGGCCCGGCTCAACAAGCTGGGCGGCACGGAGTGGGCCAAGCAGAAGACCCGGGCGAAGAAGGCTGCCAAGGACTTGGCGAAGGGGCTGACGCAGCTGTACGCCGAACGGCAGAAGAGGCCCGGCTTTGCCTTTTCCCCGGACTCCCCCTGGCAGCAGGAGTTTGAGGAGGCCTTTCCCTATGCCGAGACGGACGACCAGCTCCGGGCCATCGCGGAGATCAAGGCGGATATGGAACGGCCCCGGCCTATGGACCGGCTTCTGTGCGGTGACGTAGGCTACGGCAAGACGGAGGTGGCGCTGCGGGCGGTGATGAAGTGCGTGCTGGACGGCAAACAGGCAGCCATTTTGGTGCCCACCACGGTTCTGGCCCAGCAGCATTACGCAACGGCGGTGGGGCGATTCCGGGACTTCCCGGTGAAGATTGAGGTGCTCTCCCGCTTCACCACGGCCAAGGAGCAAAAGCGCATTCTCTCCGCCGCCCGGAGCGGCGGCGTGGACCTGCTGATCGGCACGCACAAGCTGCTTCAAAAAAGCGTGGAGTTCAAAGACCTGGGGCTTTTGATTATTGACGAGGAGCAGCGCTTCGGCGTCACCCACAAGGAGCGGCTCAAGGAGATCAGCCGCCAGGTGGACGTGCTGACGCTCTCCGCAACGCCTATCCCCCGGACGCTGAACATGGCCCTCTCGGGACTGCGGGATATGAGCACCATTGAGGAGCCTCCCGCTGACCGCCAGCCGGTGCAGACCTACGTCCTGGAACACGACTGGGCGCTGCTGGAGGACGCCATGCGCCGGGAACTCAGCCGGGGCGGACAGGTCTATTACCTCCACAACCGGGTGGAGACCATTGACCTCACCGCCTCCCGCATTCAGAAGCTGCTGGGACCGGAGGTTCGGGTTGTCACCGGACACGGAAAGATGGGGGAGCGGGAGCTCTCCGCCGTCATGCAGGCGATGGTGGACGGAGAGGCGGACATCCTGGTATGCACCACCATCATTGAGACGGGCATTGATATTCCCAACGTCAACACGCTGATTATTGAGGACGCGGACCGGATGGGGCTGAGCCAGCTCCATCAGATTCGCGGCCGTATTGGACGCAGCGTCCGGCGGGCTTACGCCTATCTGACATTTCGCCGGGGCAAGGTCTTGCAGGAGAACGCCGCCAAGCGCCTCGCGGCCATCCGGGAGTATGTGGAGTTCGGCTCCGGCTTCAAGGTGGCCATGCGGGACCTGGAGATCCGGGGGGCCGGCAACCTGCTGGGGCCGGAGCAGTCCGGCTATCTCATGACCGTGGGTTATGATCTCTATTTGAAGCTGCTGGAAGAGGCGGTTTTGGAGGAGCAGGGCCAGGAGAAGCAGATCGAAACGGAGTGCTCTGCGGATCTTACGGTCAACGCCCATATTCCGGACCGTTATGTGCCCTCTCCGGAGCAGAGAATGGATTTGTACCGCCGCATCGCCGCCATCCGCAGCGACGAGGACGCCTCGGACCTGCTGGACGAGATGCTGGACCGCTACGGCGAGGCGCCCAAAAGCGTGCTGGCGCTGCTGGATGTGGCGCTGCTGCGTGCGGCTGCGGCCCGCTCTGGCGTGGCCGACATCTCCCAACGCAAGGATGTTTTGAAATTTACCCTGGGCGTCTTTCGCCCCGAGGCCCTGGTGACAGTGTGCGGCCTGCACAAGTACAAGGGCCGGCTGACCATCGCCGCCGGGGACACCCCAGCCCTGACGCTGAAGCTCTCCCCGGGCGCGGACGTGCTGGAAAC
Source organism: Pusillibacter faecalis (assembly GCF_018408705.1). Lineage (GTDB taxonomy): Bacteria > Bacillota > Clostridia > Oscillospirales > Oscillospiraceae > Oscillibacter > Oscillibacter faecalis. The sequence continues at coordinate 1,658,260 of NZ_AP023420.1, forward strand.
CGCCAGGACCCTGGTGGAGGACCTGCGGCTGGCTGGCGGCGAGTCCTAAGAAGCGTTCCTCCCTATTCAGATTCCGGCGTCATATCCATGGCCCTCCCCGCATATACATGAAGGGACAACCTGTGGGGAGGAGTGGAAGCATGAACATACGTGCGATTGCTCTGGCCCTCTTGCTGTGCCTCTGCCTCACCGCCTGCGGCGGCGAGCCGGAGGAGAGCGGGGGCCAGATGTCACTTTTGGAGACAGCAGCAGGCCTGGATGGGACCGAGCATCTTCTGACGATTGACAATCGGGAAATCCCGGCCTGGAGGTATCTCTACTGGCTGGCCTATACCTGCGATCAAATTGCCCAGAGCTATACGGAATCTGAGGTGACGCTGGACTGGGCTGCGCCGGTATCAGGAGGGACTCTGGCGGACTATGCCAAGGATCAAGCCCTGGCAGACACGGCTCTGTACGCTACCGTAGAAAATTGGGCGGAGAAATATGGCTGTGTGGCGGAGATGGAGGCGCAGACGCCTGCGGCCCTGCCGGATTTAGGCCTGGGGCAGGAGCAGATGCAGGAGCTGGAGCAAGTGGGATGGCTCTATACAGAGCTTTATCAGCTCTATCACACAGCGGACAGTGCCCTGGCCCCAGCGGCGGAGGACCTGCGGACGTATGGGCAGGAGCAGGGGGCGATCACACTGAATCGCATCTTGGTTCCAATGGGAGAAGACCGGGAGAGTGCCAGCCAGAGGGCGGCGGAGCTGTTTTCCCAGCTGAACAGCGCAGAGGACCAAACCGCAAAGTTCTCGGAGCTGACGGCGGGCAGCGCGGACACACTGGGTCCACGGACCGTTCTGCCAGGAGACGATTCCCTGGATGCATCCTTGCTGGAGGCGGCAGCGGCCCTGGAGGAAGGTCAGTGCTCCGGCATTGTGGAATCCGAGGAGGGATTCTCCATTTTGCTGCGGCTGCCTTTGGACACGGCCGCCCTCATGGACCGCTATTTTGAAAGCCTCCTGGCCTCTGCTGCGGAGAATTCCGTTGTGACCACCACACAGGCTTATACGGATCTGGACCCCGCCGCGTTCTACGATGCCTGGCGGCAGGGACGCCAGGGCAGCGGAACGTAACGGGATGCTTGTGAAAGTTTAGTCAATCTGACGAAAAGGAAGGCGGATTTGTCAATTATTTAACAAAAATGGAGATATGGTCAGATTTCCATTGACGGGGAGCGGAAAATCCACTATAATTGGCGCTGTAAGGTTTCAAAGCGGGTGGCTTGCCGCAGCAAGCCATCAACACTGGCATAGTCTCAACCCCCGCAAACCAAAGGCGGCAGCGCCGTCTGTAAAAACAAGAAAATGGAGGCCGTAGTTTATGAAAGATCTTTATGTTGTGAATTGCTGCAGAACTGCCATCGGTTCCTTTGGCGGTGCCCTGAAGAACACCTCCGCCACGGAGATGGGCGCTATCGTGGCAAAAGAGGTCATGAAGCGCGCCGGCGTAAACCCTGCTGACATTGACGAGGTCATGTTCGGCGATGTGCTGTCCGCTGGCCTGGGCCAGAACGTGGCTCGCCAGGTGGCTGTCAAGGCCGGTGTGCCCTACTCCGTCCCCGCCTACACCGTGAACATGGTCTGCGGCTCCGGCATGAAGACCATGATCGAGGCAGCCCGCACCATTCTGGCCGGCGATGCGGAGATGATCCTCTGCGGCGGCACCGAGAGCATGTCCCAGGCGCCCTTTGCCAGCCCCGACACCCGCTGGGGCGCCCGCATGGGCGACAAGAAGATCGTGGACACCATGATCAAGGACGGCCTGTGGGACGCCTATAACAACTATCACATGGGCACCACTGCTGAGAACGTCTGCGACGTGTGGGGCATTACCCGCCAGGAGTTGGATGCGTTCGCCGCCTCCTCCCAGCAGAAGGCCTGCGCCGCCCGGGACTCCGGCCGCTTTGATGACGAGATTGTTCCCGTGCCGGTGAAGGTCAAGAAGGAGACCGTGGAGTTCAAGCGGGATGAGTATCCGAAGGAGAACGTCACGGTGGAGAGCATCTCCAAGCTCCGGGGCGCGTTCCCTGTGGGCCCTGAGGGCGTGGAGGATGAGATCGTTCATACCTTCGAGCCTACCAAGGTCCACGAGGCGGACGCCCGCAAGCATGAGCAGCGCGTCACCGCCGCCAACGCCTCCGGCCTGAACGACGGCGCTGCCGCCATCATCCTGGCCTCCGGCGAGGCTGTGGAGAAGTACGGCCTTAAGCCCATGGCCAAGCTGATTGGCTGGGGCCAGGGCGGTGTGGACCCCAAGATCATGGGTGTTGGACCTGTGCCTGCCTGCCGTCAGGCAATGAAGAAGGCCGGCCTGACCATCCAGGATATTGACCTGATTGAGGCGAATGAGGCTTTTGCCGCACAGTGTGTGGCTGTGGCCCGTGAGCTGGATTTCGATCTGAGCAAGGTCAACGTCAACGGCGGCGCCATCGCCCTGGGCCATCCCATCGGCTGCTCCGGCGCCCGGATTGTCGTGACGCTGATTCACGAGATGCTCAAGCGCGACGATGCCAAGAAGGGTATGGCGACCCTGTGCATCGGCGGCGGCATGGCCACCACGGTCATTGTGGAGAAGTGCTGAGTTTAAGTACAAACAGCCTGACGTGAGGGGCGTAAGCCCCTCACGTTTTTTTGTGCGGAGCGGGGAAGCTGGTCAGAGAGAAAAAGGCCCCGGGACCCTTAAAAATTGTTTCGGATTTGACATTTACTTTCACAGGAATCTGTGCTATGCTTAAAAATGTTATGTAGACCAGCCTATGAACAAGCGGACATTTGGAGGACACCTATGAGACAACTTTTTCGCAAGACCTTATCAGCGCTGACAGCGGCGGCGCTGCTGTGCGCACTGGCCTTGCCCGCCGCGGCCTCGGAGGCGCTGGGCGAGGATCTGACCGCAAAGGACACGCAGCTGCACGATCAGACGCAGCTCTCCACCAACGTATTCTGGAGCACGGCTTACTCTGACAGGCGGACGGAAAACCTGATTACATACAGCCCCAATGGGGCTGTGGTGCCAATCGTTACTGCGGGCTCCGTGCTGACGAGCCGAAGCACTGTGACCTCCGCCGCCCGGGAGCTGGAGGCGGAGGGATACCGGGTGGTGGCCGGCATCAACGGCGATTTCTTTAATGTCAACACAGGATTGCCCATCGGCATTGTGGTGACAGACGGAGAACTGCGCAGCAGCGACGCCGGATACTATGCCATCGGGTTCCGGGCGGACGGTACCGCTATTCTAGGAAAGCCGGCTGTGACAGTCCAGGCGGACCTGGGCTATGCCGGTGAAGACGGTGCCGCGCTGGTGCGCAAGATTACCGGCGTTAATAAGGCCCGGGTTTCCACCGGCGGTATCTACCTCTATACCCATGATTTCAACAGCCGCCACACCACCGGTAACACCGAGGCCGGTGTGGATGTCATCTGCACCATTGTGGATGGCCGGCTCTCCATCGGAGAATCTGTGACACTGCAGGTGGAGCAGGTCCTGGAGGCAACGTCGGCCACTGCCATCGGAGAAAATCAGGTGGTGCTTTCAGCAAACCTGCAGTCGGACGCCTATTATGTGGACGCACTGAAAAATATCCCTGTGGGCAGCCAGATTGTACTCACCGCCACGTCTGCCAACAGCGGGTGGGACGATGTGGAGTATGCGCTGGGTGCGCTGTATTCCCTGGTAGAAAACGGCGCAGTGGTCTCTGGCCTGCAGGCTGGCTCGGCGCCCCGTACCGCCGTTGGACAAAAGGCGGACGGCTCGCTGGTGTTCTACACCATTGACGGCCGCAGGTCCGGACATTCCATCGGAGCCACGATGACTCAGGTGGCCCAGCGGCTGATTGAGCTGGGCTGTGTGACGGCCCTGTGTCTGGACGGCGGCGGCTCCACGACGCTCACGGTCACAGAGCCGGACCAGCTGACCTCCGGCACCATCAACAAGCCGTCTGACGGCAGTGAGCGCTCCGTGACCAACCAGGTTTTCCTGGTGGCAGACAGCACGCCCAGCGGAGAGCTGAGCCACTTCTATGTCAGTGCGGATTATGACTATGTTCTGGCCGGCAGCACCGTGAATATTTCCGCTGCCGCCATTGACACCAATTTCATTCCCATGTCCGGGGATTACAGCCTCTCCGTCTCTGAGGGTGAGGTCAATGGCAGCGTTGTGACAACGCCCCGGTCCGGCGGAGATATTGTGGTAACAGCAGAGTCCAGAGGCCGGGAGGGAACGACAACCATCCACGCCATTGCCAATCCGACAGATGTGGTGATCCGCAATACCAGCAGCACGGCGATCACAACGCTGAGCGCCGCGCCCGGCAGCGTCACCCAGCTGACAGCCTCCGCCGCTTACAACCGCATCTCTCTGAAGGCAGATCCAGGAGCATTTACCTGGGAGGTCAACGGCGGAATCGGCACGATTGATCAGCAGGGTAATTTTACCGCCACCACCCCAGGCACCGGTACCATCACCGCAACAGCCGGCAATGTGACCGCCTCGGTCACTGTAACCGTGTCCAATCTGGCATTGCAGACGGTGGAGGATTTTGAGGGTACCAGCACGATTTTCCGGGGCAGCGGCAGCGCCATGGACTTCAGCCTCAACCACAATGCAGACACGGTGCGGATTGGAAGCGGTTCTGCCAAGCTGGACTATGACCTGACCCAAACCAACGATGACGGCGCCTATAGCGCGGAGTGGAGGGCCTCCAGCCCCACCAGCCTGGGAAGCCAGATTTATACCAGCCTAAGTCTCTGGGTTTACGGAGACGGCTCCGGCAACATTCTGAGCCTGCTGTATGATGACGGCACAACGGGTTATCAGCCTCTGACAATCACTGCGCTGGACTTCACCGGCTGGAAACAGGTGTCTGTTTCCCTCTCTGCCGTTCCCGGAACACTTTCCATTCAGGGGCTGCGGATCAGCGCCCCAACAGACCATGGTCTGGCTGACACCGATACGTCCCGTACCGGCACCATCTACCTGGACCAGATCGTGGCCAGCTTTGATAACATTGTAGACACGGCAGTGCCGTCTGTCAGCGTGAGCGTCAGCGGGACGTCCCTCACAGGCACAGTCACCGACGCGGTGGACGGCGTGCTGCCCCAGGGCTCCATCACAGTGACCTATGACGGGAAGCCTGTGACCTTCAGCTACAACGCCTCCACTGGCGCCATCTCCGCCGTGCTGCCCGCCGCTGACGGCAGCGCTCACCGGGTCACTATAACAGCGAAGGACGCCTCCGGTAATATCGGCCGGGCCTCCTACGATATCTCCGCGGCCAGCGACTGGACCCCGGTTTTCTCAGACACCAAAGACTATTGGGCTGCCACCTATGTGGATTACCTGTACACGGCCGGAATCACCACCGGTTATGCGGACGGCACCTTCAAGCCCAATCAGAATATTACTCGGGCCCAGTTCGCCGTGATGCTCTACCGGTACCTGGGGCTGGACGAGAGCCAGTACGCCAGTGTGACGCTGCCCTTTGCCGATCACAGCAAAATCGCGGACTATGCGCTCCCCGCCATCAAGGCGCTCTATACGGAGGGTATTATCAACGGCACCACCGGCAGCGACGGAAAGCTGTATTTCAATCCCAACAGCTCCCTGACCCGGGCCCAGGCCGCCACCATGATTGGCCGCACCCAGGAAAAGGGCTATGCCACGGCGGAGCTGACCTTTACCGACGCCGGCTCCATCCCTGCCTATGCCACCTATTATATCCAGACCATGGTGGCTCAGGGCGTGATCAGCGGCTATACCGATGGCAGCTTCAAGCCCCAGGCCAACATCACCCGGGGCCAGATGGCCAAGATTCTCTATAACCTGATGTAATGGAAAAGCGGCCCGGCGCATCTGCGCCGGGCCGCTCAGCTTGGGGGAACAAGTTCCGTATGAGATCGGGCTGACGGACTATTGGAACCCCCTCTGCGTTCCAAACAGTCTTTGATCTCCTGGAAGCGGGGAAACCCTGACGGTTCCGGCCCTTTTCCGTTTCTGAGCAAGGCATCAGCCCGGCGTAGACGCGCCGGGCTGATGCTTTTGCAGGATTCAGATTTCCCGGCGCCCCTCCAGGGCCCGCATCAGCGTGGCGTCATCGGCAAATTCCAGATGCCCGCCCACAGGAATACCATAGGCCAGACGGGTGACTCGCACTTCAAAAGGCTTCAGCAGCCGCGCGATATACATGGCGGTGGCCTCCCCTTCGGTGTCCGGGTTCGTGGCCATGATGACCTCCTGTACGCCGCCCTTGGCCACGCGTTCCACCAGGGATTTGATGGAGAGGTCGTCCGGCCCCACGTGGTTCATGGGAGAGATCACACCATGGAGGACATGATAATGTCCGTTGTACTCCCGGGAACGCTCCATGGCTGCCACGTCCCGGGGGTCCGCCACCACGCAGATGGTGGAGCCGTCCCTCTTGGGAGAGGCGCAGATGGGGCACAGCCCTCCGGCAGTAAAGTTCTGACACACCGGACAGCAGGTTACACTGCGCTTGGCGTCCAAAATGGCGTCGGCAAACTCCCGGGCCTCTTCCTCCGGCAGGCCCAGCACGAAGAAAGCCAACCGCTGTGCGGATTTGCCGCCAATGCCCGGCAGACGGGCGAACTGCTCCACCAGCTTTTCCAGCGGGGCGGGAAAGTGTTCCATCTTTTGCTGCTCCTTTGCCTTGTTTGCCTGCTGCAAACAACAAATTGAAAATCATGTTCACCGCTTCCCGAGGCGATGCTTCCACCCCTGCAGGGCCATTCGCCTTCTGTATGCGGCGAAAATTCTCCCCGCCGCCCTGGCAGAAGTCTGCCGGTGACACGGGTGAGAAACTGCGGCAGATCTGCTCTCCCTAGGCTAGGTCCATGGCAAAGAGCGCTGCCGCGCCGCCAGTGTGGAGGAACAGAATATCCTCCTGACCGGGAAAGCCGCCGGCTTCCAAAAGGCGCAGCATGCCGCTCCAGGCCTTGCCGGTATATACAGGGTCCAGAAGAATGCCCTCCATCCGGGCCAGCTCCTGGATATAGGGGGTGTCCTCCGGGTTGGGGATAGCATAGCCTTGGCCCAGGTGATAAACCATGCGGAAATCGTCCGGGGTTCCGGAGGGAGCGCGGCCCAAAAGCGCCGCCGCGCCGTCAGCCAGCCTTGGGACAATCTCTTCAAAGGGGTCGTCATCCACGCCGATGCCGGTGACCTTGACGCCGGGGAGATACCATCGGGCGCCCAGCAGCACTCCGGCGGTGGTGCCGCCGGAGCCGGTGGCGGAGACGATGTGGCCCACGGATGCGCCCTGCTGGCGAAGCTCCCGCACGCAGTTCACATACCCCAGGGCGCCCAGAGCTGTGGAACCTCCAACGGGAATGTGATAGGCCCTGCGGCCCGCTGCGGCCAGCTCTGCGCCAAGACGGTCCATCTCCGCGTAGATATCGTCATAGCTGTCGGTGTCCAGGAAGCGGACCTGGGCTCCGTAGATGTCGTCCAGAATCAGATTGCCTCTGTGGTCCGTCACGCCCCGCTTTTTCAAAAGCAGGATGCAGCGCATCCCCAGGCGGGCGGCGCAGGCGGCGGTCAGCATGGCATGGTTGGACTGGGCGCCGCCGGTGGTGAACACCGTGTCGCAGCCTTGGGTCTGGGCTTGAGCCAGCAGGTATTCCAGCTTGCGGACCTTGTTGCCTCCGAGGGCCACGCCGCAAAGATCATCCCGCTTGATCCAGATATTGCGGCCGTACTTGGCGCTGATGGCTTCCAGCCGATAGAGGGGCGTGGGGAACACGCCCAGCTTCACGCGGGGAAATTGGTCCAGATCTCTCATCAGTTATCCTCTCAGTTCCAGAATGCGGGCGGGAATGTCCTCCGCCTTGTAGACCGCGCTGCCCGCCACCAGCACGTTGGCGCCGGCGTCGATACAGGCCCGGCAGGTGTCTGGGGCCACGCCGCCGTCCACCTCTAGCTCGCAGGCAGGGTTCCTCTCGTCAATCAGCTGGCGCAGGGCGGCGACTTTCGGCATCTGATCCGACATAAACTTCTGACCGCCAAACCCCGGCTCCACCGTCATTACCAGGATCAGTTCCACCTGCTCCAGATAGGGGAGCGCCGCCTCTGCCGGGGTTTTGGGCTTGAGCACCACGCCGGCCCGTTTGCCCCGGGCGTGAATCCGGTCGATGGCGGACTGGATCTTCTCTGGCGTGTCCGACTCCACGTGGACCGTCACCAAATCGGCGCCGGCGTCGCAGAAGGCCTCTACATACCGCACCGGCTCCACGATCATCAGGTGGACATCCAGCGCCATATCCGTCACGCGGCGGATAGACTGGACAACAGGGATGCCGATGGAGATGTTGGGGACAAACATGCCGTCCATCACGTCCACATGCAGATAGTCGGCGGAGGCCACGCGGCGGATATCCCGCTCCAAATTTGCAAAATCCGCGGAGAGAATGGATGGGGCGATCTTAATCATGGAAAGGACCTCTTTTCTCTTGGTTGGGTGACAATTCCGGCGGGACGGGCCGGAAGGTGCCGGTGACGGCGGGAGGAAAGGGCGCATAGGATGTTGCAAGCGGCCAGGATGCCCCCGAAGCTTCGCGCAGCGTCCGCCCCCGGGTGTGGCACCGCCGCTTTGTTTGATATAGGGAGCCGGTGGGTTTGCCGCCGGCTCCCCTCTCTTATATAGCGTCTTTAGTGTATCAAACTCCGGAGGTAAAAGCAACCGCGCGGCAGAATTTTTCTTCTGTTGCATAAGCTACTTTACATCTTAGAATATCGTGATAATCTAATATCATGGACAATGAAGGGTGTGAAATCCATGGAAACATACATAGACTATGCAGAGGAGGCCATGTTGCTTAAGGCCTTGGCCCATCCCATCCGGCTGCAGATCGTTCACGGACTGCTGACAGAGGGGTGCCACAACGTTCGCTGCATTGAAAACAGAACCGGCGTAAGCCAATCCTGCACGTCTCAGCACCTGCAGCGGCTGCGCTCTGCGGGGATTGTGGAGGCCGAGCGGGTGGGCAATGAGGTCTATTATCGGGTGTCCTCCCAGCGGATGGCCCGGCTGATGGCAGCCCTGACAGGAGAGGAGGCGGCAGTCTATGTCCTATGATGTGTTGGTGATTGGCGGCGGTCCTGCCGGGATGTCTGCGGCGCTGAATGCGCGCGCACGGGGCAAGCGGGTGCTGGTGGTGTCCAACCCGCTGGAGGAAAATCCCCTGTGGCGGTCCAAGCTGGTGGATAATCACCTGGGAATGCCCCGGATATCTGGGGCGGAAATGCTGACAAGTTTCCGCCGCCACGCTGAGGCTGCCGGTGCGGAGTTCCGGACCGGCAAGGTCCTCAGCACCGTCCGGATGGGGGACGACTGGTATGTCAGCATCGGCAGCGACATGGAGCACGCCGGGGCCCTGGTCCTGGCGGCAGGGGTGGCCCGTGGGCGGAAATTTTCCGGCGAAGCAGAATTCCTGGGCCGGGGCGTCAGCTACTGCGCCACCTGCGATGGGATGCTCTACCGGGGAAAGAGCGTAGCGGTGCTGGGATACAGCGACACCGCCCGGCAGGAGGCGGAATTTCTGACCGGCATCGGCTGCTCCGTCACCTATTTTGACCATCCGCGAACCTGTGCGATCACAGGCGGGGATCGGGTCTCGGCCGTCACCTGCGATGGCGAAACCGTGACGGCGGAAGGCGTGTTCCTCCTGCGGCCCACCATGGCGCCTACAGACCTCTTTCAGGGGCTGGAGCTGGAGGGGGACTATGTGCGCACGGACCGGCGCATGGCCACGAACCTGCCGGGTGTCTTTGCGGCGGGAGACTGTACGGGCGGAGCGCTTCAAGTCTCCAAAGCGGTGGGAGAGGGGCTGGTGGCTGGTCAGAGCGCCGCGGCCTATTTGGAAGGAAAGCGATCAGAAAATCAAAAGAAAAGGAGTCATCAAAATGGCAGTTCAGCATTTGAAAACAGCGGAGTTTGACGCGGTTGTAGAGGCGGCGCCTCTCGCCATGGTGGATTTCTGGGCAGATTGGTGCGGCCCCTGCAAGATGCTTACCCCCACTGTGGAAGCCTTGGCGGAACAGTATGGGGACAGGGTTGTGACAGGAAAGGTCAATGTGGACGAGGAGCCGGAGCTGGCCCGCCGCTTTGGGATCATGAGCATCCCGACGGTGGTGTTCTTGAAAAACGGAAAGGAAATAGAACGGAAGGTGGGGGTCTTGCCGCCGGAGACCTTTGCCGCGGTGCTGGAACAATATCTGTAATAGCTGGAGGCCGAGGGGATTGCCCCCCGGCCTTCTTTCGACTTTCCCCACCTTTTGATGGATGCGATTTAAGAGCTGAATTTCCGTGCATGGAGCGCCTGAGGTGCGGCTTTCGATGCACAGTCGAGGCAATCTGCTGGCCATCCTTTTACGAACGCTCTTTTGAGGGCTCTGTGACAACCTCTACAGACCCGGCGTCTGGATGATTACAACGGATTTAGACCATTTCCGGATCGTAAATCTGGCCGCATCTGCGTCTGAAGAAGTGCGGCAGTTTGACGAATGGAAGAAAATCTGGTATAATATTCCGCATCATATTCCAAAATACATGTAAGAATCAGCTCCATAGGGAGGAATGAGATGATGAGACAAGCATTGCGGCGCGCTATGGCGTGTTTCCTGCTGGCGGCGGTGCTATCCACCGCGGCGGTGATTCCCGCTTCCGCGGCAGGCTTTCGGGATGTCCCGTCCGGTCACTGGGCGGCGGAGAGCATCGAGAGATGTGTGAGTCTGGGATTCTTCCAGGGAAAGAGTGCCAGCCAGTTTGGCATGGGTGAGGAGATGACCCGCTCGGCCTTTGCTGTGGTGCTGTGCCGCTTTTTCGGGTGGGAGACCCCGGTTCCCGATCAGGCCACGTTTCAGGATGTGCCTGTCAATGTATGGTACGCCGGCGCTGTAGAGGCTGCCTATGACCACGGTGCTGTTACAGACCAGAGAAAAGACTTCCGGCCCAACGATCCCATAACCCGGGAGGAACTGGCGGTGATGCTGGTGCGGGCCTTGGGTTACGGCACCATTGCCGGACTGGTGCAGGAGCTGCCCACGCCCTTTCAGGATGTCACCAGCAGCGCCGGTTATATCACCATGGCCCACGACATGGGCCTGATGGACGGCACCAGTGGTACGGTATTCGCTCCGGATCAAACTGCATCCCGGGAACAGGTTGCGGTCATTCTGATGCGCCTCTACGATCAGCTCCACAGCTCTGAGCCGGAGACGTTGGCGATGCTCTCCGCATCGGAATATGGCGAGATGGCGGATATGACCGGCCTGAACGTCGTGGTGGTTCCCGCAGGACGGCTGATTGGCGCGGGAGGCCGGCCCATGATTACTGGCTCCATCCAGGCGGAAGCTGCCGGACAGATGCTGGATGCGGCACATCAGGCAGGGGCCAAGGCCCTGCTATCTCTTGACGGCGGCCCATCGGCCCTGGATGCGGATATCCAGGAGACGGCCAAGATGCTGGCACAGACCGTGAAGGAGAGCGGCTATGACGGGCTCTTTCTGGACATTCCCCAGCTCAAGGGGGAGAAAAAGCGGGACATGACTCAGCTGACAAAGGCTTTGGCTGCCGAGCTGGGAGAGCTTTCGCTGTATCTGGTGGCAGAGGCCCCCACTTGGGCAGGCAAGGCGTACGATGGCTACGATTATGAGGAACTGGCTCGGGCGGCGGACCATCTGGTGCTGCGGGTGGGTTCCTATGAGAGCCACGATGATGGCTTTTCCACCGCACCGGTCAGTCCGCTGGAGGAGGTCTATTATGCACTGGCGCTGCTGCAGGATGGAATCGACACCAGCAAGCTGACACTGCTGCTGGACACCGCGCCCTCCGTTTGGGACAGCAGCGGCCGGCAGCGCACACTGTCCGCAGAAGAGCTGGGGGAACTGATGGCGAGCGGTGAGCAGCATTATTCCACCCGTTACGCCTGTGCCTACCTTACCGGCTCAGGGCAGGACGGGAGCGAGCTGGTGGCCTGGTATTTGGACCAGGAAGCCATACAAACGAGAAAGAATCTGGCGCAGGCCTTTGACGTGGGGCAGCTGTGCCTGACAGACTGGAACGCCGTGGTAAAAGAGTTTTTTGCGGATTCGGAATGAAGATGGCCCGCATCCATACGATACTTTCCAGTATCTTGGAGTGTAAAATGATACTCATGTTACCATCATGGAATGAGCGGACCATGTAAATTAGAAAAAAGGACCCTGATAAGGACCCTGATAAAGGGTCCTTTTTAATTTGATGGTTGCTCTAAAATCCGAATCGTTTCACCTGCTCTTTCGTGTAAAAAAAATTCCAACGACTGCCCCGGCAAATATGATAGGCGCTATTCGAACAAATAGCCACTCCAATATATGAAACCCCACTCCCAGAACAGCAGTTTCAGGGTCATGATAATCCCAGCTTAAATAAGGACTGTTTAATACCATGAAAACTGCTGAAATGACTACGATCATAGAACAGAGTACTATGAGGGAGCCTTGAATCCTGTTTCGCCTTTCAACGTTTTTTTGTGCAAGCTGTAAATTTATAATCTCTAGTTTTTCTGAAATTGCTTTTAAATCATCAACCTGAGTCTCCGCAATCGTTTCTCCCAGTAATGTGCTAACTGGGATTTTCAAGGCCTCTGATATCAGAATGAGCATATCTGAGTCGGGAACAGATCGTCCTTGCTCCCATTTTGAAATGGTTTGCCGAACAACATTCAACTTCATAGCAAGTTCTTGCTGTGAAAGTCCTTTCGACTTTCTCATTGCCCGTATATTTTCACTTAACATATTAGATCCTCCTTTTGATTTTCTAACAACATTGTACGAGGAATGACCCGTTGCCGCAAGCAACGTATATGAACATTTGCGTTTCCATTCAGCGCGCCGCAGATGCAGGAGCGTATGTCAGCTGCTCATAATCTGCCTGCATAGCAAAACATCCCGCACCTCTCAGAGGTGCGGGATGTTTTTATAGCTTGATGGGAAGCCCAGTCAGATAGCGCCGGACCACGTCAAAGGCGTGGTTGGCGGCCAAGCCCTGCAGCAGGCTTCGCTGCCGCTTCCCGGTATCCACGCAGCGGCAAAAGACACCGTCTGGTGTGGCTAGACCGATGTAAACGATTCCCACAGGAACACCCCGCTCATCTGGCTCCGGCCCTGCTACGCCGGTAACGGACACGGCAAGGTCGGCCCCGGTGATCCGCCGCGCGCCCTCCGCCATCGCCCGGGCACAGGGTTCCGACACGGGACCATCCGCATCCAGGATCTCCTGGGGGACCCCCAGCATACCCTGTTTAACGCTGGTCCAGTAGCTGACAACGCCGCCGCGGTAAATCTTGGATGCGCCCGGCAGAGCTGTGATTTGCTCTGCAACCAGGCCGCCGGTGCAGCTCTCAGCGGTGGCAAGCGTGAGCCCCCGCCGCAGCAGGTGTGCAAAGCAGCACTCCGCCAGACCAGAGACGTCCACCCCATAGACCACAGGACCCAAGACGGCACGGACTTCCTCCACAACCGGGGCCAGCATGGCCTCCGCCGCCTCCTGACTCCTGGCCTTGGCGGTAGCACGGAGCCGGACCTCGAAGGGCTTGGCGTAAGTTGCGAGGGTGGGATTGCTCATGGCGGCCATTTTTTGATGGAGAAGCTGGTCCACAAAGGACTCCCCCATACCAAAGGTCATCACGTCATGGGAGACAATGATTTCAGAGGAGAGCGCGCGCAGATAGGGAAGCGCATGGCGGCGCAGCATAGTGCGCATCTCATGGGGCGGTCCCGGCAGCATGAGCACGTGAACGCCGTCCTGCTCAAAGGCGCAGCCAGGGGCAGTGCCCACAGGATTCTCAAAGATCACACAGCCCGCCGGCAGCTCTGCCTGCTGGGTGTTGTTCTCCGGCATGGGGGCATGCACAGTTCCCTCATAAAATTCCCGGATTTCCTCCAAAATATCCCGGTGCAGAACCAGGGGCTTGCCGAAGACCTCGCAGATGGTCTGCTTGGTCAGGTCGTCATAGGTCGGCCCTAGGCCGCCGGTGGTGATGAGAATATCCGCCCGGCGGCGGGCAATATCCAGAGCCTCCTTCAGCCGGATGGGGTTGTCGCCCACCACAGTGTGCCAGAAGACATTGATGCCCAGGGTGGAGAGGCTCTCGGAAATCTCCTGGGCATTGGTGTTGGCGATGTTTCCCAGCAGCAGTTCAGTGCCGACGGCAATAATTTCGGCAGTATGTGACATAGAATCCCCCCCTCTTTGCTCAGAAATGCTCCATCCGTCCATGCCGCACACTTAGGGTTTGACACGAACCCAGGTCTCCCCCTCCAGGGCTCTGGCTACCAGGGCATCCACGTCCAGCGCGGCCTCCGCCGCCCGGACATCTTCCAGACGAGGGCGAATAGCCGGGTGCCGGGGGGTAAAGACCGTACAGCAGTCCTCATAGGGCAGGATCGAGGTCTCATAGGTGCCGATCTCTCGGGCGGTCCGGATGATCTCCACCTTGTCCATGCCAATGAGGGGCCGCAGCACCGGCAGGCTCACCACGTCCTCTGTGACGCCCAGGGCCAGCATGGTCTGGCTGGCCACCTGCCCCAGGGACTCACCGGTGACTAGGGCGTGGGCGCCGGCCTTCTTCGCCACAGCCTGACTGATGCGCATCATGAAGCGGCGCATCATGAGGGTGAAGTACTCCTCCGGGCAGCGGCGGCGGATCTCCTCCTGAATCTCTGTGAAGGGGACGATATGCACCAGCATGGCGCCGCAGTAGGCGGTGAGCAGGCGGGCCAGCTCCACCACTTTGTCCTGAGCCTGCTGAGAGGTGTAGGGCGGGGAGACGAAATGGACCATCTCCAGCTGTACGCCCCGGCGGGCCATCATCCAGGAGGATACAGGGCTGTCCAGTCCGCCGGAGAGCAGGCTCACGGCGTGTCCGCCGGTGCCCACAGGAAGCCCCCCGGCCCCGGAAATGGCAGGTCCGTGGACATAGGCGTGCTTTTCGCGGATTTCCACGTGAACCGTCAGATCCGGGTGGTGGACGTCCACCTTTACATGGGGAAAGGCGTCCGCCAGATTGCCGCCTACCTCCTGGGAGATTTGAATGGAGTTCAGGGCAAAGCTCTTGTCTGCCCGCCGGCTCTCTACCTTAAAGGTGCGGGCGGCGGCAAATTCATCGGCTAGATAGGCTTGGGCGGCGGCGGTGATGGCCTCCACCGTTTTCTCGCAAGGGATCGCCCGCACAACAGAGACGACGCCGAACACCTGCCGGGCGGCGGCCAGGGCGGCGGCCATGTCGCACTCCTCCTTCTGCGGCTCTACGTAGATGGTGCTCTGGCGGACATAGACCTGGAAGCTGCCCAGAGACTTCAGTCGCCGCCGCACATTGGACACCAGCTTATCCTCAAAGGACCTGCGGTTCAATCCTTTCAGGACGACCTCGCCCAGTTTCAAAAGCAGCATTTCATTGTGATTCATGATGGTTCCTCCGCCTTGTTGATTTCCAAAGCCCGCCCGGCGTCAGCCGGAGCGCCATCCAGCGCTGCGGCGGGCTGCTCCTTCGCACCGTATGCACAGGAAAATTGCCTTGCGGACAGATGCCCCGGCAGCGCGGCCGGAATCATGTGCCAAGCATGGCAGCTTTTTTATTATACTCCAAAAGCGGGCGCAGGAAAAGGACTAAATATCGCCGCGTAGCAAAAATAGCTGCAGAACTTTTTCTGCCAGATGCAGTTCCCGCGGGGTGCAGCGGGCCAACATTGCCTGAAGAGGGGTCAGGTCCTGCTCCTGGGGCACGTCTCCTAGAAGAATGTATTCCATAGAAAGCCGGGAGGTTCTGGAGAGCTTGATCAGAGTGTCAACCGACATCTGTGAGGTCCCCACCTCAAGCTGTCCGTAATAACCCGCACCAATATCTGCCAGTTCTGCAAATTGCTCCCTGGTCAGTCCAAGCCGGTTGCGCTGCTGGCGTAACCGATGGCCGACAGCCTTCCGCTCTTGTGTTGTCATGCTTGTCACGCTCCTTTTTTTCAAGTCTACCGTGGCGGGGGTGAATAAAAAATGTGTGAAAAGATATTGATTTTTGTTATCTTTAGGTGTATTTTTCCAATATGGAAAACCTTGAATCCGTTGTGGCACAAGGATTACAGGGCGATAATAAAAAGATGTACATGGTATTCCATAATTGTAACATTCTGGAATCAAAAGACAACGGGCTTTCCTACAGATTTCTATCAATTTCAAAAAAATCTGATTCGTACAGCTATTAAAAATTTGATACATAGTTGTAACATCGAAATGGAGAACAACGATGCAGGAATACATTGTCAACCGCCCGGACCCAAATGCTATGAAGCAAATTTTAGAAAAAAATTTTGAAAATGCGGCAGGGGTGATTCTGCGGCTGGCATGGCAGGCAGGGCTGCTGCGGGATGAGATTCACACGCTGACCTGGGGCCAGATTGACTTCCTGGACAATCAGATTCTTTTAAAAGACCGGACCGTGCCCATTTCAGGGGAACTGGCAATCTGGCTGAGAGCCTTGCGGGAGGGACGCAGCCATCGCTCAGAAGTGGTGGTGCTGTCAGACCGGGATCAAAAGCCTCTGAAGCCACAGTCGATTTCCCGCCTTGCCCGGATGGCACTGGACGCCGGAGGGCAGACTGGCGTTCGGCTCATTGATCTGCGGCATGACTTTGTCCTGCGGCAGCTGGAGACAGAGGACTGGCAGTATGTCTCCCGGATCACCGGCATTGAGGCAGCTGCCATGAATGTTCACTTCGCTCAGCATCTGGAACATAGAAGGGTCTCTACCAGGGCG
Organism: Pusillibacter faecalis; assembly: GCF_018408705.1. Lineage (GTDB taxonomy): Bacteria > Bacillota > Clostridia > Oscillospirales > Oscillospiraceae > Oscillibacter > Oscillibacter faecalis. Next base: position 1,675,107 of record NZ_AP023420.1, read on the forward strand.
CGGCGGGAGGAGGCCCAGCCGCCGGATGAATTTGCCCTGTGGAAGCTGCTGCAGGCGGAGCGGCTGTCCCCGGCTGGCGTGACGCTGTGGCTGACATGGCAGCTGGGGCTGCGGCTGGAGGAGATCGTGACTCTCCGCTGGGATCAGCTTCACGGTGAAACGCTGCGTCTGCCGGACCGGATTGTACCGCTGACCAGCGGCGTTTTGGGGGTGCTGTCGGACTTGCGGGCCGCTTCGCCGGACGCCGTGTACATTCTGACAGCCCCCAGAAGCGGGCGGCCCTATGACCGCACCCGCCTTTCCAAGATTGTCCGGACCGCACTGGTCCGGGCGGGGCTGGACAACATCACCCTGCGGGACCTGCGTCTGGACTGCGACATCCGGGTGGGCGGGGAGAACGAGGTGACTGCGTTTTTGCGCCGCCATCAGTCCATCACCCGGAATGAGGCGGCGGAGCTGCTGCAGGTCTCCGCCAGCACGGCCTATAACCGCCTCAAGCAGATGGTGCGCAGAGGACGGCTCACCCAGATTGGAGCCCGCTATTATCTCAGCTCGGCGGTGGTGCCTCCCGAACGGCAGACGGAGGTGATCCTGGAGTATTTGGATCGGGAGGGGTTCGCCTACCGCCAGGATATTGCCCGGCTTTTAAAAATTGATCCCCGCCAGTGCCGGCCCATCCTGCAGAGGATGGTGAACGCGGGGCAGATTGAGCAGCAGAGACAGCGGTATGTAGTGAAGAAAAACGCCTGAAAAAAAGATGGGAGCCCGGAGGATTTGAAAAACTCCGGGCTCCCGTTGTTTTTTTGTCCTGCCGCGGCGGAGAGCGGCCTTGCAAAGCGCGCTGGGATCATCCGGCGCCGCTTTGGGCCAGGTTCTGCCCGGCGGGATGGTTTTTCCTCAAAATGTTACATTCATTTTTCACGTTTTATCTATAAAAACATGTCGTTTATCATTCAAATTACAATGAATCGGAATCTCTGGACAAAAGAAATGCCGCTTGGTACATTGAGACTGCAAAACGGAGGGCGGAGGCTTTTGGCCGGAGCAGATACGGATTCGGCTAGCCACGGTATGTGCGCCGGGCGGAGCGGAAGACCAAAGTTTTGACAAAAATGGCGGTAATTTCCGCTAAATCTAAAAGGAGGAAACCATGAAGAAGTTCCTTTCTCTGGTGCTGGCGCTGACCATGATGATGTCTCTCGTCACGATCAATGCCGGCGCCAAGGAATTCACGGACGACGAAGAGCTGAACTACAAAGAAGCTGTCGACGTGATTTCCGAAATCAGTGTTGTGGATGGCTATGAAGACGGCAGCTTCAAGCCCCAGAACACTCTGACCCGTGGGGCTGCGGCCAAGATCATCTGCAACCTGATCCTGGGCCCCACCACCGCAGCGGAGCTGCACGCAGACACCGCTCCCTATAAGGATGTGCCTGTGAGCAACACCTTCTCCGGCTACATCGCTTACTGCGCCAAGGAGGGCATCATCTCCGGTTATGCCGACGGTTCTTTCCGTCCCGCTGGCACCCTGACCGGCTATGCCTTCATGAAGATGCTGCTGGGCGCCCTGGGCTATGACGCCACCTATGAGGGCTACACCGGCGGCAACTGGTCCATCAACGTTGCCAAGCAGGCCATCGGCATCGGCCTGAACAAGGGCCTGGTGGATGAGTTCAACGGCGTGGACTTCGTCACCCGTGAGGAGGCCGCCCTGTACGCCTTCAACACCCTGAAGGCCACCATGGTGGACTATGACCAGAAGATCACCACCAACGTCAATGGCGTGGACGTGACCATCTCCCAGGGCAACGCGAAGCCTGTGACCTGGACCGAGGGCATCAACGAGGACGGCAACATCAAGGACGACGACTTCGTTCAGTTCGCTGAGGAGTTCTTCCCCAAGCTGGTCCGCAAGGATGACAACGATAAGTTCATGGCCCCCGCCAACACCTGGGTCTTCGACAAGAGCGAGATCGGCACCTATGAGCGCACCGATCTGATCGTCGAGACATATACCACCAAGGTGACCGGCAAGGACGCCTATGATCTGCTCAAGTCCGGCGTGATCAAGGACAACGACCTGGAAGTCTATGTGGACGGCGTCGACGCCAAGGGCGAAGGCACCCTCTCCGGCAGCTTCACCACCATCAAGCGCTTTGACAAGGACGACATGGTGCGCTCCAACACCACCGCCCTGGGCGCTACCGGTGACGGCGTTGTGACCAAGGTGTATCTGGACACCGACAAGGACGTGATCACCTTCGTGTCCATCAACACCTGGCTGTCCAAGGCCACCGCCGACTACAGCGAGAGCAAGGAGTACGCTCCCCTCAGCGTGTATACCGGCGTCAACTCCACCAAGACCTATAACGTCGACGTGGAAGAGGTCGCCAACGTGACCGACGTCACCAAGGACGGCTTCTATCTGGTGAACATCTCCTGGAAGGACAACAACAACGGCGAGGTTGCCGTAGTGTCCAACCCCGAAGTTCTGGAGGATTCCACTGTCACCAAGTTCTCCGCCAGCAGCGAGGGCAATGACAAGGTTGGCTCCAACCGCTATGTTACCAAGCTGACCACCGGCGGTGAGGAGTACAAGCGCAATGTCATGGCCTACTATGACAAGGAAGTGCTGGACACCTATAACGACACCCTGCTGACCGACAACACCTACACCGTGTATCTGGACGCTAACGGCTACTTTGTCGGCGTAGAGCTGTTTGAGGGCACCAAGAACTATGTGTTCATCACCGGCTTTGACCGCGATTCTTCCAACCTGTCTGTGAAGACCGCTACTGCCAGCGCCATCTTCCTGGACGGCACCATGAAGAACATTCAGGTCAATGTCACCGATACCGACAAGAACATCGACAAGGTTCACAACCTGACCGGCGATGCACGTCACAACGCCAGCCACTTCATCAAGTGGTCCACCGGCGGCTACAGCGATCTCGGCGACGGCCTCCAGACTGGTGACAGCGCGTGGGCTCAGGCCGGCAAGTACGGCGAGGACGGTATCTATGACCTGAACCAGTGGTACACCTATACCGAGGACGACGGCACCTATACCCTGAAGCCCTGCGTCCGGATGACCAAGACCACCTATGAAAAGACCGACAAGACAACCACCATCCGCACCGACGCGCTGAGCGTTGTGGACGATCTGACCACCAATAACCGCGTTTACGGCGAGGATGAGACTGTCTTCCTGACCGTGGACCTGGACGTGGTGGACACCACCAACACCCTGGCGAAGGCCATCACTGAGGTGACAGGCGTCTACACCGGTGTGCAGAACGTGGACATCGACGTTGACGTGGACGACGCTCAGGCTGTGGCTGAGGGCCAGGTCTACACCGTGTATGACAGCGACTACTATGTGATCGGTGCTGTCGTCATCGGCGAGGCCCGCGGCGCTACCGCCAACTACGCCTATATCGTCTCCGGCGCCAAGAGCGAGGAGATTAAGGACGACACCTATTACTGGGAGTTCGATGCGGTTCTGGGCGGCGAGAAGCAGACCCTGACCGCCAAGAGCAAGTATAAGAGCACCATCGACGCTCTGACCAAGGGCACCGTGCAGGAGCTGCGCTTTGACGGCGACTATGTGGTTTCCATCAAGGACGTGACCAAGCTCTACACCGACAACCGTGTGGAGATCGACGGCCAGGACGTCTACTACATGCGGGGCGATTTGACCACAAACTCTGCCGCTGGCAGCACGCCCAGCGCTACCACCATTTGGGACGATCCTAACACCCTGAGCCTGCAGGGCCGCACCCTGTATATCACCGCCGCCCGCACCGACGTGGGCCTGGCTCTGACCAGCGGCGCCAAGGCCGTGACCATCCAGACCGAGAACGGCGAGGCCAATGTGGCCACCAATTTCTCCGACGTTGACTCTGCCATCTCTCATCTGGCTGACGCCAGCACCGCTGCCGGCTTCCAGTACGACGGCGAGGTGTACGCGGTTCTGGATTCCAACGGCGTTGCCGAGTGGGTGGTGTTTGTCAACCACACCGAGCTGATCACCGGCAACCAGAAGCCCGGCACTGGCACCGAGACCGGCATTGACGGCCTGCTGACCTACAGCGTCCAGAACTTCAATGGCTTTGGCTATGTGAACTGGACCGTGGCGGCGCCTGAGTACGCTGCACCTGGCGCGACTGTGACCTACACGGTGGCGGTGAAAGCCAACGGAACTACCATCGCAATGCCCTCCGTGACGACGTTTATTGCCGGAACCAGCACTGGCACTGGCATGTGGAACGGCGTTGTGGGTGATAGCTCCGCTAAACTGACTGTGGAACTGGTCAGTCTCACGGTCAACAACGTGGCTGTGAAGTATGTGGACGGCGATACCGGCAACACCCTGTATCTGGATTCCTGGGATAACACCAAGGATCGGAATACCGGCAAGCTGGCCGCTACGCCTACCGCAAGCCTGTCCACAAGCAGCGCCGCACAGTTGAGCTTCACCGTAAAGACGGATGACGCATCTAGCGGTAAGCTGACCTACACGCTGACTGGCACCAACGGTGACGTAACCACCAAGACCGCTCTGGGCGCTGCTGCGAATGCGGCTCAGACTGTTCCCGGTGCGACCACCACCGCCAAGGGCGATCAGTTCGTGGTTGTCACGGTCTATGGCCTGAACAGCCTGACGGATCTGTACGACGTCACTGCCAACACGACCAACCTGACTGCAAACGAGCTGGCCGGTATTGACTATGTGGCTGCTGGCTCTCCGCAGACCGGCACTGCGGCAAAGATCGACAACTTCTTCACTACCGGTGCGGGCAACACCTACACCGATACCCTGCTGGTGGAGTTTAGCAAGGTGCAGAACATCACCGGCGGAGATCAGGTGAAGATGACTGTGACCGTGGCCGCGGGCAACGAGAACGTGTCCTATGATGTGACTGTGACCGTGGGCGGCCAGACCTACACGTTCAACAGCTTGGCCGCTGCCGCTGACCAGTGGATCACCGTGAACGGCGATATCGAGGTCAGTGATGTTGTGGCGAAGCCCTCGATCAAGAAGCTGACTCTGGACGAGACTGTCAGCGCCAAGGGCCTCTCTGCAGACGGCAGAACTCTGACGCTCACCTTCAACCAGAATGTGACGGCTTCCTCTGCTCCTCTGAAAGCTGGTTCCTTCAGTGTAACTGCTGGTACCAGTAGTGCAGTGATCACCAACGTGGCTGTGAACGGCAAGACGATCGTTTTGACCTTCAACACCGCGCTGGCTAACGGCGAAACGGTACAGATTACCGCAGCTGACATTTACGGCGGAGTTAACAGCAACACCCTGGACGGCAATGACACCGTGACGATCAACAATGACGGTACCGGCTATCAGGACTGCACCTTCTCTTGATCCTGACATGGTAAATCTCTGATTAGGGCGAAAAATCCCCGGGCTTCGGCCCGGGGATTTTTCCGCTCATTCGTCGGCGGCAAGCAGAGCAATATAGTAATATGTGCGGGAAGCGGCGTTTGCCTGCTGCTCGGCGGTGTTTGCAAACCAGCTGACGCCGTTCTCCGGTTCCCACCGCAGGCTGACCATGGTGATGTCCTCTTTGGTGTACGAGAGATACAGGGCGCGGATCGCGTCCCGCAGCATGATGAGATGGGAACCAAAAGTACCGTCCACCACAATGACGGCCAGGGGCGATCCTGAAAAGGTCAGGCTGTTTCTGTCGAGGCCGCACCGGCCGGTGCCGGTGTAGCTGCCGTACTCAATTTTGCAGTTGCCCAGTCTGGACAGGGCCGCAGCATGATCTGCTAACGCCGCCTCAATCTTTGCGTTGTCGCTGTTGAAATCCTCTCGTAGAATCCGGTCTGTCTCCGCCCACTGGCTTAATTCGTGGCTGGTTGTGTGCTGCATGGATGCTCCTCCTTTTTATTATATAGAGTGCTCGGAACGCCTGATTGCACAAAAGCGTGCAACCAGGCAAAAAATCCCTCCGGAAGTTCCCCGGCCTGTCATGAATGTCCGCCTTGTCTCATACCATGAGATGAAAGGGGGATCACCATGAAAAAATTCCTGGCCGCGATTTGCGCTGTATTGGCGCTGACCACCACCGCCGGCGCCGTGGAGGTGGCCGCTCCATCCGCCCTGCTGATGGAAAAGGAGACTGGCGCCATTCTCTACGCCAAGGATGAGCACGCCAAGCTGGAGCCCGCCAGCGTCACCAAGGTGATGACTATTCTCCTGACCATGGAGGCCGTTGACTCCGGCGTTTTGAGCTACGACACCATGGTGACGGCCTCTGCCCACGCCTGCTCCATGGGCGGAAGTCAAATCTGGCTGAAAGAGAACGAGCAGATGACGGTGGATGAGATGCTCAAGGCTGTTTGCGTGGTCAGCGCCAACGACTGCGCCGTGGCGCTGGGCGAGGCCATCTCCGGCAGCGAGGAGGCCTTTGTGGAGCGCATGAACCAGCGGGCCAAGGAGCTGGGCATGAATGACACCACCTTTCAAAACGCCACGGGCCTACCCGCGGCGGGGCATGTCACCTCCGCCCACGATATCGCCATCATGAGCCGGGAGCTGATCCTGAACCACCCGGACATCCGCCAGTATACCACGATCTGGATGGACTCCCTTCGGGGCGGCGCGTCCCAGCTGGTGAACACCAACAAGCTGGTCCGCTTCTATGAGGGAGCCACGGGCCTGAAAACCGGGTCCACGGACAGCGCGCTCTACTGTCTCTCCGGCACGGCGGAGCGTGACGGCATGGAGCTGATCGCGGTGATCATGAAGGACGCCACCTCCGCCCAGCGCTTTGCCGACGCCCAGACCCTGTTGAACTATGGCTTTTCCACCTACGCCCTCAAGCATGTGGCGCCAGAGACGCCGCTGAGCCCTGTGCCTGTGACCCTGGGGACCCAGGCAACGGTCCAGCCGGTGCTGGGAGATGGAGGCACACTGCTGCTGGAAAAGGCCAAGGCGGGCGACCTGCAGCAGACGGTGACACTGTCGGCGGGAGTGAAAGCTCCGGTAGCCCTGGGGGACCAGCTGGGAATGCTGACCGTCAGCTCCGGTGAAGAGGTGGTGGCGGAGATTCCGCTGCTGGCCGGCGAGGAGGTGCCCCGGATCACATACGGCCAGATGCTGCTGCGGCTGCTGCGGCTGGCGCTTTTGTCTGATTGATACTTGCCCCGCCGGGAAGAATATGATATACTACCGATATCCGCAAACGATTTCGCGCTCTAAAAATCATCAAAGCGGCATTCTTGCGGCCTTTGCAACGCAGCTCTTGGTTGCCGTGCGACAAGCTGGGAAAAAAAGGAGACCCGGCAGCGAGTTCATAGGCGGCTTGGCCGCAGAAAAAGCTTCCAAGGGGCAATTCTGCGTTGTCGTGCGACCAGCCGAGAGAAAAAGGAGACCTGGCAGCGAGTTCATAGGCGGCTTGGCCGCAGTAAAAAGCTTCCAAGGGGCAATTCTGCGTTGTCGTGCGACAAGCTGGGAGAAAAAGGAGACCCGGCAGCGAGTTAACAGGCGGCTTGGCCGCAGTAAAAAGCTTCCAAGGGGCAATTCTGCGTTGCCGTGCGACCAGCTGAGAGAAAAAAGAGACCCGGCAGCGAGTTAACAGGCGGCTTGGCCGCAGTAAAAAGCTTCCAAGGGGCAATTCTGCGTTGTCGTGCGACAAGCTGGGAGAAAAAAGAGACCCGGCAGCGAGTTAACAGGCGGCTTGGCCGCAGAAAAAGCTTCCAAGGGGCAATTCTGCGTTGCCGTGCGACCAGCTGGGAGAAAAAAGAGAGTCGGTAGCGAGTTAACAGGCGGCTTGGCCGCCGAAGGAGGAAAATGATGCTGAACGTCAGGCTGTTTGAAATGGAGAAATTTCTGAACACATCCTATGAGGAGGAACTGACCTCCCGGCTCCAGGAAGCCCAGGAGAAGCTGCAGACAGGCAGCGGCGCTGGCGGAGAGTTCACTGGCTGGGTCCATCTGCCGGAGAGCTACGACCGGGAGGAGTTCGCCAGGATTCTCGCCGCCGCGAAGCGGATTCAAAGCGACTCCCAAGCCCTGGTGGTGGTGGGCATCGGCGGGTCCTACCTGGGGGCCAGGGGCGTCATCGACTGCCTGTGCTCCCCCAACTATAATTTGAAGAAAAAATCCACCCCGAACGTCTATTTCATTGGAAATGGCCTCTCCGCCGACGCACTGCAGGAAACGCTGGACCTGGTCTCGGACGTGGACTTCTCCGTGAATGTGATCTCCAAGTCTGGTACTACCACGGAGCCGGCGGTGGCGTTCCGGTTTTTCCGGGAGGCTCTGGAGAAGAAGTACGGCAAAGAGGCCGCGGGACGGCGGATCTATGCCACCACCGACAAGGCCCGGGGCGCGCTGAAATCCCTGGCGGACGCCGAGGGCTGGGAGACCTTTGTGGTACCGGATGAGATCGGCGGCCGATACAGCGTGCTGACCGCCGTGGGTCTGCTGCCCATCGCCGTGGCCGGCGTGGACATTGAGGCATTGATGGCCGGCGCAGCAGAGATGATGAGGACTTGTGCCCGGGGCGGTCTGGACTGTCCCGCCTGGCGCTACGCCGCCGCCCGCTATGCCCTGTATCAGGCGGGCCGCTCTGTGGAGCTGCTGGCCTGCTATGACCCGGCGTTCCGCTTTATGAGCGAGTGGTGGAAGCAGCTCTACGGCGAGAGCGAGGGCAAGGAGGGCAAGGGACTCTTCCCCGCCAGCGTGGACTTCACCGCGGACCTGCACTCCATGGGCCAGTATATCCAGGAGGGCCGCCGGCTGATGCTGGAGACCGTGGTGCGGCTGGGCGCCTCCGACAGTGAGCTGCGGGTTCCCCGGGACGAGACCGACGGCGATGGGCTGAACTTCCTGGCCGGAGAGACCATGGACTTCATCCGGGACCGGGCGATGGAGGGCACCCTCCTGGCGCACACGGAGGGCGGCGTGCCCAACCTGATTGTGGAGGCCGACGGCAAAACCCCGGCCGCCCTGGGGCAGCTGATCTACTTCTTTGAGTACGCCTGCGGCCTGTCCGGATACCTGCTGGGGGTCAATCCTTTTGACCAGCCCGGTGTGGAGGCCTACAAGAAGAATATGTTTGCCTTGCTGGGGAAGCCGGGCTATGAGCAGCGCCGCACGGAGCTGGAGGCCAAACTGAATCGGTAATCAAGAGGGGAGCGGTTTGGCCGCTCCCCTGGCACTTTGTGAATAAATCCTGAATCTGCTTTTTTATGATTGTTTTTTCCCTCGCTATATGCTATCCTAAAGACAGCGGAGAACACCCCAAATAAACGACAGGAGTGATATAGTATGGTTCGATTGATTATGGGCTCCAAGGGCTCCGGCAAGACGAAGCAGCTCATTGAAATGATTAACAACGCGGCAAAGGACGAACCCGGCAACGTAGTTTGCATCGAGGCAAACCGCAACATGACGTATGATATTCACTATCATATCCGCCTGATTGATGCCGAGGAGTATAAGCTGAATAACTACGACTCCTTCCGCGGCTTTATCAGTGGCCTGTACGCGGGCAACTATGACATCTCCCATGTGTTCATCGATAGCCTGTGCAGGATTGTTGGCCGCGATGTGGACCAGGAGACCGAGGATTTCCTCAACTGGCTGGATGTTTTCGGTGAGCGGAACAATATTAAGTTCACCGTCACCATCAGCGCCGATATTTCCAGCGCCACTGACGGCATGGGAAGATACCTATAAGAGACAAGCCCCCTCCGGAAGGAGGGGGCTTTTTCAAAGAGACTGTGCATTGCGCATTTGCGGCCAATGTTGCCGGCCCGGTCAACGGGCTGGCGGCAGAGTTGATCCATGTTCCATTGGGACTTGCCAACTGCCCAAGAGACCCACCTGGGTTTCTTGGGCAGGCTGCATTCAAAAACATGGAAAAACAGTCCCCTTTGACAGCAGGGAGAGCTCTCCGTACATGGAAAGAAAGCCCCGGAATGCCAAGGCTGCTGGTGAGATACAGGCGGCCTTCAAAGCAAATTGGACCAGGTAAATTGAAAGACCCGGCTGGGCCGCCCACACCCGTTTTCTGAATACATGCCGATGACCTTGCAGCACCCCGCTGATAGGAGCTTTTGCAGGATGCGGTCCATGGTGCGTGTGCTGAACCCGCAGAGGGAGGCAAGCTGGCGAGAGGTGAACTCCTCCAGCCCGCTTTTTCGGGTGTGCTTCAAGATGGCAAAGAGGGTTGTGGCGCTGAGTCCCGCCCGCTTTGCCGCAAGGGTGAGATTTCTGTCAATTTGAATTTCATTAGCAGGGCTTTCCTGCCGGGAAATTAAGGGTTTTAGAACAGAGCCGTCTTCTAAAACCACATAGGCACAGTTTGACGAAGCCTTTTTCGCCATCTCGATGGCAGTTCTGGCGTGGCTGCGGGACTCGCAGGCCGTATTTCCACAGCCAATCCCCACGGCAATGTTTTCAGCCCGGCAGATGTTCAAAATATCCAGCAGATCTAAATATTGAAAGTGATTTGTCTCCAGTTCAATTAACTTTCGGGTTGTAAAAATTAAAAAGCTCTTGGGCGTATCCTCGACCACAACACCGTCAATCCGGGAGCTGAAAGAATAGATGTTCTCCAGAACCTTGATCCGGTTGGCAAGGTATCCATAATCATCCTCCCCCATAATGGAATAGTTCCCGGCAAAGGAGACCTCCAGCATGATCACCACGATCCAGCTCTCCAGGTTCAGCTGTGCCTGATAGCGCAGCTGCAGCCTTTTGACGGTATCAATGACCAGCGTGCTGGCTGGAAGTGTGACCGCGCAGGGAATCTTCAGCTGATTCAGGCGGCCCGCGATTTCGGTCAGTCCCGTGATACAACAGCTCACGCCATTTCGGCAATAGTTATTTTGGTGAAACTCCATGAGGTAATCCAGATATCCTGGGTCCAGCAGCCGCTGCTCAGCCACATAGAGGCGGAGATCCTCCGCGCGAAACCCGATTTCCTGATACGCGGTGAGAATCAAGGAGGAATCCAGCGTGTCATAGCTGATGCGGCAGATTCCACAGTGGAACCTGCGCTGGACCTCCAACAGCGTTCTGTGCAGAGAGCTGATGTGGCGGGGAAGATACTCCCAGGGGATCAATTGCCTCCGGCTCCGCTTGCACAGCGCATAGGAGGCCTTACCGGGAAAGAGGACCATGTCCGCCTCCTGCTGAATTTGATCAATCATGTCCAATGCTTCCGTATACACGTCGTAAGCGGCCTCATATACGTCCAGCTCCGGGAATGCATCCTTGATAATACCGGCATTTCGGGTTACGGTGTTGACCGGGCCCAATACGCACAGCTTCATGATTTCACCAGCCTATTTTCCACAAATTCCCCTTATAAAACTTTATTTTAACAAAGAGTCCTAAAAAAGACAAGCATATTATGTGAGGCAAAACCTAACATACATTTTGACGGCACTTCGCTACACTTTTGTTAGGTGGTGGCTCATAATGAAAAAGGCGGAACAGCTGGTCTTTGATGAGGATATCTACAATACCATACGGCGTAACATTAAGAAATATCGAAATGAAAAGGGACTGACCTCCGCGCAGCTTGCGGAAATGGTGGACCTTTCCCATGACTTTATCAGGCAGATTCAATCGGAAAAGGCTGGATATAATTTTTCTGTGGAAACCTTTTATAAAATCTCAGTTGCCCTCGGCGTCAGCCTGGACCAGCTGGTTGAAAAATAGAGAGATCCCCCGCTTCCTGTTTGTCCAGGAGGCGGGGAATTTTTTTTGGAACGATGGCCGGGATTCGTTGTCTGCGTGCCTGCTGTGGCCCCATGACCATGCGGCAATAGACCATCCGGACATGAGGTGCCAAACAGGGCCTGTGAGATAGTTGAAATCCCAATATTTTGTACATAAAATTCTTGGTTTTGCACAAAAAGAGGGCGGTTTTGCTATAGAAAACAACAATTTTAGATTTAGACAACTTCTGGGCCTATTATAGATGTTTTCCATCTTTTACAATCGACCATATCAAACCGCAAGATACTTTGGACGTTGACATCACAACGAAATGGACAGGAGGTGAGGTATGATTGATTTTCAGAATATGATCAATGGAGCTGATCTTTGGATTGCGTCGTCTCTCATGGTCATGATGTCTTTGATTCAGGCGGGGCTTTTTCTCCGCACCTCGTGGAAAGAGGCGGAAATCCTTGGATTCAGCAACAAGCAGAAGACGGCCTGTCTTCGCAGCGCGGCGCTTACCGCCGCGGGCCCCTCGCTGTCGCCCATCATTATTATGATCTCCATGATTGCCATTGTGGGCGGTCCAACCACCTGGATGGTACTCAACAACGTGGGAGCGGCGCGCACGGAACTGGCGGTGGTCACCATGGCGGCAAACTATGCGGGTGTGGAGATTGGCGCGGCGGATATGGGGGTCCGGGCATTCACCTATGCCCTGTGGGCCATTGCGCTGAACGGGTTTGGCTGGCTGTTTGTCGTATGGCTCCTGAACCACAGAATGAGCCGTATTGTCGCAAGGCTGAATCAGACCTACGACCCCAAATGGATTTCTGCCATGCTGGCCGGAGCGAATCTTGGATTATTTGCCTATCTGCTCTCCGGACAGCTGGTGGGAAAGGCGCCGCCAAACTATCTTGCGGCTGTGATTGCAGGGGCAACTATGCTGATCTTGACAAAATTTCTACATAAGAATCATATTTTGCAAGAGATCTCCCTGGGGCTGTCCCTGCTGGCGGGTATGTTTCTGACGGAGCTGATGATCAATTGACATTTTAGGAGGGGAATTATGGATTTTCAAGCAATGATCAATAGCCCGGGACTGTGGATTGCATCCTCTGTCATGGTAATTGCGACCATGGTACAGGCGCTGGTGTTCTTCCGCACGTCCCTGAAAGAGGCACATGAAATTGGAATCGAACGGCAGAGATACCGGGCCGGTATCCGCTCCGCAATTATCACTTCCATCGGCCCGTCATTCTCTCCTGTGATTGTGCTTTTGAGCATGGTGGCGGTGATCGGCGCACCGACCACCTGGATGCGGCTTTGCGATGTGGGCGCGGCCAGAACGGAGCTGGCTGTCATCTCTCTGGCCGCCGGCATGGCGGGCGCGGAGGTTGGTACAGAGTCTTTCGGCACCACTGCTTTTTCGTACTCTCTGTGGGCCATGGCGCTGAACAACCTGGGCTGGCTGGTAATTGTTCTTCTTTTAAACCACAGAATGAGCGGCATTGTGGTAAAGATGAATGAGAAGCTGAACCCCAAGTGGGTGAAACTGTTGATGGGCGGCGCGACACTGGGCCTGTTCGCTTATCTGCTGACCAATCAGCTGGTGGGTAAAACCAGTATCAAATGGGCTGCTGCAATTCTGTCCGGTGTGATCATGCTGGTGCTGACCACGGCGTTTAAAAAGCACCAGAGAATCCAGGAGCTGGCCCTGGGTATTTCCATGCTGGGCGGTATGTTCCTGACCCAAGCCATCATGGGCTGATAAAAGCGGGAGGATGACGTGTATGTACGATCAAAAGCTGATTAAAATTGGCCGCATGACCATGCTGTTTGCCATCATTGCAAACTTCGTTCCAGCTATTTATGTGGGCCTGCGATATGGCGAGATGCCGTCCGGATCTATTCTTCTTCAGCTCTGGCTTCTGGTGGCGTCCGCCTATGGGATTTCCTGGATTGTGCAGCCCATTGCCTACTTCGCGACACTTGGAACCGCAGGTTCCTACATCGGCTGGCTGGCCGGCAGTGTTGGGGATATTCGTCTGCCTGCGGCGTCCATGGCCCAGAAGGTCGCGGGCGTGGAGCCGGGCACACATGAGGGCGACGTGATCGGAACCATTGGCACAGCCTGCTCCGTATTCGTCTCGGCGGGCATGATTACACTCTTCATTATCATCGGCTCGTGGGTGGTACCGAAGCTTCCGCCGTTTGTGACAGAGGCGTTCAATCACATTTTGCCCGCGCTGTTTGGCGCGATCTATGTGGATATCGCCCGGAAGGATATCCGAACCGGCATCTGCGGAATTGCTGCCGGCATTGCCATTCTCTTCTTTGGCGGAAAGCTGGGGATCAACAACGGAATCCTGACCGTTTTGATTGTGGTCTCCGGGATTCTGATCAACCGCATATTCTTTGTAATGGATCAGAAAAAGACCGCCGCAGAAAATAAGTGAGCTGCCCCGGACATAAAAAGATTTGGAGGATCAGATATGGACCAGCTATGCAAACGTATTGACAGCTACTATGACAATATGGTATCTACACTAGAAACCCTGGTGAACATTGACAGCGGCGCGGACTGTCCGGAGGGAATCAAAGAGGTTGCCGCAAACGTTGGAGACCACCTGAAATCCATTGGCTTCCAAGTGGAGTATCTGGACTACCCGGGAATTGCAACCCATGTTTTGGCCACGCGGAAGGGAACAGCACCGGATGCCCGGAACGTCATGATCATCGGACATTTGGACACCGTGTTTCCCAAGGGAACCGCCGCGGCACGCCCCTTTCGGCAGGAACATGGCATTGCCTATGGGCCAGGGGTCCTGGATATGAAAAGCGGCGTGACCATCGCGCTCTATGCCTTGCGGGCCATGTCCGAGCTGGACCTCATCAAAAATAACGTGACCGTAATGTTTGTGGGTGATGAGGAAGCAGGCCACCCGTACACCGACGCGGCAGAACAGCTGAGGAAAGCAGCCGCCGGAAAGGACGCCGTATTCAATATGGAGACAGGGTCCGACAAGGGGACCGTCGTCCTGGGCCGGACGGGAATCTATTATCCTGAGATCACTGTGGAGGGCATTGCGGCGCATTCCGGAAAGGACCCGGAAAAGGGTGCCAGCGCTGTGCGCGAGCTGGTGTATAAGCTGGTGGACCTCTATCGCTTCAGTGACACGGACGACAATATCTCCTTTAATGCCGGCATCATCACGGGCGGTGTGGCAGCCAATGGCATTGCCGCCCATGCGGAGATGAAAGGGGACTTCCGGTATAAGACCGTAGACAGCGGGCCCAAGATTCTCAAGGCGCTGGAGGAAATCTGTGCCAAGACGTATGTTCCCAGAACGCAGACAAAGCTGGTGTGTGATCCCAACCGCGGCTTTATCCCGATGGAAAAGACCGAGGCGAATGTGGCTCTGTACAACGTTGTGCGGGAGCAGGGAGCTAAGATTGGTGTGAACATTGAGGGAATTACCGTCGGTGCGGGGTCTGACTCCTGTTACACGTCCGTGGTGGGAGCACCAACCGTCTGCGCCATGGGAGCCAGGGGAGAACTGAATCACAGCGCCCAGGAATACATGCGTCTGGACAGCTTAACCGAGCGGGCGAAAATTCTGGCCCTGTCCATCCTTGCCATCTGATTTCCATCATCCACAACGGCCAACAAAGCGGGAGAGAATTTTACCGAAATATTGGGGCCAGCGCCGCACAGGACCGCACGGCCGGAACAGAGCGCGTTCCTGAAGGCCAATGAAAAGGGAAGGACTGGCCTGCGATTATGAAAAAGCGTGCGCTCCGCAAGGAGCGCACGCTGAACTTATGGCAGGTAGTTGAGGGGGTTCTTGGCCACGCCGTTGTACCGGACCTCAAAGTGACAGTGGTTGCCGGTGGAGTTGCCGGTGGAACCGACCCGGGCAATCTGCTGGCCCTTGTAGACATGATCGCCCACAGATACCAGCAGGCTGCTGTTATGGCCGTAGTAGGTGACATACCCGTTGCCATGGCTGATCTGAACCAGGTAGCCATAGCCGCCCATCCACCCGGCGTAGGTGACTGTACCGCCATCCGCCGCGTAAACCGGAGCGCCATAGCTGTTGGCAATATCAATCCCCTTGTGGTTGGTGGAGCCAATGCCGCCGGGAGATCTCCGTCCGCCAAAATAGGAAGTAATCCGCCCGGAAGTGGGCCAGCGGAACGTACCGGTGGGAAGCCAGGTGGGGCGGTCCTTGGTGCCCTGGAGCCGCTGCTCTGTCACAGGCTCCTTCAGTGTCACAGAAGAGAGAATGGTGCGCTCTGTCTCCACACCATTGACATAGGTGACGTTAGCCACCACGTCAGCGGCACCGTACTCCCCGGCAGAGACAACCTTGTAGTCGCCCTTGTACATATTGGCGCTGTCCGTATACTCAATGTCGTAGTTGACCTCGTCCACATACCGTTCCTGCTGCACCACGGTCAGCGTCAGGTAGGGGACAGAGGCGGACAGGGTCAGAACTTCGCCAATCTGCAATTTGTCGATGTTGTATCCAGGGTTGAGCTCCAGCAGTTCCGCAGAGGTCAGATCGTGGCTGTTGGCAATTTCCGACCAGGTATCCCCCGCCTTTACCTCATAGGTGACTTCGGCGCTCTTGGTGCTGTACAGCGTCTCGGCAATATAGCCGAGGTTCATGATGTCCTCGCTGGGGACATACTCCTGTTTGATTTCCACATCCTCGGCAAACTCGCAGGAAATGGTCTCCTCTGTGGTGGCGTCTTCCTTCAGCTTTACCAAAAGCTCCTCCAGCGCGCCCTCATAGGGCGTGGCGCCGATGTATTCGCCGTCCACATACAGGCAATACGCGGGAGTTACCAGGCCAATTTCCTCGGAGAGGTCCTCCTGCAGCGTGGCCTCATCCACTACCTCCTGCCGGCTGAGCAGGCCGGAGGAATACTGAATCAGGGAATCATCAATCGTAAAGGACTCGCCCAGAGTCCGGGTTGTGACAGTCTCCAGATTGGAGCGGACCTGGTCCGCCTCAGACTGGCTGGCTACCGCGGCAATCACTTCGCCATCATAGGAGACGGTAACGCCCAAGGTATAGGTGCTGCATACCAAGACTACAGCCACTAAAGCGCAGCCGCCGCCAATGAAGGCGGCCGGATGCAGCTTTTTCCAGCGAATCCTGGCAAACTGATCGGAAACCCAGCGGAAAAACTGTTTTCTCCTTCTGGAAATCCGCTCCCAGATCAAACTTCCCAGCATGGGAAGCATATTCCAGCCAAGAAGCAAAAGCTGCACAGGCAGGGCGTCGGACTCCGGAAAATTACATGCCTGGTTTTCCTGCCGAAGGTCTTGAATATGACGGCGCAGGCGCCGGACGCGGCGGGTAAGACGCCGGGCCTGAATGGACAGGAAATTGGCGCTGGCCCCGGCACGCTCTGGTGTGGAACGGCGGGTCCTGGCCTCCGAGCGGTCTTTGGTCTGAGTCCCGGCCTTCCGTTCTGCCCGGTGGGACGCTGGGGATGGCTGCGGACTCCTTCCGTGATGTTTCTTCTGTTCCATAAATCTCCTCTGGAATATGAGAACCATAAAAAGTTACAAATTGTTACCGCTCCCTATCATACCTCTTTTTAGTAATTCAGTCAACCCCCAATTTTGTTCAAAAATAGTTCATTTTTGCAAAATTTACCCTTTTTAGGGCAAAAGAACAGGCTTAACAGGGAGAGATTGTGGGTTTGACGGAAATGTACAGAGAATTCAAGAAAATTTTTACAGCAGACGGCAATTTTTTATTTGACCCTTGCAAGCAAGCGTGTATAATGAAGCTAGTAAGTTTTGTTCTGGAGGAGAGCAACATGTTTGAATTTCTGATTAACAAATTAAAAGCACATCCCCGCAAAATTGTATTTACTGAGGGAACCGATCCCCGCGTTCTGGAGGCTTCCGCCCGTCTGCTGTCCGGAACATTTTTAACTCCTGTACTGGTGGGAGATCCGGAGGAAATTCAAAAGGTGGCAGAGGAGATTGGCTTCAATATCCGGGGCGCGGAAATCATCAATCCCGCCACCTTTGAAGACATGGAGAAGATGGTCGCAGAGCTGACCGCGCTGCGCAAGGGCAAGGTCACTGAGGAGCAGGCCCGGGAGCTGCTCAAGCAGGGCAATTACTTCGGCACGATGCTGGTCAAGATGGGCTATGCGGACTCCCTGCTGGGCGGCGCTACTTATTCCACCGCCGATACGGTTCGCCCGGCGCTGCAGATCATCAAGACCAAGCCCGGCAACAAGATCGTGTCCTCCTGCTTCATCCTGGTCCGTCCCTCCGCCACCGGTGATCGGGAGGTTTTGGCGATGGCGGACTGCGCCATCAATATCAATCCCACAGAGGACGAGCTGGTGGAGATCGGCTTGGAGACAGCCGCCACCGCCAAGCTCTTCGGCGTTGATCCGAAGATGGCCTATCTGAGCTATTCCACCTATGGCTCTGGCAAGGGTGAGGATGTGGATAAGATGCGCGGCGCCTGTGCCAAGCTGAAGGCGATTGCACCGGACTTGGACGTGGATGGCGAGCTGCAGTTTGACGCCGCGGTTTCTCCAAAGGTGGCACACACCAAGTGCCCGGGTTCTTCAGTGGCCGGCCATGCCAATACCTTTATTTTCCCGGATATCAATGCCGGCAACATCGGCTATAAGATTGCCCAGCGGCTGGGCTCCTTTGACGCCTATGGGCCCATTCTGCAGGGCCTGAACGCCCCGATCAACGACCTCTCCCGGGGATGCAACGCCCAGGAGGTCTACTCCATGGCCATCATTACCGCCGGCCTGTGCGACGATTGAGCTGACCATTTATGACAAAGAGAGCCCTCCCCGGAGATTTTCCTTCGGGGAGGGCTCTTTGCCGGTAAAAACACATGGACAAAGTCACCCATCAGCAGGGCGCTCCAAGGGCCAGGCAGCGGAAAAAAGAGCAGGACCGTCTAGGGCGTCCTGCTCTTTCCTGCTCTTATTTCAGATTAAAGAAGGCCTTTTTGCCGGGGTACTCCGCAACATCCCCCAGCTCCTCCTCGATACGCAGAAGCTGATTGTACTTGGCCACCCGATCCGTGCGGCTGGGGGCGCCGGTTTTGATCTGGCCGGCGTTCAGGGCCACGGCAATATCGGCAATGGTGGCGTCTTCCGTCTCGCCGGAACGGTGGGAGACAATGGCGGTGTAGCCGGCACGGTTGGCCATCTGGATGGCGTCCAGGGTTTCGGTCAGGGTGCCGATCTGGTTGACTTTGATGAGGATGGCGTTGCCTACCTTCTTCTCAATGCCGGTGGAGAGGCGCTCCACATTGGTGACAAACAGGTCGTCGCCCACCAGCTGGACGCGGTCGCCGATGGCACGGGTCAACATGGCCCAGCCCTCCCAGTCAGTCTCAGCCATACCGTCCTCCAGGGAGACGATGGGGTAGTTGTCGGCGAACTTCTTCCACATGTTCACCAGCTGCTGCTGGGTCAGCTTCTTGCCGGACTTGGGCTGGATATAGAGCTTCTCCTCCTCGTTCCACCACTCGGAGGAGGCTGCGTCGATGGCGATCATGAAGTCTTCCCCAGGCTTGTAGCCGGCCTCCTCAATGGCCTGGACGATCACCTTCAGGGCGTCCTCGTCCTTCTTGAGGTTGGGAGCGTAGCCGCCTTCGTCGCCCACGCCGGCGGCGGGGGTACCGTTCTCCTTCAGGGTGGTCTTGAGCTGGTGGAAGACCTCGGCGCACATGCGCAGAGCTTCCCGGAAGGTGGGAGCACCCACGGGCATGACCATGAACTCCTGAATCTCCACATTATTGGTGGCGTGAGCACCGCCGTTGAGGATGTTCATCATGGGCACGGGCAGCTGCTTGGCGTTGACACCACCGATATAGTTATATAAAGAGACACCCAGGCTCTCTGCGGCCGCCTTGGCACAGGCAAGGGATGCGCCCAGGATGGCGTTTGCGCCCAGACGAGCCTTGTTGGGTGTGCCGTCCAGCTCAATAAGAGCCTTATCAATGGCAACCTGATCCAATACGTTCATGCCAATGAGGCACTCTGCAATCTCAGTGTTGGCATTCTTTACGGCGTTTTCCACGCCTTTGCCGTTGTAACGGCTCTTGTCGCCGTCCCGCAGCTCACAGGCCTCGTAGATGCCGGTGGAGGCGCCGGAGGGCACTGCAGCCCGGCCCATGGAGCCATCCTCCAGATAAACCTCCACTTCCACGGTGGGATTTCCGCGGCTATCCAGAATCTCACGGCTCAGGACGTCGACGATTTCAAGAATCTGCTTCATAGAACACGCTCTCCTTATTATGAAATAGATTGGGGTAACAGCGCCATCAGCGGGACACCGCGAACAGCAGCGTGCCTGCCGGTGAATTCCGTTGACATTATATCGGCAAACGATTACCCTGTCAAGCGGCGGCAAGAATTTTTCAGAAATGTTGGATTTTTACCCCCAAAAAGTCCTCGTTGGACGGTAGATCGGCAGAGGAAGAGGAAAAAAATGTTACAAGGCTCCTCCGCGTCTCCGGACGTATGTGGGACGCCTCTTCCCACGGCACTTTCCGCCAGGGTGCAGCCCTTGCGTGCTACCGATTTGCCCGGTTGGGCGTGGAGATACGAAAGAGCCCCGCCAGACGGCGGGGCTCTCCGAGATATGTTACAGCAGGTTCATCAGGTTGAACGCCAGGATCAAGCCGGAGAACACGATAGAGACCGTGGAGCACAGCTTGATCAGGATGTTCAGAGACGGGCCGGAGGTGTCCTTGAAGGGATCGCCCACGGTGTCGCCCACCACAGCCGCCTTGTGCTGTTCGGAACCCTTGCCGCCGTGGTGGCCGGATTCGATGTACTTCTTGGCGTTGTCCCAGGCGCCGCCGGCGTTGGACATGAACACCGCCATGGCAAAGCCCGTAACGGAAACGCCGCCAAGCAGGCCCACCACACCGGTGGGACCCAGCACCAGGCCCGTGGCAATGGGGACCACAATCGCCAGCAGGGCCGGGGCCACCATCTCGTGCAGCGCGCCTCTGGTGCACAGGGATACGCAGGAGGCATAGTCCGGATCGGCCTTGTAGTCCATGATGCCGGCGATCTCCTTGAACTGGCGGCGGACCTCCACTACGATGGACTGGGCGGCTTTCTGTACCGCGCTCATGGTAAAGGCGGAGAACACAAAGGTCAGCATGGCGCCGATAAACATACCTACCAGGACCGTGGGACTGGTGAGGGTGAAGTTCAGCGTCTCGGTGGTGTTCTCCTGGACAATGTTCACATAGGAGACCAGCAGCGCCAGAGCGGTGAGAGAGGCGGAGCCAATGGCAAAACCCTTGCCGGTGGCGGCGGTGGTGTTGCCCAGGGAGTCCAGCGCGTCGGTACGGCCGCGGACCTCCTCAGGCAGGCCGCTCATCTCAGCAATGCCGCCGGCATTGTCGGCCACGGGGCCGTAGGCGTCGGTGGCCAGGGTGATACCCAGGGTGGAGAGCATGCCCACGCCTGCGATGCCGATGCCGTAAAGACCGCGGTTGAAGGCCTCGGTAAAGGCGCCGGCCTCATCCACAATCACAGTGCTGCCGCCAGCGGCAAAGTAGCTCACCAGCACCGCCGCGGCCACGATCAGAATGGAGGTCAGAGTGGACTTCAGTCCCAGGGAAATGCCGCCGATGATGATGGTGGCGGAGCCGGTCTCGGAGGCGGCGGCCAGTTCCTGGGTGGGCTTGTATGTGTCAGAAGTGTAGTACTCGGTGAAGTAGCCGATGGCGCAGCCGCCCACGAGGCCGCAGAGGATGGCGATGTACACGCCCCAGCTGCCCAGGATGAAATAGGTCAGGGGAGCCGCCAGCACGGCCGCCAGCACGGCGGCGGTGTAGGTGCCGGTGCGCAGGCTCTTGAGCAGGGACTCCTGGGTGGCGTTCTCCTTGGTCTTCACCAGGAAAGAGCCCAGGATGGAGCAGATAATGCCGCACACGGACAAAGCCATAGGCAGCAGCATGCCGTTAAAACCGTATCCGCCCACGGCGCCCAGGGCAAAGGTGGCCAGGATAGAGCCCACATAGGACTCGTACAGGTCTGCGCCCATGCCGGCCACGTCACCCACGTTGTCGCCCACATTGTCGGCAATGGTGGCGGGGTTCCGGGGGTCATCCTCCGGGATACCGGCCTCCACCTTGCCCACCAGGTCCGCGCCCACGTCGGCGGCCTTGGTATAAATGCCGCCGCCCACACGGGCGAAGAGGGCCATGAAGGAGGCGCCCATGCCGTTCATGACCATGATATTGCCCAGGGAGACCGGGTCGGCAACGCCGAAGACATAGCGCAGCAGATAGTACCACATCGTGATGTCCAGCATGCCCAGCCCCACCACGGTAAAGCCCATGACGGAGCCGGAGGAGAAGGCCACGCGGAGACCCTTGTTCAGGCTCTCAGAGGCGGCCTGGGCAGTGCGGGCATTGGAGCTGGTGGCGATCTTCATGCCGATGAAGCCCGCCAGCATGGAGAATACGCCGCCGGTGACAAAGGCGAAGGGGGTATACTTGGACAGCATCTTTCCCCCAGAGCCAAAGGCAATGGCCAGCAGGATGATGAACACGACCACAAACACCTTAAAGACCGTGGTATACTGCTGCTTGAGGTAGGCATTGGCACCGGAGCGAATGGAGGCGGCGATTTTCTGCATTCGTTCGGAACCCTCGGAGTAGCTCAGGACCCGCTTGGCCTGCATCCACGCGAACAAAGCCGCGATCAGCGCGCCAACGAATCCTATCCAGAACAGATTTTCCATGATTTCCTCTCCTTGCGTTGGTTTTATGCGTTTGTTGACCTCATTATTTTAGCATATGTGCTGTTTTTTTCAAGCAACGGTTTTCCTCTTTTGCGCAAGCATACGAAAATTTTTCGTTTTACATAAAATGACTTTGGCGAATTGGAAAAACTTTGTGAGAAATATTGTAAAAAATGATTTTCTTGGCTGATGTATGGAGGTCTCTGTGTGATCTCAGGGGTTTTTTCGCGGACTTTGTGCATTTTTTCTCTCGTCACGCCTCTGGGGCTATGGTATAATAGCCGCAAAGCGGCCGTGGTACATGAACCTAGATACCGTACCTCATACCTGTGGTACCATGGCTGCGCCGCCGCAGGCTGCGGCGGCTGCCTGAAACGGTATTGGGAGTGAAGCGCTGCCTGCCGTGTAGAGACTGGGTATGATTCTATCTGCCCAGCGGGTATGATAAACAAGCGAGACCTCCCCAAAGCGCCGCCCAACCGTGACGGCCGGGCTGGTTGACAACAGATGAGGAGGCCATATTCTTGCGTCCCACGAAAAAGCGCCGCGTTCTGCGGCGGATTCTGATCCTGCTGGTGCTGGCTGTGCTGGCGGGGGGATACGGCTGGTGGAGCAACATCACGTTGCAGACCGCATATTTTGATCCGGCGTTTTCGGACCTGCCCACCGGCTTTGATGGGTGCCGGATCGCAGTGCTCAGCGACCTGCATGGCGCTGAGTTTGGGGAGGACAACGCCGCTCTTTTTGATGCCGTGGCTGCGGAGCGGCCGGACTATATCTTTTACCTGGGCGATTTGGAGGACCGCTACCGGGGCCCAGCTGCCGGCTATCCGGAACAGGTGGCAGAGGGCCTTTGCGCCATTGCGCCCACTTATTACGTCACCGGCAACCACGAGTGGGCCATCGGCGGCGTGCCGGAGCTGAAAGAGCGCCTGACAGAGCACGGCGTCACCGTGCTCTCCAACGAAGCCCTGGTACTGGAGCGAAACGGTGACGCGCTGGTGCTCGCCGGCATCGACGACCCCAATGGCTACGCCGACCAGAAGACGCCCCAGGAGCTGGCTGCCGAGATCTACGCCGCCTACGGCGATCCGTTCTGGCTGCTTCTGGCCCACCGCAACGACCGCTTCGAAGGGGAGTACAGCCTGCTGGGGGCAGACCTTGTGATCTCCGGCCACGGACACGGCGGCATCATTCGCCTGCCCTTCACCGACGGGCTGATCTCCACGGACCGGACCCTCTTCCCCTCCTATACGGCGGGGCTCTATGAAAAAAATGGCTCGGCGCTGTTTGTCACCCGGGGACTTGGAAATTCCGGCCCCTCCTTTCGGCTGTTCAACCGGCCGGAGGTGGCGGTGGTGACGCTGCACCGGGGCGGCTGAAAGGAACCAAGCTATGACCGAGTTTCTCGCCGGACAAGTGGATATTGCCGTGATCGGCGCTGGTCACGCGGGGATTGAGGCGGCGCTGGCCGCCGCGCGGCTGGGGATGGAGACCATCGTGTTCACCATCAACCTGGACGCGGTGGGCAATATGCCCTGCAACCCCGCCATCGGCGGTACCGGCAAGGGCCACCTGGTCCGGGAGCTGGACGCTCTGGGGGGCGAGATGGCAAAGGCCGCGGACGCGTGCTGCATTCAGTACCGCCTGCTGAACAAGAGCAAAGGGCCGGCGGTGTGGAGCCTCCGGGCCCAGGCAGACCGGCGGAGGTACCAGGAATACATGAAGCACGCCCTGGAACGGCAGGAGCACCTGAGCGTCCGTCAGGGCGAGGTGGTAGAGATCCGGACGGAGGGCGGCGCCGTGAGCGCCGTGGTGCTCTCCACCGGCGCGGTGTTCCAGGCCCGGGCGGTGATTCTGGCAACCGGCACGTACCTCACAGGCCGGACCATTGTGGGCGAGTGTGTGGAGAACTCCGGGCCGGACGGCATGCACGCCGCGCTGCGTCTAACGGAGTCGCTGCGGCGGCTGGGGCTTCCCCTGCGCCGCTTCAAGACCGGCACGCCGCCCCGGGTCAATGCCCGAACGGTGGACTTTGATGAGATGGAGCTTCAGCACGGCGACACACTGCCGGTGCCCTTTTCCTACGCGACGAAAACTCCACCGGAGAACCAGGCCGTCTGCTGGCTGACCTGGACCACGGAGGAGACCCACCGCATCGTCCGGGAGAACCTGGACCGGGCGCCCATGTACTCCGGACTCATCGAGGGTGTGGGCCCCCGCTACTGCCCCTCCTTTGAGACGAAGATCGTCCGCTTTCCGGACAAGCCCCGGCATCAGCTCTTTGTGGAGCCCATGGGCCTCCAAACAGAGGAGCTGTATATCCAGGGCTTTTCCTCCTCGCTTCCGGAGGAGGTGCAGATTCAGATGCTTCACAGCGTGCCGGGACTGCGGCACGCCGTCATGACCCGGCCTGCCTACGCCATTGAATACGACTGTATCGACCCGCTGGCCCTGCGGCCCACCCTGGAGGTGAAGGCAATTCCTGGTCTCTACGGCGCGGGGCAGTTCAACGGTTCCTCCGGCTATGAGGAGGCCGCCGTTCAGGGCTTTGCGGCCGGCGTCAACGCCGTCCGGAAGCTCCGGGGGCAGGAGCCATTTCTCCTCTCCCGCAGCGAAAGCTACATCGGCACGCTGATTGACGACCTTGTGACCAAGGGTACGGAAGAACCTTACCGCGTCATGACCTCCCGCAGCGAGTACCGCCTGCTGCTCCGCCAGGACAACGCTGACGCGCGCCTTACCCGCCGGGGCTATGAGATCGGGTTGGTATCGAAGGAGCGTCTGCGGGTGGTGGAGGAGAAGTACGCCGCCGTGGAGCGGGAGATCCGCCGCCTTTCCCATACCGGCGTGGCGCCGTCCGCGGCGCTCTCGGCCTTTTTGCGGGAGCGGGGCACCACCGACGCGGCGGACGGCTGCGCGCTGCTCTCCCTGCTGAAACGGCCCCAGATCCACTACGGAGACTTGGCCGCCTTTGACCCGGAGCGGCCGGAGCTGCCGGCGGACGTGGAAGAGCAGGTGGAGATCAGTGTGAAGTACGAGGGCTACATCCAGCGACAGCAAAAGCAGGTGGAGGAACTGCGGCGGATGGAGCGACACAAGCTGCCGCCGGACCTTGACTACCAGGCCATTCAGGGCTTGCGGCTGGAGGCGCGGGAGAAGCTCTCCGCCGTCCGGCCCCTGGACCTGGGGCAGGCGGGGCGCATCTCCGGCGTGTCCCCGGCGGATATCGCGGCGCTCATGATCTATCTGGAGCGGTAGGAGAGCAGGATGGACATCTCGTTATATTATGAAAAGCGCGGCGCCGGGGAACCCCTGGTGCTGCTTCACGGAAACGGGGAGGACGGGAGTTATTTCCTCCACCAGATGGAGGCGTTCTCCCGGGAGTTTCTCGTCTACGCACTGGACACCCGGGGCCATGGGCGCTCCCCCCGGGGGAGCGCGCCCTTTACCATCTCCCAGTTTGCGGAGGACCTGCTGGCCTTTCTGGACGAACAGGGGCTGAAGCGGGTGAATCTGCTGGGGTTCAGCGATGGAGGGAACATCGCCCTGACCTTTGCCCTGCGCCACCCGGAGCGGGTGCGCCGGCTGGTGCTGAACGGAGCCAACCTGAACCCCCGTGGCGTGAAGGCTTGGGTGCAGCTGCCCATTGTCCTGGGTTACCAGATCGCCTCGCGGCTGAAAAGCCCCAAGGCCCGGACCAACGCGGAGATGCTGGGACTCATGGTCCATGAGCCGCAGATTCCCCCATCGGAGCTGGCGGGGCTGATGATGCCGGTGCTGGTAATCGCCGGAACCCGGGACATGATTCGGGAGGACCACACCCGTTTGATGGCCCGGGAGATTCCGGGGGCCCGCCTTGCGCTGATTCCGGGGAATCATTTTATTGCCAGGCGAAATCCGGCCGCCTTCAACCGGGCGGTCTGGTCATTTTTTCAGGAGACAGCCGTCTCCGGGGAGGAAACCTTATGAGAATGTTTCTGGCCATTGTGGCGTGCAAGCTGCTGCGGTTTGCAGGCAAGCTGGTGGGCAAGGGTAGCAGCCTGCCGGGGAAATACGCCCTGAAGCTCTGCCCGGATATTCTGCGCCGGGTGACGCTGCCGCCCCGGGTGATCGCCGTCACCGGCTCCAACGGCAAGACCTCCACGGTGGAGATGATTGCCGCGATTCTGCGGGCGGACGGTAAGCGCGTGGTCTACAATGAAGAGGGCTCCAACCAGATTGAGGGCGTCACGACCCTGGTGCTGACCCACGCCACGCTGGGGGGGAAGGTCCAGGCGGACGTGCTCCTCATTGAGTCCGACGAGCGGTACGCCGCCCGCAGCTTCCAGTATTTCCACCCCACGCAGTTCGTGGTCACGAACCTCTATCGGGACCAGCTGACTCGCAACGGCCACCCGGAGTGGGTTTACGATGCCCTTGTTCCGGCGATCCACCCGGAGACGGAGCTGATTCTCAACGCTGACGATCCCCTCTCCAGCTGCCTGGGACGGGGGCATGAGCGGGTGAAGTGGTTCGGCCTGGACCGCTGCCCCTCTGACCAGGACGCGCCCACAGGCGTTTACCACGACGGGGCCTACTGCCCGGTGTGCCACGCCCCCATGGAGTACGATTACGTCCACTATAATCACATCGGCGCTTACCATTGCTCAAGCTGCGGCCACGCGCGGCCAGCCACGGACTACACCGCCACGGCGCTGGATCTGGAGCAGGGCACGCTGGTGCTGGATGAAGCCGTGGAGATCCCGCTGGCCTTCCGCAGCATCTACAATGTCTATAACATCCTGGCGGCCTACGCCGCCTGCCGGGAGTGCGGTGTGGCGGCGGAGACCATCGGCGGCGCGGTAGGCGGCTATGTGCTCAAGAACGGCCGAATGCAGACCTTCCGCCTAGGCGCACGCCACGGGACGCTGCTCACCAGCAAGCATGAGAACTCCATTGCCTACGATACGAACCTTGGCTATATCGCCGCCGCGAAGGACCCCTGCGTGGTACTGGTGGTGGTGGATGCTGTGAGCCGAAAGTACTTTACCAGCGAGACCAGCTGGCTGTGGGACATCGACTTTAACCAGCTCGCCTGCCCCCAGGTGCAAAAGATCATCCTCTCCGGCCGGTACTGCAACGACCTGGCGGAGCGGTTCTCCTTCACGGACATCCCTTGGGAGAAGGTGGAGGTACAGGAGAGCATCCCGGCGGCCTGCGAGACCCTGAAATCCGGCGGCGGGGAGGAGCTGTACGTGGTCACGTGCTTCTCTGATCGGGACAAGGTGCTGTCCCACGTGGAAAAGGAGGCGTGAAGAGATGGAGCTTCGGTTTTTGCATTTCTATCCAGACCTGATGAACCTCTACGGGAGCTACGCCAATGTGTCGGTTCTCCGGCGATATCTGGAGCGCCTGGGCCACACGGTGGTGGTGGAGGCAATTCTTCCGGGGCAGGAGGCCGACCTCACCGGCGCGGATTTCCTCTATATGGGCGCGGGCACGGAACGGGCGCAGAAGGCGGCTTTGGCGGATTTTGCCTGCTATGGGACGGCGGTGCGCGCCGCCGCCGAGGACGGCACA
This sequence comes from Pusillibacter faecalis, assembly GCF_018408705.1. Taxonomy (GTDB): domain Bacteria; phylum Bacillota; class Clostridia; order Oscillospirales; family Oscillospiraceae; genus Oscillibacter; species Oscillibacter faecalis. Next base: position 1,703,150 of record NZ_AP023420.1, read on the forward strand.
GCCATGCTGTTTGCCGGCACTGCCATGGAGCTGCTGGGCCGCACGGTCTCCGACGCCGAGGGGACAGTCTATGAGGGAATCGCCCTGGCGGATTTCACTACAGTCCAGGGGAAAAAACGGCTGGTGGAGGATGTCTACGGCACGACGGACCTTTATCCAGAGGCGGTGGTGGGGTTCATGAACAAGTGCGGTGTGACCACCGGCATCACAACGCCGCTGCTCACCACGGTTTCCCTGGGCTATGGCAACGAGGGGGAGGAGACGCCGGAGGGCTTCCACTGGAAAAACGTCTTTGCCTCGGAGTTGACTGGACCACTGCTGGTGAAGAATCCGCGCATGCTGGAAACGGCGGCAGCGGCGATTCTTGCCCGGCGGGGGGAAGCGCTACCGGAGGAACGGCCGGTGGATACCTGGGCTGAGGCAGGCTACGCCATCACGGCGGAGCAGCTGCGGCTGCGCTGTAAAAGGCCTTAATATATGAGCAAGGGCGCGCCAGAAGGCGCGCCCTTTGGTTTTTATTCGGTGTCGCTGAGAATTTCATTGTGCTTATCCACCACTTGAATTTGCAGATCGCCGGGATTGTCAGTCTCAGGGTCCTCGGTCAGGCGAATCAAGCGGGGGGTGATGTACTCCGCGTCCAGTCGGCGGCCCTCTATGGTCACTTGACAGTAGGGGCTGAAGTTTTCGCCCAGAACATACCAGATTTCCTCTCCCTGCTGGACGATGGAGGACACGGTAATAGGAGCCATGCCCATCTGCATGTCCGTGGGTTCATAGGGGCTGGCACCGCCATGGAGATAGTTTTTTCCATATAAGGCGTCATATTGCAGTTTTAAAAGGTCAGAGGCATAGGTGGACTCCTCCCGGCAGAACTGTTGGAAGGCGTTCATCACACCGGTTGTGATGCCGATACGGTTCAATGCTGCGGCAGCGAGCTGATAGGCGCAGAGGTCTTCGTCCGCCTTTTCCAGATGGAAGTTATCCCAGATCACATACTCCGTCTTGTAAAGGCTTCTGGAGGACATATTCCGCCCCTCCAGATCCAGGGCGGGGAGATGGTCGCCATAGAGTACAAGAATGGTTCGTTCCTCCCGCTGAGAGAGCATGTTTAGAAGATTGCGGAGAAAGGCATCCATCTCATGGACCTGATTCACATAGTACTCCAGAGCATTGCGGTTGGTTCCCTCAGGACAGGCAGTCACCGTGATGGCTGGATTCTCCAGCACCTGCTCCGTGGGGTATTTGCCATGTCCCTGCACAGAGACTGTGAATACCAGATCCGGCTGGTCCGGCGTGGCATCCAGGGCCTTGCCGATCTGGCTGGTGAGAATGGCATCCTTTGCCCAGTTTTTGGGCGTAAGCTGCACCTTTGGCATGTATTCCAGAGCGGTGAAGTCATCAAAACCCAGGTTGGCGTACACATCATTGCGGCCATAGAACGTGGCGCGGTGATTGTGGATGGCATGGGTGGCGTAGCCGTTTTCTTTTAAATTGTAGGCCACGCTCTCCACAGTTTGATCCGTCAGGCGGGTCTGGTAGGGGTATTCACCAGGACCGAACAGCCGGGTACTCATGCCGGTGAGGACCTCGTACTCTGTATTGGCGGTGCCGGCTCCCACCACGGGAACCGTCAGATAGCCGGTGGAATATTCCTCAGTCAAGGCTGTCCAGGTGGGGACGGCATCCTCTGACAGCTCCAACCCCTGAATTTCGGCTGGGTCGATAAAGGACTCCAGCTGTACAAAGACGACATTGACATCGGTTTGTGGATCTGCGGCGGGCGTATCCGCCTCTATCATCTCCCGAATGCGGGACATCTCCTGGGCGCTGTAGCGAGAGGGCTGGTGAATGCCCCGGTTCAGCCAGGTCTGTAAAAAACAGTAGGAAAAACCATAGTCCTCATAGGCAAAGGCCAGGTTGGAGAACACATGGGAGAGCTGCCCCAGATGAAAGGCCAGGGTCCAGCTCCCGGCCAGCAGGGCGCTCGACACCGCTAAGGCCGCGGTGCCGGTCATGAGACGCCGTCTGCCGGACGCGGTGCTGCGAGGGCCCTTCCAAAAGAGAAAAACCAGACCGGCGAGAACCAGCAAAATGGCGCCCACTAACAAAATGATGTAGGGCGTCGAGAGATAATTGGGCAGCGTGTCGATGCCTGTTTGAAAGACAGTTAAATCTGCCACAGTAAACGGCGTCATACGGTTGAGCAGAATGAATCCGTTGACGGCGCCGCCCATCAGCCACACCACTGAGACCAGCGCACACCAGAACATGCGGCGCCGGAAGAAAAAGGCGGGGGCCAGGGTCACTAAAACGAGAAAGACGTTTACCAGGAAGGCAATGGGATTTTCGGTGACGAACTGCCAGAAAGAGGAGGGGCCATCTGTAAACGCTTTGTGGTTGAAAAGTTCTGATATCAGCGTCAACCCCAGGGCAAGCAGCGGAATATAGAGGAACGCTTCGCGTTCCTTGGGATGCCTGGCATCCCAAAGGTGTATTGGCTGTTTCACAAAAGCGACTCCTTTCTTGGGGATTCGATTATACCGTGTCTGCCCGGAGAGGTCTATAACTTTTTGTAAATTTTTCGACAAAATTTTACACACGGGGTGAAGAATGAAAAAGGTCTGCATCGTTATGATATGGCAGCAGGGAAAAAGAGAGACTTGACTTCTCAAATGGATTGCACTATTATACTAATACAATAAATGAAAAGGAGAGGATTGTAGTTGTATTGGAAGATGCTGCAAAAAACCGGAGTGCTGGGATTGGCAGCAGCCTTGGTTCTGGGCATGGGCGCGCAGGCGGCTGAAGCGCCGTCCGCCCGACAGGAGGACTTGGACGCCCTTTATCAAAATTTAGAGGCCCGGCACCCGGATCTGTTTGCCAACACACCGGAGGCGGAGTTTTTGGAGAGAAAGGCCGAGATCGAAAGCCGCCTGACGACGGAGAGCGATGTGGACTTTCTCTTTGACCTGCAGAGCCTGACGGCCTTGGCTGGAGATTCCCATACCAGCATACAGGTGGCAGGCAGCGTAGTTGAGCAGCTATCTGCCTATCCCATGGTGCTCTCTTGGAGAGATGGGAGATGGTATCTCACCACAGCGCCGGCGGAGCAGAAGGCCCTGCTTGGCATGGAGGTCACAGCCCTGAATGGCCGGGATATGGATCAAGTGGTGGAAGCCTTCGGAGAAGTGCTCAGCGCTGACAATCCGGTGAAACTGCGGCGGCAATACCGGCAGGTGTGCAACGTGGAGGACTACTATGTCTATCTGGGGTTGGCGAAACCTGGTGAGCCATTGAAGCTCACTCTGGAGGATGGTGAAACCCGGTCTATCACGGCTGTGCCCTATCACTCCCTGGGAGAGACCGAGATTGCCCAGCTGGGCGCCCAGGTTTCCATGCCCGCCACTGCGGCTCGAGAGCAGGCATATTGGTCCCAGGCGCTGAATCCAAACACCTATTATATTCAGTACAACACCTGCCAGGAGGACCCGGAGCTTCCCATGGAGACCTTTGCATCCCAGGTGCAGGATGACCTGAACACAGGGAACTATAGCCGCGTTCTGATCGACCTGCGCAACAACGGTGGTGGCTCTGACGGGGTGATCTGGCCGCTGCTGAACGTCCTGCGGGAGGCGATGGATGAGGGCGCCGAGGTCGTGGGCCTCATTGGAGAGGCCACCTTCTCCTCTGCTATCATCAATGCAGTGGAGCTCCAGGAGATGGGGGCTGTGCTGGCAGGCGAGGCCGCCAGCGGCAGCGTGGACCACTTCGGCTCAGTGAGCGGCTTTACGCTGCCAAATTCCGGCATCCGGGTGGGCGTCTCCTCCAAATATATTGATCTGGGAACGCTGTTGGATGCAGATGCAGGCCGTGGCGTAGTCTCTTTGGAGCCGGATGTGGAGCTGCCCCAGACCATGGCGGACACCTTAGCGGGAAAAGATACGGCGGTAGAGTGGCTGCTGGCACATCCGGAGAGGTTGGCGCAACAAGAGTGGCCGAATGCACCTCTCACTCGAGGCCGTTTTGTGGGGCTGCTGTATGAGGCCGCTGGCAGTCCGGTCCAGACTCCAGAGGCTGTGTTCCCCGATATGCTGGGAGTTGAATGGTACCTGGATGCCATGATCTGGAGCGCAAATGCCGGCGTTGCCAGAGGCACTGCAGACGGGAGTTTTGCCGCATCCCGGGCGATTTCCTGGCAGGAGGCCGCGGTCTTCCTGACCCGGACCGTTCAGGCGCTTGGCTGGACGCCGGAGACGGTGCGCACAGCGCCCCTGCCGGCTGTGCTGTCCAAAGGCGCCTGGGACCAGGAGGCCCTGCAGAGCGCCTGGGCATGGGGCCTGCTGCCGGAGAATGCGGATTCCACGCCTACCCGGGCACAGGGAGAAGCCATGGCCGCCGCCCTGCAGGAGCTGGGCTGAACGGCAGGGAGCCGCGTGTACATTCAAAAAAGTGAGGAGCCGGTTGGCTCCTCACTTTTTCATTCAACAGAGGGAATCAGCCCTCGTACATGGCTTTGAGCTTGAGCAGGTGCGCATAGCGGTCCATGGCCGCCTTCTCGTTGCGCTCAAACAGCTCGCCGGCGCGGTCGGGGAACTCCCGGGTCAGGCGGCTGTAACGGGCCTCATTCATCAGGAATTCCTGATAGCCGCCCTTGGGCTCCTTGGAGTCCAGGGTGAACTTGGAGCCCTCAGCAGCGGGATTGAAGCGGAAGAGGTTCCAATAGCCGCACTCCACGGCCTTCTTCATCTCGTGCTGGCAGTTGACCATGCCGCCCTTGATGGAGTGCATCTCGCAGGGAGAGTAGCCGATGATCAGGGACGGGCCGGGATAGGCCTCAGCCTCCTGAATGGCCTTGAGGGTCTGAGCGGGGTTTGCGCCCATGGCCACCTGAGCCACATAGATATAGCCATAGCTCATGGCGATCTCCGCCAGGGACTTTTTCTTGATCTCCTTGCCGGCTGCGGCGAACTGTGCCACCTGGCCGATGTTGGAGGCCTTGGAGGCCTGGCCGCCGGTGTTGGAGTAAACCTCGGTATCAAAGACAAAGATATTCACATCGTTGCCGGAGGCCAGGACGTGGTCCACGCCGCCAAAGCCGATGTCATAGGCCCAGCCGTCGCCGCCGAAGATCCACAGGGACTTCTTGCGCAGGTATTCTTTTTCGGCCAAAATCTCTCTTGTCAGCGTGCAGGCATCGCAGTCGCAGTAGGTGGCCCCGGCGGCCTTCAGGCTCTCCATGTGGGCCTTGAATTCACCCAGGCCATCGCCAAAGGCAGCCTTGCCTGCGTCGCTGGCGGCAAAGGCCAGACAGGCGTCCACGGTCATCAGGCCCTCTTCCAGAGCGGCAATATACGCATCGGTGGCGGCGCCGTTGGCCTTGCCATCCTCCATGGTATCCAGCCACTTCTGAGCGGCGTCCTTCAGGCCGGCCCAGGTGTGGGGGACGGCAATCAGAGCGCGGGTCTTATCAGCAAGCCGCTCCCGGATGGCCTTCTGGCCCAGATACATACCGAGGCCGTGCTCAGCATTGTCCTCAAAGAGGGAGTTGGACCAGGCGGGGCCGTGACCGGCCTTGTTGGTGCAATAGGGAGAGGTAGCAGCGGGTCCGCCCCAGATGGAAGAGCAACCCGTGGCGTTGGAGATGTACATCCGGTCGCCAAAGAGCTGGGTTACGAGGCGGGCATAGCTGGTCTCGGCGCAGCCGGCGCAGGAGCCAGAGAACTCCAGCATGGGCTGGCGGAACTGGCTGCCCTTGACGGTGTCATCCTGCATGTCGGTCTTCTCGCTGACCTTGTCCACACAGTAGTTGAAGACCTCCTGCTGGGCGGCCTCCTGCTCCTGGGGCACCATGGTCAGGGCGCCCACAGGGCACTGGCCCACGCACACGCCGCAGCCCATGCAGTCCAGCGGGCTGATGGCCATGGTGTACTGGTAGACGCCCTTGCCCTTGCCGGCCTTCACATCCACGATCTTGGCGCTCGCAGGGGCGTTCTTGGCCTCCTCCGCCGTCAGGGCGTAGGGACGGATGGTGGCGTGGGGGCAGACATAAGCGCAGTTGTTGCACTGGATGCACTTGGTGGAATCCCAAGTGGGGACGGACACCGCCACGCCGCGCTTTTCGTAGGCGGCGGCACCCAGCTCGAACTGGCCGTCCACGTGCTTGACAAAGGCGGACACAGGCAGGCTGTCGCCATCCATCTTGCCCACGGGGAAGAGAATGGTCTTGACCTGCTCCACCAGCTCGGGCTTGCCGGAGAGCACGGTGGTGTCGGCGCTGTCCTGGGCGTCGGCCCAGTCGGCGGGCACGTCGAACTTCTTAAAGGCGGTGGCGCCGGCGTCAATGGCCTTGTGGTTCATATCCACCACGTCCTGGCCCTTCTTCAGGTAGGAGTGGGTGGCGGCGTCCTTCATGTAGCCGATGGCTTCGGATTCAGGCATGACCTTGGCCAGGGCGAAGAAGGCGGACTGCAGGATCGTGTTGGTCCGCTTGCCCATGCCGATCTCCTTAGCAAGGTCAATGGCGTTGATGGTGTAGACCTGGATGTTATTCTTGGCAATGTAGCGCTTGGAGGCGGCGTCCAGGTGGTGGTTCAGCTCCGCGTCGCTCCACTGGCAGTTGATGAGGAACACGCCGCCGGGCTTCACGTCCCGAACGATGGGGAAGCCCTTTGTGATGTAGGCGGGCACGTGGCAGGCCACAAAGTCAGCTTTGTTGATATAATAAGAGGACTTGATGGGCTTGTCGCCAAAGCGCAGGTGGCTGATGGTGACGCCGCCGGTCTTCTTGGAGTCGTACTGGAAGTACGCCTGGATGTATTTGTCGGTGTGGTCGCCGATGATCTTGATGGAGTTCTTGTTGGCGCCCACGGTGCCGTCGCCGCCCAGGCCCCAGAACTTGCACTCGATGGTGCCGGCAGCCGCCACACTGGGAGCGGGCTTCTCCTCCAGGCTCAGATGGGTCACGTCGTCCACGATGCCGATGGTGAACTGGCGCTTCATCTCTTTCTTGTTCAGCTCGTCATAGACCGCGAAGACAGAGGCGGGCGGAGTGTCCTTGCTGCCCAGGCCATAGCGTCCGCCGATCACCTTGACATCGGTCCGGCCGGCGTTGGCCAGAGCCGTCACCACGTCCATGTACAGCGGCTCGCCCTGGGAGCCGGGCTCCTTGGTGCGGTCCAGCACAGCTACCTTCTTGGCGGTAGCGGGCAGGGCGGCAAGCAGCTTGTCCGCGGCGAAGGGACGATACAGACGGACCTTGATGAGGCCCACCTTCTCGCCATGAGCGTTCATGTAGTCGATGACTTCCTCGGCAACGTCGCAGATGGAGCCCATAGCGATGATGACCCGGTCCGCATCGGGCGCGCCGTAGTAGTTAAAGAGCTTGTAGTTCGTGCCCAGCTTGGCGTTGACCTTGTCCATGTACTTCTCCACCACGGCGGGCAGAGCGTCATAGTAGGAGTTGCAGGCCTCGCGGTGCTGGAAGAAGATATCGCCGTTTTCGTGGGAGCCGCGCATGTTGGGCCGCTCGGGGTTCAGGGAGTGCTTACGGAACGCCTCAACAGCGTCCATGTTGCACATCTCCTTGAGGTCCTCGTAGTCCCACACGGCCACCTTCTGAATCTCGTGGGAGGTCCGGAAGCCGTCGAAGAAGTTGATAAAGGGAACGCGGCCCTCAATGGCGCTGAGGTGGGCAACAGGAGCCAGGTCCATAACCTCCTGGACGTTGCCCTCGGCCAGCATGGCAAAGCCCGTCTGGCGGCAGGCCATCACGTCGGAGTGGTCGCCGAAGATATTCAGCGCATGGGTGGACACGGTCCGGGCGGACACGTGGAACACGCAGGGCAGCAGCTCGCCGGCGATCTTGTACATATTGGGGATCATCAGCAGCAGGCCCTGAGAAGCGGTGTAGGTGGTGGTCATTGCGCCCGCGGCCAGAGAGCCGTGGACCGTGCCGGAGGCGCCGGCCTCGGACTGCATCTCCACCACCTTGACCGTGGTGCCGAAGATGTTTTTCTGACCAGCAGCGGACCACTGGTCAACCAAGTCTGCCATGGGCGAGGACGGGGTGATGGGGTAGATGCCCGCCACCTCGGTAAACGCGTAGCTGACATATGCCGCCGCGTTGTTACCGTCCATGGACTTGAACTTTCTTGCCATAAACTCTTACCTCCTAATGTGCCGCCAAAGGCGGCTGTCTTACCAAAGCATAAGGCCTGGTCTCTCCTTCCAGGCTTTTGTGCGGACTTATTATAGCACAGGGCATGCAGGATGTAAACTGTTACTTTGTTATTTTTTACACAAATTATTCCGGTTTTTGCAGGAATTGTATTGCTTTCTGGCTGTTTTTCAGGATTTTTTTAAGCAGCTGTGTTTCTTTTCGCACCGCTGTGTGCTATACTTTTTAAAACGGCGGCTCAGTCCGCCAGTCAACCCCAAAGGAAGGCGGCGATGGGATGGTGGTCACAGTACGGTCCCTGGGACTTGGCGGAATTTCTGGATACGAGGTGAGCGCAGAGTGCTTTCTCTCCGGCGGCCTGCCGGCCTTTGACGTGGTGGGCCTGCCGGACGCCGCCGTGCGGGAGGCCCGGGAGCGTGTCCGGGCGGCGGTGAAAAACTGCGGCGCCAGGTTCCCGGTCAGCCGCATTACGGTGAACCTGGCACCTGCGGGCCAGAAAAAGGCTGGCACCTTTTATGATCTTCCGATTTTTGTGGGGATTCTCGCTGCCAGCGGCGAGGTGCCGCCGCTGCCGCCGGACGCGGCCTTCGTGGGGGAGCTTTCCCTCACTGGGGCGCTGCGGAGGGTGAACGGCGTTCTGCCCATGGCCCTGGCAGCCCGGGCGGCGGGTATCCGGCAGCTGTTCGTCCCGGCGGAAAACGCGGCGGAGGCGACGCTTGCCGGCGGCCTCACCGTCTACGGAGTGCCGGATGTGCAGACACTGACGGCCCATCTGCGAGGACGGGAGGCGCTCTCTCCCGCCCCGGTCTGGACCCCCGGCGGGGACGAGGTTTCCCTGCCGGACCTGCGGGATGTGATGGGCCAGGAGAATGTGAAGCGGGCGCTGGAGATCGCCGCCGCCGGCGGCCATAACCTGCTGCTGATCGGTCCCCCTGGCGCAGGGAAGTCCATGCTGGCCAAGCGCCTGCCCTCCATCCTGCCGGACATGACCCGGGAGGAGGCCCTAACTGTCTCTGGCGTTTGGTCCGTGGCGGGGCTGACGGACCCCAGGCACCCCCTGCTGACCCGCCGGCCCTTCCGCTCGCCGCACCACACCGCCTCGGCGTCAGCAGTGATCGGCGGCGGCCCGGCCATGCGGCCTGGCGAGGTCTCGCTGGCCAGCTCCGGCGTGTTGTTTTTGGACGAGCTTCCGGAGTTTCGACGGGATGTACTGGAGGCTTTGCGCCAGCCTTTGGAGGAGGGGGAGGTCACGATCTCCCGGGCGGGCGGGACGCTGCGCCTGCCGGCCCGGTTCCAGCTGGTGTGCGCTATGAATCCCTGCCGCTGCGGGTGGCGGGGGCACCCGGCGGGCAAGTGTACCTGTTCCGACCGGGAGGTGGAGCGGTACGTGGAAAAAATCTCCGGCCCGCTGTTGGACCGGATGGACCTCCACGTGAGCGTTCCCTCCGTGGAATATGAGGCCCTGCGCCGGAGAGAGGCTCCGGAGTCCTCCGCCGAAGTCAAGCGCCGGGTGGACGCCGCCAGGGGCGTGCAGGCGGCCCGCTTTGCCGGGACGGACACCATCTGCAACGCACAGATGCCGCCGGATCAGGTGGGCGGCTTCTGTGCCCTGGACGCGGCGGGGGAGAAGCTCCTGCGTGCGGCCTTTGAGCGGATGGGGCTCACGGCCCGGTCCCATGACCGGATTTTGCGGGTGGCCCGCACCATTGCCGACCTGGACGGCGCGTCGGAGATCGGCCCCGCCCATCTGGCGGAGGCCATTCAGTTCCGGAACACGGATATTTTAAAGGGATAGCGGCGGGGGGAGGCCACCGTATGGATATGACTGCGGAGATTGGTACAATGCCCCGCCTGTGATAGCTTCAACCTCAATGGAAAAAACCTATTACTATGCGGCGCTGATCGCTGCAGACAGATAAAAAAGGCCCCCCGGCGCAAGCCGGGGGGCCTTTTTACTAAGCGTTTGGAAGGAACGTCTGTCAATTAATAACCAGTAGCAGTTCCACCACTCGCCAGGGTCAGAGTTGTGCTGGCAGTCTTCAGCACACCACCATGCTGGGCACCAGTGACGTTAGCATTTGTAATCGTCACAGTGTCGCCAGCAGCCAGGGTGCCGTTAGCTACCGTGTAGGTGATAGAATACACCTTATCACCGTTGCTAGCATCCTTCACAGCTTCATCCAAGCTCGTGCTGCCGTTGAAAGTAGCCTCGGTAAAGGCACCTGTTTTCACGATAACCTGCTTGTTGAAGTTGATAGTGATAGAAGACTCATTCCAGGTCACGGACTGGATGGCGGGCAGTTCCACAGGTGTAACCACCACGTCGGCAACACCAATCGTGATGTTGTCGTTAACCACCACGCGCTTGGTGATGCTCAGGTTGTTCTTATCGACATAACCATCAATGCCCAGCTTACTAATCACAACTCTGTAAGCGTCGGCGTCAGCAGGTGCAGTCCCCAGCTTTACAGTGAAATCAACGGGAGTGCCAGCAACAATGCCCGTGGTCGCCACAGCATCAACAGACAACTTTGCATCCTTATCAGTGGAGTAGGTTGTCGGATTGACACCAAAGTCCTCCAAGTCCTTAGACGCAGCAGTGTTCACATCGGTAAGGGTGATGCCGTAGGTCACAGCCTTCTTAACAAGGCCAGTGAACTTCACGGTGACATAATCGTTGCCCTTAGCCGCCACATTGCTCACGGTAACATCGCTGCCGAGAGTCGTATCAGAAGTCTCAGCAACATCTGTAGTCAGGCCGGTAACGGTGTACTTATAGGTACCAGCCTCGTAGATGGCATCATCCAGAGCAACCTTCAAAGCGGGAGTGCCGCTGGTGGAAAGGGTGGTCGGATTGGTACCAGTGCTGTCCAGGCTCACAACAGCGCCATTCTCATCAACATACTTGACAGAAACAGCAGTGGGAGTCAGAACCACGTTGCGCAGCTCGATCTTGGCGCCGGGCTTGGCAAAGCCCTGCCAACGGGCAGCGTTGCCGGTCAGAGCACCAGTGTCGCTGTCGATCCACACGCCGTCTGCAAACACGTCGAAGCTGTAGTTCACAGTGGTAGAAGCGGGAACATAAGCGGGACGGTTATAGGTCAAGGAGACATAAGCCTGACCCCACTCCGTAACCATGGAGTTATAGTTGTACAGCGCACCGGAACCACCGCCCTGGTTGTTGTCGTTGGAGCCAGTCTGCAGAGCAACGTTGTTCACGAACACAACCCACTCGGCGGTGCCGTTGTCGTTGAGGACCGCGAAGACCTTGCCATCATACTGGAAGCCATCGGTATTGGGCTGGGCGTCAGCCAGGTGCGCGATGGCGGAGGCAACATCGGAGAAGTTGGTAGCAACCTTGGTCTCCTTGTTCTCATCCTGGATGGTGACAGCCTTAGCGCCGGCAGCCAGACCCAGGCCAACGTCTCTACGGTTAGCGGTCACATACAGGGTGCGGCCCTGCAGCATCAGGGTGTTGGGGGTGCTGTTGGCATTGACCTCAGTCATGGCGTACACATCGAAGTCCTCGATCTTGTCGCTGGTAAAGTCCTTATAGACCTTGTCAACCTTCTTGATGGAGGCTACGTAGTCGCCATCGAAGCGCAGTTCCTGAACGGTGCCGGGAACCAGCTCGCTAATGGTGCTCTTATACTTGCTCTTGGCGGTCAGGGTCTGCTTCTCGCCGGCCAGAACCGCGTCGAACTCCCAGTAATAGGTGTCGTCCTTCTTCTCCTCGCTCTTTGCGCCGGAGATGATGTAGGCATAGTTGGCGGTAGCGCCGCGAGCCTCGCCGATGACGACGGCGCCGATGACATAGTAATCGCTGTCATACACGGTGAAGACCTGACGCTGGCCGATGGCCTCGGAATCCTCCACGTTGATGTCGATATCAACGTTCTGAACGCCGGTATACACGCCGGTCACATCGGTGATGGCCTTCTTCACACCATTGGTGGTGTCCACCACATCCAGGTCCACGGTCAGGAAGATGGTGTCATCCTCGCCATAGACGCGGTTGCTGCCAGCGGGCTGCATGATGTCATCCACCACGGACAGGTTGTCAGTGCGGATGCTGTCATTCTTGCTATCCGTGCCATAGCCGGCAACAGGATGCTCAGCGTCGGGCAGATACTGGGTGGCAGTCATGCGGACGCAGGGCTTCAAGGTGTACACGCCGTTGTTCTCGGTATAGGTGTACCACTGATTCAGGTTGTACACGCCGTTATCGCCGCGGCCAGTCTGCCAGGAAGTGTCGGCCCACTCCTTGAAGTAAGCAGCGTTGTGGCCGGTAGCCTTGTCAATGTTCTTGTCGGTGTCGGTGACATTGACCTCAATGTTCTTCATGGTGCCGTCCAGGAAGATGGCGCCGGCAGTGGCGGTCTTCACAGAGAGGTTGGAAGAGTTGCGGTCAAAACCAGTGATGAACACATAGTTCTTGGTGCCCTCGAACAGCTCAACGCCGATGAAGTAGCCGTTGGCGTCCACATAGACATTGTAGGTGTTGTCGGTCAGCAGGGTCTGGTCATACTCGTTCAGAACGTCCTTGTCGTAGAACGCCTTCACGTTGGCCTTGTACTCTTCGCCGCCGGTGGTCAGCTTGGTCACCTTGCCGGTGCCCTTGCCCTCGTCACTGGAGGAGAACTTGGTGACGGTGGAATCCTCCAGAACCTCAACGTCCTTCAGGATCACAACCTCGCCGTTGGTGTTGTCCTTCTTGGAGATATTGACCTGATAGAAGGTGTCCTTCGCCACGTCGGTGACATTGGCGACATCCTCCACATCCACATTGTAGGTCTTGGTGGTACCGATGCCGGTATACACGCTGAGAGGAGCGTACTCCTTGCTCTCGCTGTAGTCAGCAGTGGCCTTGGCCAGCCAGGTGTTGATGGAGACAAAGGTGATCACATCCTTGTCGGTGTCCAGATACACCTTGGTCAGCACACCGTCGCCGGTGGCGCCCAGCTTGCTGGTGTTGGAGCGGACCATGTCGTCCTTGTCGAACAGCTCGCTGCCGGTGGGCACCACGCCGTCCAGATAGACTTCCAGGTCGTTGTCCTTGATCACGCCGGACTTGAGCAGATCATAGGCGTCCTTGCCGGTCACCTTGGTGGTATAAGTCTCGACGATCAGATCGGTGCGCTCATAGGTGCCGATCTCGCTCTTGTCGAAGACCCAGGTGTTGGCGGGAGCCATGAACTTATCGTTGTCATCCTTGCGGACCAGCTTGGGGAAGAACTCCTCAGCGAACTGAACGAAGTTGTCGTCCTTGATGTTGCCGTCCTCGTTGATGCCTTCGGTCCAGGTCACAGGCTTCGCGTTGCCCTGGGAGATGGTCACGTCCACGCCATTGACGTTGGTGGTGATCTTCTGGTCATAGTCCACCATGGTGGCCTTCAGGGTGTTGAAGGCGTACAGGGCGGCCTCCTCACGGGTGACGAAGTCCACGCCGTTGAACTCATCCACCAGGCCCTTGTTCAGGCCGATGCCGATGGCCTGCTTGGCAACGTTGATGGACCAGTTGCCGCCGGTGTAGCCCTCATAGGTGGCGTCATAGCCCAGGGCGCCCAGCAGCATCTTCATGAAGGCATAGCCGGTCAGGGTGCCAGCGGGACGGAAAGAACCGTCGGCATAACCGGAGATGATCTTCTCCTTGGCGCAGTAAGCGATGTAGCCGGAGAAGGTGTTGCTCACAGGCACATCCTTATAGGGGGCGGTGTCTGCGTGCAGCTCCGCTGCGGTGGTGGGGCCCAGGATCAGGTTGCAGATGATCTTGGCCGCAGCCCCACGGGTCAGGGTGTTCTGGGGCTTGAAGCTGCCGTCTTCATAGCCATCCACAACACTGATTTCGGAAATCACGTCGACAGCTTCTTTGTAGTTCAGCTCTTCGTCGTCCGTGAATTCCTTGGCGCCGGCATTGATCGTGACGAGAGACATCATCATGGTCAGCGCCAGCACCAGAGAAAGGAATTTCTTCATGGTCTGTCCTCCTTCTAAAATTTCGCAAAGCACGCCGGCGGGCGCCGTCCCTTGGGTAACGGCATCGGGGGCTAGCCAACCCCGCATTTTCCCTCCGGGGCGAAGCTCCCCGGCGTCTTTTGCAATCCAAATTTACGCAATCTTTCCATGTGTTTCAAGGGTTTCAGCGTTCTTTTAATTCAACTGAAAATTGCGGTACGATTCGTGGCATTCATTTGCTGGGAGGTTATAACAAGCGCAATTTTGTGACATAGATTCGTAACATTTTGAAAAAGAAAATCCCCGGGCCATCCGGTCCGGGGTCATTCTGCCTTTTTACCTCTTTTTTCAGGAAGAAAATACTTTTGTCCAGTCTGAATCAATTCTCCGTCTTCTACCAGATGACGCAGCAGCAGCGTGCACTGCTTGGGGCGGATTCGGAGGAGCTGCGCAATGTCCTGGCGGTAGGCAAAGCCCGCCTGCGTGAGATAGGTACGGATCGTCTCCCAGTGGCGCTCCGGCGGTACCACGCTCTCTGGGGGATAATATTTTCCGCCGATACGCACCAGCCTTTTCTGCTCTGTCAGCCGGTGCAGGCGCCCATAGGCCGCTGTTTTGGAAAGACCCAGCAGCGCCATCACATCCCCCCGGGAAAGGGGGCCGCGCTGTGCGGCCTCCAGCAGCCGGGCGTCCTCGTCCTCCCGATTCTCATCCCGCCGCAGGTCCCGCAGCAGCGTGTGCTCCATACCGCCCCGGATCAGGGCGGCCCGGGTCATGCGGGACAGCCGGGGCAGGTCCAGAGGCTTACGGGAACGCTCTGTCAGCAATACCTGAGGCGGGTCTCCGCTCCGCCGCTTACGGCGGGTGTCCTCTAAGATTCGCCGGACGGCATTGGTCAGCGGCAGCTCCCGATCCTCAAAGCGCAGGGCGTCCTTGGAAAAATCCACCTGGTCCCAGGTGAGGGATATGATCTCCTGGGCCTGCAGGCCCAGCTGCCAGGTCAGCCACAGAGCAAGCCCCGCCGGAGTGCCGCGCTCCGCCTGCAGCACCCGCCAGAGTTTGAATTCATCTACCTGAGCGCTGGAACGGGGGGCGTTCTTTTTTTCCGGCACATGGCTGGAAAATCGCGCCTGCAGAGCGGGGACTTCCACGCCGCTGATGCGGGCCACCTCGGCCCAGTCCTTGTCCATCAGCTGGCGCAAAATCCAGTCATGCCGGAGATCCATCAGCCGTACATGGGTCTGGCCCTCCCGGTCCAGGGCCAGACGGGCAAGGCGGGAGATGCTCTCCGGCGCCATGGGCGTCTTTCCGCGGGAGGACAGCACCACTCTCGGAGAGACCTCATGATTGGCCTCATACAGCCGCCACAGGGCTGAGCGCAGGTCCGCCTCCAGGGGAACCATGCGGGCCGGCAGCTCCAGGCGGCTGTCTAAAAAGGAGACCTGATCCCAGGTAAGAGCGGAGATTTCATCCCTGGAAAGCCCCGCCTGCCACGCCAGACGCAATACAATACCCTCCGGTCCGGCCTGGTCCAGGATGCGGCCCATTGCGTCCGGGGCCGGCCGGTTTATCACATATTCCCGCATGGGGCGCCTCCTTCCTCTGAGTGTTCTGTGTTATGAATGCATGACAAGCAAAACGGATTTCTGGAAAAATCCGCCTGCCGGAAAACGGTTTTTTAGGCCTCTGGCGGATCGGAGGAGGCAGCCCGGACGCCGGTGAGATCCCAGCAGCCGTGCCGGGTAATCAGGCCGCCGGAGAGACGGCCGTCCCGCACGGTAAAGATGGCGTCATAGGGCTCCTGATCCACCGGGGAACGGAGGTCTCCCGAAATCAGATATTTGCCGCTGGTCAGCACACTTCCGGAAAAACGGCTGCGGCGCCCAAGAAGGCTGAGGTAGCCGGAAACCACCTGGGTATCCTCCTGCAGCATCAGCTCGCCGGCCCGGGGGCCCAGCTGGCTTTGCAGCATCACCGCATAGCAAACTTGTTTCACATCATCACTCCTGTATGGCGCATTATAAAATGGTTGAATTTTGGCAAAAACAGTCATTTTTTGCAAAAACGTCTAATTTTTGACAAAACAGCAAAAATTGTCAAAAAGAAAGCAGGGACAGAAAAATCTGTCCCCGCTTTGAGAAAAAATTTTATGATAAAAGCGCCAGGTTTTGCCACGCGGCACCTACAGCACCCTGTTGCACCAGGCCTTCCAACAGGGAGACCAGTGTCTGAGGTGGCTGGGGGAGGTCCCCCTGAATCCAGCTTTCCAGCAGAGTCAGCAGCATCGTCTCCCAGCAGGAGAGCAGTTCCTGATCCCGCGGCGGGTTCCTCATCACTCCGCATCGGCGCTGATAGTAGTCCAGCGTCCTCGACAACAGGCTCCCGAGAGTTCCCTCCAAGAGCTTCCGCAGCCCGGCCCGCCCGCGGTTTTTGAGAAGCGCCTGATAGTAACAGCGGTCCTTTGCAGTGTGCTCCAGCAGAACTGTCAGGGCCTGCTGCCAGGTAAGACAGGTTTCCTGCCGGGCCAGTGTGCGCATGGCTTCCTGCTGCATGGACCAGTCGAATAAGGACTGTACATCGGGAAAGTGATAGTAAAAGGATTGGCGCCGGATGCCGCACAGCGCTGTTAGCTCCCGCACACGAATCTGCTCCAGGGGCTTTTGCAGCAGAAGCTGGCGCAGGGCGCGGTCCAGGTCGTTTTTTGTTCGATTAACGCAGAGTTCCGCCGGCATAGGCGTTTCACCTCTCCCTCAAAATCCGCTTTTTTCATGCAGCGGTTAATTCTAGCATACCTGTGCCCGCTCTTTCCGTCAAGAGAGGAGGGCCGCCGCTTGATGGCAAAAAAAGAGGGCGCGTCTGAGAAAAGACGCGCCCTCTTGCGGGGTCTGCGGAGGAAACAGTTACATCTGAGCGCCCAGGAGCTGGGGCAGAATCAGGCTGATCGGCTCAATATATGTTACCAGCAGCACACACACGATCAGCGCGATGATGAAGGGAACCACCTTTTTGGAAATGGCCTCCAGGCCAATGCCGGCGGTGCCGCAGGCAACAAACAGGTTGCAGCCAAAGGGAGGTGTCACCTGGCCGACTGCCAGGTTCACGCAGATGATCATGGCAAAGTGAATGGGGTTGACACCCACAGAGGTGACGATGGGATACAGGATGGGCACCAGAATGATCAGGGCCGCGGTGGTGTCCATAAAGGCTCCAACGATCAGCAGCAAAATATTGATCAGCAGCAGAATCACGTACTTATTGCTGCTCAGACTCAGGATGGCAGTAGCCACCATGTCAGGAATCCGGTTGGCAGTCAGCACATAGCCAAACAGCGTGGCGGCACAGATCAGGATCATAATCTGAGCGGTGCTCACAGCGCCATCCCGCAGAATCTTGACCAGAAGCTTTCCATCAATGTTGCGGTAGATAAAAACACCCACGATAAAGCCGTACACAACAGCCACCACAGCGGCCTCGGTGGGGGTGAAGAAGCCAGCATAAATGCCGCCGAGCACGATGACCGGCATCAAAATGGCCAGAAGGGCCCGCTTGAAGCTGGTCCAGATCTCCCGGCCGGAGGCCTTGTAGGTATCCCGATATCCCTTCTTTTTGGAGACGTAAACCACTGCGCCGCAGAGGCACACCGCCATCAAAATGCCCGGCAGGAAACCGGCCATAAACAGCGTGCTCACCGAGCAGCCGGTCAGAACGCCGTAAGTAACAAAGGGAATGCTGGGGGGGATGATGGTGCCAATACATCCGCCGGAGGCGCTGGTGGCTGCGGAGAAATCCTTGTCATAGCCGTGGCGGACCATTTCGGGAATCATCATCGCGCCGATGGCGGCCGTAGTGGCGGCGCCGGAGCCGGAGATAGCCGCGAAGAAAGCACAGGCTACGATCGCTACAATTCCAAGTCCTCCCGGAAAGCGGCCAAAGATACTGTTGATAAAGGTGCACAGCCGCTCTGAAATTCCGCCCTGACTCATCAGTGAACCGGCTAGAATAAAGAAGGGGACTGCCATGAAGGAAAACGAGTCGCAGGAGGTGAAGAGCCGTTTGGGGACCATTTCCAGGCCGATTCCCGTCAGCTGCAGCACCAGAACCGAGGACAGAATCAGGGAAAAGGCAATGGGCACCTTCATCAGGAACATAACCAGCAGTGAGCCGAACAGAATCAGGGCGACCAACTCAGGTGACAGGGCTGCGCTCATTGCTCACACGCTCCTTCCTTGCCGGCAATCCGGGCAATGGTTTTGATCAGGTCGATGGTGCCTTGCAGGAACATCAGTCCGCCGCCCAGCACCAGGGAGAAATAGATATAGCCCATTTTTAGCTGCATGGCAGGGGATTTTTGCATCATGGTTACATTGACGACCTTAAAGCCGTAATAGATGATAACTGCGAAGCAGAGCAGCATCAGAAGATCCACGAGAACCTCCAGAATGTCCTGCCCCTTTTTGGGCAGCATGGTGGACAGGAATTCCACAGCGATGTGGTTCCCATATTTCACACCGACACTGGCGCCCAGATAGACAAGATAGATCATCATATAGCGGGCAAGCTCCTCGGACCATGGCAGGGAGCCGGCCGCCAGACGAAAGATTACCTGGACGAACACGACGATGGTCATCAGTCCCATTAAAATGGCCACGACGTATTCCACCAGGGTATTGACAATATCGCTGAGCTTATTCAACACACCCATGAAGAACCTCTCTTTTCCTTGTTGCAGACAGGCGGAGCCGCTGACGACGGCCCCGCCCTCTGAAAATCAAACAGTTTCAGGCAGACCTTAACGGCAATATGGCAGCCGATCTGTCAGATATCAGTATTCAAAATTTACAATCGCGTCGATGTTTTCCTGGCCGAACTGGTCCGCATACTTTTCATAGACCGGTGCCATGGCGGCCTGGAATTCTGTGGTGTCCGGATAGGTGACCTCCAGGCCGGCAGCCTCCATCTCGGCAATCTGCTCAGCTTCGCTGTCCTCGCAGGCGGAGCGCTCATAGGCGGCGGCCTCCTGAGCGGCCTCCAGCAGAGCGGTCTGATAGGCGGGGTCCAGACCCTCAAACACCGGCTTGCTGAACAGGATCATGGAGGGGGAATACACGTGGTTTGTGATGGCCAGATAGTCCTGAGCTTCATAGACGGCATTGGAGTAGATGACGGCGATGGGGTTTTCCTGACCGTCAATCACGCCCTGCTGCAGTGCGGTGAACACCTCGGACCAGGCCATCGGCGTGGGGTCCATGCCCAGGGCGGAGAAAGCATCCATATGGACCTGATTCTCCATGCAGCGGATCTTCAGCCCGGCGCAGTCTGCGACGGAGTTGATAGGATGCTTGGAGTTGGTCATTTCGCGGAAGCCATTCTCCCAGAACGCGCCGCCGACGATACCGATATCATCCAGCTTGGCCATCAGGTTCTGGCCGATCTCGCCGTCCAGAACGGCGTGGGCATGCTCATAGCTTGTAAACAGGAAGGGCAGGTCCAGAATCAGATAGTCGGACACAAAGTTGCCGAGAGGCCCAGTGGAGGACACGGCAATATCCAGGGTGCCCATCTGCAGGTCCTCAATATTGGCCCGCTCATCGCCCAGCTGCGCGGAGTGGAAAATATCAATCTGCACAGCGCCGTTGGTCTTTTCATCGACCAGCTCGGCAAACTTTTCAAGACCCAGCTGATAGGGATGAGAAATCGCGCAGGAGTGGGAGGCGCGGAGGACGATGGCATCTCCGCCGGAGGTGTCCGCAGTGGTGGAGTCGCCGGTTTCGCCGCCAGAGGTTTGGCTGTCTCCGCCGCAGGCGGCCAGAGAGAGGGCCATTGCCAGGGAAAGGAACCATGCTGCAAGCTTTTTCGTTTTCATCTTTCATTCTCCCCTTACATTGATATAAATGTATTTCTCAAAATAGCCAAGGGCTATCTGGAGACAATTTCAAAAGCCGCCGCTGTACAGCGGCAGAAAGCGCGTACGCGCTTTCTGAATTCTTTTCTGTTTCAAAATTTGGGGATGGCACTGCGGGGACAAGAGAACAGCAGGGATATGGCTGGCTAAAAATGAGACAAAATTTGACAGAACAAAACCCAAAAGCTGACAATAATATACAAAAAAAGGATATAACAACTTGCCTTTTTTGTCAAGCGACACCTTGACCCATCCCTCAGTAGGTCAGGCGTACACAGTGGCATCTGCTAAAGCCCCTGCGTCCAAAACCAGGCTGCAATGCTCTGGTATCTCCATCGCGTCGAAATAAACTTGCTCCAAGGGCATCCAAGTGGAAAAAAACCGCTCTGCCAGCTCGGGACCATTGCGCTGGAGAATACGCTGGCGCTGCAGATCTGGTGGAATAGACAGAAAGACCGACAGATCATAGTGGTCCGCCAGCAAAGGGTGCATGCTGTAAGCGCCCTCGATGAGATTCAGGGGCTTGGGCGGACACACAGCTGCGTCTCCCAGGAGTTGGGTGTGGCAGTCATAGCGGCGGTAGGAGACCGGGCGTCCCTGTGACAGGGGAAGCAGCACCTCATGGAAAAAGCGCTCCCGGTCCACATTGCCGCCAGGCTCTGCCAGCCGTGCCGCGGTGCGCTGCTCCGGGCGAAGGAAGAAATCGTCCATGTGAAAGGTCTGGCAGTCATAGATCCGGCCGAGCAGAGCGGCCAGGGTGGTTTTGCCGCTGGCACTGCCGCCCTCAATGGCCACAAGAATCCGCGGCTTGCGGGCCATGGCCCGGTCAATCGCAGCCAGCAGAGGCAATAAAGGGGAAAACTCCTGCCGGATGACGCGGTAGGCGGGGTGGTATGCGGCTCGAAAGGCCTGCGAATGATGGCGGACTGGGAAACCCTCCGCCTCCCAGCGGGCCACGGCCGCGGCACGGCCCTCCAAAGGGATGGGAAGCTCCGCCGCCAGCAGGGCGGACAGCTTTTCCCGCAGCTGTGCCTCAGAACCGACCGGCCCCGCTGCCGAGAGGATAAACATCCGCAGCAGTGTGGCGGAGGAGAGGCCGCTGCTGCGCAGATAGCCCAAATGCAGCCGGCAGAAGCTGCCGTCTAAAGGCTCTGCATCCACGGAAGCGTCCGGACGCAGGGATGCCAGTTCCTGCTCTAACAGGTCCGCCGCGGCATCGGAGACAAAGTGACCACACCCATATACACTCTGGTGCAGGGCCTTCAGCAAATCCTGTGTTTCCAGAGCCGGATAGCGGGCGCACTGGTCCTTTAGATATCTCATTGTCTGTTTTTGCATATCCATGAAGACATCATACCATTTTTTGTCTGGTCAGACAAGTATTTCGGCAAAAAAATATAAATTTCTTTCAAAAAAAGGGATCTTCGTCGTTGATCCTTCCTTTTTTCCGATTTTCCGGAGCCGTCGACAGATTCAGACAAGATATGACCTGTATTTTGTGTAAGATAAACGCGTACATTCCCACATTTTGCGGTACCCGTCGAATACGGCGGGAAGAAAGGACGATCCATGATGAAGATTTCGAAGGAGTACCTGTTGTTGTTTAACGCCATCACGGATGCCGAAGAGGCCCTCTCCCAGCTTCGGGAAAGCTTAATGGCTGCGCAACGCCAGGCTGAGGAGCTGTTTATGGATGAGAAGGAGGCTGACCCCAGCTGAGCTGTTGCATTTCCTTCAAGACAATCGGCGCCGAATGTGCTATACTAGAAAAAAAGAAGGAGGCATTTCATGCTGCATATCGGCTGCCATTTATCCTCCACCAAGGGCTTTGCCGCCATGGGACGGCAGGCACTGGAGCTGGGGGCAGATACCTTTCAATTCTTTACAAGAAATCCTCGGGGAAGCAGAGCCAAGGACTTGGACACGGCAGACGCGGCGGTGCTGGCGGACCTCCTGCGAGAGCGGCACTTTGCGCCCATTATCGCCCACGCGCCCTATACGCTGAACCTCTGCGGCGCGCAGGAGTCCAACCGGACCTTTGCCCGGGACACCATGGCGGACGACCTCCGCCGCTTGGAGTATTTGCCGGGACAATATTATAATTTCCACCCCGGAAGTCATGTGGGACAAGGTGTGGAAAGAGGTATCTCCTATATTGCAGAGGGGCTGAACGCCATTTTGCGGGAGAATCAGACCACAACGGTCCTGCTGGAAACCATGGCCGGCAAGGGGAGCGAGGTGGGAGGCCGATTCGAAGAGCTACGGGAGATTCTGGACCGGGTGGTGCTGGCGGATCAAATGGGCGTCTGCCTGGATACCTGCCATGTCTCGGACGGCGGATATGATATTATCCATAATCTGGACGGTGTGCTGACAGAGTTTGACCGGGTGATTGGTTTGCACCGCCTGAAAGCCGTCCACCTTAACGACAGCCAGAACCCCACAGGCGCCCGCAAGGACCGGCACGCACGTATCGGTGAGGGGTGCATCGGACTGGAGGCGCTGGGGCGGGTTGTCCGGCATCCGGCGCTGCGGAATCTTCCCTTCTGCCTGGAGACTCCCAACGAGCTGCCGGGTTACGCCCGGGAGATTGCCCTGATGCGGGCACAGGCTGAAGCATAAAAAGGTCCGCCGCGGCATGTCCGCGGCGGACCTTTTTATGTGTCAGGCAGCGTCAGCCATGGTATGTCGCGGGGAACAGCTGGCAGACTGCGGCCATATCAGGGTAAATTTCCTCAGCTCCTCTGAATCGGCCGCATATTTTTACCTGGTGCAGCATAGGTTGTCCCAGAGGTGAGACAGATGCGAATCAACTTTGCCAGCCTTCGCCGCAGGCTGGAGGCAGGGGCCCTGGCTGCCGGGACTCTATGGGTGGTGGCTGTCACCGCAGGCAGCGACACTGCCGCCTCCGCCGCCTCCGCGCTGAAGGAGGCGTTGCCCATGGGTATTTTGCGTTGGGAGCTGGGAGACCTATGGACAGAGGACCAACTCTCTCCCGCAACCGTGATGACCCTGGGGGAATCGCCGCTTTTGTCCGCGGCCCGTCCTGCCGTTGCAGAGCTGCGGCGGCAGGAGGAGAGCAGCGGCGCCTCCGCCGGAGAGGATGAGGTGTCCACG
Source organism: Pusillibacter faecalis (assembly GCF_018408705.1). Classification (GTDB taxonomy): domain Bacteria; phylum Bacillota; class Clostridia; order Oscillospirales; family Oscillospiraceae; genus Oscillibacter; species Oscillibacter faecalis. The sequence goes on from NZ_AP023420.1 coordinate 1,726,300, forward strand.
GTCCCGGTGGAAGAGACCCCCCTGGAGGCGCCGGAGGCCGCCGACAACGGCGTGACAGCCAGGACCTTGGTGCCCACGGACCCCAGCAGCTACACCGTGGTGGGACGGGCCTACATCAGCAACTCCACAGACTATCAGCTCTCCATTCCGGCCCTGCAGGAGAATTTCGCCGCAGAGCTGACGCCGGAGGAGCCGCAGATTCTGATCCTGCACACCCATGGCAGCGAGGCATACACGCCTGCCGGCGGCACGGAAGTGGTCTGGTCCGGCGATCACCGCACCACGGATTCCCGCTATAACGTGGTAAAGGTGGGGGATGTGATGGCAGAGGTGTTTGCCGAGGCGGGGATCTCCGTGCTCCATGACCGGACGCTGTACGACTATCCCTCGTCCTATAACGAGGCATATGATAAATCCTTGGCCGCTATTCAGAGCTACCTCGCCCAGTACCCCTCCATTCAGTTTATTCTGGATATTCACCGGGACGCCATTGCGGATGCCCAGGGAAATCAGTATAAGGTGGTCTCCACCATCGACGGCGTGGGCACCGCAGCCCAGATGACCCTGGTGATGGGAAGCGACGGCAGCGGCCTGACACATCCAAACTGGATGGAGAACCTGAAGCTGGCAGTGGCCCTTCAGCAGGACATTCTGACAGAGTATCCCACGCTGATGCGGCCCATTCTTCTGCGGAATTCCCGCTATAATCAGCATGCTACGGTCGGATCGCTGCTGGTGGAGGTGGGCGCCGCCGGAAACTCCCCGGAGGAGGCGGCACTTGCCGGCCGGCTCTTTGCAGAGCGCATGGTGGAGGTGCTGGAGGCCAGAAGCAAGTAAAAAAACCGCCCTCTTCATGAGGGCGGTTTTTCACGTCAGGCAGTTTCGCGGATGGCCCGCAGGGCTGTTATGAGCGGCGGCTCAGTGCCGGGGGAGAGCAGATCCGGTGTGGTCCCCGCCTCCTCGCTGCTGGAGCCGTCGGCGTTCAGACCGAACATCATGGTGAACTGCACCAAGAGCCCGCTGTTGGGCAGCTGCAGGAAAATTGGGTCCAGCGCGCCGATGCCGTCCCCGCCGGTCTGACTGCCCACCAGGGTGGCAAAGCCTGTCTCCTTGCAGAACACGGCGAAAGACTCGCTGGCGGAGTAAACCTGCTCGCCCACCAGTACCCAGACCCGGCCATGGAAGGGGCTGCGCTCCGCGGCGGGCTCTACGGACAGGGGGCTTTCCACATAGTGGGTAGCCGCCGCGAGGCCCTCTTGGTTGAGAGCGGGAAGCTCCGGCAGGTCCGCGATGGGGTGGAGCATCTCCGGCGCAAACGCATCGTCGATGTAGGGACGGTTGTTATCACTGTCCGCCAGCAGGGCATAGTTCATGCAAGAGAGGGGCTGGTCGATCAGAGGGGCCACCAGCAGTTCCTGCCAATACTGCTCGCTGCCGCCGCTGTTGCCGGTGATGTCGATGATAAGGTCTGTGCAGGCCCCCAGCGTGTCGTAAAAGGACAGCAGCTCCTCCCGCTCCGCCGCATAGGCAGGCTCATAGGAGGCGGGGAAGCCGTCGATTTTGATATAGCCGATGGCCTCTCCCGGCAGCAGCAAGGTCGTGAGATTGGCATCCTCCGCACCCGGCGCGGAGGGCGTGGAGACATCCTCTCCGCCATAGGCGTCCAGCAGCTTTTGAAGGTTTTCATAACCCGTCTGAGTGACGGGGGATGTCAAAACCTCCCGCCAGTGGGCCCGATCCTCAAGCTCATCACTCTGATAAGCTTCCAGATAGGCCTGGTACTCTTCCGGCTCCACGATCCAGAGATGGCCATAGGTGCCCAGACGGAAGAGTGTGCTGTACACGGCAGAGTAGAAGGCCTCGTCACTGTCGCTGCCCGCAATCATGTCCCGGTATTCCTGAAAGATTCCTGCCGAGAGGTCATCGGGATTCTCTCGGTCCCGGACGCCCATACAGAGATAGCTGCTGCCCAGAGTCTCAACCAGATAGTCGTAGTCCTCCAGCCGCTGCTCCTGACTCAGTCCCAGAACATGGGCCAGGGCCGGGTCCCACTGGTCTTCCGCCTCCTGGGGAGGCGGGGAGGTGCCGCAGCCCGCGAGAAGACAGGGCAGAAGCACTGCGGCCAGCAGCCGTTGAAAGATCCGTTTTGATTTCATGGTCTCGTCTCCTTATTTATGATCTTCAAATAAAACGACGGAGAGGCAGCTAATTCCTCAAATTTAAAACAGCCGCAGCAAAGAATAGCAGAGAAGATCACCTGGATCATGAACGATATGAAAATTTTCCCGCCGGAAAGGTAAAAAAACTCCCCGTCCATCGGACGGGGAGCCTCTTTGTTTTAGTCGGTCACGTAGGGCAGCAGAGCAATCTGGCGGGCGCGCTTGATGGCCTCCGTCAGCTGGCGCTGATGCATGGCGCAGGTGCCGGTGGTTCTGCGGGGCAGAATCTTGGAGCGCTCGGATACAAAGCGGCGCAGCTTGGCGGCATCCTTGTAGTCGATGGACTCGCACTTCTCAGCGCAGAACTGGCAGACCTTGCGGCGCTTACCGCGGGCAGGGCGCGCGGGTCTGGATTCCCGATCAAAAGCCATGAGGGTTTCCTCCTTTATTTTATTCAATCAGAACGGCAGCTCGCCGTCCTCCTCGCCGATCTCGGCGAAGTCAGACTGCCCACCGCGCTCAGGCGCGGATGCAGCATAGGAAGGGGCGCCATAGGCGGGCGCGGAGCCATAATCCCCGCCGCCATCCCGCTTGGAATCCCCAAAGTAGACGTTGTCCGCGATCACCTCGGCGCTGCGGCGTTTGCCGCCGTCCCGGTCAGTCCAGTCGCGGATTTGAAGACGGCCCTCCACCACGGCCATGCGGCCCTTGGTGAAGTATTTGCTGACAAACTCAGCAGTAGAGCGCCAAGCCACGATATCAATGAAATCCGTCTCCTTTTCACCGCTTTGGGACTTAAAGTCCCGGTCTACGGCCAGGGAGAAGCTGGTCACGGCGGTGCCGCTTCCGGTGCGGCGCAGCTCGGGATCACGGGTCAGCCGACCCATAAGAACAATCCGGTTCAGCATGCGGCTGCCCCCTTACTCGCCCTTGCAGACGATCAGGGAACGCATGATGCCGTCGGTAATCCGCAGCACGCGGTCCAGCTCCCGGGGGAAGGACGGCTCGCTGCTGAACGTCATCAGCACATAGTAGCCCTCGGTTTTGTAGTTGATGGGATAAGCCAGCTTTCGGCCGCCCCACTCCTCCACCTCGACGGCGGAGCCGTTCTGCTCGGCCAGGGTCTTGAACTTCGCCACCAGCGCGGCGATGCCCTCCTCACCCTGTGCAGGGTCGATGATATACACGACCTCATAATTGGCAGAAACCTTTGCCATGTTTGCACCTCCTTTTGGACAGATGGCCCTCATTCTTTTTGATGAGAGCAAGGATAGCCCGCAGAATGCGAGCCTTATTATTATATAAGAATGTGAAAAAATGTCAAGAAAAACTTTTTTGAAGAAAGCGCCGGTACATGGGGTCCAGTCAGATTTTTTCTTTACCTGAAGAAACTTTTCTGCTATAATATTTTAGTTACAATGGATTCATAGCGCCGAAGCGGTGCTGTGAGTGGCTTTACAGAGAGGAGGCGGCGCCTCATGAAATTCAAAAAATGGAATATCCATACCCCGGCTGACCAGGACGTCGCCCGGCTGAGGGAGGCGGGATACCCCTATCTGCTCTCCACCGTGCTGGCCGCCCGCGGCATTACCACGGCGGAGGAGGCCGCGGAGTTTCTGGACCGGGAGCGGAGCCTCACGATCTCTCCCATGCGGATGCGGGACATGGACCGGGCTGTGGAGCGGATTCAGCGGGCGATTGCCGGCGGCGAGACCATCGCTGTATTTGGAGATTACGATGTGGACGGGATCACCTCCACGGTGTTGCTGCGGGATTATCTGAAAAGCTGCGGCGTCAAGTGCCTGCGGTATATTCCCAGGCGAATTGAGGATGGATACGGCCTCTCAAAGGATGCCATCCAGTCCCTGTGGGATCAGGGCGCCACACTGATGATCACCGTGGACTGTGGGGTTACTGGCAACGAGGAGGTGGATTTTGCCGCCTCGCTGGGGATGGATGTGGTCATCACAGATCACCACGAGTGCAAGGAGACGCTGCCCAATGCCATGGCGGTGGTAGACCCCCACCGGCCGGACTGCCCGTATCCTTTCAAGCATCTTGCCGGCGTGGGCGTTGCGCTGAAGCTGGTACTGGCCTTAGGCGGCGAAAACCGGGAGGATGCCCTCTTCGCCCGCTACTGCACTCTGGCCGCTATTGGCACCATCGCGGATGTGATGCGGATGGAGGGCGAGAACCGGACCATTGTCTCCTACGGTTTGGAGGCGCTGCCCCACACGGATTTTGTGGGTATTCACGCCTTGCTGCGGGAGGCGGGGCTTTTGGGAAAGCCCATTACGTCCATTCAGATCGGGTTTGTCCTCTCCCCCCGCATCAATGCCGCCGGCCGTATGGGGGCAGCGGACCTGGCAGCGGACCTGCTGGAAACTGACGACCCTGCCCGGGCGGAAGAGCTGGCGCGGCAGCTATGCGATCTGAACCGGGAGCGTCAGGCAGTGGAGCAGGCCATCTGCGCCGATGCCACAGCTAAAATCGAAAAACTCCGGGCGGAGGAGAGGAGCGCCCTGGTCCTCTCCAGTGAGGACTGGCACCAGGGGGTGGTGGGAATTGTCGCCTCACGCCTGAGCGAGAAGTACTCCTGCCCCAGCTTCATGATTCATCTGAAGGACGGCGTGGGAAAGGGCTCGTGCCGGTCCTACGGCGGGCTGAACCTCTTTGCGGCGCTGGAATCCTGTGCGGATCTGCTGGACGGCTTCGGCGGACATGAGCTGGCGGCCGGGTTCACCATTCCGGAGGAGAATATTGAGGCATTCCGTGCCCGGGTGAACCGGTATGTACGCTCTGCCTGCGGCGGCAAAACACCGGTGAGCTCTCTGGATTTAGATGCGGCGATTGTCTGCCCCGGTGAGGTGACGTTGGAGCAGGTGGAGTACCTCAGCCAGCTGGAGCCATACGGCGCTGGGAATCCCAGGCCCGCCTTTGCCCTGCTGGGGGCTACGCTGGATTCTGTCCAGTCTGTGGGCCAGGGCCGGCACTTAAAGGTGCGGCTGAGCAAGGGTACCAGCCGGTTTGAGGCGATCTTCTTCTCTGTGATGGAGGGGGAGTGCGGCCTGACCGCCGGCACGCGGGTAGACGCGGCATTTTATTTGCAGGCCAACACCTTTCGGGGCAGCACGACATTGCAGCTCCAGCTCATTGACCTCCGCCCCTCCCTGACCCCCAGCCGCCACGAGGCGGCGGACCTGGCATTGCTGCACCGGCTGCTGGAGGGGGAGAGTGTCACTGGCCAGGAAGCGGTGCGCCTGCAGCCATCCCGGGACCAGTTTGCGGCCTGCTGGCGGGCGCTGGAGGGCCAACTGCGCCAGGGAAAGGCCGAGGAGGACGCACTGCCGTATCTTCGGCGTCTGGCGGAGCGCTCCGGAGGCTGCGACAGCTTTTTAAGAACCGCTCTGGCGCTGGAGGTCTTTCAAGAACGGGGGCTGATCTCGCTGGTCAGCCGCGGCAGCCAGCTGCAGCTCTGCCTGAATCCGATTCAGGGCAAGGTGGATTTAAACCAGTGCCCGTATTTATCCCGCCTGCGCGGGGAAGCTGTCGAGGGGAGGTGAGCGTATGACTATTCAGGAACAGTATGAGCTGTTGGAAAAAACCGTTCGGGGCTATAACCCGGCGGCAGACATCGCCCAGATTCGGGCGGCCTTTGAATTTGCAAATGAGGCCCATCAGGAGCAAAAGCGCAAGAGCGGCGAGCCCTATATCACGCATCCTCTGGCGGTTGCGCAGATCGTGGCCGAGGAGCTGCGGCTGGACAGCGAGTCCATTGAGGCAGCGCTGCTCCACGATGTGATTGAGGACACCGCGGCCACGGAGGAGCAGGTGGCAAAGCTCTTCTCGCCCACAGTAGCGGCGCTGGTGGAAGGGGTCAGCAAGCTGACCCGTATCCAGTATGCCACCAAGGAAGATGAGCAGATGGAAAACCTCAGGAAGATGCTCATCGCCATGAGCAAGGACATCCGGGTGATCCTCATTAAAATTGCGGACCGGCTCCACAACATGCGCACCATGGAGTACCAGTCCCCTGCCAAGCAGAAGCAAAAGTCCCTGGAGACCATGGAGATTTACGCGCCCATCGCCCACCGCCTGGGCATGCAGCGCATCAAGTGGGAGCTGGAGGACCTGTCGCTGAAGTATCTGGACCCGGTGGGCTTCCATGAGATCGTCTCCAAGCTGGATGAGAAAAAGGAGGAGTACGACGCTTTCATGCGCCGCACCCAGACCCAGATTGACGAGCGGCTGAGCGAGCTGCATATCGAACACATCGTGTACGGCCGCATTAAGCACCCCTATTCCATCTACCGCAAGATGTTCAACCAGAACCGGTCGTTAGAGGAAATCTTTGACCTCTTTGCCTTCCGCGTGATTGTGGAGAATGTAGGGGACTGCTATAATGTCCTGGGCGTGGTCCACGACATTTACAAGCCTATCCTGGGCCGGTTCAAGGACTATATCGGGACGCCAAAGCCCAACGGCTACCAGTCTCTTCACACCACTGTGGTGGGAGGGGACGGCATCCCCTTTGAGGTCCAGATCCGGACTCGGGAGATGCATGAGATCGCTGAATACGGCGTGGCCGCCCACTGGAAATACAAGCAGGGAGGCCAGGGCGCCGGCACGGAGGGCCGTTATGAGTGGGTCCGCCGCCTCCTGGAAAACCAGGACGGCGCCGACGCCGAGGACTATATCCACTCGCTGAAGATCGACATGTTCTCCGACGAGGTCTTTGTATTTACCCCGGGCGGCGATGTGCAGAACCTGCCCGCCGGGGCAACGCCCATTGACTTTGCTTACGCGATTCACTCCGCCGTTGGCAACCGAATGGTGGGCGCCAAGGTGAATAACCGCATTGTCACCCTGGACCATGTGCTGAAAAACGGCGACATCGTGGAGATTCTGACCTCTAAGAACGCCAAGGGCCCCAGCCGGGACTGGATGAAGATCGCCAAGTCCAGCGAGGCCCGCAGCAAAATCCGCCAGTGGTTCAAGAAGGAGCGCCGGGAGGAGAATATCGCCAACGGCCGCGCTTCCTTTGAAGCGGAGCTGAAGCATTGCGGTCTTTCCATGAAGGATGTTACCGATCCGGAGCTGCTTCCAAGTCTCTTGAAAAAAGTCACGTACCCCTCTTTGGAGGACCTGTATGCGGCCATCGGCTACGGCGGGTTCTCCGCCCAGAAGGCGGTCAGCCGCATGCAGGGGGAAATCCTTCGGGTGGCCCGTCAGCACCAGCTGGAACAGCAGGCGGCCGAGGCCGCCGAGACCAGGGAGGAGCCCAAAACCCCCGCGCCGAAGCGCATCAAAAGCGAGCAGGGCATCATTGTGGAGGGGCTGGACAACTGCCTGGTAAAATTTTCTAAGTGCTGCACGCCAGTGCCCGGCGATGAGATCGTGGGCTTTATCACCCGGGGCTACGGCGTCTCCGTCCACCGGGCCGACTGTCCCAACGCCTCGGAGGAAAGGCGCGGCCAGCCGGACCAGGCGGGACGCTGGATCAAGGTCAGCTGGGGCAGCGACACCAACGAGAGCTACCCCACTGTGCTGGAGGTTCTCTGCAAGGACCGCCAGGGGCTGCTGCTGGACATTTCTGCGGCGCTCTCCACCACCCATACCTTTGTGCTGGGTGTGAACACCCGCAGCACAGAGGACGGCTTTGCCGTGATCCGGCTGGAAATTCGGGTGAAGGATGGAGAGCAGCTGCGGGCTGTGATGAACAGGCTCCACCAGATTTCCGGAGCCCTGCAGGTGAGCCGGCCGGCGGGATAGGCCCTCATCAAGGGGAACGTCTGCCCCGCCAAGGACGCTGCTTTTGGTGGAGGCATGTCGGGCGAGGCCGCGCCCGCCATGGTACCATGCGCATGTCGCGGCAAACACGATGGCTTTTGTCGCCGCCGGCGAAGGCGCGGGGAAAACAAAGACTCTTCCCACGAAAGCAAAAAGAAAGACAGGTGTTAAAAAACGATGCGTGCTGTTGTTACACGTGTCACCCGGGCCTCCGTTACCATCGGCGGACGGGTGAACGGTGAAATCGGGCGGGGGTTTCTCGTGCTCCTTGGTGTCGGACCTGCCGATAAAGAGGAGACTGCCCGCCGTCTGGCGGAGAAGATCTGCAACCTGCGGGTCTTTGAGGATGAGAATGGAAAGATGAACCTGAGTCTGGAGCAGGTGGGGGGCAGCCTCCTTGTAGTGTCCCAGTTCACGCTGTATGCGGACACCTCCTCCCGCCGCCCCGGGTTCACCCGCGCGGCAAAGCCGGACCAGGCCATCCCGCTGTACGAGGACTTCATGGCCCGCTGCCGGGAGCGTGGCTTTGCTGTGGAGCACGGGGAGTTCGGCGCGGATATGCAGGTGGAGTCCGTCAATGACGGCCCGGTGACGATCCTGTTTGACACGGAGCGGCCCTGAGGCCGAGAGGAGTGCAGAGATGGAACCGACGCTGGTGGTGCTGCCCTTGCTCCTCGGGGGAGCGGCACTGATTGTATATCTTGTTTATCGAATTGTCTACTGCCTGGTGAAAAAGGCGGTCCGGGACGCCCTGCGGGAATACGAGGCTGAAAAGGGAGTTGCCTTGACAGCAAAACGTGTCGAAACGGCAGAGCCGGAGCGCGGGAACACACCGTCGCCGGACAAAACGGAGGAGTGAAAGGGAATTTTTCCGTCCCGCCGGGCAGGAGAAAAGCGCGTGGAAAAGGAGGCGGATGCAGATGCGGCTGCCCTGGAGACGGGAGAACTCTGAAAAAGCGCCGGACATTCCCTGGTTCTGGACACTGACTATCGATGGGAGGCCCGCCGCAAATTTTGACTGGCCGGATATCCTGCAAGGTCTGGAAGGGCTGCGGGCGGACCCGGACAGCTTTTTGGCCTTGGAGCGCCAAAATCCGGCGTGCATCCAAGAGTCCGGCTTTTTGCAGTGTGCTGTGGTCCTGACGGGAGAGCGGGCGGGCTGGTACGCTGTGGAGTGCGGCTATCCCGGCCCGGAGGGGCCGGTGTTGCTGGAAAGGCAGGTTCCCTCCATTCAGGAGGTGGTCCCGGTCTTTGAGTCCGTCTACCGGCAGAGGGATGCGGTGCTCTCCGGGTTTGCGGACCTATCTGACGCCATGGGGCGAAATGAATCAACGAGGTGAGAGTATGGAGATCAAATACCTGGCGGTTGGGCCTTACGGCACCAATTGCTATTTCCTCTGTGACAAGGAGGCGGGGGTTTGTGCCGTGATTGATCCCGGCGGAAGTCCGGATCAGATTTTGGCGGTGCTGGAGAAGCTCGCGTGCAGGCCCTGCGCGATCCTGCTCACTCACGGACACTACGACCACACCGGCGCCGTAGCAGACCTTTTGGAGCGCTTCCCGGGCATCCGGGTGTCCATTCACAGGGGGGACTTCCAGAACGTGGACACAAAGCTCTTTCCCCTCTCCCGGCAGGTGCCGGAGGAGGCGGTCTCCTTCTATGACGAGGGAGACACCGTGACGGTTGGCGCCATGCCGGTGGAGGTGCTCCACACCCCCGGCCACTCCGAGGGGAGCGTGACGCTCCGGTGCGGGAGCGCCCTCTTCTGCGGAGACACGCTGTTCGCGGGCTCCTGCGGCCGGACGGACTTTGACGGCGGCTCTGTAGAGAAGATGATGGCCTCGCTCAAGCGCTTGGGCCAGCTGGAGGGGGACCTGGATGTTCTGCCGGGACACATGGAGCTCTCCACCCTGGACCGGGAGCGGGCCTCCAATCCCTACCTGCGCCACGCACTGGAGATCTCATGAAGCTGCTGCTGCAGGGCCATGATGAGCGCTATACCGTGGAGCAGAGTCTTCTGAACCTGTTCCCCGGCGAACTACCGGTTTACGAGCCCATTTTGCCCGGGGATGACTCCTGGGCCGTGGTCACGCTCCGGGAGGAGGACGATTGCTGTCATGTTACCACAGAGCTCCGCTGGCAGGGGAGGCAGACCTCTCACCGGGAGGTTCTTCCCCTCTCCGGCACGGAGTATGCCCGGGAGGGCCAGCGCCGCCATGCCGTCGGCGCCTGCTTTTTTCTGGCTGCTCAGGCCGTAAGCGGCGTTCGGCCCCCCTGGGGGATGCTGACAGGTGTCCGGCCCGACAAGCCCGCCACAGCCGCTCTGGCCGCCGGCAGAACCCCAGAGGAGACACGGGCATGGATGGAGCGGTTTTACTATGTCTCCCCTGACCGGGCAGCGCTGGCGGTAGAGACCGCCTCCGCGGCGCTGAGGGCCTCCCGCCGGCTGGAACGGCGGGATATCGCGGTCTATGTGGGGATTCCCTTCTGCCCTACTCGGTGCGCCTACTGCTCCTTTGTGAGCCAGTCGGTGGAAAAAAGCTTTGACCTGGTGCCTCCCTATGTGGAGGCGCTGGTGGAGGAGATTCATTCCGGCGGCGGAATGGCGCGGGCCCTGAACCTGCGGTGCCGGACCTTTTACATGGGCGGAGGCACGCCCACCACGCTGACGGCAGGGCAGCTGGACCGGGTGCTGACGGCCCTTGAGGATGCCTTTGATCTTCAGGACTGCGAGGAACTGACGGTGGAGGCTGGACGGCCGGACACCATCACGGCGGAGAAGCTGGCGGTGCTGAAATCCCATGGCATCACCCGAATTTCCGTGAATCCGCAGACCATGGAGGATGCGGTGTTGCGGGCCATCGGGCGCCGCCACACCGCCAGGGAGATCGAGCACGCCCTGGACCTGGCGGCGGCCTACGGATTCCCCCATGTGAATATGGATTTGATCGCGGGATTGCCGGAGGATACCGCCGCAGGCTTTCGCCGTTCCCTGGATCGCTGCTTGGAGTTTGAAACGGACAATGTCACCATCCACACCCTGGCGCTGAAAAAAGGCAGCCGGATTCTAACCGAAGGGCTGAGCGTCCCCGGGCCGGAGGAGGTGGCGCAGATGCTGGACTACGCCGCGCCGATGCTGCGAGAGCGGGGCTACGCACCCTATTACCTCTACCGGCAGAAATACATGTCCGGCAGCTTTGAGAATATTGGCTGGACCCGCCCTGGCGCGGAGTGCTGGTATAATATTGATATCATGTCGGAGCTGTGCTCCATTCTGTCCTTTGGCGCCGGCGGCTCCACCAAGATGGTGGAAGGCGGCCGGATTCAACGGGTATTCAACCACAAGTATCCGGCGGAGTATACCCAACGACCGGAGAAGTGGCGTGCCAACCAGAACGCCTTTGCCGAATTTTATGAGCATGTTTGAAAGGAGACCGCGCTATGGCCTATTCCCTGAAACAGTTGAACGATGCCATCCGCAGCGACCCGGCCGCCTACGCCGCAGAGTGTGACGCAGCCTTCGCAAAAAAAGTGGAGGCGGCGGCCAGGAAGATTGCCGACCACCGGGGACAGTCCCATATCATTCTGCTCTCCGGACCCTCCGGCTCCGGAAAGACCACCACCGCCATGAAGATCGAGGAGGAGCTGGAGCGCCAGGGGATTGTGACGCATACCATCTCCATGGACAATTATTTCAACACAGTGGACCCGGAGACCGCACCCCGGAACCGGGAAGGAGCCATTGATTTTGAGTCTCCGTTCTGTCTGGACGTGGATTTGCTGAACCGCCATTTCTCCATGTTGGATCGGGGGGAGCTGATCCATGTGCCCAAATATGAATTTGCAAGGCAGATGCGCTCAGATATCATGTCCCAGCCCCTGCGCCTGGGCACCAACGAGCTGGCTATTTTTGAAGGGATTCACGCACTGAACGATATTATTGTGGGCAAGAACCCCCACGCCTTCAAGCTGTACATCGCCGCCCGCAGCAACCTGGTGGATGATGAGGGAACCGTGGTGTTCCAGCACGCTTGGCTGCGGCTGTGCCGCCGGATTGTCCGGGATCATAAGTTCCGGGGCAGCGACGCCAGATTTACTCTGAAGATGTGGCCCAACGTCCGCCGGGGCGAAAAGCTGTATATCTCCCCCTATAAGGAAAACGCCGACCTGATGTTCGACTCCGCACTGGCCTTTGAATTCGCGCTGCTCAAGCCCATTGTGGTGCCCCTGCTGGAGGAGCTTCCCAGGGGCAAATACGACGTGGCGGAGGAGATGCTCCGGGGCTTTGAGCGGATTGAGCCCATGGAGGAGACGTGCGTTGCGCCGGAGTCCCTGGCTCGGGAGTTTATTGGCGGAAGCGCCTATGACTACCGCTAAAGCGCAGAAGGGGAGGAAACCCGATGAATGAGACGATGGAAAAGCTGCTTGCAGCCGCCCGCCAGGGAGCGGCTCAGGCCGGAGACCTTGCGGTAAACACCGCCCATGGCCTGAAGAAAAAGGCCGGAGAGACCCTGAGCGCCGCCAAGCAGCGTCTGCGGATTGCCGCGCTGGAGGGCGAGATTGAGGGAACCCTGGCGGAGATTGGTGAGCTGCTCTACGCCACCCATACGGGAACTCCGACGGACTCAGAGGTGTTGCAGGAAAAACTGCGGAAGATTGACGCGCTGAAAACGGAGATCGCTGTCCTGAAGGGCGGCCCGGACCGCCCAGTGGCCTGTGCTGTGTGCGGCACGCAGAGCCGGCCGGGAGATGTATTCTGCCGATTTTGTGGAGGAAAGCTATGATGGAGACATATACCTATCAGCAGTATCAGCAGAGCGCGGCCGCCCTGGCGGACCGGCTGGGGGACTTTCGGCCGGAGGTTCTGCTGATTCTGGGCTCCGGCCTGGGTTCGCTGGGAGACCAGGTGGAGCAGCCACTGGTTGTCCCTTACGCGCAGGTACCCCATATGAAGCGCTCCACTGCGCCGGACCACAAGGGGCAGTTTGTCTTTGGGCGGCTCTCGGGGCGGAATGTGGCGGTGATGCAGGGCCGGCTCCACACCTATGAGGGGTGGTCCTTCGCGGATGTGAGCTATCCCGTCCGGGTGCTGAGGCTGCTGGGCGCGAAGACGCTGCTTGTGACCAACGCTGCCGGGGCGGTGAATACCGCCTTTTCCGCCGGGGATATCATGATGATCACCGACCACATCAAGCTCTTTGGCGTGAGTCCTCTGTGCGGGGCGAATCTGGACGAATTCGGTCCCCGCTTCCCGGATGTGAGCGCCGTTTACACCCCGGCGCTGCGCAAGGCTGCCCGTGAAGCCGCACAGGCGTTGGAAATCCCCTTGCGGGAGGGCGTCTACATGTACTTCCCTGGTCCCCAGTTTGAGACGCCTGCCGAGGTGCGGATGGCCCGCATTCTGGGCGCCGACGCAGTGGGCATGTCCACGGTGCCGGAGACCATTGTGGCCGCCCACTGCGGGATGCAGGTTCTGGGGTTTACCCTCTGCACCAACATGGCCGCCGGAGTGCTGGACCAGCCTCTTTCCGGTGAGGAGGTTTTGGAGGCAGCTGAGGCGGCCCGCCCACGGTTTACCTCCCTGGTGAAAGCCTGCTTGGAGCGGGTATAATCCACAGGGCACAGCCATAGGTTCATAGTGTCATTTTTGAAAACTGAGGTAATCGACTCATGTCCAATCCAAAAAAGCAGTCCTTTCTGGGGGGCGCGGCGATTCTGGCTGCTGCGGTGGCCATTGTTAAGCTGATCGGTGCCGCCTACAAGCTGCCCCTGAACAACATCCTGGGCGACGTGGGCATGTCCTATTGGGACACCGCCTATAAAATTTATAACTTCCTGCTGACATTCTCCACTGCGGGACTCCCCCTGGCCATCTCCAAACTTACCAGCGAGGCGTATACCCAGGGACGGGAGAATGAGAAGCGGAAGATTTTCCGCACCGCCATCTGGCTCTTCTTTGCCCTGGGGCTGGTGGGCTCGCTGCTGATGTTCTTCCAGGCGGACCTTTTGGTGGGCTTCCTGCGCAACGAAAATGCCATGCGGCCGGTTCAGGCTCTGGCGCCTGCGGTGTTCTGCGTGTGCATTTTGGCCTGTATGCGGGGCTATACTCAGGGGCAGGGAAACATGACGCCCACTGCTGTCAGCCAAGTGCTGGAGGCATTGTGCAAGGTAGGCATCGGCCTGCCCTTGGCATGGTATCTTCTGAACATCGGGAGGAATATGGACGTGGGCGCCGCCGGCGCCATCCTGGGCGTCACCATCGGTACCGTTGTGTCCATGTTGTTTTTGTGCATCTATCTCTTCACCCACCGGGACCACCGCAAGAGTCTGGATGTCCCGTCCTCCGGCGGTACGCTGGTCAAGCGGATTCTGGCCATTGGCGTGCCCATCACCTTGGGCAACTCCGCCATGAGCATCATCTCCATCCTGGACACGAAGATCGTTCTAGGCCGGCTCCAAGACGGATTGAGTCTGGCCCCCACGGCGGCCAACGCCCTCAACGGCCAGTACACAACGGGCATGGTGATGCCCAACATGGTGGCCTCCTTCGTCTATCCCGTCACCATGAGCCTGCTGCCCTTCGCGGCGGCGGCCCTGGCCCGGAACGACACCCGGGAGGCGGACCGGACGATCTCCACGGCCTTCCGCCTCTTGGCGCTGCTGGCGCTGCCGGCCGGCATCGGATTGAGCGTGCTGGCAACACCTATCGAAAAACTGGTGCTGCCCTCTCAGCAGGAGCTGGCCGTCGCTGCCGGTCCCCATCTGCAGATCTTGGGCATCGCCACGATCTTCATCTGCCTGATGGTGCTGACCAATGCCATTTTGCAGACCTACGGCAAGGAGAAAATTCCCATTTTCACGGTCATCGCAGGTGGCGTTGTGAAAATTATCCTGAACTATATCCTGGTGGGAAACCCGGAGATCAACATCCATGGCGCTCCGATCTCAACGCTTTGCTGCTACATGGTGATTGCGGGGCTCAACCTTTTCTTTGTCTGGGTCTATTCCCCGCAAAAGCCCCGCTACATGCAGCTCTTTGCAAAGCCGGTGCTGGCTTCTGTTCTGATGGGCGGCGCGGCCTGGGCGGTGTATGGGTTCTTGAACCGAATGCTGGAAAGCGGCCACTCTGCCTACGGAGCCAATGCAATTGCCACGCTGGGTGCAATCCTGATTGGCGTGATTGTGTACTTCATTCTGGTCATTGCTCTGCGGATTCTGCGGGCGGAGGATGTCAAATCCATTCCCCACGGCGCAAAACTTATTAAACTTCTGCACTTAAAGTGAAAAACTTAGAAAAATCAAGGGGTTTCTCTCCAAAATTTCTTGCAAAGGTGAACAATGTATGGTAGATTTTCAATGTAAGGAACGCTATGGCTGGGAGGATCTCATTGAGATCACCCGGCTGCTGCGGGGACCCGGAGGGTGCCCCTGGGACGCGGAGCAGACCCACGGCTCCATCCGGCGGAATTTCCTAGAGGAGACCTATGAGGCGCTGGATGCCATAGATCGGGATGATGCCCATGACATGTGCGAGGAGCTGGGGGATGTTCTGATGCAGGTGGCGCTGCACGCTCAGATGGAAACGGAGCGCGGCCGGTTTACGATGGCGGACGTAGTGAACGGTGTGGCACAGAAGCTGGTGTACCGCCATCCCCATGTTTTTGGCGGAGCCATGGCGGCGGATAACAGCGAGCAGGTTCTGGCAAACTGGGAGACGCTCAAGCGACGGGAGAAGGGGCAGCGCTCCACCGCCGATGCGATTGAGGCGGTGCCTCATACGCTGCCGGCCCTGTGGCGGGCGGAGAAGATTCAATCAAAGACCGCCAAGGCGGGTTTCAACTGGGACACCATTTCCGGAGCTCTGGATAAGTTGGAGGAAGAGGTGCGAGAGCTGCGGCAGGCTGTGGAGAACAGCCAGGACCCATCGGCGCCTCACGGCATCCGAGAGGAGGCGGGGGACGTCCTCTTCATCGTCTCCAAGATTGCGCAGCTCTCCGGGGTGGACCCGGAGGACGCCCTTCACCGTGCCTGCGACAAGTTTGACGCACGTTTCCGCCTGGTGGAGGAAGCGGCGGACAAGCCCTTGACCGCATGTACGGAGGAGGAACTGGTCAGGCTGTGGGAGTCTGCCAAAAAGAAGCTGTCTTAACACGCACCCGCGTTTAAGAAATAAATTACGAACGATATCATGTAGGAGGATATGATCCATGAACAAGGCTGAACTGATCAATGCTGTGGCCGCTGCCACCGAATTTTCCAAAAAGGACGCAGAAGCCGCTGTCACCGCCACCCTGGAGGCGATCACCAGCGCGCTGAAGGACGGTGACAAGGTTCAACTTGTGGGCTTTGGCTCTTTTGAGGTGAAGAAGCGCGCCGCTCGTGTCGGCAGGAATCCCAAGACCAATGATACCATTGAGATTCCTGCGTCTGTGGTGCCCGTGTTTAAGGCTGGCAAGGCTCTGAAGGACGCTGTGGCGAAATAATTTGCGCTTTCACGGCAGCGAGGGCTCCTCTGGCGGATGCCGCGCCGGACAGGAACGCCTGCCGCTGGGCACATGAATTTTGAACTGCCGGCACAGGTGTGCCGGCAGTCTTGTTTTGGAGGAAACCATGCGTTTGGACAAATACTTGAAGGTCTCCCGGCTGATCAAACGGCGGACTGTGGCAAACGAGGCCTGTGACCACGGCCTGGTGGAGGTCAACGGAAAAGCGGCTCGGGCGTCCTATGAGGTGAAGGTAGGAGACCAGATTACGATGCGCTTTGGCGCGCGGACAGTCACTGTGGAGGTGCTGTCTGTTCAGGAGACTGTGCGCCAGGCGGACGCGGGAGCACTCTATCGGGAAATTTAGCGGAGATTGCCGCCGGGTTCTATTTTTCCTCTGCTGACCATAGGATGTGGACAGGGAGGATGAGCATATGAAGGATTACAATACCACGCCCGCCATGGAGCACCGCCTGGAGCTGGTGGGACGGGAGCGGCTGACCGTCTCCGGCGTAGAGGATGTGGGCCGCTTTGACGAGACCGGGATTGTCATGTCCACCGCCGCCGGGACACTGGTTGTCACTGGAGAGGACCTCCATATTGACAAGCTGTCCCTGGATGGTGGAGAGCTTCATGTGGACGGACGGATTGACTCTGTCGCCTATGAGGATGAGGGCCAGGGCCGAAGCGGCTTTTTCAGCCGCCTGTTTGGATAATGGGGAACCAGATCTCTCAGCAGATGCTGACCTTTGTGCAGTCCATTTTGCTGGGGCTGGCTGCGGGAGTTCTGTATGATCTGCTGCGTCCTTTCCGGCTGCGCAGACCCGGCCTGACCGCACTGCTGGATGCCGGGTATTGCCTGAGCGTTGGCGCGGGGGCATTTTTGTTTTTGCTGCGGCGTGGAGAGGGGGAGCTCCGTGGCTTTCTTGTCCTAGGGGCGGTTGGCGGCGCGGTGCTGTTTTTCTGTGCGTTTTCTCATCTGCTGCAGCCAATCTGGGAGTTCTGGGCGGAAACACTGGCGTATCTGGTGCATTTGCTGTCGATTCCGCTGTTGTGGGTGAAAAAAATTTGCACAAAATTGGGGCAACGCGGAAAAAATCTCTTTTATTTTACCCAAAAATGCTATACAATGAAAAGGAAACCATCTCACAAAGGAGGCGGACGCGGTGGAAAAGGCCCGGAGAAGAAAAAAGGTCAAGGTTCGGGCAAGACCGCTGACCAAGCTGGTCATTCTGGTGCTGCTGGCGGCTATCGGATGGCAGCTGTACGGCCTGCGGAGCCAAGTGCGGCGCGCGCAGGAGGAGCGGGAGCAGTACGCCGCTCTGGTGGCAGAAAAGCAGCGGGAGAACGCCGCTCTGGAAGCCGACATCACCGAGGGCCCCACAGATGAAAAGCTCGAGGAGATTGCCCGGGATGAGTTGGGCCTGGTGAAGCCAGGTGAGTATGTGTTTGAACCCAGTCATTAACCCCCAGGGGAAGCGGGGAGTCAAGTGGAAGGAGAAACAAAGCAAGGTATGGAGCCTCAGGTTGGGAATATTCTGGAAGGCAAGGTGACAACCATCACCAAGTTCGGAGCATTTGTGGCCCTGGAGGGCGGAAGATCCGGACTGGTACATATTTCGGAAATCGCAAATACGTATGTGAATGACGTAAGGGACTATTTGCAGGAGGGGCAGAGTGTTCGGGTGCTGGTGCTGCCGGCGGAAAACGGAAAACTGAACCTCTCGATGAAACGGGTGCAGCCTGCGCCCCGTCCGGCGGCGGAGGCAAGACCGGCGGCAAAGCCGGCAGTGCGAGCCGGAGGACCGCAGCAGCCTTTGCCGCCATCCGGCGACAAGGCCTTTGAGGACAAGCTCAAACACTTTCTCTCCACTTCAGAGGGGAAGATGGCCGATCTGCATCGGAGCATGGATGGCAAACGGGGCGGCCGGAGAAGAAAATAATCAAAAAAGACTGCCTGCGGGCAGTCTTTTTCATTGCCTTTCAACCATAAAAAAGAGCCGCGCGGCACAAAAGCCGTGCGGCCCAAGCGGGTGGGATATTGGAAAGCTTCCTGGATTATCGTAACACAAAGGCCATGCCTTTGTAAATAGGAGGTTTTGTCGAACTGGCACTTCTTTTGAGGAAAATGGAAAGTCCTGAATAAATTGTGAACTTTGATCAGTTTTTTCTATACAAACAGAAAGATGTGTGCTATACTGAACAAAAGAGAGTAGAAGCTCTCTTCCTCACGAAAGGAGCGATCACCATGAAGTATACCTATAGCTGTAAAAAGGTTTCTCTGAATGATTCCATCAAAGAGTATGCTGAGAAAAAGATCTCCAAGCTGGAGCGGTATTTCCGGGAGGAGGACCCCTCAGCCGCGGTGACGTTTTCTGTGGAAAAGAATCACCTGTGCACGGTGGAGATTACGATTCGGGATGGCGGCACGTTGTTCCGTGCCCAGACCCAGGCACCGGATGGAGATATGCGCAGCGCTGTGGACGCCGCGGTTGGCTATATTGAGCGGCAGATTTTAAAGAATAAAACACGCCTTGCCAAGCGCCTCCGGAGTGAGAACTTTCCAACAGCGATGCCGGATGACGATTTTGAGGTGGCGGAGGAGAAGGAGTTCCAGATCGTCCGCACCAAGCGCTTCTCCGTCAAGCCCATGAGCCCGGAGGAGGCCATTTTGCAGATGAACCTGCTGGACCATGATTTCTTTGTGTTCCGCAGCAGTGAGGACGACAGCCTCTGCATTGTCTACCAGCGGAAGAACGGAGGCTACGGCCTGATTGTCACCGATGAGGAGAGCTGAGGCAGCATAACGGGGACCGCGTAAGCGGCCCCCGTTTTTTTACAGGTTTCAGCCAAAGACCCGGCGGATCTCCGCCAGCTCCTCCGGGGATTCCACCCAGTTCTCCACGTATCCGCAGCCGCAGCACACGTAGCGGATCACCGGAATTTTCCACAGCAGGGTCCAGGTTGTGGTATCGATGTTGTTGCCGCTGGCGTGGCGGCCGGGATGGTCCGGTACCCGGACGATCTCCCGGGAGCCGCATTTGGGGCAGCAAAGGGTTTGCTTCATCGTGTACGTCCCCTTAAATGGTTTTCTTTTGATACATCCTGACGGAGAGGGGAATGGAGATGGCCGTGAGTACCAGAGCGGCTGCGGGCAGGATCAGCATGAAGAAGGCGAAGGGGCCGTTGATGCCGCTGGCGGTATGGTCCACCGCCAGAGTGATGGTGCCCAGTGCCCCAGCGCCGCCGCACACCAGGAAGATCAGCAGAAACATCGCCAGTCGGCCTCGCTCCACGCCGAAGCGGAACATCATCGGCAGGGTAACGGCCAACACACACATGCTGCCACAAAGTCCGATCAGATTGGCGACGGGGTCCAGGGCGGCTGTGGGGACGTCCAACACGGTCAGCACAAACTGGAGCGCCATGGAACATAGCCCTGCCGCGACAGAGCACACCCAGCCCAGCAGGTACTTGCTCAGCACGATATCCCGGATCGAATAAGGCATCATGGCGGCCATCTGGTCCCACTTGCTCCGCTCGTCATAGGCCATGGCGGTATAGGGCAGCATCGCGGCCCAGATGACAATGAACACATTACCGAACGCGCCGTTAAACACGGTGAAAATCAGCATCAGGACAACATACAGCCGAAGCTGCTTCCACAAAACAAAACAATCCTTCATCAAAAGCGCTCTCATGCTTCCTTCGCTCCTTTCACCAGAAAGAGAATGATGTCCTCTACCGTGGGCCGTTCCAACTGGAAACCGGTGGGGGCCAGGTCCCGGCGGACCAGGCATCGGACGCCGCCATATCCATTGGGCTCCTTGGCGACAACGGCCTCCGGCTGCAAAGCTTCAATCTGCTCGGCCGTGTCAGAGAGCAGGCCATAGCGGTCCAACAGGAAGTCTTTCTCCTCGCAAAACAGCAGCCGCCCCTGGTGGAGAAAGGCGATATAATCACAAAGCTTTTCTAGGTCGCTGAGAATGTGGGAGGAGATCAGGATCGAGTGGTCCTCCTCCCGGGTGAACTCGTTGAAAATCTCCAACACCTCATCCCGAACAATGGGGTCCAGACCGGCAGTGGCCTCATCCAGCACCAAGAGCTTCGGGCTGTGGCTCAGGGCCACAGCGATAGACAGCTTCATCCGCATGCCCCGGGAGAAGTCCTTGAACGCCTTTTTCAGGGGCAGGTCGAAGCGGCGGAGATAGGCGGCATAAACCTTTGCGTCCCAGCGCTGGTAGGTCCGGGTCATGACGCGGCCCACCTGGTCGGCATTCAGAACCTCGGGGAAATAGGCCTCGTCCAGCACCACGCCCACATCCTCCTTGATTGCCAGGAATTCCGGCGAGGAGGTGTCCACGCCTAGAGCGGAGCAAGTTCCGCTGTCAGGGCGCAAAGCGCCCATCAGCAACCGAATGGTGGTGGATTTGCCGGCACCGTTCTCTCCCACCAGACCGCAGATGGTGCCGCTGGGCACCGCAAAGGTCAGGTCCTGGATGGAAAAGCCGGGAAAATGCTTGCAGACATGGGATAATTCAATCGCGTTCATGGGTTCCTTCCTCCCTCAACAGGATGCGGAGCATTTCCTGCAGCTGTGCAGACGAGATGCCGCACTGGGCAGCCAGCTCCACGGCGGCGTCCAGGTGGTCCTCCAGCTCCTTGAGTTTCTGTTCCCGAATCAAGTCCAGATTTTTCTCCGCGACAAAGCAGCCTTTGCCAGCCACCGTGAAGAGGAAACCGTCGGCCTCCAGCTCATCATAGGCCCGCTTGGTGGTGATGACGGAGATCCGCAGGTCTTTTGCCAGCGCCCGGATAGAGGGCAGCGCCTCTCCCGGGGAGAGCTTTCCCGCGATGATCTGAGCCTTGATCTGGGAGTAAATCTGGTCATAGATCGGTTGGTTCGTTGTGTTGCGAATGACAAGTTCCATGGAAGTCACTCCTGTTCGTACTGTACATATACAGTATATACAATATGAACGGATTGTCAAGAGGAAATTTTAAACTTTCTTTTTCGGGACAAGCGGTACCCTTGCAGGCGGAGGGAGGCCATGATAAGATATACCAAAAGAGAGCAACATTCGCGAAAGGCAGGAGGACGGGATGAGACGCAGGACCTGGGTCGCGGCGCCGGGTGCGCTGATTCTGCTGGCGGCCTGTCTGCTGGTATACCACGCGGCGAGCCGGAACGATGCCGTCACCGTGGAGGAGCGGGAACGCCGTTTGCAAGAGGCGATGCCGGACGGCAGCTGGACCATCGTCCATGAGACGGAGGTGGAGGGCTACCTTCTCAGCGGAGCTCGCGGCGGGAGAGGACAGTCCGCCTTGGCGGTCTTTGAGCCCATCGGAGGTGGGCGTTACCAGCTCCGGGAGGCAGTCAGCCATGGTGCCGGAGTCATCACCAACAACGTCAGAATCCAAGATACCTGGTATGACGTCATCTGGTTCGGCGGCGCTGTCACCGAATATGCGGAGGTGTCATATGTGGTGGGCCGGGAGTCCCAGGGGCCCTACCGCTACGACACGTCAGAGATGGAAGTGATCTGCCGCCCGGCGCCGGCGAATGAGTACTCCATTTCTGCGGCCTACTATGACGGCGAGGGTACTCAGTACCAGTAGTGGCTTCAAGTACGGCTACGTCCCAGGAACGACCGTGCTCAAGGGAAGGCGTTCCTGATATGCAAATACCGCCCCTAATGGGGGCGGTATTTGCATCTATATGTCCTATTTCATCAGCTCACACACCAGGTCCGTGTAGCCAGAGGGGTCCTCCAGAGGAAGTCCTGCGATCAGCAGCGCCTGGTTGTAGAGGAGGGAGGCGTACTTTCTGGCCTTCTCCGGATCAGCGGTCACGGCGGCCTCCAGAGCAGCGAAGGCAGGGTGCTCCACGTTCAGCTCCAAAATTCGGTCAGCGTGAAGGGGCATGTCCGGCTGGACCGCCTGAAAGTACTTCTCCATCTCAAAGGAGAGACCCTCCCCGGCGGTGAGGCAGACAGGGTGGGATTTTAAGCGGGTGGAGGCCCGGACCTCTTTCACGGCGTCGCCCAGAGCCTCCTTCACAAAGTCAAAGGCGGCCTTGTGGGCGTCCGCGGCCTCCTGGGCCTTCTTCTGGGCTCCTTCCTCCAGCTCCTGGTCCAGCACAGAGCGGAATTCCTTATCCTGATAGGTCCGCAGGGTCTGGGCACAGAATTCATCCACATCCTCCGTGAAGTAGAGAATCTCCGTGCCGGCGTCCTTCAAAAGCTCCGTCTGGGGCAGCTTGTCAATCTTGTCCAGGCTCTCGCCGGCCGCATAGTAGAGATACTTCTGGTCCTCCTTCATACGGGATACGTACTCCGCCAGGGTGACGGGCTTTTTCTCTGTGGAGGAATAGAACAGCAGCAGGTCGGAGAGCAGGTCCTTGTGGGCGCCGTATTCGCTGACGGTGCCGTATTTGAGCTGGCGGCCGAAGTTCTTCCAGAACTTCTCATAGCCCTCCCGGTCGTCCTTGAGGAGCTTTCCAAGCTCCGCCTTGATCTTCTTTTCCAGATTCGCGGCGATCACCTTGAGCTGCCGGTCGTGCTGCAGCAGCTCCCGGGAGATGTTCAGGCTCAGATCAGGGGAGTCCACCACGCCCCGGACGAACCGGAAGTGCTCCGGCAGCAGGTCCGCGCACTTGTCCATGATCAAAACGCCGTTGGCATAGAGCTGCAGGCCCCGCTCGTACTCTTTGGTGTAGTAGTCATAGGGCGTGGCACCGGGGATGAACAGCAGCGCCTTGTAGGTGACGGCGCCCTCGGCGGAGACGGCAATGACCCGCTGGGGGTCCGTGTAGTCATGGAATTTGTCCCGGTAAAACTTGTTGTACTCCTCCGGCTTGACGCTGGATTTGCGCCGCTGCCAGATAGGGACCATAGAGTTGAGAGTCTCTACCTCCTGGTAGGTCTCATATTCGGGCTTGTCGTCGGGGCTGCCCTCCTTCCGGCGGGTTTTGGAGACCTCCATCCGGATGGGGAAGCGGATATAGTCGGAGTATTTGCGCACCAGCTCCTGAAGCCGCCAGGATTCCAGGAATTCGCCGTACTTCTCGTCCTCGGTGTCTGGCTTGATGTGCATGATAATGTCGGTACCCACGCCTGCCCGCTCGCACTCGGTGATGGTGTAGCCGTCGGCCCCGGAGGACTGCCACTGATAGGCGGTGTCAGAGCCGTATTTTTTTGTCACAACGGTGATGTGATCCGCCACCATGAAGGCGGAGTAAAAGCCCACGCCGAACTGGCCGATCACGTCGGTGTCCTTGGCGTCGTCTCCTACCTCCTGCTTGAACTTGTAGGAACCGGAGGAGGCGATGACGCCTAAGTGATTCTCCAGGTCCGCCCTGTCCATGCCGATGCCGTTGTCGCTGACGGTCAGGATACGGGGTTCCTTGTCCACCTTCAACTCAATTTTAAAGTCCTTGCGGTTCATCCCAACGGCGCTGTCGGTCAAGGCCAGGTAGCACAGCTTGTCACAGGCATCGCTGGCGTTGGAGATGATCTCCCGGAGAAAAATCTCCTTGTGAGTGTAAATGGAGTTGATCATCAGGTCCAGCAGCCGCTTGGACTCCGCCTTGAACTGTTTCTTTGCCATGGATAACACTTCCTTCATGATCATGATTTTCTAACTTTTAAATATAGCACAGAGGGGCTTGTAAATAAATGACTTTTTTGTAAATTCCCACGGGAAATGGTTGTCTGCCAGGCAGTTTACGAGTACAATAGAACCAATCAGAACAACGGATGCGGCAGAAAAGGAGTCGTGAAGTATGGGCGTTTTTCAGCGGATTGGGAATGCGATGGTACGCTTCATGTATGGCCGGAACGGGATGGACCAGCTCAATCGGGCACTGATATTCCTGTACCTGGGACTGTGCGTGTTGAGGACGATCCTGCTTTTGGCCCTGGAGAGCATCGTGCCGGCGCGGATTGCAGACGTGCTGCTGTGGGGAGTACTGGTGGGGCTTTTTTTCCGCATGTTTTCCAAGAACCTGCCCCGGCGCCGGGCGGAGAACCAGAAATGGGTGAACTGGTGGTGGAGAGTCAGGAGCAGCAGTGGAGCGCGGGCCCGCCATGCGGATAAGGAGCATAAGTATTTCACCTGTAAGCAGTGTAAAACCATCTGCCGGGTGCCGGTAGGCAAGGGGAAAATTATCATTACCTGCCCGAAGTGCGGCGCCCAGATTCACGCGAAAAGCTGATGGATGCGGAGGTGACATTGCATGTGCGGCCAGATCCGGACCAACTCCTCAACTTCAGCTGTGAGCTGGGACGGCAGCTGCTGCAAAACGGCGCGGAGATCTACCGGGTGGAGGACTCTATCCAGCGCCTGCTGACGGCTTATGGTTATGCCAGGGCGGAGATTTTCGCCATTCCCTTTTGTATCATTTTGACGATTCAGGAGGGAGAGCGAAACTACACCAAGTCTGTACGGACTCAAACAGTCGCCAACAACCTACGCAGGCTCAATGAGCTCAATGCCCTGTGCCGGCGCCTGTGCCGGGAGGTGCCGGCGATGGAGGAATGCTGGCAGCAGATGGAGTCCATCCTGCGGGAGCCAGTGTATCCGACCTGGGTGGGATATTGCGCCCATGGCGTTGTGGCGGCATTTTTCACCCTCTTCTGGGGAGGCGTGTGGGTGGACGCCCTGCTGGCCTTTCCCTGCGGACTGTTGGTGAAGCTGGCGGTTTCCGTCACACGGAGGGTCAAAATCAATGCGTTCTTCACCAATTTTTTGGCGTGTATGCTGCTGGCCTTAGGGCCGGAGATTTTGATCTGCCTGGGAGTGCCGATCCATGCAGACAAAATGATCATTGGTACCATCATGTTGTTGGTACCGGGGATTGCCATCACCAATGGGATGCGGGATGTGCTGGTCGGGGATTTCCTGACGGCGCTGACCCGCTTTGCCGAGGTTGTGATCGTGGCCATGGGCATTACCACCGGCGTGGCGGCGGCGATCACAGTCACCCGGTTCTTTCTGGGCGGTCTGATGTGAGGGGGTCAGTATGGAAGATTGGATGACCTGTCTGTACGCGTTTGTGGGATGCGGAGCATTCTGCTTTATTTTTGAGATGCGCCGGTGGAAATTCATCCTCTGTGCCGCCGGGATCGGCATGGTGGCAAGAGCAGTGTGCCTGCTGCTCTCCGATATGGGAGGGATTTCCCAGCTGGTGCTGGCTACCATTGTTACGGCGACCCTGGCGGAAATCTTTGCGCGGGTACTGAAAACGCCGGCCACAGTACTCCTGATTATCGGCATCATTCCACTGGTGCCGGGCGGGGGCATCTATTACACCATGGAGGCACTGGTGAACGGCGACATGGCGATGTTCGCCCGATTCGGGCTGGAAACCGTGGCCTCTGCCGGCGCTATTGCAGTGGGGAGTTCATTGGTCTCCGCTGTCACACGGATTTTGATGGCGCAAAAGAGCGCCCGGCATTGAGTTGGAAACAAGGGCCGGCCCCATCTGGGGCCAGCCCTTGTTCGTTGTTTGATCTCAGCCCTGGCACACGGGAAGAATCCAGCCCTTAGTATCAGGGAGCTTGCCCCACTGCATGCCGGTCATAGTATCATAGAGCTTCTGGGTCAGGGGACCGATCTCACCGTTGTTGATGAAGGCGGATTGATCCTCATAATCCAACTGCTTGACAGGAGAGACCACCGCGGCCGTGCCGGAGCCGAAAACCTCCTCCAGCTTTCCCTCCTTGGCGGCGGCCATCACGGTGTCGATGGCCAGCTTTCCCTCCACGACCTCATAGCCCCAGTCCCGCAGCAGCTCGATGATGGAGCGACGGGTGACGCCGGGCAAAACGGTGCCGTCCTGCTCCTCTGCATTGGCGGTGTAAACCTTGCCGTCAATTTTGAAGAAGATGTTCATGGCGCCCACTTCTTCCACGTATTTGCGCTCCTGGCTGTCCAACCACAGCACCTGACTGTAGCCCTTCTTCTCGGCCTTCTCGCCGGCTAAGAGGCTTACTGCATAGTTGCCGCCGCATTTTGTAAAGCCAGTTCCGCCAGGGCAGGCGCGGACATAGGTGTCCTCCACATAAATTTTGACAGGCGCCAGCCCTTCCTTGTAATAGGCGCCGGAGGGGGAGCAGATGACCATAAATTTATATTGGGTAGAGGCATGCACACCCAGCTGTGCCATGGTTGCGATGGTAAAGGGACGGATGTAGAGGGAGGAACCCTCGGAATGAGGGACCCAGTCTTTCTCCACTTCCACCAGGGTTTTAATGGCCTGGATAAAGTCCTCCACCGGAATTTCGGGGATGCAGAGGCGGGCGTGGGTGTTGTTCATACGGCGGGCATTGCAGTCAGGGCGGAACAGCTGAATCTTATTTTCCGCAGTGCGGTAGGCCTTCAGGCCTTCAAAACACTCCTGCGCGTAGTGAAACACCACAGAGGAGGGGTCCAGAGAGATAGGGCCATAAGGGACAATGCGGGCGTCGTGCCAGCCCTGGCCCGCGTCATAGTCCATGATGAACATATGGTCGGTAAAAATACGGCCGAAGCCCAGCTGATCGTCAGGGGTTTTGGCTTTGAGGTTGGTGGCTTTTTCAATCTTGATATCCAACATGTTTGATGCGCTCCTTATCGTTTGATTTTAGAGGCCCTCCCGGGAATATGAAAAGGGACCTTCGCGCACTCCCGCAACGGCAAGAGAGACGAAAGCCCAGCTTGTACGGCGTGTCCAGCATGCAGAACAATCCGCCTATCTTAATGTATTGTTATACGCCTTTAATGTGGTAAAGTCAAGCGGCAAAATGCACAGAATCACTCGAAAAGGAGAGAGGGCGGGCCGGAAAAATCCCGACCCGCCCATGCTTTGGTAAGACTGGGTTCTATGCATTGTGATCAGACGCAGGCCATGCCGCGCTTGAAAGCCTCAATGTTGAGAGGAACGAATTTTGCCTTGGAGCCCGTGAACATTTCGTGGATCATGGTTTCGATGGTCTCGGGCTTGAGAATCTTGGTAGCGGCCACATAAGCGCCCAACATGACCATGTTGCTGACTTTGCTGTTGCCGACCTCGTCAGCGATCTGGCCGCAGGGAATATAGTAGGCGGTCAGATCTGTGCGATGTACCTTATCTGTAACCACGTCGCTGTTGACAAACACGCAGCCGCCGGGGAGCACGCCGGACTCGAACTTCTCCAAGGAGGGCTCGTTGAGCGCGATCAGCTCACTGGAGGTGTTGAATACCGGAGAGCCAACAGGTTTGTCGGAGAGGACCACAGAGCAGTTGGCAGTGCCGCCGCGCATTTCAGGACCATAGGAGGGAGCCCAAGTGACGAAGAGACCTTCAGCCATGCCGGCCTCTGCCAGATTCTTGCCAATGGCCAGGCCGCCCTGGCCGCCGAAGCCGGAAATGATGATTTCTTTTTTCATCTTACTGCACCTCCGCGCTGCTGTCCTTAATGACACCCAGGGGATAGTAGGGAATCATGTTGTCCTTCAGCCACTCGTTGGCCTTCAGCGGCGTCATACCCCAGTTGGTGGGGCAGGTGGAGAGCACCTCGACGAAGGTGAAGCCCTCGCCCGCCATCTGCTTTTCGAAGGCCTTCTTAATAGCCCGCTTGGCCTTGTTGATGTTGGCAATGTCCGTGACGCAGACCCGCTCGGCATATACACAGCCATCCAGTGTGGAGAGCATTTCAGAGACACGGATCGGCATACCAGCCTGCTCCTTGGTGCGTCCGCTCTGGCAGGTGGTGGCCTTCTGCCCGATCAGGGTGGTGGGGGCCATCTGGCCGCCGGTCATGCCGTAAATGGCATTGTTGACAAAGATGGTGGTGAACTTCTCGCCGCGCATGGCAGCATGGACAATTTCACCTGCGCCGATAGAGGCCAGGTCTCCGTCACCCTGATAGGTAAAGACAGCCTGCGTGGGATGGGTGCGCTTGATGCCGGTGGCCACGGCAGGGGCGCGGCCGTGGGCGGCCTCCTGCATGTCACAGGCGAAATACTTGAAGGCAAAGACAGAGCAGCCCACCGGGCACACGCCGATGGCCTCGTCCAGCAGTCCCAGCTCCACCAGGCTCTCGGCTACCAGTTTGTGAATGATGCCATGGTGGCAGCCCGGGCAGTAATGGGTTTCAACGTCTGTCAAACCCTTAGACTTCTCGTATACGATTGCCATGTTACTTGACCTCCTTCAAGGCCTTCTTGGCCGCTTCAATGATCTCTTCCACAGTGGGAATCACGCCGCCGGCGCGACCGGTATAGGAGATGGGCTTGTGGCCCTCCACAGCCAGACGAACATCGTCGATCATTTGACCGGTGGAACTCATCTCCACATCCAGAACAGCCTTTACGTGATCCGCCCAGGTCAGCTCGCGCAGCGCCTTTTCGGGGAAGGGCCACAGGGTGATGGGGCGGAACAATCCCACCTTGATTCCCTCGGCACGCAGCATATCAATGGCGGTCAGGGCAATCCGGGCAGGGGTTCCATAAGCGGTGATGACCAGCTCGGCATCATCACACTGAACCTCCTCCCAGCGGACCTCATTCTTTTCCATCTCAGCAAATTTGGCGGCCAGGTGCTCGTTATGTTTGTCGCAGGACTCGGGGTCGATGTACAGAGAGTTCAGTGTATTGTGCTCCGTCCGGCCCTTGAGGCCGGTGGTAGCCCAGCTGTCCTTAGAGGGCAGATTGCGCTTGGGGATATCACGCCACTCAATGGGCTCCATCATCTGGCCGATCAGACCGTCCATCACCACCATGCAGGGGTTGCGGTACTGGTCTGCAATATCAAAGGCCTCCTGGACAAAGTCCACCGCCTCCTGAATATTGGAGGGGGAGAGCACCACGGTGCGGTAGTCGCCGTTGCCGCCGCCGCGGGTGGCCTGGTAGTAATCGCTCTG
Source organism: Pusillibacter faecalis (assembly GCF_018408705.1). Lineage (GTDB taxonomy): Bacteria > Bacillota > Clostridia > Oscillospirales > Oscillospiraceae > Oscillibacter > Oscillibacter faecalis. Next base: position 1,755,617 of record NZ_AP023420.1, read on the forward strand.
ACCGGGCTGGATGGTACCAAGGCCCGGGCCGCCGCGCATGCAGTTGACAATCACGGCCGGAATCTCAGAGCCGATCAGATAGGAGATGCCCTCCTGCTTGAGGCTGATGCCCGGAGAAGAGGAGGAGGTCATCGCACGCATGCCGGAACCGCCGGCGCCGTATACCATGTTGATAGCGGCCAGCTCAGACTCAGCCTGTACAAACACGCGGCCGGCTTTGGGCATATGAGAGGACATGTACTCGGGGACTTCGCTCTGCGGGGTGATGGGATAACCGAAATAGCAGTCGCAGCCAGCGCGGATCGCGGCCTCAGCGATTGCCTCATTGCCTTTCCATAATTCTTTAGACATGACAGATAACCTCCTTTTTCAGAATTTTTCTACAGTGATGACGGAATCAGGGCAGATTCTCGCGCAGCTGGCGCAGCCGATGCAAAGCTCCATTTCCTTGACCGTGGCAGGGTGATAGCCCTTGTGGTTGACAACATTGGCGTCCATGACGACGATGTGCTTGGGACACACCGTGGTGCACAGCTCACAGCCCTTGCAGCGATCCGTGTTGAAGGTTACTTTTGCAGACATGATAAGTGGTCCTCCTTTCCCCTCTGCCGTGATTACTCCCACGGCTTTTTCATTTTGACAGTAATCGGAAATACAGGTTCCGACAGGTCAGTTAGCTGGCTGGCAAACCGCTCCTCCGCCACGTGGCAGAGAACAGGAATGGCAGTTTCCCTGGAAACAGCGGCCGCCAATGCCGCACCCTTGCGGATTTCTTCCGCTGTAGTCTCTCCGCAGAGGTGGGTATTGTTTACAATGCCGGTGCAGGTGAGGCCAATCGTGGCTTCAATCCCCCGGAGATAGGTTATGGCGCTCTCCACGTCCCGCACTTCCGGCCGGTTGGCATTGAGCACATAGATGAGCTGGTGATCCTCCTGCAGCAGCTTGGGACGGAACCGGGCCAGGACCCGGGCCCCCACAGGATCACCGCCGATGTCCAAAATGCCGCGGATGTCCCGGTTCTCAAAAATAGCCAGCAGTTCTGCCGGCAAAGAGGGAACATCCGCATCTGAACAGGCCTGTGAAGAAGAAATGAGCTGCACTCCAGCCTGTTCCAGCATGGTCCGGCGCTCACGGGAGCGAAAATAAGGATTTACAATATCCAGGTCCGCCATCATCACTGGCTGGCCCTCCGCCGCCATCGCCATTGCAAGATTCACGGCAAATTCGGTTTTCCCTGTGCCGTAGTGTCCGGTGATGATGGAAATGCGGTGCGGGCAGAAAGATGTGGCAATCAATATTTGACCTCCTCAAAGAAATATTGTATTATTTCTATGTGTATTGTATGATGTCATTGTACACGAAAGTTCATATGCTGTCAATAGGACCATTGCTTTTTTCCGACAAATTGGTTATATTGTTAAATGATTGTAAGGAACTGGGGGAGTAGGGCATGGCAGAGAGAAAACGAGCAAAGCTGTCGGAGCAGACATCCGACCGCATGTATGAGATGATTGTAGAAGAGGCGCGGTATGCGCCGGGCAGCAAGCTACCCAATGAAAATGAATTGAGCAAGGCTTTGGAGGTCAGCCGCACTACCCTGCGGGAGGCGATTTCCTTCCTGGTTGCCCAAGGTGTGCTGGAGATCCGGCGGGGCAAGGGCACCTTTGTCGCAGAAGAGCTGCCGGCCGCAGGCATGGATTTGAGCAGCCTAACCGGTCTGCGTGCCAGAGAGCGGGCCAGGGACCTTTTTGAGATGCGTCTGATTTTTGAGCCGGCTACGGTGGCGCTGGCGTGCCAGCGCGCCAGCATGGAGGAGTTGCAGCAGATTCAGAAAAAGGCGGAGCGGATGGAGCAGATCGCCGCGGCCGGCGGGGACTGGCCGTTGGCGGATCAGGAATTTCACTGGGCAATCATCCGGGCATCCCACAACGAGTATATGCGGAGGCTGTATCCGATCATCAATAATGCCGTCAATGACCTGATGCAGCTGGCTCAAAACCGCCAGCGCATGGAGGAGACGGCGATCAGAGACAACAAGCTGATCCTGGAGTTCCTGCTGCGGCGGGATGAAGAGGGCGCCCGCCATGCGATGACCATTCATATGAAGCATCTGATCAATGCTTTACAGGAGTAATAGGGTGCGTTCAGACAGAATCTGTTACACCGAATTGGAGTTGAGGTGCGTTTGCGCCGCACTGAAATGAGGTAAGGAGTCCCCCGCTGACAGTTGTCAGCGGGGGACTCCTTACCTGTGGTCATGGGCGGGCGGCTCCCCTCTATTTGTCACACAGCAGCCGCAGAGCCTCTAAATAACCAGCAAAGCCATGGCCGCGGATGGTCCCCACACAAGCGTCGCGGAGATAGGAGGTATGCCGGAACTCCTCTCGGCTGTCCGGGTCGGACACGTGGACCTCCACCGTGGGAATGCCCACGGCTTTTACCGCGTCCAGCAGAGCCACACTGGTATGGGTGTAAGCCGCAGGATTGATGATGATGCCATCCATCTGGTCAAAATAGGCCTGCTGGATAGCGTCCACCAGGGCGCCTTCATGATTGGACTGGAAGAAGGAGACCTGGACGCCTAGAGCATCCGCCTCCCGCTGGATCATGGACTTAAGGTCCTCATAGGTCTCATGACCGTAAATCTCCGGCTGCCGGATGCCCAGCATGTTCATGTTGGGGCCATTAATCACCAGAATGTTCACAAAAATCCCTCCATATCCAAGCGGCGGTCTCCGCGATGGTGCCGCTGTTGTCTGCCACTGCATCCCGGCACCGGGCATACAGAGGCTCTCGTTCCCTCCACATAGCGGCCAGATCCGCGCCCTGGGACAGGGGGCGGCCGTTCGTTGCCAGCAGCGACAGGTCCCGCACCAAATGATAGACTCGTCCGTTTTGCCGCAAGGAGGCGTCATTGCGGGCATCCTTCACAACACCGCCGCCGGTGAGGATGATGCTGCCGGAGAGCTTTCCGGCCTCAGCAGTGGCCTCTCGCTCCAAGGCGCGGAATGCGGCCTCGCCGCCCCGGGCAAAGAGTTCGGGAATGGAGCAGCCGGCGCGAGATTCCACTTGGGCGTCAATGTCAATGGCCTTTCGGCCGGTCAGCTCTGCCAGAGCCATGCCCACCGCGGTTTTGCCGCAGCCCGGCATCCCGATCAGAACCAGATTGGTTGTCTCACGGCGAAGCTGGGACAAAATCCGCTCATGTTCGCTTAGAGGGATGGGGCGGTCAAAAAAGTGCTCCTCCGCCTTGACAGCTTGGGCCACCAGCATGGGAAGCCCATCGGAACAGGGAATCCCCAGCGCCTGTGCCTGCAGCAGCAGAGCGGTGCGGCGGGGGTTATAGATGACATCCAGTACGCCGGAGCAGCGGGGAAAGGCCGTCAGGTCTGCCGGGGCCGCGCCGTTGCCGGGATACATCCCGACGGGTGTGGTGTTGATGACAAGGTCAGCGTCAGCGTGACGGCTGAGAGTTTCGTAGTTGTCCGGACCGGAGCGGGAGATCACCGCGATCTCCTGGGCGCCCTCCTGCCGGAGTGCGGCCTGCGCTGTCAAAGACGCGCCTCCGCTGCCTAGGATGACAGCCTTTTTCCCGGCAAAGCGGGTGCCGGCCCTCCTGGCCATGTACAAAAAGCCGTCGATGTCCGTGTTATAGCCGTACAGCCGGCCGTCCGGCCGCCTGACAATGGTGTTGACGCTGCCGATGGACGCTGCCGCCTCGTCCACCACGTCGCAAAGGGGAATCACATCCCGCTTGTAGGGGATGGTGACGTTCAGGGCGCCGATGTCCTCCCGGCGGAGGAAGGGGGCCAGCGACTCCGGTTCCAGCTCAATCAGCCGGTAGCCGCCGCAGCCCAGAGCGGTGTGAATAGGAACGGACCAGCTGTGGCCCAGCCTCCGGCCTAAGAGGCCATATATCCGCTCTGCCATGGCTCAGACTTCCGCGTAGTTGCCCAGGAACTGAAACTTGGCGCAGCTGCGCTCCATCTCCTCCAACATGGCCAGAACGCTGGGGTCCTGGACAGAGGCGTCCAGCTCCAGGAAGAAAACGAAATCAAAGTCGCTGCCCACCACGGGACAGGATTCCAGCTTGGTCATGTTGATGTCCAGCGCCGCCAGCTTGGAGAGAATCTCGTACAGGGCGCCGGGCTTGTTTTCAAAGGCGATGACCAGGGAGATCCGGTTGGCGCCGGGGTAAATGACCGGCTCCTTAGAGATGCAGATGAAGCGGGTATAGTTGTTGTCACTGTCCTGGATGGCGTCATGGATGCACTCCAGACCGTACAGCGCGGCGCAGGCGTGGGAGGAGATGGCGGCGGCGTGGCGGCTGCCGCTCTCGGCCACCATTTGGGCGGCGACGGCGGTATTGGCGCAGGGGATGACCCGCACCCCGTTCAGCTCGCTCAGGAATTTGCTGCACTGGCCAATGGCCTGCTCATGGGAATAGATCTCGGTGATATCCGTGAGCTTTACGCCGGGCTGTACCAGCAGCTCGTGATGGATACACAGGCGGGTGGAGCGGACGATGGAGAAGTTCTTGCGCTGTACCAGATCGTAGACCGCGCGGACGGAGCCGTTGGAGCTGTTTTCAATGGGCACCACGCCGAATTTGCAAAGACCGGATTCCACAGCGGAGAACACCGCCTCAAAGCTCTTGACATAGACAATTTTGCCCCGGGGCAGCAGGCGGTCGCAGGCTACCTGGGAATAGGCGCCCTCCACGCCCTGGCAGGCAACAAGGCCCGTCTGGGGAAAGACCTCTCCGCCGGCAGCGAGAGACTGTCGCACCTGGGCGGCCACCTGAGTGGGGGCATTGATCAGCTCCGCCTGACGGGATCGGGCCAATTCAAAAAGCGTGGAGAAGAGGTGGTAGGCATAGCGTTCCTTGTCCCCGGCCTGTTCCGTGACCTTGGCCAAAATCTCCCGTTCCCGCTGCTTGTTGAGAATGGGCAGGTGATGCTCGTTTTTATAAGCGGCGACCTCTTCAGAAAGGCGCATCCGCTCTAAAAACAGGTTCAAAAGCTGGTCGTCCACCGTGTCAATTTTCGCGCGAATGTCAGAAAGTTCCATGATGTCCCTCCAATAGTAAATCTAAGAGAACGGCAGCTGTCACCGCCTCCACCACCGGAACCGCCCGGTGGGCAATACAAGGGTCGTGGCGGCCCCGGACAACCAGCTCTGCGTCCTCACGGGCGCGGAGACTTACGGTCTGCTGGGGCTGCGAAATGGACGGCGTGGGTTTGATGGCTGTCCGCAGGATGATGGGCATCCCGGTGGAGATACCGCCCAAAATGCCGCCGGCATGGTTGGTGCAGGTGACAATCTCGCCATCCTCCACCGCAAAGGCGTCGTTATTTTGAGAACCGCGGGATCTGGCGGCGGCAAAGCCGGCGCCGAACTCCACGCCCTTCACGGCGGGAATGCCGAAAAGCGCCGCAGCCAGACGGTTTTCAAGCCCCTCAAACATGGGCGCTCCCAGCCCGGCGGGCACCCCCACAGCGGCGCACTCAATCACGCCGCCCACGGAGTCCAGATGCTGGCGAGCCTCCAGAATGAGTGCCTGCATCCGCTCTCCCGCAGCGTCGTCCAGAACGGGAAAGGGCTTCGCGGCCACGGCGTCGAAGAGCGACCGGTCAGGGCGCAGGGGAAAGGGGAGGTCCTCCACATCTCCCACGGAGGCCAGGTGAGCCCCCACATGGACGCCGTGTCTTGAGAGAATCTGTTTGGCAATGCCGCCTGCGATACAAAGAGGCGCCGTGAGCCTTCCGGAGAAATGTCCACCGCCGCGCATGTCCGCGTGGCCGTCCCATTTGATGTAGGCGGTGTAATCCGCATGGCCGGGCCGAGGCTTATCCTGAAGCTCTTGGTAATCTGAGGAGTGCTGGTCGCTGTTTTCGATGATGGCGCACAGCGGCGCACCGCAGGTGACGCCATGCTCAAGCCCTGAGAGAAAGATGGGCGCGTCCGATTCCTTCCGGGTGGTGGAGAGAGGACTCTTTCCCGGCTTCCGCCGGTCCAAAAAGGCGTCCAGTTCCTGCAGGTCGATGGACTCCCCGGCGGGCAGGCCGTCGATATTCACGCCGATGGCCCTGCCGTGGGACTGACCGAAGACAGAAATGCGCAGCAGTTTTCCGAATTCAGAGGACATGAAACGCACCTCCCAGAGCTTGATAGACGGTAAAGAAATCAGGATAGGATTTATGGACGGCCTCCGCGCCCAGGACGGTGACAGAGCCGGCACAGGCTGTGGCGGCAACCGCCGCCGCCATGACGATGCGGTGGTCATTGGCACCGTCCACAGTGCCGCCGAGGAGCTGTGGCTGCCCCTGCACGGTGAGGCTGTCGGCGCCCTCCTCCACAGTGCCGCCTAGAGCCTGGAGCATAGCGGCGGTGGTCTGGAGACGGTCGCTCTCCTTTAGGCGCAGCCGTGCGGCATGGACAAAGCGGACGGTACCCTGCCGGACCGCCGCCATGACTGCCAGCGGCGGCAGCAGGTCCGGGCAGCCGGAGACGTCGATCTCCCGGTCCCCCGGGCGGGCCAGCCGCCAATAGAGGCTGGCAACAGCCAGGTCTCCCTGGGCAGAAAGGGGGTTGAGTCCCTGAATCTCCACAGGGCTGCCAAGAAAATTAGCGGCATACCAAAAGGCTGCCTGAGACCAGTCCGCCTCCACAGCCCCTGCGAAGGGGCAGTAGGCGGCGGGAAGGACTTCAAAGCCCCGCAGGCCGGGTTTTTCCGCCACCGAGATCCCCGCCTGGCGCATGGCCTCCATCGTCATGGTGATGTACTCCCGGGACTCGATCTCCGTGGAGCTTAGGACAGCGGAAGGAGCGTCCAGCAGCGGCAGGGCAAATAGCAGTCCGGTGAAAAACTGACTGGACACGTTACCCGGAAGCAGGTACTCCCCCGGCGACAGCCGGCCCTGAACGGTGAGAACGCCATCACGCTGTTCCCAAGAGATTCCCTGCTCCCGGAATAGGTCCGCGTAGGGCCCCTGGGGACGTTCCATCAGCCGGCCGTGGCCGGTGAACACACCGCCCCCCGCCACCGCCAGGGCGATGGGAATGAGAAAGCGGAGCGTGGAGCCAGATTCCCCGCAGTCAAAACGGGGCAGATCGACAAACGTATGGCCCCTCCCTATGCCATGCACGCGGATGGTTCCGGGCTTCGGAGCCTCCCAGCGGGCACCCAGGACCGTCATGCAGCGCAGCGTGGCCTCAATATCCTGAGAAGGAACAATATTTTCCAGCGTGCTGACCCCATCCGCCAGCGCGGCGGCAATGATGAGCCGGTGGGCCATTGATTTGCTGGGCGGCGGCGTCACCGCGCCGTAGAGCTTTGCGGGCGTAATCTGAATGTCCATCTCAGCCCCCCCATCCGGCAGCAATCAGTGCCTGCAGCTCACGGACCGGGAGCTTTTTCAACTCACAGGCCCCGATGCGCCGGGGAATCACCACGGTGATGGAATCCCCTGAGCGCTTTTTGTCGGCCAGAGCCGCCTCTGCCAGGGCTTCCGGCGGGTATTCCGTGCCGGTGGGCAGGCCGTTTTTGGCAAGGCAGGCAGCGATTCGGGCGGCGATGGGTTCTTCCGTCCAGCCCAAAGCCTCAGCAGAGCGGGCGATGATGGAGAGTCCTGCCGCCACCGCGTGGCCGTGGGAGAGGCGGTAGCCGCTGCACTTCTCAATGGCGTGTCCCACCGTGTGACCCAGATTCAAAAGGCGACGCTCACCCTGCTCCTTCTCGTCGCGTTCCACAACCCCAGCTTTATACCCAACACACCGGGCGATGACCTCCGCTGGAGCGGCGGTCAGAGTGCCGTCCTCAAAGAGGGAGAACAGGCTTTCATCACAGAGGATGCCGGTCTTGATGGCCTCCGCGGCGCCATCGGCAAAGATGGCGGGTGGGAGAGTGCGCAGGCAGTCAGTGTCACAGAGGACTGCGGCGGGCTGGAGAAAGACGCCGGCCAGGTTCTTTCCGGCTCGGAGATCGATGGCGGTTTTTCCGCCCACCGAGGAATCCACGGCCGAGAGCAGGGTGGTGGGAAGCTGGACACAGCGGATGCCCCGGAGGTAGACTCCTGCGGCAAAGCCTGCCATGTCGCCCACCACGCCGCCTCCCAGGGCCGCCACGCAGTCGGTGCGGGTGAGGTGTTCTCCCGCGAGAAACTCCAGAATGTCGGAAAGGGTGGCGAGAGTTTTGCTGCACTCCCCTGCGGGGAAGATATAGCTGCTGACCGAAACCCCCGCGCTCCGGAGGCTCTCGGAAACCGCGTCCAAATAAAGCGGAGCCACGGTGTCGTCGGTGATCACAGCGATGCGGCACCGGCCCAGCACCTCCCACAGCCGCTGCCCGCACTGAGACAGCAGACCGGGACCAATGGACACGGCGTAGGCAGGCGAGGTGCCAACGGGAATTGTTTGGATGGATTCGGACATGATATCGCTCCTTTAGTTGCCGCCGGCGGTGGCCTTCATCTCACGGCCCTGGCGCAGCAGGGCCCGGAGTTGCTCTGGGTCCCTGGCCCGCAGGGCTTGAGAGAATTCCGTCAGATGGTGGATCAGGGTGTCCAGCTCCGCCGTGAGGTAGTCAGTGTTGTCCAGGAACAGCTCTGTCCACATGTTCTCATCCAGACGGGCCACCCGGGTCATGTCCCGGAAGCTGCCGGCGGAGAAGCCCCGACGCTTTTGCGCCTCTGGGGATTTCACGTAGGCGCTGGAGGTGATGTGTGCCAGCTGGGAGGTAAAGGCGATAATTCGATCATGCTCCGCAGGGTCCGAGAAGGTAAGTCCGGCGAACCCTAAGTCCAGGAAGAAGTCCTTCAGGGTTTCCAGGAGCTGCATGTCCGTCCGCTTGTCCGGCGTCAGGATCATGGAGGCCCCCTCATAGAGATCATCGGTGGCGGCGGTGAAGCCGCCCCGCTCCTTTCCGGCCATGGGGTGGCCGCCGATATAGGCAAAGCCGTGGGCTGCGGCGATGGGGGCCAGGGCCTCCACCACCACCCGCTTCACACCGCAAAGGTCCACCAGGATGGCGGACTTGGCGATCTTGTCCGCGTGATCCGTCACCCATTGGATGGCGGCGCCAGGGCAGATAGCCACCAGCACCAGGTCGCACTGGGGTAGGTTCTCCTCTGTCAAAGGCGCATCCATGGCCCCGCACATCCTGGCCATGGTCAAGGTCTCCCGGTCCAGGTCTGCGCCGTACACGGTGTGAGCGGTGCGGGCCTTAATGCTTTTGGCCATGGACCCGCCGATAAGGCCCAGGCCGACAACTGCAATCCTCATGGCTTACTCTCCCAGGGACTGAAGCTCGGCGTGGAGCTTCAGGAGTTTTTTGGCCAGGGGATCAAAGTCCTCCGGCTTAAGGGACTGGGGCCCATCGCACAGGGCATGGGCAGGATCGTTGTGGACCTCAATCTGGAGGCCATCGGCTCCGGTGGCCACCGCGCCCATGGAAAGCGGCTCCACCAGCCAGCTTTTGCCGGTGGCGTGGCTGGGGTCGATGATGATGGGCAGGTGAGTCAGCCGGCGCATCACGGGGATGCAGGCAAGGTCCAGCGTGTTGCGGGTGTAGCTCTCAAAGGTACGGATGCCCCGTTCGCAGAGGATCACGTTTTCGTTGCCACCGGCCATGACGTACTCGGCGCTCATCAGCCACTCCTCATAGGTGGCAGACATGCCGCGCTTGATCATCACAGGCTTGTCCTGGTGCCCCACGGCCTTCAAAAGGTCGAAATTCTGCATGTTCCGGGCGCCGATCTGAATGACGTCCACATCCTTGAAAAGGGGCAGCTGGCTCAGGTCCATCAGCTCTGTCACGATGGGAAGGCCCGTCTCCTGCCGGGCGATTTTCAGGTACTCAAGACCGGTGGCTCCCAGGCCCTGGAAGGAGTAGGGGGAGGTTCGGGGCTTGAAGGCACCGCCCCGCAGCATGGTGGCGCCGCTGGCCTTGACAGCCTTGGCGATGGCCACCACCTGCTCCTCGCTCTCCACAGAGCAGGGGCCGGCCATGATGGTGAGACTGCCGCCGCCGATCTGGGTGTTCCCCACCTTCACCACAGTGTCCTCCGGGTGGAACTTCCGGTTGGCATTCTTATAGGGTTCCTGCACCCGCTTGACGTCCTCCACGATATCCAGGGCGGAGATCAAGTCGATATCCAGCTTGGAGGTATCGCCCACCAACCCCAAGATGGTGTTGGCCTCACCGATGCTGGTGTGAATGGTGATTCCCTTGTCCTGAAGCCAGGAAATCAGGCTCTCCAATTGGTCGCGGTTGGGGTTGTGCTTCAAAATGACAATCATGATATGCGCTCCTCCTTCAAACGAATCAAAAAAGACCCGTGGCCGGTCTGGCCACGGGTCCGCATGCACAAACAGTTTCTTAAAAACGATGCATCAAGCCCATGTACTTTTAGCCAAACCGAAATAAGCCTTACCATAAAAATAGGTAAAGCTAAAGTAGCGGTATGCAAAAGTACGGGCAGAAGCAGTCATAAAAAGAATCCTCTTCACATTGTGATGATATAGTAAGAATACCACGCTGACGGGAAAATGAATATTGTGAATGCTCACCAAATTTGAACAAGCACAAGATGAATTTTGTATATTTCGTCAGGATGCAGCCGCAGGGAGGCATCCAGCCACCAGCAAATTGGTAGCCTTCAGGATATAACGGACGTCCAGACCAAACCCGGAGTTCTCCATAGAGAGATACTGACGGTGGAGCTCTGCAATGGCCTCTGTCAGGTCCCGGCGGGCCGTCTCCATGCGAAGCTGCTGCTGGGCCAAGTACCCCTCCAGATAAAGCCGCAGGTCGGACTCATAGCGGTGGTGGTCCATCAGGCTGTCGGAAAAATGGTCGTTGTGGGGGTAAGTAAAGGCATCTGCCAGATAGTGGGTCAGCTTGCCCAGGGTATAGTACTGCCACATCGTCCAATGAGTCCGCCGCTGGAGGCGATGAATTCGGGTATAAATATAGAGCTGAGAGTTGGAAAAATTGTGCCCCCGAAGCTTTTGGCCCCGCCAGGAGCCCTTTAGATAGGTCAGGGGATTGCAGTCTGGCTGAAAGGAACCGAAGAGAAAGGCTAATTCAAAGCGTTTGGCGTGAAATCCCTGCTGGCTGCGCAGCAACGCGGAAGCCAGCAGCCTGTGGCTGCGTTTTTGCATGGGCTACCTCCGGTAAATGTTCAATCACAACGCAAGTATACCACCGCGTGCGAGTCCCTGCAAGCGTGAAAAAATAAACTTTGTGTAAAAAGGCGGCTGCTCCGCCGCACTGGAAGACGGCGGAACAAGCAGCCCAGGCAATCAGGTGCTGAAGAGCAGCTCAGAATATACGGGGAAGGGCCAGCAATCTGCTGCGGTGATGCCTTCCAGCTGGTCAGAGAGCTCCCGGGCCTTGGACATGTCGGGAATCACAACATCGCGGCAGTAAGTCATGGCCTTTTTGGTATCTGCGGGCAGCTTCTCCATGTCCCGTTCCAGGCGGTCACAGGCGGAGAACAGGGCGTCGGTCAGTTTTCCAAGCTCCTTGGCGGTGGAGTTCTCATATTTGCAGGAGACCCCCAGGGCATCTTTGTGATAGGCACGCTGGCAGAGCGTGTCGGCATAGCCGGAGACGGCAGGCAGAATGTCGTGCCGGATCATATCCGCCATGGTTTTGGCCTCAATGGAAATGACCGTCACATAGTTTTCCATATGAATTTCCGCCCGGGCGTTGACCTCTTCCTTTGTGTAGATGCCGTGCCGGACAAAGAGGTCCACATTCTTCTTGGCAGTGTAGACCGAGAGTGCGTCGGCCGTGGAGGCCAGGTTGGAAAGACCCCGGCGCGCCGCCTCGGCGATCCAGGCGTCGTCATAACCGTTGCCGTTGAATATGATGCGCTGGTGCTCCGTAAAGACCCGGCGGATCAGCTTCTGGAGGTCGCTCTGAAAATCCTTGGATTTCTCCAGCTCGTCGGCAAACTGCTTGAGCTCCTCCGCCATGATGGTATTGAGCGCGATGTTGGGACCGGAGACGGATTGGGAGGACCCCAGCATCCGAAACTCAAACTTGTTGCCGGTAAAGGCCATGGGGGAGGTGCGGTTGCGGTCAGTGTTGTCCTGGCGGATGGAGGGCAGCACGTCCACGCCGATCTCCAGGGTCCGCTTGCCGGCCTCCTTGTACTCGGTGCCCTGGATGATGGAGTCCACCACCGCGCTCATCTCGTCACCCAGGAAGATGGAGATCACGGCCGGCGGCGCCTCCTGAGCGCCCAGCCGGTGGTCGTTTCCGGGGAAGGCCACCGTGGCCCGCAGGAAGTCCTGGTACTCGTCCACACCCTTGATAAAGGCCGCCAGGAACAGCAGGAACTGGGCGTTCTGACTGGGAGTGGAGCCGGGCTTGAAGAGATTCCGGCCGGTATCGGTGCCCAGGGACCAGTTATCGTGCTTGCCGGAGCCGTTGACACCGGCAAAGGGCTTTTCATGCAGCAGACACACCAGATCGTGGCGGTCGGCCACCTTTTTCATCATCTCCATGACCAGCTGATTGTGGTCGCAGGCGGTGTTGGCATCCGTATAGATGGGGGCCATCTCGTGCTGGGAGGGGGCGACTTCATTATGCTTGGTCTTGGAGAGCACACCCAGGGCCCACAGGGTTTCGTCCAGATCCTTCATATAGGCGGCCACCCGGGGCTTGATGGCGCCATAGTAGTGGTCGTCCAGCTCCTGGCCCCGGGGGGGCTTGGCGCCGAACAGCGTCCGGCCGCAGGTGCGCAGGTCCTTGCGGCGGTTATAGAGGGTTTTGTCGATCAGGAAGTACTCCTGCTCAGGTCCCACCTGGGCGATGACCCGTTTGGTTTCCTGGTCGCCGAACAGACGCAGAATCCGGACGGCCTGACGACTGACCTCGTCCATGGAGCGCAGAAGGGGGGTCTTTTTGTCCAGGGCGTGGCCGGAATAGGAGCAGAAGACCGTGGGGATGCACAGGGAGTCTTCCTTGATAAAGGCGAAAGAGGTGGGGTCCCAGGCGGTGTAGCCCCGGGCCTCAAAGGTGGCCCGCAGTCCGCCCGAGGGAAAGGAGGAGGCGTCCGGCTCCCCCCGGACCAGTTCCTTACCGGAAAATTCCATAATAATTTTACCGCCGCCGGCGGGAGAGATAAAGCTGTCGTGCTTTTCCGCGGTGAAGCCGGTCATGGGCTGAAACCAATGGGTATAATGGGTGGCGCCCTTTTCTACCGCCCACTGCTTCATAGCTTCGGCAATTTCATTGGCGGTGGAGATATCCAGAGAGGTTCCATCAGTGACGCTCTTCTTCCAGGCGCTGTAGGACGCGGAAGAGAGCCGCTCCTTCATGGTCTCCTCATTGAAAACCAGGCTCCCGAAGAGCTCGGGGAGTTTCTTGGTGTCGCTCATGCACGTTATCCTCCTTATCGTCTTATCTGGTATCCTATCATAAAATCTCAGGAACGCAATAGGTGATACCTATAAAAAATTGCCCGCCGCATGGGCACGGCTCAGCGTAGTTTGCCGGAATTCAGGGCTGCGCACCGGGCGGCACACTTCGGCTTTGCGGCCGGCCTGATACGGGAGAGGCTGTATTGTGGGCCGAATCATGAAGGAGGACGTATGGACAGGGAGAAGCCCCGGGAGGCCTTCTCCCGGGGCTCAGCTCTCCATATGGCGGCCGAGGAAGGCCGCGATGGTCTGGGCCAGCTTGTATTCCGCGTCGCCGGTGGCTGCCGCGGGGACGGGGCTGATAAAAAGCACCAGTCCCAGCAGATCACCCTCCGCCAGAATGGGAGCCGCCACGGTAGCCGCCAGCTTATCCGTGCTGTCGGAGACCGGAAGGGCCTGTCCCTCTCCGGCAAACTGATAGATTCGGCGGCTCTCCATGATCTGCTCCAGCTCCGGAGAAATCCGCTTGCCGGAGAGCTCACGCTTGCCGCCGCCGGCCACGGCGATGATGGTGTCGCGGTCTGTCACGGCGCAGATGCTGCCGGTAGAGCGGCTCATTGTCTCACATAAATGACTGGCAAAGTCCTCCACGCCGCCCAGAAGGGAGTATTTCTTGAAGATCACTTCTCCGTCGCGGCTTGTATAGATTTCCAGGGGGTCGCCCTCCCGAATCCGCATCGTACGGCGGATTTCCTTGGGAATCACCACCCGGCCAAGGTCATCAATGCGCCGCACAATTCCTGTTGCCTTCATATTCAAAACTCCTTTTTTTGTTTATTGATAAAGGTCTCTGGCAAAAGATAGTATCAACAGTATTTTCAACCTTATCCGGAAATAGGCGGTGGAGATGTTTGGCAAATAAATGGCGGCGTATCAGAGAGAAAGGCGAAAAAGCCGCTTCAGACCGCGGCGCGCTGTTATCAATGAAGTGAGTGGATGGGACATACCTTAAAAACTGATCAGCTCCAAAATTCAGGAAACAGAAGCTCGCTGCCCACCTTGATCAGCAGCAGGAGCAGCACCAGGATCACGGTGGGCCGAACCAGTTTTCCGCCGTTTTTGATTGCCAGGCCCGCGCCCAGATAATGCCCGAGTATGGCCGCTGCAGAGGCAATGAGGCCGATGCCGATAGATACGTAGCCTGCAAGCAGGGCGGTGACAAGGCTGCCCAGGTTTGACGCAAGATTGATTGCCTTTGCAGCGCCAGCGGCGTGGAGAGTATCCAGTTTTGCAAGACGGATGAATGCGATCATGAGAAAGGTTCCGGTGCCGGGACCGTAGTAGCCATCATAGGCACCCACGATCAAGGATGCGCCCCAGACAAGGAAGGCCTGCCGCCACGGTTGGATGGAACCGGGTGTGTCCGGCCATTCCTGACCGCGCAAAACCACAAAGGCCACAACCGGCAGCACCGCCAGCAGGAGATATCTTAACACGATGTCCGGCGTTCGCAGTTGCAGCCAGGTACCACCCATGGAACCCACCAGTGCCGCAGCTACACCGGGACCAGCCAGGCGCCAGTCCACAAGGCCGTTTTTGATAAACCGTGCCGTGGAAAAAATAGTTCCGATCCCGGCGGAGAGCTTGTTGGTGCCCAGGGCATAATAGGTGGGCAGGCCGGAAAAGGCGATCAGATAAGTGGGAACGGAGATGATGCCTCCACCACCGGCAATGGCATCCATCAATGAGGCCAGGAACACACCGGCACAAACCAGTAAAACCGCCCACAAGGGCAGCTGATTTATGGTGAACTCTGTAAAAATAGAAAGCATATCAAAAGAATCCTTGCCTGCAAAAATATGCAAAATTTTGTATATTATAGCAGATTTTACGGCAAAAAACAAGGGATGTGGCAGACCCCCTTAAATGTCGGCGGCACCTCTGTAAAATTAATAAAAATAAATAAATATAATTGTAAAAAAATAATGGTATCTAGTAAAAAAAACGAAAAATAACGGGGTTTTTGGAAGGCGCTACCTTGACGCTCCTTTCCATAAGCAGTATAATAAGGAAAAAATGACCAGTTAAAAAATACAGAGCCTGCCGCTGCGGCGGCAGGAGAGAGGAGCATGCTATGGCGGATCACCACCAGGCTGCACAATTTCACGCAGGCACCCTGACAGACGGATGGCATTGGCTTGGAGCACATCCGGCAGAAAGAAGGAACAAACGCGGATGGATCTTTCGCGTTTGGGCGCCCCACGCGCAAAACGTATCCGTCGTGGGGGACTTTAACAGCTGGGATGAGACTGCAAACCGCCTCGCCCGAAGGGGGGAGATTTGGGAGGGATTTATCCCCGGCCTGCGGCAATATGACATCTATAAATATGCAGTTACCGGTGAGGATGGTGAAACCCGCTACAAGGCCGACCCCTATGGCTTCCACATGGAGACCCGTCCTGCTACCGCCAGCAAGCTGTATGATATCGGGGGATTCCGTTGGACGGACGCCGCCTTCCAGGCCCGCAAGCGCCAAGTCTACGCTTCCCCTCTAAATATCTATGAGGTACATCTGGGCTCCTGGCGGCGGCGGGAAAACGGCGATTTTTTGGACTACCGGGACCTGGCCCGGGAGCTGGCGGCCTATGTCAAGGACATGGGGTATACGGCCATTGAGCTGCTGCCGGTGACAGAGCATCCACTGGACGACTCCTGGGGCTATCAAAGCACGGGGTATTTTGCCCCCACCTCTCGGTTTGGAACGCCTCACGATTTCATGTGGTTTGTCAACCACATGCACAAAAACGGTATCTCCGTGATTTTAGACTGGGTACCCGCCCACTTCTGCAAGGACGCCCAGGGCCTCTACCAGTTCGATGGGACCTGCTGCTATGAGTACAGCGACCCCAACAAGTGGGAGCACGCCAGTTGGGGTACCCGGGTGTTTGATTACGGAAGGCCAGAGGTCAAGAGTTTCCTCTTCTCCTCCGCCCGCTTTTGGCTGGAGGAGTACCACATCGACGGGCTGCGGGTGGACGCGGTAGCCTCCATGCTGTATCTGGATTATGACCGCCAGGGCGGGGCGTGGACGCCCAATATTCACGGCGGCCGGGAAAACCTGGAGGCCATTGAATTCCTGCGGGAGCTGAACGCCATGGCCTTTGCACAGGACCCGGCGGTGCTGATGATCGCGGAGGAGTCCACCGCCTGGCCCCTTGTCACCAGGCCGGCGGAGGTGGGGGGCCTGGGCTTCAATCTGAAGTGGAACATGGGCTGGATGAACGACATGTGCCACTATCTGAAGCTGGACCCTTGGTTCCGTCAGGACCACCACAGAGACATTACCTTCTCCATGATGTACGCGTTTTCTGAAAATTTTGTGCTGCCCATCTCCCATGACGAGGTGGTGCACATGAAGGGCTCGGTGGTGGGCAAGATGCCGGGAGACTACAAAAACCAGCTCCGCTGCACCCGGGGCTTTTACGCCTACCTGTTGGCCCATCCCGGCAAGAAGCTCCTGTTTATGGGGGCGGAGCTGGGCCAATGGCACGAGTGGAACTCCAACCAGCAGCTGGACTGGTACCTTCTGGACAATGAAGAGAACCGGCAGATTCATCAATTCTTCAAGGACGCCAACGCCTTCTATAAAAAGACCCCGGCCCTGTGGGAGATTGATTTCAGCTGGGAGGGCTTTGAGTGGCTGGTGCCGGACGATAACCACAACAACGTGGTGGTCTTTCTGCGCAAGGACAAAAAGGGCCGGGATCTGCTGTGCGCCGTAAACTTCTCTCCCAACACCTATGAAAACTACCGGATGGGCGTCCCGCCCCGCCGGAAGTATGTCCCCATGCTGAATACCGATGACCCGGCCTATGGCGGAGATGGTTTCGGAGACACCGCAGCCGTCCCGGTGGAGGCGATTCCCTCCCACGGGAAGGAGCATTCCGCCGCTATCCGCATCCCAGCCTTCGGCGCGGTATTCCTGCGGGGGGAAGGCGTTTTTCCCAAGCCCAGAGCGAAAAAACAGGCAAAGGACGTGGAGACATGAAAAAAGAGTGTATTGCCATGCTGCTGGCAGGCGGACAGGGCAGCCGCCTGTATGTGCTGACCGGCGCCATGGCCAAGCCCGCCGTGCCCTTCGGCGGTAAGTACCGCATCATTGACTTTCCTCTCTCCAACTGCAGCAACTCCGGCATTGACACGGTGGGCGTGCTGACGCAGTACCGCCCGCTGGAACTCAACAGTTACATCGGCAGCGGCGTACCTTGGGATCTGGATAGCTCCACCGGCGGTGTCCACATCCTGCCACCTTACCAGAGCAGCAAAGGCGGTACGTGGTATCAGGGGACAGCCAACGCCATCTATCAGAATATCGGTTTTGTGGACCTGTACGACCCGGATTATGTGGTGGTTCTCTCCGGCGACCATATCTATAAAATGGACTACTCCAAGATGGTGGCCCGCCACAAGGAATCCGGCGCCGCCTGCACGATTTCCGTGATGGAGGTGCCCTGGGCGGAGGCTCCCCGCTTTGGCATCATGTCAGTGAACGAGCAGGATATGATTACTGAGTTTGCGGAAAAGCCCCGGGAACCCAAGAGCAACCTGGCCTCCATGGGCATCTATGTATTCTCCTGGCAGACCCTGCGGCGGTATCTGGAGGAGGACGAGGCAGATCCGTCTTCTGAAAACGATTTCGGCAAAAATATCATCCCCGCCATGCTGACACAGGGAGAAAAGATGGCGGCCTATCGCTTTGACGGCTACTGGAAGGATGTTGGAACCCTGGAGTCTCTATGGGATGCGAATATGGATATGCTCTCTCCCAGCTCGGGGCTGGATTTGCAGGATGAATCCTGGCCGATCTACGCCCGTTCGGTCAATGAGCCGCCTACCTTTATCGGGCACAATGCCCGTATGTCCCACTGCGCCATCAACCGCGGCAGTGTGATTGAGGGCGTGGCGGAAAACTCCGTGCTCTCTCCCGGCGTTGTGGTGGGAGAGGGCGCCCGGGTGACATACTCCGTACTGCTGCCTGGGACCGTGGTGGAGCCGGGCGCTGTGGTGGAGTATGCCATTTTGGGCGAGGACTGCCGGATCGGGCGGGACTGCCGGGTAGGCGGCACACCGGAGAATGCCGCACCCGGGGCGGCCTGGGGGCTGACAGTGCTGGGGCCGGGGTGCCAGGTGGCCCAGGGCCGGCAGGTGGCCGCGGGCACTATGCTGAATAGCCGCGGTGAGGAGGTGTCCAAATGAACGGGCTGCATGGAATCATTTTTTCCTACGAAAAGCGCAGAGGGCTGCGGGAACTGGAAGAGATCCGCTCCGCGGCATCCATTCCCTTTGGAGGGCGGTATCGGGCGGTGGACTTTTCCCTGTCCAACCTGGTCAATGCCGGTGTCACGGATGTTGGCATTGTGCTTCATGGCCGCTATCAGAGCATGCTGGACCATCTGGGTACCGGCAAGGTGTGGGGGTTGAGCCGTAAGCGGGGCGGACTGCGGATTCTGCCGCCGTTCAACTACCGGGACGGCTGGGGCGTAATGCCTTACCGGGGCAAGATTGAGGCTCTGGCCAGCAGCCGTTCGTACTTGGACACCATTCGTCAGGATCATGTGGTTTTGATGGATGGGGATTTGGTGGCGAATTTGCCTCTGGCGGACATTTATGAAAGTCATATGAAGTCCGGTGCAGACATTACGGTGGTTTGCGGCAACGACAGTTTCCACACGGAAAACGGGACCTATTTTGAGCGGGACGGCCAAGGACGTGTGACCGAGGTGCTCTTTAATCTTCATACTCCCCGCGGCTATCGGGGGCTGGAGGTCTATATCCTCTCCACCCAGCTTTTAAAAGAGCTGGTGGACGACTGTGACAGCAAGGATCAGTATCACTGGCGGCGGGATGTGCTCCAGGCCCGGAAGGACCAGCTCTATCTGAACAGCTATATTTGGAACGGATTTGCAGCGCAGATCCGCACCGTTCAGGAATACTATGACCGCAGTATGCAGCTGCTGGACCCGACGATCCGGGCAGACTTGTTCACACCCGAGCGGCCGATTTGGGCCAAGGGTGCGGATAAGAGCTCCACCTATGTGGGGGTCGGCGGGTACTGTGTGGATTCCCTGGTGGCGGAGGGCTGCAATATTGAGGGAACGGTGGAGAACTCTGTCCTATTCCCAGGCGTGGTGGTAGAGGAGGGAGCGGAGGTACGTGGCTGCGTGCTGTTTAAGGAGACCGTGGTCCGGCGCGGCGCGCGCCTTAGCTGTATCATTGCGGATAAGAATGTGGAGGTTCTCCCGGACCGGACCCTGATGGGCCACCAGCATTATCCCATTGTCATCGCTAAGGGGAGCATTGTGTGATAGGGTACATCGCAGGATATTATGGATGTCCCTTCACGGCGGCATGAGGCCATGGAGGACGGAAAGGAGCTATCATGAAGATTTTATATGCAACCAGTGAGGCGGTCCCCTTCTGTAAGACCGGAGGACTGGCGGACGTGGCCGGTTCCCTGCCGCCGGCATTGGCGGCGGAGGGGGCTGAGATTGCCGTGGTGCTGCCGCTGTACCGCCGGATCAAGGAGCGGTTTGGCGATCAGCTATATTTTGAGTGCTACGACTATGTGGACCTGGCCTGGCGCCACAGCTACTGTGGCCTGTTTTCTCTGCAAAAGGACGGAGTTACGTGGTATTTTCTGGATAATGAGCAGTATTTTGACCGCTCGGAGCTGTATGGCTACATGGATGACGGTGAACGGTTCGCGTTTTTCTCCCGGGCGGTCGTCAGGATGCTGGGGCATTTGAAGTTTTGGCCGGAGGTCATTCACTGCAACGACTGGCAGACTGCCCTGGTGCCCATCTACCTCAAAGATGACGGTGTGAGGGAGGAGCGCTTGCGCACGGTACGCACCGTGCTGACCATTCATAATATTGAGTACCAGGGCCGGTATAATCCCTATATCCTGGGGGACCTGTTTGGCCTGGATTCCGGTTGGGCCAAGGACGGCACACTGCTGATGGACGGCGACGTGAACCTGCTCAAGGGTGCCATTTTGTGCGCTGACGCCGTCACCGCTGTATCTCCCACGTATGCCAATGAGCTGAAAATGGCCTATTTTGCCCACCGCCTGGAGGGGATCATCAGCAAATGCGAGTATAAGCTCTCCGGCGTGCTCAATGGTATTGACATGAAGCTGTACGACCCGGAGACGGACCCGCGGATCGCCGTGAATTTCTCGCCGCGGGATATGACCGGCAAGGATGAGGATAAGGCGGTGCTGCAGCGGATGCTGGGGCTTCGGCAGGAGCCTCATACGCCCATTGTGGCAATTGTCAGCCGCTTGGTGTCCCACAAGGGGCTGGACTTGATTTGCGAAGTGCTTCATGATATGATGGAGCTTCCCATACAGTTAGTGGTTCTGGGCAAAGGAGACCGGAAGTATGAGGAGTTTTTCCACTGGGCGGCACAGCAGCACAGCGGCCGCATGGCGGTTCGCCTGGACTATAACGAAGATCTGTCTATGGCCATCTATGCCGGCGCAGACCTGTTTTTGATGCCCTCCAAGAGTGAGCCATGCGGGCTGAGCCAGATGATCGCCATGCGCTACGGCACGGTGCCCATTGTCCGGGAGACTGGTGGGCTGAAGGACACGGTCCAGCCCTATGAGTCCTGGAGGGACTCCGGCAACGGATTTACCTTTACCAACTATGCCAGCGGTGATATGCTGTATGTGATCCGGGAGGCGGTCTATCTCTATAAGGATTATCCAGATGTGTTTGGGCGCCTCCGTCAGCGGGCCATGCAGTGCGATTTCAGCTGGGCCAGGAGCGCCAGGGAATACCTGGGGATTTATGCCGGCATTACCGGCCGACACTGGCCGGTGGCCGGGAGCGCGGAAACCTCTGCTGCGGGGGAGAACGCGCCGGAGGCTGTGGAGGCGTTTGCTGTGAAAAACGTCGCACCGGAAGCAGCTGAGGCGGTCCATGCAGAACATGCAGCACCGAAGGATGCGCCTGCCGCGGAGGAGGCCGTGCCGGAGACTGCCAGACGGCCTGCCGTAAAAGAGTCGGCTGCAAAGCCAAAGGCAGTGCGGAGAAAGGCCGCCGCGAAACCACAGACCAAAAAGAAAGGGCCCGCCGCAAAGGAACCTCCCGCGGCGGAGTGAGGAAGACACAACATGCCATTTACCACAAAACAACTGGAAGAAGCCTTGACGGCCAAACTGATGCTGAATTTCAGCAAGACGCCGGAGGAGGCCACCCAGCAGGAGATGATGAAAGCCAGCGCTTTGGTGCTGCGGGATGTGATGGCACTGCGCAGTGTGGAGGCGCATAAAAGAACCCGGCGGGAACAGAAAAAACAGGTGCACTATCTGTCTTTGGAGTTTCTGATGGGCCGTAGCCTGATGAAAAACGCCTATAATCTGGGGGTTCTCCCCCAACTGAGGGATGCTTTGAACAACTTGGGGTTCCAGGCGGCGGATATCTTTGAGCTGGAGCCGGACGCCGGCCTTGGCAACGGAGGCCTGGGGCGGCTGGCTGCCTGCTATCTGGATTCCATGACCACGCTGGAGATCCCCGCCGCTGGGTACTCCATCTGTTATGAGCTGGGGATCTTCAAGCAGAAGATTGTGGAGGGGCAGCAGGTAGAGCTGCCGGATGACTGGAAGAATCTGGGTTCCGCCTGGCTGCTGCCAAAGCCGGAGGAGGCCCAGGAGGTCCGTTTTGGCGGCACGCTGCGGGAGTTTTGGGACGATGGGCACTTGCACATTGTCAACGAAGGGGCCACCACGGTACTGGCGGTGCCCTGTGACATGGTGGTGGCCGGATATGAGACCACCCATGTCAACACTCTGCGGCTATGGGACGCCAAGTCCACCAAACCGGTGGACATGGCCCTATTCTCCCGGGGGGAGTATCTCAAGGCCGCCGAGGAGGAGGCCATGGCAGAGACCATTGCCAAAATTCTCTACCCCGAGGACAATCATTACGAGGGCAAGTCGCTGCGGCTCAAGCAGCAGTATTTCTTTGTGTCCGCCACGGTGCAGTCCATTGCCAAAAAGCACCTGGACGTGTATGGCACGCTGCGCAACTTCCATGAGAAAAATGTTTTGCAGATCAACGATACCCATCCAGCCCTGGTGATCCCGGAGCTGATGCGGATTTTCATTGACGAGGCGGGCATGGACTGGGATGAGGCCTGGAGCATCACGACTCGGTCCGTGGCCTATACGAACCACACTGTTTTGGCGGAGGCTCTGGAACGCTGGCCTCAGGACCTGGTGGCGCAGCTGCTGCCCCGCATCTGGCAGATCCTGATGGAAATTTCCCGCCGTTGGCAAAAGCGGGTGGAGGAGTTCTACCACGACGAGGGAAAGACCCAGAAAATGGCCATCATCTGGGGCGGCGAGGTCCGGATGGCGAATCTCTGTATCGCCGGCGGCATGGCGGTCAACGGTGTGAGCGCCCTGCACTCCGATATTTTGAAAAAGGACGTTTTCAAGGACGCCTACGGCATGGAGCCCTGGAAATTTACCAATGTGACCAACGGTATTGACCACCGCCGCTGGCTCAGCGAGATTAATCCCGGCTTGGACAGCCTGATCCGGGATCTGACCGGCGGGGAGGACTACCTGATGCAACCGCTGGTCCTGCGGAAGCTGGACGACTATGCCGATGATGCCGCCGTGCTGAAGGCCCTGGCGGACATCAAACGGAACAATAAGGCGGACTTCGCCGCCTATGCCAAGCAGACACAGGGGGTGAATCTGAACCCGGACGCTATCTTCGACGTTCAGGTAAAGCGGCTCCACGAGTACAAGCGGCAGCTACTCAATGTGCTGCATATCATTGCGCTCTACCAGCGACTTCAGGACGATCCCGGCGCCATTACCCAGCCCCACACATTCCTTTTCGGCGCTAAGGCGGCGCCGGGCTACGCGGTGGCCAAGCGGATTATCCGCCTGATCAACTCCCTGGCAGACCAGATTGACCACGATCCGGTCTGCAAGGATAAGCTCCAGGTGGTGTTTCTGGAGAACTACCGGGTTTCTCTGGCAGAGCGGTTGATGCCAGCCAGCGAGGTCAGCCAGCAGATTTCCACAGCTGGAAAGGAAGCCAGCGGCACGGGCAACATGAAGTTCATGATGAACGGCGCGCTGACGGTCGGCACCCTGGACGGCGCTAACGTGGAGATGCACGAGGTGCTGGGAGACGAGAATATGTTCCTCTTTGGGCTCCACGCGGACGAGGTGACGGAGCTGAAGCGGGAGGGCTATATTCCCCAGCGGCTGTATAACCGGGACCAGCGTCTGCGCCGCTGCCTGGACGCGCTGCGGACCGGCTTCCGGGACGGTATTTCCTATGATGACCTCTATCAACGGCTGTTGTTCGGGGCCGGCGGCAGCGCCGCCGACGAGTATTTGCTGCTGGCAGACTTTCAGTCCTACTGCGACGCCGAGAGCCGGATGGTGGAGACCTATCTGGATCAGCGGCGCTGGAACCAGATGAGCCTGCACAACATTGCCCGCAGCGGAATTTTTGCCGCGGACCGGGCGGTGGCAGAGTACGCCGAGCATATCTGGCACGTACCCCACAGATAAAAGAGCACAGTCCCGCCATAGCGGCTCCGGCAAACGCCGGAGCCGCTGCCTTTATAGCAGAACACCAGGCTCCAGATGCGTAAAGTTTTCCATGCTTCCACAGGATTATGGCCTCACGAAATGGGCGGAGATTTGACAAACGCAGGGCGAAAGCGATCCCAGCGAGAGATCAGATCCTATAGATTCACACGGCAGGAGTCGGACACTTCATTTATCGGGCCATGTCGTTTTTTGCCCTTTGAAATGAATGATGCCATCTCAAAAACCGCTTGTCGGTTTGACAAAAATGAATATCGGAAATGGCCCGCAGACCAAACGTCTGCGGGCATGCATGGTATTTTGGGGGCGCTGAGGGATATGATCCTATTTTTTTGGACGGCGCCTGCTTTTCTTTTTATGCGGGTGTCAGATGGAGCCGGCTTTCCTATTCTTGTGGGACACCGGAACCTTCTGCGTCTTTTCGCGTTGTTTGACACGGGACAAGCTCTGCGCTAAAGCTACATAAATTGGCATTAAAATCATAAGAAGCACCAACGAATACGCCAAAGAAATCATAGCAATACTGATGTGAAACCCTGCCCATGAAACTCCCCCGTCGAAATCCATGCTCTTTAGCATTTTGATGATCTGCACAACAAAGCTCATGCCGCCCCCCGTGAGCGCCGCAAATGCAGCCACTTTTATAGATAATAGATACTCGTTTAACTGCTGTACGGTGTAATCCTGCTCCTGAAACATGAATACAAACGCATCCTTCAGCGGGCGCATGGTTTTTGTGCAGGCCAAAGCTAACAAACAAAACGCCAAGATAAAGACAAGCGAGCCAAGGTCAATGTAGTTAAGGATGTTACTAAGACGGATGGAAAAGGGAGAAGTTATACTGCCGTCCAATGTCATGACGGCTATCAAAAAGATAAAGGTACCCACCAAATAGAAAAGATAGGATAGAGCTCCGTCCTTGAGATGCTTCATACTAAAGCTCCTTTCATGCCAGGTACTTTTTATGAGATAGACGCAAAGATTTTCCTGAGAATTATAAATATGATATCATATTTTTACCAGTGCGTCCATGTTTGAGGCTTCAAAATAAGCTGCTTTCGTGAAATGAACGGAGTACGTGTAGATCGGTCCCCCATAGAAAAGGGAAGATATTCTTTGCCGGTCGGACGCATGGACCAGCCATTCTCCCAGAGAAAAAAGTCTTTCCCTGCGCGGAAATTGTCATGATATCAGTCAACAACGCGAAACTGACCCATAGGCCGCTGCGGTTCTGTTACCTCTGCCGGAAATATCTGTATGAAGGAGGAGCAGGGGGAGTTTCTCCCACAGATAAAATCAAAGACTTTTTGAAACAAGAGGTTTCAAAAAGTCCCATGTTTTGTGGCGGTATGGTTTTTCAGACTGGTTTCAGCCGCTTCGGTTATTAGATCATGGAGAGCAAAAAATAAAAAACAGAGAGGACCATGAGATATTTCTGCCCTCTCGGGGATATTCTCCATAGAAAGGCCTTTCAACCCTGACACAAAGCGAGGTGAGGCGTGTTGACAGACGCTGCATTTGAAACGGCGGTGGAACGGTACGCCGACACCGTGTTCCGGCTGGCATACAGCTACCTGAAAAACCGGGCAGATGCCGAGGATGTTATGCAGGAAACCCTGCTGAAGCTCTATGGCGCGGAGGAACATTTTGAGAGCCCGGAGCATGAACGGTACTGGGTGATCCGGGTGGCGGCAAACGAGTGCAAAAAGCTCTTGCGCTCTCCCTGGCGGCGGCGAACCGAGTCGATGGAAGCTGTGCCAGAGACGGCGGTATTCGATGCTCCCGTTCAGAGTGAGCTCTTTCAACAGGTGATGACATTGCCGCCGAAATACCGGGCCGCCATCTATCTCCACTATTATGAGGGCTATGCGGTCCGGGAGATCGCAGCCCTCATGCAGGCGAATCCATCCACCGTACAAACCTGGCTGATGCGGGCAAGGGGACAACTCAAAACAAATTTGAAGGAGGCAGAAGGCCTATGATTGACAAAAAGCTGTATTGCGAGACATTTTCCCGGCTGCACGCCTCCGAGGAAGCCAAGAAGGAGGTCTTTCAGATGACAAAGAAGAAGGGTACACGGATTCCGAAGCTCCTGCGGGGAGCGGCCATCGCCGCCGCCATGACCATGGCGCTGGCGGTTACGGCCGGCGCGGTAAACATCGCCACAGACGGGGAGTTCTTCCGGCAGTTTACCATTGTCTGGACCGGGGAGGACAGCATGCGCGCGGTGGATGCGGAGGGCAATGAGGTGTATATTACCACTGCGTCGGAAGATGGCACCGTTACCAGGGAGGATGGCCGACTGATTCTCCATGCCAACGGCGAGAAAATTGACATCACCGACGCCATGGCCGCCGAGGGCAGCTACCACCATGAGTACGACATGACCGTGGTCCATGAGGATGGCAGCGAGGAACTCCGGACCGTCTCCATCGATGTGGCCGGAGATCTGGACCGGTGGACGGTGACACAGGATCAAGGTGACGGCACCACCATCACCACCCATAGCGATGGCAGCGAGACGACAGGGACCATGAACGTGGCCTCAGAGAGTGGAGAGGAGTTGACACGATATGAAAAGAAAAGTGCTGTGACGGAGAGCACAGACCACTGAATGCTGCCTGCAAAAAACACGGACTGGAGTCTCCAGTCCGTGTTTACCGTTCTTTACTGAGTCCCAGCAGATAATCGGTAGAGACGCCATAGTATTTGCTCAATGTGATCAGGTGGTGGATAGGCATCTCGTTGGCCCCACGCTCATAGCGGGCATACATGGTCTGGGAAGTCCCCAAAACCTCGGCAATTTGCGTTTGTGTCTTGTCGGCATCCTCTCGCAAATCGCGCAAAATCCGCACATAGGCCATCCCATTCATGCTGCGTCACCTCTGTTGTAGTTTTGGTGTATTCAATTTATCACAAAAAATGAGACGTATACAGAGAGAATAAATAATTTTACTTGAAAAAAGTTGCTTTTTTGTCACAAATATGGGGGAAATACCAAAATATGACACTTCCCGCCCAAAGGCAGTCCATATCCGGAAACAGCAAGGCGCGCGTTATGCTTTACAAGCGCCGTATTTCCCTGTATAATAGCCGCGAAGCAATGAAAATACAAGGAGGAGCTCACGGGAGATGCGACCATGTCATACTCCGGTGAGGGAATCCGTGTCACAAAAGAGAAGGAAATCAAGTATGGAATTTACACAAGGTGTGCGATTTGACAGCCTGGGGCTGTCCCCGGAGATCATGCGGGCGATTGGGCAGCGCCGGATTGAAGAATCCACCCCGGTTCAGGCGGGATGTATCCCGCCCATGATGGAGTGGCGGGATGTGATTGCCAAGGCACCCACCGGCACGGGGAAGACCTTTGCCTACGGCATTCCGATTGTGGAGCATGTAGAGCCGGAGAATGAGAGCGTTCAAGCGGTGATCCTGGCGCCCACCCGGGAGCTGGCGATTCAGATTACCGATGAGATGCGGGATCTGGCGACCTATAAGCCCGGCGTCCGTATGGTGTGCCTGTATGGCGGGGCGCCCATTGGCCGGCAGATTGACGCGCTGAAAAAGCATCCCCAGATTGTGGTGGCCACGCCTGGGCGCCTTTCAGACCACATGAAGCGCCGGACAGTTCGGGTGGAGAGCGCACAGACCGTGGTTCTGGATGAGGCGGACAGGATGTTGGATATGGGCTTTGTCCATGATGTGACCCGTCTGCTGGACCGGATGAACAAGCGGAAGAACCTGGGCCTCTTTTCCGCTACCATCTCCCGGGAGGTGATGGACATCGCCTGGGTCTATCAGCGGGATGCGGAGGAGGTCACTGTTCGGGAGGATGAGCAGAACAAGCCGGACATCAAGCAGTTCCGCATGGATGTCAGCTATGACGGCAAGGCTGACGCCATTGAGAAAATCCTTTTGGAGACCGGCTTTGACCGCTGTATGTGCTTTTGCAATACGAAAGGGGCCACAGAGCGAATCACCAAGTTTTTGCAGCTGCGTGGGATTGACGCCGAGTGCATTCACGGGGATATCCCGCAGAAAAAGCGGGAGCAGGTGATGAACCGTTTCCGGGAGGGCAGGCTTCGGGTCTTCGTTTCTACCGATGTGGCGGCCCGGGGGATTGATGTGGACGATGTGGATATCGTGTTCAACTGTGATATCCCGGATGAAAATCAGGACTATATTCACCGCATCGGCCGCACCGGGCGGGCCAGGCGGCAGGGCGTGGCGGTGAGTCTGATCGCGGATTATCCATCCAAAATGCGGATCGACGATATTGCCAAGCACACCCGCAATGAGATTGTGCCTGTGAAGTTTGATGACAACGGAAAGCTGACACCCGCCTGAAAGACACGGTCACCCCGAACCCAAAAAGCCTGGGAGCATTGCTCCCAGGCTTTTTCTTCTGTTTGCGCGGCTGGCAAAATGGCAAGGTGCCATCATTCCTGAGCGGAGAATTCCAGGGTGACGGCCTGCACCAGCTCTCTGCCGTCAAACCGGGACGGCTCAAAATAATCCTCCAGACAGTAGGCAGGCATTGCCGCATCGGATTCGTACACCATCAGGGCCACGGGAATCTCTGTCTCCATCGTGATTTCACGGGCGTCCGTTAAAAGATATACTGCTCTGGCCGCTGCGGACAGATCCACAGCATCCGTCTGGTAGGATGCCAGCCCGGCACAGCGAATGTGGAAATCAATACCCAGGTCTTTCCGCAGCCGCATAGCAAAATAGCCGTCCAGCCGGTCCACAGGCTCTCTCTCAGCACCGATGGAAGTGGCGCCTCCGCCAGTTTCCTCCCAGGCACCGCCAGACAACATCTGATAGACATGAACGCGCAGGGTGATGGCCTCCTCCGGAGCATGAAAGGAGAGCAGCTGAGAACTCTCCAGCATTCCAAAGGTCTCCAGAACAAATTGCTCCTTTTCCGATAGATCATAGGGGACAAGCTCGGCGCTGTCTGGGGCGGCACTGCAGGCCGTCAGCAGCATAGAAAGCAGAAACACACAGATTTGTTTCATGGGTTCTCCTTCCATTCTGATTCGGATCAATGAGTTTACTCCGATGATAACAGAAAAGCATCCCCCACACAAGTAGAAAAGGCAAACTGGCCCATGACGGAAACATATTTTACATGGGAGCAGAGGGGATTATGGCAGGCCGGGAGCGGGAATCCTGAGGAATATTGTTTGTGAACGGATTTTTAAATTTTGTCACTTTTTGTTACTTTTTTCTTGCCCCGCCTTTACAAGTGCATAAAAATTCTCTATAATACTACCTGCTGAAAAATACCACCTGTCAGCAGTGCGGCCTAGAGGAGATCATCCATGGGGACCCAATACGTGCCGCAGCACAGAAAAGGAATATCATGAGAGGTGCCGTTTGGTGCCTTTGTTTATCAGGAAGAGCAGAAAAAGGCGCTCGTTGTCCGCGGCGTTCGGAGTGGCATCCGGGGTACGGGTTGCTCTGGTGGCCCTGATTGCATGGATGGCTTCCTGTGAGCCATGTTTCGAGATCGGTTCTTCCCTGCTGGTTTTCAGCAGGTGCCTGTTTTTTGCTTGGAAAGGAGCTTCCCCTTATGCGAAAACAAAAACGTCTGACAGTCACAGCCCTTCTGGCAGCGCTGTGCGTCTTACTGGCGGCGGGCTGCGGCCAACAGGAGAGCGGCATGGAACTCTCTGTGTGCGTGGGCGGCAGCTACTCCACACTGGACCCCATATACGCCGAGGACATTCCCAGTCAGACCGTACTGGTTCATCTCTATGAGAACCTGATGCGGGTGGTGGCTGATCAGGCCGGGAACAGCAATGTAGTCAATGGCATGGCCAAGAGCGTGGAGACGGAGAAAAACGCAGACGGTACGGTTACCTGCCGCTTTCAGCTCCGCAGCGCCAAGTGGTCTGACGGGGAAAAGGTGACGGCTGAAGACTTTGTCTACGCCTGGCAGAGGCTTGCAGACCCGGACAGCCACTCACCCTATGCGGCGCTTTTAAGTGTGGTATGCGGATATCAGGAGGCGCGGCTTGCTAAGGATATGAGCCTGCTGCAGGTCAGTGCGCCCAGCGACACCATGTTTGAGGTGACTCTCACTGGTAATTACGACTGGTTTCTGAGGGAGGTTTGCACCTCTCCAGCCACGCTGCCGCTGCGCCAGGATGTGGTGCAGCGGCTCAAAGAGGCTGGCTCCGCTGATGGGGAGGCGGCCTCCTGGTGGCAGGACCCCACCGCACTGGTGACGAATGGTCCTTATGTGGCGGAGGAGCTGGCGGAGGGTAGTTATCTGCGGCTTGCTGCCAGCGAGTCTTATGGGACCAGTCAGAGCAGCCCCGCGGATCTGGTCTTTCAATTTGCCTCCACGGCGGAGGAGGGCCAGGCACTGTATGATGAGAAGTTGGTGGATGCGGTGTGGCCGCTGTCAGAGGAGCGACTTACGGAGCTCTCAGCAGATGAGGAGTGGAGTCCGATCCCTCAGCTTGGGACCTATGCGGTGGTATACAACGGTGCCGTCGATCCTTTTGCAGATAGGGCCATCCGGCAGGCGTTTTCCCTTGCGGTGGATCGCAACGCCCTGGCAGAGCTGGCAGGCGTGACAGCGCAGGCCGCGGAGGGGTTGATTCCTCCCGGTGTGCCGGGAAACGGTGGGGAGGATTTCCGCACCTCTGGCGGTGCGCTGTTGGATAACGAAAACTATGCCGAGCGCTGCCAGGAGGCCAGAAGAGTTCTCAGTGAGGCAGGGTATAGCGGCGCTGGCTTGGGTGAACTGGAGTATTTGTATGTGGAGGACGGCAATACCGGCGCGGTGGCCCAGGCGCTGTGCCGCCAGTGGAAGGAGGTCCTGGATGTACAGGTGGTGCCCAGGGCTGTGACGAATCAGGAGTTGTGGACAGCACTGCGTAGCGGGGAGTATGCCCTGGCAGGCGTCAGCCTAGAGGGGGCTGGAAATGACGCGGAATGTTTTTTGATGGACTGGATATCCGATAGCTATGACAATGTGGCTGGCTATGAGAGCAGTGCCTATGATACCTTAATGTCTATCATTGCCAGGGCGTCCGATGGCACAGCCCGTATGGGCTGCCTCCATGATGCGGAGGCTTTGCTGTTGGAGGATTATGTGCTGACGCCTCTATACACCAATGGAACTGCATGGGAGCTGCGGGAAAATCTCACCGGAGCCTGCCGGGATGCCAGAGGGTGGTTCAGCTTTTCCGGTGTTACCCGCAAGACGGCATAGCTGCACGGTAAGGAAAAAACAACACGCACAGCATTCGCTGTGCGTGTTTTGCTTTTGACAGGATGGCAAGAGGCACCGCCCACCCCGGGCGATATAAAAAAGTCCCGGAACCTGTCTGGCTCCGGGACTTTGCAAACAGAATCAGCGCTTGCTGAACTTCAAGGGTTTAGTGCTGGCCCTGCCAAACATCCGGCTATTTCTTCGTTTTCCACCTGTTTTTGGCTTAATACTGCGATTTTTCTGCACACCAGATTCTAATTTTCACACTCGTGCACAGTGCACGAAACATAGGTTTTGCTCCTTATATGTGTCTTGCGTATCGCTGCCCAGGGTGACGCAGGACAACAATAGGAAAAGAAACTTGGTTGTTGTTCGTGGATTCACCTCAAAATCAAATTCACACATGGGGGACAGCATCATGGAAAAATATATCTTCGATCAAGGCAATGGCCTTTTGTATGGACTTAAGGGCGACTACTCATACCCTGCTTAGTACCGGATGAAACAGATACAGTCCCTATTGGTGTGTGGGGCAGAAAGCATCAGCAATACCTGAAAAAACATCGTCCTATGCTTTATTTTGGTCTCACTCTCAACGAAAGATTGCACAACTACCTGGCTGACATTGACACCCGGGCACGAAACAAACTCCACTTGCTCGTAACACAGCTGGCAGAGAAAGAGGGTATCAATGAACAGCTGAAAGCGCAGGATCAGATGGCATGGGTCGGAGCCATGAATAACATCCGAAATCGGGCGGAAGAAATCTTCCTCCAAGAGCTGATCTATGGGGAGGATGCCGTATAAGCCTTCTGGAAAAATTTTGACATGGCAATATTGAGCCAATCGAATATGACGCAAATGCCTGTAAGGAATACAAGGAAGTGCTTCGCCTGATTACCCGAAAAGAAGAAAAGCTTCAGGCTACCATAACGGAGAAACAAAAAGAACTGTTCTCTCGATATACGGACGCTGTTCGTGAGTATCAGACTATGGCAGAGTACCTTCTGTTCCAGAATCGTTTTGCTAGGCACCAGGATTATGCTCGAAGTCATGGAAGAATAAACGACGACCAGCCGAGCAGTAGGACTCTGCTCGGCTGACATTTTTTACAGGACGATTCTATCTGATAGCGCTTGGATTATATCTCGTGCCTGAATACGGTTATTGACGATTGTGTGTACTTTTTCAGAGATCGCTTTTTTCAGTTCTTCTGAGTTAGGAATAGGAATAATAACCTCTTTCAATCTTTGGCCGAGAGTATCAATAACATCTCTAGTAAATTGTTTGGTCCGAATTTGACGTTTGACAATATAGGAGTTCAACAATCCCAATAAAAGGTACTCATCCACAATTTCCTTTTTGAGCGCCCTGATTTTAATCAATCCACCACAATACAACATTTTTGTATCTAATGCTGTAATCATGCAAGATGTTCCTACAAGATATGTGCCGTCCCGTACTAAAAGAATGTCTCCCGCTTGCACATCTTCTTTTTCAGCATATTGCTGATAAATTTCTTCAGATATGCCTTGCTTTGCATCTGCTTTAATTTCCCAGTTAGAAAAATCGGATGTTCTTACAAATGGAATTTCACCCGTTCCATAAGCCATTTTCCCGATTTCATCACCGGTAGATAGTTGAACTGCTCCCATATCGATTAGTTGTTGAACAGAATACAACGAACAGTTTTCAGCAAGACCATCAAGGGTAGATTTAATAGAAGGATCATAATATTTTGGAAGAAAGATCCCTCCAATAATATCTGAACGCTTCATTTTATATGCCGAAAACTCTCCAAATTCAAGAGTTGTAGTATCTTGTACAATCTCTGTAAGCAGATCCTCCAATGGGACATTAAAAAATTCGTCGAAAGGAGTAACAGCATTAGCCTCTAAAACTTTTTCAATTAACAGTGGCATTTGCTTTACTGCTGCCTTATACTTCATCCTCGTTTCTAATGCACTGCGCATACTTGCTATTAACTCAGCTTTAAGTGCCTGATCTTTAGGGATCGGTAAAATCAACTCTCTATACCTATTTCCCAAAGTATCTATTATGTCCGCAGTAAACTGCATATTTTTGATTTGTCTCTGTACAAGTGAGCAATTAAAAGACAAAAACAGCAAATATGGATCAATGACTGTGGAATCTGCCACCCTAAATTTTAGTATATGAGACTGAAAAACCATCGGAATATCCAACGGTGTGATAATACAATTTGTTCCAATCAAATATGTACCATCTCTTACCATGAGGATATCCCCAGCTTTAACATCTTCCTTTTCCGCATAAAGCTGATAAATGTCTTCCGATACTCCCTGTTTCGGAATAGTTTTTATTTCCCAGTTAGTTATATCTGAGGTGCGTACAAATGGAATATTGCCCGTCCCATAAGCCATTTTTCCAATTTCATGGCCCGTTTGTACTGCTATAACGCCAGAATCAATCAAATCACCAAGATTGTGAAGATCATGGGTTTCAATTAAAGCAGTAATCTGAGCATACAAATCAGGATCATAATATTTGGGAATAAATATCCTATTTTTAATATGTTTTCTGTTGATTTTGTATGCGAGCATCGTATCACCTCATTTCTGCATACTTATCTGCAACCAGAGGTATTTCATCTAAAACAACTTTCTCTCCATCTTCAGTATACGTGTATGTTATATTTCCCCTGCTGTCGTGTCCACACCATTTAACATCGCTCATAAACACATCATAATCTGAACAGGTTTCAAATGTTTCTCCTTTATTGTATTTCTGGCAAATAAGCACACAGCATTTTGCGTGGGTATGCGGCTGAAACAAATCTTCTGGTAATGTAACTACCGCAAGAATTTTTGCCTTACTCTGAATATAATTTACAATATACTGATATTTGGGCATACCAAAAATGCTTTCGAGTAGAACAATACCCATTCGTCCACCATCTCGAAGCATCTGAAAACAGCGTTCAATAAACAAAAGTTGAGGAGGTTGCTTATCAACTAAATCCCCTTTGACAAAAGTTCCATCTGTCTCCTGCTTCCATTTGTGCCCTAAATCGTAGAGACTCAAAATTTCTGTCGTATCAATAGACAGTTTTTTACCAAAGGGTGGATTGGTAACAATTACATTAAATGTCCCTGGCTGAATATCTTCGGTGGTTTTGGGGCTCCAATTATCAAAACTATCCAAACTATTTTCGCAGTGGACGCCACCTCTACCATCACCAAGAATTGCAAGATACGCTTTTGCCACCTTACTCAAGAAATTATCTTTGTCTATCCCTCGGAAGTTTTTTATAGCAACCTTTTGCTTCTCGGCTTCTATTTCAGCCTCAGGCCAACCTAATTCTGTGGCTTTCTTTTCAAGCTTGCTCCAGACGTATCGCAAGGATTCAACCAAAAATCCTCCGCTTCCACATGCCGGGTCTAAAATCTTTTCATCGGTATCTGGATCAATCATCTTTATAACCATGTTTACAACATTTCTTGGCGTAAAAAACTGACCCTGAGCACCCTTAAGAGATGGGCCAATGAAAATTTCAAATGCTTCGCCAACAGCATCTCTAGAACTATCCTTCAAACTATATAACTGGAGCTCACCTACAATGTATTTAATGCACTTTGCATCCAAACTGATAGAATCTGCGACATCAATTACATCGTTATACTGATGCTTTACCTTTTCGAAAAGTTCTAAAATTCTACCTCGAACGTCTTCGTCTTTTTCGTTAATTCCTGCACGAAATTTGACAGTATCATCTGGTCTAGTAAATCTTTCGTCGTAAATTTTGCAAAAAATCAGATTTATTATCTGCGACGCAAAAACTTCATCTCTGGTAATTCCAACAGCGTTTGCAGCTAAATAGTTTCTAATAGTTCTAAATGTAGGCTTCAAATTTTCGGCGGGTCGGAGATCTTTTCTTTTGAATTTTCCGATATCTTCTACTCTTTCGCCATAGCGAGGAATGTTCGGAATTTCCTCAAAGAGGATTTTACCATCTTTCTCGATCTTTTGAAGATACAATCTCTCTTCACCGTTGAACCAAACGCCGAGATATGCTTTTGAAAAACGAAGATAATCCTCTAACTGACTTCTGCCATCTTTTCGATTTTTCTTCTTACACTCAACAATAATGTAAACATCTTCTTCGTTATGTGTTTCGCTTGAAAACACTGCGATGTCCACAGGATATTCTTTCTTTTTATCCGACGGTCTTACTTTTACTCGATACTGCGGGCGGGTATGTACATGAGATTTCGGATACCCATAGTCATCTACTAAAATCTTAGAAAAGGGCTGCACCGCTTCTACTTCTTCTGGAGTTTCTTTTACCTGCAATCCAGATATATAATCAATGATATAGCCTTCTTTAATTTCATCCATTTTTCTGTCCTCCTGTTGATGATTGATCCATTCTATTACGAATGCTTTCTATTGCTTTTGGATTATCAATCACCCATTTAGCAATATCTGCAGGCATATCCTTTCGGCCTTTTGCTGCAAGATCAAAAAAAAGTTTTCGTGCGGTACTATCAGCCTTTAAAATTTCCATAGCTTTAAATTGTAATTCTGGTGGTGGAGGATTTACCCTTCCTGACAGAATATCATAGAAGTATGGCTTTGTGATTCCAAGCGCTGTATAAAATTCATGTTGAGACATACCAGCATCTTTGATCAGTATTTTAAGATAGTCTCCAAAGCTGATATTTTCAGACATAGATCCTCACCTCCTCTGAAAGTATGTATGTTTACATACTAACATATGAGCTCTAAAAAGACAACAATTTGCACGGTAAAAAAACAAAGTCTCCTCGTGGAGACTTTGTTTTCTGCCTTTATCGCTTAATTTTACCTTCCATCTATCCTCAATTTTATTTTTCCGCGTTGACGTGAGAAATACAACCATAAATTATGGAGAGAAATCGTATCTTTATAGCTACGGAACTTACTGCGAAGATCACCATTTTCCTGGTCCGGTTCTGCGATACGAAGCTGACCACGAACAGACTTGTACTCTATCAGCTCTGAGGTCAGTGCGGCTACCTTCACTTTCAACTCGCTTATCATTTTCATGCATCTAGAGCTATCGGGTATGCGGAACACCTTACAACAAAGCATTTCAAGATATTCGACTGATGGATCTGCAATTTTCGGTGGACGCCTGTGGGAAGAATTATCCCACCCTGAAAAAACTCAAGGGCCTATTCAACCAGCTGTACGCCTACGCCATAAAAAACGATATCTGCAACAAGGATTACTCCGAGTTTGTGGATTTGAACCGGTACAAGGATAAGCATCCCAACAAGTGTGACCGGAACAAGTTTACTAAGGATCAGATCGCCCGCCTGTGGAAGCTTGCAGAGGACCCGTACTATCCAGATCGTGTTGATGCTGACCGTGCGTCCGTAAGAACACCTTATTTCTTGTGATGCGAAAGGTGTCCACGGACTGTTAGAAATTCTGCTGTTGACAAAGCAGCGACTGAAAGTATCATTGATTTTCACAAGAGAAAAGGGACCACAAGCATTTTGTGGCCCAAACAGTTCAATAGCAAACTAAAATTTGATTGAGTGTTACGCTATATCGTCAGTGACATGAAACGTAACTTTATGCGCTGCTGCGTCAATTTCGCAAATCATAGCATAATATGTTCTTTCTATACAAATATTCCCATTAGAAGTAAGACTGACGAGAACTAGAGCGGTTCGCTCATCATCAATAACAACAGCAGTAGTGGCATCCTGGACGATTCTATATTCTCTCGTAAATTCTAATGTCCACGGACCAAAGCTGCAAGAAAACATAGGCACTACCTCCAAAATTTTGGTTTATCTTATGCTTGTATACGCAATCTAATTATAACAAAACACGAGTGACAATCAAGTTGTCATCACCCGATTTATCCGCAAGGGAACCTGCGCGGAGAGTGTAGCATATCGGGGAAGCGATAAGTCGGCAGAGCTATCCACGCCGCGACTGAATTGCAAGATGAAATGTCAGTTATGAGGATAAAAGCTGGATTGCTTAGAAGACAGCCCGAAGGGTCATACTCAAGTTCCTGCCACACGATAGCTGAAGTGGCAGGCGATATAAGGAGTTTCACAGAGGCTAGGTGAAATTGCCCATAATGCTTTTGTACCGACCAACTGCAAAAGCGGTAAAAGGCAAACGTCATATCCGACAAACTGACAAGCTATTTCTAACAGTCTAAACGGAGATTGCCTAAACCGGAACGTCCCAAAGGGCTATGCGTAATGCCGCAAGGTGATAAATTCCAAGGATTAACACCCCGAGAAAGATGACGCTGAAAATCCGGCATGGTAACGGAGACCCCATAGTAGTCCGAGGGCGGGAAACCCATCTACATGGCGAAGGGGGCCAGTTTGTCTATCATCTATCAGTATAGAGAAAGAAACGGTGTGTGAGACACCATGAGAAATCCAATCGACGTATTGAACAGTCTGAAACCCAAAGCCAAAGACCCAACCTATCATTACGAACGACTGTACCGCAACTTTTATAACATAGAGTTCTATTTGCAGGCGTACTACAACATCTATGCCAAACCTGGAAACATGACCCCCGGAACGGATAGGCAGACTATAGATGGAATGGGTATGGAGCATATCAGAAAACTAACCACAAGTCTAAAAGACCACAGTTACCAGCCCAGTCCCGCACGACGCACCTACATCAAGAAAAAGAATGGAAAATTGCGCCCGCTGGGCATCCCGTCTTTTGATGATAAGCTGGTACAGGAAATCGTGCGGATGCTGCTGGAGGCTATCTATGAGCCAACCTTTTCTAACTATTCCCACGGATTTCGGCCTAACCGTAGCTGCCACACGGCACTTTTGCAGTTGCAGTGGAATTTCAGCGGGGGCAGATGGTTTATAGAGGGCGATATTAAATCGTTCTTCGATAACATAAACCGTATATGGTTCGAACAGAAACAGTAAGGCTTCATTTTCTCCGTTTCGCGGTTTGTGCTATGCTCATATAAATCCCCTTTGACTTTTCGGCATAATTTCATCAGAGCTTGAAAAACTCTGTACCTACACCGGACGTTTGCTTTATGAAATGACCACGCTCAAATTTTGCGTCTTCATCATTCTGAATTGCGGCATACTCTGGGTAAAATTCACAAATCGCGTTTAGTAGCGCATTTATTCAACTACACAGCTTCCCTTTATTTCTGGGTAAAAAGGGAAAGCGCCAAAGTATTCCGGGTGTTCTTCTGCCCCATAAAGTGCAGCAGTGTATAAAGAGTCCTTATTTTCAATTTCTGGAAGACGGCATTTTATCTGATACCGGCGCATTTCATAATTTATCACATATCGTCCACTTTTTGGCCGGAGAATGTCATAAACACGCAGACCAGAATGGCTGGGAAATTCCTGTCCATAAGTCCGGGCTTTCTCAGACTGGAGACCAAAGAGAAGGATTGGGCAGAGGAACTTCTGCCGGAGAGTACGCCGGATATCTAACAGAACGCTGACGGCAACATGCTGTGGCCAAGCGCGCTCACATCAGCTGGTAGAGGAAATGCAGCCTAACAAACAGTTGGGCCTGAGCGTCAAAGTCCAGGTTGTGGCGGGTTCCCCACAGGCTTTGAATTTTTGAGATTCGATAGCGGATGGTGTTGCTGTGCTGATACATGTGCTTGGAGGTCAGTACAATGCTTCCACCGTATTTCACATAGGTAATCAGGGTATTCAAAAGCAAATCGGGGGCATCCCCGCTAGACACGAGGCGCTCCGACAGATCCGTATAGTAGCGATGGCTCCATGTGGATCCGGCGGCGTAACATAAGAGCCGGTCCACCCCAGTCTCCCGAAATTCTAGGCAGGCCTCCTGATTGATCCTACAGGAAATGTTTGCATAAATTGCCTCCTGAATAGCCTGTGAAATGGTCTCCAGTCCCCCGTTCTGCAGACTGATTCCCATCTGGTATGAGACAGCGGACTGAAAGCACAGCGCGAGAAAACGCCGTGCCTGTGTTTTGGTGAACGCCACCGGCCCTCTTGCGGTGCAGATGCAGAGCATTCCGTTCTTGTATGGAACCAGGGTGTATTGATAGTCCTCCAGATGGATACGGTGGCTGGACCTTCCGTCAGTGGGTTTGAGCGGCTCCTCGCTTGACTGCTCCTGCTGATTTCCCAGGTCCTCCGAGACGAACGCGGAGAAGATCAGATACGGCTCAAATGCCGGGTTCAACTGGAGCGCCAGCTCCCTGAGCGCGTCAGGAGTGCCGGAGGAGTTTGCCAGCAGTTTGTCAATCATCTTCCTCTGGTATTGGGGGTCGTTTTCAAGAATCGCGGTTTTCAGGTCGAACAAGACGTCATCCACATAGAGGCTGTCAAAAAACAAGATGGGAATGTTACTCTTGTTCGACAGCGTGCAAATGGAGTCGGGGAGTTGTCGGAAGTAAACATTTTTAATAGCAATTGCCGCGATTTTGCACTGGAATAAACTGGCTAGGGCTTCCTCCGCGGCGGATGGATCGTCTTTCGCGGCAGACAACGTGGTGATGACAAATTCGCCCTTTGGGAAGCTCTGCATGATGGCAGGCCCGGTCTCCCACTCGAAGAAGCCCGCGCTCTGCACATGATTACAGAGCCCACGTTCGCCGGAGACGAGAGCGAAATTTTTAAACAGAGGGCGCGAGAGAATGTCATTTACTGTGATCATCGTGTTGTATCCTTTCAATCCGGGCTGGAGGGGACAATTTTTTCATCCCCTATTATTCATGAAAATTAGTCTCTGTGCAATAGAAAATCTGAGCCGAAGTGGAAAATTTTGACCAGAATGACCATTGTACAATTTACAAATATTTCTGTCGAATTTTGAAATTCGTCCAATTGAATAAAATTTAATAATATGTAATCATAAAATTATCAGAAATAAACAGAAGGCTTGCACGAAAATAAAGAGAAGAATGATACTAAGGAGGCGTGTCAACATGAAACCCTTTGAATTTCAAGTCGACTATGTGAGGGAGCAGTTTCCGGCCCTGCGCAAAAGCGTCAACGGCCTGCCCGCGGCGTTCCTAGACGGCCCCGGGGGAACTCAGGTGCCTCTGCGCGTGGTTGAGAAGATCAACGACTACCTGCTCTGCAGAAATGCCAATGCACACGGCGTCTTTAAAACCTCTGTGGAGAGCGACGCGCTGGTAGTGCGGGCCCGGGAGACCTTTGCGGATTTCTTCAACTGTGATCCGGAGGAGGTCGCCTTCGGCGAGAACTCCTCCACCAACAATTTCAAGCTGGCGCTGGGCATGGCCCGCCAGCTTAAGCCCGGCGATGAGATCCTGATTACAGACATTGACCATGAGGGAAATCGCTCACCCTGGAGGACCCTGGAGGATTTCGGCGTGGTGGTCAAGAGCGTCAAAATCCACCCGGAGGCCATCACGCTGGATTTTGAGGACTTCCGCTCCAAGCTGACGGATAAGACCAAGGTGCTGGCTATCAACTGGGCGGCCAACTCCTGCGGAACGATTACCGATGTCAAGAAATTCATTGATGAGGCACATCGTGTGGGCGCGATTACGGTGGTTGACGCGGTGCAGTACGCACCCCATAAGGTGATTGACGTGAAGGCGGTCGGCATGGATATTCTACTCTGCTCCGCCTACAAGTTCTTCGGTCCACATTTGGGTATCATCTATTGCAAAAAGGATGTGGGCGAACAGATCAAGACGGCGCGCGTCATGGCATATGACAACGTTGAGATGCCCTATCGCCTGGAGACGGGTACCATCGCCATGGAGGCAGTGGTAGGTGCCGCGGAAGCCGTGGAGTTCATCGCGGACATTGGCCGCCAGCACAGCCAGTATTTTGAGGAGGAGACCGCCGCTCTGAGCGGACGCCGTAAGAGGATTGTCTCCGGTTTGCTGGCCATTGACAAGTACGAGGAGGCGCTGGCAGACCAGCTCAGGGCCGGTATCAGCCAGTTGCCGGGCGCCAAGGTGTACGGACCTCCGGTCGGGCATCCCAGAACTGCCACGGTGTCCTTCACCATCAGCGGCATCCACTCCAATAAGATCGCAAGATTCCTGGCCGAGCGGGGCATCTTTGTGTGGGACGGCGATTTCTACGCCATTGAGACGATTCTCCACACGCTAAAAATGGATGCTTGCGGCGGCTTCGTGCGGATTGGCTTGGAGCCCTACTCCACGCAGGCAGACGTGGATCGGGTGCTGACAGCGCTGCGCGAGCTGTGCGCAAACTGAGGGACAACTCTTTTCCTGGACGCATCTGGCCGCGGAATCAAAGCGCGGGAGGCTCCCCCTGGCGAACACGGTTGTTCATACATTTGCCCATGAGTGTAGATGGGCAGAGTAAATACAAAGAGAAAGTAGAAGGGAGAAAGACCATGAACAAAGAGACCAAGAAACAACGACGGCAAAAGCGCAAACCAACTCTAACGGAGAGCATCGTTCTGGTGCTTCTGATCGTGGCGGTCGCCGCCTCGTTCACGCTACTGGGACTCAAAAGTGTTCTCATGATGGTTACCATTACGATCTTGGCCGTAATCATGGGTTTGATCTGTGGGTATTCCTGGAAGGAGATGTCCGCGGCCGGTGAGGAGAAGGTCCGCAAATCCGCCTCCGTCATGATGCTGCTCCTGGTAATCGGCATGATGTTGGCCGCATTCATGTACAGCGGCACGCTTCCTATGGTGCTCTATTACGGCATCAAACTGGTGAATCCGAGCTGGCTTGCCCTCTCAGGCTTTCTGCTGTGCTCAGTGTTCTCCCTTGCTACAGGCACCTCCAACGGCTCTGCCAGTACGGCCGGCTTTGCGATCATGAGTATCGCGGCAGCCATGGGCGATGCGGTGAACTTTGGCCTTGTGGCCGGTGCCTGCTACGCCGGCTCCATGCTGGGCGACAAGATGTCCCCTCTATCCGACACCACGATTCTCGCATCTATGATTACAGAAAATGACATCTTCGACCATATCCGCCACATGTCCAAAACTGTCGGCCCTGCCGCGCTGATTACCATCATCATCTACGTGATCTACGGCGCGATGAACCACGGGGCCACCACATCCGTGGACGGAACCGCCGCGCTGCTGTCTGCGCTGGAGACACTTTACAGTTTCAACATTATTTTGCTGCTGCCCTTTGTTGTGATTATCTACGGCGCCATCACCAAAAAGGATACCAACATTGTCATCCTGCTGGCGGCGCTCTTGGCCGTTTTGCTGGGGTTCTTTTATCAGGGCTTGCCACTTGCAAATGGGATTAATGCCATGCACTCCGGCTTTAATGCTCAGATCATTCTGGACATGCACCCTGAGATCGACGCAGAGGCGATCTCCGCCTCCGGCGTACTTACATTGCTCAACCGCGGCGGTATTAGCGCCATGGTGGATGCCTTCATCATCACTTTTATCTGCATGTACTTTGCTGGCATTCTGGAATACATCGGTCTGATGGACGTCCTGGTCCACAGGGTGTTTGGTTTCGTCAAGGGTACAGGCTCCCTGATCGTGGTCAGCGGCATCATCTGCATCCTGCTGGCGGGCACCGCCGGCTCCACTGCCGTCATTCTGATCGGCGGACCGATGCTGCTGCAAAAGTACAAGGAGATGGGCCTGCATACGCTGAACCTGTCCAGAACGCTAGAGGACTTCGGCACCGGCTCCACCGGCTTTTATCCCTGGACCTCATCTGGAATTCTATACGCCTCCGTTCTGGGGGCTAGCAACCTGACGTTCCTGCGGTATTCCTTCTTTAGCTGGTTGGTCTGGGCCTTCGCGATCTTCTACGGCTTTACCGGACTTTGCATCAAGAAGGCCGCCCCTGAGACGCAGATTACAGAGGTGAAAGCCTGAGCAATATCCGCGCACTCCGGAGCGAAGGGGTGGGAGCGCATAGCCCGCTCTCCCCCCGCTCACGGGGAAGGACTCTGTCAGACCACGTAGGCATGGTTTGACCACGTATGGAGGTACAAGGAAATGATCGCGTTAAATCAAAAGGATCTGCACGTTCACTCCCCGTTTTGCCCGCACCGGGCCTCCGATGCCCCGCTGGAGGAGTACCTGACCGCAGCGGAGAAACAGGGCATTGTGGAGCTGGGCTTTGCCGAGCACGGCC
This sequence comes from Pusillibacter faecalis, assembly GCF_018408705.1. Classification (GTDB taxonomy): domain Bacteria; phylum Bacillota; class Clostridia; order Oscillospirales; family Oscillospiraceae; genus Oscillibacter; species Oscillibacter faecalis. The sequence continues at coordinate 1,798,967 of NZ_AP023420.1, forward strand.
CATTTCCGGCGCCGCTATCCCTGACGCAGTATACCAAGCATCCGACGCTTACGGATGAGGAGGTTGAGCTGTATTTTCGTGAGATGTACGCGCTCCGGGAGACCTATACCGGGCCGGTGAAAATCACCATCGGTCTGGAGGTTGATTTCCTAGAAGGGTTTGAGGAGGAGACGGCACGGTCCCTCGATCTCTACGGCCCCAGGATGGAGGACGGCCTTCTCTCCGTGCACAATCTGCTGGTGGATGGCAGATACCTGAATCTTGGCTATCAGCATAATATCATCGCGGCGGTGGGGAAGATGGGCGCCCGGAAGCTCAGCGAACTGTACTACAGAACTATGCTCAAGCTGGTGATCACAGATCTGGGGCCCTATAAGCCCAAGCGGGTCGGCCATCCCACGATGCTCGCTCTGTGCGGAAAACACTTCCCGGAGTTCAATGAGGAGCGAGCTCTGATGGAGGAGTTTGTCGCTGCGGCCAAGGAATACGGCTTTGCGCTGGAGCTGAACACCGCGGGGCTGGAGTCCCCAGAGGACTGCGAGGAGATTTATGGGCAGGCGCTGCTGCCGTACATGAAAAAGTATGACGTTCCCGTATCTTTGGGGGCCGACGCCCACAGGCCGGAGCGAATCGGCAGTGACTTTGACCACCCCGTGATTCTGGAGGCCATGAAATATCTGCGTCCCGTCTGGGGAGACGGGACGCTGAGAGCCGCCCGCGCAACAGGCACAGCGAGGTACGAGGAAGCAGCAAATGACTGCATTGGATAAAAAGGATCTGCATGTACACACGCCCTTTTGCCCGCATCGCCACACGGATGCGCCGCTGGAGGCCTATCTGGCCGCGGCGGAGAGGGCCGGAATGGCGGAGGTAGCGTTTACGGAGCACGCGCCGCTGCCGATTCCGCTGGAGCGGACACAGTACGAGGAGAATCCCAACCTGTCCGCGGACGGGGTGGATGCCTACTTTGCCGGTATGCAGGCCTTTCGAGAGCATTACACCGGCCCGGTGAGAATGCGCATCGGCCTGGAGGTGGAATATTTTGAGGGCTGTGAGGAGAAGACGGGCCATATTCTGGAGGCATACGGCCCCAGAATGGAGGACGGGCTTATCTCCGTGCACAACCTGCTGGTAGATGGCTGTTACCTGAATCTGGACTACCGGCACAACATCATCGCCGCCGTGAAGGCAGTGGGGGCCAGAAAGCTGGGCGAAATCTATTACCGGACCCTCATCAGGTCAGTGACGGCGGACCTGGGGCCCTGGCGGCCAAGACGCGTCGGGCATCCGACGCTGTTAGGGCGCTGTGGCAGGCTGTTCCCGGAGTTCTATGACAACCTTCCGGTGATGGAGGAGTTTATCCTAGTGGTGAAAGAGCAGGAATGTGCGCTGGAGCTGAATACCTCTGGGGTGCTGTACCCGGACGACTGCGGCCAAATTTATGGCGAGGCACTGCTGCCGCTCATTCAAAAGCACCGGGTGCCGGTCTCCTTGGGCTCTGATGCCCATGAGCCGGAGCGAATCGGCGGCGGGTTTGACTTGCCGGTGATTCAGGAAAATCTGAAAACGCTGCTTCCCGTGTGGGAGGCGTGAGTACGCCCGACGGACTGCCGGCGGACAAGCGGAAAAAAGGCGAAGCAATATGATGGAGTGGCTGGACAATCTACGGGAGTTTCATGCGCTGAGCGTCTTTTTGAGGATGACGTTGGCGGTTTTCTTGGGCGGCTTCATCGGCCTGGAGCGCAGTCAGAAGCACCGGCCGGCGGGGTTCCGCACCTATATGCTGATCTCCCTGGGGGCTGCGCTGACCATGATACTTAGCCAGTATGAAACCGAGATGATGAATACCTGCTGGCGGGAGACTGCATTACGCGTCGGAATTCGGACAGATGTATCTCGCTTTGGCGCACAGGTCATCAACGGCGTTGGCTTTCTGGGTGCGGGCACAATCCTCGTCACGCACAATCGGAGCGTGAAAGGTCTCACCACCGCCGCGGGACTGTGGGCCTCTGCCTGCATGGGTCTTGCCATCGGGGCGGGGTTCTATGAGTGCGTGCTCCCGGTATTTTTTCTGATTCTGTTTTGTATATGCATCCTTCCGCGGCTGGAGAAGCGCATGAAAGCCTACATGAAAAATATAAACATCTACGTGGAGCTGACATCACTGGACCAGATTCGTTCTGTCATTACCTGCCTGAAGGCACGGCAGATCCGTATCTATGAGGTGGATATCGAGCGCGGGCGCGAGGAAAAGAATCCAAGTGCTGTTTTTTATGTTCGCCTCCCAAAATCGCAGCCGCATATTGAGGTGATTTCCATCTTGATGAAGCTGGACGGTGTGCTGACCGTACAAGAAATTTAAGGGGGGCCTATGCTGCATGTTTTTGATGCCTTTCGCGATATATCGACGCTCTCTGTCGGCATCCGCCTGCTGATGGCCGTGCTCTGCGGAGGAGTGATTGGACTGGAGCGAGAGTACAAACGCCGCCCGGCGGGCTTCCGCACCCATATTCTGATCTGTCTGGGGGCGTCTGTTACCACGCTGACGAGTCACTATCTGCTGCTCTATATGGAGTGTTATACGGATGTCGGCAGGCTGGGCGCCCAAGTCATCGCGGGGATCGGCTTCATTGGCGCCGGGTGTATTCTTGTGACACGAAACCGGCGGGTGCGGGGGTTGACCACGGCGGCCGGCCTTTGGAGCGCGGCTATCATCGGCCTGGCCATCGGCGCCGGCTTTTATGAGGGCGCCATTTACGCAACGCTGCTGGTGCTGCTGGCGGAAATGGTGCTTACAAAACTGAAATACCTGCTCTGGAGAGATACTCCCGAGATCAATCTGTACCTTGAATGTACGCAGAACGCATGTCTGGACCAGCTGATGCAGGATCTCCGCATGGAGGGGGTCAAGATCCTGGACCTGGAGATCACGCGGGCCACTGCCTGCGAACAGGGCACCGCCTGTGCGCTCCTGACGCTGCAGCTACACAAGCAATATGACATGGACCAGCTGCTCCGGGAGATTTCGGACTGCCAAGGCGTGATGTCCGTTGAGCAGTTCTGAGTTTGGATGTCGAATGACAAAGGAGATACATACTATGATGAAATTGTCCAGCAAGATTCAAAAGTGCGGCTTTTCCCCCATGCGGAAATTTCAGTCCTATCAGGTGGCGGCGGAGGCCCGGGGTCTAAAAATCTATCACCTAAACATCGGACAGCCGGACATTGAGACGCCGAAGGTGTTTTTTGACACGATCCGGGAATTCCGACAGCCTGTTTTGAGCTACGCACCGTCCCCGGGCGTACCGGCCTATCTGGAGGCGGTGAAGCGCTATTACAGCGAGCTGAATGTCCCGCTTCAACAGGGGAACATCCTGGCGACGACCGGCGGCAGCGAGGCGCTGGAGATTGCCCTTGCCTGCATTCTGGACGACGGCGACGAGATCCTGATTCCGGAGCCCTTTTATCCCAACTACAATACCTTTGTCCGGATAACCGGCGGCTCTATCCGCCCAATTTCCACCTCTCCAGAGGAGGGGTATCGGTATGCGGACCGGGCCAGGATTGAGCCGCTGATCAACGAGCACACTCGGGCCATCCTGATGACGAACCCGGGTAACCCCACGGGCGTTGTCCTCTCCCCGGAGGAAGTGCGGCTGATGGCGGAGATTGCCAGGGAGCACGACCTCTTCCTCATCGGAGACGAGGTGTACCGTGAGTTTGTGTATGGCGGCGAAAAGCTGACGACCCTGTTGGAACTGGAGGATATGGCAGAGTATGTGGTGGTGATCGACTCGGTCTCCAAGCGGTTTTCCGCCTGCGGCGCCCGGATCGGCGCGCTGATCTCCCGCAACCAGGAGCTAATGGCCAATGCCATGAAGATCTGCCAGGGCCGGCTGTGTGCTGCAACGCTGGATCAGGTGGGTGCCACGGCACTCTACGGTGTGGATTCCTCGTATTTCGCCGCTGTGCAGGAGGAGTACAAAAAGCGCAGGGACACCTGTATGGAGGGCCTCTCCAAAATTCCCGGTGTGATGTGCGAATGTCCTAAAGGGGCGTTCTATATTATGGCCAAGCTACCAGTTGATGACACAGATCGTTTCCAGGCCTGGCTGCTGGAGGAATTTGACAACCACGGCGAGACCGTGATGTTCGCACCCGGCGAGGGCTTCTATGCCACGCCCGGCAAGGGACGGGATGAGATCCGTATCGCGTATGCCCTGCAGCAGAGGGATCTAGAGCGGGCCATGGCAGTGCTGGCCAGCGGGATTCAGGCTTATACGGCGCGCGCCGGAAAATCATAAACATTTCATGAAGTACGAAGACAATTTGGAGGGGTATAGAAATGAACGCCTATCTTGCCAGTGTAATTGAAAACGTCAAATCCAAGTACGCCAATGAACCGGAATTCGTCCAGACGGTGGAGGAGGTCTTCTCCTCCCTGGAGCCTGTGATCGAGAGGCATCCGGAGTATGAAAAAGCGGACCTTTTGAACCGGATGGTGGAGCCGGAGCGAATGTTTACCTTCCGCGTGGTGTGGATGGCGGATGACGGCACTTGGCATACCAACGTCGGCTATCGCTGCCAGTTCAATGGGGCCATCGGCCCTTACAAGGGCGGCCTGCGGTTCCAGGCGAATGTGTATCCCGGCATTATCAAATTCCTGGGTTTTGAGCAGATCTTCAAGAACTCTCTGACCGGACTGCCCATTGGCGGCGGCAAAGGCGGCAGTGACTTCGACCCCGCCGGCAAGTCCGACGCGGAGATCATGCGTTTTTGCCAGAGCTATATGCAGGCGCTGTACCGCTATATCGGCCCCGATGTGGATGTTCCCGCCGGTGACATGGGCGTGGGCGCCCGGGAAATTGGATATCTGTACGGAGAGTACCGCCGCCTGAAGGGCGTCTTTGAAAACGGCGTGTTCACCGGCAAGGGATTCTCCTATGGCGGAAGCCGCATCCGTCCGGAGGCGACTGGCTTCGGCGCGGTGTACTACCTGGAAAATGTTCTCAAGCACGAGGGAGAGTCCATCCAGGGAAAAACCATCGCCTGCGCGGGTTTCGGCAACGTGACCTGGGGCATCTGCAAGAAGGCGGCGGAACTGGGGGCCAAGGTGGTGACGCTGTCTGGCCCTGACGGCTATATCTATGATCCTGACGGAGTCACAACCAGTGAGAAAGTAGCGTACCTGCTGGAAATGCGCGCCAGCGGCCGGAACGTGGTCAAGGACTACGCTGATAAATTCGGCGTGGAGTTCTATCCCGGCGAGAAGCCTTGGGGAGTCAAGGTGGATATCTGCATGCCGTCGGCCATGCAGAACGATGTCTATTTGGAGCACGCCAAGAAGATCGCCCAGGCCGGCGTCAAGTACTACATCGAGGTGGCCAATATGCCCACCACCAACGACGCGCTGAGGTATCTGATGGACTGCGGTTTGATTGTCGCTCCCAGCAAGGCCGTCAACGCCGGCGGCGTCGCCACCTCCGCTCTGGAGATGGCCCAGAACAGCGAGCGCATGGTGTGGACCGCACAAGAGGTGGACAAGCAGCTCAGGCAGATCATGAACACCATTTATACCATGAGTGTGGAGGCCGCCGAGGAATACGGCCTGGGTTACAATCTGGTGGCCGGCGCCAACATCGCGGGCTTCCAGCGGGTGGCTGATGCCATGATGGCCCAGGGGATCTTTTGAGAGAGGAGGAAGAAGGATGACAATTCAGGAATATGTGGAGAGGGGCCGGAAGGCCGTAGAAGCGATCAAGGATTACGACCAGGCGCAGACCGACAAACTGGTGTACGAGGCGGCGAAGATCATCTATCAGCATGCTGCTGAACTGGCCCGGGAGGCCGTGGACGAGACAGGGCTGGGGTACTATGAGGACAAGATCTGCAAGAATACGGACACGCCGGCGGCGTTTTGGGCGTACCTGAGGGATAAGAAGTCCGTGGGGATCATCAGCGAGAACAAGGAGACGGGGATTATCGAGGTGGCGCACCCTGTGGGTGTGATCGCGTGCGTGACACCGGCGACGAACCCAAATGTGACCCCGCTGGGGAACTTCATGGACGCGGTGAAGGGGAAGAACGCGATCATCGTCTCTCCCGCGCCCCGTGCGGCGAAGTCCACCACCCATACGGTGGAGCTGATCCGGGAGGCAATGGTGAAGTGCGGCGCCCCGGCCGACCTGATCCAGGTGCTGAGCGAGGTGACGCTGGCGAACTCACAGGCGCTGATGGAGGCGTGCGACCTGGTGATCGCCACCGGCGGCAGCGGGATGGTGAAGGCGGCGTACTCCAGCGGAACGCCGGCATACGGCGTGGGCCCCGGGAACCCGCCGGTGGTTCTGGACCGTGGGTATGACCTGAAGGAAGCGGCGAAGATGACGGTGACGGCAGTGGGGAGTGACAACGGCATCCTGTGCGACGGGGACAACCTGCTGCTCTATCCCCAGGAGGAAGAGGAAAAGTTCTTCCAGGCACTGAAGGACGAGGGCGTGGTGCTGTTTGAGGACAAGGCGGACGTGGAGAAGTTCGGGGCCGTGCTGTTCCACGACGGACATCCGGTGCCGGAGCTGGTGGGAAAAGACGCGCCAGTGATTGCGAAGGCGGCGGGCTTTGACATTCCGAAGGACACAAAGGTCATGGGCTTGAAGATCGACGCGGTGGGGAAGGCGAATGTGCTGAACAAGGAGATCATGGGTCCCATTGTGGTGCTGAAGGGGTATGAGAGCTTTGAGGAGGCCGTGGCGATGGCGATCCAGAACATGGAGGAGGCCGGTGGCATCGGGCACACGGCGGGTATCTTCAGCAATGACCGCAAGCATATTGAGTACTATGGCGAGCGGATTCCTGTGGCGCGGGTACTGGTGAACCAGCCGACTCCGGACGCATGGGGCCCGAGCACGAACGGGCTGAGTCCGGCGGTGTCTGAGAGCTGCGGCACGTGGGGGAATAACATTCTGTGCGAGAATGTGGACTACATCCACCTCATCAACGTCTCGAAGATTGCTCTGCCCCTGGATGTTCAGGTCCCCAGCCCCGAGGAGCTCTTCAAGAACTGAGCCGAGACCTAATAAGAAAGAAGAGGGCACCCGACTATTAATCATTTCCATCGAAAGGCGGGTGCCCTCTTTTTACGCCCGCCTTTCCGTAGGCGACGAGGACAGGGATGGCGGTGAGAACAACGCCATTCAGAACCAAAAGAAATTTCTGGAAAGCTACGCCAGACAGCTAAATCTGACGGATATCCGGCATTACATTGACGACGAAAGCGGCAGGTTTTTTTGTCTGTTCCGTCTACTTTTGCATGATAGAGGACATGGAAAACGGCAAAATCGACGTGTGCATTATAAAAGACATGACCCGTTGGGGGCGCGACTATCTCCAGACAGGGAACACTATGAAGATTTTCAGACGGAACAACGTGCGCTTTATCACGGCATAGATACCGAGAAGCCCGACACGCTGAGGTTTGCGCCCTTTATCAATATCATGTCGGAGTGGTACGCGAAAAAATACTAGCGACAAGGTCAATGTTATTAAATTAAGAACCAGGTCATCTGACCTGGTTCTTAATTTTGTGGTTTTAACGCAAAACAGCTATATTTGTATCAAAAAATTTTTGTTTTTTCTAATCATTTATGCAAAGAACGCTCAACTTAATGACATTAGTGACAAGGTACAGCGCATCTTTCAGATGAGCGTGTCCGGCTTGGAACCTACTCAAGTCGCCAAGAAACTGCGCTCCGAGGGTGTGTTGCCTCCAGCGAGTATCTGCAAAGCATCGGTGTGAAATACCCGGTAAAGCCCCCGGCGTTCCCGTACAACTGGCGTTCCGCCACTGTAGCGGACATCCTCCCGGACACCCATCCCGCCATTATCGACTGGGAAACCTTCGCGCTCACCCGGGACCTCCGCCAACACCACCTGTGAGTATGTTCTCCGGGTTTCTCTACTGCGCCGACAGCGGCGGAAAGCTGTAATTACAGTGCAACCAACAACTACAAGCGGGAGCAGGCGTTTTTCTTCTGTTCCAGTTACCACAAAAATTCAAGCGTGTGTTCCGCACACTATATTCGGGAACACATCGTGGAGCGGCTGGTGCTGGAGGGCCTGCAAAGGCTGCTGTAATATATCCAGTGTTACGAAAAACGGTTTGCACAGGAGCAGATGGAGTGGTTCGGCCTGCAAGAGAGGAGGGAACTGTCCACCAGACAGCGGGAGTTGGAGAAGGCCAAACAGCGAGTAGCGGAGATCGACAGGCTAATCCAGAAAAGTTACAAGGACATGAGCAATGGGCCATCTCGTCCTTCCCGGAGATCAATGTGCTTTTGAGAAAGTCCGGCAAGAGGCTGGAGCATTGGAGGGCAACAACTTTGCAGTCCATGCCATGCCATTGGCAGCCAGGACCGGCGCGTTGGTCAGAAGTCATGTCTGATAGCGGTAAGGATCAAGGTCATTCGCCTTGGCCGTCTCAATCATGCCGTAGATCACAGCGCTGCTCTGCGCACCGCGCGGCATGTTGGCAAAGAGGAAGTTCTTCCGCCTAATTACAAAGGGCTTCATGGACCATCCCGTCAGATTGTTGCCCAGCTTCAGATAGCCATCCTCCAGAACGCGGCCCAGATACGACGATGGTTCCTTCAGATAATAAAGGGTTTTGCCCAACGCGGATTTCGGAGAGGCCCTGTTTGTTTTGCCCACGCCCATGCAGTGTTTATCACCGGCTTGGACCGGGCCAGATGCTGCGTATATCGTTCTTCCGGTGGCAATCCGGCCAGTTCCTGCTCAATGGAGAACAGTCTGCGGCAATAGGCCTGTCCCTGCAATGCTGCGGCGTTGTGCTGGTCCTGCTTCGGCAGGGACTTCACAGCCCCATCAAACTTCCGCCGCAGGTGCGCCCAGCAGCCCACCACGCGAGTAGGCTCCGGCAGGCACACTGTGGTAGCTAGGATGGCCGTTCGCGTGGAGCCAGCCATGGAAGTCCATGAGGAATTCTGCCGAGTTGCTTGCTTTGCGGTCAGGGCGGTACTCGTAGGGGATCATCGGTTCTGCTGTATAGCTGCTGGTCCAGTAGAGCCACATATAGCTCTTGGACTGAGCAGACTTTCTCGGCTCTTTCAGCACTTGGAGCGTTGTCTCGTCCGCATGAAGTACCGCCTCCTTCACAAGCCGTCGGTTCATCTTTACGTAGATCGGCGCCAGCTAATCATCAGAAGCCCGGAGAATCCAATTGGACATAGTCTGCTGGGAAAGCTGGATGTCGGAACGGTTCAGGCCCTGTTCCTGCTGGTACAGAGGAGATGCCACCACAAACTTCTGTACCATAATATGAGCAATGATCTCCGGCGAGACATAGCTGCCGGAGATCACTGGCGGGACCTTTTCCGTTTCAGGGGCGGCGTTTCAAACATTTCAATTCTGCATTTCTGGCAGGCATAGGTGTAATAGACAACTTCACGGATCGTTGCTGTGGCAGGATACAGCACAAGCGTGCACCGGAACTCCTTGCCAATTTGCTCCACCATGGTGCCGCAGGCTGCACGAACTCGTTCCTCCTCTGGGATGCTGTGCTTCACCGTCTCAACAGCAACACACTCTTGGAGAATCTCATCCAGATCGCTGGAACGCTTCTGATGCATATGCACAGACACGGCGGTATCTTCAATCGGCTCCTCTTCTATGGGGCGCCATACCTCCGCTTCATTAAAGAGGAGACTGAGCTGTTCAGCGAGTTCTTTTGTTGCCTGTTCAGAAGATGTACCAAAGAGCGTTTTCTTCACTAGACGCAACTACCCCATGAGATAGTCCAGTTTCTGGTTCAGCTCAGTGTTTTCGGCTTTGAGCGCGTCATATTCCGCGCGGGAGATGGAGATATGCTCCTCATTTCCCGTGATGCTTTTTTCTAAAATCGTGGTATCTTTCACACTTTAATTATATTGCAAAAGCCGTTGGAAAACCAGCATTCCCAACGGCTTTTGGGCTAAATGTTTGAATTTTTACAGCTACACGACACAGCTTAGTCCCGTTACCTCTTTGTGAGCTTTTGGCTGCTCAATTTTCGGTCCCCCCATTAGCCACCGGTATTGCTGAGGCGTCAGGGCCCTCACTTCGCTTTCAGAGCGCGACCGCTGGTATACGCCCTGCTCCAGCCGTTTATACAGCAGAATGAACCCGCCCTTTTCCCAGCACAACCCCTTGATCCGGTCTTTCCGCCGTCCGCAGAACAGAAACAGCGTGTCCGTGAATGGGTCCAACTGAAACTGCTGTTGGACAATACTGGTCAGCCCATCGATTCCACGCCACAGATCCGTATACCTGCAGGCGATGTACACCTTATCTGCCCCGGTGAAATCGTTCAGCATATCCGCAGCAACTCCACCAATGCCCGCAGTAATTCCGGCCCCACTTCCTGGTACAGGTCTATGCTGCCGCTTCCAACATTGAGTGTTGCGGTACGTTCCGAAACGTTTCGCAGTGGCTGCGGCGCTGGCAGTTCCACAATATACAGTCCCAGAACGTCTCTCGCCGGCTTTCCTGCGAATACCCGACAGGACCTCTCATTCCCATCGGTAATACATTGTTGGCGTGATGCCCCGTTGGCGACACCACTCCCGCACGGACAGCCCGCTGCTCCGGCAGTCCTGTATCGCCGATCCCCATTCCTGTACCTTCGCATGGTGCTTCAGTTCATTGCTCGTCATCTGGATGCGCCGCCTAAAAGTTAATAGTGGCGAAACATTTCAAAACGTTCCACCACTATTTTCTCATGTCTATCTATCTGTTACTGTGTTTGACGCTTACAATTCCTCTATCGTTAAATTAAAAAAGAGAGCGGAAGGCCGACACTTTCTTAAGGAGTGCCGGCCTTGGGCTGTCCTGTCCTTTTTCCGGCTCTGTCGAAAAGCTGTTCGATTTGCCGGGAAGTTGAAATTTACTGGTTGAGTCTGCCTTCGGAAGTGGCTTCCATGACCATGAAAATAGAGAAAAATATTTGACCACGTTAACCACGTTAAAAAGAGAAACGAAGAAGAGAGGTGTAAATTATGCGGAACTTTCGGCAGAAATTGATATTCCAAGGACGACCCTGCAAGGATATTTGAACGGTACTTCGCATCCAAGAGCTGACTCCATGGAAAATCTCACGGATAAATTGAGGATTTCTGTAGCAGAACTGGTTTCCGGTGAAGAGCAATCTGTATCTGCGAGTGATTCTGATTTTAACCAGATCCTCTCCACCATTCCAGCCATCCACCCCATGGCCCTGCCTGCCGCTTAGCAAGCAGCTTCCCTGCTGAAAATCCTATTCCAACTGTCCGCGGACCTGTATGCTGCAGAGAACATGGACATTGATACGCCGTGCCAGAACTCGGGCTATCGATACTGGCTCCTTGAAATGTGGGATCCATTCCGCTGTAGACTGTCTTATGGAATTCTGGTAAAAGAGCGCATGCACGCATGGAAGCTGGTCTACGATTACAATGGTGGTGCCTTTCTCCAGCAACAGGTCTGACATCTTTGGCTTGATTGACTACTGCACCAGATTGCAGCTCGCCCCAGAACATCTCTTGGACGTGGTGCAGGACTTCTTGGCTCAGCAGGTACTCACTACTTAATATTTTTGCTTTCAGTGGTGACCGAATTTCGGTCACCACTTTCTCTATCCGACGCATGTACTTTACTGCTCCGTTTGACGCTTACCCACATCTAAACCGTAAATCTATTATACGGAGATGGCTGGACAAGACTGTCCAGCCATCCTTTCAGGAGCGTGCCTTTTCAACGAAGCTTTTTCTGCTGCAATGAGCGTCAGAGGACGGAGCGCGTATAGGGAGCTTTTATAAGAACCGTTACTTTGCAGAAGAGGAGTCCCTATCCGGCGTCGGTTCCATGTTAGGCACAGACAGGATCAGCACGGCAGATTGTAAGGAACCCACCGATAATCATCAGCAGAGCTGCTTCCCCGAGATTGTAAAAGATAGCGATACTATAGGACAGGAGAAAGTTCGCGGCACAAAGTGCCCAAATGCACCAGCTGCACATCATCAATAGACTGCATTTGCTCTGCAAAAACTTCGAAATGCTTTTCATCAAACCCACACCCTCACTTGAGTCAACACATAAGTTGCAAAGATATGACGGTCGATGAGATGCTCGTCTACATCCCGTAGCTTACGAAGTGGAAGGAAAGGCTCCGGAAATGCGGGCAAAATTGCCAAAGGAGCGCATTGAAGAGTAGTACGGCAGACAGTCAAATATCATCGATTACACCTACACGAACTATGATCTCGCGGAAGTAGAGGCGGACTACCATCATTATTTTTCGTGGTTGAACTTAAGGAGAGGAAACGTAGGAGGATGCTTTGCCCGAGTATTCTATGATCTATGAGGTTGCCCAAATGCCATTTTATAGACACATTTTGTAGATGCTTTTAACATCCTGAGGAGTTAAGCTACGCAATCCGGGGATAGTCAAATTGGGAAAGCTCGCGCAAGCATGATGCGCCATTTCCTCAAAAGATTCATCAGAAATACCGAGTTCTGTTAAAGTGCTCTGTAGACGCAATATCTGAAAACAGAATTGATTCACTGCCTCTATGCTTTTTTGCGCGCCGACAATCGGATCAAGCTCTACATCAAGCCCAAATACTTTTTTGCCTAACCGGGAAATAGCGGGTGCGGTTTTCTCATCCATGATATATTGGAGCCATCGGGGGGTGATGATGGCTAGGCTGTGTCCGTGAGTAATGTCATAATAGGCAGACAACTCATGTGCGATAGCATGACAAGCGCCATGATGCATATCACCCAAAATATTACTAAGTGCTAAAGAAGATGCCCACATCAGATTGGCTCGTGCTTCGTAATTGTTGGGGTTTTCTACAGCAATAGGTGTAAATTTAGCCGCTGTGCGCATGACGGCTTCTTGAAGTTCCAGCGTTATCTCAAATGTTGAATCTCCGGCAAAGTAATAGTTATCCAGTACATGATTCAAAATATCAAAGCCGCCGCATGCAGTCTGATATTTTGAAAGAGAAAAAGAGGCTTCTGGATTTTCAAAAGCTACTTTCGGCAAGAGTCCAGGCCCTCCAAGGCATTTTTTTTCGTTGGTTTCCACATTAGATACCATGGACCAAGTATTCATTTCAGAACCAGTGGCTGCACTTGTCAGAAGTACAATGATTGGGAGCGCCTTCTCCACGGAGGCACTTACTTTGACAAGTTCCCATACATCACTGTATTCAGATACCGCAGTTGCTGCAATTCCCTTAGCTGAGTCAATGACCGACCCACCTCCAACAGCCAGAATAACCTCCACGCCTTTTTCTCTACAGATAGCGGTTCCTTTGTTAATCACCGTGTGCCGAGGATTGGCTTGCACTCCCGCCAGCTCTACCCAGGGAAATCCGTTTTCCATCATTAATCTTGTTACTGCTTCATAGAGACCATTTTTTTTGATGGAGCCACCTCCATAAACAAGGAGTACCATTTTCCCATAGTGTAATAGCTCCTCTGGTAAATGCTTCAGTTGGCTTTTTCCGAAATAGACCTTGCAGGGATTATAAAAAATAAAATCGTTCATATACTTCCTTTCTTATCTTGGAAAGTACTTCGACGCTGGGGACTTCTGTGTCCGACGGGAGATCCATCTTGAAGAGGATAATCGAATGACGATAGCCCGCATTTTTGCAGAGGTATTAGCCAAATTGTATTCTCATGCACCTTTTTTGAAAAGCCATATAAGATGTAAAGGCACATAGTACACCGGGAATTTATTGGGACTGATGTCTTACAACATAATTTCCCTAACAAATAACTAGTCCAAATTTTTTTGGAAAGAGCTGATGCTTTTTATTCGTTTTCTTACCAGTACAAGATGTTAACTGTTGGGGGCTACTATCATAGGTGAATCTAGGAGCACCTATCAAACTCATTAGATTTCTGAGGTTCTCCCATCAAATTAGGAGAAAAGCGGAGGCGGGACCATCCGCCTCCGCTTCTGCCAGAAACACACGTGGAGATGCTCTAGGTGCCCGAAGGTCTGACAACAAAGCGAACCTTGTCAAAATTCCCCGCAAAAAACTCCACAACATTATTAGATGCCGTCCGGTTGGCCTCATCCAAAGCAGTCTCTGAATAGAACGCGGCATGGGGGGTGAAGATGACATTCGGCGCGGAGAAGATTTCCTCCTGGAAGGTGGGAGTCTCCGAGTCAATCACGTCCAGCGCCGCCCGGCTGATCTTCCCCTCGCAAAGCGCCTCATAGAGCGCGTGCTCGTCAACCGTCAGCCCGCGGGAGGTATTCACAAACACCGGCGCTTTCTGGAACAGATCAAAAACGCTTTTGTTCACCATCTCCTTTGTGCTTTTGTTGAGGGGAACGTGACTCAAAACCGCATCCGCCCTTGCACAAAGCTCCTCCATGGACACCAGTTCAATTCCCACCTCTCGGGCAGTCTCCTTGGAAAGAAACGGATCATAGCCAATAACATACATTCCATATCCATGTGCCATTCTTGCAACACGGCGGGGAATTTGTCCGCAGCCGATCAGGCCCAGCGTCAGGCCTTTGATCCGCTGAAGCTTGGGAGCCTTAGACCAGTCCCAAATTCCATCCGCAACATCCATAGCATATCCCACGATATTGCGAAGCAGTGCGGAGATCAGCGCCATTCCATGCTCAGCAACCTCATCGAAGCAATAGTCCGGACTGTTGGTGACAGCAACGCCTGCGGCCTTGGCCGCTTCCACGTCGATATTATCAACGCCCATTGCATAGTTGCTCACGATCTTGAGATTGGGCAGCGCGCGAAAGACACGCTCAGTAAACTGCCCATATTCGGCAATTGCGGCGTCGGCATCCTTGAGCGCAGCAATCACGTCGGCTTCATCGTGGACTTGCATCACAGCAACTTCGAATCCAGAATTTACCAGGATTCCAACTTCTGTGCTGCAATCCTCATGACTGTGATCAACAATAACAACCTTCATGGCGTTCCATCCTCACGCTTCATATTCGTAACCCGTTTTCAGGGCCTGCAGGTTCAGAGGGATTAGCTTAGCCTTGCTGGCAAAGGTTTCTTTGACGAGTTCTTCCACGGAAGCATAGGGAATAAAGTCCAGACACTTCAGCACAAAGCCCAGTGCAATCATGTTGGCCACCTTGGCATTTCCCAGTTCCATGGCCTTTTCGATGAACGGCACGGTTTTGATATTCCTGCAGGAGCAATCGGGGACAGTGCTCACCTGCGCATTGAGAATCAGAACGCCCTGAGATCCGGCAAGGTGCTGGTAGTCCTGTAAGGATGCCTCGTCCATAATCAGCATGACGTCCGCCTCGGAAACCACCTGGCATTCAATTCCCGTGGAAATCACAATGTTGCACATGGTCCGCCCACCGCGCTTTTCAGCGCCATACACCGGTGAAAAAGTGACGTTATAGCCAGCCTTGATGGCCGCGGCGCAGAGGATCTCTCCCAGATTCATAATGCCCTGTCCACCAATACCGGAGAATAAGAGCTCCTTTTTCATACTGCCTCATCCTCCTCGTCCTTGAATACGCCCAGCGGATACTGCTCAACCATGACCTCATTGATCCATTCCATAGCCTTGATGGGCTGCATCCCCCAGTTGGTGGGACAGGGAGAGAGCACCTCCACAAAGGTCATGCCCTTTCCCGCCATCTGAAGATCAAATGCCTTCTTGATAGCCTTCTTGGCCTTCATGACATTCTGCGGTGTTGTGACAGTGACCCGCTCGGAATAGCATACGCCTTGGAGCGTCGCCAGCGTCTCCGCCATGTTGATCGGATAGCCGGAGTTGACGGCCTTGCGCCCAGTGGGGGCGGTGGTTGCCTTTTGATCCATCAGTGTAGTCGGCGCAATCTGGCCGCCAGTCATGCCGTAAATGGCGTTGTTGATGAAAATGACACTGAACTTTTCACCCCGGATGGCCGCGTGCATAATCTCCGCCATACCCTCAGATACAAGATCGCCGTCTCCCTGATAAACCAACACAAATTTGTCCGGCTCCGCACGCTTGATGCCTGTTGCCGTGGCAGGCGCTCTCCCGTGCAGGGCCATGATCTGATCCATCTCATAGAATTTATCCGCCAGACAGGAACAGCCGATGGGCCATACAATGATACCGTTGCGTTGTAGCCCCATTTCGTCGATCAGCTCGGCAATCAGTCTATTCACAATCCCGTGCCCACAGCCGCCGCAATACGTCGTGATCGCATCTGTGAAGATTTTCGGTCTCTCATAAACAGTCTTCACTTACTTCACCTCATTTAACTTACGAATATCTGCAAGCACTTCTTTCGGACTGGGCAATACGCTTCCCCATCTGCTGAAAAGGTACACATCGTGCTTGTTCTCAACGGAGAGCTTCACATCGTCCACCATCTGGCCGGCAGAGAGCTCACAGCACAGGAACTTCTTGCCGTTCAGATCCTCAAACGCCTTTTCCGGATAAGGCCACAGGGTGATCGGGCGGATCAGGCCTACCTTGATTCCCTCTTCTCTGGCCAGCTTCATGGCGGAGATGCATACTCTGGCCAGGGAGCCGTAGGCTACCAGAACGATGGCCGCGTCCTCACAGTTGTACCGTTCATAGCGAACCTCGTTTTCCACAATTGCCCGGAACTTCTTTTGGAGCCGCTCATTGATCATGATGACTTCCGCGGCGCCGTTCATACCCGTCAAGAACACATGTTTTCCTCTTACGGCCGGATCATAGCCTGTCAACGAGTTGTACTGCTCTTCAGGGGCAGGAACCTCCAGCCTTCCCGGAAGCTCCACGGACTCCCGCAGCTTAGCCAGATTGCCGTCGGAGGCCACGACCACAGGGTTGTGGTACTTCTCCGCTAGCACAAACGCCTCCTGCATCAGTCTGCAGCCTTCTTCCACTGTATAGGGAGCCAGGATTAGATTGCGGTAATCACCGTGCCCGCCGCCTCGTGTAAGCTGATGATAGTCGCTCTGCCCGGCCATGATATCTCCGTCTCCTGGACCTGGACGCATGATGTCCAGGATCACAGCAGGAAGATCAGCGCAGCTCATAAAGGACATGGCCTCCTGCCCCAGGGAAAAGCCAGGGCCGGAAGTGGCCGTCATGGCACGATGACCCGCGGCCACGGCACCGGCAATCATGTTGAATGCCGCCACCTCAGTCTCCGCCTGAATGAAGGTAATATTCTCCTCAGGACGGGTGAACATTGCCTTTGCAAAATACTCTGCCACCTCGCTGGAAGGCGTGATTGGATAGCCGAAAAAGAGTTTGCAGCCTGCGCGGATGGCGGATTCCGCCATCGCCATGTTGCCCTGCATGAATGTTTTTTCACCCATAGTCTTCACCTAATCTTCCTTATATACCGAGATAGCAGCATCCGGGCACATTCTGGCACAGGTCCCGCATGCGATGCAGCCATCTCCCACCACCGGTGGGAAATAGCCGCGCTTATTGACCGCCGCTCCTTTTGCCAGGACATTTTTGGGGCAGAAGTTGATGCAATACCCACATTCCTTGCATCTTTCAAAGTCAATCCTTACAATTCCCATGATATCTCCTTCATCCGCAACCCATCAGGGAAGCTGTGCTTACGCCTCGACTTTGAAAGCAGGGTCCAACGGTTCTCTCTGGTATTCTTCCGGTACCACCATGATGCCGATGGCCGTGCCGCACAGCAGAGGAGGATCGCAGGCCACCATGGCTGCGTCACTCTTGAAATGCTTGAGATCAGGCTCACCTTGAATGGCATCCATGAAGTTGCACTTCACCTTATAGTCGTCGGTCATGGTGAAAATCTTGTAGCACTCAAAGTGGACCTCAAAGGAAGTCTTGCCCTTCTTCTCGATCCAGCCATGATACTCCATGAAATCGCCCACGTGGATCGGCGCCAGGAAGTTCACTTCTTTATAAGCGCGGAAGAGGCTTCCGTCGCCCGTGGCCCGGACCATCAGCTCCGTGCCCACATCACCGAAGTAATCCAGCATTCTGCCGCCGTTGATCAAGTTGCCGAGATAGTGTCCATCGTTTTCCACGGTCATCATTTTCCGAAAAATCACCTTGTTGCCAATCATGTTGATTTCCTCCCCATTAAAAATGTTTATCGTTTAGAATTTGCGCCAACCTCATTCAATCCCAAGATACATTTTCTGGACGTAATCGCTGTTCAGAAGTTCCGCGCTGGTGCCCTGTCCGTTGATTACGCCCTTCTCCAGAATGTACGCGCGGTCAACAATCTTCAGGGTGGTATTGACATTCTGCTCTACCAGTAGAATGTGAACGCCTTCCTTTGTCAGCCCCTTGAGCGTTCGAAACACGTCCATAACCACAGCGGGCGCAAGCCCCAGAGAGGGCTCATCCACCAGCATCAGCTTCGGCTCCGACATCAGGCCTCTGGCAATCCCCAACATTTTGCGCTCGCCGCCGCTCATCAGACCCGCCTGCTGATTCAGCCGCTCACCCAAGCGGGGAAACAAGCCAATCACTTTATCCATCAACTGTTTGACCTTATTTTTGTTCCGGATGTTCAGTGCCCCCATCAGCAGGTTTTCTTTCACGCTCATACCGGAAAACAGGTTTCCGTCATCTGTGATAAAGCTCACACCCAGATCATGAATGCGCTTCATGGACTCGCCTTCCAAATGCTCGCCGTTGAATATAATTGCGCCGCTCTTGGGGCGAACCAATCCGCTGATTGCCCGCATAGTGGTGGTTTTTCCGGCCCCGTTAGGTCCCACGATGGCTACGAATTCCCCATCGTGCACCTCACAGCTGACATCCCAGAGAACGTCTAATTTTCCATAGCCAGCACAAACATTTTCTAATTTCAGCATATGTACTAGTCCTCTTTTCCGAGATAACTCTCAATCACAAGCGGATTGTTCAGAACCTCCATGGGAGTGCCCTCCGCAATCTTTTCTCCGAAGCTGATGACCGCCACTCGATCGCAAGTTTCAGTGATAAACTTCATCACATGCTCGATAGAAATGATGGAAACTCCGCTGTTCCGGATTTGTTTGATCAACGTAATAAAGTCCGGAAGTTCCGACGTGGTCAGGCCCGCAGCTACCTCGTCCAGCAACAGCAGCTTACATTTGGTTGCGATCGCCCGTGCCAGCATCAGTCGTTTGAGCTGCATGGTATTGAGCGCTTCAGCAATCGCGTCGTGGGACACCGCAAACCCAACCTCATCCAGCAGCTCATGTGCTCTTTTGACCGGGTCCGCGCATTTGTCCCCGCCACCATAGATGATCGCAGTCACAACGTTATCAAGGGCTGTCATTTTGGGGAAAGAACGGACAATCTGGAAGGTCCGGGAAAGACCCTTTTGGCAAAGGGCGTAGGACGTCATGCCCGTAATGTCCTCTCCGTCAAAATAGATCTTCCCTTTTGTGGGAGAATAGAAGCCGGAAATACAGTTCAGAAATGTCGTCTTTCCTGCTCCATTGGGACCGATGATACCGAGAATCTCACCGTCCGCAACCTCCAGCGACACATTATTTACAGCAGTCAAGCCGCCAAAACATTTCGTAACGCCTTCTGTGCGCAATATCAAATTCTGCACCTGCTTTCTTGATTGGATTCATAACCACCACTCATCTTGTTTGAAGTTTTTTGCCGGGGTTTCCCCACAGCCCGGTTCGCAGGCGGGTGATTGTTGTTTCGACAGTTTTCGATGTGCTCCGACAGGCAAAGGACACGGAGCAAATCACAAAATTAACCTCTGCGGCTCACCTGCTGCGGCAGACCGAATTGCTCAGAAAATGGCGTTTGTTACAGCTCTGGACTCCGGCCAAACGGTCACGAATTCACCGTTTTGAACCTGCCCCAGGGGATAGTAGAATGCGTCCTCGCCTACAACGGGAGAGAGTCTGCCCGACTCCCAACGATAAGCCGCCTGCATAATGGAGTTGTCAAAGATCCAGTTTCCGGTTTGCACTTCCTCGCAGCCGAATTTGTAAATGGTTTCAGAATCCAAAACGCCGTACATCTCATAACAGTCCTGGAGCATTTGGATGGTGCACAGGGCACAGTCGTAGGCGACACTTTCGCAGGCCACCGAAGCTGCATAGCCCATTCTCTCCATCCAGCGATCCTCAAACTCTGCGCCGCGTTCATCGATGTAACCAGGAAGCTGATCATAGACGCCCTCTGCTGCATCTCCGCAGAGCTCATACCAATCAGCGTTTTCATTGAGAGAGTGACAAACAATCTGAGATTCCAGGCCCACCTCTCTGGCCTGCTTCAAAAATGCAGCCGCACTGGCAGGGGTATTAATGGTGCCGGCCACGATATTGGCTCCGCTGGACTGGATCTTGGCCAGGATTGCGTACATATCCGTAGTGCCTGCAGCAAAATACTCGTTGTATACAACTTCATAGCCTGCCTCGCTAAAATATCTCACCAGATTATCTCCCAGCGAATGGCCCCAGTCTGTATCCTCACCGTAAACGGCAATGGTCTTTTCTCCGGTCAACTGTCCTGATGCAAAAGCAGCGTCAAAAAGATCGCGGTACTCCATAGCAATAAAATCCGTGGTGGGATACATCTTGCCGATGTAATAGCTGTATTTCTCGGGATCTGTCTCCCATTTTTCGTCCAGGGCTTGTCCGGCACCGTAATTGAATAGGTAGGGGATCTGATACTTAGCAGCAACATCCATGGTAGACATAGCAATCGTGGTAAACCAGCCCTGCATGGCAACCTGTGCCCCATCTTTCACAATAGCCTGCTCAAGGGCAAGTGCTCCCTTTTCTGGGTCGTCCGTCAGGTCTACTGTAATGAGTTCAATCGCATAGTCACCGATCTTGTAATCAATATCCTCAAAAGCCATTTTTGTGGCCTCTTCAAAAGCGGTGCCCGCCTTGGCGCCGGTACCTGTCAGAGAACAGCCTACGGCAATCTTCAAAACCTTTTCACCAGAGTCGGAACTGGAGCCGCCTCCACAGGCGGAAAGAATCAGGGAGAGTGTCAGCAAGATAACCAGAATCTTCGATAGCTTCTTCATAATCCTTCTTCTCCTTTTTCTGATTGATTGTTTTTCTCTCGGCTGTCTGCCCGAACTGCCACCATGACCCTAACTTTTCCTGGAATCTTGCAAAATCCGCCTGGAAAGTATATCATGGAGATAATCAAAAGAAGGCCATAGATGATGTACTTGATTTCCACAAGGCTGTTCATAGCTTCGAAAACAGGCATAATCAGGAAGCTCGCCAGCAGCGGTCCCCAGATGCTGCCGCGTCCGCCAATATAGGCCAACACCAGAATCTGGACCACGTTTTTTGTGCCCAGCACATTGGGAGACAAAACGCCCACATAATGCGCGTAGAACCCTCCCACGATGCCCGCGATAAAGCAGGAAATGACGAAGTTGATCGTCCTGTACTTTAAAGGGCTGATTCCAACAGCCTTTGCTGCCTCAATGTCCTGTCCCAGAGCGCGGAAAGCCAATCCAAACCGTGAATCTACCATCTTCCGCAGACAGCAGAACGTCAGCACGCAAATTGTGAAGATCACATAGAAATACGGCTTTGCCCAGGGAGTCTCAAAAAGAGCTGTTACGTTCAGCCCCATCGCGCCTCTGGTAATGTCGGGAATGGCCGCGATAATATTTTGCAACACGATGCCCACAAACCACGCCAGGAGCGCCGCGAACATGGCGTCCATTTTCATGGTGAGCAGAGCAATCAAAAGGCCAAGCAAAGCCGCAGCCATTCCGCCCAGAACCATTCCCAGCCAGGGACTGATCCCGAAATATTGGTTGATCAGTGCAGACAGGTATGCCCCTGTTCCCATCAGAGCCGCATATCCCCAGTTGGCAACGTTGATATAGCCCACAGAAAAGTCGAATCCCATTGCCAGCGTGCCCCAAATCAGACAGGTCACTGCAAGCTTGGTATAGTATTCATTGGGCGATACCAGCGGGAAACAGGCAATCGCGATAAATGCGACCAGACTGATCGGGGAAAGTCCGACTTTTTTAAGAGGCTGAGCGAGAGTCTTGTATGTATTTTTCACTTCATCTCACCTCACACCTTCTGCTTTCGACCAAACAGACCCGCTGGTTTAAAGAGCAGAATCAGGATAATGACCGAAAGCGAAATGACATTCTGCCATGCGGCACCGACGACATAAGTTGACGCTACCTCAATCAGGCCTACGATAAAGCCGCCCACAATCACAGCACTCAGATTGCCCACGCCCACCAAAATCACCGTGAACCACGCGGCCAGGTTGGGCGCGGTGCCCATGGTCGGATAGGCCGGGGTCACGGACAGCAGGGCCCCGCCGGCCAGTGCTGCCAACATACAGCTCAAAGCATAGGTAAATGTGTGAATCTTTTTAATATCTACGCCCATCAGCATGGCTCCCGTTTCGTCTTCCGCCACTGCCAAGATGGAAATGCCAATTTTCGTCTTTTTTAGGAACAGCCAAAAGACACCCAGCGTTACCATAGCGATCCCAAATGCAATGAGTCTGTCGTAAGAGATGTTGAATCCGGCAACCGCTACATTTCCGTCCCAGAGTTTCTCCACGCCGAAATAATTCGCAGAGAAAATATACTGAGCGCCGTTTTGAATAATCAACTGGATTCCGGCACCGATCATAAACGCATTGGTTACCCAGTCTCCAGTGTTGCGCTTGCGAAGAGGGGCAAAGGTCAGTTTTTCGATTACTGCGCCAAAAACGAATCCTACAACAGCTGCAAAAAGAATTGCGACAGCAGGCGGCCATCCAAATGACACCAATGCAAAATATGCAGCATAGGCGCCAATCAGGTAGTACTCACCATGTGCAAAATTGGGAATCCGCATAACGCCATATACCAACGCGAGTCCCAAGGCTATGAGTACATACATACCGCCTCTGAGAATACCGCTAATTAATATATTAACCATACGCTGCCCCTATCGGTCAGTACACAAGTCCGTTCTCTTCATCAATGGCTTTGAGCCCCTTAAGGTAGATTGCATAGCTCTTGAGGTCACCGAAGCTTAGGTCCTCCTGATCCATGGCGTCGCGAAGCATGTCCGCCCGGCGAATCCAGACTGTGGTGTAGCCCAAGGCATTACCGGGTACGCAGTCGTACTTAAAGCCGAACGCAGCATGGTGCATTTCCTCCGCCGTGCAGCCCATGACCTCCTGTGACTTCAGGAACCCTGGATAATGAGGCTTGTAGCATCCCACGTCTTCAGCAGTGACAATAGCGTCCATGACGATTCCCTCATGGCGGAAAGATTCAGTAATGATGTCGTTGTCCACGTTGGAGAGAGCGCATACCTTGATGCCAAGGGAACGAATCATTTCCATGCCCTCCTTGGCGTCAGGAAAAGCCCTCATCTTAGCCATTTCGTCGGCAAAGCTGATGACATCCTCCTCACTGTAAGGGAACCCATAATACCAGGCTGTAGTCTTGAAGGTGTCCATCAAAACATCCCGGAAGGGACGATAATTGCGGATATATTCAAACTGAAGCTTTTCCCAAGCGCTTTCAATCTCTGCAGCAGAGACACCGGTGATCTTGTACTTTTCGAAAAACTTCTTGTACCAGTCCACCGTGCCGCCTTCCCAGTCAATGATCGTACCGTAGATATCAAAACTGATGGCCTTCGGAAGTAGTCTGTTCATGTTGTTACCCTCCTAGAATTGTTTTGTTTAAAATTTGGCATTAAATTATGGATAAAGTCTGCCGATTTGTTTAAAGTATATATTGACTGCATTGGAATGGCAAACGCCATACTAACATATAATCCATGCCAAACTGTCATATATGATTGTTTGGCACTTGAATGCACAAGATTCGTAAGGAGGAAATGTACATGCTTTCGTTGCCTTTCTTTTTGTTTTTCGTTGAAATTGCAAAAACCAAGAACGTTTCTATCGCTGCAAAAAAGTTGAACTATTCACAGAGTGGATTAAGCCACGCACTCAATCGCGCGGAGAATGAGTTGGGCTTCAAACTGTTTACCAGAGATAAAAATGGGTTACACTTAACTGCTCAAAGTAGACAGATTCTGCCCTTGGCACAACAGTTGGTAGAAGATTTTGATGCAATCAACAAGACCATCCAATCTATCCAAAAACTTAGCTACGGAGTCATAAAAATTGGAACATATTCTAGTTTGTCCATGCATTTTCTTCCAAAGATCATCAATAAATTTAATCAAGATTATCCAGAAATTGTGATTGAAATCAGCGAGGGATCTAGAGAAGAAATCAAGAATGCTCTTCTCAAAGGAAGAATTGATGTAGGGTTTACTAGTCTTTCAGATGATGATCCATTTGAACAAATTGCTTTGTTTGAAGATCCAATTGTAGCTGTTTTTCCAAAAGATTTTCCTGTGCAAACGAATCATCAAGGAGCTTTTGATATTCAAAATCTAAATCAATACAAAATCATCATGCCAATTATGGATAATACCATTGACTTTGACGTAGAGCGAGTGTTTACACAGAATTCTCTCAACAGCGACATACAGGCGTCCTCTATGGATTATATTGCCATATTATGCATGATCCGAAATGGTATCGGTGTAAGTCTCTTGCCTAGATTGATGGTGCTCGACTTTCTTGATGAGTTAATTGTGCTGCCTATTGCACCAGCGGCGTTCCGGTCACTTGGCATGGAAGTGAATTTTGGTAAATCTTCAGCTTTGGTATCAACATTTATACGATACGTGAAAAAATATATGGTAGAAGATTTTTTAAAGAACAAGACTGAAAACATTTAAAACGATTCTGAGCGCAAATTTTTTGTTGCCATTCCCCATTAGTTGCTTATATTTACTGCTTCTCGGCAGAATACTATTGACCGGGAACCATAATGAGCAATGTTAAGGGCAAGACTGACTATTTTAGGAAGCTAATTTCAGAAATGAGTTGCGTTCTGGGCTACAAAAGAAATTTTAGATAAGCTATTGGAGGTCGTAGCAAGAAGCCGGTGATGTTGGGCTGGTGTTGTAGCTGCAAAACTGTCTCCCAATAGGCGATATACCTCTTTTGAGTTATTTTAACTCAAAAGAGGTAATTATTTCAAGTTCAATCGGGTATCTTCAATATAGGATTGAGGTGATACCCGTGGATATTGGAGAGGCAGTTAGGGCAAGAATCTTAGAATTATGCCGTGAGCGCGATTTATCTATCAATAAGTTGTGCCTTTTGAGCGGTGTCACGCAGTCCACGGTGAATAATATTGTCAGCGGGCGCAATCACAGCGCCACAGTTACAACTATAAAAAAGTTATGTGATGGTCTTGGGATTTCAATAGGCGATTTTTTTAGCTCGGAGTTGTTTCGAGGGTTAGATCAAGAAGTGAGGTAAATGTTGTGAATGTGCTTTCCAATTTATAATCAAACCAGTATAACAAGGCCATAAACGGAGTAAAGACACAAAGAAATATTATTTCCGTGCTGTTATAGGACTAAAAATTGTGACAACAAAATCGTCCCCTACTTTGTAGGGGACGATTTCTATTTTATACTGTTACATTCTTTAGGAAATCCGAACGGGGAATATATGGGAGGTTAAGTTGAAGCCCTATACGGTTAAGTTCATTCGACTTGATAAGTACCAAAGTAACATCTTTTTCCATGATTGAGAAGAGCTGCACTACATCATACCTGTGGCCCGCAAGCTCAAGCAAATTCCTCACTGTCAATACGCAAATGGGCTGCAAAGGCATTGGCCTCATACTTCGTCTCGTTCCGTATATCAAACAGGGTGAACTTCTGGAGTTCCATCCCAATTTTGCTCTGCTCCCTATGTAAAGCATCATGGCCGATCTCATGTCCGCAGACCATTTGAACTGTAATGTAATCCATGTTAGAGTTCAGCAGAATACGTTTAGCGCCGATTAGGAACATTGCAAATACAAGGGGTTCCGGTCCCAATAAAACCGGGAAATAAAGAAGAACACTATCACATTATGCAAAACGCCACTCGGGATAAAATCCGGGTGGCGTTTTTGCAGGGAACGTGGGAAAGCGGGGTGAAAAACATTCACAAAATTTTCGCTCACAATTTGTGCAGCACTACAAAATTTAATAAATTAAAAAGGAGTGAAAAATATCTTTATCTGGTGCGGACTTTGAGACACTTTGTCCCGAGGTCTGCGCTTTTTTCTCCAGTACGGCTCTGGTGATATATCCACCGTCACCGACAGTCCTTTAGCGTGGCCGGAACCGTCACTCAAGGGTAGACCGCCGTAAAACGACGGTGAAATAACCCATAAAAGTTGGACAAAAGTTATGCGGCAAATCCGCTTTGAATTCTGTATTGGACAGGGCTTAACCCGTTCAATTTTTCTTTAATGCGGTTGTGGTTATAGTATTCAAGATAAGCGGCCAGTTCCTGGCAGAACTCGTCTAATGATTGGAACGTCCGCAGGTAAAGCAGTTCGGGTTTTAACGAGCCGAAGAAGTTTTCTATAACCGCATGGTCCAGACAGTTTACCTTTCTGGACATACTTTGTTGGATGCCTTTTTCCAACAGCCTTTTTTGATACCTGGCGTTTTAATATTGCCAGCCCTGCTCCAAGTGAAGGATCAGTCCGCCGCCGTCCGGGAGCCGAGAGAATGCTTTATCCAGCATCTCATCCACCTGATGGTAATTAGCCCGTTCACTGATGGCATAACTGATGATTTCACCATTATACAGGTCAAGCACAGGCGACAGATAAAGTTTGCTTCCAAACAGTGAAAACTCAGGCACATCGGTTACCCATTTCTGCTTCGGCCTTTCCGCATGGAAATCTCTTGCCAGCAGATTTGACGCAACACTGCCGACTTCTCCCCGGTAAGAACGATACTTTTTCATTCGTACCATAATTTCAAGCCTGATTCCTTCATCAGCTTTTACAACCTCTTGTAGTTCAGCCGGAAGCCCCTGTTGCGTAATTCCATACCAATCCGCTGATACCCATACCGGCCTTGATTCTCCTGATAAATTGCTATGATTTCTGCTCTTTCTTTCGCGTGTTTATCCACAGCATTAGCTTTCTGGGAATGATAGTAGTATGTACTTCGAGGAATACCAGCCAGTTTCAGTAGAGCTGCCAGAGGATACTCCCGCCTTCATTCTGTAATGGCAACCGCAACGTCGCTTATTCGGGTTTTTCCCGCTTCTGAATTAAGGCGTTTAATTTTTTTAGGTAATCATTCTCCATTCTCAACCGGTAATTTTCTTCTGACAGCCGCTTGTTTTCCTGTTGCAGTTCTGTCTGTCCCTGCTTCTTCTGCCCTTTTCGATTCCTTTTATAGCCTGCTTTTTCATAAGTCCCTGTGCACCTTCCTTTTGGAATTTTTTCCCCCACCGGCACACGGTTACAACATCGAGGCAAAAGTGCATAGCTGTCTGTGTACAGGATAAGTGATGTTCCTGCTTGTATTGTAGCACTTTCAGGCGAAACTCGCCATCAAAACCTTTTTGTTTGCCCACTAGATTTCGGCTTAGAAGTCTTTTTGCACCATGCAGCTTATACAGATTTACCCATTTTTCAATCGGCGTACAGGATATACAAAATTTCTCGGATCCCTCACTCTGGTTGGGACTATCCTCAGCGGTGGGAGCCTGCGGAGCGATGGGGCCGACGGTCAGAGGAAGGGTGCCGTTTTCCCCGGCTTGAAAACTTGTCAATCCGTTTCCTGAGAATTTTGAATTGCTCCACCTGATTGGGCTTTTCCTCCTGCATGATGGAGAGGATCACATCAGGGTTCAGTTTGCCCTGCTCGGAAAAGGTCCGCATTTTGATGGCCTGGGCGTGAGAAGGAGTGCGGTCCTCGCTCTCCATGACCTCCGGCAAGGCGGCCTGCTCGGCCTCCGGCAGATAGGACAGCTCCAAGGCGGGGCGTAGGGCCATTTGTGGTTTCCATGTTTCTTTCAGCGCAGAATCGTCCACCATGTCCAGAATTTCAGGGATAAGGTTGGTTAGACGGATATAGCGTTGGATTTGAGTATTGCTATCAAGGGAGTCAGATGCGAAAATCTCTCTTGATTTTCCCACCAAAAAATAGTGTCCCACTGGGACACTATTTTCATTACTCAGCTTTCCAGCCTATCTACGCATGGCTTCCAACTTCATCTTATAGGCAAACGCCTTTTTTGATGGTAAGACCTGTTCCCGCTGAAGGTTGATGTCCACCACGACGATGACGGCTCCATCATCCGTCAATTCCCGGATAATGCAGGGCACCGTGGGCAGACCAGCCAACTCCGCCGCCCGCTTGCGCCGATGGCCCGACACCATCTGATAGCTTCCGCCCGGCATGGGCCGGACCAGGGATGGAACCAGGACGCCATGCTGCTTTACGCTGTCTGCCAGTTCTACCATGCTTTGGTTCATCCGCACCTTGAACGGTGGTTGGGGAAGTCGCTGATTTCAGCGGCGGGCAGGTCGGTCACATAGCTGCGCTGGGCGTTGTCTCGTTCTTCCTGGGTGACAGGCCGTTATAAGCCTCGTTCAGCCCAAGGTCGATTGCGGCTCCTTTGCTCAAGGATGTTCACCTCCTCTACAAGCGCCGTATATGCCGCAGCTACTTTCCCTTTGCTGCTATGGATGAAAATGCTCTTGCCCTCCATGCTGCACTCTGCCGCCCGGACAGAGAAGGGTATCTCCGTATTCAATACCTGGAGATTGTTCCCGGTCTGCCGTAGGGCCGCGATAATGTTTTGGTGTTGTTGGTACGGTTATCCACCATGGCTAGCAGGGTGCCGCCGATTTTCAGCAATGGGTTGATCTGTCGTCGTACTTTGGCTACCGATCCCAACAACAGCTTCAAGCCCTTGGTGGACAGATAGTTGGCCTGACATGGGATAAGAACGCTGTCCGCCGCTGCCAGAGCGTTGATGGTCGGCATACCCAGCGAGGGCATACAATTGATCAGAACGTAGTCATAATCCCGTTTGACTGCGCCCAGGTAACTACACAGCACAAATTCCCGGCTTATAGTGTTCACAAGACTTACTTCAAAGCTGGACAGACCGATGTTGGAGGGCACCAAATCGACCCCTTCAATATTTTTTAAGATGCCTCTGTCTCGTGGTGATACCATTGTCCACAACGACTTGCATCAGATCGGAGATGGTTGTTTCAAGGTCATCCGGGTTCTTCACGCCCAGACTCACCGTAAGACTTTCCTGGGGGTCCGCGTCCACAAGCAAAACCTTTTTCCCCTGCTGTACCAGTCCCACGCCCAAATTGACCGCCGTGGTTGTCTTACCGAGGCCGCCCTTTTGATTGGTGATGGCAATCACTTTGCACTTGTCCATAGGTTACTACCTCCGTTTCTTCAGTTTATAGTCATAGCCGTATGCGGCGCTTGTAGCAGCGCAACGACTATGTTAAAGTGAGCCGATGGCCCACTAGGAATTTACGGCCTTTCACTTGTGAGAAGTGCCAGCACATCATCCATGCCTGTGTCAAAGATGAAGTCCTCACTCTTTGCCAGATATTCCTCCATGAACATCTGTGCCAGGGCAGAGTACTGCTGATGGTCGGTGAAATCCTCTGATGGGGCGATCTCCACCAGGGCATAGATGCCTTCCAGAACCTTCATAGCCCCGATATAATTGCCGTGGCTTACCAGGAGCCGTGGGTCTTTCTCCATGGCCCGCACCATGTCCAGGCCAAATCCAGGAAAGCGTTCCAGAGGTTCTCTATGCTCTCATAGGCGACGCCGCGAATCTTGTCGGCCAGCGTCTCGATCTTTCTATTCTGCGGCTCGTCCTTTTTCCACTTCATGGCTTGTCCTCTTACTGTAAACTCATAGCTGTCAAAAGGGATATAGACGGCTATGTAGGCTTTTGGGCAGGGTGGGGGAAATAATTGCGTCTGCCAACTGGGGCGAAAAAGAGCGCCGTTTCATTCAGGGAATGATCGGCACTCTATAATATGGCTGCAATATAAACAGTATTCAGTTATGACAAAGCAGGCCAAATCAGGGGGAAAATACAGATCGATTTTTTGGTATCGGGGGCCTTTAGAGAGGGTGATAACCGTTCATGACGGCCTGCCCTGAGACTAGCTCCAAATCGACTTCTTTCGCTCTGTCAGTTAGCCTATATTTAACCCCCAAAAAAACAGGGTCAAATTGAGCCAAATCAGTCCAAAATCAGGCAAAGGCTATCAGAGGTTTTCAAAAGAAAAAACCCCGGAAAATCGAAATTTTCCGGGGTTTTTGAACGTTTCTGATATAAAATCAGCGCTTGGAGAACTGAGGCGCACGACGGGCGGCCTTGAGGCCGTATTTCTTGCGCTCTTTCATGCGAGGATCGCGAGTCAGGAAACCAGCTTTCTTCAAGATAGGACGATAGTCCTCGCTGGCCAGTAGCAGGGCGCGGGCGATGCCGTGGCGCAGGGCACCGGCCTGGCCAGACACACCACCGCCAGTGACAGTGGCCACAATATCCATTTTGCCGGTGTTGCCAGTGGCCTCCAGTGGCTGACGAACCACCATCTTCAAGGTATCCAGGCCGAAATAGTCGTCAATATCCCGGCCGTTGATGGTGATGGAGCCGGTGCCGTTGGGAAACAGGTGGACGCGGGCCACGGAGGACTTCCGGCGACCGGTGCCATACAGATAGGGCTTCTTAGACTGATACATGCTCTTCCTCCTCCTTATTCGACGTCCAGAGCCACGGGCTTCTGAGCCTGCTGCTCATAGTTGGCGTCCGCATAAATGTGCAGGCGCTTCAGGGAGTCCTTGGTAATGACGTTCCGGGGCATCATGCCGCGGACAGCCACCCGCATGGCGACTTCGGGCTTCTCCTGCATCAAAATGCGATAGGGGGTCTCTTTCAGACCGCCCACCCAGCCGGAGTGGGTGCGGTAGAACTTCTGCTCGCCCTTCTTGCCGGTGAGGATGGCCTTGCCGGCATTGATAATGATGACATTGTCGCCGCAGTCGGCGTGGGGGGTGTAGGTGACTTTGCCCTTGCCGCGCAGCAGATCCGCAGCCCGGACGGCGGTCTTGCCCAGGGGCTTGCCGGCGGCGTCCAGGATGTACCACTTGCGCTCAATGTTGGCCTTGTTTGCCATAAAAGTGGACATGGTGTTTCCTCCATATGATAAATTTTGCTTTTGCTTTACAAATCAAACGCTCCGGGGTAAAATCGGAGCAAGCTTATTTATATCACGGAGAAACAGGGATGTCAATATGAATTTGATTTAGCACAAAGTTTCCTCCTGTTTTCTCAAAATATCTCTTAGTATCTCCTGAAATCTCTCGCTCTATTTTTGAAAAGGAGACCTCCATGAACCATGTGGCGAGCGACCGGATCTTCTTGCTTGCCAGCTTGGTGGCTGTGGCCTGCGCGGCATTTTACGAGCCTGTGATCTATGGCAACGACATGGGCAGCATAGAGCGTTATCTCCGACAGGAAATGGGCAGCCGTCTGAAGGACGGGATTGAGCTGCTGACAGTTGCGGACGACGGGGCTGACCGCTTTGCCGTGTTCCGCGGGGCAGAAAAAAGACCGGACGAGCGGTGGATCGTCCGGTTCCGGCAGAATGAAAACGGGGATTATGAAGCATATTTGAATTCCCGGCGTATGTATGGCCCACACCCGGTGCAGGGCATCTACACGCAGCCTCTGGGCGGCTACTCCGGCGACCGGGAGGTGTGCTACGCCGTCTGGAACGAATCGGAGCATCTAGCGGAGATCCGGTTCCGGCTGGATGGCGGCCCGGCGGAAACTGTCTCGATTTCTACCCCGCCGTCACTGACCATCTGGCGGTTCCGGGGCGGAGAGAGCGGCTGGCACCTGGAGAGCACATATTACAACGACGCGGGAGACGAACTGTGAATCATATGTATTCTATAGCACCCATTGGGTTAGAAGGAGCAGAACAAAACCTGGCAGGCCTAGAATGCCGATGACCAGAGCGTTGAGCAGGTTCAGCCCCAGGGTGATCCCCGTGACGCCCGCCGTCAAGTTGACCACCCACAGGGCCAAAAAACCAAGAAGCGTGTTTGCCAGCAGTTTTAAGGCAAGGCGCAGCGGCGTCTGAAACACCCGGATCAAGGCGATGAGGAAGAAGGCCGCCAGGATGGCGGCGAGAATTTTTTGATTTAGGTCCATATGGCATCTCCTTCCACCTGGGCGGCAGCGGCGGCCTGGGGTCCCCGCTCCTTGATGGCGCGGATGAGATAGTTGCATCGGGCCTTTACCGCGCTGATCTGATAGATGCAGGACTCCACCAGTTCTGGGTCCACTGCCTGGTTGAATTGTCGGTAAGCCTGAGCCAACTCGCTTTGGGCTTCCAGCAGCTCGGAGCGCAGGATCATCAGCTCCGGGTCCTGAAAGCGCTTTTTGGAAAAAATAGGTTTCATGGCTGTGTCCCTCCCCTTTCAGATGTATGGGAAGTTTGGACAAATATGCCAGATTTCATACGGGGAGAATGGAAAAACATGACAGAGCAGGATTACATGAGGGAGGCGCTGGACTTGGCTCGAGAGGCCGCTGCCGCAGGAGAAGTCCCGGTGGGGTGCGTCATTGTCCGGTCTGGCGAAATTGTGGGCCGGGGGCGGAACCGGCGGGAGGAGAAGCAGGCCACGGCTTCCCACGCGGAGATGGAGGCGATTGCTCAGGCTAACGAGCGCCTGGGCACCTGGCGGCTGGCGGACTGTGAGCTGTATGTGACGCTGGAGCCGTGTCCCATGTGCGCCGGGGCCATTCTGAACGCCCGGATTTGCCGGGTGTGGTACGGCGCCCGGGACGAGACCTTTGGCGCCTGCGGCGGTGTGAGCAATCTATTTATGGAGGACTTTCCAAACCGTCCCGCCCTGGTGGGGGGAATTCTGGGGGAGGAGTGCCGGCAGGTGCTGGCAGATTTTTTCTCCGGGCTGCGGCAGGGAAAGAGTGACAGCAAAAAATGATGAGAGTTTAGACTTTTGTAACAAATGGCGCTGGTTTGCTTAACAACTCTCCTGTATCTTAATACTTGCAAGAGACAAAACTTCTTTTCATCCAATCTTCCAAAAAATAGCCGCAGGGCCAGCCAATTGGCTGGCCCTGCGGCTATTTGCCAAAGCAATCATGTGAGGAAAAGAGGCGCGTATACCCGCCGGAATCCGCGGATGACAATGCCGCAGGCGCCTGGGAACAGAAACATGTACGGCGCCAATTAGCAGAAAGAGGGACCGGGCCAGTCAGACCGTCAGGGCTGATTGGAGAAGTTCAACGCTGTCATTTTTTGAGTGAATGTGTTATGATTGGGATGTCAAATCCGGGGGTTCCTCTTGGCGGGTGGATGGAACCGGAGAGGCCAGCCGTAGCAGCAAAAAGCCCATCAGCACCGACGCTCCGCCGGCATACAGCAGCAGGGATGATAAATACGGGCCGCCATCCGCCAGGGCAGCCATGGAGAGCACCACGGCCGCGCCGGTATAGAAGGCGTAAAGGCGCAGCTGTCCTGCGTGGAAAGCAAAGGAAGAAAGACGGTAGAAGCCAAGCGTCAAAAACACCAGGGCCAGCAGCTCCACATAGTACGCGCTCAAGGCTGGATTGACGGAGTCCAGACGGTAGGCGGCCACCAGACGAATGACCAGAGCCACCGGAGGAATCAGCAACAGGGATGCGCCCTGAAAGGCACCACCTCTGCGGCAGGCGGAGATGGTGGGAAACAGCGCCGCAGCAGATCCCAGAGACAACACGCCCAACAGCTTTTGCGCCGTGGGGGAGAGACCCAGCGCGCTTGTAACGGCGGTCGAGACGGCGATGTGATCAGGGCCTGCGGCAGCTAAGAATTGACCGATCAGATTCCCCAGGCCAAAGCCCTCATACAGGTCTGCAAGACCGGCCGCGGCAATCAGCAGCACCCCCGTCACCGGGAGAACCAGCAGCCGGGGAGTGTTGGCAGAAAAGTCCTGCGGCAGAGCGGAAGCGGACGCTTTCTCTCCCGGAAGGCGCCGGAAGAGAACAACCATCCCGATTGCCGATGCAAGCAGAAAGACTGCCAATGCCGGTCCCGCCGGCGTGCCGGGGATAGGAAGCCCGGTGTCATACTCAAAACCGGTGCAGCGCTGCCACAGCCGGAGAAGAAATGCCGCGGCGCCAAGCAGCACCGGCAACAGGAAAAACATCCACTGCTTTTTCATATTCTGAAAGGTCCTTTCGGGGTGTGAATTTGGAAAACCATCTTTGGAAGCTTCCGCCCCAGGGCGGGCGGCATCGGGGCGAACCGGCGAGGCGAGACGCTGCCGGCTGTGCCACAAAAACAAAGCGGAGCAGCTGTTTTTGCCGCAGGTTCTGGGCGCGTTGCAGTTCGTTCAGATTTCTTCCTGCTTTTTGGCCATTGTCCCACAGGTGCGAAGCGCCTGATGGTACATCTGTAAGGTCCATGTACAATGGCCGCTTTGCGGCTATTGTACCACAAAATCAGAAAGTTGTCCATGCCGGCCTCATGTTCTGGGAAAGGGGCGCATATCATAAGAGAGCGGAACAAAAGAGGAGGAGTCTTATGAGACGAGAACATTCCATCCGGCAGAGCGTCGCCATATCTGTGGCGCTGCTGAGCGCGTTGTTTTTACTGCCCCTGGTGGTGATCGCGCCTTTCCAGACAGAGCTGTTTGGAGAGGAGGACGCCGTACATGAGACGGAGGGAGAACCCTTTGTCAGCGGCGACATGGATGGGAAGACGGTGCTGAAGGTACTCCAGGGAGATCAGGTGGAGGAGATGGATCTTGGCACCTATCTGGTCGGGGTGGTCCGGGCGGAGATGCCGGCCTCATTTGAGCTGGAGGCGCTCAAGGCTCAGGCAGTGGCGGCTCGAACCTATACCCTCTATAAAATTCAGACCGGGGGAAACCACGGTGACACCGCCGATATCTGCACGGATTCTACCTGTTGTCAGGCCTATATTTCTGAGGAAAAGGCCAGAAACAACTGGGGAGAGCAGGCTGACGAGTATGAGCAGAAAATTGAACAGGCAGTAACTGCAACCGATGGACAGGCTATCTTGTACGGCGGCGTTCCCATCCTGGCGGTATTCCACTCCTCGTCAGCGGGAGTGACAAGACCGGCGGGAGAGGTGTGGCAGAACGACCTTCCCTATCTGCAGGCGGTGGAGTCTCCGGAACCGGGAGAGACCATTCCCAACTACTATAGCCGTGTGGAGTTTACGGCGGAGAAATTCCGCAAGGCCTTCACGGCGGCCTATCCGGAGGCAGACCTTTCCGGAGACATCAGCGGTTGGCTGAAGGATGCTGTGGTAGACAGCGCCGGCAGCGTACGCACGGTAAGCGTGGGCGGAGTGCGTGTCAAGGGCAGCAGCCTGCGCAGTGTACTGGGACTCCGATCAGCTTGCTTTGAATGGGAGGTTCAGGACGGAAAGCTGGTATTTTTTGTGACGGGCTTTGGCCACGGCGTGGGACTCAGCCAATATGGCGCCAACCAAATGGCGGCAGATGGCGCTGACTATCTGGAAATTGTCACCC
The DNA here is from genome assembly GCF_018408705.1 of Pusillibacter faecalis. Classification (GTDB taxonomy): domain Bacteria; phylum Bacillota; class Clostridia; order Oscillospirales; family Oscillospiraceae; genus Oscillibacter; species Oscillibacter faecalis. The sequence continues at coordinate 1,834,408 of NZ_AP023420.1, forward strand.
ATTATTATACAGGCGTGACGGTGGAGCCGTATCTGCCGGGGTGACGCTTTACAAATTGCCAGAAGCTGTGATAAAATATAATCTTCCAATCTTACGATTCTGCACGGGAGGGAGGTGCCGTTGTGTTCAAGCGAATGGCGGCGGGACTGTGCTGTTTGCTGCTGGTTTTTCAGCTGGCGGCGCCGGTGCGGGCGGAAGCAGGCTATATCTGCTTTGTAGCAGCTGGCGAGAGCATTCTGCCTCTTTCTGACAGTACCATGCCCTTTTGGCACAACGGCTATTTGTATATTGCCAGCTCTATTTTCACAGGAGTTGGCCGAGAGGCCTTGAACATTGGCCGGATCTCCAACAGTGGTCAGGTGATTCTCTATAGCAGCGGGCGGTCTTTGTGGTTCGAAAAGGAGAAAGGGTATGCCCACGATACGGATGGCAACACCTATTATCCCGGCGGAGTTCAGAGAAACGGCGAGATGTATGTGCCCGCCTCTGTAGTGGCGCAGTTTTTCGGCCTGCAGTACTCGGTGACAGATGTGAAGATTTCGGCAGCCGGCAGTCAGGTTCGGGGAGATCTGGCCTGGATACGGCAGTCTGGCTCTGTGCTGACAGAGCAGATGTTTGTCAATGCGGCCTCCTTTACCATTGCCAGCCGATACATGGACTATCTCAAGGAGCAGGAGGACGAAACCACAGATCTTACACCGGAGGTTCCCACGGGTGTGGAAGTGGAGGGAAAGCGCTTTTATTTGTGCCTGGCGGGAGGAGAGAACACGGAGGCGCTTCTGGATGCGCTGGAACTCTATCGGGCCCAGGCGGCATTTTTCTGCCCGCCGGAATTCATGGCGGAGCAGGGGGACCTGCTGCGCAGAATGGCCGCCACCGGGCAGGCCATCGGGATTCTGGCGGACGCTGCGGATCGGGAGCAAACCGTGGCGGAGCAGCTGGAAGCTGGAAACCAGGCGTTGCTTCTGGCCACTTGTGGCAAAACCCGATTGGCCTGCGTTCAAAATGGAGACGACCAAGACCGGGCGACAGCTCGGGCAGCTGGCTATCGCTGCTTAGAGGCGGACTTCAACCAGAGCGGCCAGGGGCTGAGCAGTACGAATGCCCCCGCGCTGCTGCAGCGCCTGTCCTCGCACCGCGGAGATGTGACGCTCTGGCTGGGAGACCATACCAGCGCCGCTGGCCTGCGGGCGTTTTTAGCTGCGGCAGAGGATGCGGACGGGCAGTGCCTTGCATGGACGGAGACAGCCTGAGTATTTACAGAAAATTCAACACCCGCAAGGGCTGAGCAGGTATAATACAACCATAAACATACAATACTGGGAGGGAACGCCATGGGCCGTAATATTCTGGTGGTAGAGGATGATCGCAATATCTCTGATCTGATTCAAATGTATCTGGTGAAGGAGGGATTCGACGTCCGCATCGCCGGCGATGGCGGGAAAGCGATTGAAGAGTTCCAAAAGGAAGTTCCGGATTTGATTTTGCTGGACATTATGCTGCCGGTCGTGGATGGCTGGACGGTCACAGCGAAAATCCGGGAGACCAGCAAGGTGCCGATCATCATGTTGACTGCCAAGAGTGAGGTTTTTGACCGTATTCAGGGCCTGGAGATGGGAGCTGACGACTATATTGTAAAGCCCTTTGAAATGAAGGAGCTGATTGCCCGGATCAATGCCGTACTGCGGCGAACGGAGATTCCCAACGACACCAGTAAGCGGCTGACCTTTGATAAGCTCTCGATTGACCTGGACTCCTACGAGCTGATTGTGGACGGAAAAAAGGTGGACACGCCGCCCAAGGAACTGGAGCTTCTCTACCATCTGGCGGCCACACCCAACCGGGTCTACACCCGCAACCAGCTGTTGGACGAGGTGTGGGGCTTCGATTATTTCGGAGATAGCCGCACAGTGGATGTCCATATCAAGCGCCTGCGGGAGAAGATTGAAAATGTATCTGACCAGTGGGCGCTGAAAACAGTCTGGGGTGTGGGCTATAAGTTTGAAACAGCCAATCCCCGGACGGAAAAGGCGGAAGGATGAAGAGGCTCAAAAGGCAGTTTCAGGGCTTATATTGGCGGCAGCTGTATGTGACAGCCGGCACCGTGATGCTGACACTGTTGTTATTGGGCGCATCCTTTTTTGCCCTGAGCTATAACTATGCGAGAAACCAGAGGAGCGATGAGATCATTGCTCAGGCCAAGGTTATGAGCCAGCTTTCAGTCAGCTATCTGGAGACTGGGCGGTATCTCACCATGGAGGAGCTGCGCAGCGATCCGGGCTTTCAGCAGCTGGCGTCCTTCGCAGCAATGGTGTCCGACGTGGATTTTATGATCTGCGATGAAGAGGGCCATGTGCTGCTGTCCACGGATGAGACCTTGGACGGCAGGGTACTGACTATGCCGGCGGATATGACGCGCAGCATCATGGAGGAGGGGTCCTCCTCCCGGCGGGACGATCTGGACGGTCTGTATCAGAGCAAGCGCTTTGTGGTGGGCGTGCCTGCCGTGAATTCTGAGACGCTGGCAGTGGTGGGCGAGGTGTTTGCCGTGGCTACTATGACGTCTCTTGATACCATGTGGCGTGGGTTTGTGGGATTGTTTTTTATGACCTCCTTTGTTTCGTTGATGATTGCATTCATGTCCGCCTCCATCGCGGCTATGCGCCAGGTGAAGCCGATCCGGGAAATGGCTCAGGCCACCCGGCTGTATGCCGAGGGGGACTTTGACGTGCGCATGCGGGACTATGGCCGCAACGATGAGGTTGGGGAGCTGGCGGCCTCCTTTAATAATATGGCTGAGAGCTTACAGCAGACGGAGCGGCAGCGGCGGGAGTTCATCGCCAACATCTCCCATGAGCTGAAAACCCCCATGACAACCATTGCCGGTTATACAGACGGCATTCTGGACGGCACGATCCCGCCGGAAAATGAGCGCAGGTATCTGCAGATTATCTCCAACGAAAGCCGGCGCCTTTCCCGCATGGTCCGCCGGATGCTGGATGTAAGCCAGCTGCAGGCCATTGACCCGCTGCGCGGCGGCAACCATTTTGATATCTGCGAGAGTATGCGCCGGGTATTGATCTCCATGGAGCAGAAGATCAATGACCGGCATCTGGACGTGGATGCCGACATCCCGGAGGAGCCGATTCTGGTTCTGGGCGACAATGATATGATTACCCAGGTGATCTACAATCTGTTAGAAAACGCCACAAAGTTTGCGCGGGAGGGCACCGCGCTGTATCTTGGCATTACAGCCATCGACGGGAAGGCCCGGGTGACGGTTCGGAATCTGGGAGACACGATTCCGGCGGATGAGCTGCCGCTGCTGTTTGAGCGGTTTCATAAGAGCGACAAGTCCCGCAGTGAGGACAAGGACGGCGTGGGCCTGGGGCTCTACATCGTCAAGACGATCTTGGAGCAGCATAAAGAAAAAATCAATGTGACCAGTGAAGACGGAGTGACGACATTCACCTTCTCTCTGGCCATGGAGTGAGGTTGCATGGAGGAACGAGAGCAGAGGGAGGGCCGGCTTCCCAATGAAGTGGTGGAGACCTACCGGCGTCCCCGCGTGCAAAGACTGCCGGGGGAGCAGGTTTTCACATACCGGCGGCCCATGCCTCTGGATGCCGAACTGGCCAGAGCGGTTCTGCCCGTATGCGGGCAGGGGCCGAATCGCAAGCCAGACGCCCCACAGCTGCGGCGCCGACGCAGGAGAGGGCTGTGGATTTTTCTGGCCTGCTTTGTCGGCATTGTGGTGCTGGCAGCCGTCTCACTGCTGCTGGAGCGGCGGCTGGGGCCGATCCTGGGAGACTCCTTTGAGCAGTATTACGACGAGCTCCCTGTGAGGGAGAACTCCGGAGAGATTACCATCCCGCTTTGGGCCGGCGAAGGGAACAGCTCTTTGACGGTAGCTGCGGAGCATGGGGAAACGGTCACGGCACAGGAGATCTATCAGCAGGTGAACCCGGCGGTGGTGATGGTTCTGGCACAGCTGGAGGATGGGACGTCCGTTGGAACAGGCGTCATCTTCTCCTCAGACGGATATATCCTGACCAACTACCACGTCTTGGAGGGTGGCTCCCGATGCTGGGTGGTACTGGACACCGGCTATCAATGCTCGGCTTGGTATGTAGCCGGAGATGAGGACCACGATTTGGCAATCTTGAAGGTGGACGAGACGGAGCTGCCCACGGCGGAGTTTGGTGACTCTGATCTTCTGACCGTAGGGGATCAGGTTTACGCCATTGGAAACCCATTGGGTGTGGAGCTGCGGGGAACCCTGACGGACGGCATTGTTTCTGCCATCGACCGGGATGTGATGGTGGACGGACGGGTTATGACCCTGATTCAGACCAACGCCGCACTGAACTCCGGAAATTCAGGCGGTCCGCTGATCAATGCCTATGGACAGGTTGTGGGGATCAATGTGATTAAAATGACTTCTGAGTACTCCAATGTGGAGGGGCTGGGCTTTGCCATTCCCTCCGCCTCACTGGAGCGGATCGTCAACGACCTTCTTACCTGGGGCGAGTCCCAGCCGGAGCCTCAGCTGGGTGTGACAGTGCTGCAGGCGGGGGTAGAGATCTCTGAGGGGACATGGGGCCTGGAGGTGATTGAGGTAACTGCAGGCTCTGCCGCTGCGGAGGCCGGCATCCAGGAGGGGGACTATCTTCTCTCCGCCAATGGAGAGCCGCTGCGAAGCAGCCGGGATCTGCTGCGAGTACGCCGCCACTGCTATGTGGGAGACGAGTTGCCCGTGGTTTTGTGGCGGGACGGGCAGCGGATTGAAGTGGTTTTGCGGCTGTAGGAGTGTGTCTGGGATTCGATAGAAAAGCGCCCATGGGGAAACCCCATGGGCGCTTTTACCGTGCGCGGACGCCAGTGCAGGTTTCCCGCGCGGAGAGCTGAAAACGGTGGCCGGTGCTGAATCGTCTCGCGGAGCCGGCGCGATGGGGGAGTGTTCCCGCACGATCATGGGTGGAGAGAACCGAGGGGACCTACATTCCCTCTCGTGCTATGGAGACCGCGGCAAGCACAGAAAAAGCAGAAGTGATCCTCACTCCTGCTTTTTTTGCGGCCAGATGAGGGAGATGCCGGAGAGCAGCAGATACACGCCAAAGGGCTTGCGCAGAATCTCAACATCAAGATTCGTTGCGATCCAGGCACCAAGAAGAGCTGCGACCACGGCAATGGGAACAGCGGATTTCAAGGTGGGCTTGTCCAGGTATCCGCTCTTGGCATGGCAGATGAGAGCGCTGATGGCGGTGGGCAGGAAAAACAGCAGGTTGATGCCCTGCGCGGTCCGCTGATCCACGTTCAAAAACAGTGTCATCACCAGCAGCAGCAGCGTTCCGCCGCCTACGCCCCAGGCGGAGATGATGCTGGCACCCAGGCCGCAGAGAAAGGGTAACAGCCAATCCGTCACAGCAGATACTTCACCCCCGCGTAAAAGAGAAAAGCGGCAAATAGCCACTTGAGAAACTTGGTGGAGACTTTGCCATATAGTTTACCGCCTAGAAAGCCGCCGATCAGCCCGCCGGCAAGATACGGAAGCGCCGTCAATAGGGACACGCCGCCCCGAAAGATATATACGGCGGCGGATACCAGACACACCGGGAAAATCACACCCACACAGGTGGCGTACAGCTTCCGCTGCTCCAAACGGCCAAAGCGGGAGAGAATCGGGAGAAAGACCATACCGCCGCCTCCGCCAAAAAGACCATTGGCAAGGCCCGCCGCACCCCCCGCGATCTGTGCCGGCCAGTTCATGTTCATCGCTCCGCCTCCTTTGAAGAATATGGAAAGGAGTCCTGGGGAGGCGTTTTCCTCAGGACTCCCAGCTGGTTATTTCAGCTTAAAGCTCTGGCAGTCGGTGCACTCCACCATGGTGGGGTTGGCCTCGTGAGTGCCGACAGTGATGCTGGTCAGACCACAGTAGTCCTGATTCTGGCAGTGGTGGGCGCAGTTGTTCACAGTGCACTTGATGCTCTGGTTCGGGGTGCAGTCACAGCCGCTATTGGTGCATGCATTAGACATGATAAAATCCTCCTGCGTGAAAGATATTGGCGTTTCGCCAATGCTATTGTGTGCGGAGGAGAAGAAACTATGTGCCGCTTTTTTGCGTTGCATGGCAGTAAAAAATGCCAGCTTATGCTGGGCTGGCACGCGATCAAACATGGAGCTGGGGATATAGGAACCATCCCTTTTAAGGAGATCTGTGGAAAATCATGGCGCAGGCCTGACACCGCGGCAAAAGGAAAACGGGAAGCAGCGAAGCTCCCCGTTTTTTGCTTTAAAGCCCAAGGATTGCCGATGCAAACTGAAAGTAGATCAGCAGAGAAATGGCATCCACAATGGTGGTGATAAAAGGCGAGGCCATCACTGCCGGGTCAAAGCCAATTTTCTTAGCCAGCAGAGGCAGTGTACACCCCACCAGCTTGGCGCAAAGAACCGTGCAGACCATGGTGGAGCAGATCACTGCTGCCACCGGAATGGTGACAAGCTGGTTGTGGAACAGCAGCCGGTCCACCAGCATCAGCTTGACAAAATTCGCTGCTGAGAGAGCCACGCCGCAGATCACGGCAACGCGAATTTCCTTCCAGATCACCTGCAGCAGATCGGAAAACTCGATCTCATTCAAGGAGATGCCGCGGATCACGGAAACACTGGCCTGAGAACCGCAGTTGCCGCCGGTGTCCATCAGCATGGGGATATAGGCGGTGAGAATGGTGGCTGCCGCCAGAGCATTCTCAAAGGTGGAGATGATCTGACCGGTGAAGGTGGCCGAGATCATCAGCAGAAGCAGCCATGGAATCCGGGCCTTAAAGGTTTCAAAGATTCCTGTTTTCAGGTAGGGCTTGTCAGAGGGCAGCATGGCCGCCATCTTCTCAATGTCCTCAGTGACCTCCTCCTGCAAAACATCCATGGCATCGTCCACAGTGATGATACCAACCAGCCGGTTTTCCTGATCCACCACTGGCAGGGCCAGAAAGCCGTATTTGCTCAGAGATCGAGCCACAGCTTCCTGATCATCCAGAGTCTGGACGGAGATGATGTTGGTCTGCATGATGTCATGGATGACGTCGTCTTCCTCGCTCAGCAGCAGCGTCCGAATGGACAACAGGCCCAGCAGGTGGCGCCCGTCGTCAATGACATAGCAGATGTTGATGGTCTCCTTGTCAGGGCCAGTGCGGCGGATGCGCTTCAGGGCGTCCTCCACCGTCATAGTCTCCTTTAAATCCACGAACTCCGTGGTCATAATGCTGCCGGCGGAGTCATCCGGATACTTCAAAATCTCGTTGATGCTCTTACGGGTGTCAGGGTCGGAGTGCTGCAGAATGCGCTTGACTACAATGGCGGGCATCTCCTCCACAATATCCACGGTGTCGTCCAGATACAGCTCATCCAGCACCTCCTTGAGCTCGGTGTTGGAGAAGCTGCGGATCAAAATCTCCTGCTCGTCGGAATCCAGCTCTACAAACACCTCTGCTGCCAGCTCCTTGGGGAGCAGACGGAACATCAAGGGAACCTTATCGTCCATTTCCTCGCACAAAGCGGCAATATCTGCTGCCTCCAGGGGGAGCAGAAGGTCCCGCAGATGGGCATACTGTTTTCGTTCCAGATCATCCTCAATTTTTTTCAGCAGCTCTGTCCGCTCGTTTTCCAGTTCAAACATCCCGCGTGACCTCCTCTCTTTCTCCATAAAATAATCCCAGCCGCCTCATCCGATACGACTGGGAGAGTCCTCTGTAGCCAGAAGACGTGCGCAACCGTTCAAGCTTTAGCCTCACAAGGCGGTGAAATCGCATTAGATGATACCTTCGTGTTCGATATCGCCTGTTCAAACCATCTGATGATGTCTCCATCATTTCGCGGCAGCGATCCATATCCCTGTGGTAGCCTTACCTACCGGACGTGATTTTATGAACTGATTTCCTATGCTGTCTTTGTTTATATTATGCTAAAAAAGAGGGCCTGTCAACCGGTGAAGGCAAATGAACGGCAGAATTTTACAAAGCTTTCATCCAGCAGGCATGATATTTCAAAAACAGGCTGTGTACGATTCTGACCTGGAACACCGATGGGCAAAGTCACCATCGGAGGAGCCTGGAATGCACGGCATCTAAGCTACAGATTGGTCCGGCTGGCCTGGGGGGCTGCTTCTTTTTTGACATGATACTCCATGATGCGCTCCCCCTTGGTGTCGTACCTTCCGTTAAAACAAAAACCAATCCGCTGATAGAGCTGGATGGCTCCTGTATTGTCCCCGTACACACTCAGATATATCGTATCCTTCCCATATTCTGTACTGAGTCTATCAAGCAGGGCAAGCACAGCCTGTCCCCCATACCCTTTGTGCTGATACCTTTTGTCAATGAGGAGCCTGTCTAACCAGAGCTCTCCAAGCTCTGGGAAAAACCCATACATTGCAAAGCCGATCAGTGTACTGCCATCATAAATGCCAACAGGACGCCACAGGTCCAACGCATCTGCTTCCTGCAAACACGCGCTGACGCTCTCAATAAAACCGGACTGCTCGGAAAAAATCTCCAGCTTTTCAATCTCTGTTCGGTTGCTGGGAGTGACCTCTTCAAAATGGAGTTGTGAAGTGCTTTTCATGTGATTTTGATCCTCCTGAATTTTCCGTGAACGGGATATTGAAATTTTAGCATGTGAAATGCTGTGGGATGCCTTGTGGAACCGGCTCTCTGTCTCTGCTCAAGAGAGATTCCCTCCGCTGTATTTGCTGGGACACGGGGGGGATTCCCCCTGTGCGAATGGGAGAGATGCTTGTGCGATCCACAAAAACATGATATAATACCTTGTTAACCTGCATGGGGCAGGCAGGGCGGAAGGAGGGGCCTATGGGCATCCACGACGGACATAGAGAGAAGATGCGCGCCCGCTTTTTGACAAGCGGGCTGGATGGCTTTGCAGATCACGAGGCCCTGGAACTGTTGCTGTATTACGCGATTCCGCGGCAGGACACCAACCCCATCGCCCACGCCCTGATGGAACGCTACGGCTCTCTCTCCGGTGTGATGGCGGCGCCGATTGAGGACCTGCAAAAGGTCAAGGGCATCGGAGAGAACGCCGCGATCCTCCTGAAGATGGTGCCCCGGCTGTGCCACAAGGCTCGTCTGGCAGATGCCCACCGTCAGGAGCTGGTCCTCAACACCGCCGCCCGGGCGGGGGCCTATCTGATGGAGCACTTTGCTGGGGAAACCCATGAGGTGATTTATGAGCTGTGCCTGGACCGAAAGGGGAAACTCCTGGTATGCAAGCGGCTGGGAGAGGGCGGCATCAGTTCTGCGCCGCTGGACGTGCGCAAGCTGGTGGAGAATGCCATCCTCAACAATGCCAGTTCGGTGATCTTGGCCCACAATCACCCCAGCGGCGTGGCAGCCCCCTCACCAGAGGATTTCGCAGCCACGGAGCAGGCCCAGGCGGCCCTGGAGACGGTGCAGATCGCCCTCTCAGACCACATCATTGTCGCGGATCGGGATTTCGTCTCATTTTCAGAGAGCGGGTATCTCTCGCGGCCGTAGAGTGAAGCGCGTAAAAGCGGCCCCGCGGACGGGGCCGCCTGAGAGATGTGCCTACGCCTTGCCTAACCTCTGCCGAATGGCCGCACGAACAGCCTCTAGGTCGCTGCTGCACAGCACCGGCAAGAAGGCGGCGAGAGACTCCGGTTCGAAATCCCACCACCGCAGCTCCAGCAACAGCTCTGTCAGCTCCGGGTCAAAGCGTTTGCGGATCTCCCGAGCTGGGTTGCCGCCTGCCAGCGTATAGGCGGGCACATCTCGGGTCACAACGGAGTAAGCGGCCACAATCGCGCCATCGCCGATGTGGACGCCGGGCATGACCACGCTCTCCCGCCCAATCCACACGTCGTTTCCAACTACGGTGTCCCCTTTGAAGGGGAGCTGGGAGAGGTGGGGCGGGGTGTTGGCCTCCCACGCACCCCCAAAAACGTTGAAAGGGTAAGTGCTGATGCTGTCAAGGCGGTGGTTGGCACTGCCCATGATGAACTGCACGCCGCTGGCCAGGGCGCAGAACTTGCCGATGATCAGCCGGTCCCCGAACTCCGGCCAGTTGAAGAGGACGTTGTTCCGCTCAAAGGCGGTGGGGTCTACAGGATCATCGTAATACGTGTAATCGCCCACGAAAATATTCGGGGCAGAGATAGCATTTTTCAAAAAGCAGGACGTGTGATAGGCGTTGGGAAATAAGACGTCCGGGCTTGGAATGTTGTTCATGAAATCCTCCTGTTTATTATTGAGATATCACCTCCTGGTTGTTGGCAGATACCGTGGCGACGGCCCGCTTTTTCCGTATATTTTTCATCTCAATCAGCCTCTCAGTATGATTGGTTTATCTTACACCGGCATCCATGAAATCCAACGTGCCGCTTCCCGCCATGCGCTGTTGCAGTGCATGACTCAATCGGTGTAAAATTGCTGTGCTGGGGCCATTCTACCATAGAGGACCGCGCCTTGCAAGAACACTTGCCGAATATAGAACAAATGTTTGCAATTTGCCCCCCGCTGTGTTATGCTAAGCAGGAGAATTGAGTGCGTGCTTGCCCGCAGGGCAACGCCTGAAGTTTAAACCATGAGTGGAGTTGGACTATGCCGAAATTTGAAGTCGTTTCCGATTACCAGCCCTCCGGAGACCAGCCGGAGGCCATCGCGGCCCTGGCGGAGGGCATTGAGAACGGACTCAAGGAGCAGATTCTGCTGGGCGTCACCGGGTCCGGCAAGACCTTCACAATGGCGAAGGTGATTGAGAAAATCCAGCGGCCAACCCTGGTGCTGGCCCACAACAAGACTCTGGCCGCGCAGCTGTGCGCCGAGTTTAAGGAGTTCTTCCCCAACAATGCGGTGGAGTATTTCGTCTCCTACTACGACTACTACCAGCCGGAGGCATATATCCCCCACACAGATACCTATATCGCCAAGGACGCCTCCACCAACGACGAAATTGACCGTCTGCGTCTCTCAGCCACCTGCGCGCTGTTGGAGCGGCGGGATGTGATCGTGGTCTCCTCCGTCTCCTGTATCTATGGCCTGGGCGAGCCGGACGATTTTGCGAAGCTCGTAGTATCCCTGCGGGTGGGCGCGGAGTGGGACCGGGACGAGCTGCTGCGGCGGCTGGTGGAGATCCGCTACGAGCGCAACGACATCGCCTTTGAGCGTAATATGTTTCGGGTCCGAGGGGATACGGTGGAGCTCTACCCCGCCTACTACCGGGACCACGCCATCCGAGTGGAGTTCTTTGGCGACGAGATCGACCGCATCAGCGACTTTAACCCCGTCACCGGCGCTGTAAACCGGGTGCTGAACCACATCGCCATCTACCCTGCCAGCCACTATGTCACCACCAAGGATAAAATGGACAAGGCCATCGGGGAGATCCGCAGGGAGCTGGAGGAACAGGTCCAATTCTTTACAGATAATAACCAGCTGGTGGAAGCCCAGCGCATCCGCCAGCGGACGGAGTACGACATGGAGATGATGGCGGAGCTGGGCTACTGCTCCGGCATTGAGAACTACTCCCGCATCATCTCCGACCGGCCCGCCGGGTCCGCGCCCATGACGCTGCTGGACTTCTTTCCGGATGACTTCGTGCTCTTCGTGGACGAGAGCCACGTGACGCTGCCTCAGGTGCGGGCTATGTACAACGGCGACCATGCCCGGAAGGACTCCTTGGTGAAGTATGGCTTCCGCCTGCCCTGCGCCTATGATAACCGTCCTTTGAAATTCGAGGAGTTCGAGGAGCGGATCGGCCAGGCGGTGTTTGTCTCCGCAACGCCCGGGCCCTATGAGCGGGAGCGGGCGGACCAGGTGGTGGAGCAGGTGATTCGCCCCACGGGTCTGCTGGACCCCCGGGTGGAGGTCCGCCCCGTCACCGGCCAGATTGACGATCTGATGGATGAAATCCGCGCCCGGGCCGCGAAAAACGAGCGGGTACTGGTGACAACCCTCACCAAGAAGATGGCGGAGGACTTGACAGAGTACTTCAAAAACGTCGGCATCCGGGTGCGATACATGCACTCGGACGTGGAGACCATTGAGAGGATGGAGATCATCCGAAATCTGCGGCTGGGCGAGTTTGATGTGTTGGTGGGCATCAACCTCCTGCGGGAGGGCCTGGACCTGCCGGAGGTCTCTCTGGTGGCCATTCTGGACGCGGACAAGGAGGGCTTCCTCCGGTCCGAGACCTCGCTGATTCAGACCATCGGCCGTGCTGCCAGAAACGCGGAGGGCCTGGTCGTCATGTATGCCGACGAGATCACCCCCTCCATGCGCTCGGCCATCGACGAAACAGAACGCCGCCGCACGCTTCAGGACGCCTATAACCAGGCCCACGGCATCGTGCCCAAGACCATCATCAAGGGCGTTCGGGAGATTTTGGAGATTTCCAAGACCGCAGAGGAGGAGACCGCCCGCGCCCGCCGGAAGCGCAAGCTCACGGACCAGGAGCGGGCGGCAGAGATCGCCAAGCTGGAAAAGGAAATGAAGGAAGCCAGCAAGATGCTGGAATTCGAGTATGCGGCGGTTTTGCGGGACCGCATCATCGAGCTACGGGGGGAAAAGTGATTGAGGCGTCTTTTGGACCTCCGCCCAACAAGAAACCAGCCAATATTCTCATAAGACCACAGAAAGAGAGACCTTATGAAGAAAATTCAAGACCTGAAATGTCTGAATGGACTGACGCTGAAGCTGCTGGCCATGGCGCTGATGCTCTGCGATCACATGTGGGCCACCGTTGTGCCCGGGGGCCAGTGGATGACAAACTTGGGCCGGCTGGCCTTTCCCATCTTTGCCTTCCAGATCGCGGAAGGCTATGCCAGGACCCACAATTTTAAGCGGTATCTGGGGCGGATGTTCCTCTTCGCCCTGATCTCCGAGCTTCCCTTTAATCTGATGACCGGCGGGGGTCTGCTGTTTCCCTTCCATCAAAATGTGATGTTCACCTTTTGTCTAGCCCTGCTGATGCTGCGGCTGGCGGACCTGGGCAGGGCCAGAGGACCGGTGTGGCATGGGCTTTCCATCGTGGTGGCCTGCGGCCTTGGGTGGCTGCTGGGCACTTTGGCCATGGTGGATTATTCTGGCGCAGGCGTGTTGATGGTGATGCTGTTTCATCTGACCCGGAGCCTGCCCTGGGGCTGGCTGGTCCAGTTAGGCGGCATGATCTTCCTCAATGGCGTGTTGCTCGGCGGTATGCAACTGGAGGTGTCCCTATTCGGCTTGGAGCTGACCCTCCCACAGCAGGGGTTGGCTGTGCTGGCGCTGATCCCTATCTGGCTCTATAACGGCAGACAGGGACCTTATAACCGGCTGGTCCAGTACGCCTGCTACGCCTTCTATCCGCTCCATATCTTGGTGCTGGCGGTGCTGTGGCTGTACGTGCTTTAAGAGGGAGGCGTTCCAATGGCGAAGCAGAAGCAGGAAAAGACCAATGTGATGCGGATTCTGGACCAGAAAAAAATTCCCTACACCGCCCATTTCTATGATGAGAGCCAGGGGCCGGAGGGTACCCGGGAATACGGCGTCCACGTGGCGGCGGCGCTGGGACAGGACCCGGCCCGGGGGTTTAAGACCCTGGCGGCCCGGGGCGCGTCCAAAGGAATTTATATCTTCGAGGTGCCGGTGGCGGAGAGCTTGGATTTGAAAAAGGCGGCCAAGGCGGTGGGAGAGAAGTCCATCGAGCTTTTGCACGTGAGTGAGATCAACGCCATCACCGGCTACATCCGGGGCGGCTGCTCCCCGGTAGGGATGAAGAAGCAGTACCCCACGGTGTTCCACGAGACCGCGCTGGACTATGACACCATCTACATCTCCGGCGGCAGGATCGGCGCCCAGGTGGAGCTGGCGCCCCGGGCGCTGTTAGAGCTGCTGGGGGCATCCACGGCGGATATTATCGTGAGCTAAGGCGAGACCCAGGGGCAGTCCCAGGGCGAAGGCGTCGGTGGACCACTGGAGGTAGCGGTCAAAGATCAACTCCTCCAGGTGGCGGCGGGTGTCCTCGCTAAGGGAGAGCTGTTCCAGTTGGGAGAGGATTTCCTCGTCATTGTAGAAATGGCCTATGTCTCTCAGCAGTGGGGCGGCGTAGCCGGTAAGGAGCTTTTCATAGAGAGGATTCATGGAATCACCTCGAATACAATATTAAAAGATGTATGCCAAGGAGATCTAGGCAATGGAGACCTTGAAAATTTTAGGGCAGAGGCTTCGGGAGCTAAGGAAGGAACGGAAGCTGTTCCGACGGGATCTTGCAGAACTTTTAGAGATCACATTGCCCCATTATCAGCGTATAGGACGGGGAATTGTGAACATTCCAACCTTGACACTCTGCACCCTGGCGGATTACTATGGGGTGACGACCGATTATCTGCTGGGCCGTTCTGAGGAACGGGGGACTCTGCCATGATGATGACTGGTTAATGCACGGTCCAAAAGAAAAAATGTCGGCGCGAACTTGCACCAACGCGCAAGTTCGCTTAAGTACGGGAGAGGTCTGAATCGGTGCTGACGGGTTGAGAGGTCTCCTACCAGCTCGCGCAGCCCCCCTCCCTTGTGATCATCCGGCTCCTGCGTGTTCGGCTTGGCGGAAACCTCGTTAGAGGTTCCGGATGCCTTGTTCTTCTCTTTCCGCTGGCGCTACCCCGGTGCTTTTGGGGTGGCCTCCAGCCACCGCCAGGGTAGCGCCAGCGGAAAGAGAAGAAAGTCGATTCGACAAGCACCAACCAATCTTCCACCGCACCCTACACGCGGGGAAGTCTGATTCAAATGCCAGAAACCGGCGCGAGCCGGCAGAGGATGCCCGATCCTAGGCGGCACATATTCAGAAGACCCCCGTATTAAGCAAATTTGCACGAACGTGCAAGTTTGCGCAAAGCGTCTTTTCTTTTGGACCGTGCACGGCCCGTTTTCTTTTCGGCAAGACGAAAAGAAAATGGGGGGTGCATTCCCACGATTACCGGGAACTTACAGCACGGATTTGAATTAAAGGAGACCCCTCTCTATGCAGGATAAGATCATCGTAAAAGGCGCTCGCGCCAACAACCTCAAAAACATTGACGTTACAATCCCCCGGGACAAGCTGGTGGTGATGACGGGCCTCTCTGGCTCCGGCAAGAGCTCCCTGGCTTTTGACACGATCTATGCCGAGGGCCAGCGGCGGTATGTGGAGTCCCTGAGCTCCTATGCCCGGATGTTCCTGGGGCAGATGGACAAGCCGGACGTGGACTATATCGAGGGTCTCAGTCCCGCCATCTCCATTGATCAGAAGACTACCAGCAAGAACCCCCGGTCCACCGTGGGGACGGTGACGGAGATTTACGACTACCTGCGTCTGCTCTGGGCTAGAATTGGAACCCCTCACTGCCCCAAGTGCGGCAAGGAGATCCGCCAGCAGACCATTGACCAGATCATTGACCAAGTGATGGCCCTGCCGGAGGGCACCCGCATCCAGGTGATGGCCCCGGTCATCCGGGGCAAGAAGGGGGAGCATACCAAGATTTTCGAGGATGCCAAGCGCTCCGGTTATGTCCGGGTCCGGGCGGATGGAAATCTCTATGAGCTGGACGAGGAGATCAAACTGGAGAAGAACAAGAAACACTCCATTGAAATCGTGGTGGACCGGCTGATTATCCGTCCCGACATCCAGCAGCGCCTTACCGACAGTGTGGAGACCGCCTCCGGCCTCTCCGGCGGGCTGGTGGTCGTCAACCTGCTGCGGGAGGAGCGGGATTTGATGTTCTCCCAGAACTACGCCTGCGAGGACTGCGGCATCTCTATTGAGGAGCTGACGCCGCGGATGTTCTCCTTCAATAACCCCTATGGCGCCTGTCCCACCTGCACGGGGCTTGGCAGTCAGCTCAAGGCGGACCCGGACCTGATCGTGCCGGAGAAATCCATTTCTATTCTGGACGGGGCGATTCAGGCCAGCGGCTGGGGGAATATCCGCTCCGACGGCATTTCCCGCATGTATTTCGATGCCCTGGCGAAGAAGTATCACTTCTCCCTCTCCACTCCCTGGGAGGATTTGACAGAGGAGGTGCGGGACATCGTTCTCTACGGCACGAAAGGGGAAAAGCTGGAGCTGCACTACGACCAGCCCCGGGGCAAGGGTGTGCTGTACCAGCCCTTTGAGGGCATCTGCAACAACGTGGAGCGGCGTTACAAGGAGACCCAGAGCGACGCCAGCAAGCGGGAGCTGGAAGAGGTAATGGCGGATTGCCCCTGCCCGGAGTGCAGGGGGAAGCGGCTGAAGAAGGAGTCCTTGGCGGTGACTGTGGGAGACAAGGACATCGACGCTCTGACTCGCCTCTCCGTGACGGAGGAGCTCACTTGGGTGGGCCGGCTGGAACTCACAGACCAGCAGCACCTGATCGCAGACCGCATTTTAAAGGAGATCAATGCCCGGCTGGGCTTTTTGCAGTCCGTGGGCCTGGGGTACCTGACCCTCAGCCGGGCCGCCGGGACCCTCTCCGGCGGCGAGAGCCAGCGCATCCGGCTGGCCACTCAGATCGGTTCCAGCCTGATGGGAGTGCTCTATATCCTGGACGAGCCATCCATCGGACTCCACCAGCGGGACAACGACAAGCTGCTTGCGACCTTGAAGAGCCTGCGGGACATGGGCAACACCCTGCTGGTGGTGGAGCACGACGAGGACACCATGCGGGAGGCAGACTACCTCATCGACATCGGCCCCGGCGCCGGCATCCACGGCGGCGAGGTGGTGGCTGCCGGTACGCCGGCGGAGGTCATGGCCAACCCCAAGAGCCTTACGGGACAGTATCTCTCCGGGAAAAAGAAAATCCCCGTCCCGGCGGAGCGTCGGAAGGGGAACGGAAAGGTATTGAAAGTCGTGGGCGCGGCGGAAAACAATCTGCGCCATGTGGATGTGGAGTTCCCTCTGGGGACGTTTACCGTGGTTACAGGAGTCTCCGGCAGCGGCAAGAGCTCCCTGGTGAATGAGATTCTTTTCAAGCGCCTGGGAGCGGAGCTGATGCGGATGAAGGTCCATCCCGGCAAATGCGACCGGATTGAGGGCATCGAGTATCTGGACAAGGTGGTGGATATCGACCAGAGTCCCATCGGGCGAACGCCCCGCTCCAACCCCGCCACCTATACCGGGCTTTTCAACGATATCCGGGATCTCTTCGCTTCCACCCAGGAGGCCAAGAGTCGAGGCTACGGCCCGGGCCGGTTTAGCTTCAACGTCAGGGGCGGCCGATGCGAGGCCTGCTCCGGCGACGGCGTGCTGAAAATTGAGATGCACTTTCTGCCGGACATCTTCGTTCCCTGCGAGGTGTGCAAAGGCAGGCGCTATAACCGGGAGACCTTGGAGGTTCACTACAAGGGCAAAAACATCGCCGATGTGCTGGACATGACCGTGGACGAGGGCGTGGAGTTCTTCTCCGCCCTGCCAAAGCTGCGGGGCAAGCTCCAAACCCTTCAGGACGTGGGCCTTGGGTATGTGAAGCTGGGTCAGCCCTCCACGGAGCTCTCCGGCGGCGAGGCCCAGCGGGTGAAGCTTGCAACGGAGCTGAGCAAGATCGCCACCGGCAAGACCATCTATATCCTGGACGAGCCCACCACGGGTCTTCACACCGACGATGTGCGCAAGCTTCTGGAGGTGCTCCAGCGGCTGGTGGATAATGGGAACACTGTGGTTGTCATCGAACATAACCTGGACGTCATTAAATGCGCCGACCACCTCATTGACCTAGGCCCGGAGGGCGGCGACGGCGGCGGCACGGTGGTTGTCACCGGCACGCCGGAGGAGGTGGCGGCCTGCAGCGACAGTTACACGGGGCAGTATTTGAAGAAGATGCTGCCATAATAGCGGGATTCTATCGGCAAAGCCGGTATCCCTGCGCCTAATAGGCGAAAAAAGTATTGCTTAACAAAAGAAAGTTGAGGATCACCTGATGTCAAATATCAAACAAGTCGCCATGATTACTGTCTGCGGCCGGCCCAATGTGGGCAAATCCAGCCTCACCAACGCATTGGTGGGGGAAAAGGTAGCCATTGTCTCCAACAAGGCCCAGACCACCCGCAACCGCATCTATGGCGTGGTGAACCGGGAGGACACGCAGTATATCCTCCTGGACACGCCTGGCCTCCACAAGCCCAAATCCGCCCTGGGGGAGTATATGGTGAAGGTGGTGACCTCCAGCCTCTCGGACGTGGACTGCGCGCTGCTGCTGGTGGAGCCGATTGCCCACGTGGGCGCGCCGGAGCTGGCGCTGATCGAGCGCATCCGGGAGGAGAAAATCCCCTGTATCCTCTGTATCAACAAGATCGACACCTTGGAGCCGTCTGCGCTGCTGCCAGTGATCGCTGCCTACAACCAAGCCTGGGACGGTTTTGAAGCTATTATCCCCATCTCCGCCCACACGGGAAGCGGCCTGGACGAGCTGCTGGGGGAGCTGCACAGGTACGCTCAGGAGGGCCCTCAGCTCTTCCCGGACGGCCAGACCAGCGACCAGCCGGAGCGGCAGGTGATGGGGGAGATCATTCGGGAGAAGCTGCTGCTGTGTCTGGACAAGGAAATTCCCCACGGCACTGCCGTGGAGATTACAAAGTTCTCCGAGCGGGAGAGCGGCATGGTGGATGTGGATGCGGTGATCTATTGTGAGAAGGCCAGCCACAAGGGGATCATCATCGGCAAGCAGGGGGCGATGCTGAAGAAGGTCAGCACCCTGGCTCGCCAGGACATGGAGAAATTCATGGGGACAAAGGTATATCTGGAGACCTGGGTGAAGGTCAAGGAGAACTGGCGGGATAATGTCAATTATGTCAGAAATTTCGGCTATCATGACGATTAAAGCCGGATGGGAGCATGTTGCAACAGATACGGCCACGATAAGCGCGGCTGCAAGAATTTGGGAACCTGCTTTGGGATGATGCATTTTGTTTGAACATGCAGGAAGAGGAGCAGAGCCCCTGATCCCGACGGTATGAGGCGTGTGAATAAAAAGGATTAGATTGGAACGGGGTTTTGTGGAGTATGAGAACATGAGGCTGCTGCTGAGCGACGCGCCGCTGCCAGCAGGGCTGCCGATCCGGAAGAACTGGCATTATCTGGATTTGAATCAGTTGCGGATTGCAAATTGCAGGGGCTGCTTTGGATGCTGGGTCAAAACACCGGGACGGTGTGTGATCCGGGATGACGCCGTGAGCGTATATCCACTGATTGCTCGCAGCAGCGATTTGATCTATGTGAGCCGCATTTTCTGCGGCTCCTATGATGTGCCGATGAAAACCATGCTGGAGCGGTCTATTCCTGTGCAGCAGGCGTTTATCCGCCTCTATCATGGAGAGACGCACCACATGCAGCGTGCGGTGGTGGAAAAGGACGCGGTAATTCTGGCCTACGGCGACACGGGAGTGGAGGAGCAGGCAATCTTTCGGGAACTGGTGGCACGAAACGCCCATAATATGTTGTTTCGGAGCTGGAGAGTTCGCTTTATTGGGGAGGAAGAGCTGTCTTCGGCCATTACGGAGGAGGTGCACAAATGGGAAGGCTCCTGATTGTTAATGGCAGCCCTCGGGCACCCCGCTCAAACTCCAGGCGATATATTGAGTACCTTCTTCAGAACTGGAAAGGAGCGGCAGACCAGTATGCCGCCGTGTCCGGCGGGCCGGTTTCCTTTGAGCTATATACAGATCTACTGTTGGTGTTTCCCCTTTATGTGGACGGCGTGCCGGCAGTACTGCTCCCATTTCTCAAGACCCTCGCGGCATGGGACGGTACACCCCGTCCCCGCGTTCATGTATTGGTGAACTGCGGCTTTTTAGAGCCGGAGCAGAATCAGGTGGCAGTGAAGATGGTGCGGTTTTTCTGCAAGAGATACGGCTTTCCCTGGGGGATGACGCTGCGGATCGGCTCTGGAGAGGCGATTCTGGACACACCTTTCGCCTGGTTTGCGCACCGGGGCATCCGGCGTCTAGCCGCAGGGATGCAGAGTGGGCGAAGCGAGGTGGTTTCTGTGCGGATGCCGCTGAGCAAGGCACTGTTTGTACGGGCCTCCACGCGCTATTGGAGCGGCTACGGGGCAAAAAATCATATGACTGCCGAACAGATGCGGACCATGGAAATTGAGGGCAGAGATTTCCAGACATAGCTTTCGACGGATTTCGCAGAATACCCTTGTAAGGAGGGGCTGCATGAAACCGGAGACAATTTGGGAGTTATTTTGCCGAACGGGCGAACCGCTGGTATATCTCATATATCAGGCTGCCCGCAGCGGGATGTAGGGGAGCCATGCTCCCTGTACATAATAAGGAGGGCAGCGTGGCACTCACACCATACATGGTAATCAAAGGCGTGGTGCTCCGTGAGACGGAGACCAAGGAGGCCGACAAGATTCTGACGCTTCTGACAGCAGAGCGAGGCAAACTCTCTGTGATCGCGCGGGGAGCCCGGCGAAAAAGCTGCCGGTATGCCGCCTGTGCTCAATCTTTGGCCTATTCGGAGTGGACGCTCTATCATAAGGGAGGATGGTATTATGCCAATGAGGGGACGACCCTCGCGCTCTTTGACGGCCTGAGGGCAGACCTGGACGCCATGTCGCTGGGCTTTTACTTCGCGGAGCTGACAGAGGCTGTCACCACAGAGGAGTCTGCAGCGGAGGAGTTGCTGCGGCATCTGCTCAACGGCTTGTACGCCCTTTCTGCTTTACACAGGCCCCTTGCACTGGTCAAAGCCGCGTTTGAATGGAAGCTCCTCTCCCTTGCGGGCTATGAGCCGCTGGTGGATAGCTGCGCTTACTGCGGCTGCCCAGAGCCTTTAAAACCGATGCTGGACGTAGTACAAGGCGTGCTGCGGTGCCAGAGCTGTGGTGCGCACGAGAGTACTCTCTCCATGCCGCTTTGCCGGGATTCGGTGGCCGCACTGCGGCATATCGTATATGGAGATCCCAAGCGGCTGTATTCCTTTACCGTGGGGGAGGAGGCCTTGGGTCGTCTTGCCGGCGCGGCTGAGGCATTTGTAGCCGTGCAGCTGGAACGGAGATTCCAGACCTTGGATTTTTATAAAAGCCTTCAGCCTATGAAAGAATTGTCGAAATAAATTACAATTTGTATTATTTTGCCTGATATTACGAAAAGGAGTATGCCATGCAAGAATTTATGTTTGGACATTATCGCCTTTCCGTAGATGTGGAAGCTACCCGCGCCTATTACGCAGCCCACCCGGAGTCCTGGATTACCTGCGAATGTGAGGGGTGCCGGAATTTTGCGGCGGCGTTGGGGACGCTTCCCCGGGCGGTGGTGGATTTTTTTAAAGCCATGGGCCTGGACCCCGCCAAGCCGGCGGAGCTGTGCTATTACCAGGGGACGGAGCAGGACCTCTCCGGTGGCGGATGGTATCATCTGGCGGGCACGGTGTTGGAGGGTTCTTCCCAGTCGGGGGACTGCGAGGTGTTTCCGGCGGGCTGGTACGATCTGGCAGAGGGCTTCTCCGTGGGGTTTAAAAATAGCTGCGACCTGCTGCCGGACGACTTTCCCCGTCCTTGCTTCCAGATGGAGTTCAACCACCAGATGCCCTGGGTGCTAGAGGTTCCCAATCCCTATATCTATGAGTGACCATCAAGGGAAACCACTTAACAGGAGAATGAGCCATGAGCGAGTTATTTGACAAATCCATTCGCACCCTGGAGCTGCCCCGGGTGCTGGCGCTGCTCTCCGATCAAGCCGTCAGCGCCGAGGCCCGGGAGCGGGCACTGCGTGTGCGCCCGGAGACGGAGACGGAGGAGGTGCTGCGCCTGCTGGACCAGACTGACGCCGCTAGGACCATGATCGGACTGCATGGCAGCCCCTCTTTTTCCGGAGTACGACCGGTGGCGGAGGCCCTGGAACGGGCCGACCGAGGCGGCGCCCTGAACAACCGAGAACTGCTGATCATTGCGGACCTCTTGACCGCAGCCCGGAGAGCCCGGGAGTATTTCAACGCAGACGCAGCGGAAAAGACTGCCATCGACCACCTGTTTTTATCCCTTCATGGCAACCGTTTCCTGGAGGAGAAGATCAAGCGGTGCCTTCCTGATGAGGACACGGTGGCGGATGCCGCCTCTTCAGAATTGGCGGACATCCGCCGCCACATGCGGGCAGCCCAGGCCAAGAGCCGCCAGATTTTGCAGAAAATCATCTCCTCGCCCACCTATGGGAAGATTCTGCAGGAGACCATCATCACCCAACGGGACGGCCGGTTCGTGGTCCCGGTGAAGGCGGAGCACAAGGGGGATCTGCCAGGGCTGGTTCACGACGTCTCTGCCACCGGCGCCACGCTGTTCGTGGAGCCCATGGGGGTGGTCCAGGCCAACAATGAGTACGTAGAACTGGAGGCCAAGGAGCAAAAGGAGATTGAACGGATTCTGGCAGAGCTTTCTGCAGAGGCGGCGGCCCACCGGGAGGATATCCAGTGGGATTATGACACGCTGGTTCATCTGGACTTGATTTTTGCTCGGGGCCAGCTCAGCTACCGGATGAATGGCGTGCGGCCGGAGATCCGCAGAGATGGAGCCATTCATCTCCGCAAGGCCCGCCATCCGCTGCTGGACCCGAAGAAGGCGGTCCCCATTGACCTGGAGCTGGGGGAGAGCTTTGACACCTTGGTAATCACCGGTCCCAACACCGGCGGAAAAACCGTGAGTCTCAAAACGCTGGGGCTTTTGACGCTGATGGTCCAGTGCGGACTCCATATTCCGGCGGCGGACCGCAGCGCCGTCTCCGTCTATGAGCGGGTGCTGGCGGACATCGGCGATGAGCAGAGCATTGAACAGAGCCTCTCTACCTTCTCTGCCCATATGGTGAACATCGTGGCCATCCTGAAGGAGGCGGACCGGCGGAGCCTTGTGCTCTTTGACGAGCTGGGGGCCGGCACAGACCCGGTGGAGGGCGCGGCGCTGGCTATCGCCGTCATCCAGCAGGTCCGGCAGGCGGGGGCCCGGGTAGCGGCCACTACCCACTACGCGGAGCTCAAGACCTTCGCCATGACCACGGCGGGGGTGGAGAACGCCTCCTGCGAGTTCGACGTGGAGACGCTGAGCCCTACCTACCGGCTGCTGATCGGCATCCCCGGCAAATCCAACGCCTTTGCCATCTCGCAGCGCTTGGGACTGCCAGAGACCGTGATCACGGCGGCGAAAGAGCAGATGAATGGGGAGAGCGTCCGCTTTGAGGATGTCCTCACCCAGCTGGAGGCGAAGCGCCAGGCCCTGGAAAAGCGGGAGCAGGAGGCGGAGCGGCTCTACCGCCAGCGGGAGGAGGACGCCCGGAAGGCCAGAGAGTTTCGGGAGCAGATGGAGCGGGCCAAGGAGAACGCCCGCAGCCGGGGCGAGGCGGAGGCCAAGCGGATTCTCCGGGACGCCCGGACTGCGGCGGACCAGGTTTTCAGCGAGCTGAGCGAGATGCGCAAGGCCCAGGCGAAGGCAGAGCGGAGCATGAATGAAAACGAGGCCCGTGCCGCCCTGCGCAGGCGGCTGAACGAGGCGGAGGAGGCTGTCAGCAAGCGCGACGCACGCCAGGAGCCAATTCCAAAGCCCAGCCGCCCTATCCGCAAGGGGGATCTGGTGGAACTGCCCGGCGTGAAGACGCCGGCGGAGGTTGTGTCCGTGGGGAGCGACGGAATGCTGCAGCTCAAGGCCGGCATCTTGAAGATGAAGGCTCGGGCCGACGAGGTGCGGCTCATTGAGGACGACGAGCGGGCTGCCAGGAAAAAGCAACCCCCTGTGCCCATCCGGCAGAGCGCAGGTCGGGCCCTGCGCTCTTCGGCCGCCCGGGAGCTGGACATCCGCGGTCTGGAGACCTTGGAGGCTGAGGGGGTCGTGGAGAACTTCCTCTCCGCCGCCGTCATGGGCAAGCTGGAGACAGTGGTCATCATCCACGGCAAGGGCACCGGCGCGCTGCGCAAGGCCGTACACGACATCCTGCGGCGGAACAAGGCCGTGAAGAGTTTCCGCCTGGGCGTCTACGGCGAGGGAGAGAGCGGTGTCACCGTTGTCACCTTGAAATAGAACTTTATTCCTGGCAGGCATGCGCCTGCCAGGAGTGAGACGGATTTTGGAAGAAAAGAAAAATTAGGGCTTGACTTTCTCTCGCTCTTTTCGTATAATAATAACGCTGTTCACCAGGGAAACTGGTTGATGAAAAATTGAACTTTGGAGAAGTCGCCTAGTTGGTCGAGGGCGCATGATTGGAAATCATGTAGGCCCCTAAAGGGTCTCGAGGGTTCGAATCCCTCCTTCTCCGCCACGTCAGAGCAAGCGTCATTATCGCTTGCTCTGACTTATTTTATAAGTCAGAGCGCGCTCGCGCCGCTGCGCCTCCTTTCCAAATCACGACTGTTGTCAGGGAGGCGTTGGATGGTTGTCCCTGACAGCTGAACCCCTGTAACCGCAATGGTTACAGGGGCTGTTTTCTTGCTTGCCTAGTATTAGGTGGGATAAGCTGGGCGGATACAGGCGGACCCGGCAAGCCCTTGTAAAGATGATATTCGTTGAAACTGTTGTCTGCGGTGCAATTTGAGTCCCGCCTTCTTCTCCACGTTGGAGGGATCTCCTGCCGTTGCTCCTTTTCCATTGCAACCGCTTCACTGGGGTGAATTTGGGCTGGGAACCTGTAACCCTTGCTTTTTTGGGCCTATCCAGGATCGGTGGCTCTCTGTTTCATATAATGTCCTTTTGCAGGAGGATTTAGCCGGGCAGGGAATTTTTTGCTTTCGAACCGCATATGCTCCGCTGAACAGCGGTTCAGTTTGGGATATCAGTTTAAAAATCTCTGCCTTACAGTCATCCATACCTGCCAAAACAAAGACCGGATGGCAGAAACAATTCGCCTTTGTTTGACGGCTCATTCCACGTTTTGACACTTAGCGTCCTTGGCGGAAGCTACTTCCGCCTATCCCGGCAGGCCGATGAGTTGGTTAGACGCAGTCTCCAATTTGAACTTATTTCCGCTCTACTGCTTTTGAACGCGTTATCAAGAACGGGAGGGTGAGGATTACTGTCTTAACCCATGCGGACAGGCATCCTCTGGTGATTTTCTTTCGTTTTTGGAGAAAGACCTCATGTTTTTGGCTGTGGACATGTCTGTTTGAATGTGCTAATCTTAAAATGAAGAAAAATGGTGAAATTAACCATGGATAGCCGTGCAAAAGTACTATATAGAGCAGATGATCTGCAACAACTGCTGGTACTGATCAGAACTGCTGTGCAGAATTTCAAAAGACATCAACCTATGGGTAGATGTCAGCACATGCGGTTGATACAAGGATAGATAGAAAAAACTAGCGGCTCTTCCCGAGGCGATTTGACCAAGCATAAAAACAGTTGAGCCGGAGAATGGAGGCCATCCGCTTGCCGCCTCAGCTTGCGATCCGGGCTCTACAAAAAAGAGCGAAGCAAAAAAGCGTTTCACAGGACTCGGCAGGTAATGAGGCCAGCGAATCTTTAAGCGGGAGGTTGCGGAGATGAGCCAAAGCTATAATCCCTTTTATAATATTGAAAACCCCCAGTTAATGGGATATGAGTATGCGTGGAGCAGCTTTATGCGTGGGCAGGGGCTGAACAATGCGATTATCTCCCAGGAAATCGGACAATCGTGGGAACGGTGCAGGAACGGCCGCATTCAGATGAATTTCAAAGGAAATACATCAAACACGCCCGGGGAGGCACCAAACACGCAGGAGACATTTTTAAAGCAGACAGGCGGCAAGATGATTGCAGACATTTTGGAGGCGTGGGATAATGACTGCTTCTATGGAATCATCACGGACGCACATGGAAAAAAGCTGTTCGGAATGAGCAATACCCACCGAAACTTTTCTAAAAAATTGGAGAAGGTTGGTGAGATTGAAGATTTTTCTGAAGGCTGTGCCGGAACGAACTGCTTCTCCCTGGTCTCAGAGACCTGCCGCCCATTTGCTACCGCGGGGGCGCAGCATTATTTTGAATGCTTCCACGGACTTGCAGGCTATGCAGCACCGATCTTTTCCGCAAATTATCAGATGATTGGCATGGTTGGCTTCTACACCATTGCGGAGAGAATGGATGAGTATATCCTTTCCTTTGCGGTCGCCGTGGAGCGCGCGATTGAAAACAGCCTGCGCTGGTTTCGCAGTCAGGCGCTGGTGGAAAAGGAGACGGAAGAAAAGCAGCTCATTCTTGACACAGTTTCAGATGGGGTTGTTTACGTCAGTGACAGCGGGCGTATCACCCACAACAATCGAAAGCTCACTGAACTCCTGAGAATGAAAAATGACTCTCTCATCGGTAAGGACATCAGTTTTATCATTACCAGCCCGCCAGTAGAGGAACTGAAAAAATATCCCTTCAGTTCCCAGTACTCCAAGTGTGATAATAAGGTCAGCATCAATAACACCTTGGGCGAGAGCTGTCAGTGTTTTTTTAATAAGTACCAGATAGCTGAGCATGAAGCCGACCGAAATAGCGAAATCTGGGTCTTTACGATCTATTCCGATATCAAAAAGCTGGCCAAAAAGCTGTATACAGGCAACACCAGCCGGTACACCTTTCAGGACATCAAAAGCCGGTCTGAGTCCATGAGAATGGTCATTGAACTGGCGAAGAAGGCTTCGAGCTTTCAAGTCAGCACCATCATTGAGGGAGAGAGCGGAAGCGGCAAAGAGATGCTTGCCCAAGCAATTCACAGTGAGGGACCCCGGAAGGCCGGCCCATTTATTGCGGTGGATTGCGGCGCCCTGCCCAGCGGACTTTTGGAAAGTGAGCTCTTTGGCTACGAGGAGGGGGCCTATACTGGGGCCAGACGGGGCGGAAAACAGGGCAAATTTGAAATGGCGAACAAAGGCGTTTTGTTTTTGGACGAGATTACCAATATGCCTTTAGACATGCAGGCAAAGCTCCTGCGGGTATTGCAGGAACGGCAGGCTGTCCGGATTGGGGGGAGTGATCCGATTGCATTTGATGTTCAGGTCATTGCCGCTACGAATAAGGATATTATCTCGGAGATTGAACGGAAAAATTTCCGTCTGGACCTCTTTTACAGACTGAATATCATTCACATTAAAATTCCGGCGCTCAAAGAGCGAAAAGATGATATTGATCTGTTTATCCGGTATTTTATGAATAAGTTTAATCCAAAGGGGGATATGCGGATTCATCCGGATGCCATTCAGATTCTGAGAAAGTACGATTGGCCAGGGAATGTACGCCAGCTGGAGAACGTCATAGAGCGCATGGTAATCATTGCGGATACCAGGATCATCGGCAGGGAATGCATTCCGGATGAAATTCTGAAATCTGTAGGAGAACCTGTGGGAATTTCTGTGGACCTGAACCGTGATGAAACGCTGGAGGATCTGTGCAGGCTTTATGTGTACAAGACGGTGGAACGGTATGGCGGCAATATTCGGCGGGCGGCGGATGCTTTGGGGATCAGCCGCGCTACGGTATACAAGTACCTGAAGACCATGGGCAAACCGGATTAAGGTGGGAGAAACGATATGAAACTACCGGAGGACGGATTCGATCTGGCTGTTGTGAATGGAACGATCATTGATGTGGTCCGCCAGTCCTTTGCACAGGTGAACCTCGGAATACGAGACGGAAAAATTGCCGCAATTACAAGCAGCCCCCTGGAAGCGCGGGAAGTGATTGACGCAAGGGGCAGGTATGTCTCGCCTGGATTTATTGATTTCCACTCTCATGTGGACGGGAACGCATATGCGGCGGAGTGCATTGTCAGGCAGGGCGGAACCACCACGCTGGGAGGGGAGAGGAGCCTGAACGGGAAGACCATTCGGAATATTGCCGAAGAGGGATTTATCATCAATCATGGTTTTTTTGTCTCCCAATCCTTCGCCCTGCGGGACGCGGTGGGAATCAAGAGTATTTATGAGCCGGCCGAGGAGCGGGAAATCGGAGCCATGGTGGATCTGGCGGCCCGGTTTATGGAGTCTGGTGCCTGTGGCATTTGCTTTTCTTTGGAGCTGATTCCAGGGGTATCCAGTAAAGAGCTCTTTGAAATCACCAAGGTTGCAAAAGCGTATCACAAGCCAGTGACCATCCATTTGCGAAAGGACGGACGAGAGGCGCTAGAGACCTTGGATGAGATTTTTGAATTGGCGGCAAAGACAGAGGCCAGCATTCACTTGCTGGAATTGATGTATATGGTCGGCATGGCGGGGACCATGCCAAAAGCACTGGAGTTGATTGATCAGGCCCGGCGGAGCGGGCTGGATATCACTGCGGATAGCGGCGTATACGACGCATATACCGTGTGCATTGGAACGGGCGTTTTTGATCCGGGCTGGCAGAGTGGGTATCTCGGCAAGAGCTATCAGGACCTGGTGATCAGCTCTGGAATTCATCTGGGGGAGACCTGCAGTGAGCCGTTATTTCGGCACCTGCGGGAGAATAGTCCATCTACCCTGATCACTGCGTTCGTGGGGGACAGCGACGCGGTAGCAATGGCGCTTCAAAAGGATTATGTATATGTTTCTACCAACGCATCTGATGGTCCTTGTTACCCGATGGCTGGCTCCCCGGAGATGGCAGGGACCTATCCACGATTGATCGGACGCTTTGTCAGAGAACAGGGAGAGCTGTCTTTGATGGAGGCGATCCGGAAAATCACAATTTTGCCGGCTTTGCGATTCGGACTGAAAGATATTGGCAGCTTAGAGATGGGGAAAAACGCCGACATGGTCATTTTTGATTACGATACCATCATGGACCGGGCGGATTATGTGACGCGGGGAAACCCCGACGAGGCTCCGGACGGGATATCCTGGGTGATTGTCAATGGGCATGTTGTGGTACGGGATGGAACGCTCTTGCCAGAGAACAAGCATGGACTTTATATTAAAGTTTAACAATCTTTCTAAAAATATTTACATATTGATTGGATATATTAGATATTTTTGCGGAAATGTATATAAATTTTACACTATTGTAAGAATGGCTAAAATTTATACATGTAAATTTTGGCCGCCGGCTGCTGAGCATATTCCAGGGACTGCTTGGCAGCCTTTTTCCATCGGCAGATTCAATAGCTTTTTTGGAATAGAAGCAGCGAATCCAACAATCTTTTAGCCCATACATGGTGTCTTGGATGGTTACACTTTGAGTTGGCATAAAATTTGCTATATTAGTAGGCCATCTTATAAAAGGAGGCATCTGTCATGGGAGTTTCACCGTTTACCTTTCAATTAGCCACACGGATTGAGTTTGGCGAGGGATACCTCACCCGGGCCGGAGCGGAGGCCAAAAAGCTGGGAATTACAAAAGCGATGGTCATTGCAGACAAGGGCATTATTGCGTGCGGAATTGTAAAGCCGATCGAGGAGTCTTTAAAAGCAGAGCACGTGGATTATGTTATCTACGACCAGATCGTTCCAAACCCCCGAGATGTCCACTGTATTGCCGGTGCGGAATTTGCTAAGGAGCATCAGGTGGACGGCATGATCGCCATCGGAGGCGGCAGCTCCATGGACACGGCTAAGGCCGTGGGCACCCTGCTGGCAAACGGCGGCAACATCCGGACCTGGGCGGCCCCCGCCCTGCTGGAGAACCCGATTATCCCCCTGATTGCCGTCCCCACCACAGCCGGCACCGGCAGTGAGGTGACATTTGACGCGGTGATCACGGACACAGAGGCCCACGAAAAACTGAATATTTTGGATTTGAAGATTGCCCCGAAGGTGGCGCTTGTGGACCCGAATGTTCTGCAGGGACTTCCAGAAAAAGTGATGGCGTCTACGGGTGTGGACGCACTCATTCACGCTTTGGAGGCGTACACCTGTAAGGCGGCGTCCCCGGTTACGGACGCATTCGCACTGTACGCCATTGACCTCATCGGTGCAAATATCCGGGAGGCAGTCTACCAGCGGACGAAGGACTCCTGCGCAGCCATGATGCTGGGAAGCACCATGGCGGGCGTGGCGTTCGGCTACTCTGACGTGGCTGCGATCCACTGCATTGCAGAGGCTCTGGGCGGACGCTATGATACCCCCCACGGTGTTTCCAACGCCATGGTGCTGACGACCGTGACGGAATTCAACATTCCCAGTAATATGAAAAAATACGCCGAGGTCGCCCGGCATCTTGGCGTGGATACCACTGGCATGACCACAGAAGAGGCAGCTTACAGCTGCGTGGATGCGATGAAGTCGATCTGTGAAGACGTCAAGATTCCGAAGATGCGGGATTTTGATGTGATTGACCCCAAGGATTTTCAGGCCCTGGCAGAGGCATCCTTCCGGAACATGTCCACTCCTAATAATCCCAGAGAGCTTACAGTGCAGGACTTCTATGACCTGCTGATGAAGGCGTACAACGCCTGAAACACAGGTATCTGTCGGCATGGCGGCGGCGCCTGTCTGCCGCCCACCGTTAGAGGGAGAGACCCCTTTCTATAAAAAACTGCAAAAAGGGAGAAAACTATGAGTAATGAACACACGAAACTGAAAAGGGCTCTGGGCTTTTCAGCCTCCTATGGCGCCGCCGTGGGCTTGGTTGTATCCGGAACGGCCATGTTCTCTGTCAGCAGCGTGGCGGCCTCCGCCGGACACGCGACGTTTATTTCCGCCGCCATTGGTATGATTCCCATGATGGTGGCCGCCTTTGCTTTTGGTGAGCTGACGGCCATGATTCCTGGCGGCGGCATGGTCTCCGACTACACCTCGCCCGCTCTGGGCCGTTTCTGGGCAACCTTTGCCGTTTTGAGCGGCTACGTGATGCTGATTGCCTGCGATGGCGGAACGCAGCTGGTCATGGGTGGCCTCACCTTGGAGGAGGTCTCCGGCATTCCACAGTGGGCGGTCAGTCTGACGCTGCTGGCCATTGCCTTGCTGGTAAATATTTTTGATGTGGGTATGTATGGAAAAGTAGAGGGCGTTGTCACCATCATTATGATGATTATCTACTTTGCCATGGCGATCCTGGGCGCTGCGGGTACCGGTGAGGCCATGGGCGCTGCAGTGGCCATCCCGGAAAACGCCGGTTTCCTGCCGGAGGGCGGCTGGAGCGCCGTGTTTGGCTCCGTAGGGACAGCGGTCTGGTTCTTCATCGGTTTTGAATTCGCCTGTCCCATGGCAGAGGAGAATAAGAAGCCCTACAAGAATATCCCCTATGCCTTGATTTCCGGCCTGATCACCATTTACATTGTGGACGTGATTTTCACATATGGCGCGGTCAAGTACACGGATTTAAGCGTGATGGCGGCCTCCGCCACGCCCCAGGTGGATGCCTCTGTGGCAATGCTGGGCCAGGTGGGCGGCATGACCATGAGCATCCTGACCATCCTGGCCTCTTTCACCACCGCCAACGCCTATATGGCGGCACTGCCGCGGATGCTGTACGGCATGGCTCGGGAGAATTTGGTGCCCAAGTTTTTTGGAAACCTCCATCCCAAGTATCGGGTGCCCATGTGGGGACTGGTGTTCACGGTGTTTTTGATGCTGCTGACCACCGTCTACATCACGATACAGGGCGGCAGCTCCGATGTGATCACCATGTTCATCAACATGGCCTGCATTACCTGGCTGGTCACTTACTGCATCGCGATGATCGATGTGCTGGTGCTGCGGAAAAAGTATCCCGATTTCCCGCGGCTATGGAAGGCGCCAGCCGCCAAAATCGTGAT
This sequence comes from Pusillibacter faecalis, assembly GCF_018408705.1. Classification (GTDB taxonomy): domain Bacteria; phylum Bacillota; class Clostridia; order Oscillospirales; family Oscillospiraceae; genus Oscillibacter; species Oscillibacter faecalis. Next base: position 1,866,048 of record NZ_AP023420.1, read on the forward strand.
GCCCATCGGCATCCTTGGCGCCGTCTATGCGATTTCTACCCTGGCGTATGTACTCCCCCAGGCTTGTGTTGTCATGGCCATTGTGGCGATCTATGCCTTTGTCTGGAATAAGGCCCACAAGATCCCCGTTAATGAGACTGTTCCGCTGGAGACTTACGTGAACCGGGTGCGGGAGCGCTCCGAATATTTGCCCGTTTGGGATGAAGCCGTGGTGGAGTGGATGAATCAGCGCGCTTCGACCCAGAAGTCAAGCAGCCATGACTGAGCAGAACGGAGAGAGTGCAAATGAACATGACCATCCGGCGATCTCCGAACCGAAACAACCATAAGGCCAGAAATTCCAGTGTGTCCCGGCGAGTGGACAAGAGCCTAGGATATGTGGCGGATCAGATGGCCTTTGCCTTGGGGAGCCACTGTGCAGGCCAGGAGTCGCAGCTGTTGTGCAGACGGCTTGCGCTGCGGGAGCTGCGATATCTGCCGTATCTGGAGCTCAAATACCATTTTGAGAACCGGCTGATGGCCATCTCTTACAACTTGGAATTGAGCACGGAGATTCCAACCGGCTCCCAGTTTCAGGAGTGGGGGACCTGCAGCTTCACCGTCCGGCAGCAGGGAAGGGAGGCACAGTGGATTTACCTCTCCGGCAAAGAGGGACCGGAGCTGGACAGTACGCTGGAGCGGCTGAATCATCCCCTGATCAGGGAACGCATTCGTTCTTTGGAGCTGCGGGAGATTCAGGTGTCTCATACACAAGGTGGCAGTTGGAAGATATCCTGCGAGAGCATGATTGGTTCTGCGACCTGGATATTGGTTCCGCCGGTGGTGAACCTTATCAAACCCAGCGAGGGGGAGTACCTTCGCTTTGTGGAATTTTTTGAACTGGTTGCCGATGCGGTAGCCAACAATGTCTGAGCGGCCGTCTTGGAACGGACCGTCCATTAAAACAATTAAAAGAAATGGAGGAAGAAGGATGACAATTCAGGAATATGTGGAGAGAGGCCGGGAGGCCATGGAAGCGATCAAGGATTACGACCAGGCGCAGACCGACAAACTGGTGTACGAGGCGGCGAAGATCATCTATCAGCATGCTGCTGAACTGGCCCGGGAGGCCGTGGACGAGACAGGGCTGGGGTACTATGAGGACAAGATCTGCAAGAATACGGACACGCCGGCGGCGTTTTGGGCATACCTGAGGGATAAGAAGTCCGTGGGGATCATCAGCGAGAACAAGGAGACGGGGATTATCGAGGTGGCGCACCCTGTGGGTGTGATCGCGTGCGTGACACCGGCGACGAACCCAAATGTGACCCCGCTGGGGAACTTCATGGACGCGGTGAAGGGGAAGAACGCGATCATCGTCTCTCCCGCGCCCCGTGCGGCGAAGTCCACCACCCACACGGTGGAGCTGATCCGGGAGGCAATGGTGAAGTGCGGCGCCCCGGCCGACCTGATCCAGGTGCTGAGCGAAGTGACGCTGGCGAACTCCCAGGCGCTGATGGAGGCGTGCGACCTGGTGATCGCCACCGGCGGCAGCGGGATGGTGAAGGCGGCGTACTCCAGCGGAACGCCGGCGTACGGCGTGGGCCCCGGGAACCCGCCGGTGGTTCTGGACCGTGGGTATGACCTGAAGGAAGCGGCGAAGATGACGGTGACGGCAGTGGGGAGCGACAACGGCATCCTGTGCGACGGGGACAACCTGCTGCTCTATCCCCAGGAGGAAGAGGAGAAGTTCTTCCAGGCACTGAAGGACGAGGGCGTGGTGCTGTTTGAGGACAAGGCGGACGTGGAGAAGTTCGGGGCCGTGCTGTTCCATGACGGGCATCCGGTGCCGGAGCTGGTGGGAAAAGACGCGCCGGTGATTGCGAAGGCGGCGGGCTTTGACATTCCGAAGGACACAAAGGTCATGGGCTTGAAGATCGACGCGGTGGGGAAGGCGAATGTGCTGAACAAGGAGATCATGGGTCCCATTGTGGTGCTGAAGGGGTATGAGAGCTTTGAGGAGGCCGTGGCGATGGCGATCCAGAACATGGAGGAGGCCGGTGGCATCGGGCACACGGCGGGTATCTTCAGCAATGACCGCAAGCATATTGAGTACTATGGCGAGCGGATTCCTGTGGCGCGGGTACTGGTGAACCAGCCGACTCCGGACGCATGGGGCCCGAGCACGAACGGGCTGAGTCCGGCGGTGTCTGAGAGCTGCGGCACGTGGGGGAATAACATTCTGTGCGAGAACGTGGACTACATCCACCTCATCAACGTCTCGAAGATTGCTCTGCCCCTGGATGTTCAGGTCCCCAGCCCCGAGGAGCTCTTCAAGGACTGAGCCGCCTCAGGGCCTGCATAAAGTATTTTGAAAGGGAGAGTAGAGGCATCCTCTACTCTCCCTGCTTTTTAGAAAATAAAAAATGGAAGCTGTTCGGAAACTGTCATTTCATGAAGAACCAGGTCATCCGAGCTGGTTCTTCGTTTTGCGCTTCCAATCGAAACAGCCAAGAAGCGGCGTTTTTCTGGATGCTTATACAGAAAACGCTTAACTGGCGTTCGGACTGGATTTTATGGATGGTCAGCTTTGCGGGGAAACATTCGCCTTCTAATTCATCAGAGCATCCCGCTGCTGTTTCGGGAAGGAAATACGCTTAAAAACCCAAACCGCATTCACTGCGGAAGGGAGCTCACCATGCCGCGGGCACAGTCGACGCTGACCATCATGCCATCTTGCAGGTGGCGGGTGGCCCCGGAAGCTCCCACAATCACGGGAATATCCAGAGTGAGGCCAATCGTGGCGGTGTGGCCATCTCCACTGGCCTCCTCACTGATGACGGCGGCTGCCTGACGGACATAGGGCAGGAGGTCGTTTGTGGTATAGGGAACCACCAGCACACTGCCGGGACGAAATTTGTCTGCGACTTCCTCCAGCGTATGACAGACGCACAGGGGACCCACGGCCTTTTTATCTCCGATTCCGATGGCATTCAGCAGGGAGCCGCCCACTTGCCGGACACGGATCATATTGGTGGTGCCGGAGACCCCCACCGGCACACCGGCGGTGACGACCACCAGATCACCCTGTTTTACCAGCGCTGCCTCCTCAGCGGCCTGAACAGCAAACTCCACCAATTCGTCTGTACTGGAGGCACGAGGCATGGTCAGCGGCACCACACCCCAGTACAGAGCCATCTGCCGTTGTACCTGAGGGTCCATCAGCAGGGCTGCCACAGTGGTTCCGGGACGAAAGCGGCTGACCAGGCGAGCGGTGGTGCCGCTCTTGCTGACCGTGAGAATCGCGTCAGCACCAATGTCCATGGCAGTGGTGCACGCGGCATGGGCAGTGGCCGCGGCAATCGAGAGCCGGCCCTGGTTTGCCATGTTGCGCATTCGTTTAGCATAATTGATGTCTGACTCAGTCCGCTGCGCGATGGCATCCATGGTTTGGATGGCCTCCACCGGATATTTGCCCGCCGCTGTCTCACCGGAGAGCATGATAGCGGAAGTCCCATCATAGATAGCGTTGGCCACATCGGTAATTTCCGCCCGGGTGGGGCGGGGGTGTTCCATCATGGAGTCCAGCATCTGTGTGGCAGTAATCACGGGTTTCCCGCAGGCCACGCACTGTGCGATAATCTCCTTTTGGATGATGGGGATTTCGGTGAAGTCAATCTCCACGCCCATGTCGCCTCTGGCCACCATGATGCCGTCCGCAGCGGCCAGAATGTCCGCCACATTACTGACGCCCTCTTGATTTTCAATTTTTGCAATGATCTGGATGCTGGAATTCTGCTGGTCCAGCAGGCGGCGAATCTCCCGCACATCGGCGGCGGTGCGGACAAAGCTGGCGGCAATATAGTCAAAGCCCTGCTGGACGCCAAAGAGAATATCCTCCCGGTCCCGCTGGCTCATGTAAGGCATGGACAGCCGCACATTGGGCACATTAACGCCCTTGCGGTCCTTCATCACACCGTCGTTTTCCACCCGGCAGCGGATCGCCGTAGGAAGCGTTTCCAGCACGGTTAGCCGTACCAGGCCGTCATCCAGCAAAATGGTGTCTCCGGCTCTGACATCCTGCGGCAGATCGCTGTAGGTGATGGCACAGCGGTCCTGGTCGCCCACAATATTCTCTGTAGTGAGTGTGAATTCCTGGCCAGTCCGCAGCTGAATACTTCCCGCGGCAAAGGTCTTCAAACGAATTTCCGGGCCGCGGGTGTCCAGCATGGCTGCCACTGGCAGCTGCAGCTCCTCCCGCAGAACCTTGAGCGCATCCAGCCGCCCCTTGTGCTCCTCGTGGCTTCCGTGTGAGAAATTAAAGCGGGCCACATTCATGCCAGCCAGCAGCATTTCCCGGAGGATGCCGTCCCGATCCGTTGCAGGACCCAGGGTACAGACAATTTTTGTTTTCCGCATCCAAGTAACCGCCTTTCCTTAGAAAATCGTTTGCGTTATGGATGCATTGTATCACAGCTTTCCAAAATAAGAAAGACACATTCTGTAAAAACATCCGCTTTTCTTTTCCCTTCACACGATCTCCCCAGCGTCTGGGGAAAGACAGGGCCAGACAAGGTGTGATTCAAACGATGACATCCATCCTGAGGTCGCTTTGACATATGGGCATGCGGTATTGGCCGATCAAGGTTTTTTCGATCGGGGCAATGTGATCTCTCCTGGCACATATTGCGGGGAACAGGAGGCATATGCTTTGGTGGGCGCTTTGCAAATCTAGAGAAACAGAGCCCCGGCATCTGCCGGGGCTCCGCGTGTATGGGAAGCATTAGAGTGTGCTGTTTCGTGCCACTCCGTTTTCCATATCCCTGAGGTCTCCGCTGCGGTTGCGGGCGCGGACCTTGTTGTTCTGGGCATTTCCGGTGACATCATTCAGGGCGTTTTCCGCATCCTGAACGGCGTCGTTCACACCCTGCTCCGCATCGTCTAAAAGCGAGTCATCCTTGTTGGTGTTGTTCTTATCGCCGTTATCAGTGGCGTTGTTACCGGTCAGGCCGTCGTTGGCGGTGCTGCCGTTGTTTCCAACGGTATCGTCGCCCACTACGGCGCTGTCCTGGTTGCCCTGATCCTGCTTTTTATCGTTGCCGCAGGCAGTCAGGCCGAAGACCACCAGCAAAGAGGCCAGCAAGAGCGCCAGACTTCTTTTCACACTTGTCTCCTCCTTTTGCGCGGGTTGAAATGCGCGATACCCACGTCTGCTATTGTCTCCGAAAGAAGTCAGTTCAGCCGAGGAATTTTTTTGAAAAAGGACTTGCAATTTAAAAAATGTGTGTTATTATTAATAAAAAGAATCATTACTATTAAGGAGGGGCCTATGGAACGGCGCCGCTACTCCCAGCAAAGAGAACGCATTTATCAAGCGGTGATGGCGTCCAAGGAGCATCCTACTGCCCAGATGGTATATGATGGACTGCGACAAGAGCTGCCCCAGCTGAGCCTCGGCACGGTTTACCGAAATTTGCATCAGCTTGCGCAGGAGGGCTGTCTTCAGGAGTTGGAGGGGCCGATGGCGCGGTTCGATGGCGTTTTGCAGCCTCACAGCCATATTCGCTGTGATTGCTGCGGCGCTCTGGCAGATGCCGCACCTGCCTATGATGCTGCGCTGGACCAGGGCCGTGTTGCAGCAGGGTGGACGGTTCGCGGCCATGACCTGGTTTTTCACGGAGTTTGTCCCGCATGTGCGGAAAAAAGATAAAGATATTGAAAGGGGAACGTGTGTATGGAACTCAAGGGAAGCAAGACAGAGGCAAATCTGTGGATCGCGTTTGCAGGGGAGTCTCAGGCCCGGAACAAGTATGACTATTTTGCCAGCGCGGCAAAGAAGGAGGGCTATGAGCAGATTGCGGCGATCTTTCAGGAGACGGCTCTGAACGAAAAAGAACACGCCAAGCTGTGGTTTAAGGCACTCAATGGCATTGGTGACACAGCAGCGAACCTGGTGGCGGCCGCCGCAGGTGAGCATGAGGAGTGGACCAATATGTACGCTGAGATGGCCCGCACTGCCGAGGAAGAGGGCTTCTTGGCCCTGGCCGCGCAGTTTGAGGGTGTGGGCAAGATTGAAAAGACCCATGAAGAGCGCTATTTGAAGCTTTTGGATAACCTGAAAAAGGGTGAGGTTTTCCGGAAGGGCGAAAAGGTCATGTGGTTCTGCCGCAACTGCGGCCATGTGGAGATCGCGGAGTCCGCACCGGCCGTATGCCCGGTGTGCAAGCATCCCCAGGCTTATTTCCAGATCAAGGCCCAGAATTATTAAGCTCTCCCACTCCATCCGGGAGGGAGCGGACGCCTGTGCCGCTCCCTCTGCTTTTTTGAAAAAATATGGAAGACAGGGCGGGCGGCAGCGTACGTTCCATATTTGCTTTACATAGATGGACTAAACTTACAAAAGCATTTTTGGGCGGGGGACATTTCTCGTGAATGTTTGTGAAAATCGTGGTTGACGCAGAGACAAAAAGCGGGTATGATGGTACTATCGGAATTTAGCTTTGCCATATTGCTAAAACTGATTTGGTGTAAAGGAGAGCTGTCTATGTATACACAGGAGATCACTGTCAACAACGAGGTAGGCCTGCATGCCAGACCCGCTACTTTCTTTATTCAGAAGGCCAATGAATTCAAAAGCGGTATCTGGGTGGAGAAGGAGGACCGCCGCGTCAATGCCAAGAGTCTGCTGGGTGTTTTGTCATTGGGCATTGTGAAAGGCACCACCATCACCCTGATTGCGGATGGCTCTGACGAGAAAGAAGCTGTGGCTGCCCTGGTGGAGCTGGTACAGGACAATTTCGGTGAATAAGACAAGCCATGAAAAAAGCGGCTCCAACAGGGGTCGCTTTTTCTGTTGTGCAAGTTTCGGTGATATACTACTGTGAGACAGGCGCTGGAAGAAGGGGTGTCTGGCTGCGGCTGAAAGCAAACAGGCTGCATGTGTGGCCGGCGTGACTGTCTGCGCCGGCTTTTTCAGAACCTGCCCTGCCAGCGGCAGCACCGTTTTTCCAGAGGAGAGGGCGGCCTTTTGGCATACGGCGGATCGCTTAGATTTTACGAAGGAGGAATGCCCATGACCCGCGAGGAGTTAAAGGAAAAGGCTGCCGATCTCCCCCTGGCGCCAGGAGTCTATCTTATGATGGATAAGATGGGCAAGGTCATTTATGTGGGCAAGGCGAAGAAACTGAAAAACCGGGTCAGCCAATACTTTCAGGACAGCGCATCCCACACGGTCAAAACCCGCCAGATGGTATCTCAGATTGACCACTTTGACACAATTTTCGTCTCCAGCGAGTTTGAAGCCCTGGTGCTGGAGAACTCTCTGATTAAGCGCCATATGCCGCGCTACAATATTCTGCTGAAGGATGACAAAGGATACCCCTTCGTCCGCCTCTCCAGAGAGACCTATCCTCGTTTCACGATGGTCAGCAGATACGCGAACGACAGCGCCAGGTATTTCGGTCCCTTCGGCGGACGGTTCGAGACCCGGCAGGCCCTGGACGCAGTGCTCTCCGCCCTGCGCCTGCCCACCTGCAGCCGGAAATTTCCCCGGGATATCGGCACAGAGCGGCCATGCCTCAATTTCCATATGGGCCGGTGCGACGGCTTCTGCCGCCCGGAGATGAGCGCCGGGGAGTACAACCGCCGCATCCAGCAGGCGGTGCAGCTGCTGGAGGGCAGGAGCAAGCAGCTCCTGCGGGAGATGACCGCCGAAATGGAAGCGGAGGCGGAGGCGCTGCACTTTGAGCAGGCCGCGGCGCTGAGGGATCGCATCCATGCCATCGGAGCCCTATCCAAGAAGCAGACGGTCATCGCCGGCCTCTGCGCCGACACGGATATCTGGGGGCTGTACCGGGGTGCAGGCAAGTGCTGTTACGCCATTTTACACATGGAAAACGGCAACCTGGCAGGCCGGGAGACAGAGCTGTTCGATGCACCTATGGAGGAGACGGAAGAAGAGATGCTCTCCACCCTGACGGCTCAGTTCTACCTGCCCCGGGCGGTGCTGCCTCACGAGATTCTGCTCCCGATCGATACCGGTGAGTGCGAGGAGCTCTCTGAAGTGCTCACCAAGCGGGCGGGACACAGGGTGTGGGTCCACGTACCCCAGCGGGGTGAGAAGGCGGAGCTGCGGATGATGGCCCAGCGAAACGCCGCAGAGGAGGCGGAGCGGGCCACCAGCGCCGAGGAGCGGGTAGCCTACACCCTGACGCTGCTGGAGAAGATGCTGAACCTGCCCGCGCCGCCAAGGCGCATGGAGTCCTTTGATATTTCTAACACCGGCAGGAGCGATATCGTGGCCTCCATGGTGGTGTACAGCGGCGTCCGGCCACTGAAATCCGCCTACCGCCGGTTCCGAATTCAGTCCCTGGAGGGGCATCCCGACGACTACGCCTCTATGCAGGAGGTGCTGCGCCGCAGACTCCAACGGGCCGCAGACGGGGATGAGAAATTTCTGCCCCTGCCGGACGTGTTTTTGATCGACGGCGGCGAGACCCATGCTAAGGCCGCGCTGATGGTAGCGGAAGAGTTTGGGATCACCATACCAATCTTTGGCATGGTGAAAGACGACCGCCACAGGACCCGGGCGCTGGTGACGCCGGAGGGCGAGGAAATTGGCATTGCAGGCAACCAGGCGGTATTTTCCCTGATCGGGCAGATTCAGGAGGAGACCCACCGTTTTGCCATCACCTATCACCACGAGAGCCACAGTAAAAGCGCCACCCGTTCCGTGCTGGACGGCATCCCCGGAGTGGGTCCTAAGCGGCGGGAGGCTTTGCGCAAACATTTCAGCACCATCCGGGCTATCCGGGAGGCAGACGTGGATACCCTGGCGGCGGTGGTGCCCCGGGACACGGCGGAGGCGGTTTGGCGGCATTTTCACGAGAAATGAGATAGCTTATGCTCTGGACGTGGATTCCCGGGCTTGGGGAAGCCTTTACTGCAAGAGACCAGGGGAGGGAGCTGCGGCTCCCTCCCCTGGGTGGTTTTTAAATTTTTACGGGTTCCGCCGCTTAGAGAGGACTTGGCCCACCCGAATAAACGCCCAAAGCGCAAGGAAAATTATAACGAAACGCCCCATCAGTGCCTGCCACACCGGGGGGAATCCGGGCTCCCCATAGGGAAACCCCACACTGCCGCTCAAAAACAGCATGGCGGTGAGAATCAGGGCCCCCGGAAGCGCCCGCAGAGCCGCATGGTTCCGGGACAGAGCATGGTCCACCCCCAGGAATGCCAGCAGGCAGACAAAATCAATCACAAAAATTTTGATAAGCTGCACCCATATTGGCGGGGGCACAGAGTCACCGAATGGATAGCGCACGCCGCCAAAAAACGCGATTCCAGCAAGAATCAGGGCACCCAGAAACGCCCGCGCGGCCGTCTGATCGTCTTTCATAAAAACGCCCCCATGAAGCCGGTGCAAAGCTTCAGTCTCCCGTATTGATTCTTCCAGTATGGAACTATTTTATAGAAAATTGCCTGGAAAGTCAACTCCACCCTGCCGGTTTGAAACGGCTTCAAAAAGTATGAAGCCGTTCCTGGGAAAACCGGTAATCATCTGTTGGCGGTGTGTCTATAGAAACGAAAACGGGGGAGGGACTTGGGCCCTCCCCCATCTGACTCAGGATTCTGCCGGCAGCTGAAAGGTGAACCAGGCCGCCTTGTCGTCATAGTGCTCGTTGGGCACCCAGAAAGCCGTCCGGTCCGTCAAGTTATAAACAACGCTGTGCACTGTGCAGCTGTTGGCGTCGTCGTTATTCCAGGAGCGCCTGCCCACACTGGCGAGAATGTCCATGGCGGCCTGCTCGTCGGCCACCACGCCGTCCGTTTTGGAAAGCTCTTCACAGAGTTTTTCGTAACGGTCGTAGCCAGAACGGTGCTCAGCCTCGCCGTAGTATCCGGGCTGGATGATAAAGTTTGTGATCCATTGATAGTCCGCCGCCGCCTCGGCCTGCCCGATGTAGTCGTCGCTATCGTTGTAAGTGACCACCAGCTCCCGGGCGGAGCCGTCATTGTCAGTGGCGTCCGTCCCGTTCACCCACTCAAGAATGGCGCTGCGGCCGCTGGCATCCGCTACCATGTAGTGATAGGAGGTCATGGCCGAATCATGGAGGTCATAGGAGGCGGCGATCTCCACCGCCTCCTCCACGTTGTCAGCGTAGTCCAGAATCAAGCGCAGCAGCGTGGTAGAGGTCAGGTCGGGCCGGTCGGTGTTCTGATCTGTGGCCACGGCCTCCGCCCCCTGATAGGACATGTAGATGCCGCAGCTCACACCGGCATCATTCATACCATCCAAAGGCGTGTAGGGCGCGGCGAGACAGGTGATTTTGTCCATCAGGCCCTCAAGGTCCGCGTCCACGCCAATGCCCAGGAACTGCAGGTCCGTGGTGGAGATGGTGGCGTGGCGGTCTCCGCCGCCTTCAGTAAAGACCAAGCAGGTATTGGTCTTGGAGAAGTCGTAGTTCCGGCCAAAGAGCCGATCCCCCTCCGGGGTTTGCGCGGTGAAGGAGGAACAGGCAATCTCCGGAGCGCTGATGCCCATGTCCAAGAGCCCTTTGGTGATGTGGGAGGTAATAAAGGCGATCAGCTCGCTGTCACTTTGGACGCCGCCCTGCTCTAAAAATTCCTCCAGATAGAACCCGCCGCTGACCTCCATCTTGTAGACGGACCCGTCCAGGTGGGTGTCATCCCGGGTACGAATCTGCTCTAGACTCATAAGGGTAGAAAGCTCATGGTGCCAGATGGCATATACGGCGATGCTCAGAACCAGAGCAAGACCGATCAGAAGGGCCGTGATGCCCAAAAGGAGACGCCGCAGAGGGCGTCTGGTTTTGGTGGATTCCATGCTTTGATAACTCCTCTCAGAATATAACCGATGGTTCGCCGGAAAGAAGCTCACCGCAGAAACAGCCGCAGCAGCTTCTCGTACCGCCCCCGGTTGTAGGGCTGGTAGCGCATGGGCAGGTCCATCCAGGTCTTTTTGTCCACCATGCTTTTGCGGTGGGAGAAGGCCTCGAAGCCCGCCCGGCCGTGGTAGGCCCCCATGCCGCTCTCCCCCACGCCGCCAAAGCCCATCTCGCTGGTGGCCAGATGGATGATGGTGTCGTTGACGCATCCGCCGCCATAGGCGCAGCGCTCCATGACGGCGCGGATGCGGGCGCGGTTCTCAGAGAAGAGATACAGCGCCAGAGGTTTTGGCCGGACAGCCAGCAGGGGATAGATATCCTCGAAGGAATCGACGGTCAGGACCGGCAAGATTGGCCCGAAGATCTCCTCCTGCATCACCGGGTCCTCCCAGGTGACGGCGTCCATCACCGTGGGGGCGATTTGTAACGTCTCCCGGCAAATCTCTCCACCGTGGACAATTTTGGACTGATCCAGCAGGCCGCACAGCCGGTCAAAGTGTTTTTCGTTGACGATATGCCCATAGTCGGGATTTGAAAGAGGAGGGTCCCCGTACTGAAGGCGAATCTGGGTTTGCAGCTCAGCTACCAGGGCGTCTTTTATGGACGCCTCACAGAGAATATAGTCCGGCGCCACGCAAGTCTGGCCGCAGTTGAGATATTTTCCAAAAACAATCCGCTTCGCGGCCAGGCGGAGGTTCGCGGTGCAGTCCACGATGCAGGGACTCTTGCCACCCAGCTCCAGCACAGTGGGGGTCAGATGTTCCGCCGCGCGGCGCAGCACCTCCCGCCCCACGCTCTGACTGCCGGTGAAAAAGATGAGGTCATACTTTTTTTCCAGGAGCGCGGCGTTCTCCGCCCGCCCGCCAGTGACCACCGTCACATACTCCGGGGGAAAGCACTCTGTGAGCAGCTCGTCAATGACTTGGCTTGTGGCGGGAGAATAGGCGCTGGGCTTGACGATGGCCGTGTTGCCCGCGGCGATAGCGTCCGCCAGTGGGTCCAAGGTCAAAAGAAGGGGGTAGTTCCAGGGGCTCATAATCAACACGTTCCCATAAGGGGAGGGCGAGAGATAGCTGGACGCGGCGAACTGGGCCAAGGGCGTGGGGACATGCCGCCGCTTGGCAAAGCGCCGGGTGTGACGGATGAGGTAGCCGAGCTCGCTCAGCACCAGCCCGATTTCGCACATGTAACCCTCGTAGCCGCTCTTGCCGAGGTCTGCGGTCAGGGCCTTGCTGATATCGGGCTCCCGACGGCGGACAGTCTCCCGCAGCCGCTGGAGCATGGCAATCCGGAACTCCACCGGGAGAGTTGCCCCGCTTAAAAAGTACTGGCGCTGGCTCTCAAGGAGCTGGTCAATGGCTTTGGCGTCCATAGCTTCCTCCGATCTGCAGCTTTATAGTAGAAGACCTCCAGAGCTTCCGCGTCCAGAAGCCTGGGCACGGGATAGAGGGGGTTGGCTTCCTTTGCGGCGTATTGGGCCAGATGGGGGATATCCTCCTCCCGGATGCCCTCCAGCGTCTGGGGAATGTTCATGCGCTGGTTCATCTGTCGGATGGCCTCAATGAATTTTATAGCACCTGCGGCGAGGGAGTCAGCCGGAGAGCAGACGCCTGCCGCCACCGCCAGATCATGGAGCTTGCGGTAGATGCAGGGGCCGTAGACCTCCAAGACGATGGGCAGCAGCACGGCGTTGGCAAGGCCGTGGGGAATGTTGTACCGCCCGCCCAGCGAGTGGGCCACCGCGTGGACATAGCCCACATAGGACTTGGAAAAGGATCGCCCCGCCAGAAATGCCGCCGTCAGCATGTGCTCCCGGGCTTGGATGTTATTCCCATGTTCATAGGCGTTCTCCAGGTTTTCAAAGATCAGCCGGACGGCCTCCAGCGCATCGGCTCGGGTGGAGGCCGTGGTAGAGCGGCCGATGTAGGCCTCCACCGCGTGGGTCAGGGCATCCATGCCGGTTGTGGCAGTCATGGCGGGAGGCAGGCTCCGGGTGTTCTCCACGTCCAGCACCGCCACCCTGGGGATCAGGGGAAAGTCGTTGATGGGAAACTTGTGGCCGCTCTCACTGTCCGTGATGACGGAGGCCAGCGTGACCTCACTGCCGGTGCCCGCCGTGGTGGGGACCGCGATCAGCAGCGGGATGCGCCGCAGCACCCGCAGAATCCCTTTCATACTGCGGATGGGTGTTTTCGGTCGCGCGATCCGCGCGCCTACCGCTTTGGCGCAGTCAATGGCGGAGCCGCCGCCAAAGCCGATCAGGGCGCCGCAGCTCTCCTTCAAATAGAGCGCGCGGGCCTCCTCCACATTCTGAATGGTGGGATTGGAGACGGTCCTGCTGTAAACTGTGCATCGGATGTTTTGTTCCGCCAGGTGCCGCTCCAATGGCTCGGTCATACCCAGAGCATAGAGGGGACCGTCGGTGATCAGCAGTACGTGGTCCACGCCGTTTTGCCGCAGCTCTGCCGGCACCTCCGCCACGGTCCGCAGAATTTTAGGGTCCCGGTAAGGAAGAAAGGGGATCGCCAGCCGCAGCACTGACTGAAAGATGCGGCAATAGAGTTGATGGAAAGGATTCATCTTACTTCACCTCTTTTCAGCACAGCGTGTGCTGAAAAATTTTATGGGCCGACTTTTTATAATTTCAGCACACACTGTGCTGAAATTACAAAGAAACCGCCCCCTCACGGAGCATCGGGGACAGGCCGCAGCCCATCCAGCAAAATACCGAAGCTATATTTGAAGGCCGCCGCGGCTTGCGCCACCGGCAGCTTCCGGCCCAGCGCATCAGCGTTGAAGCCGCGGATGAAGCACCAGATGGAGTAGCTCATGATGTCCGAATCCACGTCCCGAAGATAGCCCCGGGCCTTACCAAATTCAATGAGACGCTTGATCTCCTCTGTCCACCAGGCATAGTTGTCGTGGGAGACAGAGTCGCTCTCAAAGACGTACTGGCTGAACTGCCGTTTGCATTCGTAGGACATGACCAGCGTGTTCTCCACGATGTCCAATACCTGCTGGAAGAAGTCCTGCTCCGGATCGAACTTCGCAACAAGGCTCTCCCGGATTTTCAGGACGGTGTTGGCGTACACAATGTCCAGCACTTCGGCGGCGTTGTGGAAGCGGTTGTAAAAGACCCGGTTGCTGATTCCCAGCGCCCGCAGGATGCTCCGTACCGTGACGCTCTCCGCGCCCGATGTGCGGGCAATCTGCTCTGCAGCCGCGATGATTCTCCGAGACATCTCGTCGGAAATGAGATCCATGGCAGTCTCCCCAATCCGCATTATTTTTTTAGATGCGTTGGCAAGTATATCACAGCACAGCCGGTTTGCCAAGGCACAAAAGAGGAATTTTCCGCCGCTTTTTCCAGGCGTTTTACAGTAAATATGATGAAAAGCAGCCGTGAGGTGTCAGTGGAACGGGAAATTTCTTAATCTGCGGTGCCAGAGGGCTGTAAGCCGTCCCAGCGCCACGTCCAGCAGCAGGAATGTGAGATTCGCCAGCACCAGCATCATCACCGTCAGCACCGGTGAGAGGCCCGCCAGGTCGGTGGCGGGCCCCATGAGCTTTAGCAGCAGGCCGTATAGCAGGGCGATCAGCGCACTGCACAGGAGGACCTTGGCTGCCAGCCGTGTCAGGGGAGAAGTCATGCGGGCGATGCGGGGACGCAGAATTGGGTACCAGCCAAAAAAGAGCATGACCATCGCCATCTCCCGGTCCGCAGCCAGCAGTAGTGCCAACAGGGATGTTGCGGCCCAGGCGATTCCCGCCGCCCGTGGACCGCATTCCTCTAAAACCGGCAGCAACGCCGCCATAGCCAGCACCGGCGCGCAGAAAGTCGCCAGAGGGAGCAGCCCCCCCCAGCAGCAGAATGACCACGGCCAGAGCGGTCAGCATCCCGCACAGGGCCATCCGGCGGCTGGCGTTCATTCGGGAATCTCCTGATAACGCAGCTTATAGTAGCTCCAGCACCGCCACTGACGCAGAGAATCCTCCAGCGCGTCGGGCACAGCACCAGCGTCCAGGGGAGAAACTGTGCTGCCGTCAGCGAGCACACAGGTCTGTTTCTGCACCACCGGCGATACGCGGCGCAGCGCATTCAAGAAGGCAAACCAAGGCGTCTCCTCCCCGCGGCCCGTCAGTTCCAGCACCGCCGCGCCGAGGAAGCTGGCAGAGATCGTCTCCGGCAGGTCCAGGGCTTCCACCGCCGCATCCCAGTCCAGGGTTTCTGCCGCCGCATCGTTGGCCCAAATCACATAGGGGGTCTCATAGGAGCGCAAGGCGTCCCAATCTGCCTCCTGGGTCAGTCCCAGAGCCTGATAACCTAGTTGGTTGTCCCCCAGATAGGGCAGATGGTCTCCGAAGTATACCAGCACCACCGGCTCCTCTTGCGCGGAAAAGGTATCTACCAAGCGGCCCAGCATGGCGTCGGCGTCCCGGACGCCCTCCGCGTAAACCCGCAGCATGGTCTCCACCTCATCCGAGACGGAGATCGTCAGGGGCACCGGCGGGAATTCATAACCCTCGCCGTATTTGTCGGCGGTATAGGACATGTGGTTCTGGATGGTGGTGGTGTAGTGGAACAGCAGCTCCCCGGCGGAGACGGCCGAATCCAGTTCATTGGTGATGAGGTCCGACATGTAGTCATCCGTGACCCAGCGGCCCTTGTATTCGACGGCCTCCATCTCATCGGCAAAGAGGGTGCGCTCCGCGCCCAGCCAGCGGTAGACATTCTCCCGGTTGTAAAACCAGTCGTCGCCGGGGTGGAAAAAAGAGGTGGCGTAGCCGTCAGCGTCAAAGACCCGGAACAGGCTCTCCAGATTCCGGTTCACCACCCGGAAAGAAGAGGTGGTGGACGCGGAGAGAGCATTGGTCTGTATGCCGGTGAGCACGTCGAACTCCGTGTTGGCGGTGCCGCCGGCAAATCCGGGAACCACCAGATGCCCGGAGAGGGCGTGGGGGTCTGCCTCCAGCGCATGGAGGTTTGAAAGAGGGTCGTCCTCTTCCCCATAGTCAAACGCCGGGGAGTCGGTGAGGTCGGAGAAGGCCTCGTTCATCACCATGACCACATGGACGTCCTTGCCCTGGCCGGCTGTGGAGGGGGCGCTCTCCCAGGCCTCCGCCTCCGAGCGGGAAAAGCCCTCCGGCCTGTCTACGGGATAGGTGGTAAACTGGTGGCAGAAGCAGTAGGGAAAGCCCAGCTCATTGAACACGGAGGGGATATAGTAGGCGTTGGACACCCGGAAGGAATTGTAGAGATCGTTGGAGGCGTAGACCGTGACAATCAGCCCCGCCAACACTGCGATACTGGCGGCGCATCCCAGAAGCCGCCCCAGCCAGCCCCGCAGCCGCGCCAGGGGGAAGGGCTGTCCGCCGATGAAAACGCCCAGAGTCACCAGCAGCGCCGTGATGCCCACCACTACCGCGATGGCCGCCACTGGGTAGGAGATGGTGTAGCTGTTCATGGCCTGCCCCACCTCTTTGAGAAGAGCAAAGTCCCGGGGAAAAACCGGCTCGTCCCGAACCTCGATCTTGATCCGGTTGGCGATGGACAGGGCGCACACGAGAAAATTCGTGATTGCCGCGCCGAAGAACACATTTCGGAATAAACAAGCAAAAGCCAGCAGTACAAGGCCCACCGGCAGGGCGTTGAGCACAATCAGCAGCGGCTGGGCCCGGAAGACGGAGAGCACAGAGCGCAGAGCGTTGGGCTGGCACCACAGCGCCAGCAGCGTGATGCCCCCCGCCAGCAAAACCGCCGCCGTTAACGAGCCCCACAGCGGAAGGGAGAATTTTTGAAAACGTCTCAAAACAGGATGTCCTTTCCATTCAGATTAGCCTTTATTATATGGATTTTCCGCTAAAAAGCAAGAGGCGGGTGAAAGGAGAGGCCTGCACTGGGGGCTGAAAGTGGTGCAGAGCGGGGGAAAGGAAAAAGATGTGAAATTTTTGTAACGCGGTTGCAATTTGATAGAAAAATGGTATATTAAGTTCTGGTTCAGAAATTTTTTGTAAAGGATTTGATACCATGACGAAAATTGACATTATTTCTGGTTTTTTGGGCGCCGGCAAAACAACGCTCATCAAAAAGCTGCTGGCGGAGGCATTCCCGGGGGAGAAGCTGGTGCTCATCGAAAATGAGTTCGGTGAGATCAGCATTGACGGCGGCTTTTTGAAGGAGTCCGGCGTGCAGATCAGCGAGATGTCCGCCGGATGCATCTGCTGTTCTCTGGTGGGGGACTTCAACCAGGCCCTCAAGGATGTTCAGGCCCAGTTTCAGCCGGACCGGATTCTGATTGAGCCCTCCGGCGTTGGCAAGCTCAGCGATGTGATTGTGGCGGTGGAGAATACCGCCGCCGAGGTTCCGGATATGAAGCTGAACAGCTTCGTCACTGTGGCGGACGCCACAAAGGTCAAGGTCTATATGAAGAACTTTGGCGAGTTCTATAATAATCAGATTGAGTCTGCCGGGACGATTATCCTCTCCCGGACTCAGAAGCTCAGTCAGGAGAAATTGGAGGCCGCCGTTGCACTGCTGCGGGAGAAGAACGCCGGCGCCGCCATTCTCACAACGCCCTGGGACCAGCTGGACGGCAAAACCATCCTCTCCGCGATGGAGAAGGTCTCCCTGGCTGACGAGCTGCTTGCCAAAATGCGGGCAGAGCATGAGGCGGAGGAGGCTGAGCACCACCACGGCCATGAGGGCCACGAGGGGCACCATCATCATGACCACGACGGGCATGAGCACGAGCATGAGGAGCACCATCACGACGAGCATCATGATGGACACCACCATGACGGCCATGAGTGCGATGACCCCAACTGCGCGTGCCATCATCACCATCATCACGCCGATGAGGTGTTTACCTCCTGGGGCCGTGAGACGCCCAAGACCTTTACCAAAGCGGGCATTGAGCGGATTCTCTCCGAGCTGGACTCCGGAGAGTACGGCAAGATTTTGCGGGCCAAGGGCATTATCGGCGGCGAGGGCGGCGCCTGGATCGAATTTGACTATGTGCCGGAGGAGTATGAGGTCCGGGAGGGCCACCCTGATTACACCGGCCGGCTGTGTGTGATCGGCGCGGAGCTCAGCGAGGAAAAACTGGCGGAGCTCTTCGGCCTGTAATACCGGAAAGGGGTTTTCATTGCATGGATATTCCTGTTTATCTGGTGGCGGGCTTTCTGGACGCCGGCAAGACGGAGTTCATCAACGGCGTGCTGCAGGACGGCTTTGCACGGCAGGAGAGAACCCTCCTCATCTGCTGTGAGGAGGGGGAGCTGGAGTATGACCCCCGAGTACTGGAGAACGTGACAGTGGTCACGGTGGAGGACGAGGATGATTTGAAGTGCTCCCAGATGAAGACTTGGGAGAAGGAGTACCAGCCCAAGCAGGTGCTGATTGAATACAATGGCATGTGGCAGATGGAGCGTCTCTACCGGGAGGTGCTGCCCGCCAACTGGGTGCTCTATCAGATCATGACCTTTGTGAAAGCAGACACCTTTGAGGTTTACGCCAAGAACATGGGCCAGCTCATGATGGAAAAGATCACCAATGCGGATATGCTGGTGTTTAACCGCTGCACGGCAGAGCTGCGGGAGGCTCTGCGCAAACGCAACCTCCGTATGGTGAACCGCCGGGCAGACATTTACCTGGAAAACGAGGACGGCACCAGCGAGGACTACCTCACCGGAGACGAGTGTCCTTTTGATCTGGAACAGGACCTGATCGACATTCCGGACGATGATTTCGGCGTGTGGTATGTGGACGTCATGGACCACCCGGACCGCTGGGCGGGGAAAATGGTCCACATGAAACTCGTCATGTGCCACTCCAAGAAGTACCCCGGCATCCACTGTCCTGGCCGCTTCGCCATGGTCTGCTGCGAAAACGACGTGCAGTTCCTGGGGCTGATCGCCAAGGGTATGGGCCTGAGCCAGTATGAGAACCGGGACTGGATCGAGGTTACGGCCCGCATGGCGGTAGAGAAGCACGCCGCCTACAAGGGAAGAGGGCCGGTGATGCATGTGATCTCCATCGGTCCCTGCGAGAAGCCAACACAGGAGGTCGTCACCTTCTGAGAACAAGACCGCACGCCGAAAGCGTGCGGTCTTGATGTTATACGGAGATTTTTTGGCGGAGAGGACGCCCGAAGGATGCGTGCCGGACCGCAGCTGCGGCTTCTCCGCTCATGGCCATGAGGCAGATGAGGTTCGGCATACACATCAGAGCGTTGCAGATATCGGAGAGGAGATAGACTGTTTCCAGCCGGGCCCGGGCACCCAGCAGCACTGCCAGCACATATACCAAACGGTAGGCCATCCGACCCCGATCCCGGGTAAGGTAGGAAAAGGCGGTTTCCCCCTGGTACTCCCAGCCAAGGATCGTGGAGAAGGCGAAGAGCACAATGAAAAGGGCAATGCACTTGCCACCCAGGTCCCCCAGAACGGTCTGGAAGGCGAGGATCGTCAGTGCCGCGCCGTCCACTGGCGCGCCAGAGGCGTCTACCGCTCCCAGGACGCCGGAGCAGCAGATGGCAAGGCCCGTGACAGTACAGATGATAATGGTATCGAAAAAGGCGCCGGTCATGCTGATATAGCCCTGCTGGACCGGGCTGGAGGCGTCGGCAGAGGCGGCGGCAATTCCGGCGGAGCCAAGCCCCGCCTCATTGGAGAAAACGCCCCGGGCGACACCCCAGCGGGCCGCAGCCCACATGCCGGCAAATCCTCCTGCTGCCGCCCGGGGGGAAAAGGCGGAACAGAGGATCGCAAGCAGCCCTTCTGGCAGGTTTCCCAGGTTTCCGCCGATCACCACAAGCCCCGCCGCGAGGTAGAGAACCGCCATCACGGGCACCAGGACGGAGGTCACTTTGGCGATGCTGCGGATGCCGCCCAGGATGCCGAGCAGCGCCAGCCCTGCCGTTACCAGGCCTACGGGCCCCGCTGGCAGGGCAAACGTGCTGGAGAGAGCGTCCGCTATAGCATTGGCCTGGGTCAGACTGCCGATGCCAAGGGATGCGCCTACGGCGAACAGGGAGAACACCGTGCCAAGAAGCCGTCCGGCCCGCCGTCCGAACGCGGCCTCCATCACGTACATGGGGCCACCCGCCCACTGGCCCCGGTGGTCTCGCCGCCGAAAGCGCACAGCCAGCACACTCTCGGTAAAGATGGTGGCCATGCCAAAGAGGGCCGAGAGCTCCATCCATACCAGGGCCCCTGGCCCGCCGGCGACCAAAGCCGTGGCTACCCCCACAATATTGCCGGTGCCGATGGTGGCTGCCAGGGCCGTCATCAGGGCGGAGAAGGGGGAGACACCCTGCCCGCCCGTTCTGCGGGCTTCCCGCCCCAGCGCGGAGCGCAGGGCATAGCCCAGCCGCCGCCAGGGAAGAAACCGCAGGCGGATGGTCAGATAGATTCCGCTACCCAGCAGCAGGGCCAGTGTGGCGGGGCCCCACAGGGCATTATTGAGCGTATACAGCATGGCACGGCCTCCTCTTTGCTGCCATGCTATGCGGCGGCGAGAGAAAAAATCCCGGCGGAGTGCACCTGCATACTCCCGGAATCAGAAAAACAGCGCCCTGTGGAACCTGCCACAGGGCGCTGATTGTTATAGGGTGATCTCCGGTTTTTCCTGAGAGGCGCCCGCCAGCAGCGGGGCCTCCTCCTCCAAGAAGGCGTCCACCTGCTGAGCACAGCGGCCGATGTACAGCTTTGGGTCCAGCACGGCCTCCATCTCCGCTTCCGTCATGCCGAAGGCCGGCTCCGCCGCCAGGCGCGACAGGAGGTCGCAGGGCTCCCCCTCCTTCATCCGGGCGGTGGCGGCCATGGAACAGGTTCGGATGATCTCATGGAGCTCCTGACGATCCCCACCTCGCTTGACGCCCTCCATCATCAGGTTCTCTGTGGCGATGAAGGGCAGGTACTCCCGGCAGGCTCGGTCCACGATTTTTTCGTTGACATGCAGACCGTCCGTGACGTTCTGGGCAAGGCGCAAAACGGCGTCTGCGCAGAGGAAGCCCTCCGGCATGGAGATGCGGCGGTTCGCAGAGTCGTCCAGCGTCCGCTCCAGCCACTGGACGGAGGCGGTCATGGGTGCATTTACGGCGTCAGCCATCAGGTAGCGGCTGAGGGAGCAGATGCGCTCGGAGCGCATGGGGTTGCGTTTGTAGGCCATGGCAGAGGACCCGATCTGGTGTTTTTCAAAGGGCTCCTCCACCTGCCGGTCATGCTGAAGGAGACGGATGTCGTTTGCCATGCGGTAACAGCTCTGGGCCATGGCGGAGAGGACGTTCAGAATTCGGCTGTCCACCTTGCGGGGATAGGTCTGGCCGCAGACGGAGAAACACCGCTCAAAGCCGAACTCCGCGCTGATCTGCCGGTTCATCTCGTCGATCTTGGCGCCATCGCCGTCAAAGAGGTCCAGGAAGCTGGCCTCCGTGCCGGTAGTGCCCCGGCAGCCCAGGAATTTGAGGCTCCCCAGGACAAAGTCCAGCTCCTCTAGGTCCGCCAGAAAATCCTGCATCCACAGCGCGGCCCGCTTGCCCACCGTCACCAGCTGGGCGGGTTGATAGTGGGTGTAGCCCAGGGTGGGGGTGGCCTTGTAGCGCTCTGCGAACTTGGCGAGGTTCGCCACTACCGCCAGCAGCTCGCCCCGGAGATACCGGAGCCCCTCCCGGTAAATCACCAGATCCGCGTTGTCGGTGACATAGCAGCTGGTGGCTCCCAGGTGAATGATGCCGGCGGCGGAGGGAGCGGCCTTGCCATAGGTATACACATGGGCCATGACGTCATGGCGGACCTCCCGCTCCCGCTGGGCGGCGGTCTCGTAGTCAATGTCGGTGATGTGGGCTTCCAGCTCTGCCACCTGCTCCGCGGTGACGGGAAGCCCTAAGTTGTGCTCCGCCCGGGCCAGAGCCACCCACAGGCGTCGCCAGGTCTCAATCCGCATGTCGGCGGAGAAGAGATGCAGCATAAACTCCGAGGCGTACCGGGACGCCAGAGGGGATTCGTACTTGTCTTTAGACATAAGAAGTCCACCTTTCTTTCGCTTATAAAGTCAGGAGGCACCGGAATGGGTGCCTCCTGAGGGTGCGGTCTGTTTCGCCGGAGGCGAAGCATGGATGCGGAGAGTGTGCTAAATGCAATAAGCAGCCGAAGACAAACAACGCCAGAAGCACACTCGACGGCTGCGGGACGATCTGGTAGAGGAGGAAGGGATGGCAGAGTACCTCGCCGGCGCGATCTACCTGAACACAGCAAGCAGCAGCGGACGCTCCCTTACCGGATGATAATGGAATCTCTTTCCGGCCCCACGGAGACATAGGTGATGTGGCAGCCGATGGCCTGCTCCACATACTCCACGTACTTGCGGGCAGCCTCCGGTAGGTCCTCCCAGTTCCGGACGCCGGAGATGTCGCACTGCCAGCCATCCATGGTCTCCAACACCGGTTTGGCGTCGGGCAGGACGGAGGGGAAGGGGAACTCGTCAATGATCTCGCCGTCCAGCTCGTAGTGGGCACAGATGGGGATTTTGTCAAGGTAACTCAAGACATCCAACTTGGTTAGAGCGATGTCCGTGGCACCCTGGCACTGAATGCCATAGCGGGTGGCCACCAGGTCGATGGGACCTACGCGCCGGGGCCGGCCGGTCTTGGCGCCATACTCGCCGCCAGCCTCCCGGAGTTTGTCAGCCGTCTCACCGAACCACTCGCAGGTAAAGGGGCCCTCACCCACGCAGGAGGAATAGGCCTTCACCACACCCACAATCCGGTCCAGCCGGGCAGTGGGGAGGCCGGAGCCCACGGGGGCGTAGGCTGCGATGGGGTTGGAGGAGGTGGTGTAGGGGTAGATACCGTAGTCCAAGTCCCGCAGGGAACCCAGTTGCGCCTCAAAGAGGATGCGCTTGCCCTCTGCCTGGGCCTGACGCAGATAACGGGAGGTGTCGCAGACATAGGGCCTGATCTTGCCGCCGAAGTCTTGAATCCAAGCCTTAAGCTGATCCATGGTGTAGGGCTTGGCGCCGTACACCCGCTCCAGCGTCAGGTTCTTCCACTCCAGAATTCCCGCCAGGTGCTCCCAGAGCTTCTCCGGATAGAGCAGCTCTCCTGCGAGGACGGTCTTCTTCTGATACTTATCCGAATAGAACGGCGCGATGCCCTGCTTGGTGGAGCCGTACTTCTTGTCCGCGAGACGGGCCTCTTCCAGCGCATCCAGCTCCCGGTGCCAGGGCAGCAGCAGCGAGGCTCGGTCGCTGATCTTCAGATTTTCCGGCGTGATGGGTACGCCCTGGGACATCACATCCTGCATCTCATTCCAGAGGTTCTCGCAGTCCAGCGCCACGCCGTTGCCCAGAATGTTGACCACGCCCTGGCGGAAAATGCCGGAGGGCAGCAGGTGCAGGGCAAATTTTCCCAGGTCGTTCACCACGGTGTGGCCGGCGTTGCCGCCGCCCTGATAGCGCACCACCACATCGTGGTCACTGGTCAGCAAATCCACCATGCGGCCCTTGCCCTCGTCGCCCCAGTTGATGCCTACGATGGCACAATTTGACATACGAAAAACCTCCCGGTTTTATTTTGTCGCTGAAATTCCGAAAAACCCAGCCTGCAATATTATACCGGTCCTGAACCTATAAGTAAAGAAAAAAGTTGTTATATTGAAGATTATTTCTGCTAATAAACGCGAAGGAGGCGGAGCAGACCAGAAAGAAAGCTGCCCCGCCGGACACAAGGAGGGCAGCTTTCAACGTGAAACTGTGAGCTGTATGTTATTTCCGGGGGCGAAGGGCCTTGAGAAGTTGAATTACCGCCATAGAGCCAAGAGACAGCCCCACGATGGCACCCACCAGTCCGGCGGAGAGCTGTGCCACCTGGAACAGAGGCTCCAGAGCCGGAATCAGCAGCACTGCGGACAGCAGCAGCGCGCCCACCACAAAAGCGCCCAACAGGTAGCGGTTGTTCCAGAAGGCCCGCGTGAAGACAACGGGTCGGTCGGCCTTGCAGTTGAAGCCGTGAAACAGGCGGCTGAGGCACAATGTGGCGAAGGCCATGGTGCTGCCGGTGGCCGCGCCGCCGCTGGCAAGGCCGATGTGGAAGGCGGCGATCACCGCCAGGGCGATCACCAGCCCTTCCGTGGCCACACTGGCCAGGAAGGACTTGGTCAAAATCCCCTCATTCCGGGGACGGGGCTTTTCCCGCATCACGGTATCAGAATGGGGTTCCAGCCCCAGGGCAATGGCGGGCAGGGAGTCTGTCAGGAGATTGATAAACAGCAGGTGTACCGCAGCAAAGGGTACCGGCAGCGCCGCCAGGGAGGCATACAGCACGGTCAAGATGGCGGCGGTGTTGCCGGAGAGCAGGAACTGAATGGCCTTTTTGATGTTGGCGTACACATTTCGGCCGTTCTTGACCGCCTGAACGATGGTTGCAAAGTTATCGTCTGTCAGTACCATGCCGGCGGCGTCCTTGGCCACCTCCGTACCAGTGATGCCCATGGCGACGCCGATATCCGCCTGCTTGAGGGCAGGGGCGTCATTGACCCCGTCGCCGGTCATAGCCACCAGGCATCCCCGGTCCTGCCAGGCCCGGACAATGCGGATTTTGTGTTCCGGGGAGACCCGGGCGTATACAGAGACCTTGGGCACAAATTCCCGCAGCTCTTCGTCGCTCATGGACTCGATCACGCCGCCCTCTACCGCCTCGGTGCCGGGGGTGAGGATGCCGATTTCCCTCGCGATGGCGGAGGCTGTCACCTTGTGGTCGCCGGTGATCATGATGGGGCGGATGCCGGCGGCAATACACTCCGCCACAGCGGCCTTGGATTCCTCCCTGGGCGGGTCCATCATAGCAATCAAACCCAGGAAATTTAAATCATTTTCGTCCTCCAAAGATACAGCTGCGCGGTCCACAGTGCGGCAGGCAAAGGCCAGCACCCGCAGCCCCTGGCTGGAAAACTCCTCATTTACCCGCTCGATCTCAGCACGTTCCTCCGCGGAGATGATGCAGCGGTCCAGCAGGACGTCCACGGCGCCCTTAGTCACCATCACAAGACCGCCGGAGAGCTGGTGCACAGTGCTCATGAGCTTGCGGTCGGAGTCAAAGGGAATCTCTGTCAGCCGGGGCCACTTCCCACGGGTAGTCAGCTCATCAAATCCGTAATCCTCGCCCAGCCGGACCAGAGCGGTTTCCGTGGGGTCCCCCACCTCGCCGTTTTCATCTACAGTTGCATCGCTGCAAAGAAGGGCTGTCCGAAGCAGAGGCTCCTGGACTGGGTCATGGAAGTCCGCTTCACTGGCATCCACGATTTTCCCGCCGGTATAAAGTTTTTTCACCGTCATTTTGTTTTGTGTCAGCGTACCGGTCTTATCAGAACAGATCACGGACACACTGCCCAAACCCTCCACGGCCTGGAGCTTGCGAATGATAGCATTTTCCCGGGCCATTTTTTGTGTGCCAAAGGAGAGCACGATGGTGACAATGGAGGAGAGCGCCTCCGGGATGGCTGCCACGGCCAGGGCGACGGCGAAGAGGAAGGCGTTCATGAGATTTTCCTGCCGCAGGAACACGCTGACGCAAAAAAGCACCGCGCAGATCACAAGAATCCCAATGGAGAGCTTTTTCCCAAACTGATCCAGACTCACCTGCAGGGGAGTCTTTTTCTCCTCCGTGTTTTTGAGCAGAGATGCAATCTTTCCCATCTCTGTGTCCATGCCAATGGCCGTCACCAGGAATTTTGCCCGGCCATAGGTGACAAAGCTGCCGGAGAATACCATGTTCCTCCGGTCGCCCAGAGGTACGTCGCCGGCGATTTCACTGAGGTCTTTCTCCACCGGCAAGCTCTCGCCGGTCAGGGCGCTTTCCGCGCACTTGAGGCTGGCGCACTCCAGAAGTCGGCCGTCCGCGCACACGGAGTCACCGGCCTCCAGTGACACCACGTCGCCCACAGTGACCTCGCGACCGGGGATTTGAAGCACTTTCCCATCCCGCAGCACCTTGGCTGTGGGGGCGGACATCCGCTTGAGACTGTCCAGAGAGGCGCTGGCCTTTACGGTCTGCACGGTACCTAGAATTGCGTTCATGGTGATCACTGCCAGAATCACGACGGTGCTCTCTACATCCCCCAGGATGGCGGATACGATAGCGGCAAGGATCAGGATGATCACCAGGAAATCTGCAAACTGCTCTGCAAAAATACGGGGAATACTCTTCTGCTTGCCGGACTGCAGCTCATTGGGGCCATGCTGTTCCAGCCGGGCCGCTGCCTCCTGGGAGGAGAGTCCGTCCTCGGAACAGTCCAGGTCCCGGAGCAGCTCCGCCCGGGTCCTCTGCCAAATTGGCCGTTCTTGGTTCATAAAGAAATCCTTCCTTTCTTGGCAGAACGCAAAAAGGCGAGGCTTTTGCGTCAATGCCCTGCATTGATACAAAAGTCTCGCCGTTTCAACCTGGAGCGGGGCCATGGCCCGTATTGACGCCCATAGGTACACAGAAAACTGTGCCAGCTACTCCCTTTTCGTACTGAAGGCACTATACGTCATTTCTCACAGAATGTCAAGTGGTACCAGAAAAATTACAGGTTTTTAAAAATTTGCGGCGGCAACCGGAGAGGTCCAGCATGTTATCGCTGCGGCACGCACCCGTTTTGTAGGTAGATCCGCTGCCCTTTCAGCATCGGATAGACGACGAGCTGATCGGAATCCAGACGCTCCCGGTGCAGATCGACGCAGGTGATCTGACTATTTTCGTAAGTGGTGTAGTAGTAGAGCCCCCGGTCGGTGTTGCAGCAGGAGGTGTAGAGCGTGTGCTCAAAGCCGTCGTCACCGGCGCGGGCACAGCCCCGGTACTGCGCCACAGAGCCAAGAATATGGAAGCACTGGCTGATGCTCTCGGACTCTGACGCTCCAGAGACGGAATTGAGTTTGGTAAAGGCCGCTCGGACAAAGCGGGAGGCAGAGGAGAGGTCCCCGGGCAGACCTAGGGCGCCCATGCCCAGACTGTAGGGCTCCAGGTGCAGCTCAGGTGAAAAGCGGTTCGTGGGGGATTCCCGGGTGAGGTTGAGGAAGTTTGTGAGGTGGTGCATCTGAAAGTCAAAGGGGGGATTGTTTGTCAGGACTCCCACTGGATTGTCATAGACCCGCAGGCCCTCCTGGACGGACTCCAGTGTCATGGAGCCGTCCCGATCCGAGATCATCCAGTGCAGGGGAGTGAGCGGCAGACGCTCGCTGAAGGGCAGGCGGATCAGATTCAGCCGCCGGAGAAGCACCTTGACCTGGTCCAGGGAGGTACACTGTCCCAAAAGCCACGGGATCAGCTCATAGGGGGCGATGTTATCCATGTCCGGAGCCTCCGGCTTAAAATCTGCATTCCCGGGGAAGTTCAGTCCTGCAATGCTCAGCCCCTTTTCATTGGTGGCGTCATAATAGAGAGGATAGCCTCGATCCACAAGAGCCACACCGATGATGGCATAATGTTTCCTCCGGAGGCCGGCCCTCCGGAAGGGTAGGGGGAAGTTCCTGGGGGTGATGGTCACAGTCTCCTGGTAGGAGGATGGAAGATCCAGATTCCGGCCAAAATAGTGGTCATGGGTTCGATAAGTGACTGCTGTACACATAGGCTGCACCTCCGTGATACTGAGTATGTTTCCTGTTGGTCCCCGATCTTATGCAGCGGGTACCCTGGATGTGAAAAAGATATGCCGGTCTCCTGGCGGGAAAACCGGCGGGACCATTGCGCCAAAGCACCCGGTATGCTATACTATTCGGGCAGATGTTACAAAATTTTCTAGAGAGGGATATGAACGCTATGGCAGCTATTGGTTTTGACAACCTCAAATACCTCACCATGCAGTCCGAACAGATCAAAAAGCGGATTGCCCAGTTTGGCGGAAAGCTGTATCTGGAGTTTGGCGGGAAACTCTTTGATGACTACCACGCCTCCCGGGTACTGCCGGGCTTTGAGCCGGACAGTAAGGTGCGGATGCTCCAGCAGCTCAGGGACGATGTGGAGATCGTGATCGCCATCAACGCCGCGGATATTGAAAAGAACAAGGTGCGGGGGGACCTGGGCATCACGTATGACGACGATGTGCTCAGACTGATTGACAGCTTCCGCAGCCTGGGGTTGTATGTGGGCAGCGTGGTGCTGACCCGCTACAGCGGCCAAAGCGCCGCCGACGCGTTTTTTAAGCGTCTGAACACCCTGGGCATCCGCTGCTACCGGCACTATCCCATCGCGGGATATCCCTCGGACGTGCCCCACATCGTCAGCGACGAGGGCCTGGGGCGCAACGACTATATCGAGACCTCCCACTCCCTGGTGGTGGTAACGGCCCCCGGCCCCGGCAGCGGCAAGATGGCCACCTGCCTCAGCCAGCTCTACCATGATTACAAGCGGGGGGTTCGGGCCGGCTACGCCAAGTTTGAGACATTCCCCATCTGGAACCTGCCTTTGAAGCACCCGGTGAACCTTGCCTACGAGGCGGCCACGGCGGACCTGGACGATGTGAACATGATCGACCCCTTTCATCTAGAGGCCTATGGAAAAACCGCCGTCAACTATAACCGGGATGTGGAGACCTTCCCGGTTCTCAATGCTATGTTTAAAAAAATTCAGGGTGAGTCCCCCTATAAATCCCCAACGGATATGGGGGTAAACATGGCGGGGAACTGTATCGTGGATGACACAGTGTGCTGTGACGCCTCCCGGCAGGAGATTTTGCGCCGGTACTACACGGCTTGCGTAGACAGGCTCCAGGGCGACTGCGACGCGCCGGTTCGCAAGCTGGAGCTGGTGATGCAGCAGGCGGATGTGACACCGGAGATCTGCCCGGCGGTTTCGGCGGCACTGCTGAAGGCAGAGACTAGTGGCGGCCCCGCCGGCGCCATGGTGCTGCCGGACGGCAGCGTGGTGACAGGAAAGACCTCCGACACACTGGGAGCCGCGTCGGCCCTGCTACTGAACGCGTTGAAGGCGGTGGGGGGCATTGATGACCACTTTGAACTGATCTCTGCACAGGTTCTGGAGCCGATCTGCAAGCTCAAAACCCGGTACCTGGGCCACCGCAACCCCCGCCTCCATACCGATGAGGTACTGATGGCTCTCACCATTTCCGCCTTGACAAATCCCTTGGCAGAGCTGGCTCAGCAGCAGCTTCCCAAGCTTCGTGGTTGCTCTGCCCATTTCACCGTGGTTATCAGCGATGTGGATGAAAAGCTTCTGAGAAGCCTGGGCCTCAACGTCAGCTGTGAGCCTAAGTATGAGACCAAGAAGCTCTACCATAAATGAGAAATCCGGGAGAGAGTCTCCCAGACCAGCGGGCCGATGACAGCGTCGGCCCGCTGTCTGATCAGCCCCACGGACAGAGGGCCTCTGCGGTGGGAATGCCTGTACAAATACGCCAAGAAAATTCCAAAAAATTATACGCAATTTTACGCAAAGACACCTTACTTTTTTCGTAAACAGTGCTATAATGAGCACAACACGCCCGGCATGCCGGGGAGAATGAGGAAGGGGTACAGGCACAATGGCAATCAAAGTGGGAATCAACGGCTTCGGCCGCATCGGGCGCGTGGCGCTGCGGATTATGGTGGAGCGAGGCTCCAGCACTTACCAGCCCTGCGGGATCAATCTGCGCAACGCGGATTTAGACTATATGGTGTATCAGGTGAAGTACGACTCGGTGTTCCGCACCTTTACCGGCCAGGTGGACCGGGACGATCGGCACCTCATTATCAACGGGAAGAAAATCCGGGTTTACAGTGAAAGCGACGCATCACTGATTCCCTGGGACGACTGCGGCGCCGAGTACATCATTGAGTCCACGGGCGTCTATAATACCGTGGAAAAGGCCTCCGTTCACCTCCATGGCGGTGCGAAGAAGGTCGTGCTGTCCGCACCTTCCAAGGATCATGTCATGCCTACCTTTGTCATGGGCGTAAACCACAAAAAGTATACGCCGGACATGGATGTGGTCTCCAACGCATCCTGCACCACCAACTGCCTCGCCCCCATGACCAAGGTGATCAATGACACGTTCGGCATCAAGCAGGCCCTCATGAGTACCATTCACTCCGCAACCGCCAAGCAAAAGGCCGTGGACGCCCGGGCAGGCCGGGACTGGCGGACGGGCCGCAGCGTGCTGGGCAACATCATTCCCTCCTCCACCGGCGCGGCCAAGGCGGTGGGAGAGGTGATCCCCGAACTCAAAGGCCGCATGACTGGCATGAGCTTTCGGGTGCCCACCAACGATGTGTCTGTGGTGGACCTGACCGCCCGACTCATTCAGCCTGCCACCTACCACGATGTCTGCGTTGCCATGGAGAACGCCTCGAAAAACAGCATGAAGGGAATCATCACCTGCACCACAGATCAGGTGGTGTCCTCGGATCTCACGGGTTTTTCCGAGACATGCATCTTTGATGAGACGGCGGGCATTATGCTGGATAATGACTTTGTCAAGCTGATTGCCTGGTACGATAACGAATGGGGCTACAGCAACAAGCTGCTGGACCTGATCGCCCACATGCACAGCGTGGACAATCAATAAACAATTTTTCGGCGGCGTCTGTTTACCAGGCGCCGCTTTCATATGCCGGAGGGATATCTGCACCAAGATGCGGCGCCATGGCTGGTCGAGTGGTATTGGGCTTTTCACAGGGCGGTGATATCTGCCAGCCAAAAAGATGCAACAGGCTGAAAGACACCGTCTGTTCCTGCCGAAAAAAGAAAATTCAGGCTTTATTGCCCCTAGCAGATGTGGTATACTACGTTCGTGACAATCTTTTGCGCGAAAGGGAAAGACTATGGAGCAACGCAGAAAAGACGATCTTACCGCCGAGGCGGATGGCATCATTGAGGGCCGCAATGCCGTGATTGAAGCGCTCCGAGCCGGCGAGAGCATTGATAAAATTTACCTGCAAAAAGGTGAGGCCGACAAGACGCTGGGCCATATTGCTTCCAAGGCACGGGGGTTGGGCATTGTGGTGGTGGAGGCGGACAGGCGCAAGCTGGATGGTATGAGCCGCACCCATGCCCACCAGGGAGTCATCGCCCTGGCTGCGGTGCGGCAGTATGTGAGTGTGGACGCCTTGCTGGACCGGGCCGCCGCAAAGGGAGAGCCTCCTCTTCTGGTGATTTGCGATGAGATCTCCGACCCCCATAATCTGGGGGCGATTCTCCGCACCGCCGAGTGTGCCGGCGCTCATGGCCTGATTATCCCCAAGCGCCGCAGCGCCGGACTGACAGCGGTGGTGGCCAAGACCTCCGCCGGCGCGGTGGCCCATCTGCCGGTGGCCCGGGTGCCCAATATCCCGTCAGTGCTGAAGGAATTGAAGAAGCGGGGAATCTGGGTATTCGGCACTGCGGCGGACGGCGGCACCTCCCTCTATGACGCAGATCTCAAGGGGCCTGCCGCCATCGTCATCGGCAGTGAGGGCAGCGGCATGACGCGCCTGACTGCCGAGACCTGCGATTTCCTGGTCAGTATTCCCATGCGGGGAAAGCTGAATTCCCTCAATGCCAGTGCCGCCGCTGCAATTCTTTTGTACGAGGCGGTGCGCCAGCGCCGGTGATGGCGCTTTCAGAGTGGATTTCATCATCAAAAAGAGGATTCACCATGTCAAACCAAGACCCCAAAATTGAAGAAGGGCTGACCGGCGTGCCTGCCTCCGGAGAGGAGTTTTCCCTGGAGGAAATTCTGGCAGAGTACGGCGGCAGTCTGGAGCAGGTTCTGCTGCGGGAGACCGAGGAGGCCACTGGGGAGGAAGCCGCTTCTCGGGAGGCATCTGCGCTGCCGACTCCCACCCCGCCTGCGGCAGAGAAACAGACGGTCCCTTCGCCAGCGGCCCAGGCTGCCGCTCCGGCCCCGAAAGAACCGGCCCCGGAGGAGTCTGCCGGAGAACCGGAGATTCCGCCGCCTCCCCATCCCATTACTTTGGAAGATGTGGTGGGGGTTACGGTAGACGCCGTGATGGAAGAGGGGCGCCGAGAGCCCTTTCTTTCCCCACGGCGGAGCCTGTTTTCCCGCCGTCCGCTGGAGGAGACAGA
Source organism: Pusillibacter faecalis (assembly GCF_018408705.1). GTDB lineage: Bacteria > Bacillota > Clostridia > Oscillospirales > Oscillospiraceae > Oscillibacter > Oscillibacter faecalis. The sequence goes on from NZ_AP023420.1 coordinate 1,897,969, forward strand.
GGAGCTTCCAAGCGCTCCAGAGTTAGAGCCGGAGCCAGAGCCAGAGACCATTGGACCGGAGGAGGAGCCTCGGGAGGCGGCAGAGGAGTATCGGAGAGCCTGGCACAGCCGCCGTGCGTCACTGCTGCCGGCATTTCTGGTGGCTTTGATTGCTGCTGCGCCGTTGGCTGCGGAGCGATACGGAGTGTCACTACCTATCTGGAACGGCAATTTACAGGTTCAGAGTCTCTTTTTCCTGGCCTGTCTCATGATAGAGTGCCTCCTGTGCCACCACGTATTTGCCAAGGGAATTTCCACACTGCTCCGAAAGCGGTGCGTGGGAGAGCTTTTGGCTGCTGCCGCCTCTGTGGTGGCTGTAGGAGATTGCATGGTCTGTCTGCTGCAGCCGGATAGGACAGCTGCCACACCCTACGGCGCCGCGGCCTGCCTGCTGCTGGCATTTGCACAGTGGGGCGTCAGCCTGGAGAGCCGAGGAATGTACGATACGTTTCGTATTGCCGCCATGGACGACGAGCCGCCCTATCTGGTGACGGACACGGAGCGCGGGGCCTGCAAGCAGCGGGGAGCGCTTCCGGGATTTTATACCACCGCCATGCGGGATTCTGCCGCCACGCTATGGCAGACGGTGCTGCTGCCGGTGATTCTGGTGGCGTCGCTGGTATTCGCGGGGCTCACCTCACTGGGGGAGGGGCAAAGCGCTGACTTTCTCCTGAACTGGTCCGCAACGCTGTGTGCAGGTGCTACCTGTACGCTGCCGCTGTGCTGGGCGCTGCCCTGGGCAAAGCTGGCCCGCCATCTGCAAAAAGTAGGCTGCGCCGTAGCGGGTTGGTCCGGCGCGGAGAAAATCAGCCGCCGCCGGGGTATGATTCTGACGGACACGGACCTATTTCCGCCAGGGACGATCCAGCTCAATGGCATCAAAGTTTACGGTGAGGAACGGCGGAAGGTGGCTTCCTATGCCGCCGCCATGGCCAGGCGGGCCGGCAGTGGATTGGAGAGGCTTTTTGACGGTTTTTTGCGCAGCGAGGGCGGCGGCCCTTGGGAGAACGTGGACGATTTTAGCTTCTATGAGGAAGGCGGCTGGTCCGCCGCCATTCACGGGGAGTCTGTCCTGATGGGGACTGCCTCTTTCATGCGGAAGATGGAAGTGCGGCTCCCGGGGGATATTAATTTGAAAACCGGCATTTTTCTGGCGGTGGATCATCAGTTGATAGCGGTTTTCGCTGTGAAGTACAATCCGGCGGAAAACGTAGACTTTGCTCTGCGGATGATGCGCCGCAGCCGGATTATGCCGATTTTGGCCTCCCGGGACCCCAACATCACGCCGGCCCTGCTTAAGCGGAAATTCCGCAAGGGCGTTCGGGTGGAGTATCCGGACCTTGCGAGCCGGGTGGCCCTCAGCGAGGCGGAGCAGGACCGGGATCTGCCCCGGGCACTGCTGTTCCGGGAGGGACTGCTGCCCTATGCCGAGACGGTGGTAGGCAGCCGGAGGATGTGCAAGGCGGTTCGCCGGGCGGCGGCCATCAGCCTGGCCGGGAGCGCGGCTGGCGTTTTGCTGGCGTTTTACCTGCTGATTCAGGGGGCGTATGACCTGCTCAATCCCTTTGCACTGATGGTGTTTTTGCTGTTGTGGGTTTTGCCGGTTGTGCTGATTTCTGACTGGGCGGGCAGGTACTGATTTTTAAAATGGAGTGTGCGGAGCCGCTGACAGGGCCTTTGACCTGACCAGCGGCTTCGCCTTTTTGACAGATTTTGACCATGTGCCAAAATTTTTGTTGTATTGCACCGGGAAGTGTTGTATAATTTCTACATGAGGGCTTGCACCTTGGCCCGATCTCCTGACGGGGAGCGGGCGCGACAGCTAACATAAGGAGTGGAAAGAATCATGAGCTATTCAGTACAGAACATCCGCAATGTCTGCCTGCTGGGCCACAGCGGCAGCGGCAAGACCGCCCTGGCGGAGAGCTTGCTGCTTATGACCGGGGCCATTGACCGCATGGGGCGGGCAGCGGATGGCAATACCGTCTGCGACTACGACCAGGAGGAGATTAAGCGGCAGATTTCCCTGTCCACCGCCATCGCGCCGCTGGAGTACAAGGGATGCCGCATCAACCTGCTGGACACCCCCGGCGCCTTTGATTTCGCCGGCGAGGTGATGGAGGCCCTGCGGGCCGCCGACGCCGCGATTATCGTCTGCTCCGCCAAGGACGGGATTTCTGTCGGGTTGGAGAAGGCGTGGAAATACTGCGAGGAGCGGAATATGCCGCGCTTCCTTTATATCTCCAAGACGGATGAGGAGAACAGTGACTATAACGCCACCTTTAACGCCCTGCGGGAGCGTTTTGGCAAGAAGGTTGCCCCGGTGGTGGTGCCGATCTGGGATGAGAATAAGAAGGTCACAGGCATTATCGATGTGCTGAACAAGCGAGCCTATGAGATGCAGAACCTGAAGAGGACGGAGATTGAAATTCCCGCCGACAAGGTGAGTGTGGTGACGGAATTTAACGACGCACTGAAGGAGTCCGTGGCGGAGACCAGCGAGGAGTTCATGGATAAATTCTTCGGCGGAGAGGATTTCACTTACGCTGAGATGATTCAGGGCCTGCGCCAGGGCGTGCGGGAACTAAGCCTGTTTCCGGTGATGTGCGGCTCCGCCATCAACTGCCTGGGAAGCTTGATGCTGATGGACGATATTGTGGAGCTGCTGCCTAATCCCGCCGAGGGCAACTATCACAAGGCCACCAAGGCTGACGGCGAGACAGAGGAGTTCGTGGTCTCTCCCGGCGGCGTGCCCACGGCCTATGTATTCAAGACCATCTCTGACCAGTACGGCAAGTACTCTTTTGTAAAGGTACTCTCCGGCACCATCACTCCCGATATGCCCATGACCAACGCACGCACCGGCAGCACGGAAAAGCTGGGCCGCCTGTACACCATCCGGGGCAAGAAGACCACTGAGGTGAAAGAGCTGACCTGCGGCGACATCGGAGCCATCGCCAAGATGGAAAAGGTCAAGACCGGCGATACCCTGTGCGATGCCCGCAAGGTGGTGGCCCTCAAGCAGATTCCCTTTGCAGAGCCGTGCTATTCTGTGGCCATCGTACCCAAGACCCGGGGCCAGGAGGATAAGATCGCCCAGGGGCTGAACCGCTTGAACGAGGAGGACCCCTCCTTCTCTGTCACCAACAACGCCGAGACGCATCAGATGGTTCTCTCCTGCGCCGGCGACATGCAGGTGGACGTGCTGGTAAGCAAGCTCAAGAGCCGCTTCAACGTGGAGGCGGAGACCCAGCCCACCCGTGTGCCCTATCGGGAGAAGATCCGCAAGACCGTACAGAAGCAGGGCCGCCACAAGAAGCAAACTGGCGGCAGTGGCCAATTCGGAGATGTGTGGATTCGATTCGAGCCCAACCCGGAGGCGGAGGAGATGGAGTTTGCCGAGGAGGTCTTTGGCGGCTCCGTACCCAAGAACTTCTTCCCTGCGGTGGAAAAGGGCCTGCGGGAGGCATGCGTCCACGGCCCGCTGGCGGGCTATCCGGTGGTGAACCTGAAAGCCGTTTTGTACGATGGCTCCTACCACCCAGTGGACTCCTCTGAAATTGCCTTTAAGACCGCCGCGCAGCTGGCCTACAAGGCCGCCTTGCCGGAGGCCAACCCTGTGCTGTTGGAGCCTGTGGGCGAACTGAAGGTCACGGTGCCTGATAGCTACATGGGTGACGTCATCGGCGACCTCAACAAGCGCCGGGGCCGGGTGATGGGTATGGACCCCACCGGCGACGGCGACCAGGTGATTACCGCCGAGGTTCCCATGGCCGAGATGGGCAGCTATGCCATTGACCTGCGGGCCATGACGCAGAGCCGCGGCAGCTTCACCTTCCACTTTGTCCGTTATGAGGACTGTCCGCCGGCCGCCCAGGAAAAGGCGATTGCCGAAGCGAAAGCTGAAAAAGAGTAACAAAAGGCCGGGGCCATATGGCCCCGGCCTCTGGCTTTCAGGTGGAGACTGGTGGGAAGAGCTTTTGGATACCAATCTGCTTCTGCGGCGGCGCATGGTCAATATGATTATCAAATGTTCTAAATAACAGAATTGCATTACGGATATTGACATTGACTCCTTCTTGGGATATAATGGCAAAACAATCAAATATACCAGATCAGCGATGTAAAGACTTTTGGCTGCAAGCATTGCATAAGCTCAAAAAATTTTAGAGGGGTACCCCTCTACTGTCTTGTGAAACAAGACAGTAATAAGCTTTGATAAAATACAGCGTCGCTCCCAGAAGATGCTGCATTTTATAAAATTGAAAGAAAAAGGAGACGAGAATGAAATGAAGAAATGGACTGCACGAATTCTGGCAATGCTCATGATCCTGGCTCTGGTCGGCTGCGGTGGAGATTCCGGCAGCACCGATGAGAGCGGCGGCTCAGACGGCGAGACACTTCAGCTGACCTTATCCCTGGCGCAGGATACAGAAAACCCCGTGTATCTTGGGGCGGTATATTTTGCGGATCGCCTGAAGGAGCTCAGCGGTGGCACCATGGAGACTACCGTACACCCAAACTCTGCCTTGGGAGGCGAGGAAGAGATCGTGGAGATGCAGTCATATGGCGATTCGATCACGTTTTCACTTCCCTCCGGTTATACCCTTCAGAAATATACGCCCGCCATGTATGCTGCGGATTTCTATTTCCAGTTTGAAAACTACGATCAGGTTTGGGCGTTTTACGATGGCGCATATGGCGATTATGTCAAGGAATCTCTGGACGGAACCGGTCTGGTGGTAACAAGTTTCTGGGACAATGGCTTCCGGAATCTGACCACAACAAACCGGGAGGTACATACAGCCGGGGATCTGAAGGGCGTGAAGCTGCGTGTCATGAGCGCGGAGACCCATATGGCCGCTTGGCAGGCCATTGGAGCCGCGGCCACGCCAATTGCCTATTCCGAGATCTACAGTTCCCTGCAGCAGGGCGTTGTGGAAGGACAGGAAAATCCGGTATTCAACATCATTGGAAGCCGTTTTCAGGAGGTGCAGAAATATCTGATTCTCACGCGGCATGTCCATGACCCCTCCCCATTTATCATCAGTGGAACCGCATGGGACAGCTGGAGTGAAGAGCAGCGCCAATGGGTGACACAGGCCAGCGAGGAGGCGGCGGAATATATGCGCGCCGAAGCAGCTGAAATGGAAAATGCGAAGATTCAGGAGCTGCAGGACGCAGGCATGACGGTGATTGAGCTGACGGAGGAGGAGCGGCAGACCTTTGTGGACGCGGTGGACGGCGTTGCCGAGCAGTTCCGGGATGAGATGGGAGAGGAAGCCTGGGAACTGTATCAAACGTGCATCACAGAGGCACAGGGCTGATCGGAACCCGAGGATAGCCGTTCTGCGTTTGATATGGACGGGGTGTCCATATCAAACGCAGATGATAAGAGTATGGAAGAAAAAAGTACCATAAAAGACACCATGACAGGGAGGGATCAAACCGTGTCTGAAAACCAGAAACCAACAGAATCCCGGTTTATACTCTGGAGAATTCTCGAGGTTTTGGAAAAAATCTTTTGTATTGTACCGGTCGTCATCATGACGGTGATTGTGTTCGCAGCGGTGGTATGCCGTTATATTCTGAGAAATCCGATTGGCTGGTCCGAGGAAATCACCCTGATGTGCATGACCTGGTGTGTATTTGGCGCCGCATCCTATGCGTTTTATCATGGCATTAACGTGGGTGTCACCTTTCTCGTCGACCGGATTGGCGGAAAGCATGGGGCTGCTATCGTTCAGATGGTCATTCATTTGGCTACCATCGTGTTTTTCCTGGTTCTCCTGTATACCAGCTCCATGACGCTGATGAACGTGATGGGAAAGTACAGCACAGCGGCGCATATTCCATTGGCTGTGCCATATTCTGCGCTTCCGGTGGGCTGTGTGATGTGCATCCTGCGGTTGATAGAAATGATGCTGGATTCGCTGAAATCCCGGTGATCAGGGAGCTGTAATTTCCTTGATTCGGATGCTGAGAACCAAAATGGAAATGAGGTGCGTGTATGTCCATTGGAGTGATTCTGTTTGTCTGTTTGATTGTTTTGCTGCTGGGCGGCATCCCGATTGCCGCCTGCATTGGAGGCGCGGCGGTTGTGGCGATGCTGGCCGCAGACCTCCCCCTGCTGAACTTTGCCTCAAAAGTCTATGCCAGTGTGAATAGCTTTACCTTGATGGCAATTCCGTTTTTCATGCTGGCCGGGTCGCTGATGGCGACAGGCGGCATGTCCAGGCGGCTGATCCGGCTGGCCAGCGCGCTGGTGGGCTGGATTACGGGAGGACTGACTCACGTGATGATCCTGGCCTCTGCCTTTTTCGCCGCTCTGTCTGGCTCCGCGCCGGCTACTTGCGCGGCCATCGGCGGGATGATGATTCCGGAGATGGAGAAGAAGGGGTTCCCACCGGAGTTCTCCGCCGGTGTGCAGTGCGTGGCGGGAACGATTGGCCCGATTATTCCGCCCAGCATTCCCATGGTGGTGTATGCCATCAGTGCAGGCGTATCTGTTGGTGAGATTTTTGCCGGAGGCTTTATTCCTGGCATTATTTTTGCCGTCTGCCTGATGATAGTCTCCGGCTGGATCTGTAAGAAAAAGGGCTTTGGCATGGAGAGTAAGACCGAGTTCGACGCCCACGAGGTCTGGGTGGCGTTCAAGGACTCCATATGGGCGCTTTTGGTGCCGGTGATTGTTCTGGGCGGAATTTACAGCGGCGTATTTACACCAACGGAGGCTGGCGCGGTGGCGTCCGTGTATGGACTCTTTGCTGGCTTTTTCATCTACCGGGAGCTGTCCTGGAAGGACCTGAAAAAGATTTTGATGGACACGGCTGCCAATACCTCTCTGGTGCTGCTGATTATCGGCTGCGCCGGCGCCTTTACCTGGGTACTTACCATTCAAGGAATCGCAACGGCGATTGGCGGTTGGTTTGCGGCAGTTTCCAGCGGAAAGATCATCTTTATGGCGCTGACGATCCTGCTCCTGCTGTTCATGGGATGCTTCATGGAATGCTGTGCGTCTGTGCTGATGGTCGTGCCGATCCTTCTGCCCGTTGCACAGTCACTTGGCATTGATCCGGTATATTTTGGTGTCATTGTTGTGATGACGCTGTCCCTTGGCATGGCAACTCCGCCTGTAGGCGAGGACCTGTACATTGCGGCCAGCATTGCGGGCATCAAGTTTGAGCAGGAGGTTAAATACGTCATGCCTCTTGTGGGAGCCGCAATTCTGGCAATTGCCATCTGCGCGGCGCTGCCTGGACTTGTGATGTTTCTGCCGAATCTGTTTTATGGTTGAGCCCCTTTATGGCTGAGTCCCAAATGCATCATCCCCACTTTGAAAAGTTCATTGTGGGGATGATTTTTTCGAATAACGGAGGGACGGGCTTTCTGAGAAAAATTTAACGAATTTCGGGACTCCATATTGACACAGAGGAAATCGGATGATACAATCATCGCATATAAGTTCCAAATAAAAATATAGCGTTCCAAATAAAAGAACAAAAGGGGAAAATAGCACGCATGCAGAGAGGAAGAAAGGTGGTTGGTTATGAATTTGGTAAAGATTGATTTTGACCGCTGCAAAGAGTGTGGCTATTGCATCAAGTTCTGCCCGAAAGGGGTCTTGAGCAAAGGCACAAAGGTCAACAAAAAGGGCTATTATCCGCCGGTGGTGGGAGAGGGCTGCATTGCCTGCGGCACCTGCGCCCGGGTCTGCCCGGATACGGCAATCTCAGTGTACAAAGATGAGTGAGGAGGCAGAACATGGCTAAGGTATTTATGCAGGGCAACCAGGCAATGGCGGAATCCGCCATTCGCGCCGGGTGCAAGTTGTTTTTTGGCTATCCCATTACTCCCTCCAGTGAGGTGCCGGAGTACTACGCAAAGGCAATGGTGGAGCGTCCAGAGGAGAACATTACATTTATCCAGGCGGAGACGGAGGTTTCCGCGTTCAACATGGTGGCCGGCGCGGTGGCCACGGGCCATCGGGCAATGACAGCCACCTCCGGCCCGGGCTTTTCCCTGGGCCAGGAGGCCATGAGCTACATGTCCGCAGCAGACCTGCCGGCGGTGATTGTGGAGATCATGCGGGCAGGCCCGGCCGACGGAGAAATCCTAGCCGCCCAGGGCGATTACTTCCAGGCCGTCAAGGGCGGAGGGCACGGCGACTACAATAATCTGGTGCTGGCGCCCTACTCTGTGCAGGAGTACTGCGACATGATTCAGGAGAGCTTTGAGCTGGCGGAGAAGTATCATAACCCCGTGATTCTCCTCAGCGACGCAACGATTGCCAAGATGCGTGAGTCTGTGGAGTTGCCTGGCTATGTGGAGCAGAAGAATCCAGCCGAGAAATATAACGCGCTGCGGGGCTGCGGCAGCCAGGAGCCCCACAAGGTTGTCACCTGTGGAGACGGCCCCATCCAGTGGGGCGCCTTCAATGACCGGCTCCAGGAAAAGTATCAGCGCATCCGGGAGAACGAGAAGCGCTTTGAGAGCTATTACATAGACGATGCGGACATCATTCTGGTGGCCTACGGCTCGATGGCCCGGGTGTGCGTGAGTGCCATGAACATGGCCCGGGCAGAGGGGAGGAAGGTCGGCATGATCCGTCCGATTTCCCTGTGGCCCTTCCCCGATATCGCCTTTGAGGGCATTACCGGAAAGAAATTCCTGGTATGCGAGCTGAGCGCTGGCCAGATGGTAGAGGACGTGAAGCTGTCGGTTGAGAACAAGCGGGATGTGAGCTTCTTCGGAAAGCTTGGCGGTACGACGCCCTCTCCGAAGGTAATCCTGGCTGAGATTCGGAAAATGGGGTGAGTACATTGAAGACGATTTACGAGAGACCGAAGATTTTTACGGATGCGGTGACGACTTACTGCGGCGGCTGCGGCCACGGCATCGTGGGCAAGCTGATCGCGGAGCTGATTGACGAGATGGGGTTGCAGGATAACGGGATCATGGTGTGGCCGATTGGATGCTCCTGTCTGTCGGACCGCTACTATAACATGGACATGATGATGGCCCTGCACGGCAGAGCTCCCGCTGCGGCCACCGGCATCAAGCGGGCAGACCCCAGCAAGTTTGTCATGGTCTACCAGGGCGACGGTGATCTGGTATCCGAGGGTATGGCGGAGATTATGCACGCTGCCATCCGCGGGGAGAAGTTCACGGTCATCTTCATCAACAATGCCATTTACGGCATGACCGGCGCCCAGATGGCGCCCACGACGCTGCTGGGGCAGACGGCCTCCACGGCGCCGGCTCCCACGGGGCGGATGACGGACAACTCCGGCTATCCGGTGAAGATGGCGGAAATTATGGCACAGCTGCCAGGCGTTTGCTACAGTGAGCGGGTAACGGTGAACACCCCTGCCCGCATCAACGCCTGCAAGAAGGCGCTGAAGAAGGCATTTGAGCTGCAGCTGGCTGGTCAGGGGATGGGTTTTGTGGAGGTACTCTCCCCCTGTCCCACCGGCTGGAGCATGTCTCCGGTAAAGTCCCTGGAGTGGATTGACGAAAAGATGGTAGAGATCTATCCTCTGGGCGTTTTGAAGGATACCACGAAGGAAGGTGCACAGGCATGAAATACGAGCTGTTGTTTTCCGGCATCGGCGGGCAGGGTGTCATTACCCTGGGAGAGACGCTGTGCGACGCTGCCATCAAGGCCGGCTACAATGTGACGTTTGTCCCGTTTTACGGGCAGGAAAAGCGTGGCGGACGGACGATGTGCAACATTGTGATTTCGGATGGAGTGGAGAGCCCGATTATCTCCGAGGCGAACATCATGCTGATTTTCGACGAGCGGTCTCTGGGGGATTATCAGGAGCTGATGGACCCCGACGGAACGCTGATCCTGAACAGCTCCATGATCGATTTGGAGCCCACCTGTCAGTGCGGACAGCTCAAGAAAGTGCCCTTCAATGAGATTGCCCAGGAGCTGGGCAATCCCAAGACCGCCAACGTGGTGGCGCTGGGGTACATCGCAAAGCTCCTGCCGGAAGTTCCCTATGATATCATTGCAGCGGAAGTAGAGAAGTCCTTTGCTGCCAAGCCCAAGCTGATTCCCATCAACTTGGAGGCGCTTCGCAAGGGCTACGAGCTAAACGAGGGCTGAGGAACCACAGCGCCCTGTGCCGTTGTTCGGTGCGGGCATCCATGCGGAAGGAAGGAAACAAGATGAAAATAGTCATTACAGACTGCAGCTGGGGCAGCTATGACGTGGAAAAGCAGCACCTGCCCAAGGATGCGGAGGTGGTCTGCACCCAGATTCTGACAGAGGAAGAGGTCATTGAGACCTGCAAGGGAGCGGTGGCCACGCTGTCTGAGTACGCGCCGTTCACCCGCCGCGTTTTGGAGCAGTTGCCGGATCTGAAGATCATTGCAAACTCCGCCATGGGCGTGGATAACATTGACCTGGATGCGGCCAAGGAACTGGGGATTGCAGTGACCAATGTACCGGATTACTGCTTTGACGAGGTGGCAGAGCACGCCATGGCATTGATTCTCTCCACACTGCGCAACATCCCTGGATATAACGAAAAGGTCCGCAAGGAGAAGAAGTGGGATTTTGCGGACGCGCCCAAGCTCTACCGGATTAATGGCATGACCATGGGACTCATCGGCTGCGGCCGCATTCCCCGCAAGGCGGCGGTGATGGCCAAGGGTTTTGGCATGAAGCTGGTGGGATATGATCCGTATCTTCCCAAGGAAGTGGCAGAGGAGTTCGGCATTGAGATGATGCCGATGGAGCGGTTGGCTGAGGTCAGTGACGTTATTTTGAGCCATGTACCTCTCATGCCCAGTACGGAGAAGATGGTGGGCAAAAATCTCTTTGACCATGTGAAGAAGCAGCCGATTTTTGTCAATACATCCCGGGGAGGTACAGTGGATCACGACGCGCTGTGTGATGCTCTGGAGTCCGGTGCGGTGCGTGCTGCGGCTCTGGATGTGGTGGACGAGGAGCCCGCCAACTTTGCCAGCCGGATTTTTAAGTATGACAATGTCATTTTCACACCCCACGCCGCCTTCTATTCTGAGACGGCTCTGGAAGAGGTGCGCAGGCGCTCTGCGGAGAATGTGACGCATTTTCTTGCCGGTGAGGGAGATATCAATTACGTCGTAAAACCCCAGTAATCTCTCTGATATTGCCTCTGGTTCCAACAAGTCTTACCATTTGTCAGCCCGCCCTTTGATGGCCATCAAAGGGCGGGTATTTTTCGCAACATGAGCATTGGCAGGTCACATAAAAGAGAAAGCGGGAATTTGTATAAAACGACGATTTATTTTCGTCGAAGTTCCGAAATTACAAAGGCATTCTTGCGCGAAACAGAAAAAACAACAAAATCATTGCAAATTTCTTGACAAAGTCTAGGAAAGACGTTAACATACTAAATATACTAATATGGTAGTTGTAAGCAAGACCAACAAACCACGGGAAGAACCTACCGGGCTCCTAATATAGTATCGGTCATAGAAGAACTCGTGCCGCAATGGGCAATACTGTAATAAAGAGCTGCGGACATTTCAAAATCAATCAAGGAGGATGTTCTGTATGAGGAAGATGCCGGTGTTGCTGACCTTTGATGTGGATGGAGAGATGATTTGGCGCTGTAGAGACCCGGAAAATGCGGATCGCCCGGTCACACTGTCTCTGGGCCACTATGGGTTGGACCGTGGCCTGCCACGTATTTTGAAGGTTTTGAAGAAGTATGATGCGCCTGCGACTTTCTTTGTGCCAGGTATGACTGCGGAGATGTTTCCTTACACGCTGACCAGTATTCTGGACGAGGGGATTCATGAGATTGGTCACCATAGCTACAGCCATACCTATCCAGACAAGTTCCCCAGCAAGGAGGCCGAGGCGGAGGACTATGAGCGGGCCAGCAGGATCATTGAGCCTGTAGTTGGCCATAAGCTCAAAGGTTATCGCTCTCCTGCCTGGGAGTTCAGCCGCAATACCCTGGATATTTTAAAGGACATGGGGATTGAGTATTCCAGCAATATGATGGGCACAGACTGCCTGCAGCCGTTGGAGATTTTTGGAGAGAAGTCCAATATCATCGAGGTACCGATTCATTGGATTTTGGATGATGCGGCATTCTGGCTGTACAGCGTGAGAATCCAGGGTAAGTGCATGCAGCCTCTGTCCGCCGTGGAGGACTGCTGGATCAAGGAGTTCGACGGGCTGTATGAGGAATTCATGGATGAAGTGGACAGCGGCGTTGACTCTGATATCGTGTTCGTGCTGACCTGTCATCCCCAGATTATTGGACGGCCCTCCAGGATGATGGTTCTGGAAAACGTGATCAAGCACATTCACTCCTGCCCGAATGTAGAATTTGTCACGATGGGGCAGGCAGTTGCAGATTATAAGAAGCGTCACGGCCTGGCCTGAGTGTCAGATTGAATAAACATGGAAAAGGAGAAAAGAACATGAAAAAAGCAAAGAAGTTGTTATGCGCCCTGTTAGCCATGCTGTTTGTGCTGTCCGGCTGCGGCCTCTCGGCCAACACCAATGTGCCGTCGAATGACGATGCCGACGGGGACACCTCCGGTGAAGTGGTGGAAGCCCCGGGAGAAAATGCGACGGATGAGGAGATCAACGCCTTCATCACAGCAGCCTCCAGCAACCCGGATAAGATGGTCATCAAGTACGCCTCCACCAGCGCGGATCTGAATGGTCAGGCCTACCTGCGGGCGGCCCGGAAGTTCCTGCAGACCTTGAAGGAGGAGCTGGGCGACAAAATTGAGATTCAATATTACATGAATTCCACCTTCGGCGGCACGGCCGACGCGGTTTTGGGCGGCCTGCAGAACAACACCTTCGAGCTCACTGACTGGCCTCTGGGCAGCTTTGCGGAGTTCACGAACGCATTTCAGCCCCTGGATGTCCCCTATCTCGTGACCAGCAATGACGAGTCTTATGAGCTGCTGACTGGGCCGGCAGGCGATCTGATGACGGAAAAGTGTATTGCCGAAACCGGGCTGAAACCGCTTTACTATGGCATCATCGGCATGCGTCAGTTTACCAACAGCAAGCATGAGATTGTAACCCCGGACGATCTGAAGGGTCTCAAAATCCGGGCGCAGAATAACTCTGTGCAGGTCAAGGGCCTCTCTGCCTTTGGCTGCAGCATCAGCACCATGTCTTTCTCTGAGGTGTTTACCTCTCTGCAGCAAGGGACCATTGACGGGCAGGAGAATCCCATCGAGACGCTGTATAACTTCCAGTACTACGATGTACAGGACTATGTGACCATCAGCAATCACCTCTGCACAGCGGGTGCTGTGGTTTGCAACAATGCGTGGTATGAAGGTTTGTCTGACGAGTTTAAGGCCGCGGTTGATAAGGCCGCTCAGGTGGCTGAGGCCTACAGCATTGAGGAGCTGAACAGCTCTGAGAGCGAAGTGCTGAGCCTGCTGGCGGAGAAGATGCAGGTAACAGAACTGACGGAGGAGCAGCTGGCCGCCTTCCAGGATGTTGCAAAGACCGCATGGCCTGAACTGGTTGACGAGATCGGCAGCGATTATATGAACGAATTTTTGACTGCCGCTGGGATCTCCATGAACTGATACCATCAGCAGAAAACAGGATGCTTTGCGTGTGGTGGCAGGGGCTCCTGCCACCACATTTCCGAAAACTAGGACTCATGAGACTGGCGGGGCGCCGCCTCAATAGGAGAGAGACTTGTGAAAAAGAAACTTTTTTGGCTGTTTGACAATCTGGAGTATCTGCTCTCTATGTTCTGCATGGGACTGATGATGTGCCTGCTGTTCATTCAGGTCATTTCCAGATACGTGTTTGGCTACTCTCTTGCGTTCACGGAAGAGATCAGCGTGATTTTGTTTATTCTGTCCGTCTATATCGGCGCGATCGGTGGAACCAGGCGTGGACAGCACTTAAAGATTGAAATTTTGACGACCTTTTTAAACAAAAAGGGGCAAACTGTCTGTCAGATTCTTTCAGATTTGGTGTTCATCGTGGTGAACTGCTTCCTGAGCTATGGAAGCTTCCAGGTGGTGACAAACCTGCTGCACTACGGGATGCAGACACCCATCACGAAACTCCCCAAGTGGATTCCCTATGCGGTCATTCCCCTTGCGCTGGTTTTGATTTCCATCCGCTTGATTCAGGATATCGTGATTCAGATCAAAAAACTGAAAAGCGGAGAGTTGGAGTCTGAAACGCACGAAGAGGAGGCGTGACATATGGAACTGTTGATATTGGCTATCGTAACCATCGTGATGATGGCGATCGGTGTACCGATTGGTATTTCGATTGCAGCGGGTCTGATCTCTACGGCCCTGCTGTTTGATACAACAACGCTGACCTTTATTGCCCAGCAGCTTTACACAGGTCTTGATTCTTTCGCTCTGCTGGCGGTTCCCGGCTTCATGCTGGCGGGGTCCTTTATGGAAAAGGGCGGTTTGTCCAAGAGGCTGGTCAATGTGGCGGAAAAGTTCGTGGGACACCAGACGGGCGGCTTTTGCGCTGTCACCGTGGTGGCGTGCCTGTTTTTCGGCGCGATCTCCGGTTCTTCCCCCGCAACCGTGGCGGCCATCGGCGGTATCATGATCCCTTATATGGTGCGTGAGGGATATTCCAAGGAATTTGCAACCGGCCTCTCTGCGGTTTCCGGCAGCCTTGGCATCATCATTCCTCCCAGTATTCCGTTTGTGATCTATGGCATTGCAACAAACAGCAATATCGGCACCCTGTTCATCGCGGGCTTTGGCCCTGGCATCATGATTGGCATTGCCCTGATTGTAGTTTCCCGCTTTATCTGCAAAAAACGCGGTTATCTTGGCACAGAGCGCAAGTCTACGGGGAAAGAGAAGCTTCAGGCTATCAACGAGGCAAAATGGGCTCTGATCATGCCTCTGATTATCTTGGGCGGGATTTATGGCGGTATTTTCACGCCGACAGAGGCCGCGGCAGTAGCCATTTTCTACAGCCTGTTTGTAGGCTTCTTCGTATACAAAGAGCTCAAATGGAAGGATGTGTTTTCCATTTTGGACACCACGGCCTCCTTTGTGGGGGCGGTGATGTTGGCCTTTGCTCCCGCTGCGGCCCTGGGCGCCGTCTTGAGCATGCTGGGAGTTCCCGGCATGGTCAGCGACCTGCTGCTCTCCATTTCCAGTAACATCTATGTGATCATGTTTATCGTGATGCTGGTGCTGATTGTGGCAGGCATGATTTTGGACACAATCTCGGCTATTGTGCTGCTGGCACCTATTTTGAGCGGCGCACTGATTCCCATGGGGATTGACCCCATTCATCTTGGCACGGTGATGATTGTGGCTCTGGCGATTGGTTTTGTGACGCCTCCGGTGGCTCAGAACCTGTTCGTGGCCTCCGGTATGACGGGACTGCCCATGCACAAAATTGTAAAAGAGGCGTTTCCATTTATTGTGACCATGCTGGTCTGCCTGGTGCTGATCACCTTTTTCCCGGAGATTTCTCTGGCACTTCCAACACTGTTGTCTTAAAATGGAAATCAACTTGCTATTTCGATAAAGAGGGGATTATGATGATGAAAGAGAGACTGATTTTAGGCATCTCTGGCAGCCCGCGCAAAGGGGCCAACACGGATCTGATGCTGATGGAAGCGATGAAGGCCGCCGAGACAGTGGAGGGAATCCGCACGGAGATCATTTATTTGAGGGACTATGAGATTCATAACTGTAAGGGGTGCTTTGCATGCTGCCGGGAGCCGGGAAAGAAGGACGGCGGCGCCCATGCCTGCGCCATGTTCCGGGATGGGATGGATGAGATCTATCCCAAGCTGAAAGCCTGTGATGGCCTGATTATTGCATCCCCGGTGTACTTCCAGTCCGTGTCCGCGCAGGTCAAGCAGTTCATGGACCGCACGGAGGGATTGCTGCGCTATGGGACCAGCCAGTATCAGTATGGCCTGCAGAATAAGGTCGGCGGAGGACTGGTGGTGGGCGGAAACCGGAATGCCGGCGAGGAGCTGACCATGCTGGAGTTACAGGCATTTTTCCAGGTCCATGATATGATCGTTGTGGGCTCCGGCGGCGAGCCGACGCCCGGCTGCTATAATGGCGGAGCCTGCACCACCTATCCGCAAAAGGGAGACGTGCGCGATGCGGTTCTTGCAGATGAGCTGGGAATGAAGAGCTGCAGAAATCTTGGCATTCGTGTTGCAAAGACCGTGATGATGCTCAACCGCGCGTAAGCGGTCAGGCAGCAAAGCTTTGGAGGCAGAGAATGGGCAACAGCAAAATGATTGAAGCATTCGTCGCAGACCACCGGGAGGAATTTCTCTCCATTTTGGAACATGTGGTGAACCTGGAATCCCATACATATGGAGCCCGGGAGACGAAAAACCGATGCGGACTCTATTTGAAAGAACTCTTTGAGGGGCTTGGGTTCACGGTTGGTACCATGGACGTGGGGGATGTGGGAATCCATGTCACCGGAACCTATGGCAGCGGCACACACAAGGTCCTCCTGGTGGGCCATTATGACACTGTTTTCCCAACGGGCACAACGCGGGAGCGCCCCTTCACCGTGCGGGATGGCAAGGCTTTTGGCCCTGGTATCTATGATATGAAGGGCGGCCTGATCAGCTTTTACATGGCGATGAAGGCGCTGCGGGAATTGCATATGATGCCGGAGGATAAAGAGGTCACTTTTTTCTTCAACTGTGACGAAGAGGCTGGCAGCGGAACTTCCAAGGACGCGATCATGGCGCTGGCGTCCCAATCTGATGCCTGTCTGGTAGCCGAGCCCGGGCACAATGCCCCCGGCTATGTGACAGCGGAGCGTTTTGGCCGCTCGGTGGTGGAGATTACTGCCAGGGGAGAGGCCAGCCATGCTGGAAACCGGCCGGATTACGCGGCGAATCCCCTGCTGGAACTGTCCTATCTGATCATTGAGCTGGAATCCCTCTGTGATAAAAAACGGGGCGTTTGGTATTCCCCGGTGAGCCTGCATGGCGGCGATGTGGGAGCCACGGCCATGACCCCGGCAGATGCCTCTGTCATCTATGATATCCGATACCTAAACGAGGACTTGGGCCGTGAGGTGGAGGAGGTGCTCCACACACTGCGTCCCAAGCTGAAGAATGTACATCTGGAGATCAGCGGCGGACGGGAAAAGCCGCCCTTCGCCCAATCCGAAATCCATGCGAAGGTCTATAACCGGGCAAAAGAGATTGTTGAAGAATTGGGATATCCATATCAGCCCGCCCGGCTGGGCGGCGGCAGCGATTGTAACTTTACCGCCTCTGTGGGATGTCCCTCCCTGTGCGGACTAGGACTGAACGGGGATTTCCTCCACAATCCGAAGGAGTACGTGCAGATCGACACGATTCCCACCCGGGTTGCGTTGGTTGCGGAGCTGATCCGAACCCTCTAAAAACCTTTAAAACTGCGATTGGCCCATCTCCCTCGGCTAACCGCCTCGGAGAGAGGGCCATGTGAAAAAGTGCCGGCCGCCGCGAAAAATACAGTTGTTCCACCACCGGAAAGAAACAGTCAAAATGGCTTTTTCCAACAAAGCAGGTCCTTTTGGACCTGCTTTTGGTTATATGGTGGCAAGAAGGTTCTTTGGATTAAGAACGGAAGCAGAAAACTGTGGGCAAGGGGCGGGGGTGTCCTTGACCGGTTGAAAAAAACTGGGAAAATTTTAGAAATTTTCAGCAAGTGTTGCATTAGCAACTTGCAATATGCAAATATCCTGATATACTCAACATATCCAAAGGGGAAACAAAAAGCTTACATACAACAAGAAACGGCTTATTAAGGAGGATATGTGTTATGAAAAAATGGGTTTGCACAGTTTGTGGTTATGTTGCCGAGGGTACCACCCCTCCCGAGAAGTGCCCTGTCTGCGGTGTTCCCGCTTCCAAGTTCAAAGAGATGACCGAGGGAGCAAAGCTGGCTGCCGAGCATGAGTACGGCATTTATGCTAAAACCGTGAAGAACAACGCTGACATCAGCGAAGAGGATAAGAAGTACATTTTTGAGCAGTTGATGGCGAATTTCCAGGGCGAGTGCTCTGAGGTGGGCATGTACCTTTGTATGGCACGCATTGCCCATCGCGAGGGCTATCCCGAAATCGGCCTGTACTGGGAGAAGGCTGCCTTTGAAGAGGCTGAGCACGCCTCCAAGTTTGCCGAGCTTCTGGGTGAGGACCTGGAGCCCAATATGAAGGCCTCCACCAAGGCGAATCTGGCTTGGCGTGTAGACTGTGAGTACGGCGCCACCCAGGGCAAGTTCGATCTGGCCGCCTGCGCCAAGAAGAACGGCTTGGACGCCATCCACGACACCGTGCATGAGATGGCCCGCGACGAGGCCCGTCACGGCAAGGCTCTGGAGGGCCTGCTGAAGCGGTACTTCGGCTGATAATAAGGAGATTATGATGCAGAAATATGTTTGCCCATGCGGCTATGTCTATGATCCCGCGGTAGGCGATCCAGATAACGGAATCGCCCCCGGTACCCCCTGGGAGCAGGTTCCTGAGGACTGGGTTTGTCCCACCTGCGGACTGGGCAAGGACGTGTTTGAAAAGGAAGCATAAGACAAGGCGGGACCACAGGTCCCGCCTCTCTTTTTATCTACAGAAGTTCGATCTGCCGGGTGGCTACCGTTTGCCGGAATGTTTCGTCATGCTCTACAAAGAGCAGGGTTGGCTGAAATGCTAGCAGGAGCTGCTCAATCTGCATGCGGGACCATACGTCCAGATAATTCAGCGGTTCATCCCAAAGGTACAGGTGGGCACTTTCGCAGAGGCTGCAGGCGATCAAAGCCTTTTTCTTCTGCCCTGCGGACCAGTTCGCCATATCCTTTTCAAATTGTACCCGGGGAAAGTCCAACTTGCGCAAAATGGCCAGCAGCAGCGTTTCGTCGGCGTTCCGCTCCCGGACAAAGTCATGCAGGCTTCCTCGGAGGTTACTGGTGTCTTGGGGAACATAGGAGATGGAGAGACCCGGGAGATGCGTGAACGTGCCGTCCCAGGAAATCTCCTGGCCCATCAACAGCTTCAGCAGAGTGCTCTTTCCGCAACCGTTGCCGCCGGTCAGGGCCACACGGTCTCCCGGCTCCAGAGCAAAGGTCAGGGGGCAGCACACTGGCCGTCCGCCATAGTGGGGAACGACCTCCCGCAGGTCCAACAGTCGGCCTCTGGCGGTCAAGGGCCGCAGCTTGAGAGAATCGGCCCGCTCCAAATCCCACAGCAGGCCGGAGGCCTCCTCCAGCGCTTTTTGACGCCGGGTGTCGATGGACTTGGCACGCTGCATCATTTTGGCAGACCTGTGACCAATATAGCCCCGATCAGGCCGCAGACCGGAATTCCGAGAGCCAGTTTTGGTGGCTTCCACCCGGTCGGACCAAGTGCTGGTCCGCTTCGCCGCCTGGGCGAGCCGCTTCATTTCTCCTTTGAGTTTGTCATTTTGTGCCTGCTCGTAGGCATCCTGCCGGGATTTATTTTCCCACCAAGTGGAAAAGGTACCGCTTTGGACTGAGACACCCGTCTTATTGAGCGCTAGGATATGGTCCACACAGCCGTCCAAAAATGCCCGGTCGTGGGACACCAGCAAAAATCCCTGCTTTTTGCGAAGATACTCTGCAACAGTCTGGCGGCCAGCGGCGTCCAAGTGATTGGTGGGCTCATCAATCAGCAAATACCGGGATTCCCCGCAAAAGAGGGCTGCCAGAAGGCACTTGGTCTGCTCGCCGTTGGAGAGAGTTTCAAAAGGGCGGTAGAGTGCTTCGGACTCCACGCCCAGAAGTCCGCTTTCCCGCAGTAGCTCCCACTCCTCAGCCGTGGGACAGACGGCGGAGAGTACCTCCAGCGCCAGTTGCCTGGGGTTAGAGACTGGGTGGGGAAAATAGGTACAGGGCGGCACGCCTGAAATGCTGCCGCCATATTCATATTGGCCCATCAGCAGGCGCAGGAGCGTGGTTTTTCCCCGCCCATTTCGGCCCAGAAAGCCCAGACGCCACTGGGTGTCAAACTGGAAACTGACGCCGTCAAACACCGCGTCATAGCTGCCGGGGTAGGAGAAGGTCAGATTTGTAACCTGAATCATGGACATCCCTCCAAATGAGAAAAATGGGCCGCAGGAAAGAACTTCCTGCGGCCCAGCCATGCCTGTGTCAGCCTCCTTTTACGGGAGGCGCATGGATCTATAGGGTCAAAGAATGCTTGGCTCTTTCCTGCTCGCGGCGCAGCGGCACACCCTCTGCCGGGGCGGCGTTAGCGCCAGATTTCATTCAGCAGGAAACAGAAAACATCCTTTCACTCCTTTTCATCAATTTCAAGCCTATCATATCGGATCAGATACCGCTTGTCAACCCTGCGGCCGCGAAAGCCCGAAAATCAGAACTCTGCGTTGCCCACAGTGCGGGGGTGGGGAAGGACATCCCGGATGTTGCTGATGCCGGTGAGGTACATCACCAGCCGCTCAAAACCAAGGCCGAATCCGGCGTGACGGCAGGAGCCGTAACGCCGCAGGTCGCAGTACCACCAGTAGTCCTCCGGCTTCATGCCCAGCTCCTGGATGCGGCGCTCCAGCACTTCCAGCCGCTCCTCACGCTGGCTGCCGCCGATGATTTCCCCGATGCCGGGCACTAGGCAGTCTGTGGCGGCAACGGTTTTGTTGTCATCGTTGAGGCGCATGTAGAAGGCTTTGATTTCCTTGGGATAGTCTGTGACAAAGACAGGCTTCTGATATACCTGCTCGGTGAGATAGCGCTCGTGCTCCGTCTGCAGGTCACAGCCCCAGAACACCTGATAGTCGAATTGATCGTTGTTCTTGGAGAGAATCTCCACAGCCTCCGTATAGCTCACCCGGCCGAAGTCCGAAGAGGCCACATGTTCTAGCCGCTCCAACAGGCCTTTGTCCACGAAGCTGTTAAAGAAGGACAGCTCGTCGGGACACTTGTTCATCACATACCGCAGAACATACTTGATCATGGCCTCCGCCACGTCCATGTCGCCCTTGAGATCGCAAAAGGCCATCTCCGGCTCGATCATCCAGAACTCCGCCGCGTGGCGCTGCGTATTGGAGTTCTCAGCCCGGAAGGTGGGACCGAAGGTATACACATCGCCAAAGGCCATGGCGAAGTTTTCTGCGTTAAGCTGACCGGAAACTGTCAGGTTGGCAGGCTTGCCGAAGAAGTCCTGAGAGAAGTCTACCTGACCGTCCTCCGTCAGAGGGGGATTCTTGGGGTCCAGAGTTGTGACCCGGAACATCTCGCCGGCGCCCTCGCAGTCGCTGGCGGTGATGATGGGAGTGTGAACATAGACAAAGCCCCGGTCCTGGAAAAACTGGTGGATGGCGAAGGCCGCAGCGCTGCGCACTCGAAAGGCGGCGGAGAACAGGTTCGTCCTGGGCCGCAGATGCTGGATGGTCCGCAGGAACTCCGGGCTGTGGCGCTTTTTTTGCAGGGGGTAATCCGGCGTGGAGGTTCCCTCCACCTCAATGGAGGCAGCCTTGAGCTCCAGAGGCTGTTTGGCCCCCGGCGTCAGTACCACGGCGCCTGTGACCACCAGCGCCGCGCCCACATTTTGAGCGGCAATCTCAGCGTAGTTGGAGAGAACACCGGCATCCATGACCACCTGTAAGTTTTTAAAACAAGAGCCGTCATTCAGCTCAAGGAAGCCAAACTGTTTCATATCCCGGATGGTGCGGACCCAGCCGCCCACGGTGACGGTCTGCCCGGACAGCGTCTCACTGTCGGCATAAATGGCCGCTATTTTTGTGTAGCTCATAAAATCACCTGAAATCTCTTTTTTGAAATGAATGGCTGTATTATAACGCGTTTTACAGACTTTTACAAGCGGCTTTTCTGCATTGTCAGACTTTTTCATAAAAAACGGACGGGAAGATTTCCTCCCCGTCCGTTTTCTCAGCGCATTTCAGAGACGATGCTGTCCACGGCATGGTCCACGGCGACACCCAGCTTGTGGATACTCTTACCCACTTGCGTTTTCATGGAGTCCTTGCCGTAGGGCGTCATCATCCCAAGCGCGGCGCCGGTCACCAACCCGGCACCCATGCCGACCAAAAATCCGGCACACATTTTCATATTCAGTCACTCCTTTTCCGGCACGGAGCTAGTATGACCGGAAGCGGCCAGAAAATCCGTCCGGAGGAGATTTGCCAAAATGTTCTGGATACGCTATACTAAACTTGAAAAAAATTTTTAGGAGGAGTCATGACGCACATCTATTTGGTCCGCCACGCCGAGGCGGAGGGCAATCTCTACCGGATCGCCCAGGGGCAGGGCAACAGCAATCTGACAGACCGTGGCTGGCGGCAGGTGCAAGCTTTGGAGCGGCGGTTTGCGGATATCCAGATTGACGCTGTGTACGCCAGCGATCTCTACCGCACCTGTGCCACGGCCAGCGCAATTTACAAACCCAAGGGTCTGGTACTCCACCGCAGCCGGGAGCTGCGGGAGATCTGCGTGGGAGTGTGGGAGCACCGCAGCTGGGGAGAGGTTTACCGCCGTTGGCCGGAAGAGATGGAGCATTTCACCAACAGGCCGGATCTATGGCACTTGGAGGGGGCAGAGGACCCCCTGGAGGCCAGAGGCCGGGTGCTGGCTGCCATCCGAAAAATCGCAGCGCAGCATACGGGGGAAACGGTGGCAGTGTTTTCTCACGGCTATGTGCTGCGGATGCTGCTTTCGTACTTACAGGGCTATTCTCTGGAAGAACTGGGCCGGACACCCACGGGGGACAACACAGCCGTCTCACTGCTGGAGGCGGAGGGAGATGCGCTGCGCGTGGTGTTCCGTGATGATAACAGCCACCTCCAGCTCCTGGGGGAGAAAGGAAAACGGCCAAGGGGCCTGGAGCCGGGGCTGTGGTTTGCTCCATTGCGGCTGCCAGAGCAGGCGGAAGTATTTTGCGCGTTGGCTTCTTCCCTTTGGCAGCGCTCATTTGACCGGACGCGGCTGCTGGAGGACGGCGGCCGGAGGGAGACGTTGCTGGGGTATCTTGGAGAGGAGCCGGTGGGCGTGCTGCAGCTTGATGCGGCTTCCGGATGGATTTCCCTACTGGGCATCCGGCCGGACTGTCGGCGCCGGGGCTTCGGCGTCCAGCTGATCGGACAGGCGGTACAGCAGACTCGAGCGGCGGGCGGTGGGAAAATCTTCGCTGCGCTGCCGGAAAATGGTGAGGCCAGAAGCTTTTTGGAGGAGTATGGGTTTCACCCCGCAACAGATGGGGCGTTCGTGGAAAAGAACATTGCATTTCTTCCGGAATTTTTAGGACGATGACAGACTGGAGACATTTTTCAGCAGGATTGTAGCTGACAAACAGAGTATGCTTGCCCTGTAGCCCTACAGGATGGGGACGGTTGAAACGGCCTAGTGGGGTGTGGAAAAGGGGCGGGCTTCTGCCGCGTGTACTGGCGGGAAACACTGGCAGTCAGGCGCGGAGGAGGTTTTGCCGATGGGTGAACAAGCATGGGGGCTGGGATGAGCGTTTGGGTGACAGTGCTGCTGTTTCTGGTAGGTCTGGTGTTGATTATCAAGGGCGGCGATTGGTTTTTAAGCGGTGCGGTGTGGATTGCGGAGGCTACAGGGGTCCCCCGATTTATTATCGGGGCAACCATTGTGTCTGTGGCCACGACGCTGCCGGAGCTGACAGTTTCTGTGACGGGTGTGCTGCAAAATGAGGTGGATATGGCGGTAGGAAACGCCGTGGGGTCTGTGACGGCCAACCTGGGGCTGATTCTTGGGATTTCCGTGGTGTGCATCCCTTCGGTTGTCCATAAGCAGCAGTTTCGCCTGAAGGCCCTTTTGATGGCGGCAAGTGCCCTGCTGCTATTTTTGCTCTGCCGGGGAGGACGGCTGACCGTTGGACCAAGCCTGTGCTTGGTGGCGGTATTTACAGTATACCTGGTCAGCAACCTGACAGACGCCCGTACCAGCATGGCGGAGAACCGGACGGAAATCGGCAGAGGACGCTCGGTTTCCCGGCGGCAACTGGCGGGAAAGCTGACAGCCTTTGTGGTAGGAATTGCCGCCATTGTTATGGGCTCCCAGATGCTGATCTGCTATGGAAGCAAGATTGCGATTTTATTGGGAGTGCCCGCTGGGATCATCGGGGTGACTATGGTGGCGATAGGAACCTCCCTGCCAGAATTGGTGACGACTTTGACCGCCATTTCCAGGCGGGAGGCGTCCATGTCTGTTGGAAACATCATCGGGGCCAATGTGATTGACCTGACCATGATTCTGCCGGTATGCTCTGCAGTCTCCGGCGGCCGGCTGACCTTGAGCCGTCAGACCATCGGCCTGGATATGCCGGTATGCCTTGGAATGTGCGCCCTGGCAGTTCTTCCGCCGCTGATCAAGGGAAGATTTTATCGCTGGCAGGGAGTTTTGATGCTGGCAGCCTACATCGTCTATGTGGCGGCATTGGTCCGCTGAAAAAAGGCCGGAGCACATTGCTCCGGCCTTTCGCATGCCTTAAAACCAAGAAATACTCCTGGGATGGGAAGAGACAGCCAAGAGCGGGGAAAGCCGGGAAAGGGGGCCATCCTGCATGTGTTTCACAGGACCCCAAAACCCCGCGCTGTAAGGGGCACTCTTTTAACACGCTGGCTATGCTGCCCCTGGTTTTCATGGCGCCGTTTGTGCCAGATCCCGAACAATCCGGGCGGTCATGCCCCAGATGACGTGTCTCTGCCAATACCAGACTGGAACATCCACCTTGCCCCGGGACCAGGGATAGTCCTGAGAAATGCCAACAGCCTCATAGGGAAAGCCCTCGGGCAGCTGTGGGAGAAGATCATAGGAGTAAAGCTCTGGCGCTGTGTTTTGAAAGAAGGCAAAGGGGACGGTAAAGACCTCCGCCACCTCAGCGGAGGAAGGAGAGATGGCGGCGTAACCCTCTGGGGAGATCAGACCTAAATAGGGGCGAAGCAAAAAGCCCCGCTGATTGCAGATAAAGTCCGGAGTACCCAGCAGCTGGATTTGAGAGCGGGGAATCGAGAGCTCCTCCTCTGTCTCACGAAGAGCACATTCCGCAGGCGTCTCCTGTGACTCCAGCCTGCCGCCTGGGAAGCATACCTCCCCTCCCTGGCGCAGTTGTGCGGCCCGGACCTCAAAGAGAAGGTGCACGCCATCCGGCTGCTCCAGCAGCGGGCATAGAACAGCATATTCATTCCGGGCGCCCAGCAGTCCCGGCTGATGGCCGTCAAAACGACGGCGCAGGGCCTCCAATGCCGCGCTCATAGCAACATTGTGAGCGACCGCTGGTGGTTTTCAATTTCCACAGCGGGAACGCTGGCGGCATATTCCCCATCCAGAGACCAAGGCAGCTCCTCCTGGGTTTCCAGATGGAGAGAGGAGACGTGACGAAAGACCAGTCCCTCTCGATCATACTGCTGATTCAAAAGAGCCAGGACCAAATTTTGCAGGTCTTGCGGGGTGCGGGGGCTGGGAATCAGAAGCAGCTCAAATTTTCCGTCATCCAATACGACACGCTCTGGATTGAGCTTCATCAGCCCTCC
Source organism: Pusillibacter faecalis (assembly GCF_018408705.1). Classification (GTDB taxonomy): domain Bacteria; phylum Bacillota; class Clostridia; order Oscillospirales; family Oscillospiraceae; genus Oscillibacter; species Oscillibacter faecalis. Next base: position 1,923,507 of record NZ_AP023420.1, read on the forward strand.
GATGGAGGTGGAGTTGCACACGGCGCCGAATAGATAGCTTCCATCCAGAACCTCCCCATCCGCGGTCAGCCGAATCTGATAAGGACGAAGAGAGTTCAGGTCTTTCATGCCCTCCAGGATATAGGCAAGATGCCCCAGGGCATTCTTGGCGGCCTGGGGAGCGGTGTAGGAGCTGCGGGTAAAGGCGCCGAAAGAGGCAACATACACGAAATAGCGTTCATTCCAGCGCCCGATATCCAGGGCGCGGCGCTGGCCGTGGAGAATCTGGTCCGCCGCAGCGGCCGGGTCAGAGGAGATGTGGAGACTGGCGGCAAAATCATTGGTGCTGCCCCGGGGAAGATAGCCAAGCAGAGGCCGCTGCTCCAGGGACATCAGACCGGAGATGGTTTGATTCAGCGTGCCGTCACCGCCCACAGCTACCACCACATCAGTATCCTCACCGCATTCAGCGGCAATCTTTATAGCGTCTCCAGGGGACTCGGTCTGGCGGATAGACAGCAGATATCCAGCTTGGGAGAACAGGGCCGCCGCGTCAAACAGCGGGCCGCGGGGTTTGCTGCGGCCGGCTGTGGGGTTTACAATCATGAGAAGCTTTTTTTGCACCATAGGAAAAATGCCTCCTGCAAATGAACCGCAAGTGTTAAATTGGCGTAAAGACAGTATAGCACGGGAAAAACGGGATTGCAATTCCCGGGGACGGCGTGTAGAATAATCTTAACAAGGGGGTAACGGTCATGAGACAGAAAGAGCAGCATATCAAATGGGGGCTGACGGCGTTCTGTACGGTGGCCGCTATTTTGCTATTTTATGACACACTTTTTGGCAGCCGGTTTCTTCTGAAAACCTGGCGGCAGTTTTTAGGGGCCACCACACCAATTCTCTATGGCGCGTTTATGGCTTATCTGCTGGCGCCGGTTGTCAACTGGTTTGACGGTGTCGCGGCCAGGGGGCGGCTGGCACCCAAGAGCGGCACCCGCGGACGAAGCGTTCCCCTGTGGGTTCGCTCTGCCAGCATTCTGCTGACCTGGGCGCTGATCGGTGTGCTATTCTATCTGTTGGCCTCCGTACTGCTGCCGGAGCTCTATAAAAGCGTGCTGCAGCTGGCCTCCAATGTGGAGAACTACTATAATACGATCAGCGGCTGGGTTGTGCATATGCTGGAAACCTATCCCTCTATAGAGGCTTGGGTGACTGGGCAGATGAATACTTATTATGATGCCATGGAGACGTGGGTACAGACGGAGCTGCTTCCGCAGGCCACCGCGGTGATGACGATTGTATCCGGAGGCGTTTTCGGCGTGGTGGCATTTCTGGGCGACCTGCTGGTGGGGGTGATCGTCTCGGTCTATTTTCTGGCTACCAAGGAGATTTGCGCCGCCCAGGCACGAAAGATTGTATGCGGCTTGTGCACAAAAAAGCATGTCTATTGGATTTTACGCGGTGTGCATAAAGTGGACAGTATCTTCTCTGGCTTCGTTCGGGGAAAGCTGCTGGACTCCCTGATTATTGGTGTGCTGTGCTTTTTTGGCTGCTCGATTTTGGACTTCCCCTATACGCCGCTGGTGTCGGTGATCGTGGGAGTCACCAATGTGATTCCCTTCTTTGGCCCCTTCCTGGGGGCGATTCCCAGCGCGTTTTTGATTCTGCTGGCCTCTCCCATCAAAGCGGTGTATTTTGCCATTTTTGTGCTGGCGCTTCAGCAGCTGGATGGTAATGTCATTGGTCCAAAAATTTTGGGAGACAAAACGGGCCTTTCCAGCTTGTGGGTGATTTTCGCCATCTTGGTGGGCGGAAGCTTTTTCGGCGTGGTGGGCATGTTCTTCGGCGTGCCGGTGTGCGCATGCATTTACAGCGCCCTGGAGTTTTATGTGAATGTCCGGCTGCGGAAGAAGAATCTTCCAGTGGAGACGGAGACATATACGACTGATACAGCAGCTGCATCACCAGAGGACCTGTGATCAGAATGCCCATGGAAACCATCCTGAATTCCCGCGGCAGCATAAGAGCGATGAAAACTTTTTTTCAAAAACATCAAAGACTCCATATTTGGCTGCTGACAGACCTTAGTCTCCTGGCTGTTTTTTGCCTGGTCAGGGAAAACCGGACTTGGATGAATGCCTTGGCCAAACATGTGGCGGGGCCGCTGCGGCAGACGGTGGGACGGCTTTGCTACCGGACGGAAATCTCTGTGATGGAAGTGCTGGCGGTACTGCTGGTGCTTTTATGCGCCGGATACGTCGTCGGAAGCGGAATTGCCGTTGTTAGAGCGGCAGGACACCGGGGAGACCGGGCTTACAGCGCGGTGCTGGGCGCAGCTTGCGCCGCGTTGACGCTTTACGCCGGAACCTGTCTTTTGTGGGGGGTTCATTTCTGGACGGATTCCTTTCAGGATCAATCCGGGATTACCGCCCAACCGGTGGCACAGGAGGATTTGCTGGCAGTAACCCAATACTTCGCAGACAAAACGGCGGAGGCGGCAGATGACGTGTCCCGGGATGCGGAAGGATTGTTTGATGTGCCGAGAGAAGACATTCTCTCCGCCAGCACTACGGTATATGATGTGCTGGAGCAGGAGTTTCCCTTCCTGGAATTTGACGATCCAGGGGTAAAGGCTATGGCATTTTCGCGGCTGATGAGCATCATGGATTTTACTGGTGTTTATTGTGCTTGGACCGGAGAGAGCAATGTGAATGTGGACAGTCCCGCATGTCTTCTTCCGGCGACTGTGGCGCATGAGCTGGCCCATCAGCGGGGAATTGCATCGGAACAGGAGTGTAATTTCCTGGGAGTGCTGGCTTCCACCACTAGCGGTAATCCGGCCTATGTGTACGCCGGCTGGCTCTCCGGCTATATTTATCTGGGAAACGCCCTATACCGGGTGGACCCGGAGAGCTACTGGGCCATCCGCAATGCCATGCCCGATACAGTGAAAGCGGATCTGGCTTACAATAATGCCTACTGGGCGCAGTTTCAGGACAGCGTGGTGCAGACTGTCTCTAACCAGGTTTACGATGGGCTGCTGAAAGCCTATGGCGATGAGCGGGGCATCCAGTCCTATGGAACGGTGGTGGATCTATTGGTGGCTTATTATCGAGATTTAGCGCAAGAAAAGCCATAAAAAGATAACGGGCCAACGGCCCGTTATCTCTGAAGTGAATGGGAACAGCCTGGGGGGATTGCTGCAATCCTCCCAGGCTGTCTTTCCTGTTAAACCAAGGCCGCCATCCGGGGCGGTCCGTCAGGTGTGATAGCGATCCTGCGCGCCTCAAAATCATCGCGCCAAGGGACCCGCAGTGTTTGACGGAATGTTACCATGCATACTGGCTGCCGTCTCCGAAAGAGCACCGGAACGCCTATGCCACTCTGACGGTATTGCCCGGCAGGCAGTGCGCTGCCAGCAAAAACCGCCGCACCAAGGAGAACCAGTACTGTTGGAGGCTTGGCTATCCATCTGACGGCTTTCTAATTTTTACCAGGGGTGCTGTTGCCAGGACTCCGCAGGCGTCATGGCAAAAAAGGTATAGTCCGGGGTGGGACCACTGTCTCCCCATGTAGTATCAATGTGGACCTCGGTTCCATCCAGGCTGGCGACAGTCCAGATATGGCCACTGTTGGAGAGGGCGTAGCAGTCAATTCCCTCCAGTTTTAAAAGCAGATTATAGGCACCAGTATAACCGTCGCACACGGCAGTGCCCTCTGTAAACAGGCTGTAGGGAATATGGCTGAGGGAATTCTCTGTGGCATCATAGTCATACACACAGTTTTCACAGATCCAGGTATAGTAAACCCGGGCTTTTTCCCGCTCCGTCATATCGGAGGTCACAAGACCCTCCTCCCACATTTGGTCGTGAACAGCGATGGCGGAATCCATGGCGGCGGTTCGATAGGTTTCGATTTGTGAAGAGGTCAGATCCACGGCAGAAAAGGTCAGTGTCATGCTCCCGGATGGATGGAAAGAACAGGTGACGCTGTTATAGCTTTGCTCACAGTAACTTTTGGTGATGGACAGAGCCTTTTCCATCACCTGTCGTGCCTGGATGGCAGAGATACCGGAATACTGCAGAGTCAGCTGATTGCTGCCGGAAGAGAGCATATAGCGAATGTCCTGGGCAATTTCCTCCGTTGTTGTGGGAGAGGCGATATAGCGCCCGGGCTCCACCAGGTCCGCCAAGGCAGTGCCCTGTGCGCTCTCCGTCAAATTCCAGGAGGGGGTCACCCGAAGGGAGGGGTCCACCATCCGGGTCAGCATGGCGGCCGCAGCACCGCGGGTAATCGAGGCGTCCGGCAGGAAAGAACCAGTCTCGTCACTGCCAAGGCATATGCCCTTGCGGTACAAGGACAGGATATCCTGATAATAGGGAGTGTACTCTGTCACATCGGTCAAAAAGCGGCGGGAGGCATAGGCCTGGGTGATCAGGTCCGTGTGGATGGAGGGCAGTGTCTCCTCCGGCAAAATGTTTGTCAGAATATGGGCCATCTGGGCCCGGGTAGCGATGCTGGAGAGCTCATTGTCCAGGGCTTTGTCCAGCACACCCTCTGCTTGGAGATAGCGCAGATACTGTCCGGCGACAGAACCGCCGTCACTGCCGTAGGCGGCAGGACCCGACTCTGGGTCCCCGGTGCGGTAGAGGCTTCGGATGCGTGCTGCAAAAATGACCGCCTGTCCCACCGTCAGGGGATCTGTCAAGCCAAAGGTGCCGTCGGCCTTTCCGACGGAGAGACCGTACTCATACAGCGCGGAGACATTGTCATAAAAGACAGAATCCGCGGAAAGGTCAGAAAATTGGTTATGATAGGTCTGGACCCGGGAGAAATTGCCGTCCTGCGCGGCCAGCGCCGGTGTGGTCAGCAACAGTCCCAGAGCCAGGAGAAGGGCATATGTGCGTTTTTTCAAAGAGAGCTCCTTTCCAGTATCACCATGTGCTCAGGTGCAGATATGCAGGTCCTCTGCCACACGGTCCTCTACATAGGGGTTCAGATATTCATTTACCAGGGCCAGGGTGGCCTCGGTGTCCAGATAGATATAAGGGGAGTGCCACTCACTGGGCAGGGTGGAGAAACTGATGGCGTCGGCGCCCATGCCGATGGCCTCCTTTCCGAGCCATGCAAGGTTTCCAACCGTCAGGTCCGTCTCCACATAGGTCTGAAAAATTTTCACAAAGTCATCAATCTTGTCCAGATTTCCGACGGTTAGAACCTGCTTGGCCACGGCCTTGAGAAAATTCTGCTGGGTCTCCATGCGGCCGATATCCTGTGTGGCATAGCCCTCCCGAAAGCGGACCACCTTCAGCGCGTCGGCGCCGCTGAGCGTCTGCACGCCTTTTGAGATATGAATATAGAGATTTTGATAGGGGTCCTCATAATTCATGTTGATGGGCACGTCAAAGGTTACGCCGCCGATGGCGTCCACCAGGGCGACAAAGCCTTGCAGGTCCACGGAAACCGTGTAGTCCACCGGAATGCCCAGCTGATCTGAGATCGTCTGCGCCAGCAGGTCAATGCCGCCGGCGTTATAGGCATAGTTGATTTTTTGGTTGCGGCCGTGGATGATGGATTTGGTATCCCGGGGAATACTCACTCCGTAGATATAATTGTTTTCGGCATCTACAGCCACTAAAATGTTGGTGTCGCTGCCGCCGTTATGATCATCCACGCCGGAGACCAGGATGGTGTAGAAATTCGGCTTGCGCTCCAGATGGGAACGCAGAGCCTCCGACTCCAGGTCAGTGGTGTCTGTGCTGTCATCCAGAACCGGGTCCTCCGGTGTTTTCTGTTCCGGGGCCTGAAACAGTTTGTTGTAACCGACAAAAAGGGTCACAGCCACCAGCAGCACCAGGACAAGGGCGAGACGTTGGTTCAGCTTACTGCGCTGACGGCGGGAGGAACGGGCTCTGGACATACGAAACAGCTCCTTCGAGGATTTACATAATACTGTTCCTTATTATATAGCCCGTCCCAGGAAAACACAAGAGAAAAAATAGCGGCTTTGCCGCTATTTTTCTCCATCAGACGGCGTTTGTTCAACAGTTAGCTGCTCCAGGAGCGACTTGATATCTGCCAGCAGTTGATTCTGGTAGGAAAGCGCGCAGTGAATATAATACAGTGCGGTATCAATTTGTCCGGGAGCCATGGATCTGGCCGCCTGGCGATTTGAGGCCGGCGGCACCTCCGAGCCGTCCACCGGATGAGGCCATCGGCGGACCTCCGGCTCTGTAAAAGCAGGGGTGCCGGATTGTTTGGCAGCAGTGGCCCGAATTTGCCGGCCTCGTCCGCCGGAATGATTTGCCATCAGGATTCCCTCCTTGTGCGGCGTCAGACGCCGCGGTACTTTTTGCGGGTGGCGATGCCGCCCCGGATATGCCGCTGAGCTTTGTTCACCTCCAGCACCTCCTTCACCTGGCTGTACAGAGCCCCGTTGAATTGGGGCAGCCGCTCCGAGATGTCCTTGTGGACGGTGCTTTTGCTGATGCCGAACTTCTGTGCGGCGGCGCGGACCGTGGTCCGGTTCTCTATGATGTAAAGAGCCAGGCGTTCTGCCCGCTCCTCCATATTTTCTTTCAAACACCTTCACTCCCCGCCTCTAGTTGGTCCATCCTATGCGCAGATGCGGGGGAATATGACGGACACAAAAGCCCTGGGGAACCGCTCGAAAGGCCCGCCGCATGCCTTGGGGAACACTGGACATGCTTCCCCTCCAATCAGGCAGACAGGAAAATGGCAGCGGCGAGAGTGAAAAGTGGGGGGGGGAAAACAGGATTATGAAGAAAAGGCATGGGGAATATCCGTCATCCGCAGAAAAAAGCTGTGCCTGGAACAGGTCCAGACACAGCAGGGGGAGTGATTCTCCATCAGAGGCAGGAAAAAATGACCTCTCCGGTAGAGAAGCGGCGATGATTCGCTCATAAAACTTCATGCAGAATTCAGCGCACCGGGCACACAGAAAGATCCAGGAGTGCACGAAGTGATTGCGGCTCCTTTCCGGGTGCCCCGCAAGGGAGAGGAGATGGCGTCTGCTTGCTATGCAAACACAAGCAGGCAGAATCTGTCCAGCCATGGTCAGCTAGGAAAACGGATGGATCACGGCGCCTGTCGATCCTCAGGCGGGGCATCCAAATGTTCCTCCGCCTGACGCAGATAGTCCTGTTCCTCGGTCTTTTTGCTGGGGACAAAACTCTGCGCCGGTGTCCGTTTGGCGCCCTTGCTGCGGGCATAGAAAAAGCCGGTGACAGAGAACACCACCGCGCCGATGAAGTTCACAAACAGGTCCTTCATGGTGTCAATGATGCCAATGTCCAGATAGCCGCCAAGGCCCAGACTCTGACCGTTAATGACCACATCCTGGATATCTGGGATGGTTACAACCTTGTTGGAGCGGGTGACATCCAATGCGGAGCTGTGGATGGCGTGAACCACTGTATCCCGCTGCATGTCTGTGCCCAAAAAGAAATCCATGCTGAATTCAAAAAATTCCCACAGCACGCCGATGGTCATGGAGAAACAAAAGGCCACCAGAGCCAAAAACAGCGGGGAGAGATCGAAGGTTAATCGCTCGTCATTGTTCAGGAGCATCACCAGGGAAAAGCCCACGGCTGCGCAGAGAAAGCCGTTCAAGGTGTGAAGCATGGTATCCCAGCCGGGAATCACCACATAAAAGGCGTTGACTTCACCTAGAATTTCTGCCGCGAAAATGAAGCACAAAATGGTAATCTCCAAAGGCGGCGGCAATTCAATTCGCAGCTGCACCTGCACCCAACTGGGGAGATACAGCAGCACAATAGTCAGCGCACAGAAAAAGGTGCCCTCATAGTTCCTAAGCATCACTTGGCGGACCAAGATGATCAGCACCAGCAGCCGCAGAATATAGAACACAATGAAAGAGCTCTTGTGCTCCCGCAGCTCCTTGGCCATAGCCTCTTTTAAAATTTTGCGATAAGGTTTTTTTTCATGTTTCTTTTGTTTCATGGCAATTCCTTTCCTGGGGGATTGGCGTACCGGGGACCCCTATAGGATAGCACAAGGATGCCCCGCTGGCAAGCAGGGCATCCTGATTCCGTTAGATTTTCAATACCGGGGCTGAGAACAAAGTCTTCTATGCTCCTCGCGCACCAAGACGAATGCACGCCAAGATGTAACTCACCTGCAGCACAGCCCAGATGAGCAACACCGCCACCATGGGCAGAAGGCCGATGGGAAGGACATAGCTGAGCAGCAAAAGCACCAGCCACAGGGCAATGCAGGCACGATTGGCCGCCTGAAAGGCCTGGTAAGATGCCTGGCCGATTTGGGCCCGCTCGGCTTCGTCACAGGTGTTATACCACTTTTTCTGGAATTTGCTGTCGTATACACTGACCTGCTTTTCCGGGTTCATCCGGCGAACCAGGTCTACAATTTTCTGCTGCACCAGGACGACCAGCGCCACGGAGACCAGCATTTCTCCTACGATCAGCAGAGCCATCCGCCCGCTGTCCGTGTAGAGGACGCCGACCGCGATAAAGAAGAAGTCCAGAATGGTTGCCAGGGAAGAGCAGAGCAGCGTATAATTGAGCTTCCTATCCACTTGATCCGGAAGCGTCTCGTCCTCTCCATCCCAAGCCATATAGAGCCGCTTGGCAGAGAGATAGAATCCCAGGCAGATAGCCAGCAGAACGCCGGAGGTAACAGGGATTCCCCAGGGGGCAGCAGCTTGCAAAACCCCGGTGAGCCATGCCTCCACGGAATCTGCCAGATGAAGGTCACTGGCAATTCCACCGGCAAGCCCGGCAAAAAAGCCCAGCACGCCGCCCAGGAGAACCCACAGCAAAAATTTCGGAAAGGCTTTGCGGTTGATCCCCTTATCATCACGTTTCATGTCGTTCCTCCTCCTGATACGAAAAGATATCCTCCACATGTACCTGACAGACCTTTGCCAGCTTCAGGGCCAGTGTGACCGAGGGAGAGTAGTCCCCGCGTTCGATCTGACTGATGGTTTGCCGGGACACGCCCACCAGCGTTCCCATCTCCTGCTGATTCACGCCCAAACGGGCGCGGTACTCCTTGAGCCGGTTGTACAGCGGCATAGGCGTCGCTCCCTTCTTGCCAATAATAGCAGTCAAAATGACAATGATCATTGTCATATATAGCATAGCATTGACAAGGATTGTTGTCAATAGAAAAATAGAAAAAACCTTCGGAATATTTCCGAAGGTTTTTTGCTATTTTCGCTTGGGGTCTGGCGGCGCATCCCGCCACCTGCTGGAAGGAACCTTTTTTTCAGCCAGACGGCCTTTGACAAAGGAACGGAACAGCGCGTAGAGCACCGAGCACAGGGGAATGAAAAGCAGCATGCCAAGAATTCCCATCAGCTTTCCGCCGAGGGTTACCGCGGCCAGTACCCAGATGGAGGGAAGTCCCACCGAGGAACCCACCACATGAGGATAGATCAGATTGCCCTCGATCTGCTGTAGCACCAGGAAGAGCACGATGAAAAATAGCGCCTTCCAGGGGTCTGTGACGGCAATCAGCAGCGCGCCCACGCCGCAGCCAATAAAGGCACCCACGATGGGAATCAGAGCCGTCAGAGCAATCAGAACTCCTACCAGCAGCGCGTAGGGAAGACGAAAAATCGTCATAGAGACCACAAACAAGGTTCCTAGGATCACAGCCTCCAGGCACTGACCGGAGAGAAAGCTGGAAAAGGTGCGGTTGGTAAGGCGCAGAACCTCTAATGTCCGATCCGCTCCCCGGAGGGGCAGAAGAGCGTAGAGAATCTGCCGGACCTGCCGGCTGAGCTTCTCCTTTTGGATCAGGATGTAGAAGGAGAAAATGAGTCCGATGACAAAGGTGCTGATGCCGCTGACCACGCCGCCAATCAGTCCGCTTCCGGAGGACACCAGGCCGGAGCCAAAATTCTTGGCAAAATTTACAGCGGCGGCGTACCAATCGTCCCAGGGGATGCTTAGCTCCAGATCCGTCAGGGTTTGCTCCAGCAGCGGAAGATATGCTGCCAGGGCCTCCAGCTGCTCCCGAAGCCGGTCAAGGGCCGAGGGAATCTGGCGAACAATGGTCATCACCGCATCCGCAATGCCGGGGCCGATCACACTGCTGGCTAGTGTCAAGACCCCCAGGACAGCCAGCAATGTCAGCACCAGGGCCAGGGGACGGCGGAATTTTGCTCCGCGGCGGCTGTATGGATACAGGTGTCGTTCAATGGCCCGCATAGGTACATTCAGAACAAAGGCCAGCGCTCCGCCCAGAAGGAAGGGACTGAGAATGCCAAGCAGCCAGCGCAAAGCTGCCGCAGCCGTTCCCAGGTTTTGAAGGGCACAGTAAAAAGCCACGCCGCCGCACACCACCGCCAGCAGCTCCGCGATCCTCTGTTTATTCCATTCCATTGTATGACGTTCCTTTCGGCGGTTCCTAGACCAGCCGCTTTTTCCGCCACTGGCCTTGTCTGAACCGCAAAGTAAAGAGTGCGCCCCGCAGACCTTCGTCACAGGCCATAGCAACCCAGATTCCCACCAGGCCCCAGGACAGCGTATGGCCCAGCAGCCAGCCGCCAGCCACCGCGACAATCCACATGCTGAAGATACCGATTGCCACAGGATACCAAACATCTCCGGCGGTGGTCAGGCAGCGAGTCATGACGATATTCACAGAGCGGCCCACTTCCAAAATAAATTCCACAAGAACAATCTGGCGTCCCAGGGTGTGAATCACCGGGTCGTCCGTAAAAATGCTGTAAATGGGGTCGCAGAAGAAAAAAATTACCAATGTTAACAGCTCTGATACCATCAAGGCGATCCGGATGGTGGACCATACCCGGGGTGACACCTCCTCCAGCTTCCGGCCGCCCAGCAGATAGCCGAGAATGATCTGGGTGGCCTGCGCCACAGCGATGGAATACACATAAGCGACATTTGCCAGCATGCTGGCGTAAACCTTGGTGGCAATCACAGCGGTTCCCATCAGATTGATGAACCGCAGGATAAAAATCTGGGACACATTATAGGACAAGGACTCCATTCCGGAGGGCATGGCAATGCCAAGGAGATGCTTGCATGTGGTCCAGGGAAAGGGCCGCAGATATCGCAGGGAGAAGCGGATGGTACACTTACGCCGCAAGGTCCAGATCACAAGAGCCAGCCCGATTGCCTTGGAAATACAGGTGGACACGGCAGCGCCCGCCACGCCCATGCGGGGCAGACCGAAGAAGCCGTTGATCAAAATGGCGTTTCCCATGATGTTCAGAAGATTCATTACCACGGAGACGCTCACCACTTCGCGCAGCAGGGTATAGCTCCGTAGCACAGCGCAGAGCTCGATGTATAACCCCTGCAGCAGCACAGCGCCACCCACGATCCGGGTGTACAGGCAGGCACCTGAAAAGGACTCCGCCGGCGTCCGCAGCAACGTAAAGAGCACCTCGGGCGCCAGCAAGAGCAGCAGCCCCATTCCCAGGCTGAACACGGCGCTGACGGCGGTGCCCACGGTGGCGATTTCATTGCAGGCATCGCCAGTTTTTCCAGCGCCGATGTGCTGAGTCAGCAGAATCGTGGTGGCAGCGCTCATGGTTTCCAGGACAATAATCACCACGTTCATCACCTGGTTGCCGTTGCCGATAGAGGCCACGGCAGCAGAACCGAAGTGAGAGATCATGAACTGGTCCATGTTTCCCACCAGCAGCTGTAAAAGCAGCTCGGCAAAGATGGGCAGGGACAGGTAAAAGACCCGGCGGGTCTGGGGAGAAACATGAAGTGTCATAAAAACGGCTCCTTTATCCGACAGAAAAACGTTTACGTTCCGCCGAATGCCAGTATAACCGTCCCTGCTGATCAATACAAGCGGCAAACCGCCAAAAGAAGCCTCACGAGGAAACAGCCTTTTGGCGGTTTCGCCCTCAGCCCTTCCGGTATTGCCGCGCCATGTGCAGATAGTCCTGGGCGGACTCCTGAATGCTCTGGAGCTCCTCCGGCGTCAGCGGGCGGACCACCTTGGCGGGGCTGCCCAAAATCATGGAGCCGGCGGGGGCGTCCATCTTGCCAGTGACCAGGGCGCCGGCGCCCACGATGCAGTGATCCCCGATTCTGGCGCCGTCCAGCACGATGGAGCCCATGCCGATCAGAACATGGTCCCCCACCGTGCAGCCATGCAGAATGGCGCCGTGGCCCACAGTGCAGCCTTGGCCCACTACAGTGTTTGCATGGAGAATGACGCCGTCCTGGAGATTGGTCTCCCGGCCCACAGAGATCGCCCCCTCATCTCCCCGCAAAACGGCGTTATACCAGACGCTGACGCCGGGTGCCAGGTCTACATCCCCCACCACGCAGGCGCCTTCGCAGATCAGAACATCTGCATCGGTTTTTCTCTGCTCATAAAACATCTGCAATTCCTTCTTTCTCTCATGTGCGCGGAGGACCGCCTCCGCAGGGGTTCAGAGCTCCGGCGCAAAGTTGCCGTCTACAAAGACCGGAATCTCCTTTCCGTCATGGGTGGTGCCCAGGATGCTCAAATCCGGTGTGCCCACCATGAAGTCCACGTGGGTGATGGAATCGTTGAGGCCCCGGGCCTTCAGCTCTTCCTTGTTCATTCGCTGGCCGCCCTCCAGGCAGGGGTACGCCTCACCGAAAGCGATATGGCAGGCGGCATTCTCGTCAAAAAGAGTGTTGTAGAAGAGAATCTTCTGGTTGGAGATGGGGCTGTCATAGGGGACCAGGGCCACTTCGCCGAAATAGCAGGCGCCCTCGTCCACGGAAATAGCGGCCTTCAGAGCCTCCTCGCCCTTTTCCGCATGGGCCTCCACGATTTTGCCGTCCTTGACCACAAAGTGGAACTTGTCGATGATGGCGCCGTCGTTCACCAGGGGCATGGCAGAGTACACCACGCCATTGACTCCGCTTTTCAGCGGAGAGGTGAAGATCTCCTCCGTGGGGATGTTGGCAATATAACTCTGGCCGGAGAGCGTCACATCGTCTCCCGCCTGCCAGATATGCCCCTCCGGCAGCTCTACCGTGAGGTCGGTGCCCAGGGAGTTGACATAGTGCAGCGACTTGAAGCGCAGGGCATTCAGGCGGTCCAGCCGGCGGTGGAGCGTCTGAAGATGCTCCTGCCACCGCTCCACTGCGGAGCCGTCTCCGCGGATGCGCACCGCCTGGAAGATGGCGTTCCAGAGCTTCTCCATGGCTTCCGCCTCCGGGAGACCCGGAAAGACGGTTTTTGCCCAGCTGGGAATGGGGATGGAGGCGATGCACCAGGGAAAGCCCCCGCACATTTGCAGGCGGTCAAAGTCCTTGAGAGCCTTGCCGCTGGCCTGCTGGGAGCGGACGATGCGCTGGGGGTCTACGCCTTTGAGGTTCTCTGGGTCCGTGGCGGAAATGGCGAGATAGGCCGCACCCTCCAGGGCGTGGTCATTGAAAAAATGCCGCCTCCAGGGGGGGACCGCGTCAAAGACGCCGTCTTCGGCATGCAGGTACTTCATGCGGGTCAAGGCGTCGTCGTGCCAGTTCATCACCACCTCGCCGCAGCCGGCGTCATAGGCCTCCTGCGCGCACAGGCGGGCGAAGTCGGCGCACTCCACGGGAGCGGAGATGACCAGACGCTGTCCCTTTTGAATATTCAGGCCCACCCGGGCCAAAAGCCGGGCATATTCCTGCAGAGCATGTTCCATATTGGATTCATCCTTTCCAAAATTGCGAAATGTTGTTTATTGAAGAAGATTATACCAGTCAGACAGGGTACAGGGTGTGAACGGAATAAAAATTTTTCCAGGTTCTAAACAGATGCCAGAAATTTTTGGTGGCCCCGCCACATGGGAAGAGGCTAGAGAGAAGCGCCTCCGCCGTCCTTGCGCAGGCTGATCAGGGTACCGTTGAGCTCAGCGCCCATGATGAGCGTGACAGCGGTGAGATTCAGCCAGATCAGCAGAACAATGACAGTACCGATGGAACCGTACAACACCGAGTAGTTGGCAAAGTTATTGACATACATGGCATAGACCCAGCTGATAAACAGCCAGGCGGCCAGAGCTGCCAGCGTACCGGGCCAGATATTCCGCCAGGGCTGGCGGCCGTCCTGCGCCAAAGCGTAGAGGAAGAACAGTGCGAAATATCCCACCAGAGCAGACACTGGAAACCGTAGCCGCGCCCACATCCCTGCAGCGACAGCCGGCAGGTGAAAATGCTCCACAGCATAGATGAGAACGCGATCCCCCACAGTCATCAGCGTCAGGGTCAAAGCGATGGTGATGATCAGCAGCACGGTATACAACAGTGCCTTGACCCGGGGGAGAATCACCCCGCGAGGCGGTCCCAGGTGATAGGCGGTGCGGACGGAGCGCATCAGAGCGTTGGTGGCGCGCATGGGGAAATAAATGGAGAAGAAGAGGCCGAAGAGCAGTAGCTGCGGGCTGTGGTTGGAGCTGACATACGTCAAATACATCTCCACCAGATTCAGAACATCTGCCGGTAGGATCGTCCGCAGTGCCTGAATGATGGCAGCCACATCCAGATTCAAAAGGCCCAGCAGGGCACTGATAAAGATCAGGACTGGAAAGAGCGTAAAAAGCAGATAAAAGGCCAGAGCGGCGCTTTGAATCCCTACATTATGGCGCAGGTACCTGCGGGTCATTAAATAAATGCCCCGCAGGAAGAGATTTTTAGGCGGGGAGATCGAGCGCATGGGAAATCCTCCCTTCCATGGAGAGATCGGGGATCGGATACAAGGCGCTTATTCCCATTGTGCCCAGATGTCCGGACAATAGCCAACGGTGGCCTCCTTGCCGTTGCGGACGATGGGAGTGGCGAAAAGCTCTGGGTGTTCCAGCAGCTTCTCCTCCTGAGCATCAGGAGTGAGATAGGCCATATATAAATCCTCATAGGCCCGGCATTTTGCATTCACCAGAGCTGCAAAGCCCACGTTCCGCTTGACGGATTGGTATTCCCGGGGGGATAATCCCTTTGAAGGGACGTCGATATACTGGTATTTGATGCGGCGCTCCTTGAACCACCGCTCCGCTTTTTTGGTATCAAAGGACTTAGAGGAACCAAAGATCTGGATATTCATGGCAGCGCTCCTTGATGATGAAATGGAGGGATTTTCTGATGACAGAGAGTATCAAAACGCTGCGGGAGCTGGTTAACGCCTCCAGCAGCATCGTGTTTTTCGGCGGCGCCGGGGTCAGTACGGAGTCCGGCATCCCGGATTTCCGCAGCACCGGCGGGCTGTACCACCAGGAGTGGAGTTATCCGCCTGAGGTGATTTTAAGCCATAGCTTTTATAAAAGCAACCCCGAAGAATTTTTCCGCTTCTATCGGGCCAAGCTGCTCGCGCCGGACGCAAAGCCCAATGCCGCCCACAAAAAGCTGGCCCAATGGGAGAAGGAGGGGAGGCTAAAGGCCGTTGTCACTCAAAATATTGACGGGCTGCACCAGGCCGCGGGCAGTCGGAATGTGCTGGAGCTCCACGGCAGTGTCCACAGAAACTTCTGCGAGCGGTGCGGGAAGTTCTATGGCCTGGATCACATCCTGCACACGGAGGGAGTACCACGCTGTGACTGCGGGGGAATCATCAAGCCCGACGTGGTACTGTATGAGGAGGGGCTCAATGAAGATACCTTACATGCCGCGGTCCGCACCATCTCTGAGGCGGACCTCATGATGATCGGCGGCACCTCTCTGAATGTCTGGCCTGCGGCGGGACTGATCAACTACTACCGGGGGAACCGGCTGGTGCTGATCAACAAATCCGCCGTGGGAAGAGACCTGGATGCGGCGCTGGTCATCACGGAGCCCATTGGCGAGGTTTTGTCTCAGATATAGAATTCCGGATCAAGCAGAGCCCCACATGGCGCCACCTGAAAAGGTGGCGCCATTTTTTGCGTGATTTCAGGAAGAGATGCAAGTTACAGATGAAAAAATGCAAAAAAAGAAAAGAACATCCAATAATTTTCATAGAATACCCTTGATTATGAAAGAACGGCGTGGTAATATTGCATTATACTAAAAGCACGGGAAGGAGCCTTGCCATGATCTGGAACGAAAAGCGGGAAAATGCTTACTGCGAGATTACTCCTGCGCTTCTGGCGCTGAAGGAGCAGTGGGAGAAAAAGAACTACATCGATCCCCGTCTATATAAGGAGTACAACGTGAAGCGGGGGCTGCGGGATGAGGATGGCCGCGGTGTGCTGACAGGGCTGACCCGCGTAGGTGAGATTCAGTCGTACCAAGTGACCTCTGGGCCAGACGGAGAGCATATCATCCCAGACGAGGGGATGCTGTACTACCGGGGAATTGACTGTCGGGAAATCGTCAAGGGCTCCGCAGAGCGGGGGCGCTTTGCCTTTGAGGAGGCGGCCTATCTGCTGCTCTTTGGCGAGCTGCCCACTGCCGATCAGCTCCAGGACTTCTGTGTGCAGCTGGCATCCTATCGTACGCTGCCCACCAACTTCTTCCGGGACGTCATCATGAAGGCGCCGCCCAAGGACCTGATGAACACTATGCAGCGGGCGATCCTGACACTCTTTTGTTATGACGACAAGCCCAATGACGTGGGGCTGGAGAACGTGCTGCGCCAGTGCCTCCAGCTGACTGCCAACATGCCGGTGCTGGCCATCTACGCCTATCAGGCCTGGAGGTACAGCCAGGGTGAGAGCCTCTTCATCCACGTGCCGAAGCCAGAGCTCTCCACGGCGGAGAACTTCTTGCGGATGCTGCGGGAGGACCGGAGCTACACGGAGCTGGAGGCTCGGGTTTTAGACGTGGCGCTGGTGCTGCACGCAGACCATGGCGGCGGCAACAACTCTACCTTTACCAACCATGTGGTCACTTCCTCCGGAACAGATACGTATTCCGCGATTGCAGCCTCCATGGCCTCCCTGAAGGGTCCCCGCCATGGCGGTGCCAACAGTAAGGTCATGGATATGATGGATGATATCAAGACCCATGTCCGGGACTGGGGCAGCGAGGGCGAGATCACCCAATACCTCACGAAGCTCCTGGACAAGGAGGCCTTTGACCGCAGCGGACTCATCTACGGCCTGGGCCACGCCGTCTACACCCGTTCCGATCCCCGGTGCGAGGTTTTCCGGGACTATGTCCACCGTCTGGCGGGAGAAAAGGGTCTGGAGCAGGAATTGGCGCTGTACAGCAACGTGGAGAGAATCGGTAAACAGCTGCTGATGGAGCGGCGCCATAAGGACGCCATCTCCACGAACATTGATTTTTACAGCGGTTTTGTCTATGAGATGCTGGGCCTGCCCGGGGAGCTGTACACGCCGCTGTTCGCGGTGGCTCGTATTTCCGGTTGGAGCGCCCACCGCATGGAGGAACTCTCCTCCGGCGGCAAGCTGATCCGCCCTCGCTATGAGTGTGTGGAGGAGGTCCGCTCCTATATCCCCATGGAAAACCGCTGAAGGCGCATATCCCCGCCGGTGTAAACTGGCGGGGAAAAAAATTTATAAAAAAGTGGAATTTTGGGTTGACAACAGGGCCGGTTCCAGCTATAATGATCAAGCAGTCTTTTCCAGGGGTTGTTGATCTGCGGCTGTGCTGGAACTGGTAGACAGGCCAGCTTGAGGTGCTGGTGTCGATTCGACGTGTGGGTTCAAGTCCCGTCAGCCGCACCAGGTCCACTTAAAAAGGGACCTTTCGCCAAATGCGCGAGTGGTGGAATTGGCAGACTCGCTAGATTCAGGTTCTAGTGTCCTTTACGGACGTGCGGGTTCAAGTCCCGCCTCGCGCACCAAAAAAGGAAGACACGCTGAAAAGCGTGTCTTCCTTTTTGAGTTTACGCCGCAGGCTCCACATACTCACTTTCCCATGCCCGGTGGCAGTGGATTCCGCCTGCGCCGAGGTTTTACCTAACACCTGTAGGCACACAGGTGCGGTTATGCGGTTCGGTGGTTCCGTACCTGGAAGCGGCCATATGGGGCCTCCCTTTCGGCGCAAAAGACCAATGCGCCTGTGGCTGCCATCTCAAGAGGATTCAGGGGCCTTGTCAGAGTACGAGGCGTGCTTTTGCAACAGTTATACAGGCCATGGGGATGGCGATCTATCCCCATGGCCTGTACTTTTGCACCGGAGTTATTCGTCCTCTAAACGCCGCAGACCTGCGATATCGCAGACAGGCAGGGAGAAGACCAGGGATTGGGCGGCTGTCTGCATGCCGGCCTGGGTCATCACGGCCTTCATGATTTCCCGACGATCATCGGCCTTCACCAGAATAAACACCAGCTCTCGCTCTGCCGCGATGGAGACACCAAAGAACTTGTGGGCCAAGTCAGTGCCGGTACCTTTCGCGTGGACAGAGGTGCCGCCAGTCGCGCCCGCGCTGCGGGCCGCTGCCATTACCTGGTCCGTATGGCCCTGGTTCGTGATGACGATCAACAGCTCATGTGTGGATTTACTCTCCATAGTCTCTGGCTCCTCCTGCCGCAACAAATAATCCCGTGCCGTGGCTCCGCCAATGCTGGACAGCGGCACTGTCATCAGGACGCCCCGGCCAGGGATATCCAGCCACAGTTCCTTTTCCGCTTGATGCACCAGCTGGGGGGAGCGCTGCGCGATGCACAGCAGCACGGACTTTTCCGTGGCCTCCAAGCCCAGATAGTCCAGGATTTCCGTCGTGGCTGTTCCGCGGCCCAGGGCAGTTAAAACCAGGGGAATTCCCTGCGATTGATACCAGGCGGCAAACTCTCCGCCACGGTTCCGATCTGTTATGGTGATGATCAGAACAGCCTCGTTCATAGCAGGAGACCTCCTTTCCAATTCTCTTACAAGTCAATAATTTCCTCGTCTGTGACGATTTGGGGAGATTTCTCCGGCGCGGTGCGCTTCAGCTTCCACTGATAGAACAGTCCTAACAACTGGATGGTCAAAAGCGGTGTCATCGCCACCATCGCCACAACGCCGAATGCATCGGTAATCACATTGCCGCCCAAGGCTTCACAGGCACCCATGGCAAAGGGCAGCAAAAATGTGGCGGTCATGGGGCCGGATGCCACGCCGCCAGAGTCAAAGGCGATGGCAGTAAACATGCTGGGGACCAGAAAGGATAGAATCAATGCCGCCAAGTAGCCAGGTATCAGGAACCAGAAGATGGAAATACCGGTCAGCACCCGGGTCATGGCAAGACCAATGGAGACGGCCACACCGATAGACAAGCTGGTACTCATGGCCTTGCCGGGAATGGCGCCGGAGGTGATTTCCTCCACCTGCTTATTCAGAACATGGACGGCGGGTTCCGCCTGGACAATGAACCAGCCCATCAGCATACCAATGGGGATGAGAATCCAGTGATAGGAGAGGGCGGCAATCTGCTGGCCCAGATAACTGCCCGCCGGGGAAAAGCCCACATTGACCCCTGTGAGGAAAAGGACTAATCCAAAGTAAGTATAAAGGAGACCAACCACAATTTTCAACACTTTTTTTCGGGAAAGGTGCAAAGAGACCACTTGAAAAATGGCGAAGAATGCGCCGATGGGCGCAAGACATACCGCCACCTCGTGAAAATACTTTGGAAAAGCCACGGCAAACAGACTCCACAGGGCACGGGTATCTGTCACAGCTGGGACCTCCGCCGGCGTATAGGCTCCTGAGGCGGGATAGACCAGCGCCAAGATTAACACGGCCAAAATGGGGCCAATGGAGCACAGAGCCACCAGGCCAAAGCTATCTTGGGCGGCGTTTTCATCGCTGCGGATAGAGGCTACACCCAGGCCCAGGGCCATGATGAAAGGGACCGTCATGGGGCCGGTGGTGACGCCACCGGAATCAAAGGCAATGGCAAGAAAATCCTTTGGCACAAAAAGAGAGAGGGCGAAAACCACGATATAAAAGCCCACCAGCATCCACTGCAGGGGAACCCGAAAGAGGATGCGCAGCAGGGAAATCACCAGGAAGGCCCCGACACCAATCGCCACAGCGCCCACCAGAACGGCGTTGGGGACGCTGGGCACCTGCTCCGCCAGAACCTGCAGGTCCGGCTCTGACACCGTGACGATAACGCCGATTAAAAAGCTGATGGTAATGACCACCCACAGCTTTCTTGACCTGGTCATATGAGCGCCCACCCGCTCACCAATGGGAGTCATAGCTGTCTCGGCCCCTAGAGTGAAAAGGGCCATACCAAAGATCAGCAGGACAGCTCCCACTAGAAACGTCAATAACGTGTCTGGCGGTATCGGTGAAATCGTGAAGCACAATACCAGCACAATGGCTGTAATGGGCAGCACAGAGGCAAGGGCCTCTCTGGCCTTTTCGTATAAAATGGTTTTCGTCTGTCCCAAATGGTTCTGCCAACTCTGCCGCATACCCTGCATGCCGTCACCTCTTCATATGGTCGTTGGATGCCCCTGCGATGTTCTTGGTCAGATTGATCAACAGGAAAACATACGCAGCTGCATTTTATATTAATACAATCTTAATATAGCATAGAATTTCAAGAGGGTTCAAGAAAGCGCGTTTCATTTTAACAGTTTTTTCACAGAAAGGTGGACCTATCTTGTCGAAAGAGCCGCTTTAAGTTCTATCTTAAAATGAAAGACAGCAACATCCAAAAAGGAAAAGCTCAGTCTATTTTACTAAAGGAATCGCCCACATTTTACAGATTCTTTGCTTTCTTCATGAAATTCATATTTTTTTGTTTCCCCGGCTTCTCAATGTTCCACATACCATATATAATAAAATATCATAGTTCTGCCTGAGATCAGAGAACTTTATAAAGGAGAGATGACATGGATATTTTCTCTGTCTTTACCCTCTGCGGCGGCCTAGCCTTTTTTCTGTACGGCATGACCACCATGTCCAAGAGCCTGGAAAAGATGGCTGGAGGCCGACTGGAGCAAATGCTTAAGCGCATGACCGCCAGCCCTCTGAAGAGCCTGCTGCTGGGCGCAGGGATTACCATTGCCATTCAGTCATCCTCCGCCATGACCGTGATGCTGGTGGGGCTGGTGAACTCCGGCGTCATGGAGCTGGGGCAGACCATCGGCGTCATTATGGGGTCCAATATCGGCACCACGCTGACTGCGTGGATTTTGGCCATGACGGGCATTGAGAGTGAGAATGTCTTTGTCAACCTGCTCAAGCCGGAGAACTTCTCTCCTCTGCTGGCGCTGGCGGGCATCATCTTGATCATGGGCTCAAAGAAACAGCGCCGCCGGGATATGGGCCGCATCATGGTGGGCTTTTCCATCCTGATGTACGGCATGGAGCTGATGAAACAGGCCGTCAGTCCTCTGGCAGATATGCCGGAGTTTTCCAGCCTCCTGACGGCGTTCAACAACCCGCTTCTGGGCGTTCTGGTGGGCGCGGTATTCACGGGTGTGATTCAATCCTCCGCAGCCTCTGTGGGCATTTTGCAGGCGTTGGCACTGACCGGGTCCATTACATATGGAATAGCGATCCCCGTGATTATGGGGCAGAATATCGGCACCTGTGTCACGGCGCTGATCAGCTCTATCGGCGTCAACCGAAACGCGAGGCGGGTGGCGGTCATTCATATTTCCTTTAACATTATCGGCTCTGCCGTGTGTTTACTCTTGTTTTATGGCGGCGATATTCTGTTCCACTTCCAGTTTTTGAACTACACCGTGGGCGCGCTGGGAATTGCCGCTTGCCACACCATTTTCAATGTATTCACCACGTTGATGCTGCTGCCTTTCTCTCGCCAGCTGGAAAAGCTGGCGAGAGCCGTGATCCGTGGCGAGAACAAGGCGGAGGAGTTTGCCTTTCTGGACCCGCTTCTGCTGCACACCCCCAGTGTTGCCATCAGCGAATGTGTGGCCATGAGCAACCGCATGGGTGAGGTCGCCAGAGAGAATGTGCATTTGGCCCTTTGTCAGCTGTCTGATTACAGCAATGCCCGGGAGTCTGAGATTCTTGCCAATGAGGACAAGCTGGACATCTATGAGGACCGGCTGGGCAGCTATTTGGTCCAGATTTCCCAGCATGGTGTATCCATGAATGATATCCGAACGGTGTCCCGCCTGCTCCATGCGATCGGGGATTTTGAGCGGATTGGCGACCATGCATTGAATCTGCAGGAGTCCGCGCAGGAGCTTCATGAAAAGGAACTTCACTTTTCGGAGCCTGCGAATGAAGAGCTGCAGGTACTGCTGGCGGCAATGGATGAGATCATGGAGAAAGCCTTTGGGAGTTTCCAGCAGGACAGCGCTGCGATGGCGGTGGAGGTGGAGCCCCTGGAGGAGACAATTGACCGTCTGATTGAAGAAATTCGCATGCAGCACATCCGCCGCCTGCAGACTGGCGCATGCACCATTCAGTTGGGCTTTGTGTTCAATGACCTGCTGACCAATTTGGAGCGGGTCAGCGATCACTGCTCCAACATTGCTGTTTCCATCATTGAGGAGCAGGGAGACCAGGTAGACCGCCATACCTACATCAACGAGCTGAAGGAGGAGAGTGCCTTCAACATGCGGCTCAAGGATAACCTCCAGAAGTACCAGCTCCCAAAAGGCTGATGGACAAGCCCCGCGCCCACGGCGCGGGGCTTTTGACTGCGGTGGCGCAGACGAATACTGCCGGATAGATTACGGTCCAGGGCGGAGAGCCGCACGTATAAAAGATACGCAGATGGGAAATCCTACCGCTACCAATCAAATGAGGAGGATTCCGCCATGTCTGTGGATTTCAAGGACAGCGAGACATTGAAAAATTTAATGCGAGCCTTTGCTGGAGAGAGCCAGGCCCGGAACCGGTATACTTTTGCAGCATCTCTGTGCAAAAGCCAGAAGCTCCACGTTTTAGAAGCGGTTTTCCAGTTTACAGCGGGACAGGAAAAGGAGCACGCCGAAATCTTTTACAACCATATGAAGGAAATGGCCGGCAGTACCATCCAGATTGACGGCGGCTATCCCGTGGATATTACCAACGATGTGACGGAGCTGCTGCGAATGGCCCAGCATAACGAATATGAGGAGCACGATCCTGTCTATCGCTCCTTTGGGGAGACTGCAAAAGCGGAGGGCTTTCCTAAAATTGCCGCGTCCTTTTTGCAGATAGCGCCCATTGAGCAGGGGCACGGCAACCGCTTCGGCCACTTGGCAGACCTGTTGGAGAGCGGGAAGCTTTTTGTATCTGATGTGAAGTGCGCCTGGATGTGCCTGAACTGCGGCCATGTACAGGAGAGCCTGGAGGCGCCGAAGGTCTGTCCTGTCTGCGACCATGACCAGGGCTATTTCATTCGGTTGGAAATGGCACCGTATGCCGGTGGATTACTAAAACCATAAAGAGAAATCAGCCTTCATGCGCCCAAGACGCAGACAGGATGGATCAAGCCTTGACTGCGTCTCGGTTCTTTTAGACCCGCCCGCAGCAGGTTGCTTGTGTTAATGCGTTTGGAAATTAAAAAACCGCCTCCCACGCAGGGAGGCGGTTTTCTCTGTTTATTTCTTCAGATAGAAGGATTGCTTGGCCTGGATCAGCTGGCAGATCACCTCGTTATAGGGCGTGGGAATTCCAGCCTCTTTGCCGGTTTTGACCACGGCGCCGTTGATGATCTTGATCTCAGTCTCCCGCTGGCGGGTGACATCCTGCAGCATGGAGGAGCGGTTGGTGCCGGTGGCGATGGCTACGTCAAAGGCGTTTTTCAGCTCCGCCTCCACATCAAAATGGCAGCCGGTGGCGTTAGCGACAGCGACAGCCTCGCGGACCATGTTCTCCGCCAGGGTGTGCTCATAGGGATTCTCCGCAACCGTGGCGTTGGTCTGGTCCAGCAGAGCGGTGATGGCATTGATGGCGATGTTGGCGAACAGCTTGTGCCAGATCAGCTGCATCACATTCTCGTGGGCAGCGGCTTCAAAGCCGGCCTGACGCAGAGCGTCCGCCACCTTCTCTGCATTGGCGTAGGGCCCCTTCAGGGTGCCCACATTGGTGATGCCGCGGCCGGTGTGGCGCACGTGGCCCGGCTCCAGGAAGGTGCAGCCGTGAGCGGTCGTACCACAGCAGATCTGCTCCTCAGGCACCACCTTGGCGATCTCATCATAGTTGCCGATACCGTTCTGCAGAGAGAGCACGATGGTGTCCTTACCGATCATGGTCTTGGCGTTTTTCAGCGCGTCCTCCAGCAGCATGTACTTGACAAATACGATCAGCAGGTCCACAGGGCCGATTTCGCTGGGGTCTGTGGTGGCGTATTTCGGCGTAAACACAGCGGTTTCACCCTCCGGCTCATCCAGACGGATGCCGTTGGCGCGGATCGCCTCAATATGCTCCTTCCACACGTCGCAGACATAGACCTCATGTACCTTGCTGAGGTAGCCACCGTAAAGACTGCCCATGGCGCCGCAGCCTAAAAGACCGATCTTCATATACAATTCCTCCTCGTTTCATTTTGTAGGGGTTTCTTCCTCTGTATCTTAGCAAATGCCAGAAAAATTATCAAGGGGTCAGACCACCGAAAACAAAAATTTTTCGGTGCTTAGCGCAAATATGCGGCCCCCTCCCAAAATCAAGGAGGGGGCCGGAATCCTTACATGAAAAAGCCTAGAATCACATAGAGCACCATGGAAATGCCGGCAAAACAGCACACATAGGGCATCTGAGTCTTGACGTGGTCGATGATGTTGCAGCCGGTGGTGGCGCAGGACATGATGGTGGTATCAGAGATGGGAGAGGCGTGGTCGCCGAAGATGGAGCCACCGAACATAGCGCCCGCCACCAGGGGGATGCTGGTGCCCATGTTGGCAGCCATGGGCAGGGCGATGACGGCCATGATGGCCATGGTGCCCATGGAAGTGCCGGTGGAGAAGGACAGCAGCATGGAAATGATGAAGGTCAGCAGGGGCAGCAGGGCGGGGGTCAGCACGCCCAGGAAGATCGAGGAGAGGTAGTTGCCGGTGTCCAGGCCGCTGACCAGGGACCCCATCGTCAAGCCGAAGAGCAGCACGCAGGCAATGGGCAGCATGGTGGACATGCCATGAATCAGCTCGCTGACCAGTTGATCCAAGGTAAAGAGCTTTTCCACCATGCACATTACAGAGACCACCAGCACGGAAACCATGCAGCCCCAGAGCAGAGACTGCATGCCGTCGCCCTGGGTGGGGTTGCCGCCGCCGGTCACACACAGCACCGCCAGAATGGTGCCCACCATCGTGGCCATCGGAATCAGCATGTTCTTGGCCCGGGGCTTCACGCCGCTGACAGGGGCGGAGGACTCTTTGGCATCATGGGCGGCGGAGGCGGGGTCATCCAGCTCGCCAGTGCGGTTGACTCTCTCCTCGGCCCTCTTCATGGGACCGAAGTCCAGGGAGAAGACAGCAGAAACAAAGGCGAAGAGCACCGCGATGATGCAGTAGAAGTTCAGGGGGATGGACTGGATCAGCGTGTTGATGGCGGACTCCTCCGCCACGCCGCCAGAGGTGAGGTAGCCGGTCATGGAGGCCAGCCAGCCGCTTAAGGGGAAGAGCACGCACCAGGGCGTGGAGGTGGTATGTACCAGGAAGGCGGCCTTCTCATGGGAGAGCCTCATGCTGTCGTTTAAGGGGCGGGCCACAGAGCCTGTGACCATACAGCTCAGGGAGCCGGAGGTGAACACCACGATACCCAGCACCCAGGTGAAGAGAGCCGCCGCCCGCTTGGATTTGATGACGCCCCGCTTTTTCACCATGATGTCCACAAACCCCTCGATGCCGCCGGAGCGCTCAATGAGATAGATGAGGGCGCCAATGAGCAGCATGGACATGAGGACAATGGTGTTGCTGTTGCTCTCGAAGGTATGGACGAGGCTGTAAAAAGTGTCATTGATGCCGGTGAACAGGTGAAAATCAGCCAAAATCCACGATGCGAGGAAAATACCAATGATGAGGGCGATGAACACATTCTTGATGGCCAGCGCCAGGGCAATCGTCACCAGCGGGGGGACGATGGACCAAAACCCATATTCCATAAAAAACCTCCCTGCGCCGATGGGCGCAACTTCATTCTGCGGCCACACACAGGCCGTCTGTTCATAGCTTCCGGACAGAGCGGCCCAGGTCACCCCGGACCACGCGGCAGTCCCTGGCCGCAAGCTCTCCGCCGATGAACACATAGTCGATGCCCTCTCCCGGCGACGTGGGCTGGTCAAAGGTGGCATGGTCCCGGACCCGGTCCGGGTCGAAGATCACCACGTCCGCGTCGGCACCCACTTGGAGACTGCCCTTGTTGGAAAGCCCCAGCTTGTCCGCCGGCATGGCTGTCATCATCCGAACGGCCTCATAGAGAGACAGCTTTCCCGTCCGGACAAACTGCGCCAGCAGGCGGGGGAAGGAGCCGGCAGCCCGGGGATGGCCCTGCCCGCCATTCATGATGCCGTCGCTTCCCAGCATGACGCCGGGATGGCGCAGGGCCATGTCCACGTCAGACTCCTGCATCACATAGCAGACGGTAAGGCACTCCGGCCAATCCCGCCGCACCTCCTCAAAAATCTCCCGGGTGCAGCGCCGGCCTTTGTAGCGCCCTTCGCATAGTTCCACCACGTCATAGCCGCAGTGATACCGCTCCAGCCAGCCCTCGTCGTAGGTGGTGGAGCCGATGGCAGTGGAGAAGGCGTAGTAGGGATAGCAGTCGCAGCTCACCCGCAGGCCGTTCATCCGGTAGCTGTCCACCATACGCAAAAAGGCTTCCATCTGGCCGAAGCCCGCCATAGAGCCGATGTGGGAGACCTGCACGGGAAGCCCCAATGCCGCGCCCACGTCCAGAAATTCCCGGGCGGCGTCAAAGACCTCGGCGGCGTCGCTGCGGATGTGGGCGGCGATTAATCCGTCCCGCCCCCGGCAGACGGCGGCGGTCCGCTCCAGTTCCCGCCGGTCAATCCCCGGCACATAGCGGATGCCGTAGGAGATGCCAAAGCAGCCCTGATCCAGCGCCCGGATAAAGGCAGCCTCCATCGTGGTGAGCTCTGCCTCACTGACGGGGGTATACTTGTCCATGTGGCCGCAAGCCTCCCGCATATAGGCGTGACCCGCCAGCATGGCGACATTCACAGCGGCGCCGTCCCGGTCGATCAGGTCCAGATAGTCCCCGGGATCGGCACGGTTGATGCCGCACTGCCCGGCCAGGACCGTGGTGACACCCATACGCAGCATGCAGGGAAAGATGGCGGTGGCATCATCCCGCACCAGATGACCGTCAGGCCCCACCGGGTCCTCATGCATGTGGATATCCACAAAGCCGGGAGTCACGACCCGGCCCGCAGCATCAATGACCTGATCAGCCTCAGGTTGGCTCTCAGTGATAGCCGCCACCCTGCCGTCCTGCAGCAGCAGGTTTAGTTGGGAGCAGATCTGGTTTCTGGGGTCGATGACCAGACCGCCTTTGATTAACGTGCTCATGAAAAGGATTCATCCTCTCTATGACTGTCTGCTGGCAGCCACATATTGATATCATAGAATAGCAGACTTTTCGTGAAAAATCAATCGGCAGTCTGCACGGAATGCCACTGAAGAAAAGACCCTGTCCGGCCCTTGAAGGGAATCGGGCAAGGAATCGCTGAGGCTGCACGACAGCCCTATGGCGATTGGGCGAAATGAAAGGCAGGACCTCTGGGCAAAGACGCCTCATCGATCCTGCCTTTCCCGGTACTGCAATGGTGTCATACCGGTGTACTTTTTGAAGATCCGAAAAAAGGACTGCAAGTTGTTGAAGCCGACCTGGAACCCAATCTCCTTGACAGATAAGTCTCCACGGGCGGAGAGCAGTTCCTGGGACAGCTTGACACGGCTGGAATTCAGATAGTCAATGTAGCTGGCACCGTAGTGCTGGCGAAAGACCCGGCTTACATAGGTGGGGCTGTAATTGACATATTCCGAGATGGAGGACAGGGAGATATCCTGGGTCAGATTGTTGTCGATATACGCCTTGATCCGCTCCGCGTTTTGACGGACGCGGTCGGAAGAAGTGCGCCTCATGGCTTCCGCCGTGCGCATGCACAGCTCTGTCAGCCAGACTTCCATATCCGGAAGGGTTGCCTTCTTGGAAAGCTCGGACTCCAGCTCCGCCGGAGGTTCCAGTGGGAGCTGCGCGGACTGAATGATTTCCCCAATGCCGGAGGTCAAATACTGCAGAACGGCCCGGACCTGTTTTGGAGGGACCTGCTGCTGGGAGGCAAAGGTGCGGAAAATTTCCTGGAGCAGATGGACTGCGCCCCTCCCATCTCCCGTCCGAACACGATTGACAACCTGATGCACGGTTTCAAAATCATAGTAAATCTGGTGGGGCTCCACCTGCACTTCTTCAAAATCAATGATGCTGCCCTGCCCCCGATACAGCTTGTAAGCCAGGGCCGCTTTTGCCCGCTGGCAGGAGAGGGGCAGGTCTTCCACACAGCGGCAGATCTGGCCGATTCCCAGCGTCACAGTGATCGGCCAAAGCCCCTCCAGCTCCTCCCGAATCTCCTCGGCCAATGCTCGGAAACTCTGCTTTCCGATCTCTGGCGGCTCCTCCGAGTGAAGATTGCAGATGATAAGGAGGGTTTCATCATTGAGCTCTGTGGCCGCACAGTAGGCGATGCTGCTGGCACAGGCGGAGATTTGCGCCTGCATTTGCGCTTTGAGCTCCTGCTTTTCC
This sequence comes from Pusillibacter faecalis, assembly GCF_018408705.1. Taxonomy (GTDB): domain Bacteria; phylum Bacillota; class Clostridia; order Oscillospirales; family Oscillospiraceae; genus Oscillibacter; species Oscillibacter faecalis. Next base: position 1,952,045 of record NZ_AP023420.1, read on the forward strand.
TGCTCGGAATAGGGCAGGGCATAGTAGTTGTCAATCTGTAGGAAAAAGGCGTTGAAAAGCGTCGCCTGGAAGGGAACCTCCAAAATACGCACTTGATATAAAACTTCGTCCCGGGAAATTTGCGTGCTGTCTGCCAGGGAGACCAGGAATTTTTTCAGGAGCAGAGGTCGGATCGCCTCTACCTGTTCATAGACCTCATCCCGTTGGTTAAGAAGCTGATCGTAATAGCCCGCAAGACGCTGGTACTCATCCTGGGAGGTCTCTGCTTCCGGCTCTGGAAGTGCGGAAATTAGCTGCTCCAAAGGGCTATACAGGACCTTGGTGCTTTGATAAGCCAACAGTAAGCCGATGACACAGCTGGCCAGCACACTGATCAATAGGGGAATCACCAGAGGAAGCCAACTGTTGTTTCCGGATAAAGCGCCCGTGACATAGGTGTAGCGCCACCCCAGCTGAGGATTGGTAAATACAGAGTATCGCAGCAAGGCAGACCCTGCCAGTGTCAGGTGGGAACCGGTAGATAGATCAGAATGCGGCAGAGTGATTTTCTGGCTGAACTCCAGTTCCTGATCGGAAAATAGAAGATTCCCATCCCGATCAGAGATGTAGAGATTCCGCTTGATATTGTCCTTCAGATCACCGCCCATGGAGAGCGTAAAAAAGGCGCCCGGATCAATCTGTAAAACTGCAATGGCCTGCGGATCGTTGGAATACGCGGGAATTCCGATGGTAAGAAACATCTTTTGCATTCCGCCTTCAACAGAGCTGATCTGCATACAGGCAGTGCAGGTGTCCTTCGCCTGCTGGAAGTTATCGGAGAGCTCTTCCTGCAAGCCGTAGGCAATCAGCCCGGATGAGCTGATCTGCAAGGACTCATAGGGGGAGTAGAGAATGGACTCCTCCACATAGCTGTAGGAATCGGACAGTGTGGAGAGGAGAGTGCAGAGATTGCTGTTTCGCTCTGTGTCCCGCAGATAGGGCCGCATGGAGAAGTCCACCACAGAAGGGTCTTTGGCCAAGGTGCTGATGCTGCGCATGACGTCCTCCATCATGTAATGCACCATTTGGTCGCTCTGAGCCAGCATATTCACTGTCACGCTGCCAAGCTGCTCCAAGGACCGCTGTAAATCCAGAACAAAAATACAAGTGCTCATGAAGAGCAGAGGAATCAGAGAACAGAGCACCCCCCTGCGGAGTGTTTTGATAAACACGGAATTTCTTGTTTTTTCCTGATTGTTTTGCATGTGGTGTCTCCATCTACTTGCATATTGTGACAGAAAAGAGGCTGCGGGGAGGTCTGGGTTCAGACCGCACAAATCGCCTATCTTTCCTTAAAATAAATTATAGCGATTTAACCAAGTGTTTTCAAATTGTTATCACTCACAATTCATGAATATTACAAACAAAATCGGAAGTTTTTTTGAAATTTGCCTTCCAAAAGCCAAAATGTGCCGAAAAATGCCGACGGAATTTGTTCAGACGGCACAGAGGTGGAAGAACTGGATTTGTCAGAGCTTCCAGTTGTGAAAATTTACGGGAAGAAGCGGTGACGCAGCCCTGGAGACCAGAAAATTTGAGCGTCGAGGTTTGGTTTCGTGAGCTTGGAAATTATTGTGAATTTACAGGCAAGGATTCCTCCGCTATGGTAGGCACAGAAAGCTGCTTCCATGGCTACCCGCAACACGGACATGGGAGTGCTTCAAAACAAAACCCTGAGAAGGGCTTTGTTTTTGGACCAGCCCACCCAATACAACATAAAAAGGAGAGAAGTTATGATGAGAAGAAAAAGATTCGTAAGCGCCGCCCTTGCCACCCTGTTGGCACTGACCATGACTGCCTGCGGCGGGGATAGCTCCACCCCAACGAATGATGAAGGCAGCGGCTCCGACGCAGGGGGGACCCCGGAGTATACGATTAAGGTCGGCCACACCCTCCAGGAGGACACCCCCGCCCATAAGGCATGGCTGTTGTTTGAGGAGCAGGTGGAGGCCAACAGCGAGGGCCGTATTGCTGTGGAGCTATATCCCAACTCTTCCCTTGGCACCGAGCGCGTGATGTTTGAGGCCTGTCAGATGGGCACTTTGGAGGTGGCTTATGGCACCACGTCCGTGCTGGCGAACTTTGATAAAAATATGGAGGTGCTGGACCTGCCCTTTTTGTTTGAGGACGAGGCGACCGCTCGCGCCGCCATCACCGGAGAACTGGGGACCGCTGCGGCAGCCAATCTGGGCGACATTGGCCTGATCAACCTCACCTACATGGAAAACGGCATCCGCCATGTCACCAACAGCTCCCACCCTATCAATACTCCCGACGATCTCCGGGATTTGAAGATCCGGACCATGGAAAATAGCATCCACATGAGCTCCTTCACGCATCTGGGCGCATCCCCCACGCCGATGGCATTTACGGAACTGTTCACCGCTTTGCAGCAGGGCACTGTGGACGGCGAGGAGAACCCGCTCTTTTTGATCCAGACCTCTCGTTTTGAGGAGGTGCAGGATTACCTCTCCCTGACGGGACATTTCTACACGGCTGGCATCGCCACCATCAACAAAGCCTTCTTTGAAAGCCTTCCGGAGGATTTGCAGACGGTCGTCACAGAAGCCGCCGACGCCGCCCGGGAGGAGGAGTACCGGCTGTGCGATGAGCAAAACGCCACAGCTTTGGAGTATCTGAAGACTGAGATGGAGGTCAATGAGATCAGCCCGGAGAACCGGCAGCTCTTTGTGGACGCCACCGCCCCCGTCTATGACGAGGTGCGTACCGAGATTGGCGATGAGCTGGTGGACATGGCCTTGGCCGCCCAGGCGGGCTAAGGGCTGTTGATTCAAATCATGGTACGGCCGGGGGGGAGAGCCTCCCTCTGGCCGTGCCGCGCTTGAGAGGAGAGATCATTTCAGATGCTGAAAAAATGTTGGGACCATTTTGAGGAGACCATTCTGGTCTACTCCTATCTGCTGGTGGTACCGCTGCTGTTTGTGCAGGTGGTTTCCCGCTACGTATTCAATCATTCCCTCTCGTGGTCTGAGGAGCTGGCAAGGTACATCTTCATCTGGCAGGTCTGGCTGGGCTCCAGCTACTGCGTCAAGGAAAACCGGCATATCCGCATTGATATTTTCACAGAGCATTTATCTCCACAGGTCCGGAAGATCTATGAAATTGTAATCACGATGATCAGCATCGCCTTCTGCTGCTTCCTGATTTATAAGGGAAGTGAGGTTGTGATGATGATCACACGCCTGCGCCAGACATCGCCTGCCATGAGGATTCCCATGCAGGTGATCTATGCCTGCATCCCCATCTCCTGCGCGCTGATGGTGGTGCGGTATGCGGAGCACATTGTCAAGCTGGTGCGGCCCGCGCCGGCCGCGGCAGAGCAGAGGGAGGGATAAGCAATGTCACTGGTTGCGCTGTTCGTTCTTTTATTTATAGCCATTTTTGCCACAGTGCCCATCGGTATCAGTCTGGGTGGTGCCACGATCCTTACCATGGACTGGTTTACCAGCATGGACACAGTGGTTTCCGCACAGCTTGGCATCACCGGGCTGGATAGCTTTACGCTCATTGCGATTCCCTATTTCATTTTGGCCGGCGAGTTGATGTCCACCGGCGGTATCTCCCGGCGGATTGTGAATATGGCGCACTGCTTTGTCAAGAATCTAGTGGGGGGACTTGCCATTATCACAACCTTTGCCTGCACGTTCTTCGCCGCGATCAGCGGCTCCGGTCCCGCCACCGTCTCCGCCATCGGCAGCATGATGATTCCGGAGATGGAGAAGGAGAAGTACGATAAGGCCTGGGCAACCGCCATCACTTGCTGCGGAGGCATTATCGGCGTCATCATTCCGCCCTCCATTCCCTTTGTGCTCTTTGGCGTGATTACGGGCTGCTCCATTGGCGAGCTGTTTGTGGCCGGTGTGGTGCCGGGACTTCTGATCTGTGCAGTGCTGTGTCTGTACAGCTTCTTTGCCTGCAAAAAAAACAGCTATGGCGTGGAAGTGACGACAGATCGCGGACACATGAGCACCTGGGCCACCTTTAAGGATTCCTTTGCGGCTTTAATGACGCCGCTGATTATCCTCGGCGGCATTTATGCCGGCATCTTTACGCCTACGGAGGCGGCTATCGTTGCTAACGTCTGGGCGCTGATCGCCGGAAAATTCATCTATAAGGAACTTACCTGGAAGACGCTCAAAACGGCGCTGAAGAATACGGCGCTCACCACCAGCTCCTGTCTATTCACGATTGCCTGCGCCACCAGCTTCGGTTATCTGCTCACAACGCTGCAGGTCCCCGCCAAGTTCGCCTCGTTCATGATGGGGCTGACCAGCAACAAGTATCTCATTATGCTGATGCTGCTGGCATTTCTGTTGGTGATTGGCTGCTTTATGGACAACATCACCTCCATGACCATTTTGACGCCGATCTTCGTACCCATTGTCACAGGGCTTGGCTATAGCCTGACACACTTCGGCGTTTTCATGACCGTCGCCCTGGCGATTGGGTTTGTCACGCCGCCTTACGGCGCCAATTTGTTTGTGGCTTCCGGTATTACGGGCCTGTCCGTGACACAGATTTCCAAAAAGATTTTACCGATGATCGGCGTTTTGATTCTCTGTTTGCTGGTGATTACCTTTGTTCCACAGATCACCATGTGGCTTCCCAGCGTGGCCTACAAGTAAGAGAATGGTTGTGGGCCAGGAGCGTTGCCGTTCCTGGCCCACTTTTATTAAGAAAGAGAGGTAGCAATATGGATATCAACGCGGTCAAAGCCTATATGAACCAGTGGATGGAGGAGAATAAACAGGAGTTTTACACGGCGGCGGACGAGATCTGGGCGTACCCGGAGCTGGGTTTGGAGGAAACCAGGGCCTTTGGGATTCTCACCGGCCTTTTAAAAAAATATGGCTTTGCGGTGGAGAGCGGACAGGGCGGCATGCCTACCGCCTTTGTGGCAACGTATGGCACGGGACATCCGGTGGTGGGGATCAACGCAGAATATGACTGCCTGCCGGGGATGTCTCAGAAATGCGACGCGGCTTATCCCTGCCCAGTGCAGGAGGGAGCCCCGGGGCAGGGCTGCGGCCATAACCTTCTGGGGACCACTGCGGTATTCAGCGCCGTGGCGCTGCGTCATGCGGTGGAGTATTTCCGGATTCCCTGTACCATCAAGGTTCTGGGCTCTCCTTATGAGGAGGCCAGCGTCGGCAAGGCCCTGATTGGGCGGGAAGGAGTGTACAGGGATTTGGACCTGATTATGGACTGGCACCCCTGGAACTATAACCGAGCGGACTATGATCGGTGCAACTCCGTTTTCGTCATGAAGTTTCATTTTCACGGCAAATCCGCCCACGGAGCCTACCCTTGGGAGGGCAGAAGCGCCCTGGATGCGGGCATGCTCTTTGGCATGTCGCTGGAGATGCTGCGGGAGCATGTCAAGCCCAATGGCCCGGATGCGGCCAGTACCATCAACTATACCTTCCAGGACTGCGGGCCCAGCTTTGCCAATGTGGTGCCGGATGTCACCACGGTGCAGCTCTATGGCCGCTTTGCGGACCTGGAGACCTCCCAGGACGCCTTTGAACGGATTCAGAGCTGTGCCAAGGGGGCCGCGCTGGCAACTGGCACCACCACTGATTATGAGCTGATTACATACACCCATCCCAAAATCCCCAACAAGACGCTGGCGGAGGTGGTCCATAGGAACATGGAGCACTACGGCGCTCCGTCCTTTACCCAAGAGGAGCAGGCGTTTGTCAAGGAGATGCAGGCGTACATGGGCGTGGAGCCCACGGGCCTGGACCTGAGCATTCAGCCCTTCGGTCCCAGCGAGACCATCATCTGCGATACCTCGGAATTTTCCTGGAATGCGCCGTATGTGACCTTCTGGGTCACAATGGGGCCACAGGGGGTGGGCTGGCATAACTGGATGGTTACAGCCTGTGCCGGAAACAGCATCGGGAAAAAGACCATGGACCGGGCGGCACAGATCATGACCTCATCCTGTGCGGAGATCATCACCTCTCCGGAGACAGTGGCAAGAGCCAGGGAGGAGTGGGAAATGCGCATGGCCGGCCGGACATACCAGTGTTTGCTGCCGGAGGACCATCAGGCGCCGCTAGGGGTGAATCGGGACGTGATGGAGCGGTATTTCGGCAAGCGCATGGAGTGAGGAGTACTGCTGTGGACGAGATCAGAACGCTGCTGGAAGGAGTCCGGCTTCCCCGCATGTTTCGTGTGCGGCAGATATTTGACCATACCTGCATCCGGAGAGAGGAACTGAGGAGAACCGTCTCCCATCTGCTGACAGCGGAAAAGCTTGGAAAGCGGATTTGCCCGGGAATGCGGGTTGCACTGACAGCGGGCAGCCGGGAGATCTGCAACATGGATGAAATTCTCGCGGCCGCAGTGGAGTGCTTGAAAGAACAGGGAGCAAGGCCGTTTATCGTACCTGCAATGGGAAGCCACGGCGGGGCGACCGCAGAGGGACAGCGGGAGCTGCTGGCCTCCTATCAGATCACAGAAGAGCGCTGTGGCTGCCCGATCCTCTCTTCCATGGAGACGGTCCCGATCGGCAGCACGCCAGACGGGCAGACAGTGTTCCTGGACCGGTACGCGGCTGAGGCAGACGGAATCTTGGTTGTGAACCGAATGAAGGCTCACACCGGCTTTCGGGGCCGTTATGAGAGCGGCATTTTGAAAATGATGGTAATCGGACTTGGCAAACAGACTGGCGCTGAGGCATGTCACCGTCGGGGATTCGGCCATATGGCGGAAGATTTGGAGGCCTTTGGGCGGGTTGTCCTGCAGAAGGCGCCCATCCTGGGCGCTATCGCCATCCTGGAAAATGCATTCGACGAAACTGCACAGCTGGTGTGGCTGGAGCCGGAGGAAATTCTGGAGCGGGAGCCGGGACTGCTGGAACAGGCTAAAGCCCAAATGCCGCAAATTTTGCTGCCGGAGTGCGATGTGCTGATTGTCGATGAGATCGGGAAAAATTACAGCGGCACCGGTATGGACCCCAATGTTACCGGCCGGCACGTGACGCCCTATTGTTCCGGTGGACTTCGAGTCCAGCGGATTGCCGTCTTGCGCATGAGCGGCAAATCCCATTGCAACGGATACGGGATTGGAGCGGCAGACTGCACCACACAGGCGGTTTACCGTACATTGGACCTGCGGGCTATGTATATCAATGGCCTGACCTGCGGAGAGATGGGGCCCTGCCGGATTCCCTGTGTATGGGAAACGGAAAAGCTTGCCATCCAGGCGGCCGTCCGCATGTGCGAGGGGATTGGGAGACAAGGGCCGCGGATGATCCGGATTCCGAATACACTTTCTCTGGAAAAAATCATGGTTTCAGAAAATCTCCGGGCAGAGGTGGAAAAAAATCCCCGGCTGGAAATCCGAGGCGAACCGGAGAACTTCATCTTTGGCGAAGATGGTTGCCTGTCCTCCTCCATTGGATAGGGATCGAGGGAGAGTACGGTTTTATTAGGAATGCACACGGCTCAGGGACCTTACCGTTCCTGAGCTGTGCGGTGGACAAGATGCTTTTTGAAAAAAGCTTGATCAAAAGATGGGCAGATCGCCGCCAAGTACCGCCGCTCTGCAAAAAACACCCCGTAACCGGTAAGTTACGGGGTGTTGGGCTGACGTTTGCTGCTAGAAAAATACAGGCGAACTGGTTTGCACCCAAACCCAAATCGAAGCGGGTTCGGTTTGGAGCGGAGCGGGGGCACATGAGCTTGCTCCGACGTGGTAGATGATACAGGACTTGAATTGAAGAGAATTCATTTACTCTATACTACTCTGCATGAAATAATTTGAAATTATTTAGCGAGGCTCTGGGCAAGAGTCCAAGAGCTTTTATCACACCCTGTTGCAGGCTATAAAAAGCAGTTCCCTCTCTCAGAAGGAAGAATTAATTGATTATATTGAAAAAAAGATATTTATAACGATTTGCTTTTTGAAAAGATACAGATGCACTATGGCATCTGTATCTTCACTATATGGCCTGCCCGATTACGTTGCACATCGTATCCACCGCTTGGCACATCATACCCGGCGTGGCGTGAGGGTGCAGGTGCTGAGAGCGAAGCCTGCGCTGTAATGCTCCAGGGGGTGGACGGGGTCTTCGCATCCACCCCGTTTTTCAGAGAAAAGGTTGCGAAGGTGTGCCTAAGATCGGGAAACCAAATATGTTCCACACCAATGGCTTTTTTCTGCTTCTCCTTGACTCCGGCCTGGATCTTGCCCGGAAATTTTTTGCTTTCTGCTTCCCGGCTACCAGGTCATAGGACGCCATGAAGAATCTCTTCCACCGGCTGTCCTTCCGCTTGCGGATGCAGCCCTCACCGTTGCACGTTCCTTTGCCCATCTATCATCTCTCCCTTCTCGCCAGATCACAGGCCCGATGTTTGTCTTCGGTCTCAAAGTGGCATGGCGGCTGGTCCGCCAGAAGCTCCTGTTGGATGCCCTGAGCCAGACGATAACCAGAGATGAAGCTGTTGAGACAGGCTTCCTCCCGCAGAGCATTTTCCAGGTCTGCCGTCTTCAGGAGCAGCTTCTGCTCTGGCTTATTCAGCAGACGGGTGAGGTGCCTGTAGGTCCATTCAATCTTCCTGCCCAGATACTCCGCCCTCCGGGATGTCGTCTCGAACCTGCAGCAGAGGGCTTTCATATAATCACGCGTGATGCGCCCCCTCCTGTCAGCGACACACAATGCCATTCTTCACTTAATATCCTTGTTCCTCTCCTGCCGCAGGAGTAATTTTTATTTGTTACCGTTAGCCAGGTTAAATCACTTCCTCACATTTGACGCAGGAAAGTGGCATGGAATTTGAGGGCAGGGATCTTTCAAGATGGATGTGTATTTTATGGACCTTGTGGCATAGGTGCTGGCCTTCTTGTCACAAGGACAACTTTTCAAAATGCGGGGTTTATGGGTCATTCCCATTAATAATTTCAATTGCATATTACTACGCATTTCTTTGCAAAAATAGTGATAATAACTAAATATAAGCCGGATTTTTATGAATACTGACACATTGACAACGTTCCCATAAAAAGTTAGAATACTTCTACAGAAAACGTTCCCAAAAGAAGGAGGGAGGATAATTTGATTACGATTAAAGACTTAGCCGCTGCATCTGGCTTGTCGAAATCCACAGTTTCTCGGGTAATCAATCATTCTCCCAATGTAAAGCCTGAGACGCGGGAACGCGTGATGGAGGCTGTCGAAAAGTTGGGCTACCAGCCGGATATTCTGGCTCGTGGGATGATTACCGGCATGCTTCCTATGGTGTTGGTAATTGTTGGAGATATTCAAAACCACTACTTTACCCAGGCCTTGGCAGGTATCGAAACAACCCTGGAAGAACAGGGGTTCATGGTCGTGGTATTTGACAGCAGTTACGACCCAGAGAGGATCGTAACATCTATTCACATGGCTAAAACCTGCCGCTTTGCTGGAATTATCCCTATGACCGGATTTGGCAGCAAACGGGTCATTTCCACCTTACAGGACTTAGATTGTCCAGTGATATTGTTAAACTGTCATAGGGACCATGTAGCGTTTGACCGGATCTATGGCGACGACTTTGGCGCCGGATATGCTGCTACTCGGGCACTACTCCGGCGTGGATACCGTCAAATCTATCACTTCTCCGGCAACTCCACAGAGTCCTTTATCAGCGCGGAGAGGGAGCGAGGCTACCTTGCGGCCATGAAAGAGGCAGGAATCTCAGTTGATGGCAGCATGGTGCTCCGAGGTGATCTTCGCCAAGACAGCGGAGCACGGCTGGCAGCGCGGTGTCTAAAGTCGGCAAAGAGTCAGGTAGCCCTTTGCTGTAACAACTTTTTGATGTGCTTGGGCGCTATGAATTATGCGCAGCAGCATGGCCTGGTCATGTGGAAGGATTATGGAATGGCCATTTGCGAACAACCGCCAGTCTTCTTTATGAAAAGCGAGTTTATTTATGCGGGCCCCAAGCTCCGGGAGATTGGGAGAGCGGCCGCACAGCTGCTGCTGGATCGCATCAATCATCCAGGTAGGAAACCAGCAGTTCAGCCGTTTCCAATGTTGGATATATATGACCCATGATCTCCCATCAGATCAGCCTCCCCCGCTTTTTGCCTGCCAAAAAGCGAGGAAGCTTTTTCTATAAAATGGGAACGCTCCCATATTTCGGGTTTGTGCAGGATCTGCATAAACTGCCCGCACAGGTCCGATAAATATTATCCCCCGTTGCGGGCGATTTTCTTGCACTGTTTTGGGAACGCTCCCAGAAACAACCTGCTATAGCCAGGAAACGAAGTGCCCGTTCTTACTGGATATGACCGGAGACGGTGTCTTCGGAACATATAATTTTGCAAATTATAAAAGGAAGGTATGACTTATGAAAAGAAATTGGATGATTCGCGCAAAAAGAATATCAGCGCTACTGTTGGGAACTGTACTGCTGGGTTCCCTGGCAACTGGCTGCGGCGGCAGCAGTTCCTCTGATAATGACTCTGCTGCCGAGGGGGGCACTACGACCATCCAGATGGCCACCGGCGGACAGGATACCCTGCCCAGTTATGCTACAGTGCTGGATGTAATCGATGATATTCAGGAGAACACCGACATTGAGTTCAGCTATTTTGGTTCCCGTCAGTTGGGCGACGATGCGGAAATCGTGCAGCAGGTCATGGCCGGTACCATTCAGATGGGCGGTACAGCTGCATCTGCCCTGAGCACCTACACGGATTTGCTGGACGCCTTTACAGTGCCCTTCCTGCTGGATACCTATGAAAAAGAACGGGAGGCTATGGTGAGCGAAGAGGCTCAGGCCATTTTTGATGCCGTGGAAGAAGAGTTGGGGCTGAAAATCTTTGTGGCCTATGATTCCGGCATGCGCTACTTCGCCAATAATATCCGCCCCATCGAAACCCTGGATGATGTAAAGGGCCTGGTGCTGCGTGTGGCCCCTGCTGATATTCTGTTAGACTCCTTCTCCGCCATGGGAATCAATCCCTCCACCCTGGCCTATGGCGAATTGTATACCGGTCTTCAGAATGGTACCATCGACGGTGAGGAAATCAATATTACCTCCATCTATTCCGAAAAGCACTATGAGGTGCTGAAGTATTTCACTGACATGGGTATCTATCCCTTCGCTACTGTTATTTTCGCCAACGCTGACTGGTTTAACTCCCTGCCGGCAGATGAGCAGGAGGCTATTCAGAGTGCTTTCACCAACGGCTACAACTACCTCTTTGACCAGCACCTGCCTGAGGCGGAGGCTGCCGGCTTGCAGGCAATGGAAGATGCCGGCATTGAAATCTCCAGCGTACAGAATCCACAGGAATTCCGGGATGCGGTTGCTGATGTGGTAGAGACTTATCGGAACCGGGACGACCTGACCAAAGCTTTTATCGAGATGGCGGAGGGCCTGTGAGCCACCCCGGAATCTCTTAAACCAAAGGAGGATTTTGTGTGAGAACACTCTTTTCTGCCTACGAAAAACTGATGGATATCATCTACTCCGTGATCCGGATCTGCATTGCCGCTGCATTGGTGGTTATGGTTGTTGTTACCTTTGTGGAGGTTATTCGCCGCTATGCGTTCGGCCTATCCTTTATCTGGTCTGAGGAATTGGTCCGGTTCCTCTTGGTAGCTACATCCTTTCTGGGCGGCGCCGCGGCCTATCGGGCCAAGGCTCTGGCTCTGTTGGATCTTGTGACCAGCCGCCTGAACCACGCTACTCAGAAGATCATCGACATGATCGTGACGATTATGATCATCGGCGTGTGCGGGTATCTCTCGGTGCAAGGCTACGCCTACTCCTTCTCCCCGCAGATTGCCAACATGCTCAGTACCGGTTTGGACCTGCAGATGACCTATGTCTATCTGACGATTCCCATCGGCTTTACACTGATTATTCTCTTCGGCATCGAGCATTTGGCCCAGACGCTGTTTTTTGCGCCTGATGAGTCAGTCGGAGAACTGAAAGAAAAGGAGGGCTGATCCATGGCAATTGTTGCCGTTATCTTTGTACTGACCTTGCTGGGCGGCGTCCCCATGGCGTTCGTCCTGGGATTGACCGGTATTGCACACCTCTTCACAATCGGGGAACCGGCATACATGTCCATTATTACCCAGCGGCTGTTTACCGGCGTGAATAATTTCTCCTTGATGTGTATTCCTTTCTTTGTCCTGGCCGGAGACCTGATGAACAAGGGCGGCGTTACCAAGCGACTTCTGAACTTTGCACGGGAGCTGGTGGGCTGGATTCCCGGCGGTATGGCTTACTGCTGCGTGATCCTGGCAATGGTGCTCTCCGCTATCCTGGGCTCCGCCAACGCAGTGGCGGCTATCCTCTGCGCCATCCTCATCGGAGAGATGGCCAAGGACGGCTATGACGCAGACTTTACCGGCTCCATCATTGCTGCATCCAGCGTGCTGGGGCCCATCATTCCCCCCAGCGTCACTTTCATCATCTATGGCGTGCTGACGGGTGTGTCTGTGTCCAGAATGTTCATGGCGGGCATTGTCCCCGGTATCATGCTGGGCATCAGCTACGCACTAATTATTACCTATTACACTAAAAAGAGGGGTTACAAGAAATCCAAGCCTCGCTTTGATCCCAAGGCATGCGGAATTGCCTTTGTAAAGGCTATTCCTGCTCTGCTGGTACCTGTAGTCATCATCGGCGGTATTATGGGAGGCATTTTCACCCCCACAGAGTCCGGCGCTGTGGCTGTGGTGGCCGCTGTAGTGGCAGCCATCATTTATCGTTCCTTTGACATCAAGTCTCTGCCTGAGGTCCTGCTGAATACCGGCATGACCACGGCGGCCATTATGCTGATTGTGGCATTCGGCAACATCATTGGCTGGAGTCTGGCAATCGAAAACATTCCCACTCTGATCACCGAGACGATTCTTTCCATCACTGACAGTCAGATCGTGGTTATGCTGCTGATTATTGCTTGTCTGTTTGTCATTGGTTGTCTGATGGATGCCTTCGCCGCCATGTACGTGTTTACGCCGGTTTTCTACCCCTTGGCCATGGCTGTGGGTCTCGATCCCATCCACTTTGGAATTATCTTCTGCCTGATGCTCACCATTGGTCTGTGCACACCGCCGGTCGGCATGTTGCTGTTCGTGACTTCTAATATCTCCAAGGTACCCCTGGCCAAACTCAGCAAGTCCATCTGGCCCTTTGTGGCGGCCGCAATGGTGGTGGTCCTGTTGATGACCTTCTTCCCCCAGATTGTGATGTTCATCCCGAATTGGTTATCCCCCGCATAATGTAACAATTTCCGAAAGGACTGAATTCTCATGAGTTTTTCCAAAGATATTCTGAAGGGTTTTGTGGACATGCATGTCCATGCCGGTCCCTCTGTAGCAGCCCGCAAGGTGGACGCTTACGACATGATGGAGCTAGCTGGTGAGGCCGGTTACAGGGCCTTTTTGGTGAAGGACCACTATTTCCCCACCATGATGGGTACCCGGATGATCACCGATCACTGCTCGAAGAATGAATGCCAGTGCTTTGGTGGGCTGGCGCTGAATCGGTCTGTGGGGCTTTTCAACGTTTACGCAGTGGACGCTGCCTGCAACATGGGAGCCAGGACTATCTACATGCCTACGGTCTCCTGCGTGAACCACATTGCCGGCCACTCCGGCGGCCACAAGTTTGTAGGTTCCGGTGACAGCTCCGTGGTGGACAATGGCATTGAGTACGTGGACGCTAACGGTCAACTGCATCCCGGCGCTGTGGATGTAATTTCCTACATTGCCACAAAGCATCCGGAGGTAGTTCTATGCACCGGCCACGGCACTGCGCGGGAAGTAGACGCTGTGGTGCGTAAGGCTGTGGAACTGGGGGTCCCCAAAATCTGCGTGAATCATCCACACTTCCTGGTGAACGCTACCTATGAGCAGATGAGGGAGTGGGCCGACCTGGGCGCCTATATTGAACTGAACGCCGCCGTGTTCAGCTCTATCGCTAAGTCCGGCACCTGTTCCGATGAAATGGCCGGCAAGATACTGGAGATAATTCCCACCGAAAAAATCGTGCTGGACTCCGATCTCGGACAGAAGGTAAACGTAGATCCTATTACCGGTATGCTACAGTTTATTAACCTGTTGGCAGACCAGTTTGGCATCACAGAGGAGCAGATTAACCTGATGGGCAAGAAAACGCCCGCCATGCTGTTGGGACTAGACTAAGATTTATCTTCAAGGGAATGAACAGTCAGCAACTATACGCGAAAATGGGAACGTTCCCTTCTAGATTTTTGTGAAACTAAAGTACGAAACCGTTTGTTTATTATTACTAAGAGGAGGAATTTTATTATGGAAAAGGCAAGCGAAGCAATGTACGGGAATTTTTATGAGGCTCCCTGGCAGCCGGTTCGGGAAGGCATTGGCCGGGTGGTGTTTGCAGGCGCACATGCCAAGGGCTGCACCCTGGCTCTCGCAGAGTGTCAGAATGGCAACGCTGTGCGTCCTCACACGCACCCCCATGCCCAGTTGGCCATCGTCCTGCGGGGCCAGTGCGACTACTATGTGGACGGCAAGCCCTACCGCATGAAGGAAGGTTCCTGGGTTTTTGTTCCTGCTGATGTGGAGCATTACATCCATGTCTATGACAGTGATGTGCCCGTGATGAACCTGGACGTGTTCTTCCCTGAGCGTATGGAGTACGTGGATGCCTACGATGAGTTTGTGGCAGGCCTGGAGGAAAAGCAGGGCTGACCCCAGCGATCGGTCAGGCAGCTGGCTCCGGCATTTAACGTTACAGCATTTACCAGCACCAGCTGGTAAATGCTGTAATGATTCCGGCAGAAAGTGGCCGGCTGTGAAGGAGGAAATACATGGTCAACAAAGTGAAAACCGCTCAAGAGGCGTTAGAAAACCTCCGTGAAGGGGCGGTCATTATGGTGGGTGGGTTTGCAGGTGCGGGCTCACCTAACGCGTTGTGCGCCATTTTGGCGGAGATGGGCTACCGAAATTTGACGGTGATCAGCTGTGATGCCGGAAGAGCCGGCGTAGGCGTAGGCGCCCTGCTGCGGCGGGGCATGGTTAAGACGCTGTATGCTTCTCACGTGGGTGTTAACACAGAGGTGGCCGGACGGAAACCCGGCGATGTGGTATATGATGTGGAGTATCAGCTGATCCCCCAAGGGACTCTGGTGGAACGGATCCGGGCCGGAGGAACCGGCCTGGGCGGATTCCTGACGCCGGTGGGCCTGGGTACTGTTGTGGAAGAAGGAAAACCCACGCTGGAGCTGGATGGTAGAACCTACCTGGTGGAGCGTCCTCTGCGGGCAGATTTTGCCCTGATCCGGGGTAGCGTGGTAGACCGCAGTGGCAACGTGTTCTACAACATGTCCACCCGGAACTTCAACCCCGCGATGGCCTTGGCTGCGGACCACGTGATTGTGGGAGCAGAGAAGGTGGTCGAAGTGGGAGAATTGGATCCCAACCACGTGATGACACCCGGCATTCTCGTGGAATCCATTGTGGAGGGGGAAGAACCGTGCTGGATATGAAGGAGCGAATTGCATGCCGTATTGCCAAGGAATTGAAGTCCGGCGACGTGGTGAACCTGGGAATCGGGCTTCCTGTCAAGGTGGCCTATTTTCTTCCGGAGAACGTGGAAGTGACGTTTGAATCTGAGAACGGCTTTCTGGGTATTGCTACGGGCAGTGCAATTACTAACCCCAATCCGGACCTGTTGGATGCTGGAGGCCAATATTCCGCTATCCAGCCCGGCGCCTGTTTCTTTGATTCCGCGGAGAGCTTTGGCCTGATCCGTGGAGGGCATATCGATATTACCGTGCTGGGCGCCATGCAGGTGGACGCGCAGGGAAATTTGGCTAATTGGGCTGTCCCTGGCAAACTGGTGGTGGGCATGGGCGGTGCCATGGATCTTGTAACCGGTGCCCGGAAGGTAATCATCGCCATGCTTCACACCAACAAGGGAGCCTATAAAATCATGAAACAATGCACGCTGCCGCTGACCGCGGTGAGCGTGGTGGATACCATTGTGACGGAGATGGGGGTTATCCGCGTGACGGAACGCGGTCTAGTTTTAACGGAACGATTTAAGGACTATACCGTAGAGCAGATCCAGGCCGCCACTGAGGCGGAACTGATCATCCCCACAGATTTAAAAGTCCTGGAGACCCCCTGACCTTTGGGACACTACGGAAAGAAGGATATCACATGAGTGAAATGAAAGACGTTGTCATAGTGAGCATGGCCCGTACCGCCACGGGAAAATTTGGTGGTTCCCTACGGGATGTGCCCGCTCCTGTTCACGGCGCGGAGTGTGTGAAAGCCATGGTTCAGCGCACGGGGATTGACCCTCACGAAATTGACGAGGTGATTATCGGCACTCACTTCCAGGCAGGTATCAAGGCGAATTCTGCCAGACAGTGTGCCCTTTACGCCGGGCTGCCGGATACTACTCCTGCCTTTACCCCCAACAAAAACTGCGCTACAGCCATGAAAGCCATGCAGTGCGCTGCCCAGTCCATTCAGGTGGGAGACAATGACCTGGTGATCGCCGGCGGCTGTGAGACCATGAGCGCCATTCCCTACATCGTTCCCAAGGCCCGGTGGGGTTACCGCATGGGACCCGGCCGGTTGGAGGACAGCATGCTCTACGACGGCCTGGTAGACCCCTTCAAAAATTACCACATGGGAATTACCGCTGAAAACGTGGCCAAGAAGTGCGGAATTACCCGAGAAATGCAGGATCGCTTTGCCGTGGAGAGCCATCGTCGGGCGGAAAAGGCCTGGGCAGAAGGCAAGTACGACCAGGACATTGTTCCCATCATGGTGCGTCAAAAAAAGCAGGACGTTGTATTTGATCATGACGAAACGTATATCAAGGATGCTCAGTATGAGAATTTCGCCAAGCTGAAGCCCATCTTCACGCCGGACGGAGGAACCGTGACCGCAGGCAACGCATCTCCCTGCAACGACGGCTCCGCCGTGGTGATGATGACTACCCCGGAGAAGGCTGCACAGCTTGGCTTGAAGCCTCTGGCCCGCTATGTGACGGCGGTTTCTACGGCGCTGGACCCTGCCATTATGGGGTATGCCCCAGTCAGTGCAATCGAAAAGCTGGAGAAAAAAACCGGCATCAGCCGCAAGGATGTGGGGCTCTTTGAACTGAATGAAGCCTTTGCCGCTCAGGCAGTGGCCTGTGTGCAGGACCTACATCTGGACCCGGAGCTGGTGAATGTGAACGGCGGTGCCATTGCGCTGGGCCATGCAGTGGGCTGCACCGGCTGCCGGATCAGCATGACGCTGATCCGTGAGATGGCCCGACGGAACGTCCGCTACGGCGTGGCGTCGCTGTGCATTGGCGGCGGTCAGGCCATGGCTATGATGTTCGAGCTGTGCTGACGACAGTCATCTAAGAAAGTGAGGCGACAAGCATGCAAATGAAAAACTTTCTGAAGGAGAAGCTGGCCAGGAAGCCCTATGTGCTGGGAGCCTTCGTGGCATCCTGCAGTCCAACTAATGTGGAGATTCTAGGCATGAACGGCCTGGATTTTGTGATCCTGGACATGGAGCACTCCCCCCTGGGGCTGGAGACCATGGTAGACATGATCCGGGCCGCCGAGGCCTACGGTATGGTGGCAATTCCCCGGGTCTACACCATCGAGACAAAGCTGATGCGCCGTGTGCTGGACATCGGTGCTCATGGACTGTTGGTGCCCATGGTCAATACTATGGATGACGCCCGGTACGTTTTAGACGCCGTGAAGTTTCCGCCCTTGGGCCAAAGAGGCATGAACGCCGGTCGGGGACCTCGCTGGGGTGCTTACGACCACTATATCCAGGAAGCAAACGACGCGCTCTTTACCATGTTCCAGTGCGAGACCCGCGAGGGACTCCGCAACGTGGAGGAGATGGCAAAACTGGAGGGCCTGGATTCTATTTTCATCGGCACTGGTGATCTGTCTCTGGACATGGGACACCCCCAGGATCTCAAGAATCCCGAGGTAGCCGGCGCCATTGACACGATCCTGAATGCCTGTGTGAAGAACGGGAAAATCCCCGGCATTGTAACCGGCACCCCTGAAGCTGCTGCGGAGCGAATTCATCAGGGCTTCCGGATTGTCACCATTATGAATGATCTGGGAATGTTCAAAAAGCAGTCCCAGCTGCAGATCGACAAGGTTCACGCACTCTGTCCGTGAGAAACAGTGCACAGATCTCACAAGCCAATTTTTGCGAGGTAGTTTCAATGAAGAATGTACAGTTGGAGGTCGCGGATCAGATCGCGACAGTAACCATTGACCGGCCCAAGGCACTCAACGCGCTGAACACGGAGACTCTGAGCGAGCTCAAGGAGTGCTTTTCCGAGCTGGAAAAGCAGAAGGACGTCCGGGTGGTGATCTTGACAGGCGGCGGAAACAAGTCCTTCGTGGCGGGCGCGGACATCTCCGAGATGGTCAACGCCACGCCGGCGGAGGGCCGGGCCATGTCACTGCTGGCCATGGAGGCGTTCAACAAGCTGGAGAATATGCCCCAGGTGACTATTGCGGCCGTTAATGGCTACGCCCTGGGCGGCGGTTGTGAAATCGCCATGAGCTGCGACATTCGGATTGTTGCAGAGAACGCGGTGTTCGGCCAGCCCGAGTGCGGCCTGGGGATCATTCCGGGCTTCGGTGGCACCCAGCGTCTGGCGCGGCTGATCGGAAAGGGCCGGGCCAAGGAGTTGATCTTTACCTGTGACCGGATTGATGCCCAAGAGGCCTATCGTATGGGCCTTGCCAACAAGGTGGTTCCCGCAGACCAGCTGATGAGGGCCTGCCAGGAGATGGCGGGCAGAATTCTCAGCAAGGGCAGCTATGCGGTGAGCATTGCCAAGAGTATGATCAACGCGGGCATGGATATGGATCTGAACAACGCCCTGAAGATGGAGGCGGATGCCTTTGGCTTCACCTTCTCCACCCACGACAAGGAGGAGGGCATGACTGCTTTCCTGGAAAAACGCCCAGCCAATTTGACGGATTTTTGAATAGGGTGACAGGCGGGAATTGTACCAGTTCCCGTCTGTTTTTACTTGTATCAAAGAGAAGGTGCTGTTTTTAGGCACTTTTACTGCGAATATTTCATGGCCACATGAGTGTGGCAGCGGATCTATGTCCGTTAACAGGGTTAGTGAGAAATAGAGAAGACACAGCAGATATTGATTTCGATAGTTACAATCGCACCAGCAAGGCAGCCCCTTGCGGAAAAATCCCCGACTCCGCCCAATGAGCAGAGCCGGGGGTTGACCAATACGCTGACCAATATCCGGATATCAGTGGGTGGACACAGTGGACAATGACCGCTTGTCTGTTTTGAAAAAAGTGAAGCCAAACCTACCGGAAAGTGCCCAATCGCAGGTCTTTGACGTCCTTACGGATCTTCGCACGCAGGAGGTCACTGGCTTAGGTCCGGTAGTCTCTGTCAATTGCCTCTGAATTTGCGCCAATTTGGTAATTTTTTTATTTTTTGCAACTTTTTTGAATGTTTATTTTGTGTTTTCAATTTGATCCAAGCCATGCCCCATGCGGGACTTGGAACAGGGAGAATTGGACGGCACTGGGTGGAACTTTTCCCTCTCTGGTCAGAAAAAGGGCACACAGCGTTTTAAGGATGGAAACAACTCCTTCGAGGCCGCGTTTGGCTTTTCTTCGCCTTAGCGTATCATTATTATTGCCTGATTTTCATGCAGCCGTTTCCTGCTACTGGACTCCCGGCTGTTAAAAGTGGGTGCAGTTTTCTGCCCCAGAAAGGAGGTTGGCTGCCGCCTGGAGCAAGCCGACCGCGATGCTTGCCCTACCCAGGTGTGGGCTGTTTTGCCAGGGCAGAACTTCTCATTTGAACGCAGGGGAGGACAATCTCCTTTATTACAGCATGTCACAATCAACTTGAAATATGTTGTGTATATCCAGAAGGATATCCGACTGCGGGGGTCTGCCCATAAACACAGAACGACTCCAAATCGGAGTCGTTCTGCATGAGAGTATATACATTCAAAGGGAAAGCTGTTCCGAGTGATCCGGTGAAAGAATCTGTCAGTCGTGAGGAGGACCGCACTCCGGATACTGCCTGTGATCCCTTACTTCAGCTTTCCAGCCACTTCCCGGAGCAGGGACTCCGACGGGTTTTTCCGATCTGCCGTGGAGACCTCGGCAATGAGCTTCAGCAGGCTCACATTCTCCTCTTCGGCCACCCTTTTGAACATGGGCAGGAAGTTGGAATGACAGCCGGACAGACCCAGCATCAGGTCCGTGGGATTTACCGCCACATGGTAGTTGTACGCTTTCATGATGGGGATCAGCTCCCGGTCCAGATAATCCAGCAAGGCGTAGAGGTCTACCTCAGGTAGATACCCCTCCTTTTTCAGCGTGGCGGCAGCCAGCTCTGTGGCACAGTTACCAGCGGATCGGGCCATGCCTAGTAGACCGCAGTCGATCTCGTCTGCTCCGGCGGCTACCGCTGCCAGCGCATTGGCCTGAGAAAGACCCAGGTTGCTGTGACCGTGGAAGCCCACAGGGATGCTTAAGGAGACCTTGAGGGCTTTTGTGTAAGCGGCGGCCTCGGCAGGGAACATGGTGCCTGCAGAGTCCATGATGGTAATCTTGTCCACGCCGGCGGCCTGGAGCATCTTTGCCTCATCGGCCAGCTCTGCAGGGGTGGAGACATAGGCTTTCATCAAAGAGTAGCGGCAGGTAAGGCCGGCGGCCTTAACCATCTTCACTGCGGCCACGGAACTCTCGCCGTCTCCGGCGTTGGCGCCCACCCGCAGGAAGCTGAGCCCTGCTTCGGCGGCTTTTTGAATTTTTTCTGCCTTGGCGCACTTAGACAGCAGGAACATCCCGATGCGGCCCCGGGACAAGTAGGGCTGGAGGAGCTGAAAATACTCCTCATCGGATGGCGCCTTGTCAGCCCCCAGCTGGTCGTATGCTCCCAGGCCTTTGCAGTTGCCCAACTCGATGTCCCGGATGCCGGCAGCCAGCAGGCCTTCTATGATGCTCGTGGTCAGCTCCAGAGAAAAGCCGTGCCCTACAACATTGCCGCCATCCCGGAGGGTGTTGTCAAATAGATTCATAGAAATTTCTTCTTCGCAGGTTATTCCATCAAATTGGGCAGGAATGTGACAACTTCCGGCAAGAAAATAACAATGACCGCCACTAGAATCTCAACCAGAATAAAAGGCAATACCTCTTTCGCCACTCCGACGAAAGGCCGGTTGGACAAACTGCAACTGACAAACAGACAAGGGCCGAAGGGTGGAGATGCGATTCCAATGCACATCACAAATACCACAAAAAAGCCAAAGAAAATAGGATCAATTCCATACAACAGAGCTACTGGGTGCAGGATCGGTGCCACAATGATCACCACAGAGAGCGCCTCCATGAACATGCCGGCAATCAGCAAGATTACCAGAGTTAGGAACAGAAATACCAGAGAGGAAGAGGACACAGACTGAATAGCCTCAGCCAGAATAGTGGGCACATTATAGTAAGTCACGATCCAGCCAAACAGTTGGGCCGTCGTCACCATGATGGAGATTACGACTGTTTGTACCGCACTTTTTTTGAAGATATCCCAGAGCTGGCGAAGGGAGATGCTGCGGTAAACAAAGAGGGCAACGAAAATGCCGTAGACTGCGGCGATGGCCGCTGCCTCAGTGGCTGTTCAGATGCCAAAGTAGATCGTTACTAGGATGATCACCGGCATCAGCAGCGCCAGGAAGGAATCACGCACACTGTCCCACAGCTTTCGCCAGGAGAAAGCCACACTTTCCGTGGGCATGTCCCGGCGCTTGGCAATAATGTAGACCATAAGACAAAGAAGCAGACAAGTGAGAATTCCCGGTACCACACCGGACATCAGCAGCTTGGTGATGGACTCGCCAGTGGCGACACCATAAAAGATCATCATCAGGCTGGGCGGGATCACTGGTCCCAGTGTGCCGCCAATAGCTTGCACAGCTGCGGCGAAATCCTTGGGATAGCCTCGCTTTTCCATCTCAGGATACATGAGGCCGCCAATGGCTGCCGTTGTTGCCGTAGCGGAGCCGGAGAGGGCCGCAAAGCAGGAGAGGGAGAGAGCCCATGCAATGGGCACTCCGATCAGCATGAAAGCCAAGAGGCTGACCAGCAAAATAATAGGAGTTAATTCCATATGATTATTTCTATTAAGAACGCTGTAAATACAAGGCTTTTCGGAGCCTACGAACCACAAAAAATAATATTTGATCTATCATATTACACAAAAAGCCGTCCGGCGTTCAAACCGGGCGGCTTTTTTGCGTGGATAGACCGGAAGGAGGTGAAAAAATAATTGCAGAAATTTAACCCGCAAAATTGTGCAATTTTCACGAAAAAGAGGTTGGTGAATGGAAGATGAAAAATTGAACACAGGCCCCGGTGAGGAGAAGCTCCCGGAGGCTCCCGCTCCTGTTACGGCTGACGGGCCCCAGGCTCCCGCTCCCGAACAGGCCGCTGTTTCCACACCCCAGCAAGAGGGGCCTGACCAGCCCGGGCCGAGGTAGAAAAAGAGGAGGCGGCAAAAGAGGCGGAGGAGAAAACGCAGGAGGAACCTCCCGCCGCTGGGGACGGCGAACCGTAAAAGAATGGCCTGGCAGCGAGCGTATCTTGACAACGTCAAAGCATCTACAGTATATCTCTACCAGACAAATATTAAGCTATATATCGCCCCTCATTTGGGCTCACTCAAACTGGAAGCATTGACGCCTCTTATTGTGCAACGGTTCTATAATGACCTTCTGCATCCTGAAAAAGAAGACTCACGTCCTTTACCGCCCAAAACAATAAAGAATATCCATGGGGTATTCTATAAGGTACTCCAGCAGGCAGTTCAATTGGGGATTTGAGGGTCAATCCTTCAGATGCCTGCTGCCCCGTGTAGAAAAGAAGAATATCCACCCATTGGATGAAGCGCAGATCGCCAAGTTCCTAAAAGCCATCCAAGGCCACCTCCACGAGTATCTGTATCAGACTGCGCTGTTTATGGGCCTTCGACAAGGTGAGGTACTCGGACTGACATGGGATTGAGTTGCCTTCAAACATGAAACGATCCGGGTTAAACAGCAACTCCGGCGGAAGCAGCAAAAAGGCGGCGAATACTATATTTCGCCGCCCAAGAACAACAAGGCCAGAGTTGTTACTATCGCTCCCACGGGTAATCGGCATCTTGCGCAAGCAGAAGGCAAAACAGACAAAGATGCAGCTTTTAGCCGGCTCGTGCTGGAGTAATGAGCATGATCTGATATTTACTAACGGGCTGGGAGGGGTTCTGTCCTATCGGACAGTCTATGACTGTTTCAAACAAATCGTGGAGAAGATAGGGACGGCGTCCTCAAGATTTCATGATCTTCGCCACCATTACACAGTTGTGGCGCTCCAGAGCGGGGACGACATGAAAACAATGCAGGAAAATTTGGGACACCATGCCGCCGCATTTACCTTTCAGGACAGCAAAAATCCCTTGAAACCGTTGAGTTTCAAGGGATTAATGATGGTGGACGATACAGGACTCGAACCTGTGACCCCCTGCACGTCAAGCAGGTGCTCTAGCCAGCTGAGCTAATCGTCCGAAGCGGAACGAATATAGAATACACGACATTGCTGCATTTGTCAACACATTTCTTGCGCCTTTCCTAATTTTTTGTTATACTGATTCCCAAATATATGGGAGGAACAACGCTTATGAGACGAGTTGCACTGGTGACTGGGGCATCCCGCGGGATTGGCCGCGGGATTGCACTGGAGCTGGCCCGAGAGGGCTGGGATGTCTGCGTCAACTACATCCAGCATCAAGAGGCTGCGGAATCGACTGTGAGGGATATCCAAGCTCTGGGGCAGAATGCCGTGGCAATGCAAGCCGATGTAGCGGACGGAGAGGCCGTGGCGAAGATGGTGAGCCAGGCGGCGGCGGAGCTGGCACCAATCTCTCTGCTGGTTAACAACGCTGGCATCGCCGGGCAGATGCAGTTTCAGGATATCTCCGATGAGCAGTGGAACCGCTATCTGGCGGTGAACCTGAGTGGCGCCCGGAATACCATTCGGGCAGTGCTGCCTCACATGCTCACAGAAAAGAGCGGCTGTATCATCAATATCTCTTCCATCTGGGGACTGCGCGGCGCCAGCTGTGAGGCGGCCTATGCCTGCACGAAGGCGGCCTTGATCGGGCTGACCCGCTCTCTGGCGCTGGAGCTGGCGCCCTCTCAGATTCGGGTGAACTGTGTGGCGCCGGGGGTGATCGAAACGGATATGCTGGAGGCGCTGGGGGACGAGGTCAAGGCGATGCTGGTGGAACAGACCCCCCTGGGACGGCTGGGCACGCCGGAGGATATCGCTTACGCCGTCGCATTCCTGGCTTCGAAACGGGCCTCTTTCATCACAGGACAGGTACTGGGAGCCGAGGGCGGGTTCATTGTCTGAGGTCACTCCGAGGAGAAAAAGCGCGGACAGTGTCCGCGCTTTTTTACACTTTCCCAGGCAGGGGAAGCGTGTGTATCATCACCCGTCCCATACAGATCAGGCTCCGGCCGCCATCCGGCATCAGCAGAATGTCTGCGTCCGACCGGGCCCGGTTTAAAGAAAACAGGTACACAATTCCCACTGGGTCCTTGTAGTACTGCTTGCAAAACATTTCGCCATCCACACAGAAAATGCCAACATCCCCGGGAGCCAAAGGGTCCCGGTTCACATAGACCACCGCGCCGTCCGGAATATAAGGGGACATAGAATCCCCTTGGATGCGGACAGCAAACTCCGCCGCTTGAGGTACATCGTCCTCTACCGGGATGCTGTCAAAGTCCTCGCCAAAGACCGGAGCCGCATAACCGGCCGCCGCTGGACTGCGGTAAAGGGGAATCAGGCGGGACTCCTGCTGGGGGCGGCTGACCTCCAAATCATCCCGATAGGCACACAGGGCGTCCACCACAGACCGTACGGTTTCCCTGCCTTTGGGAGAGAGACCTCGGTATTGCTCGAAAAGCCGCCGTTCACTCTGGGAGAGCACGTGACCTCCGCCTTGAAAGCTGTCCTGAAACAGGGTATTGGGGTCTGTTCCCAGACAGTCAAACAGCCGAAGGAGAATATCCTCCTTCGGAAAGCTGATCCCGGCCTCGTAGTTGCCAATGGTGGATTGTGAGACCCCTATCTGACGTGCCAAGGCCAGTTGGGAAATCCCCAGCTCTTCCCGGCAGGCCTGCATCCGTTTTCCAAAGCTCATGGTGCTTCCTCCCCTCTCGATATCTCTATCATAGTAAATTGAAATGGTTGTGTCAATAAAATTAAACAAGAAACTTGTTTAACTCCTCTTGACACAGTCGAACATATGTGCTATTATCAAAACAACAAACAAGAATTCTGTTTATAATTTAAGATCAAACAAGTATCTTGTTTTGATTGGTTATCGAAAAACTCAAAATAGACATGTTTACAGCCAACAGCTGACTGCCAACAAAATAAACAGCAGGATCAGATTGGAAAGTGTGAACCAGAGCAGATAGCGCCCGCCCTGTCCCGGATACTCCCGTGCCACCATCTTATAGGAGATCAGGCTGGCCATGGAAGCAATCAGCGTACCCAAGCCTCCCAGATTGCAGCCAACGATAAGGGGCTTCCACTGGGTGGTGAACCCGGAGAGCAGCAGCGCGGCGGGTACGTTGCTGATGACCTGACTGGTCAGCACAGCTACCAGCTCCACGTGGCCATCGAGGAGAGAGGAGAGGAGATTCTGAAAGCCCGCAACAGCCCCCAGGTTTCCGATGAAGATGAAAAGAGCGAGAAAAGTCCCCAGGAGGGAGTAATCAATCTCTCGCAAAAGCGCCCGATCCGTGAGCAGCAAAAAGATCAAGATAACAGCTGCAATGGCCGTCGGGGAGACCAGCTTGAAGATGCCAAGCAAACAGATGATAAAGCCCAGAGTGCTCAGTGTCAGCAACCGAGGACTGTTCATCGGAACGTCCAGAGAGATCTCAGGAATGGCAACAGGACGGTGCATCAAGATCAGCGCTGTAAGCAACACGCCGGAGAGCAGGACATAGGGCAGCATATAGCCGCACAGCTCGCCAAAGCTGATGCCGGATTTTCCATATAAGTAGAGATTCTGTGGATTACCCATCGGCGTCAGCATGCTGCCCAGGTTGGCTGCCAGAGTTTGCAGAATCACGAGGGGCACCGCCAGACGCTCCTGGGCGGCCATGCGCAGTACAATCAAGCCAAACGGTACGAAGGTAATCAGCGAGACGTCATTTGTGATCACCATGCTGCAAAAGAAGGGGAGAAAGACAAGCACCATCAGCATCTGACGGGAGGTGGAGGTTTTTCGAAGCAGACAGCCGCCGAAAAAAACAAACAGACCGGCCCTCTGAAACCCCTTCATCACCGCCATCAGACTAAAGAGAAGCGACAGGGTGTCCCAGTCGATATACGCGAGATAGACACTGCTGGGAGGCACAGCGGCTGTAGAGACCAAAGCCAGTAAAACCGAGACGCAAAGGACGGCCTCCGCCCGAAAGAAACGGGCACAGGCTTGAAAGTGTGCAGATGTCATGGGACAACCCCTCACAGAAAATAAGTTTAGAGACAGGGTGACAGCCGCTGATCGGAGCGGTTCACAAAAGCACGTGAAAAATCGCGGACGCTGTGGCGGCCGCGACAAGAACAATATGGGCTGAGGAAGGCCAGCAGCGTCAGAGACCTATGAGCGGGATGAGTTCAAAGGACGCGGTGGGGTTTGAACACTGTGGGATGTAAAAAAAGTCGGAGTAAGCAGACTGCCCACTCCGACTTGGTGGGGGAAGGTGGATTCGAACCACCGAAGTCGTAGACAACAGATTTACAGTCTGCCCCATTTGACCGCTCTGGAATTCCCCCGTATGAAGTTGTGGAGCTGGTGGACGGATTCGAACCCCCGACCTGCTGATTACAAATCAGCTGCTCTACCAGCTGAGCTACACCAGCAAGTCCCAACAGCAGGATTTATCATATCAGATGACACAGAATTTGTCAATATGATTTTTTACTTTTTTATTTTTTTAAGAAGGAGGCATTTTTATGCATCACACACGCCGCGCAAAGCGGCAGACTCCGGTGCGCTGCACACTGTGCGGCCGGGAAATCACAGTGGGGGAGGAGTACTGGGACTGTAACGCCAGCCGGATCTGCTGGGAGTGCCTGCCGGAGTATGCCCGGCAAGAGCTGACCTCATGCCGGGAAATTCGGGGAAGGGAGGCGGGCCTATGACACTGCTGGAAATGTCCGTCCTCTACGCCGAGAGCGCGGACAAGCTCCGAGGGCGGATTGCGCAGCTGCGGGCGGCGGAGCGGGCAGAGACGGACCCGGAGACCGCACGGAGGCTGCGCCAGCGGGCGGAGAGCCTGCGGCCCCTGCTGCGGGAGACGCGGGAGTTGGCGGTGCTGACGGCAAAATATTATGACAGGAGCTATCATAAACATGAGAAGTACACCCTTTAATACACGCAGCAGCGAATGGATCGGAGACATGACGGTATATCTCCGAGAGACCGGGGAGGACAACTCCTTGCAGATGGAGCGTCTGCGGAGGAATCTGCGCCGGGCCAGGGAGCAGGAGCTCACACCGCGCCAGCGGCAGATGCTGGAGCTCCACTATGATCAGAGACTCTCTGTCACCGAGATTGCAAAAGAGCTGGGACTGCACCCCTCTACAGTCTCCCGCACGTTGGGACGGGCCAGGGAGCGTCT
This sequence comes from Pusillibacter faecalis, assembly GCF_018408705.1. Taxonomy (GTDB): domain Bacteria; phylum Bacillota; class Clostridia; order Oscillospirales; family Oscillospiraceae; genus Oscillibacter; species Oscillibacter faecalis. The sequence goes on from NZ_AP023420.1 coordinate 1,979,821, forward strand.
GCGCCGGTATCTGCGCTACACCCTATAAATTTCTCTTGTAGTTTTGCCGGAAAGTCGTATAATCAAAAATATGGGGCATTCTAATCCTGGTAGGGCATCTTTATCCTGAACGGGAGGGTCACCTATGCTGTATAACACGTTTCACAACCGCTGGCTGCGGCTGATTGCCGCCGTGGCGGGCGAATTCATCGCCGCCCTTGGCATCAATTTGTTTATCGTGCCTCTGGGCCTGTACTCCGGCGGTACTCTGGGTGTCTGTCAGTTGATCCGTACCCTGATGCAGACATACCTGCACCTGGATTTTGGGGGCTATGATATTGCCGGCATCCTCTATTTCCTCAGCAACATCCCCATTTTGATCTTTGCCTACAAGGTTTTGGGGCGGGGACTGGCCATGCGGACAATCGTCTGCACGGTGTCCTATTCCGTTTTTTACAGTCTGATCCCCATCCCCGTTCAGCCCATTGTGGATGATTACCTAACCGCCTGCCTGTTGGGCGGCCTGCTGACGGGCTTTGGCTGCGGTATTGTGTTGACCTGCGGGTGCAGCAGCGGTGGACTGGACGTGGTGGGGCTTTGCCTGAGCAAGCGGGGCAGCACCTTTACTGTTGGACGCTTCTCATTGACCTTCAACGCCTTTTTGTATGCGGTCTGTCTGATCCTCTTCCATCCGGAGACGGCCATCTACTCTGTCATCTATAACTTCTTTACAACCATGGTGTTGGACCGGATGCACCAGCAAAATGTCAATGTACAGGCGCTGATTTTCACCCGGGAGGATGAGAGCACCCTGGGCCGGTTCATTATGGAGAAGCTGGGGCGCGGCGTCACCTATTGGCACGGCACCGGCGCCTATACTGGGGACGACATGCACGTGCTGTGTGTGTGCCTCTCCAAATATGAGATTGAAGAGCTGCTGCACGCGGTGCACAGCATCGATCCCCATGCCTTTTTCACGGTGCAGGAGGGGGTTCGGATTTACGGAAACTATCAGAGAAAGGTGGGCTAGAGAGATGTGGGAGGCGGAGTGGACCGCGGTTTTGGCGGGGACTCCGGTGGATAGCCGGATGGGAGTCCGGGTGTTGGCGGAGTATGGGCTGGAGGGACGGGCGTTTCCAATGGCGGAGGACCCCTGGCGGCAGACGGCGTTCCAGCTCTCCACCCCGGCGGAGAAGACCGCCGCGGTGCGCTCTGTGCTGGAGGGCGTCCGGGAGCAGGGGTGCCGGCGGGTGTTGGTGTACTGCAACTCCCTCTCCGCGGCGGTGGAGTTTGAGCTTTTGGCAGAGGAGACAGGGCTGCGGATTGTGACGCCGCTGCAGGTCTACCGGGATTTGGCGCCTTGCTTCCGGCGGCTGGGGCTGATCGCCGCCAATGCCCAGGGGTTGGCGGGGATTGAGCGGACGCTGTATGGGACCAATCCCTCTTTGGAGCTGCTGGGGGCGTGCCTTTTGCCGGTGGTGTTAGCCATCGAGTCCGGCGAGGCGCCGGAGGTGCTGGTGGAGCGGCACCGCCTGCCGGAGCTGGCGGAATGGTTTCGCGGCTGCGGCATGGAGGCGCTGGTACTGGGCTGCACGCACTTTCCCTACTTCAAGGCATCTCTCGCGGAGCGGACAAGCCTGCCCCTGCTGGACCCGGCGGAGGATATGGTCCGGCGGCTAAGGCAGTCAGGTACATAGCTGAAAACGAAACATAGAAGGAGGAAGTTTCTGATGTCATTCGAGACTGAGGTGATTCCCCTGTTCATCGGCGGCGTGACCGTGGTGAGCGTGTTGGAGCTGTTTTTTGGCTTGATGCTGCTGCGGAGGCGGCGGGATGTCCGGAAGCTGTTTGCGGGGCATGTCATCAGTATGGCCCTGGGCTTTTTCTTCCTGACCCGAAGCCTTTTTGCCAACTGGCTGGATATTCAATACGGCATTGCCTCCATCTCCAACTCTGTGAACATCGGTCTGTTCGGCCTTTTGTGGATGGTGAGCGTCGGTTTCGTGGTGGCCATGGTGGGCCGGCTGACCAGGGAGAGGGAGGCGTGATGCGGGAGGTTGTCTTATTCATTGCCATGAGCCTGGACGGCTACATCGCGGACGAGCAGGGCGGCGTGGAGTGGCTGCGGGGCCAGGACCCAGGCGCGGCGGACCCGGACAGCTATGCGGACTTCATCCGGGACGTGGACACAGTGGTGATGGGGTGGAACACCTATCACCAGATCATGACGGAACTCTCGCCGGAGGCGTGGGTCTATGAGGGCCTCACGAGCTACATTGTCACCCATCGCAGCGTGCCTCCGGCACCAGGGCGGGTATTTACCGCCCAGAATCCCTGCCAGCTGGTGAGGGAGCTGCGGCGCTATCCGGGGAAGCGGATCTGGGTTTGCGGGGGCGCGGGTCTTTCCCGCCAGCTGATGGAGGCGGACCTCATTGACGTCTACGACATCTCTCTGATTCCGGTTCTGCTGGGGGGCGGCATCCGCCTCTTCGAGCCGTTTGGCCGCCGGATTTCTCTGCGGCTGGAGCGGACGATGGCAGGCAACGGCATCACGGAGCTGGTCTATACCCGCAGAGCGTGAGAAAATCTGCGGTTGACAAATCCGGCGGCGGCTTTTATAATATTGCCCAAAGCGATGACGGAGAGGGACGGGGACACGGAACCTCAGAGAGCCGGCGGGTGGTGTGAGCCGGTGGGAATGGTCCCCAAGTCCTATGGCTCCTGAGCCGGGAGTTCGAGGGTGCTTTGCGCCGTAGGGCCCCACGCGCACGCTGCGTCAGTGCGAAGGAGTTGCTGGACTCCGAGAGGGGCGCTGGACCGTGAGGACGGCGCAATTTGAGTGGTACCGCGGAAGCTGTGGCAGCTTTCGTCTCAAAGGAAATTTCTTTGGGACGAGAGCTGCTTTTTCGTTCCAAGCATCTGAAAGGAGCATATGTATGAGCGATTACCGTCCGGAAACCATCTGCGTCCAGGGGGGCTACACACCCGGAAACGGCGAGCCCCGCCAGATTCCCATCATCCAGTCCACCACCTTCAAGTACGCCACCTCCGAGGACATGGGGAAGCTCTTTGACCTGGAGGCCAGCGGGTACTTCTATACCCGCCTCCAAAACCCCACCAATGACGCCGTGGCCGCGAAGATCTCCCAGCTGGAGGGCGGCACCGCCGCCATGCTGACCTCCTCTGGTCAGGCGGCCAACTTCTACGCGGTGTTCAATATCGCCGGCTGCGGCGACCATGTGGTGGCGTCCTCCACCATCTACGGCGGCACGTACAACCTGTTCCACGTGACCATGAAGCGGATGGGTGTGGAGTTCACCTTCGTGGAGCCGGACTGTTCTGAGGAGGAATTGGAGGCCGCCTTCCGCCCCAATACGAAGGCGGTGTTCGGAGAGACCATCGCGAACCCGGCCCTGACGGTGCTGGACATTGAGAAGTTTGCCCACGCGGCCCACGCCCACGGCGTGCCGCTGATTGTGGATAACACCTTTGCAACGCCGGTGAACTGCCGGCCCTTTGACTGGGGCGCGGACATCGTTACCCATTCCACCACCAAGTATATGGACGGCCACGGAGCTGGAGTGGGCGGCTGCATCGTGGATAGCGGCAAGTTCGACTGGCTGGCCCACGCTGACAAGTTCCCCGGCCTCACCACCCCGGACGAGAGCTACCACGGCATCACCTACGCGGAGAAATTCGGCCTGGGCGGAGCTTTTATCACCAAGTGTACCGCCCAGCTCATGCGGGACTTCGGCTCCATTCAGTCCCCCCAAAACGCCTTTTTGCTGAACTTGGGGCTGGAGAGTCTCCATGTCCGGATGCCCCGCCACTGTGAAAACGCCCTGGCTGTTGCGCGCTACCTCAAGGAGAGCCCTAAGATCTCCTTTGTCACCTACCCGGGGCTGGAGGGGGACCGCTACTATGCGCTGGCGCAAAAATATATGCCCCACGGTACCTGCGGCGTGGTGTCCTTTGGCTTCCGGGGCGGCCGGATGGCGGCAGAGACCTTCATGAAGCATCTGAAGCTGGCCGCTATTGAGACCCATGTGGCTGACGCCCGGACCTGCGTCCTCCATCCGGCCAGTGCCACCCACCGCCAGATGAACGACCAGGAGCTGGCAGCTGCCGGTATCACACCGGACCTGGTGCGCCTGTCCTGCGGAATTGAGCACGCGGACGATCTGATCGAGGACATCCGGCAGGCGCTGGAGGCCGTGTGAGCCATGCCTATCAAGATTCCAAATGAGCTCCCAGCCACCAATGTGCTGACGGCGGAGAACATCTTCGTCATGACGGAGACCCGGGCCATCACCCAGGACATCCGCCCGCTGCAGATTCTGCTCTTGAACCTGATGCCTACCAAGGTGGACACGGAGACCCAGCTGGCCCGGGTGCTGGGCAACACGCCGCTGCAGATTGAGCTGGAGCTGATCGCCCCCAGCGGCCACGTGTCCAAGAACACCTCCCAGGCTCACATGCTGGCCTTTTACAAGACCTTTGACGAGGTGTGCGAGCGGACGTTTGACGGCCTTGTGATCACCGGTGCGCCGGTGGAGCTGATGGAGTTTGAGGAGGTGGACTACTGGCCGGAGCTGTGCCGGATCATGGAGTGGTCCAAGACCCACGTCCACTCCACCCTTCATATCTGCTGGGGGGCCCAGGCGGGGCTCTACTACCATTATGGCATCCCCAAGCGGGTGCTGGAGAAAAAGCTCTTCGGCGTCTTTGAGCACACGGTGGAGGACCCGAACTTCATCCTTTTCCGGGGCTTTGACGACACCTTCTGGGTGCCTCATTCCCGCAATACCACGGTGGACCGGGCAGATATTGAGGCGGTGCCGGCGCTGAAGGTGCTGGCCTCCTCCCGGGAGGCGGGAGTCTATGCCGTGAAGACCGATCAGGGCCGGCAGGTATTTTTAATGGGCCATGCAGAATACGACCGGGACACGCTGCGCAGGGAGTACATGCGGGATTTGGCGGCGGGCGTGGACATCCAGATTCCCCAGCACTATTTTCCGGGAGACGATCCCAGCCGAAAGCCCCGGATGAACTGGCGCAGCTGTGCCCATCTGCTCTATGCCAACTGGCTGAACTACTGCGTGTACCAGACCGCGCCCTATGACATCCGGGACATTGAGCGGGGCATTCGTACGGACAGCTAATAAAGACGGGCCGGGAGCAGAGAGGGGGCAGCCCGCTCTGCCTGGGGCTATGCCGTTTTTCGGCAATATCTGAAAAATCCGCTTGATTTCTGTGTATCAATCGTTTAGTATGAATATGTAAATAAATTGATGGCATACCATGCGATTCGCGCAGGGTGACAGAAAGATTTGAGGAGGAAATCATATGGATTACAGCGCTCTCATTCAATTTCGCAAGTCGGTCCGTGCCTTTCAGGACAAAGCCGTTCCTGATGCCGTGAAGCAGGAGCTGGCGGCATACTTCCGTGAGGGTTGCAAGCGGCTGCTTCCGGAACTCAAGACGGAACTCCGTTTTTTTGAGAAGGACACGCAGTCTGTCCTGGAGGGCGCAGCTGGCTATCAAGAGTTTTTGATTGGTGCGCCCTGCTATCTGGTGATCTTGTCCGAGGCGGCGGAGCATGCCGGGGAAAACGCCGGCTACATGGGCGAGGATCTGGTGCTGAAGCTCTCTGATATGGGACTGGACAGCTGCTGGCTGACCTTTACCGATGAAGCCAAGGTGCGGGAGGCGCTGGGGCTTGACACGCCGCTGCAGGTTGCAGGGGTTCTGGCGTTTGGTTACGGCAAAAAAATGCCCAAAAAGATCCGCCTGAATATCCTGAGCATGTCCAATGTTAACGCTGCCGCTGTACGGCAGTACTATGCTCCGAAGGTGAGTCTCTATGATATGGTCTTCGCAGATCGGTGGGGCTGCGGCGATGGTGTGGACAGCTTGATCGGTGATATGGACAGTATGCTCTGGCGTGCGTTTTATGCTGCGAGCCTGGCGCCCAGCTATATGAACCGCCAGCCCTATGGCTTTATTCTGCACGGCAGTGATGTGGTCTTGGTGAGAAAGCCGGACGCCTACACAGACGATATTGACGCGCGATTGAACCTGGGTATTGTGCTGCTGCATTTCTCCGCTGTGGCCTCCCAGCTTTTGGGGAAGCTGAAGTGGGAGATGGGCGGTTCTGACGAAGGTCTGGAGCTTCCGGCTGGCTATTCCGTATCTGCCCGCTGCCGCATTGGCTGAAGGTGCCAGCAGGGGACGGCCTGCGAGAAAGGAATATGATGAAAACACAAGGGGAGCTGAGAAAGCTCCCCTTGTGTTTTTTACAGAGTCAGCCAGAGATACCAGCCCAGGCTCAGCAGGCACGCCAGGGCGTTGAAAATGCCGAAGCCCAGGCATCGGCGGTCCTTTGTGCTGTGGTAGCGGGAGAACATTCCTGCCGCGCCGAAGGCGAACAGCACTGCGGACAAATCCCCAAAGGGCAGGGCGCGGAACACCTGGTACAGCATCAGCGGCAGGGCAAGGCCCAGAAGGGCGTAAAAGCCCGCGTCGTCTCCCCGGCGGTTCACCTGATCCAGTCCCTCGTCGGCCCCCTCGCGCCGGTAGCGGTCCAAAATTTCCTCTTTCCTCATGGGTGCCTCCCGTCTCAGTCGAAATAAAATAGGTCCTCGAATTTCTTGTCCAGGGCGATGCACAACACCAAGGCCAGTTTGGCTGTGGGGTTGAACTGCCCCGTCTCAATGGAGCTGATGGTGTTTCGGGACACGCCCACCAGCTCCGCCAGCTGGGTCTGGGAGAGGTTCTTCTCTGCCCGGGCCACCTTCAGCCGGTTTTTCAGAATCAACTGATCGTCCATAGCATCACCCCAGGAACAAGATCAGGTTGGCCGCCAGCGCAAATGTGTAGACGGCAGAGGCAACGAAGGCGGACCTCCGGCGGGTTTTCCAGCACTGGTGGGCCTGAGCGCCGGCCAGATAAGCAAATAGAATGGCGGCGTAGTCGTAGGCGTGTTCCCCCTGAAAAATCCGCGCGGCCGCCAGAGCAATGCACAGCGCCGCCATCAAAACAGCGCCAAAGCCAAAGGACACGCCCAGCATCTGCTGCTCCCGCTCATCCAGTCCATCCCGTTCCGCCTGGGCCTTTTTCAAAATTTCATCCCGTTCCATCTCTGCCCTCCTCACGCGGTCGTCTGCAAAAATTTTACCAGATTATAGGCCAAAAAGGCAAGGGAGATTCCAAGCGTCACGATGTCGGAGGCATTCCGCCGCTGGGTCAGCCGGTAGATGCGGCTGGCCGCGCAGGAGGTCCAGAACATCACCAGCACATCTTCATCCGGCAGGCTGTGAAACCGCTTCCAGGCGATCAGCGCCAGCCCCATGAGAAATACGAAGATCAGGCTGAAGGACTCCCCCTGAACACGAACGGTCCGCTCCCGCTCGTCGCCGTTTCGATTTTCCCGCTTGCTGCGCTCCAGAATTTCCTCTCTGGTGAGTGTTTCTTTCATATGGATGTTCCTTTCTTGTTGGATTTACAGGAGAACCCCTGCCAGGGTCAGTCCCACCCGAATCAGGGCGCACAGTGGGCAGAGCCACTCCACTGTGACAAATGTTGCCCCGGTGCCGGCCAGGGGAGCGGCGGCCCAGACCGCCAGCAGCAAAGCGCCGGCCAGCGCGTAAACGGACTTCTCTCTCACCGCAGGACCTCCAGCACGTGGCAGGTCAGGAAGCACAGCGACGCGAAGCCCGCCATGACCGCTGTAGTCAAAAACACCTTCCGCCGAGAGGGCCGGTATTTCCCCCAGGCATCCAGCGCCGTATAGCCCCAGAAGAGAGCATGAAGCGCATAGGAGGATTGCCCGGTTGCAAAATTGAACACTACTAGCAGGATATACATGGCGCAAAATCCAACCACGCCAAACCGGCGGCCCCGATTTTCCAGAAAGGTGTTGCCCTCATCCTCTTTTTCCGCGCGGCTGCGCTGCAAAATCTCGTCTCGATTCATATCCAAACCTCCTTGCCTAGTTTTCTGGCCTTTATACCAAGTTTACTTTGCAAAAAGAGGATAGCATATACCAAGTATACTTGTCAAGCCTTGAACGGAAATTTTATTTCCTGCCCGCCGGAACAGAAAAAACCGGAGGGAACTTCCCTCCGGTTTTTTGGCCTTACCGCCCGTCCGCACGGTCCGCTGCAATCAGCAGCTTCACCGCCTCCACAGCGGTCCGCACGGAGGAACTGGTATCCTCGTGGCGCTTTTGATCCAGGCCCGCGGCCTCCCGCTCCTGATTCCAGATCACGTGGAAGCAGGCGCCGCAGCGGCACTTGAGCGCCGCCGCCACCACAAAGAGGGCGGCGGACTCCATCTCGCTGGCCTTGACCCCCAGCCGCTTCCAGCTCTCCCACTTGTGTTTGAGCTCATAGTAGACCGGAGACGAGTCCGGATCATGCTGGCCGTAGAAGCTGTCCTTGCACTGGACCACGCCGGCATGCCAGGGCAGCCCCAGGCTCTTGGCCGCCTGCACCAGGCAGTTGGTGACTCCCAGATCCGGCACCGCCGGAAATTCAATGGGAGCGTATTCCAGGCTCGTGTGCTCATAGCGAATGGCGCCGGTGGACACCACCAAGTCGCCGGCCTGAACGTTCACGTCAATACCGCCACAGGTGCCGGTACGCAAAAAGGTGTCTGCACCGCACTTGTGCAGTTCCTCCATAGCGATAGCCGCGGATGGTCCACCGATGCCGGTGGAGCAGGCAGTGACCTTCTCGCCCAGCAGCGTGCCGGTCCACACGTTGTATTCCCGGTTGCAGGCCACCTGATGGGCGCCGTCCAGAAGCGCGGCGATGGCGGGAACCCGGCCGGGATCGCCGGGGAGGATGCAATAGCGGCCAACGTCTCCGGACTTGCAGCGGATATGAAATTGCTGTTCCATGGGTTGCATGGCAAACGCCTCCAATCAGTATCGTTTTACCCACTATACCAGACTGCGGGACGTTTTTCAACCGGAGTGCCCAACTGCGGTTTCATTTCACGATTTTCGGAACAGCCCTCACCTGCCCCTGCGTGGCCGCTTCACCCGCTGGTACAGCACACCTCATCCAATTTACGCTGCAGCTGGTCTGGAGTCCGGTGCCGTGTGCTGATGCGGAGCGGCAGGGGAAGTGCCGTGCGGCCTCCTCTTTTAAGAGATCATTTCGCTGCCCACAGTGTAGCCGCCCCAGTGACCGGCATTGTTCCGGACAGCCGTGCAGCCGGAGAAGATATAGGCCCCCAGACCGCTACGCCACTTCTGAGCGTCAAAGGAGACCGTGTCGCTGACATTAAATTGAGACATGTCGGCGGAGCCGCCGTCATCCACCCCCATAGCGGGTAGATTGAAGGTCACCGGCTCGTCCGTCTCCGTGATAGAGAAGAGAATGCCGTCCTTCCACTCCCAGAACACCGCGTCAGACTCCTCCAAAGGCTCACCGACGATGTAGCCCTGCTCCACCAGTTCTTCGTAGGTGCCCTGCACCAGCTGAGCGTCCCGGCCCTCAGAAAATGCCCAGGCCACGGCGGCCGCCTCTCCAGCACTCAGGCTGGTCTGGGAGAGGTCTACTCCCAGATAAGAAATTCCGCCATTCAACCCGGCGTCCCGCTCCCAAAGGTCCTCCAGAACAGCGAGATACAGAGTGCAGCGGTCATCAAAGTCCTCTGTAGAGAAATCCAGGGCGGTGACGCCGGAGAACCGGGCGGGCCAGGACTCCAGGATAGTGCCGTCAAAAAAGACGGTGACTAGGGTCCCTGCCAGGGACCCATCCGGCAGCGCCTGATATGCCCCCGGCGCTTCCGGGTCAAACTCCGCGCCGTCCAGCGTCAGGGGCGTGTCCCCCAGAGAGAGCGTATACACATCGCCGCCGTCCTCCGCCAGCAGCAGCGAGCCATCCTCCTCCGAGATCACACGGCATACTGCGGCGGCACCCTCTGACGGCGGTGTTTCCTCTGCACTTGTACAGCCTGACAGCAGGCACAGGCAGATACTGAACCAAACCAGCAAACGTTTCATCATATCCTCCATTCTAACGCCATGGGCGGCGCTATCAGAAATACTCCCGCATGTTCCTTTGCCATATCTCTGAGGCAGGGAGAGGAGCGCAATAGTTCCGCACAGCTCTTTCCGTACTTATTTAGTCGGTGAAAGGGCGGATTTTGTTGCACCGGATATGGGAAAAAGGATTGACCTTTTCCCAAAATCCTGTAAACTGTGGATAGAATAAGAAAGAGGTGGGAAGGATGCCGGAGGCGACTAACGATGTTGTGTGGGCGTGGATTGGGACAGGCTCTCCATGGACGCTGTTGTGGCTGTGGCTGGCACTGATCAATCTGGTGACGTTTTTGGTGTTTGGCTTTGACAAGCTCAAGGCAAAATATAAAGAGAAGCACGAGGGCGCCCGCCGGGTGCCGGAGAAGACGCTGTTTTTGCTGGCGGCGCTGGGCGGCAGTGTGGGTGCGCTGCTGGGAATGCGGGTCTGGCGCCACAAGACGCTTCACAGGAGTTTCCGCATTGGAATCCCGCTGATTTTGGCGGTGCAGATTCTGATTCCGGCAGGGCTGTGGCTCTATTGGAATGTGGTCCGGTAAGCGCCCGAAAGAAAGGGGAGGTCTAGATGGAACTCATACAAAAGGAACTGCTGTACGCCGCCTTGGGAACTGGCGCCACATGTCTTGCCACGGTCCTGGGCGCGGCGATGGTATTTTTCTTCCGGCATGCGATGTCTCATATTCTGCAAAAGGCGTTCTTAGGCTTTGCCGCTGGGGTCATGATCGCGGCGTCCGTCTGGTCGCTGTTGATCCCCGCCATGGAGATGGCTGAGGCCCAGGGACGGGGCGTATTGCTGCCGGTGGGCGGAGGGTTTGTACTGGGCGGCGCCTTTTTGATGCTGCTGGACAACCTCCTGCCCCACCTCCATATCGGAAGTGATGAAGCGGAGGGGCTGCCCGCCCACTGGAAGCGGACCACGATGATTGTGCTGGCAGTAACGCTGCACAACATTCCAGAGGGTATGGCGGTGGGACTGAGTTTCTCGGTTGCGGCCCAGGACCCGGCCCCCGGCGCATTGGCAGGTGCGGTGGCGCTGGCAATCGGCATGGGGCTGCAGAACTTTCCGGAGGGGGCCGCCGTGTCCCTGCCGATGAAATCCCAGGGAGTGCCGGCGGGCAAGGCCTTTTTGTGCGGTGCCGCCAGCGGCGTGGTGGAGCCAGTCTTCGGGTTGATCACTGTGCTGGTGGCAGGCAGCGTGGGCGGTATGATGCCCTGGGTACTGTCCTTTGCGGCCGGGGCGATGATCTACGTGGTGGTAGAAGAGCTGATTCCGGAGGCCCAGCTGGGCGAGCACTCCCATGCCGGAACCCTCAGTGTCATGGGGGGATTTTTGGTGATGATGCTGTTGGATGTATTGCTGGGAACGTAACTGTCTGTGATATGTGGCGAAATGTCGCTGAATGATGGACGAATTTGAGGGGCGCGGTTGACATTCCGCCTATGACATGGTATCGTATCTTTAACAACTTCATAACGGCAAACGAAGTTTCTAGGGGAATGGCGAGAGCCTGCCGAAGGAGTAACACTCTCAGGCGCCCGGACACGGGTGGGGACTAGGAATGGATGTGGCTCTGGAGAGGCCCGGAGACGGGGACCGAAGGTGCAAGGCAGGGAACTGCTGAATCTCTCAGGTAAAAGGACAGAGTGAGAAGATGGGCGTATATGTGCGCCTTTCCTTTCCGGAGCGGCCAGTGGGCCGTTCTTTATTTTTAGGAGGGAAAGTATATGTTGTTGGGAATTGTGCAGAAGATCAACGCCTATTTGTCGGACTATATCCTGGTGTTCTTGCTGATCGGCGTGGGGCTGTGGTATACCGTCAGAACCCGCTTTGTACAGATTCGCTATTTCGGTGCGGGAATGAAACAGGTTTTTGGAAATCTAAAGCTGAGAGGAGACCGGCATGAAAACGGCATGAGCTCCTTCCAGGCCCTGGCTACCGCCATTGCCGCACAGGTGGGTACGGGTAATATTGTCGGCTCCGCCGGCGCCATTCTCACAGGTGGTCCTGGAGCTATCTTTTGGATGTGGATCATTGCTTTCTTCGGCATGGCCACCATCTACGCGGAGGCCACTCTGGCCATCGAGACCCGCCGGAAAGGGGATGACGGCGCGTATCACGGCGGTCCTGTATACTACATCACGACCGCCTTCCGGGGCGGCTTTGGAAAGTTCCTGGCGGGCTTTTTTGCCGTGGCTATTATCCTGGCCTTGGGCTTTATGGGGTGCATGGTCCAGTCCAACTCCATTGGCTCCACCTTTGAGACCGCATTCGGCATTCCCTCCTGGATCGTTGGGATTGTACTGGTCATTGTCTGCGCTGTGATTTTCCTGGGTGGCGTGCAGCGGCTGGCCGCAGTAACGGAAAAGCTGGTACCGGTCATGGCAGCCGTCTTCCTGCTGGGCGGATTGGTGGTTCTCGTTGCGAGAATTCAGGAAATCCCCGCCACGTTCGGCATGATCTTCCGGTATGCCTTCCAGCCTCAGGCTATCATCGGCGGCGGTTTTGGCGCGGCGCTGAAGATCGCCATCAGCCAGGGGGCTAAGCGGGGGCTGTTTTCCAACGAGGCCGGCATGGGTTCCACACCACATGCTCACGCACAAGCCAACGTATCCTGCCCGCATGAGCAGGGCGTGGTGGCCATGATCGGTGTGTTTATTGATACCTTTGTGGTGCTGACCCTAAACGCTCTGGTGATTATCTCCACGCTCTACACTGAGGGAGGCCCCCTGGCGGACGGTTATACAGAGACGGCAGCGCAGATCTTGGATAAAACCAACCTGGCGCAAACCGCCTTTGGGACTGTGTTCGGTGAAAGTCTGGGGGCCATGTTTGTGGCGGTGTGCCTGTTCTTTTTCGCCTTCTCCACCATTTTGGGCTGGAACCTCTTTGGAAAGATCAATGTAAACTACCTCTTTGGGAAAAAAGGTGTCAAGGTCTATACAGTGATTGCCCTGGTGTTCATTTTCCTGGGAACCGTCACCTCCAACGACCTGGTGTGGGAGCTGACGGACATGTTCAATAATCTGATGGTGATTCCCAATGCCATCGCCCTATTTGCACTGTCAGGCATGGTGGTCCGGGCGCTCCCGGCGCGAGACGGAAAGGACCGTGTGGACCAGCCAAAATAAATCGCAAACAAACAGGAGCTTTTGCTCCTGTTTGTTTGCGATCCGGACGTGTAAAGTGCGCATCCTTTTCTCGCCCCTACCGGGCAACTGGAAAGGATGCGCAAAAACTTCCTGCGCGTCTGCATTTGCCTGTGTCCTTAGTGCGCTGCATTGCGCATGAGTTTCTATGCCTGTTTCTCGGGTCCCTTACGGTCATAAGGAAACAAAAAGGTTGGGATGCCCTCCACGGAGGGGGCGATGGCATACATGGGGAAGAAAAAGACCAGCCCCTCCGCCGTCAGATAGTAGTTCTGCGGGTTAAAGCGGCGGCGCAGTTCCCGGGACCAGCCCTCGCGGTAACGGGCTACACCTGCGCGCTCCTGCGCGCGGATTTCCTCTGCGGCAAAGTCCAGCAGCCGCCGTTTCCAGGAACGGCTCTGGGGAAACCAGGCGGACAGGGGCACGGGATACCCAGAGGCAAGGTCCCAGGTGTCTCCACGGCGTGTAACCAGTGGGGGGCCAGGTACCGTAACCTCGCGGGAGTATGTATAGAGGCTCAGAAAGCGGTCATCCTGGTAAGTAATGCAGTAGTTCAGCTCTGCCCGGAAGCAAGGCAGCGGAGCACTGGCAGCCAGAGCCTCCCGGTACTCCGTCTCCGCTTGGGGCAGAAGCCATTTCTCGCAGTAACGGAGATAGGAGCGGCATTGAAGCTGATAATACCGCCGCATCCGGCGCCACTCCTTTTCCGGTACCGGGTGGGGAACTGACACTGTCGCAGTCAGAACGGGGATTCCCTCTACCGTCCACTCCCGCTCCGCAGAATATGGTTCTATCGTCATCGTGGCCGTGCCTCCTTTGAACGCCGGTTTGTTTCAGCCTATGCCAGAGGACGGACTGTGGTGCGGCGGTCATATCACACTGTAAAGCGTAAAAAAATTTACAGGACGCCTCTTTACTTTCGCGCAGTACAATGCTAACATAGAAAAAGGCCAATCAGTTCTCCTGGTGGGCCAACATGTACCGAGGGAGGCTTTTGCTGTGGTGAAAATCGGTAAAAAAGAGAAGAACGGCGAGCTGTATAAGGCGATTTTACAGTTGAAAGATGAGCAGGAGTGCTATGACTTCTTCCAGGACCTGTGCACTGTGTCAGAGCTGCGGTCTATGGAACAGCGCTTTGAGGTGGCCTCTCTGCTGGACGACGGTATGATTTATAACGACATTCTGGAACGGACAGGGGCCTCCAGCGCCACGATCAGCCGGGTCAACCGTTCTCTCAGTTATGGAACCGGCGCCTATGAGAAGCTGTTCCGGCGGATCAAGCGGAAACAAGACGATGAGCCAGTATGAGGCCCTGGCGGACAGCTATGATCGCCTGATGGCGGATGCGGCCCACCGCCGGCGGGCCGCCTTTTTAGAGCGATTCCTGCGCGGAAAGTCCGTCCACACAGTTCTGGACCTGGGGTGCGGCACAGGGACGATTGCTTGCCTGCTGGCACAGCGGGGCTATCAGGTCATCGCCACCGACGGCTCTGAGGAGATGCTGGCCCAGGCAGCGGTCAAGGCCCAGGAGCTGGAGAATCCGCCCTTCTTTTTACACCAGGAGATGAGCCGCCTGCGGCTGCTAGAACCGGTGGACGCCGCCATCTCTACATTGGACTCCCTTAATTACCTGACCACAGAGCGCGCGCTGCGGCAGACCCTGGGCAGGGTATGCCGCTGGCTGAAGGGCGGCGGTGTGTTTTTGTTTGATGTGAACACACCCTATAAGCTGCGCCGGATGGATGGACAGGTTTATATGGACGAGACCGAGGAGAGCTTTTGCGTCTGGAGGACGTTTTTTTCTCAGCGGACGCAGGTATGCACCTATCAGGTGGATGTATTCACGCAGTTGCCAAATGGGACCTGGGAGAGGCGCTTTGAGGAGCACCGGGAGCGGGCCTGGACAGAGGAACAGCTCCGGCAGTTTTTAACGGAGGCGGGATTCGGGGAGATCACCATTACCGGCGATCTCACAACCCATCCGCCGAAAGCGGAGGAAGACCGCTGGATGATTCAGGCAAAAAAGAAATGAGGAGCGAATCCATGCAGGATCAACTGGTAAGAGCTATCAGCAAGGATGGCTTTGTAAAGGCGACAGCCGTCTCAACCCGGGCGCTGACAGAGCGCGCCCGGCAAATTCACAAAACCACGCCTGTGGCAACCGCGGCCCTGGGCCGCGTGTTGGCGGCATGCTCCATGCTGGGCAACGCCCTAAAGGGGGAGGGGGCCAGCGTGACGCTGCAGATCAAGGGCGGCGGACCCTTAGGCACCGTGCTAGCGGTATCAGATAATCAGGGCAACGTCCGGGGCACTGTGGAGCAACCGGCGGTGGAGCTGCCGCTGCGAAGCGATGGGAAGCTGGACGTGGGGACTGCCGTCGGCCAGGACGGTACGCTGACCGTCATCCGGGACCTCAATATGAAAGAACCGTATGTGGGCAGCGTCGCGCTGCTGGGCGGTGAGATTGCTGAGGATCTCGCGGCTTACTTTGTGGAGTCGGAGCAGATTCCAACAGCCTGCGGCCTGGGGGTTCTGGTGGACCGGGATCAGAGCGTGCTGGCGGCGGGGGGGTATCTGATCCAGCTGCTGCCCGGAGCTGGGGAGGATATCATTTCCAAAGTGGAGGGCGGCGTCCTGTCCGCTGGCTCGGTGACGAGCCTGCTGAGCCAGGACAGTGATCCCGAGTCGCTGCTGCGCCGGGTGATGCCGGATTTTGAACTGGAGATTCTGGAGACCAGCCCGATTGCGTACCGCTGCTATTGCAGCCGGGAGCGGATGGAGCGCGCACTGATCAGCCTGGGTCCTGCGGAGCTGCAGAGCATGATCGACGAGCAGGGATATGCAGATCTGACCTGCCGGTTCTGTGACAATGTGCAGCACTTTGCCAGAGAGGACCTGGAGGCCCTTGTCCAGGGTATGGGAAAAAAGAAGTGATATTAAGAGCGGGCGGCCGTGGGGCCGCCCGCTCTTTCAACTTGGAGAGACATCTGTCGGGGCATGTATTTGGCTGTTCGCCTCAGCGGCGGCGAGAGTACAAAAAACCTTGCTTTGTAAAAATCTACCTGCGATGGGGTGGGAAAGCGAGTGAGATGTGACAGCATGATGGCCAATCAGCCGGGCATTCCACCGGAGCGGGGGGACTGCCTCGGCATTTCGTCTGTGGAGGGGATCAGCTCACAGACGCAGTTCTCGAAAAGCATACTCAGCTGATGGTTGATCTGCTTGGTGGCAGCTGACAGATCTGCTACGCGGAGGGTATCTTCGGAAATGGTGAAATATACCGAAATCCACAGGAAACGGCCTGTCCGGATAATATCGAAAAAGGCAGGGGTGAAGCGGTAGGGCTCCAGGACCTGTGTGGAGACGGTTTTTACCTGATCCAGCATCTCCTGATCCGGCGAGAATAAAAAGACGTCTTTGATAGCCGCCCACAGCATCCGAAGGTTTTCCGGCAGCATCAGCGCCGCTACCACCACAGCCATGAGGGGGTCAAAGTAAGGGGTCAGAAATTTCAACGGAGTTTTAGCCAAAAAAGAGGAGGCAAAAAAGGCCAGGGACAGACCGAAGCTGTAGCATGTGTCCAGCTTCCACCCCAGCAGCTCTGCTTGGATAGTGGGCGAGGATAGAACGCGGTTCTTCCGTTTCATCACCCAATAGATCAATACGCTGCAGGTGCCCAGAACCGCCTGAAACACCGCCACCTGCTGTGCATTCACATGATTGCCGCCTGAAAGGGCTTTCCCGATGATGTCAGCCGAGACGCTGAATGTGACAGAGAGCATCATGACGCCCTTGATCATGAGAATGATAGACTCAATTTGGAAAAAGCCGTAGGGATATTTTTCTGAAATGGGCTTGTAAAACAACGGCGTTAAAAAGAGAATAAAGACAATAAATACCAGCTCTGATGCATCATAAACCGCGTCCATCAGTGCCGACTGAGAGCCGCTGAAAATGGAAAAGACAAATTCCGCAGCCGCGAACAGAAGTCCGGCGTAAAACGAGAGCCATAATACGCTCTGTTCCTTTTTCTCCGTATGCGACATATGCGCGTCTCCTTTCTCCCACCTGTTTGGGAGCTGTCCAAAGCCGCAGGGCCGTTTAAAATTCTGCTTTATCATATCACAAAGCGTCTCTAACGGCAATCCCGGAGACTGTTTTGAAGGCCTGCCTGAGTGAAAATTTTGCGGAGAAAATCCTGTATTCAGCTCTTATGCAGCTAGAATCTGGCGTTTTCTCCATGAAAAAAGCTCCAGAATCCTGAGGACCCCGGAGCTTTTTCCGTTTCGGCATTTCTCTTTGATTTTCCGGAGAAGAGTTTGAAGAAGAACACCAGTACCTGCCAATGAGAGACTGGTCACATAGGCAGCAGCCAGCAGGCAACCTGAAAGTAGGTAATAAGGGCGGTGGCGTCTACCACTGTGGTAATCAGAGGGCTGGCCATCACTGCCGGGTCCATCCCTGCCTTGCGGGCAGCGATGGGCAACAGACAGCCGATGAGTTTAGAGGATACTATCGTCACCACCAAGGATATGGCCACGACCAGAGCCACCACCGGGTCCTGATGATTGAAAATGGCCACCCGAAGGTAGGTCACTGCCGCCAAGGTGAAACCGCACAGCAGGGAGACCTGAAATTCCTTCCAGACCACTTGGAACCAGTCAGAGAAACGAATTTCCCCCAGGGAGAGCCCCCGAATTACAGTGACAGAAGACTGGCTTCCGCAGTTCCCGCCAGTGTCCATAAGCATGGGAATAAAGGCAGTAAGGGCCACTTGGGCGGCCAGAGCGGCCTCAAAGTGGCTGATGATAGCCCCTGTGATGGTGGCCGAGAGCATGAGCACCAGTAACCACACAATGCGGCTGCGGTAGATCGACCACACACTGGCCTGGAGATAGGGCTTTTCTGAGGGAGCCATGGCTGCCATGTGCTCCATATCTTCGGTGGCCTCATCCTTGAGGATGGACATGGCATCGTCCGCCGTGATCACACCCACCAAGCGCTCGTCCTCTACAACCGGTAGCTCCAACAAGTCAAACTGCTCCATAAATTGAGCAGCGGCCTTCTGGCTATCCCCAGGCGCCAAGGTGACACTGGGCGCGTTCATGACGCTTTGGATAAGCTGCCCACCACGGGCCAGGATCAGGTCCCGGACAGTGACTAGCCCCAGGAGCAGGCCGTTTTCATCCACCACATAGCAGGTATTCATCTGGGGGCTGGAGAAGCCCACCTGACGTACCCGCTCCACTGCCTCGTACACCTTCATACTGGGAGCAATCGTCAGGGGGGAGGAAGCCATCACATCACCCACGGTGCCCAGACTTAAAGTTTTTGGCTGAGGCCAGAACTGGGCAGTGCGGCAAACATTTTTGTGGACCAAGTTTTTGAATATCGTCATGTCAGTACCTCCATTTCACAGGTTCGCTGGGATATGTTCGATATCCCTGTGATGGGAGGCCCGGGCCGGTCAGGGCCTGTCTGGGACCAGAATGGACCCGAAACATCTCTTGTATTCTGATCGGCCTGTGCCTCTGCTTCCACTGTCCATTCTGTTCACCTACCTTTCCCGGTTGGACAAAAACTCCGGCATAAAAAATGCGGACCCCACGGTGGGGCCCGCATACGATAAACAAATAGGGTCCACCGTCTGAGCTTTAGCTTCGCAGGGCGGTGAAGTTGCATTATGTTCAGCCTTGAATTCGACTGGACCTGTTCAACCAGCGCAGGATGTCTCCATCCTTTTGCGGCAGCAACCCATATCCCTACAGTAGCCTTACCTACCGGATTGTCTGAAAGAATAGCACTTTTTTCCTTCTGTGTCAAGAGAGACTGCAAACTTTATCATTTTTTGGTTGGTGCTGCCGTAATAGTGAGACGAGCAGACGCCATCCGTTTCCTGACTGGAGAGAAGGAGAGCCCAATCAGCGCTATTGTTATCATAAAAATGCTGTCAAATGATTGCAAAAGAAAGTATTAACAATCCAAAACCTAACAATTTTGACCTATTTCGACTTTAAGAAATCATTCCCACTCGATGGTCCCAGAGGGCTTTGGTGTTAGGTCGAACAGTACCCGGTTGACCCCCTGTACCTCTGCGGTGATGCGGGCAGTAATATGTTGCAGTAGGTCAAATGGCACGTTTTCCACCGTGGCGGTCATGGCGTCCACGGTGTTGACAGCACGGATGATCACACACCACTCGTCAGCTCGCCTTCCATCCCGTACGCCCACGCTTTTGAGGTCGGGGATGGCGGTAAAGTACTGCCACACCTTGCCCTCCAGACCATTTTTCGCGAACTCTTCCCGCAAGATGGCGTCGGACTCCCGGACGGCCTCCAGACGATCCCGAGTGATGGCCCCCAGGCAACGCACGCCTAGGCCCGGGCCGGGGAAGGGCTGGCGGTAAACCATGGAGTCGGGCAGGCCCAGAGCCTTGCCGCAGGCGCGGACCTCGTCCTTAAAAAGCATCTTCAGCGGCTCCACCAACTGGAACCCTAAGTCCTCCGGCAGTCCGCCCACGTTGTGGTGGCTCTTGACGGCCTTGACGGTCTTAGTGCCAGACTCAATGATGTCGGGATAGATGGTGCCCTGGGCCAGGAAGTCAATGCCCTCCAGCTTCCGGGACTCCTCCTCGAAAACGCGGATAAACTCCGTGCCGATGATCTTGCGCTTACGCTCCGGGTCGCTGACGCCGGACAGCTTGTTTAGGAAGCGGTCCACCGCATCCACATAGATCAGGTTCGCGTCCATCTCATGGCGGAAGACCTGCACCACCTGCTCAGGTTCGCCCTTGCGCAGCAGGCCGTGGTTCACATGGACGCAGGTGAGCTGCTTGCCGATGGCCCGAATCAGCAGCGCTGCCACCACGGAGGAATCCACGCCGCCGCTCAGTGCCAGCAGAACTTTTTTAGTTCCTACCTGACGACGGATTAGCTCCACCTGGTCGGAGATAAAATTGTCCATGTTCCAGTTGGCCTCGGCTCTGCAGGTATCAAAGACAAAGCTCCGCAGCGTCTGTTCCCGGGTATCCTCTGAAAGGGCGGGGGCACCGCTGTGCTCAATGCACAGCAGCGGTATACCGGAACCATAAACGGCCGGGCCAGCGTCGATCTCCACACCGTCCACTACCCGGTTGGGACCGCCATTCAAAATGATGCCCTTAACACCAGGGAGGGCTTCCAGCTCCTCCGCTGAAATATCGTGGGGGTGAATTTCTGTGTAGACACCCATCGCACGGATTTCCCGGGCCAGGCGGGGATTCGCCTCACTACCCAGGTCCAAGATTAAAATCATATCCTGCTTCATAACTTCCTCCTTCACTTTGTTAGAAAATAACAAAAATATCCTACCACGGGAACCCCATCGACGCAATAGGCTCCGGGGCTTTTTCCGGAATTTCCTGGCTGGCGATCTGTCTTTTTCAAAAATAAAAATTTTTTGAAGATTTGGGTTGACAGACAGCCCTCTCATGCGTATAATAAACTTTGCCGTCTGACGAACACGGCAACAGGGGAGCATAGCTCAGCTGGTTAGAGCACCTGCCTTACAAGCAGGGGGTCACTGGTTCGAGTCCAGTTGTTCCCACCAAACACAATATGGCCCGGTAGTTCAGTTGGTTAGAACGCTAGCCTGTCACGCTAGAGGTCGACGGTTCGAGCCCGTTCCGGGTCGCCATTTCCATGGGGCAGCTGCTCTGTGGATTTGCCCAGATAGCTCAGTTGGTAGAGCAGTGGACTGAAAATCCACGTGTCGCTGGTTCGATTCCGGCTCTGGGCACCACCTGCGGGCATAGCTCATCTGGTAGAGCGCCACCTTGCCAAGGTGGAGGTAGCGAGTTCGAGCCTCGTTGCCCGCTCCACAGGCAATGCCCACACGAGAGTGTGGGTATTGTTTTCCAAAAATAAGTGTGGACTTTTTGCAAAAGTTCGCATATAATATAGAGTAACGATGGTGACATAGCCAAGTGGTAAGGCAAGAGTCTGCAAAACTCTCATTCCCCGGTTCAAATCCGGGTGTCACCTCCAAATGGGCGCCGCCCGTATTTCGACAGGAAGGTTCGAAATACGGGCGGCTTTTTTTGAAAGGCCCTGGGTTACAAAGGCCTTTCAGCTTTGGGGAGATCTTTGACAAATGTAAAAATTGAGGAGCTATTTTTGCAAAGCATGAACCTGACTTTTTGATACCATCCCCCATACGTAGATTTACACGCTTTCGGTATCTGATGCCTCAGTATTTGATGGAGGCGAACTTCATGATAAGACTGGATATGCTTCATCCCTCTAAAAAAACAGGCTCTGAATGGGATGCACCATGCTGTGCCGCTTCCATTTTGGATGCTGCAAAGCAAACATATTTCTACCTGGACATGCATTCTTGATATTTTGAATGAAAGGCTTTTTGTCTCTGGGAAAGAAGCTGTTGGAAGCTTCGGGGTAAAATATGCACTCCACTCTTCAGGGCTACTGGGGGGAGCTGATCATGGAATATGATTATGGCGAGACTGAGATGAGATCACATTGAGACCTATATTGAAGAAGGATCTGTCGGGCAGGAAGGTTCCAGGTATTCGCCGGAGAGGATTGCAGGGAGCACAGAGGGCTGAGGAGGCCGGCCCAAACTGAATCCGGCCACTTTGTTAGGACGATATGAATTTACAACAGTTTGGCTCAATCGCTCAGTGCCATAAATGGGGAAACCTACTTATCTTTTGCTTGCCCAGGGGTCTCGCTCTGAAAGACGGCCGGCCAATATGCATAGCTTTCCAAAATTGCGGAAAACTAACACCAACCAAATGGAAGGGGTGATGTGCTTGTTTAAGCACGAAAAACTGTTGTTTCATCCGGTAGAGGTGGAGCGGCCCAATCCGCAGTACGCGGCGCTGTTGCAGGAACAGCTTGGCGGCGGCAACGGTGAGCTGAAAGCCGCCATGCAGTATATGTCTCAGAGCTTCCGGATCAAAGACCCGAAGATCAAAGATTTGTTCATGGATATTGCGGCTGAAGAGCTGAGCCACATGGAAATGGTCGCCCAGACCATCAATCTGCTCAATGGCCACAATGTGGAGGCCGACAAAGTCCAGGCGGGCGAGATCGAGACACATGTTCTGCTGGGCTTGAATCCCGGGCTCATCAATGCCTCTGG
Organism: Pusillibacter faecalis; assembly: GCF_018408705.1. Classification (GTDB taxonomy): domain Bacteria; phylum Bacillota; class Clostridia; order Oscillospirales; family Oscillospiraceae; genus Oscillibacter; species Oscillibacter faecalis. Next base: position 2,002,139 of record NZ_AP023420.1, read on the forward strand.
CTATTCTTGGACAGCGGACTATGTCACCGTGACCGGCGACCTCTGTGCAGACCTGCTGAGCAATATTGCGTCTGAGCAGCGGGCCAAGGTGGTGTACGAATATCTTTACCGCCAGATCGAGGACAAAAAAGTGCGGGAGACGATCGACTTTCTGCTCAACCGGGAGGAAGCTCACAACCAGATGTTCCGGGACGCTTTTAACGAGGTGCAGGACAGCGGCTCCAACCGGGACTTCGGCACGACCAAGGCGGCAAAGATGTATTTCTCGCTGTCCAACCCCGGCCCCAATGCCTTCGCGGGAAACGAAGTGACCGCACCCAAGTTTGCAAAATAAATGAAGCCCCATTGACATCGGAACTCTCTTAAGGTTCGGATATCAATGGGGCCTTTCTGCGTGTTCATGGTTTGTAAGAACTTCAAGACATTTTGCGTGAGTGGTCTTGCTTGGTTGGTACATTGCAGCCGTTTTTGGCATCCGGCCTGTACTCGCTGCAAAATGATATGCATCCACTGTTGCTGGGAATGCTGCCTCGGAGCGGTATTTCATTTGCTGTTCTTGCCGTTTCAACGAGGAAAATCCCAGACCCGGTGCAGGAACGCGCCGTGCACGCTGTCAAACAGCAGGCTGCACAATGGCTCGTGGCTTGGAAGCGTTTTGGCAAGCTGCTTTTCGTCAAGGATTTTTACACAATCCACATGGAAAAAATCTCCGTTTTGATAATTCCGGACAAAGTGAATGGCCAGCATCGCGCTCAGCTCCTCGATGGCAGAGAGTACCAGCTCGTCGATTTCGGTCTGCTTGGAAGAAAAGAGCAGGGTGACAGCCTGCAGCACCACCTGCTTGTTGAGAGCGGACAAGATACAGAAGCGGCGGCCATCCGGGTGGCTACAGTCCGTATAGCAGAAGATTTTTTGACCAAGGGGAAAACCGCTATAATTTCCGTTGGCAAGAGTTAAAACAATACGGAAAAGTTCGGAGGAGATGCGGACCACGGCCTTTTCCAAGGCAACGGCCGCATCGTTTGAGCAGTCAATCCGAGGAATCTCCTTTCCGATGACGCTGTCAATTTCAATGGTATGATAAGCAAGGCAGGCCATCATGGTACCTAGCAGATGTTTGATGGACTGAGGGGAATAGTCGCTGGCGAGGATATCCTTCTCGAGAAGGAGAAGGTTTTCCTTGATAGCGTCGTGCTGCGCTTTGTGCGGCTCGTAATTGGCAAAGTGAATGGAGCGCATATACTCCTCTTCATCGGAGAAATGGCGGGAAGCGTGGTCCTCAAAAAATTTGATAGCCTCTTTGCAAAGACGTTTATTCCGCTCGTAGTCGTCTTTCATCAAAATGTCTTTTACACGATCTATGGTCTTAAATAAGGCGCGGTGCTGTGCGTCCAGATGTGGCACACCAATGTAGTATTCTTCGGCTAAAAGCATGATGGTACCCCCTGCCGCTCTTTTTGAAAATTTAGGTTTATCTTATCTTCTATTTTTATCGACACAAATTTTCATAAAGATAAGTCCTGATATATAAAAGCTTAGTCAAAAAATCAAAAAGACAGGTTTTGTACCGCTGCAGAAACAAAAATATTTGTGAAAACAAACAAAACCATCTGCGCCAGCCGAGAGCCCCATATCAACATAAAAGATTTTTAAGCAATTTGAGCAAATAACGTGGCAATTTAAGCAATAAATTTTTCTTGCGTTTTCAGATTGGTCCACCTATAATATTTGCTGTAAGAAAAATGTCGAATGAGCCTGTTTCAGGTATCAAAAGATCAAGGAATACGCTGGGAATACCCGCGAAGGATGAAGAATCGGTCGGGAGGAACATATGGATTTTTTGTCGAGCAACTCTTTTTTGATGATGGAGAAGTCCATGGCGTTTTTGTGGACGAAACAGGCTGCGATTTTGGACAACATTGCCAATGCGGAAACGCCTGGATACAAGGCGAAGATCGTGACCTTTGAGGAGACGCTGAAGGCAAGACTGGAGCAGGCGCGGCATTCTGCAGCGCCGAAAAGTGCGGTGGAAGAGGTGTTGAGCGGTTCAGACGCTGCGGTGGTGGAACAGATGGTGTCCACACGTATGGACGAAAACGGCGTTAATGTGACGGAGCAGAGCACGGAGATGATTCGCAACGCCTATCAGCTCCAGTATGTGATGAGCGCGATCAACAGCGATCTGTCCGCGCTTCGGACAGCGATCCAGGGCTGAGCAGGGCTGGAGCAGAAGAGGTTGCGGCAGGAAAGGAAGCAGAAGCGATATGGCATTTTTGAGTTCCATGAACATTGTGGCGTCTGGAATGACGGCACAGCAGCTGCGGTTGGACGTGGTGGCAGAAAATGTAACGAATTCCACCACGACCAGAACGGAGGCCGGCGGTCCATACCGCCGGAAAATGGTGGTGTTTCAGTCTGTGGCAGGACGGGACGACTTCCGGGCGGCCATGGCCAGAGCTGCGGAAGGCCTGACACCGAACGCTGGCGCTCCCACCGCCGGCGGTGTCCGGGTTACGCAGATTGTGGAGGACCCCTCTCCCATGAAGCTGGTCTATGACCCCACACATCCGGACGCCAATGAAGATGGCTATGTGGAGATGCCAAATGTCGATATGGTGAAGGAGATGACCGACGCCATGGCGGCCACACAGGCGTACTCCGCCAATGTGACTGCATTCAACACCTTGAAGAGTGTGGTGGCGAAGGGCCTGGAAATCGGCAGGTAAGATTGAAAGAGGGAGAATGGTTATGATTTCACCCATTGAACGGTTGACCCCGATCGCGGACGGTATACGGGAACCGGGCTTGGCGGCGGAGAATCCCAATATGTTCCGCGCGGTTTTTCAGTCGGCGATTGACCATGTAAAAGAAACTGACGCGCAGAAGGTGGAGGCGGAATACCTGCTGGCCACCGGGCAGCTGGACAATCCGGCCGCTCTCATGGTTGCCTCATCAAAAAGCGAGCTGGCGGTGAGCCTGCTGGTGCAGCTGCGGAATAAGGCGCTGGACGCCTACTCTGAATTGACGCGGATCAGCCTATAATCGAAAGAACAAAAATCGGACCAAAAGGAGGGTACCCTCCTTTTCCTGGTTGTGAAACAACCAGGAAAGATATTTGTCCAAACGATATTAGGCAGAAAAATGGGGTGTCGGTGGTTGACTGAGAAGCTGAAAACGCTTTGGGCAAAGCTCAAGGAGCGTTTAAAAAAAATATCCAAGAAGGTATACATCATTGCCGGCGCCGCATTGGTGGTTCTGGCGGCGGCTGTGGTTCTTGTGCTTTATAACAGGCCCTATGCGGTGCTGGTCACTGGTGTCAGCTCGGGAGAAGCTTCCTCAATCCTGAGCTATCTGGACAGTCTGGGTGTCACAGATTATAAGGTGGAAAACAATGACACGATTCTGGTACCCAAAGGACAGGAGGCGGCGCTGAAAGGCCGCATTTTAATGGCGGGCTATCCCCAGACTGGTTATGCCTATTCTACATATTACGACCATGTGGGTTCGCTCTCCACAGAAGCGGAACGGAACAACGCATATTTGATGTTCCTCCAGGAGAGCATGAGCAACACCATTCGGACTTTTGAAAATGTGAAGGACGCCACGGTTTATATTTCTCCAGGTGAGGACCGTGGCTATGTGCTGGATAGCGGCAATGTGGTAGAGGCCTCGGCAACTGTGACCGTGACGATGGAGGGCGCGGCAAAGCTGAGCGGGGAGCAGGCCGCGGCCATTCGCAATTTGGTTTCCCACGCTGTTCAGGGACTGGAAATTGATTCGGTGGCCATCAGTGACACGCTAGGAAACACCTACAGTGCGGACGCATCCGCCGAAGCCGGAAATGACTCTGCCCTAAAGCTCCAGCTGGAGGAAGAATATGAAAATAAAATCCGCACAGAGGTTTTGCAGGCACTGATGCCTTTCTTTGGCGAGGATCATGTGCGGGTCAGCGTCAGCTGCGTAGTGGATATCAGCCGGCGGACGGTGAGCTCCAGGGACGTGCAGATGCCGGAATGGGCACAGGACGGCGGCACTGATGGCAAGGGAATTATCGGAACGCAGATTTATGAATATTACGTGGGCCGGCCGGACAGTGACACGGCGGGCGGTCTCGTGGGTTCCGAGACCAACAGCGACCTGCCAGAGTATGTGGAGGATCTGGCGGACCCGGATGGTACGGAGACGACTATCACGGGCAGCGGCCAGACGGATTATGACAACTCCTTCACGGAGACGGAGGCCCTGTATACGGCGGGCTATCTGACGGACTGCACAGTGGCAATCAGCATTGACTCTGCCACGGCGGGCGCGGTGGATCTTGACAATATACGCCAGCATGCGGCGCGGGCCGCCGGGATTGTGGGAGTCGTTGATGAGACGACTGGCGAGGAATATCTTGCCGATAAAATATCCGTGGTATCCATGGACTTCTATGATCCTCAGGCCAGCCTGCTTCCGGACGGCCGGACGGTTCCTCTGTGGGTGCTCCTGGCAGCGTCGGGCGGACTGCTGCTGTTCCTCTTGCTGCTGGTCATCATTTTGCTGATCCGCAGGAGGCGCAGAAAGAAAGCGGACGAGAGGAAGAAGCAGGAGCTGGACGATATGCTGGCGGCCGCCGGGTTTGCGCCGGACGTTACGGCACCGGCTGGCGCGGATGTCATGAGCTTGCAGACGGAGAAGAGTATGGAGCTGCGGAAGGACATCCGGCAATTTGCCAATGATAATCCGGAGATTGCCGCACAGATGGTGCGAGGCTGGCTGAAGGGAGGCGAGATGAATGGCTGAAGCCGTTTCAACGGATGCCGCCTCCGGAGCCGCTGCCAAGGAGAGCAAGGGAAAGCACAAAGCGCCCAAAATAGAATTAAGTGGTGCGCAGAAGGCGGCAGCTGTGATTGTTGCGCTGGGTGCGGAAAAGGCATCCCTTCTCTACAAGTATATGGAGCCGGACGATGTAGAACAGATCACTCTTGAGGTTGCTCGCCTTGGATACCTGGATTCTGAGGTGACGGAAGATGTCCTGACAGAATTCTATCAGATGTGCATGACCAACAAGGCCGTGACAGAGGGTGGGCTGGAGTATGCGAGGACGGTCCTGGAGAAGGCCTACGGGGAGCAGGCGGCGGAGGACCTGCTGAACAAGGTGACGAAGTCGCTGAAGAACCGTGAGTTCGCCTTTATGAACAAGGCAGATGTCAAATCGCTGTACTCTGCTTTGCAAAATGAGCGGCCGCAGACCATCGCCCTGGTTTTGTCCTACGTGGACGCGGATAAGGCGGCGGGTGTAATTGCACAGCTGGAAGAACATAAGCAGATTCAGGTGGTGGAGGGTATCGCGAAAATCGAGAGCGTTTCCCCCACGGCGATCAAGATTGTCGAGGCCGAGATGAGCAAGAAATTCTCCAGCATTGTTACCAGCACAAATGTCAAGGTAGGCGGCATCGACTATGTGGCCGATGTCATGAATAATTTGGACCGGACCAGCGAGAAAAATATTTTTGACGGCCTTTCCGAGCATGACCAGGATCTGGCGGATGAAATCCGAAAAAGAATGTTTGTGTTTGAGGACATCATCACAATGGACGACCGCTCTGTCCAGCGCTTTGTGCGGGACTGCGATCCCCGGGATCTGGTCTTGTCGCTCAAGGCCTCCAACAGCGAGGTGGCCAACAAGCTGTTCAGCAATATGTCCACACGGATGGCACAGAGTATCCGGGACGATCTGGAGATCACAACCAATGTCCGTATGAGAGATGTGGAAGAGGCGCAGCAGCGGATCGTTGGAATTATCCGGGGACTGGAGGAAAAAGGAGAGATCATCATTCTGAAGGGCGGAAAGGACGATATCATTGCTTAATATATGGAAGCGGTCGTCCCACCCGAAGGCTGAGACATATCAGTTTCCAGACACAGAAGAGCTGGAGCCCAAGGAACAGGAGACTGAGGAGGTGCCTTTGCCCCAGATGGAGGAGCCTGAGCAGGGCCCCCCTGAGGAGCCGCCTGCCAGCGCTGCACCTTTGCAATACGCACAGGTACAGGCGGATCAAATGCTGCTGGAAGCCAAGCGGCAGGCAGAGAAAATCCTGGGGGATGCCCGGCAGGAGGCCCAAAGACACGCAGAGATGTTGTACGAGGACGCCCGCAGAAATGGCTGGGAGACCGGACACGCGGAGGGAGTCAGCCAGGGATCTGCCCAGGCGCTGGAGGAAAACCGGCGCGTCTGCGAGGAAAAGATCAAAGCGCTGTCTGAGGAGGTAGCTCAGTTTCTTGAGCGGGCCAACGCGGCGCTGGACCGGCAGATGGATGAAAACATCGGAGAGCTCAGAGAGCTGGCGATTGCCGTCGCGGAGAAGGTCATCGCCGTCAGCCTGAGAAGCAGCTCCGAGGTGATAGGCCGTATGATTCAGGCGGCGGTGGATAAGCGCAAGCGCAGGGAATGGGTGCGAATCCATATTGCGGAATGTGATGCAAAGCGGATGGCGCGGCTTTCACCGGCACTGACGGCCGCACTGGCTTCTTTATCCAGTCAGGTGCGGATTATCCCTATGGCGGATGACGAGCCTGGCACCTGCATCATCGAGATGCCGGATGAAATTATTGACGCCAGCGCGGCAACACAGATCCATAATATCCGCTCGATGCTGGCTGATATTCCAGCAGATGAGGCAAAGGGGCCGGCCAGCCCGGAGGAAAGGAGTCCAGGACATGTTCCAACAGATGATCCGCCAGGTCTATCATGCGGGGACCTACAGCCTGACGGGAAAGATTGAAAATATTGTTGGAATGTCCATTGAGGCCTCCGGCGGCCAGGCGGCGGTGGGCGATATCTGCAGAATTTACAACGGCGTATCAGGCAAGCAGGTGACTGCCGAGGTCGTGGGATTTAAAAACAACCATATGTTGCTGATGCCATACTCCGATATGAACGGGATTTCTGCCGGAAGTTTTGTCCGCAATACCGGAAAACAGCTCTCACTGCGGGTGGGCGAGTTTCTGCGCGGCCGCATTATCAACGCGCTGGGACAGCCGCTGGACGGGAAGGGAACCTTTGAAAATGGGGTTTCCTATTGTATAGGCGGAAGCCATATCAATCCGCTGCAAAGGCCGCCCATCCGGGAGCGAATGGAGTTTGGCATCAAGGCCATTGACGGTATGCTCACCATTGGCAAGGGACAGCGCATAGGAATTTTTGCGGGTTCCGGCGTTGGCAAGAGCACCCTGATGGGAATGATTGCCAAAAACGTGAAGGCAGATATCAACGTGATAGCGCTGGTTGGCGAGCGGGGACGGGAAGTTCTCGAGTTTGTGCAGAAAGACCTGGGGGAAGAGGGAATGCGGCGCTCTGTGCTGGTAGTGGCGACCTCGGACCAACCGGCCATGCTGCGCATGAAGTGCCCCAGCGTGGCAACTGGAATTGCGGAGTACTTTCGAGATCAGGGGTATGACGTGCTTTTGATGATGGATTCCCTGACCCGTTTCGCCATGGCGCAGAGGGAGATCGGACTAGCTGTGGGAGAACCGCCTGTGGCCAGAGGCTATACACCCTCCATTTACGCGGAATTACCAAAGCTACTGGAGCGCAGCGGAAATTTTGACCGAGGCTCCATCACAGGCGTATATACGGTTTTAGTGGAGGGAGACGACACAAACGAGCCCATTGCGGACACGGTGCGCGGTATTTTGGACGGGCACATCGTACTCTCACGCGCGCTTGCCAACGGCAACCATTACCCGGCGATTGACGTGAGTGCCAGTATTTCGCGTCTCATGACGGAGATTGTCTCCGACGAGCACCGGAATTTGGCCTCCCGTATTCGGGATATTTTAAGTATCTATGAAAAAAATGCGGATCTGGTCGCCATCGGCGCCTATAAAGCGGGAAGCAACCGAAAGCTGGATTTTGCGCTGTCTAAGATCGACGCGGTCAACGGCTTTTTGACACAGGGCGTCGATGAGTCCTTTAGCTACGAGGCGTGCATCCGCCAGATGAGAGAGATTTTGAAGTAAGCATCAGAAAAGAGGGTGCTGTCTATGAAAAAATTCCAGTTTTCCCTGGAGAAGGTGCTTTCCTATAAACAACAAAGACAGGACGCACTTCGAAGCGAACACGCGGAGATTTTGGCTCAGGTCCACGCGCAGGAGGCCTTGGTGGAGTCTCTCTGGAAACGGTACCGGGAATACGGCGCAGAGTACCGTGAGCGCTGTGAGCGCGGCCTGCCGATGACGGAGGTCCTGGTTTATCAAAGCGGACTGAGAGCAATGGAGAGGGAAATTCAGGGAGAGACAAAGCAGTTGGAGCAGCTGCGAGAGCGCGCGGAAGCCAAGCGGAAAGAGGTCGTGGAGGCAAAGCAGGAGACGGCTGCCATTGAGAAATTAAAAGAAAAAAAGGTGCGGGATTACAAAAAGGCTCTGGAAAAAAGTGAAGAGGCCTTTATTGAGGAATTCGTCAGTACAAGCCGCGTGAGAGCGGCAGCCAATTAGGACCATGATCATGTCCGAACCGGCAGAAATCCTGCCGTTTGGAAATAGAAAGAAGCACTGGAAAGGAGGTGAACAGGAATGGATCAGATCAACGTGCTGAGTATGGCGCAGGCCGTAACGGAGAAACAGCCAAACCCTTCCGCTGCAGGAAATAGTCAGACACAGAGCAGCAGCTTTCGGGAGATGCTTGCAGACAGGCAGAAGGCAGTGGATGACAGTGGAGAGAAGACCTCGCCCGCTGAAAAGTTGGAAGAGCAGAGTTCTGGGAAGTCCACGGTGAACCAGACCAATTCCGATATGGAGCGGATGCTCTGGGCGGCTTTTATGCTGATGCCGGCGCCCCCAGAGAAGCAGATGCCGATGCCGGAGAATCCGGAGATTCAGGGGAGCGCCCCCCTGCCGGTTTTGGCGGAGACCGAGGCATCCGGTCCTCAGAGCGGGCTGCAAAAGCCGCAGACCGCGCCGCCGGATGCCGCGGCAGTCATGGAGACGCTTCAACCGCGTGAGCAGCCGCTTTTGCGTGCGGAAGCTGCGGAACAGCCTGTGGAGAGAGCAGACGCCGGCACCAAGCCGGAACAGCTCCGGAATACAGACGTGGCGATCAAACAGGCCGACGAGTCTGAGCAGAAACCGGCATACAGTGCGGAAACTCCGGTTTTCCAAGAGGTCTCCGACATCCCAATCAAAGTGGGTGAGGCTGAAGTGACGGAACAGCCAAGCGAGGTCAGGCCGCTGAAAACTCAGCTGAGCGAGAAGTTGACACAGGCCCTGGAGCAGGGAGAGAGCAAGGTGGAACTTCAGCTGGAACCGAAGAACCTCGGCCGCGTTCAGGTAGAGATGACTTGGGACCAGGAAGGAGCGCTGCATGTTTCCATGTATGCGGAGAACAGCCGTACCCGGGCCCTGCTGGAGCAGGACCTGGCGGGATTGCGGTCTGTTTTGAGCCAGAATACCCAGCAGGAAGTTCGCGTGGAAGTGTCCCGGCAGCAGGAAAGCCAGCAGCAGAATTTTTACGATGGCGAAAGCGGCGGACAGAACGGCCGTCAGCAGCAGGAGCAGCACCAAGGCCGGCAGCGGAGCGAGCAGGATTTTCTGCATCAGCTGCGGCTGGGGCTTGTTTCCCTGGACGGAGAAATTTTTTCATGGAAAGGAAGTGAGCTTTTATGAGTTATATGGCTGATATTGGCAGCTATTTGGCGGCAGGATCGGTCAATCAGACACCCAAGGGCCTGAAAGTGGAGACACAGGAAGATAAGATGGGCCTGGATATGACAGATTTCCTGACCCTGATGGTGACAGAGCTGCAAAACCAAAGCATTGACCAGACCGCCGATACCTCCGACATGCTGAACCAGTTGGTGCAGATGCAGATGGTGCAGGCATTGGTGAACATGACGGATGCCTCTGTGATGTCCTATGCGGCGTCTCTGGTGGGCAAGGAAGTCACTGTGGCCCAGTACGACGCCGATGGCAACCTGCAGGAGGTTGTGGGTGTGGTCACGGGGACCGGTACCTATGATGGCAACCAGGTGGTCTTTGTGGGTGATAAGTATTATCTGCTGAGCGAGATCCTGGCGGTAGGCACCCTGCCGAAACCTGAGACAGACCCCGGCGAAGGCGAAACAGAGGGGGACGGGAGTCAAGACGGCGGAGAGACTGGAACAGATGCTGCTCCTGAAGTGTAAGGAGGATGACCCGCGATGATTGAACGGATATCTGGCCAACGGCAGCCTCAGCAGGCGGTACAGCACCGACCGGCAGCAGCTGGCGGCTTTGAGGCCGCGCTCCAGCAGGAGCTGAGCAGGCAGGCCGCAGATGGCGTTGCGTTTTCCAAACACGCGATGTCCAGAGCAGAGGAGCGGGGCATTGAAATTACGCCCAGTCTGATTGACCAGCTGAAGGGCAGCATGGTGCGGGCCCAGGCGAAGGGGGCCACCAACATCCTGGCGATGGACACAGAAAAGGCATTCATTATCAATGTGCCAAGCGCCAAGGTGATCACAGCCATCACGCAGGACGAGATGAAGGATAGCGTATTTACCAACATAGACGGCGCCGTGTTCCTGTAACGTATTACAGATGGCAGGACCGGTTTTCGGAGGCTTTCGCGCCCAGTCCGATTGACAGGGCGCGGGCGGCGCCAAAATCGAAAGGAGACTAAGCGAAAACATGACTGGAGCAATGTACGCGGCGATTGCGGGCATGAAGACCCACATGAACAAGCTGAGCGTAATCGGCAACAATATTGCAAATGTGAACACCAACGGCTATAAAACCCAGCGCACGGTGTTCCGGGACGCATTATATACCATGTACAGCAGCGGTTCCGATGGTACCGCCACGGTGGGCGGCAAAAACCCAGCTCAGATTGGATATGGCTCCCAGGTGGCGAGCATTGATCTGAATATGACCACCAGCAACTTTGCCCCTGGCAATCCAATGGACTGTATGCTCTATGGGGATGGGTTCTTCCTGGTAGGAGATAAAGACGTGGCCAATGTGATTGACCCCACTGACCCCTCCAGCTTGAAGAGCCTGACCCTGACTAGGGTGGGCGACTTCCAGTTCGGCCCGGATGGCTATTTGGTGGACGGCAATGGAAGCACAGTCTACGGCTTTTTAACGGTGGGGACGGACCCGGATGGCAAGCCGATCGTCAGCGACCAACTGGTGCCGATCCGCCTGCCTAGGGTTGAGTCGGTAGCGGTAAACACGGAGACGGGTGAGATTATTGAGAATTTCGACCCCGATAATCCGCCTGCTGACATTGAGTGGGAGTATAGGACCATAGTCCGCTATCCTGTGGCGGCCAAGGATGACCAAGGAGCGCCTGTCAGCGGCAGCGACCTGTTGAACCCGGATGTGACATCCAGCCGTCTGGAGGATTATTGGCCCGTGGATGACCAAGGGAACAAGGTGGGGGACACGAACCCCCTGGCCTTTGCCCAGATTGACAGCATCACCATTGACAGGGCATCCGGACAGATTACCGCCACGCTGAAGGACACAGACGAACAAATCAGCATCGGCTTTCTGGCAGTGGGCAATGTGACAAATCCTAACGGCGTGAGCCACACGGGAGAGTCCTACTATAGCTGCGGCGCCGGCGCGGGAGATTTGCAGGTTTCCATGTTGGGCGGTATTGGCAGCACGCTGAAAACTGTGGGCGGCGGTATGCTGGAGCATGTGAACGGCAGTTTGGCTCCTGTCGACGCGAACGGAGATCCGGTGGATCTGAGCGACAAAGCTAGGATCGGCAGCGCCGGAACCACCAAGCTGTATACCGGCGGTTTGGAGACCTCCAACGTGGACCTGGCGACGGAGATCTCGGAGATGATCACGACCCAGCGCGGTTATCAGGCCAATACACGGATCGTCACCGTGACAGACAGCATGCTGGAAGAGCTGGTAAACATGAAGCGATAATTTTTAATTTCGGGGAGATATGGTGCCCACCGGGGCGCCCCAGGGCGTCCCGGTGGGAAATCGGAGAGGTGACTGCGCATGATTGTTTTGACAAAGAGAAGCAAGGAACAGTTTGTGGTGAATCATCTGCAGATCGAGTGCATTGAGAGCATTCCAGAGGTAAAGATCACCATGATGAACCACGACTTTTTTCTGGTGCGGGAAACCGTGGAGGAGATCATTCAAAAAATAGCCGAATACAACGCCAAAGTTCAAGATATTCACCGGGAAATCACGGTGACGGACCGACGTTGAAACAGATAGATTAAAATCCGAAGCCGGACACCGCCGTCCGGTGAAAGGGAGAGCTTCGTTATGAATCTGAACTATATCATTGGTGTGGTGGGGGCCCTGGCTGTCTGCCTGTTCGGCATGATTACCACAATTAATTTAGGAGGAAGTCCGCCGGTCAGCGTAACACCAAAGAACTTGCTGAACTTCGTGGACCCGGCCAGCATCCTGATCACCATCGGATGCACAATTTTCGTTGTGGTGGCCAGCTTCCCGGGAAAGATGCTCAAGGAAATTCCCAAGCATATCAAGATTATTCTCAGCACAAAAAGATTCGACCCCATTACATATATTGACCAGCTGGTGGAGTTGGCCCAGATTGCCAGAAAGAACGGATTGCTGTCGCTGGAGGAGAAGGCCAATGAACAGCCGGACCCCTTTTTCAAGCAGGCAATCATGATGATTGTGGACGCCTATGACCCGGACAAGGTGCGCAGCATCCTGGAAAACGACATCGAGTGCATGTCCGCACGGCATGACGACGCGGCCGCCATGTACGACAAGGCATCTTCTGTGGCTCCCGCTTTCGGCATGGTGGGCACCTTGGTGGGATTAATCAATATGCTCAAGGGCATGAACTTAGAGGAAGGAAGCACCAATATCGGCTCTGACATGGGTACAGCCCTGATCACCACGCTCTACGGCTGCATTCTGGCCCATATGTTCTTTGGACCGATTGCCACACAACTGCGCAACCGGGACGAGGAAGAAGTGCTGTGCAAGATGATCATTGTGGAAGGGGTCATGTCTATTCAGGCGGGTGAGAATCCCAAGTTCCTGAGAGAGCGGCTGCTGACCTATATGGAGCAGATGCAGCGTGAACTGGCCAGCGGCGAGAGCAGCGAAGGCGGAAAAAAATCCAGAAAGAAAGCCAAAAAGTCAGATCAGTGATGACCGATGGGGAGAGAGGGAAGGCAGCCTTGAAAAATCTAAAGGGAAAAAAGAATCGGGGCGGAGGAGCCAACTGGATGGATACCTATGGCGATATGGTGACGCTCCTGCTCTGCTTTTTTGTACTCCTCTACTCCATGTCAACCATCAGCGAAGAAAATTGGAAGGCGCTTGTGATGAGCTTTAATCCATTGGCAACGGAGACGCTGACTGTCACCCCCGGGGGAGACGGGCCCAACGCAGACGCCGACGAGGCGGGCGGACCTGTGGATCTCCAGAAGCAAATCGACGAGGATATTGAGGAACTCTATCAGGAGCTGACAGCATTTGTCGCACAGGCGGGGGAACAGAGCAACATCTCCGTCACAAAGGATGGCGGGAAAATTTATATCTCCTTCAACCAGGTGGTGTTCTTTGACGGTGACAGCCCTGTTTTGAAGGAGGAGGCAAAACCGATCTTGGATACAGTCAGCGAGATGCTCAGCAATGCGGCGGAGTCCATTGATGAAGTGCGGGTGCTGGGACACACGGCGCAGGCAAATCCGAAGCGGCCAAACAACGTGGAAACAGACCGCACCCTGGCAAGCCAGCGGGCAACCAATGTGGTGATTTATGTCCAGGAGCACAGCGAAGTTGACCCGGCGCGGTTAGTCAGCGAGGGAATTGGTCAGTGGCGGCCCGTGGCCACCAATGATACTGTCGAAGGGCGGGCTCAGAACCGCCGTGTGGAAATGATTGTAAGCGGCCGAGACCTGGAGCAAGAGCTGCAGGGCGGCATTTTGCAGTACACAACCGAATGAGCTGCGAAAGCGGGCACCAAGGGCTTCCTATCGCTGTGCATCGTCTGGAGCTGCATTGGATTGAAGAGTGTGGGAAGGGATTTCATGGCAGAAGTATTATCACAAAGTCAAATAGATGCTCTGCTGAATGCGGTTCGCAGCGGTGAAAAGGATTTGAACGAACCTGCGGAGGAACAGCAGGAGAAGAAATACCGGAAATACGATTTCAGCAGTCCAAGGAAATTTACCAAGGACCGGATCAAGATGCTGAATGGTATTTTTGAAAACTATGCCCGCATCATTAATTCCCGGCTGAATGCGAGACTGCGCTTTAACGGCGAGATCACCGTGGAGAGCATTGAGGAGCAGCGGTATTATGAATTCTCCAACGCTCTGACGGAAGGCGATGTTCTGGCGCTTGTGAACGCATCTGTGAAGGGGAAGGCGGAGGACACACCGGTAATGTTCTATCTCTCCACCACCACCGCCTTGAGCATGATGGACCGGCTGCTGGGCGGCGATGGAGCGGTGGATGAGGCGTGGACCACCGAGTATAGCTACACGGATTTAGAGCTGCGGCTGTATGAAGATCTGGTGAACGACATGGTGTCCGTCATGGGGAGCAGCTGGGAGAATTACATACCCATCCAATTTTCCTACAGCAAAACGGATGTCAACCCCACATTGAGCCAGATCATCGGGCTGGATGAAATTGTCATCATCGTGGATATGAAGATGCAGTTCAGTGATGCGTCCGGACGGATGAGCATCTGTCTGCCGGGAGAGATGCTGAGTAATATTTTTGCAGAGATCAGCAAGGAAAACCCCATCCGCAAGGCGGCGGCAGAGGACAAGGCAGAAGAGATCTTTGACAGCCTGCGGGACTCCACGCTGGAAATTGTGTCCACATTGGGACAGGCACAGCTCTCCCTGCGGGATATCTATCATCTGAACGTGGGAGATGTGATTGACCTGGGACGGTCCAAGCAGTCCTCTATCTACCTGGACATCGGCGGCTACCACTGGTTTACAGGCAAAATGGGAACGCACAAAAAAAATATGGCAGTCAGGATAGATGAGGTATGCTATCAGGCTGAACAAAGGAGCGAAGAGGCAATATGAAGAAAGAACTATTTAGCCCGATGGAGATTGATGCCATCGGGGAAATGATGAACATCAGCCTTGGCTCCTCGGCGACAGCGGTTTCCAATCTGCTGGATCAAAGAGTGGACATCACAACGCCAGAGGTCTCTGTGGTGGAGGTGGAGGATTTTTCCATTGGAAACCTGGAACCGGCCATGGGTGTGGAGATCAAGTATGTGGAAGGTCTGGAGGGCAGCAATATCATGCTGCTGCGCCGGAGTGACATTAAAGTAATTGTTGATATCCTGATGGGAGGCGAAACCCCGGAGGAGGAGTTTGAACTCAATGACCTGACCATTAGTGCGGTCTGTGAGGTCATGAACCAGATGATGGGCGCAGCTTCCACGGCGATGTCGGATTTTTTGGGGTTCCCGGTCAATATTTCCACCCCGGTTCCCTTTGAGCTGGAAAACCTGCAGGAATTTAAAGAGAACCATTTGCCGCAAGGGGCCAAGACCATTGTGGTGGTTCGTTTTTCTCTGAAAATCGAAAAGGCGCTGGAGAGCGAGTTCATGAATGTCATGAGTGTCTCTCTGGCTAAGGAGCTGTTGGCGGGTCTGGGTCTGGAAGAGGAGGACGACAGCTCGGCTGCCGCAGAGCCTCCGGCGGCCTCCGGCGGTGGAAAGCAGCTAAGCCAGGAAGAGATTGAAAAACTTCTGGCAGCGGAACAGAGCGGGAAAGAACCACCGTCCGCCCAGGAGACGCCTTCCGGCTCCGGCGGCGGAAAGCAGCTGAGCCAGGAGGAGATTGAAAAGATGATGGCAGGGAGCTGGGGAGAGGCCCCGGCGGAGTCCCCGCAGCAGCTGTCATCCGCCCCTTCGGAACCGGCAGGTCAGTCGGCGCAGGCGCCGCCTGCATCTTCAGAGCCGGCAGTGCATCAAGCGATGCCGACACCGGCCCCTGTGCAGAACGGGAACCCGTCCGAAGGGACGACCATGGGCGGATATCCCCCGTACTACCCATATCCACCCTATCCTTATCCTCTCCCGGTTCAAGTGGGGGCCGCGCCTCCCGAGCCGAAGGTGATCAACACCATGCCTGTCGATATGCCGGAAATGGACGCACAGGAGACGCTTGGAAAGGAACAGGCGGAAAATCTGGACCTGATCATGGAGGTCCCGCTGCAGATTACCGTGGAGATCGGGCGGACCCAGAGAAAAGTGCAGGAAATCCTGGGCTTTTCCAAGGGCTCTCTTGTTGTGCTGGATAAGCTGGCAGGAGACCAGGTGGATTTGTTCGTGAACGGAAAGTGCATCGCAAAGGGGGATGTGGTTGTCATTGATGACAACTTTGGAATCCGCATCACGGAGATTGTCAAAAAGCCCGGGCTGATGGACAGTATCAAGAAGTAATCAACAGGCGCGGAAACGCCGTGAATAAATTCGCTTGAAAAGGATGGAATGAGAATGGCTAAGAAAATTTTGCTGGTGGATGACGCCGCTTTTATGCGGAAAATGATCAAGGATACGCTGAGCAAAAACGGCTACACGGATTTGTATGAGGCCGTTGACGGGGCGGATGCGGTGGAAAAGTACAGTGAGATCAAGCCGGACCTGGTGATTATGGATATCACTATGCCAAATATGGATGGTCTGGAGGCGCTTAAGGCAATCAGAAGCAAGGATAGCGGCGCAAATGTGGTCATGTGTTCCGCCATGGGACAAGAGGGGATGGTGATGGATGCAGTCCGCTCAGGAGCGAAGGACTTTATTGTAAAGCCCTTCAAGCCGGATCGTGTTCTGAAGACCGTGAACAATATTTTAGGAACCCCTTGATGGAGCGTCATGCTGGATTCTGATATTTCTGCTCTGCTATGGCTCCTTTTTTGCATCATAGCAGTTCTGCTCCTAGCTTGTTGGGTGACGCGGCGGATCGCAGGGGGGATGCCGGTAGCTCATGTCAAAAGAGCCGGGAAGCAGATAGAAATTCTCGCACAGACCACCCTTGGGAAAAGTGAGGCGCTGATTATGGTGCAGGCCGGCACACGCTGCTTCCTTCTGGGCGTCACGGCCAACGCCATCACAGTGCTGGCCGAATTTACCGAGGCAGAGGCGGCGATCCTGAGAGAGAAGCCGGAAGATCCGGAAAACGGCGGGAAGCCAGGATTTATCGAAGTGCTTCAAAAAAGCCTGCAACAACAGCGGAGGTGAATGACCGGTGAGCGAAGGATTCATCAATATCAACGGCGATCATGTGCAGACGCTGGAAATTTTGTTTCTCACCACTGTCATCGCCCTCCTTCCCTCCCTGCTGGTGATGATGACCTCTTTCACCAGATATGTCATCTCCTTCTCCTTTTTGCGTTCGGCAATTGGGACGCAGCAGACACCGCCTAACATTGTGCTGATCGGAATCGCGCTGTTTTTGACGTATTTTACCATGCAGCCGGTATTTGCTCAGATCCGCACAGAGGCCTACGAACCATATGCCGCGGAGGAAATCTCCCAGGAAGAATTTCTGAGCCGGGCAGAGGTTCCTTTAAAGGAGTTCATGCTCCGCAACACAAAGACAACCACGCTGACCATGTTCTGCGACCTGGCCCATGTAGATTTAGGGGCAGAGATAGACACAGAGACAGCGATGGAGCTGCCGCTGCGCGTGGTTGTACCGTCATTTATGACCTGCGAATTGCAGCGGGCTTTCATGATCGGACTGGTGCTTTATATTCCATTCATGCTGATTGACATTGTTGTTTCCTCTACCTTGATGTCTATGGGCATGATTATGCTGCCGCCGTCCATGATCTCAATGCCGTTCAAGCTGCTCCTTTTTGTTACGATCAATGGCTGGGAACTGCTTTTTTCCAATTTGGTGAAAAGCTTTCATTAGCGGAAAGAGACAGGAAACATGGATACGACAGTTGTAATGAGCCTGATGCGAGATGCAGTGGGAGTGACGCTGAAGCTTGGCGGTCCGATGCTGCTTTTGAGCATGCTGGTAGGTGTTGTGGTCGCGGTTTTACAGGCGGTGACACAGATTCATGAACAGACGATATCGTTTGCTTTGAAGCTGATTGTTGTGGTGCTGGTGCTGTTGGTCGGCGGCGGTTGGATGCTGGAAACCCTGCAGGACTATACGAAGGAGTTATTTGCCATGATTGCCGCTTAGCAGGAGTGCATACATATGGTCGATTGGGGAGAGCTCACCCTGTTTTTGTATATCACTGCCCGCATGAGCGGATTCGTTTTATTCAATCCGTTGCTGGGACGGCGAAATATTCCGGGTATTTTTCGCGGCGGCCTGATTTTGACGCTGTCTGTGTTTGTATTTTCCGTGACGGAACAGAAGGTGGATGTTCCGAGGGAGACCATCGTCTTCGCCATTCAAATCCTTTTGGAGCTGGCGCTGGGGTTCATCCTCGGTATGGTGATGAATTTTTTCTTTTACATCGTCCAGCTTGCAGGTCTAACGGTTGATACCCAGATGGGAATGACCATGAATCAGATTTACGACGCAGGAGCACAGAGCAATTTGTCCGTAACGGGAGAGATTTTGAATGTTCTGATGACACTGCTGTTCTTTGCGGCAAACGGGCATCACACTTTGCTGCGTATGATGGTAACGTCAGGACAGATTGTGGGCTTTGGTGGTGTTGCCATCGGCCCGGAGGTTGCAGATGCGGCGCTGGAGCTGTTTGTAGAATGCACCGTGCTGGCAGTAAAGCTCTGCATGCCGATTTTGGCGGCGGAGCTGCTGGGCCAGGTGGGGATGGGAATCTTGATGAAGGCGATTCCGCAAATCAATGTGTTTTCCATCAATATCGAACTGAAGGTGCTGATCGGGCTCATTCTGTTGCTGCTGCTGATTTCACCCTTCAGCGAATTTTTACTGCAGACTGAAATGACCATGCTGGACAGCCTGCGGGAGTTGCTGGCGATGACCGGGTAGGCGGCAGACAGCCCGGGGAGACAGGGGGGACAAACCTTGGCCGAGGGCTCAAAAACCGAAAAGGCAACACCCAAAAAACGACGGGATGAGCGCAAGAAGGGCAATACGTTTTTAAGCCAGGACGCGGTGGCTGTTGCGACGCTGACGGCCGCAATTTGTACGCTTTTTTTGCTGGCCAGAGCCATGACCGCCCAGATGGGAGAGTTTGTCGCCTATTGTTTGGCTGCCTGCGGGAGTCCGGCGGGTGGGACGGAGGTCCTCCGGGAGATCGCACAGCAGGCGTCTTGGATTCTGGCCAAGACCGTGCTTCCTATGACACTGGTGACAGGATTTTGCGCCGTGGCGGTGACGCTGGCGCAGACAAAATTTCTGGTCAGCGGCGAGTTGTTGCGGCCGAAATTTAGCAGAATCAGCCCAAAGCAGGGCATCAAACGCCTCTTCTCCCTGAAAAGCGTCATAGATGCATTGAAGGGAATTGTGAAGATCACGCTGCTCCTGGTGATTGTGTATCTGAGCTTGAAGTCACAATTTCTGGAGAGTGCGAAATACCTGTACACAGATATTGAAGCTGCATGCCGACACCTGTTCGAGAGCGGCAAGAGCATGGCGGTCTCCATCATCATTGCTTTTGTTGTGATTGCGGCGTTGGACTTTTTGTACCAGTGGTGGGAATACGAGCGGCAGCTGAGAATGAGTAAACAGGAGATCAAGGAAGAGTATAAACAGATTGAGGGAGACCCGCAAATCAAGGGGAAAATTAAAGAGAATCAGCGCAAAATGGCGCAGCGGCGCATGATGCAGCAGGTTCCGCACGCGGATGTTGTCATCCGTAATCCTACGCATTTTGCAGTGGCGCTGCGCTATCAGCCGGAGAAGGACAGCGCGCCCATTGTGCTGGCAAAGGGCCAGGATGAATTAGCTGCGCGCATTGTGCGGATTGCGCAGGAGCATCAGGTGGAGGTTGTTGAAAACGTACCGCTTGCCAGAGCACTTTATGCGCAGACAGAGCTGAACCAGGAGATTCCGCCGGAGTTGTACGGAGCCGTGGCAGAAGTGCTGGTTTACATTTTCAAGTTAACAAAGAGAACACTTTGAAGCAGACCGCACCTTGCCGGAGAAGCCGGGGCGAGCGCTTCTTGACCATAGATGTTCAGGACCTGCAAGAGCTGGCAGGGATCAATGGAGGGCAAAACAGACATGAAACGGCTGCTGAACATAGCCTTGGATAATGCGGTGGCGTTGGGCGTCGTAGTCATCGTCCTGTTTTTGATTATCCCCCTGCCCACCTTTCTGCTGGATTTTTTGTTGATTGTCAATATCGGCTTGGCGATTATGATCCTGATGATTACCATGAATATTTCGGAGGCACTGGAATTTTCCATCTTTCCCTCCCTGCTGCTGGTAACAACACTTTTCCGCCTGGGACTGAATGTATCCAGCACACGAATGATTCTCCGGGACGGTTATGCGGGCGAGGTCATTCAAAATTTCGGGCAGCTGATCACCGGCGGAAATATTGTCATCGGCGTGGTGATTTTTTTAATCATTGTTCTGGTACAGTTCATTGTGATTACCAAGGGCGCCGAGCGTGTGGCTGAGGTGGCGGCCCGCTTCACACTGGACGCGATGCCTGGCAAGCAGATGGCTATTGACGCGGATTTGTCTTCCGGCCTGATTAACGAGCAGGAGGCAAGAGCACGGCGCCAGAAAATACAAAAAGAGGCAGACTTCTACGGCGCTATGGATGGCGCCACGAAGATTGTCAAGGGCGACGCGGTCATGTCCATTGTCATTACCCTGATCAATTTTGTGGGCGGCGTCATCATTGGGATGGTGATGGGCGGCGGCGACTTCGCCACGGTTTTGCAGACCTACTCCATTGTAACCATTGGCGACGGCCTGGTGTCCCAGCTGCCAGCGCTGATGATCTCCACAGCTACCGGCATGGTCGTTACCCGGTCCGTTTCGGAGGGCAGCCTCAACAGGGATGTGATTGCGCAGTTTAAAGCCCAGCCGAGAGCCATGATGACGACAGGCGTCATCCTGCTTTTTCTGGGGGTCATCCCAAACACACCGCATGCTGCGCTGATCATCGGCGGCGGGGGTCTTGTGGGCGGCGGCTATCTGGTCAAACGCAGCATGGAAAGACAGAAAACCATTGCAGCCGCCGCCGAGGGCGCAGCGGCACAGCCGGAAGAGGCGCCGCCCAGCGAAAGTGATTACTACAAGGATATCAACAATGTCTACTCCCTGCTGACAGTTGAACCGATAGAAATGGAGTTCGGCTACAGCTTGATCCCCATGGTGGATGAAGGCCAGGGTGGAAAGCTGATCAGCCGTATCGTGATTTTCAGAAGGCAGTACGCCCAGGACATGGGCTTTGTATTTCCATCCATTCGTCTGCATGACGCCGCATCCCTGGGGACAAACCAGTATGTGATCCGCATTCGCGGAGAAGAGGTGGCCAGGGGAGAGATTCTGGTGGACTACTACCTGGCTCTGGAGCCGGCGAATCCTCTGGGGGAGATCGACGGTATTGAGACCGTGGAACCAGCTTATGGAATCCCCTCCCGCTGGATTTTGCCGGAGAACCGGGAGATGGCGGAGGTTTATGGCTACACGGTGATTGACCCTCTGTCTGTGATGCTGACGCATCTCTCGGAGACCATCAAAAAGTATGCGTATGAGCTGTTGAACCGGGCGGAGACGATTCAACTGGTGGAAAATTTGAAGCAATCCTCCCCGGAGCTTGTGGAGGAGGCAATTCCAAGCGTGGTCTCTTATGCCACCTTGGAAAAGGTCCTGCGCAGTCTTTTGAAGGAAGGCGTACCGATCAAGGACCTGGGAACGATTCTGGAGACCTTGGTGGACGCCTTGGGCCAGGGGCGGGACGTGGACGCGGCCACCGAACAGGTGCGCGGTGCATTGGCCAGGACGATTACGCGCCGGTTCTGTGAAGATGGGCAGCTGCGCGTTGTCACACTGGACGCCGAGGTGGAGAAGAAGATCATTTCCTCGCTGACAAGAAATGAGCAGGGCGTCTATCTGGCGATGGGGCCGGATCTGATGCAGCAGATCGTCACACAGATGGCGGAGTATCTTCGTAAGTTCAATGAGCTCTCGCAGACGCCGGTGATTCTGGTCAGCCAGGTGATCCGCGGATATTTCAGCAAGATGATTACACAATTTTACCCTGGAGTCTATGTGCTCTCCTTCAATGAGGTCACAAGCTCTGTACAGATTCAGGCCATCGGAAACATCGCCATGGACACGGCGTCACGGAAGGCGGTGGGCCAGTGAGTGAAGCAACAGCTTACGCCGATCATGGCTATACGGAGGAAGCAGTTGAGAAGCTGGATACCCAGGAGCTCCTGAGGCTTTATAAAGAGACCGGGGATGAGGCACTGAAGTGGCCGGTGGTTCTTCGCTACACGGACCTGATCAAAAGTGCAGCCATTCAAGTAAGAGGCGTATACAGCAGTTTTGCCCAGGTGGATGATATTGTCAACGAGGGAATTCTCACCTTGCTGAATGCGATTGATAAATATGACCCGGGCAAAGGGGTAAAATTTGAAACGTATGTCTCAAAAAGAATTCGCGGCATGGTCATTGATTTGGCGAGAAAACAGGATTGGATTCCCCGCACCGTCCGGCAGCGGGGCAGAGAGATTGACAAAGCCATTTCAGAGCTGACCGCCCTGCTGGGGAGGCATCCAACGGAGGGCGAGGTGGCCGAAAAACTGGGGATCACAAAGGAGCGATACCAAAAGGACATAGCGGGAATCGCACTGAGCAGCATACTCTCCCTGGACATGCTGATGGACGCACGGGAAGCGGACGACTTTCGGGTGGAGGTCCCATCCAGAGATGCCGAAACGCAGCCTGAGAAGGCCCTGGAAACACAGGAACTGCAGCAGATCCTGGCGGAGGGCATTCAAATGCTGTCCAGGAACGAGCAGATTGTGCTGTCCCTCTATTACGAAAAGAACCTGCATATGAAGGAGATTGCCCAAGTCATGGACCTCAGCAGTCCGAGAATTTCTCAGATACACGCCCGGGCCATTCAAAAGCTGAGAGATCACATGGAGCAGTATTTTCGTGGGACCAATACTCCCACAAGGAAAGGCGGGAATCAGAAATGTTCAAGGGATTCTATAACCTGACATCATCCATGCTGACACATCAGCAGAATTTGAATGTCATAGCCAACAATATGGTGAATATCTCCACAGCGGGATATAAGCAGGACCGGTATACCGCCAGTACATTTGATGATGTCATGTACAGCCGGATGGGAAACAAGCACAATACCGGGCAGGAGATTGGAAGACAGAGCTATATCCGCGCCGCCAGCCAAATTTACACCGATTATACACAGGGAACGCTGGAACCGACGGGAGTAGCGCTGGACTTTGCCATCCATGGAGACGGCTTTTTCGCCGTTCAAGATCCGGATGGCGGAATTGCATATACGCGCATGGGCAATTTTTCGCTGGACGATGCAGGCTACCTCTGCCTGCCGGGATATGGACAGGTGCTGAATCCGGAGCTGCAGCCCATTTATCTGGGAACGGATCAGATTTACGGTGGAAATCAGGGAACCATCTACTATGACGAAGGCGGGCTGATCGGGCAGCTGGGGGTGTTCCTCTTTGAGGATACCGGCGCGCTGGAACGCAATGGCGAAGGACTGTTTGTGGGTGCGCAGGGCACGGCCGCACAGGACGCGGAGGTGCTCAACGGATATCTGGAACGCTCCAATACGGACATCGTTAAGCAGATGACAGAAATGATCACATACCAACGGGCGCTTCAAAGCGCGGCCCAGGTTTCCAAAATGTACGATCAGTTGATGACAAAAGCGACCACGGAAATCGGACGGATGTAAGGAGATGACCGAGAGATGAATCAATCCTTCTTTATCGGCGCGGTTGGCGCACATCAACAGCAAAAGAGACTAAATGTTCAGGGAAACAATATTGCAAATGTCAATACATATGGGTTCAAGGCGGAAAAGGGACGCTTTGCGGCGCTGATGTATGAGGATATCAAGGCGATTGACAATGCGCAGCTGCCCTCAGGGGCGGGGGCCTGCCTGTGGACCACAGACACGGATTTTTCTTCCGGCGCTGGTATTGATACAGGGAGAGCGCAGGATTATATGATTTCAGGAGACGGCTTTTTCGCGCTGGTGGATCTGACCACCAATGAAGTATCGCTTACCCGAAACGGAGCATTTTCCATCGCGGAGCTGCAACGAGCCACCGGCGAGACGGATGAAAATGGACAACCTGTCATAGAGCGGGTGATGTACCTGTCCGATGGAGACGGCCGCTTTGTTCTCAGCGACACAGGCAGCATGATTGAAGTGACAGACGGTAATGCGGAACAGCCGGTGGGAATTTTCGATTATATCAATTATAACGGTATGGAGCATCTGGATGGAACAAGGTTTCTCGCGGTTGAAAAGAACGGCGGACTCCGGGTTGGGGACGGGACGCTGGTTCACGGAATGCTGGAGGCATCCAATGTGGATCTGGCAGAGGAAATGACGAAGGTGATTGAATCCCAGCGGGCCTACAGCATGGCGCTGAAAATGGTCCAGACGTCTGATGAGATTGAAACCGTCATCAACAATCTGCGAAGCTGAGGGAGGAGGAGCGAATGACCATTAAAAATTACAGCGACCTGAATTCTTTGGAACTTGACACACTCAAGGAAATCGGGAGTATTGGCACCGGGAATGCCGCCACCGCGTTGTCCTCACTGATTGGGCAGCAGGTACGGATTGAGATGCCGGAGGTGCGCATCATGGGGTACAACGAGGCCATTGAGTGGATCGGAGGCCCCGAGGAGATCACAGCAGGCGTATTGGTCAAGATGAGCGGGCAGGTGAATGGGATCATGCTCTCCGTACAGCAGCTGGAATTTGTCAATCTGGTGCTGGAGAGTATGTTGGGAAAGGGCGTTGAGGATTACAGCGGCCTTCATGAGATGGAGTGCTCTGCCCTAATTGAGGTAGGAAATATTATGATTTCTACCTTTATCAATGCCCTGAGCAGTCTGGCGGGAATTGATATTGAGCTGACAGTGCCCGCCTTTACCGTGGATATGCAGGGGGCCATTATGACGGTGCCCATGGCAGAGTACGGGGGACAGTCGGATTATATTATGACCATTGGCGGCAATTTCGTCCGCAATGGCAAAACAGTTCCCTGCCGGCTGTTGTTGTCTCCGGACATTCGATCTTTAAACTTTTTGCTAAGGAAGCTGGGCGTGAGCAGTGGAGCATAAGCTGATTGTTGGTATTGCGGACATGAAGATGGCAAAGGACAGCGGGATGCTGGTGACTTATGCGCTGGGGTCCTGCATCGGCATTTGCCTGTACGACCCGCTGAAAAAGCTGGGGGCCATGGTTCATGTCATGCTGCCGCTGAATATGGAGACCGGCCGCACCAATACCATGAAATACGCGGATACAGGAATCCGTGAGACCCTGCGGATGATGGAGTCCAGAGGCGCGATGCGTTCCCGCATCACCGCGAAGATCGCAGGCGGAGCGAAAATGTTTGAGGTCAGCGGCGGCGCACTGGGAAATATTGGACAGCGCAATATCGAAAGCGTTCACATCAACTTAAAGCGGGAGGGTATCCGGCTTTTGAAAGAGGATGTGGGCGGAACCGTGGCGCGCACCCTGCTGTTTGATGTATCAACGGGCATGGGATGCGTCCGCTGCTATGGCAAGCCAGAGCTTATTATTTAGAAATCACTGACGGAGAGGAGTGGCCCAATATGCTGGAAGAAGATAAAAAGGGAATTTTGCTGGAGTCCGGGACAAATGAAATTGAAGTCATGGAGTTCACCATCGATGGCAGCCTGTATGGTATCAACGTGGCAAAGGTGAAAGAAATTCTGGTTTCCGCGCCGGTTAAGCCCATGCCCCATGCGCACGCCGCGGTGGAGGGTATTTTCAAGCCGCGGGATGTCGTGATCACAGTGGTGGACCTGCCGAAATATTTGCTGGGAGTGTCGGAGGAAAAAGGGCCAAAAGACCTGTTTATTGTGACCAATTTCAATAAAATGAATATTGCATTCCGGGTTCACACCGTAGTGGGGATCAGCCGTATTTCCTGGAAGGATATCCAAAAGCCCGACAAAACAATATCCGGAGGCAGAGAGGGCGTTGCCACAGGGATTGCCCAGTGCGGGGAAGATTTGGTCACGATTCTGGACTTTGAAAAAATTGTGGCGGAGATTGCGCCGGAGACCACCATACAGATGTCTGAAATTGAGCAGCTGGGACCGCGGAACCGCAGTGATTCTGCCATTGTAGTGGCAGAAGATTCCATACTTTTAAGCAAAATGATTGAGGAAGCGCTGCATAAGTCCGGCTATGTCAACACGAGGATGTTCCCCAACGGGCAGGAGCTGTGGGACTATCTGAACAC
Source organism: Pusillibacter faecalis (assembly GCF_018408705.1). Classification (GTDB taxonomy): domain Bacteria; phylum Bacillota; class Clostridia; order Oscillospirales; family Oscillospiraceae; genus Oscillibacter; species Oscillibacter faecalis. The sequence continues at coordinate 2,028,522 of NZ_AP023420.1, forward strand.
CCTGCGGGGCAATGACAGGCTGGACGAGTTGGTATCGCTGATCATCACGGATATTGAGATGCCGCAGATGGATGGACACCGGCTCACAAAGCTGGTAAAGAGCGACAAAGAGTTTCAACATATTCCGCTGGTCATCTTTTCCTCTCTGATTACAGAAGAGATGCGGCGCAAGGGAAAAGAGCTGGGAGCGGATGAGCAGATGAGTAAGCCGGAAATTGGGCATTTGGTTCAGGTGATTGACCATTTGCTGGATCATCCGAAACGCTGAATGCGGAGGCATGGGCCATGGGCAGCAAGTACATTGTAAGACAGCCGATTAAAGATGCGGCAGGTGAAATCCTGGGATATGAGATTCTATATCACGGTGAAAACCAGGCGTTTATAGGAGATGCCGGTGCGGCCAATGAGTTTGCCGCAGCAGATACCATCTATAATTTTTTGACGCAGAACAGCACAAAAAGCCTAAAGGGCTCCTTGAACTTCATGACCTTTACCACCATGCTCCTGATGAAAAAAACGCCAAGGCTGTTTGATAAGTCAGAGCTTGTGATTCAGATTGACGACAGTGTAATCATACATCCGCTGTCCATGCATTTTGTCAATCAGTATGCCCGGGAGGGATATAAGATTGCGGCCAACGAATTCCAGTTTGCACCCCGATATTTGACATTGCTGGATAGTCTAGACTATATCAAGCTCAATTCCAAAACAACGACAGATGCCGCCATGCATAATATTATTGACATTGCACACAGCATGCATAAAAAGTGCATTGTCACCAATATCGAGACGGAGAAGCAGTACCAAAAGGCGGTGGCGTTGGGCGCAGATGCGATGGAGGGAACCTATGTCGCAGAGAAGCTGACGACAAAGGCCCATAGCGGAGCGTACCTTCAGAGCAACTTTTTCCGCTTGATGGTGGCGGTAACGAAGGATGAGCCGGATGTCAATGAAATCGAGCAGATGATCTCTATGGACGCCAGCCTCAGCTTCGCCCTGCTGAAGATGGCAAACTCGGTGTATTTTGCTCTGCGGCATCGGGCGACGACGATTCACCAAGCCATTATGACGCTGGGACTGGGGCAGCTGAAGCAGTGGATTTATCTGCTCAGTGCCGGCAGCACGGATAACCAGATGGATGCCGGAGCGGAAGAGTTCCTGAAATTATCTTTCATGCGGGCGAACTTCTGCAGTGAACTGATGAAGTATGCCCAGGATATGCCGATTTCCAGATCAGAGGCATATTTAATGGGAATGTTTTCTACGCTCAATTACCTCATTGACGCGCCGCTGGAGGAAATTTTAAATGAGGTTCCAATTGCGGAGGAGATTAAGGCGGCACTGCTGCGCAAGGAGGGACGCTGCGGGAAGCTGTATGATCTGGTGCTGAGCTATGAGGCCGCCAACTGGAACAAAATCAGCGGCCTCGCGGAGGAGTTGGGGATTCCCAACCAGGTATTGACCGGCGTGTATTTTATCTGCATGGAAAACGTCAATATGCTGTGGGAGCAGTTGAACCATCCGTATGCGGAGCAGGACCAGCCGGAGGGGAGTGCGCCGGGAGCGGGGCAGTAAGCCTGTCAAAAATGAAAGCCTGGCGCAGTACCGCGTCAGGCTTTCAAATATGATAGACTTATGATATATCGTGCCGGGGGTGCTCCAGGACCTCCTTGCATGCACGCAGGATCTGGGCGGTGACAGCGGAGTTGAACCGTCCCTCATAGATAGAGAGCCTGGGAGTGAGTTCACGGACCGGCATGACGACGTACTTGGGCGGAAGCTGATTCAATGCCAACGCCAAAACGTCATTCCTGCAGCGGCTGCAGCGGCATAGGCCAAAGAGCGTCATATACTGATCGGCTTTTTCCTCCACCAGAAGCTGCATAATGTTTTCGCAGGTGGTCTCGCAGACTGCGGGAGAGGAAAGGGGCTCCGCAGGCGGCTGAGTTTCAGCGTCTTTTTCCGCGGCTGGAGGTGTAGCTGGCGGCGTTTCCGCGGAAGGGGGCGCGTCCTGCATGTGATTTTCCTGTGAAAGGGAAGGCACCGGTGGTTCTGGCATGGAACAAGAAGGAGCTGGTGCTTCTGCTTCCTCCTCCAAGGATGCCTGCAGAGCGTCCTTAATGGCAGAGGAGACTGCCATATCATTTTGCAGGGATGTCAGAATAGGGGGTGCCTGCGGGCTATGGGTGTCTTCCGGCAAAGCAGATGCAGCCGCGCCGTCTGTGGGCAGGGGAGGCTCGGCACCGCGGTTTCTGCTGAGCAGATTCATAACATGGGCGGTTTTGCTGGTGTTGGAACCCTTTACTGAGGCCATATGAGCGATACTCCTTTATCTTGAAAAAACGGCCGGCAATCAGCTCTTTTCCGGAAGTGGAAACCGATCTCCCGCCACAATGCTTACGATACTCTGCAAATCCAAGGCAGGCTTAGAGGCAGGACGGTAGGTGAGAACACTCTGACCATGAGCCGGAGCCATGGCGACTCCGACGCCCCTTCGAATCTTCGTGGGAAACACTTGGCTGTCCAGTTGACAGGCGACCTCCTCCGCCAGCTCCAGAATCTCCTGAGAGAGAGTCAGACGGGCGTTAAATTTATTGAGGAGAATGCCCAGAACCTTCAGGTTCGGGTTAAAGGATTGGCGTACCGCTTCTATGGTGTCTTGAATCTGAGAGATTCCAACCAGGCTGAGGACCTCCGCCTCCATGGGAATGATGAGGCTTGTTGAGGCGACATAGGCGTTGATCGTCAGAATATTCAGTGCCGGCGGAGTGTCAATCACAACAAAGTCATAGGCACCTGAGAGCAGATTCAGCTGCTGGGCCAGCATAAACTCGCGGCGCGGCGCTGTAAATGCAACCTCGGCGGTGGACAGCATGATGTCAGAGGGAAGAATATCTCCATACTGGGTGGATATTACGGCCTCTTGAATCATGGCAGCGCCGGTGAGCACATCATAAACAGTATGTCCGCTCCCAATATCCAGTCCAAGGGCAAAGGCCAGATTTCCCTGGGGATCGAGGTCAATGCCCAGCACCCGGGCGCCTCTTTGGTGAAGGCCGCAGACCAGTGCTGCGGCGACGGTTGTTTTTCCGACGCCGCCCTTTTGATTGGTAACAGTAATAATCTCTGGCAAGGAATTCCGCCTCCCAATGTAAAAACTGTGAGATTCCCTCTTATTTTTCTGAAGAGATGTGTCGATAAAAAAATAGAAGAATTATGAAGTCCACTCATAGAGAATATCGACAAATTTAGTCAATAAATAAGAGGGCAATGCCCGGTTTTTCAAAGGAGTGAAAGGATATGGCGTCTGTCAGCAGCGTGGGCAGCAGCTCCAGCAGCATTTACGGCACCCGGAATGTCATTTCAGGCCTAGCCAGTGGAATTGACACGGAAACTCTGATTGAGAATGCCGTCTCCGGCTATCAACTGAAAATCTCAAATCTGCAGCAAAAGCGGACCAAGGTGGAGTGGCAGCAGGAGGCCTACCGTAGCATCATTGCAAAAATGTCGGCCTTTACCGATAAATATACCTCCTATATGTCCGCGACGAACCTGATGTCCACGGCCTTCTTTGACAGTGCGGTGAAGGTCAGCACGGCTGGTGCTTATGCGGATAAGATCTCTGCCAGCGGCAGGACCAACAGCGATGTACAGATCTTAGGCGTCAAGCAGCTGGCCAAGTCGGCAATCTACACAGTCTCCGGCTTGACCGGCGGGAGCGGCGATTTGCCCTCCATTTCCGGAGAGCAAATCAATTTGAAAGAGAAGCAGCCGCTGAGCAATCTCTCCGGTTCACTGACGATTAACTATGGCGGGGGGCGGTCCTATACCGTCGACTTCGGTGAACTGGATATTTACAGCAGCGCCGACGAGCTGGCCAAGGCGATTGACGAAAAGCTGGGCGAGCAAACCATGACGCTCTCGGACGGCACGATGGTGGATGCAAATACAAGAATCGGAGTGCGCGTCAACGGTGAAAGCATTGAATTTTATGACAAGGGCGGCGCTGGCAACAATGTTTATATCAGCTCGGCCAGCGGGGATATCAAAAAGACCTTAGGACTCACGCCCTCCGAGAGCACCAAGAGCCTGGATCTGTCCGGTGTGGAGCTTGTGAATGAGGACGGCACCGTAGGGGATTATCTCTCCGGCAAGGAGCTGACGGTCACTCTGGATGGTGTGACGAAGAAGATCACCCTGCCCGACTATCGAAAAGCGGATGGACATACATGGACCAATGTGGAGTATCTCGACGAGCTGCAAAAGAGGCTGGATGATAGCTTCGGCGCTGGGAAGATTACAGTGGATCGCAACAGTGTCAGCGGTCGGGATGCGTTTTCCCTGAAGCTGACGACCCAGAAGGGGTCCACGATGGCGGTCTCCGGGAATGCGGCCGAGGCGATTGGCCTGGGAAGCGGCGCCAGCACCTATGTCGACACTAGCCAGACATTGGGAGACATCTTGAAGGACGCAGACTGGGGCAAGTTTACCCTGACAAAAGCCGAGGGCGAGGTTAAAAAAATTGATGTGGAGGCCACGGAGGACACCCCTGCCTATTCCTACTATGTGGATTCCAAGGGTCATAAAGTGGCCAAGAGCTATGATGACGGCCAGTATTACCGGGTGGACGACAAGGGCGAATTTCTGTACGAGTTCAAAGTCAACGACCAGGTGGTGGGCAGCTTCAGCAAAAACACCGCTCTGGAGAGCGTACTGACTGCGATCAACGGCAACGCGGATGTGGGCGTCACTGTCAACTACTCCAAGACCACCAACCAGTTTCAGTTCGTGGCCAAGGAGAGCGGCGCCGCCGGCCGTGTGGAGATGGGCGACGGCCTGGCCAGTGCCCTGTTTGGGGGCGGTACGGAGGAGAAGGGACAGGATGCGATCCTCTCCATGTCGGTTAATGGCCAGATTTTGGAGGATATTACCCGCAGCAGCAATACCTTCAACGTGGACGGACTGAGTGTAAATTTGAAGGGGACCTTCAACTATGCAGAGACGGATGTAACGGACGAAAGTGGAAAGGTCATAACAGCGGCGGGGACTCTGGTGGAGGACCCGGAGGCTGTGACCTTTACCTCCACCTCTGACGCAGATAAGGTCGTGGATGCAATCCGATCCATGGTGGAGGACTACAATGCCATGGTGACGGAGATCAAGAACGCCTATTCCACTCTGCCGGCCCAAAAGTCCAGCGGCGCGTATTATGAGCCGCTGACGGACAAGGATATGGAGGGGATGTCTGAGTCCGCCATTGCCGCCTATGAGGAGAAGGCAAAGCAGGGATTACTGTTTGGCGATTCCGATCTCTCCGCCCTGTACAGCCGCCTGCTCAACGCTGTCTCCATGACCGGCAGCGACGGCGCGGCGCTGAAGGCCGCCGGGATTACCACGGCCTACAGCAACGGACTGACGACCTTGACTCTGGATGAGACCACTCTGCGCGCCACCCTGGAGACTGACCCGGACAAGGTACGGGATATTTTTACCAAGAGCACAGAGAGCGGTGCTTCCACCAATGGCTTGATGCAGGCGTTGAAGACACCCCTGGATCTGTACGGAAAGACTACGGGCGGCAAGGGAATCCTGGTGGAGAAGGCAGGTTCCCCGCTGGCCAGCAGCACGCTCTATTCCAATACAATTCAGACGCAGCTGGATGCGCTGGATCAGCAAATTCAGAAGTGGCAGGACAAAATGTCCGACCAGATTGACCGCTATACCGCAAAGTTTTCAGCGCTGGAGCAGTTGGTCAGCGAAATGAATTCGCAGAGCTCTTACTTCGCCGGCTTGATGAGCGGCTATTGAAAAGGGCGGTGAGCCGATTACGATGGATCTGAAGGGTTATCAGCAATACAAGGAACAGAGCATCGCCACCATGACACAAGAAGAGCTGCTGCTTTTGCTGTATGATGAGCTGGTCAAGCGGCTGGTGCAGGCGGAGCTGGCGCTGGATAAAAAGGAGTATCCGCTGTTTGAGGCATCTGTGCAGCGCGGTATTGAGATTATAGATTATTTGGACAGCACGCTGGACCGGAAATATGAGATCAGCCACAGCCTGGGCCGGTTGTATGAATACTTCCATTATGAGCTGGGACGCGCAAAGATCGGCAGGCGGAAAGAGCCGCTGACCGGAGTAAAAATCAAGGCGGGCGAGCTGCGGGAGGCGTTCCGTGAGGCGGCAAAAAACGCAAAACAGAGGAAGTAGGAGGTATGGAAGCGTTGGAGCTGCAGCAGGCTTTGGCATTGGAAAAACGAATGTACACGTTGCTGAACGAAGCGTTTGACATCTCGAAGCAGCTTGCAGAAGCGATAGAACGGGGCGATCAGGTCGCCATACGCATCCTGCTTTCCATGCGGAGAGAACCGCTGGAGAATTTACGCAAGGTTCGCCATGCGCTGGAGGAACAGCGGGACGCGCTTGCGCCAGCGCAGGCGCGTCAGCTGGCGGAGCTTCTCAACGGAGCCGCGGCGGTAGGGAAGGAAGAAGAACGGTTGGCAGAGCAGGTGGCGCTCAACGGGCGGCTGCTCAAGCAGATTGTGGAGCTTGACAGGATTCTGAATCAGAAGCTGGGCGGCGAAAAATCGCTCTATCATAAAAAATTGGACACCGGCCCATCGGGCTGATGTCCAGAGAAAAGCGGGAAAGCGAGTCAGGTCTCGGCGGGGGAGAGGACCCAAAGAGGCGCGCCGTTGGCGGTACTGGCAGAGAGCTCGTCAAGAATCAGCTGCGGCTCCCATTCCATCAGGCTGCGCTCCTCGCTGTTTGGGTCGGCAACCAAAATCGTGCCGGAAAGTGTAACGCCGCGCAGAAGAATGAAGTGGCCTCCCTGTGTAAAGTGGCCGGGCCCCATCAGTGCCACCAGGAGGTTTCCAGACAGCAGCGCCTCCCGGACTGCTTGCGGGGTGTGTTCCTCAAGGGAACTGGCTGTCAGGCCATAGGCTGCCGCCGTCCCCTCTACAATCGAAAGATAGGACCCGCCGCCCTTTGCCCAGTATCCGTGCTCCACAGCCCACTGTGCCATCTGTACGGGGTCCCTGTCCCAATCTCCCATGCTGGACACAGCCATCGCCATGGCGGTGGGTCCGCAGCCGTAGTGCCCGATGTCGTCGCTGCCATATGGCTGCTCCGCCCAGGCCGCATCCCCCTGGTTATAATAAACGACGGGGATGATTCCCCCGGTCAGGACCTCTTTGCCATCCGATTCCTTGAGCTCTGTAAGAGAGGGATCGGAGATGGGGCCCTCGCTGAGGATTGCCGGTTCCCCCGCAAGCTGGGGATCGGCCAGCACTTCCTCCGGGGCGGTCAAAGCGGACCACCAGGCGGAGACTTCTGCGGCTGTGTGCGCACCAAGTTCCACGGCAGACTGTAAGCATTGGCGGACCGGCGACATAATTTTCTGATAGAGGTCGGGGGCAAAAAAACGACAGGCAGCCAGCTCTGCGCTTCCAACGCAGAGCAGGGCGAGGAGTGCAAAAAGAAGATAGGTTGTACGCTTTTTGGTGTTTTTCCTTTTCAAAATTCCACCACCAGATATCGACGTTATTTGACATTATATCAGAATCAAGGTGGTTTTCAAGAGCAAGGCGTTTGCAGCCCCCGCACGGTGATCAATAGACTGGAGCAAAATGGATATGCCCACAATTGCACTGGAACATGTAACCAAGTATTATCAAGCAGGCAGGCACGGCTGGACTGAAAAACAGATCGAGCTTGGTGTGGAAGATGTGAGCCTGACGATTGAACAAGGCGATTTTGTATTTGTGATCGGCAGCAGCGGCGCGGGCAAGAGTACTCTGCTGGATTTGATTTCAGGACAAATGAAGCCGGATCAGGGCGTTGTCCGGCTGGACGGCAGGGATTTATCAAAGCTGATGCGCTGGAACTACACCCGGACCACCCTGCTGTTTGGAAAGGTTCCCCAGGAGCAGTCCCTGATCCGGAAGATGACGGTGGAGGAGAATTTAATGCTTGCCGCCCGGGTTGGAAGAAAGCTGGAATCCGCCAAACAATTACACGCGCGGATTGAAAAGGTCATTGGATTGGTGGGCATGGCCGGGACTGGGAAAAGATATCCTGCGGAGATGTCCATTGGCGAATGCCGCCGTGTGGAGCTGGCAAGAGCGCTGATCAACAGCCCGCCTATTTTAATACTCGATGAGATTACAGCAAACCTGGATGATGACAACATTTGGGATATTTTCCATCTGTTGACGGAAATCAATCACAGGGGAACAACCGTGATCATGGCGACCCACGCCAGCAAATATGTCAATATTATGCGCCGCAGAGTGGTGACGCTGGTGGACGGACGGCTCTTCGGTGATGTGAGAAAGGGAAGATACGGTGATGTGGTGTAAAAAACGAGCGCACCGCGCAGCCGATTGATATAGATGAAAACAAGTGTAAGAAAGAAGAAGGAGTGGCAGTCATGCTCAAAAACATGAAAATTAAAAAGAGTTTGATTTTAGGGTTCGGAATTACCATCGTTGTTTCACTGCTGATTATTATCAGCACTCTGGTGCTTCTGTTTAAGCAGGGAAATGCCTACACAAGTGTCATCAACACGGAAATCCGGGCCAATGAACTGATCACATCCATTCGGCTGGACGCCACTGCCGCGGCCAGATGCGTCCGCGATATGGCGCTGAATCCTGATGACCGCAGTGGCAATGCAGAATTGGAGAGCTATATCAACAGCACCCTGACCGGCTTGGATGCAAAAATCCAGGAACTGCGAGAGATTTATCCTCTCGACGACCGTGATTTAGATACCCTGATTCAGGATTTGACCGTGTGGGCTGAAGAGGTCCCCAATATCATAGACGCGATTAACGGCGGTCGGGGCGATGAGGCTATCAGTATGATTCTGAATACCTGCTCTCCGCGCCTGAACGAGCTGACCACGTTTGCCGGTACGCTGGACGATTCTTTAAGCGCGGCGCAGCAGGAGGCGATTGACCGGCAGGAGCAGTCCAGCAGGATCACAATGATCGTGATCCTCGTAGTGATGGTGATCGCCACAGTGGCCGTCCTGGCTATTGCCACAAAGCTGATTCGAAGCATTGTGGAGCCGACAGCCCAGGTACATAAGGCCCTGATGGGCTTTAGCGAGGGCAAGCTTGATATCCCTGTGGAATTCGAGAGTAAAAACGAACTGGGTGACATGTGCCAGGCGCTGCGCACCAGTCAGCAGGTCTTGGGCGGCGTGATCAGCGATGAATGCCGTTTGCTGGAAGAGATGGCACATGGAAACTTTGACGTCCATACCAAGGATGAGAGCATGTATGTGGGCGCGCTTTATTCCGTCTTCCAGTCTATCAAAACCATCAACCACAATCTCAGCGATGCGCTGGCACAGATTGACCTGAGCGCGGAGCAGGTGGCCGCTGGGTCCGACCAGGTGTCCACGGGTGCCCAGGCACTGGCGCAGGGTTCCACAGAGCAGGCCAGCGCTGTGGAAGAGCTGTCCGCCACCATCTCAGAGATTTCCACGGATTCCGAGAATAACGCCAAGAACAGCGAAAAGGCCATGGAGCATGCGAAAAGCGCAGGCGGTCAGGTTGAGGAGAGCGCCAAATACATGGAAGAAATGGTGGAGGCCATGGATGAGATTTCCGGGGCCTCCCAGGAAATTGGGAAGATTATCGCCACAATCGAGAATATTGCGTTCCAGACCAATATCCTTGCGTTGAACGCCGCTGTGGAAGCAGCCCGGGCAGGCAGCGCAGGCAAGGGCTTTGCCGTGGTGGCGGACGAGGTGCGCAATTTGGCCACCAAGTCGGACCAGGCAGCCAAGGCGACCAAGGAGCTGATTGACCGGTCCATCACCTCTGTGCAGAGGGGAAGCGAGATCGTGAAGAAGGTATCCGACTCTCTGGACAAAACAGTGGATGCTGCGGAAAATGTCATGGGTGTGATTCAGGATATTGCCAAGGCGGCCGAGGAGGAGGCCGAGGCAATCGCCCAGGTCAGGGAGGGCATCGATCAGATCTCTTCCGTGGTTCAGACGAACTCCGCCACCAGTGAGGAATCGGCGGCAGCCAGCGAGGAGCTCTCCAGCCAGGCGGCTTTGATGAAGGAACTGTTGGCAAAGTTCAAGCTGCACAGTACGGATGACGTCTATGGCGCGGCAGCCAAAGCCGAATTTCGCAGCGAGGAGCCGGCTGAAGCCAGCGGAGCTGCCAACGCGTTCAGCAAATACTAAGGCTCCCTTTTGATGACGGCGCAGATGCGTTAAGCTCAGCCTTTCCGCGAATATTCCCTGCAATATGCTGGAAGGCGGTCCTGCTTCCGCCTTCCGGCATTTTCTTATACCGGCTGTTGAATCAGTGACCGCCTCAATCTGTTCATGGAAAGAGGGGAATTTGTGATGGCAAAATGGAACATCGGAGCATTCCTCCGCTCCTTGACAAAAGGTGCGGAGACGGAAACGCCTCCGCCTGCGGAGCAGGCAGAAGCGAGCCAGAACATCCTGACGGAGGAGATGGGCCCTGTCGCGGCGGAAAGTACCGCCGTGCGTTCCGAGCTGAAGGGAGCCCTGCTCGAAGTCTGGCGCCAGTGGGCCGGAAATGACCTGCCGCCGGTGCTTTCCCTGACCACGGGAAAACAAATAGAGGACCTGCACATGGACGCGCAGACGCTGGAGAAAGAGCGTGTACGGATCATGGTAATGCTGGAGAAGGACGCCCAAAAGCGCCTTGCAGTGATAGAAAAGGCGGGAAACAACGGAAGTGGGTCCATAGATGCGGCATGCCGCATCTATTTGTCCAAAGATAAAATGGCCGCATGGAGCTTTGTGTTTCCGCCGATGGGGGAGGGGAAACTGCGCGGTGAGGCTATTGGCAAGGCACTGGAGGAAAGCGGTGTCACCACGGGCATTGACCCGGCCTCCATGGTGTGTATTTTCCAGGAACCGCAGTATTTTAAATTGGTGCCGATTGCCATTGGTACGCCCCCTGTGGAGGGCGTGAGCGGCAGCATAACAGAGCGTTATCCGCGAGAGCTCTCTCATGAGGTCAAGCTGGATGAGAACGGTGTGGCGGATTACCGCGCGCTGAACTATGTCCAGCTGATTGAAAAAGACGCGGTCATCTGTGATATTACCCTGCCGCAGCCCGGGGAGGCCGGGCTGCGGGTAGACGGCAAGGTGGTGGAGCCAAAACCTGTGCGGGCAGCAAAAATTCCCGCCGGAAAGAACACTGCGGTGACGGAGGATGGGTTGCGGCTGATTGCCACACGGGACGGACATCTGACATTTGCGCATGAGGCATTTCAGGTCAGCCCACTGTTGGAAATCCAGGGTGATGTGGATTATTCCACCGGGAACATCGACTTTTCCGGAGATGTCCACATCTGCGGGGATGTACGGGAAAACTTTACCGTCCACGCGCAGGGCACAGTGACCGTGGATGGACTGGTAGAAGCGGCCACAGTGGAAGCGGGCGGCGACCTGGTCATTGCCCGCGGCGTGGTGGGGGACGGCAGGGCTCTGCTGAAAAGTAATGGATGTGTCCGTGTGCGCTATCTGGAAAACTGTGCCGTCTATGCGAAAGGGGACATCTATGCGGATTGCATCATGGCCTCCCGTATCTTCAGCGACGGTTCGATTGATGTGACCAGCGGAAGAGGCAGCATCATTGGCGGAGCGCTGACCGCCGCAGTCTCTATCAAAGCGCATATGATTGGGGCACAGTCCGGAAGAAAGACGGAGCTTACCCTGGGGATCTTGCCCTATGTGCAAAATGAGCTGCGAGATATCAAAGAGGATTTGTGTACCATCAGTCACGAAAAAAGGCACCTGGATCAGGAGCTTGCATATCTGGAACAAAAGCAGGGCATGGAAGGAATCAGTGAAAAACTGGCCAAAGCGCGCATGCGCTGGTCGGTGTTAAGAATTAAGGAACAGCAGCTGACAAAGCGGAGAGAGCGGCTGCAGCCAATGGTACCGGACCTCTCCAAATGCCGGATAGAAGGCGAGGTCATTTATCCGGTCACAAGTCTGGAGGTGCAAACTGCCATCTGGACAGCAACAACCGTTCGTAGGAATTGTAAAGTGGCGTATGATACTAAGACGGACGAATTGAAGGAGCTCCACTGAGGAGCTTATCAGATGGAGGGAGGAAACCTTGGAGGCGGTATGTGACTGCGACTGGGTCAATCAAATGGCCGGAACTCTGGTCTGCGAAATTATAGAGCTGATGGCAGGAATTCAATTGCAGCATCATCCCGCTTGGGAACATACTGCAAGGGAAAGAGACATAGATGCGATCTATGGTTTTGTAGAGGGAGACTTCCCCATGAAGCTGCGCTTTCTTGCGGAACCCCGCATGCTCTCCCGTCTGGCCCGGAACATGCTTGGAAGCGAGCCGGAAGAGGGAGAGGCGCAAGAATACGCAATGGAATTCTTTAATATTTTGTGCGGCAGATTTATTTCTGAACTCTACAAGGCGACTGAGACAACTGCGCGCTTTTTTCCGACGCGGTATGAAGCCTCACCGAACCCCACGGGGCTGGGCGAGGATACCTCACTCAGTACCGTTTATTTTATCAGTGATGAACAGGAATTAGCTGCGTTTTCCTGGACGGCCGAAGTCGTGAATGATTTATTGAGGAGGAGCATGCATGGCCAAGTATAGGATCATGGTGGTTGACGATTCCCGCGTGATCTACGCGGAGATGAAAAAAATGCTTGAGGGCAGTGACATCGAGATTATCGGCTACTGCCGGAGCGGCGAAGAAGCGCTGGAGCAATATGGCACGATGAAGCCAGATCTGGTGACATTGGATATTGTCATGCCGGGAATGGATGGCCTGGAAACCTGTAAAAAGCTGCGGGAACACTACCCAGAAGCCAATATTTTCATGGTATCCTCCATGGCCTATGACGATATGATCGACCGCGCTGCCGCGCTGGGTGCAAAGGGCTTTTTGTTTAAGCCCTTTACCAGGGAAACACTGTTGGAGGGCCTGAGGGGAGCATTCAAAGCCATTCATCTGTGAGGCCAAAAGGAAGGAGCGTTGCCTGTATGGCGGAATATCAAGCGCAGGATACCGATCTCGTGTTCGCTCTGGACATTGGCACACGCAGCGTGGTGGGCGTTGTGGGAAGGACCGTGGGAGACCGGCTCAAGATTTTGGGCATCGAAATGGAAGAGCATAAAAGCCGTGCCATGATGGATGGGCAGATTGACAACATCCAGCAGGTGGCGGATTTGGCGCGCATCGTGACGGAACGGCTGGAAAGACAGCTGGAGGTCCATCTGGAAAAGGTCTGTGTGGCAGCAGCTGGACGTGCGCTGCGGACCCAAAGCGGAACCTTTGCTCTGGAACTGCCGGATGGGCAGGCCATCACCCCGGAGCAGATCAGCCAGCTGGAGACTGGCGCGGTATCCGCGGCAGAGGCAGCGCTGCAGATGGACGAGGAGAATCGCCGCCAGTTTTTTCTGGTGGGCTATACGGTTGCGCAATACCGCCTGGACCGATATCCCTTATCCACCCTGCTGGGGCATGGCGGTAAGACCATGGAGGCAGATGTGGTGGCAACCTTTTTGCCCGGAGAGGTGGTGGAAAGCCTGTATGCGGCCATGCATCTGGCAGGGCTGCAAGTGGCCAGCATGACGCTGGAGCCTATCGCCGCGATGAATGCCGCGATCCCAGCCGAGCTGCGTCTTTTGAATCTGGCTCTGGTGGATATCGGCGCCGGCACCACGGATATCGCGGTTTGCCGGGACGGGAGCGTGGTTGGCTACACCATGGTGACGCTGGCGGGAGATGAGATCACAGAGGCGCTGATGCGGGCGTTTCTGGTGGACTTCCGGACGGCGGAGGAAATCAAACGAGACCTGTGGAACGGGGCTGATCTCCACTACACCGATATTCTGGGGGTGGAGAACACCAGCTCCTATGCAGCCGTTTATGAAGTGATTCAGGAGCCTATGAGACGTCTCGCGGAAGCGATTGCCGCCCAGGTAAGCGGTGTGAATGGCGGCGCGCCTTCGGCGGTGTTCCTAGCCGGCGGCGGCAGCAGGCTGAAGGGGCTGCGGGAGGAGGTGGCACAGTGCCTGGGCATGGAGGAAAGGCGTGTGTCCACGGCAGGCAATCATTACGCCAAGAGCGCCTTTTCCGAGGAGCTTGACCTGGATCATCCGGAATACGCCACGCCGCTTGGCATTGCCGTCTCTGCTGGGCTTGGCTTGCTGAATGACAGCTATTTGGTGATGCTCAACGGGCAGCCGGCAAAGCTGTTTCGCAGTGGTACACTCACACTGCGGGACATTCTGCTGATGAATGGCTATACGTACGAGGACATTCTTGGAAGGTCAGGGAAGAGTCTCTCCGTCACGCTGGACGGTAGACGTGTGGTTCTGCGGGGAGAGCCGGCGGCACCGGCTGTTTTGAGACTCAACGAAGAAGACGCGCCGGTTACTGCGGTGGTTCACGCAGGGGACCAGATCAGCTTCGTTCCGGCGCGCTCTGGTGCGGATGCCTCCAGGACGCTTGCAGAGCTGCTGGGAAGGCCCGTCCGTGCGCTGGTGAACAATCGGGAGGCGCCAGCAGACACGCAGCTGGAACAGGGAGATGTAATTTTGACATTGGAATCCCCCACTCCCGAAACGGAGATCCCGGCAGAGCCGGCGGCGCCTCCGGTGAGTCCGAAGCCCCTGGATATCGTGCTGAATGAAAAGCCGCTTCATCTGGACGGGAAAGAGGAGGGGACACCCTATTATCTGATGGATCTGCTGAAATTTTCCGGACTGGATTTCGACCATTTGGAGCGCCCAGTCCGTCTGGAGGTGAACGGCGCGGAATGCGGCTTCCGGCAGGTTCTCAAGGACGGAGACTCCGTCACCATCGCCTGCGTATGACGGCACAGAGCGTGGGGATGGGAGCCATCAACATGGAGGATGAGAACAGTTGAAACGAAAGAAAGCGATCCTTGCCGCCGTGGGGATTGTGGCAGCCGCAGGCGCGGCAGTTTTTTGGATGCGGAGGGACGGTGCTGCGGATGGAGAGCAAAGCATCGACCCTCCTGAGGAATACCGGATCGGCGGAGTGGACGTGATAGCGCTGCCAGTGATGTCGGACGGCGTTTCCGTGTATCAGGAGGAGGTGTTGGCGGCCGCCGGCACGGATGCTGATACAGACACAACCAACGGAACGGACGACGGCACAGCGCCGGAGATGGAAACTACCGCCGACGCCGTTGGCTACCGTTACGAGGGTCTGTCCGATGCCGGGACGCTGGTCTCAGCGTACACAGCGTTGCTGACATCGCCAGACCTGGGCTTCGACATCGTGGACGGAGCGCTGGTCAGGGCTGACGCCCCGGATTTCAGCGCGGTGTCAGGAGATGTGAATCTGGCGCACCGTGCGGCGGAGGCGGACAAGGTCATGCTCCTCCGGCTGACCTGGGCGGCGGGGAGCTGCACCGTCGTCACGGACACCCCGGAGGGGGAGATCACAGACCCGCCTGCGCCGGAGGGAATGACGATGGAGGAAGCACTGGACTATGTCCGGGGGCTGCCGCCCTCCCTTCTTGGGTTGGAGGGCAGCTCCATGGAGGATTACCGGATTTACGCACTGGATGGTATGGCGCTGATCAACGGCATCCCCTGCATTCCAGTGAGTGTGTACCGGACAGCGGAGGATACCGATACCAACGTGGTGGAAGGCAGCTTTTTCCTCTCCTCTGACCAGAGCCGCATTTATAGGCTGGACACGGCTACAGGCACCGTGGAGGAGGTGGTGGGATAGGCCGGGATCAGCCGCAGGGAACCGGGAACGCCGGTGAGACGGAACGCGCCGTGTCCGTTTAGCGCTGCCTGGGCGAAGATCGGCGTTAGCACACCCTCCAGCACCCCGGTCATGGAGCGGACGGACAGAGCTTCCCGCTCAGGGGAGAGAGCGCGTACCGTGACCGGGTCTACCTGGATGATCCGTAGCCCAAATTCCTGCCCTAGGGAGATGATCTGCTTGGCGGCGATGGCCAGCCGCGCCGCGGCGTCCAGGGGCTGGAAACCGATCAGGGCGCTGAACCGCCCTGCAATCTCCCGGAGGACCCCCTGACGCACCATGGCCTGCCGGGCCTCTTCGTTCTCCTGAAATAGCCGCTCCGCCAGCTCTGCTGGCGTGGCGGATTTTTTTTCGCCTTGGGAAACGGCTTCTCCCCGGCAGGAAAAGCCCAGGGGCCGCGCACCGGAAGGGGAGAGATCGGCGTTTGTTGTGAAGACAAAGACGCAGCGCCGGAAATCCAGCTCCCGCTCCCCTGCCTCATCTGCCCGGTGAGCGGTGCAGCGTCCCTCGTCCAGGATGGACATGAACACTTTGAGAACCTCCGGGTGGGCTTTTTCCAGCTCATCGAACATAAACACTGTCCGGGGATTCCGACGCACTGCCTCCAGGATGGGCTGGTCCTCATAGCCCACGTAGCCCGGCGGCGCGCCGGTCAAACGGTGGACGGAGTGAGGCTGGGTGAAGGTGTTCAGCTCCGTCCAGACGGATTGGTACCGCTCCCCCCGGCAGCGCTCCAGGGCCGGGGCCAGGGCCTTGCCCAGCTCCGACTTACCCACCCCTGTAGGGCCGTAAAACACCAGGGACAGGGGCCGGGCGGGCTCCCGTTTTGCAAGATGGCTGTACAGCCGAAAGGCGGTAGCTTCCACAGCTCGGTCCTGGCCCAGCACCCTTTGGCTCAGGTCGTGGGTCAAGCGCACACACGGCTCCGGCCAGTCCTGCCCCGCTGCGGCTGCCGCGGTGGGACGGCCCAGCTCCCATCGCAGAGAGGAGAGCCGTTCCGACAAGGTTTCGTAGCTCTGGAAACGCCAGAGATTCCGGCGAAAGAGGGCGGTCAGAACCCGGCTGGCCCCGTGATAGTCCACGGCGGGCCGCCAGTAAAGCAGATAGCTGCCGTCCCGCTGACGGGAAAAGCCCAGCAGGGCCCGCTCCGGGACGCAGCCATCCGGCATGAGGCAGTCAGGAAATTCATAGCTGCGCTCTTGTCGGGCGCACAGGTCAATGCACTGCCGCAGGGCGCTGTAGCCCGCCTGGGAGGCGGTGCAGAATTGAGAAAATGTAGCGGACATAAAGACCTCCTTTCACCGGGGAAACCGGCGTGTGTCAGTATTCCCGAAAAACGAAAGAGGCAAACCCGCCAGGTCGCAGAGCAAAAAAATTTGCAAAACGACTTAGTTTTTTGCAAAAACAGCCGATAAATATGATGTAGCGGTTCCAGAGAAACCGCACGTCCGCTTATCCATGGCCGTGGAGAGGCGGGCGCGGGGGCCGACGAGCCATGACCGGCCGGCGCGGCGCGAAAGGTCCCCCAACCACCAACGGACCGGACAAAAGGAGTTGTCCGGATCATGAAAAAGGAGTTTATCATATGCGTATTCAGCACAATATTATGGCGATGAACGCCTACCGCAACTACACCAACAACACCTCCGCCCTCTCCAGCAACCTGGAAAAGCTCAGCTCCGGCTATAAGATCAACCGGGCTGGCGACGACGCCGCAGGCCTCGCCATTTCTGAGAAGATGCGTGCCCAGATCACCGGCCTGGACGCCGCCCAGAAGAACGTGAAGGACGGTATCTCCCTGGTGAAGACCGCCGAGGGCGCCATGCAGGAGGTCCAGGACATGCTCAACCGCATGGTCTACCTGGCCAACCAGTCCGCCAACGGCACCTATGATAACGATGTGGACCGGGCCAACCTGCAAAAGGAAGTGGACTCTCTCCGCTCTGAAATCGACCGGATTGCGGATTCCGCCAACTTCAACGGCATCCAGCTGCTGGACGGCTCTTTGAGCGACGGTTCTGTTAAGGCCGCCTATCAGAAGTTGGACGCCGCCGGCATCAAGGGCCTGCTGCTGCCTGAGGCCGCTGGCGGAACCGCCGGCGTGGCTGGCACCAACACCCTGCTGGAGGCCGACAGCAAGACCAATCAGCTGCCCACCTTCTCCGTGGACCTGGACGGCATGAGCCATGTCGTGGATACTCCCGGTACTGATACCTTTACTCTGGAAGTTGGCGGCCAGACTGTAAATGCCACCGGCGACGTACAGAATCTGGCCAAGGGAGACAAGCTGGACGCTAAAGCCCTGGCCGCCCTGTATGATGGCTCCACGGTCACCCTGGATGGTGTTGCTTACACCGCTAAGGTGGAGGGCTCCAAGATTGTCTTCACTGCCGACAAGGCTGCTGACAAGGACATCAATGCCCACTATGACGTCAGCTTCGAGGGCGTGACCGGCAATACCGTGGCTGCCACGGCGGCTGTTTATACCACCGGTGCCCTGACTCAGACCGCGACTACCGGCGGCCAAGCAGCGACTGTCACCATTGAATACACCGACGCAGACGGCAAGACCCAACAGAAGGATGTGACCTTCAACAGTGGAACTTCTGCTGCTGATACCTTTAATGCCCTCAAGACTGCAATCGAGGCAGATGCCGACCTGAAGGATCTCTTTACCGTGGGCGGTAGCGATACGGCCGGTATGACTCTGACCGCAAAGACCGCCGGCGCCGATGCCCCCGCAGTCACCAACATCACTGTGAAGACTCCTGGTGGCGATACAGTCGCTATTGCCGCCGGCAATGCAGTTGACGGCGCGGACGCCTATACTACCGGCACAAGCGGAACCATCAATGTGGGCACCGTTAACGTGGTGGCCACCAAGGCCGGCGCTAAGGATCAGCTGGCTAACACGGTGCTGGATCTGGCCGGCAAGATGACCGACGGCACCCAGGTCACTCTGGGCGACACCACCTACACCTTTGCTGTGGGCAAGGACAGTGTGTTTGCGGGCGCGGAGAACGTCATTGACCTGACCCACCTCACCGGTGAGGAGGCTGACTTTGACGAACTGGCCGCCAGCAAGCTCACGGAGGCTGCCAAGGATAACGGTATCTTCTCTGTGGGCCATAAGGCCGGCGACGGCGGCAAGATCAGCCTCCAGCAGCTCCAGGCCGCCAAGGACTCCACCGACATGACCACCATGGATAAGCTGGCGAGCTACATCGGCGTGTCCACCGTGGACGCTGCCAAGGGCGATCCCATCATGGGTACCGGCCTGACGCTGCAGATCGGCGACACCAGCGACGCGTGGAACCAGCTGAAGGTATCCGTGGAGGATATGCACTGCGCCGCCCTGGGCATTGCCAACGTGGATATCAGCACCCAGGATGGCGCGGCCGAGGCCGTGAACGTGATCAAGGAAGCGATCAACAGCGTATCTATGACCCGTGGTACTCTGGGCGCCACCCAGAACCGTCTGGAGCACACCCAGAACAACCTCTCCGTGATGGAGGAGAACATCACCGACGCCGAGTCCACCATCCGCGACACGGACGTGGCCGAGGAGATGATGTCCTACACCAAGAACAACATCCTGATTCAGTCCGCTCAGGCCATGCTGGCCCAGGCCAACCAGGTGCCTCAGGGCGTGCTGCAGCTGCTGCAGTAATGCAGCGGTCGGCCGCATAACAGCTGGGCCTCACGGGAAGCAGCGGTAAAGCTTTCAGGCGGTGCCGCAGGAGAGGCAACACGAGGGGGCGGTTTTCCCGCCCCCTCTGCATCACACCCATCCGTGGAGAACCAGCTTTTTGCTTCACGGGGCATGTAGGAAATCGGCGCGAAACCCCTGAGGGGTCCGCAGGCATTGCCGGCGTTTAGTGGGAAGATAGAATGGATATGAAAAATAATAGTACGGCGGGTATATTCACGCTGACGCTGACACAGGATCTGATCAATCAGTTTTTGGAGGCTCTCCGGGAAAAAGGAGTACGGGAAGGAACTCTGAAAACGTATCGACACCATCTGGAACAGCTGTATGACTATCTGCCTGAGGATAAGCAGATCGAACAGGACACGCTGGCCCAGTGGCGGGAGGAACTGATGCGCGGTGGCTATGCTGTCCGGTCCGCCAATATCAGTATTTCCACGGCCAATAGCCTGTTGGACTTCTGCGATAAGCGGCATTTGCAGGGGCGGGTCGAAAAACCGGAACCCTATGTCAGGCCGGAACTGTCCCGAGGGGAATATCTGCGCCTTTTGCAGACCGCAAAAATCATGCGGGATGAACGGGCCTATCTGCTGATCAAGGTTTTCGCCTGCACGGGTATGACGGTGCAGGAGCTTGTCTGCCTGAGCGTGGAGGCAGTTCAAAAGAAAAAGGTGGTCATTGCGCCGGGAGGCACTCGTCAGCTTTTGCATATCCCGGAATGTTTACAGGCAGAATTGCTGGAATATGCACAGAGAAATGGAATCCTATCCGGCCCAATTTTCCTTGCAAGAACAGGGCTTGTGATCAGGAGGAGCAACGTTGCCCGCATCCTGAAAAAGATATGCCATCATGCCCAGGTGGCGGAGGAAAAGGGAACTTCCACCTGCCTGCGGAATTTGTACCAGGCTACCATAGAGGGAATCTTGGGGAATATTGATCTGCTGGTGGAGCAGGCGCATGATCGCGTGATAGAAAAAGAACAGCTTACATATGGCTGGGAGGAATAAAAAAAGTCATGGGATTGTCCCATGACTTTTCTTGTTTCTGGTCAGGCGTAGACGTCAATATATTGTCCCATGGACGGCGCGGCCGGTAGCATTTCCAGCAACTCCTGGGCGGCCAGCTCCTGGGTGTCCATCACCTTTTTCGTTACCGCCATGGAGTATTCCACGGAAAACCGCGCGGCGCTCATATCCATGGCTGCACCCGCGATGGATTCTAACATGCAAACACACTCCTTTACAAAAATATGGTCCATTTTTTTCAGGGGGAAGACGGTGGAGGGCCGCTCAACAGATCAAGCAAGGCGGCAGGGTCGGATTCCTCACGCGCAGAATCCTGATTGACAGCGGCGGCGGCAATCAGCTCACTGCGCAAAATGGGTACTTCCACCGGCGCAGAGATTGCCAGCCGCACACGGCCGCCCTCCACCGAAATGACAGAGATGGAAATATCGGAACCGATCATCACGGATTCACCGGGCTTGCGCTGCAGGATCAGCATGTCGCCGCCTCCTCCCCGCGGCCAAAGTCCGCCAGGGGATGCCGCATATCATAGGCTTCCGTCTCCATGATAATCTGCCGGGCCTCGTTGGTTTTGGGGTTGATAACCACAGGACATTTTAAATTGACCGTGCTGGCTGCCACCGGGTTTTTCACCGCACACAGCACATAAAAGCACAAGGCACTTGTGTCCTCCGCAGCAAAAAGCTCCAGTTCCGTCTTTCGCAGTACGGGCGTATAGCTCGGACAAAGAGAGAAGGGGTCCAGCAGAATGAAGGCTAGAGCGGGCGTGGCAGTGCTCTGCAGACACAGCATACTGTGCCCGCTGCCCTCAAAGGGGAGCAGCAGAAAATCGTGCTCGTCGTCAAAGCCGAACATTCCTGTCGGAAAGCGGATGACCTCCGAAGACTCATAGTCGATCTCACCAAAATATTTGGTTTGTAATTTCAATGAGGCGCCTCCCCCTTACGCCTGTACGTCGACAGGCTCATAATTGGGATCAGCAGAAGGCGGTACATACAACGGCCCGCCGATATATTTGATGATCACATCCGGCTGCTGCTTGACAGAGATTTCAATGTCGCCGGGGGTAAATTTGAACTGCGTCTGATTGACCCGCCAGTCAAAGTTCAGTTTATCCATTTCAAAACGGATATTGACCTCACCTGGGTCCCAATCCAGCTCCGGTCCCACCGATGGGAGAAACTGAATCCCAATGTTGGTTTTCACGTCCTTCGCCGCAGCATCTGCCGCAAACTGTGTCACCAGTTCTTCGCCAATCTGAGTCTTTAGCAGAAGCTCTCCCTGCTGAGCATAGGTGGCAGTGGCTTGATAGGCCGCCTGCCGGCCCTTCTCCGCGCTTTGCTGGATAGAGCGGACCGCGGTGGGCACAACAGAATTGCGGGCTTCAAAGGTGTCAATATTCAGGCGGATCGGACGGCTTTTGATGCTCAGACCGCCGTTATCTCTGGAAATTTCCAGCTCCGCCGTACCCCGCGTGTATTCCAGCTTCGCGTGGGACACCTTCATCTCGATTTCAATCGGTACATTTGTAATTTCAATGAGCGGTCCCATAGCAGTGCCTCAGCTCCTTTTATTATAAGACTCTTCACTTTGGATCAGATGTTGATATAATCCATCAGGCTTTGGGAGAGAATGCCGTTCCCCACCTTCAAAGCTGTGTTGTAGCAGTATTTCGCCCAGGAGAGCTGTGAAATTGCCTCCGCCGGGTCCACATCCTCGATCCCCAGGAATTGCTGCTCCAGTGTATACGCCATGCTCTCCAGCTGAGTCTGGTTGCTCTTGAGAAAATCGGCCTGGGTGTCCAGCTCGATGTGCTTATCCTGCAGCAGAGCGGCGGATGATTCAAACTTATCCGCCAGGCGCTGGAATTCATCCCGTTCCCCTGCGGCAAAGGCACCGGTGGTGGCGTCACAGTTTAGAAGAATCTGCCCCATCCGGGAGATGATGGAGACGATGTTCTTGGGGTCTCCGTCCTCGTCAACGCCATAGCCCAGGAAATTGATGCCCTGCAAGGCAACATTGAATACACTGGAGCCGATCACCTCACCCGTCTCGCTGTCCTCCTGTAGGCCCAAGCCAAGATCCGCGTACTTCGCCTCGCTCTTGGAGAGATAGTCCAGAGCGGCCAGATCCTTCTCCGCCTGCTCATAATCGGCCTTGGAGATAGTCTCTGAGGTGTCCAGCACCAGATAATAGCGTTCCGTTGTGCTAATATTTCCATCCGCATCCACAAGCTGTCCGGCACCGGTGGTGTCCCGCAGCACCGTGGGTGCATTTCCGGCCTTGACTGCCGCCTCATAATCGTCCACACTGATGGTCTTTACCTCGCCGGCAAGGAGATAGTTGGTCCCGGCGGGATCATACTGCCCCTGATCGTTCAGGGTGAGGGGAGCACCATTGCTCATGGCCACATCCGGTACTGCGGCGTCTACAGGGACTCCACGGTAGCACAGGGTGCCGTCTTCTCCCCAGGTAAAGGGAACCTTCAGCCCATCCGCGCCGGCGAAAATGAAGTTATCGCCATAGCGGCCATTCATGGTCTGCACAATCCCTTTTGCAAGTTCCGTCAGAGACTGCCCCAGGGCATTGCGGCCGGAGGCGGTGGGATCGTTGATACTGTTAAGAATGTCCTGATAGGCAGAGGAGGTCTTTTGGTTGTTGATGTCATCCACCACGCTGCCAAGGGCGCTCCAGGCCTGGTCATATTTGCGAACCACAGATTCACTTACCGAGTATTGGCTGTTGGCGCGCTGAAAGGACCGGCGCATCTGGAAGCAGCGCGCGGCTGTGGCGGGGTCTGCTGCGTACGTATCGAAATTCCGCCCAGTCAGAACGGTGTTCATCGCTTTGTTCAGCGTGTAGGAGGATCGCTGTAGATTATAGCGATAGCTTTTTAACACGCCGTTGGTAGTGGATCGGATCATCATGGTCGGGCAGCCTCCTTATCAGGTTGTAATGCCAGTACCGTTGATGAGCTTGTCAAGCACGGAGTCCAGAGTGGTCATCAGGCGGCAGGCGGCATTGTAGGATTTTGAATACTGCATCAAATTCATGGCCTCGTCATTCAAATCCACACCGGAGACAGAGTCTCTGCTGGTGTCAAGAGTGACGGAGGCAGCATAATAGTTGTCCAGAAGTGTGCTGGTTCCCTTCATATCATGGCCAAGGACAGAGCCGATGTTGTCCCACATCTCACCGAAGGTCCCGTTAAACAGGGGGATATCGCTGCTGTCAGGCTCCACCGCACTGGGGAGATAATCCATCTTTGTGGTGAACAGAGCAACCATGTGTAGGATATTCGCGCTGTCGGTGGTGGCGACATCCTGGTTGCTGGGGCGCACAAAGGAGGAAATAATCTGCTCGCCGCTGGCCCACGTGGCCGAGACAGAGATGTTCGAGGCGGTAATTCCCTCGGCATCGTCCGTGTCTCCGCGGACACTGAACATGTTGAAGCCCACCTTATCGCCGTTGGCCTCCAAAAATTCCAGCTGTTTATCCGTCAGCTTGATATCTGTAGTGAGGGTGGTTCCATCCAGAACCAGCGGGTTTCCGTCCTCGTCGATATATTCGCCCTTTTCATTCCGCATAAATCCCTGGTTGGCTGCGTTAAAGGCGCTTGCAAGCTGAACTGCCAAGGAATCCAGGGCCTTTTGATAGTAGGGAATTCCACGCTTGCCGGCGGCGTTTTCATCAGTCTTTGCAATGGTGTCTGCGGTGGAATACTCCCCAGCCTCCGTCAGCAGCTCCCGCTCAGATTGGAGAGCGCCGTAAAGGTCATTGTCATCCAGAGCCACAGCCTCGGAGGGAGTCTTGGTATACACCTGCTTATAGTATTGATTTCCAGACTTTGTAAAGACAGTAATGGTTGTGATATTCGTATCAGGGTCCGTCACGCTTGTGGCCTTACCGCCGGTGACGTCGTATTCGGCTTTCGTAATTGTCTCCAAAGGACCTTTTTCCATAGTATACTGGATACGGCCATTGATATCCCGCAGTTCGGAGACGGTCAGATCAAAGTTGGGGCTGTCGATGAGTTGCGCCAGGTTCGCATTATTGGTCCCGCTCCCATCCGGCTTCAGGTATTGGAAGTTATCAACTCCATTTGGGGGCTTGGTGGGATCAAAGTTGGGATTGGGCTGTGGGACCTGGGTTATGGAAAACTGGGCGGCGTAGGTGCCGTCCACCAGTAGTGTGGAGTCCGTCGTCACATCAGCGTCAGGGTTGGCGTTCCCCAGGCGGATCGTCAGCTTTTCAACGGTTTGACCCGCGCCGATATCCTCCTCGGTGTAGACTACGTCGATTTTCATGTATTCGGAGAGCTGGTCGATCAGCAGGTTGCGTTCGTCCCGAAGCTCCAAAGCATTGTCGCCGTGAATCTCACTTTTGCGGATGGAGGCATTCAGCTCCCGGATATTCGACAGAATATTGTTAACGGTCTCCACATCCTGCTTGTAGCCGGCCAAGGTATTATTGTACAATTCACTGAGTCTGTTGGCATAGGAGTTGATTTGCTTGGCCAGTACGTCCGCGGCGGCACGAACTTGGGTGTCATATACGTCGTGCCCGGTCTGATCTGTCAGCTGCTGAAGGGCGTCGTACATCTTGTCCAGCTGCGCGCTGATGATGCCAAAGCCGTCTTCACCGTCGCTTACCTCGTCCAAAATCGCCTGGATTCCCTCCAGGCCGCCCAGCTTGGCGTCCATGGCGCCCACGTTGGACATTTGGCTGCGGTAGCGGATGTCCAGATAGGGGTCCCGCAGCTGGGACACGCCGGTACACAGCACGCCATTTCCCGTGCGGGCGCCGAAAGAGGAATAATACCGGTCGGCGCCACCTGCATAGAAGCTGCTCTGTTCCAACCGCTGACGGGTGTATCCAAAGGTATTGATATTCGCAATATTATTTCCGGTGACACTCAGTCCTGCCTGAGACGCATAGATTGCCAGCCGGGCTTGGGTATAAGAACCAAATGTACCAATCGAATTCATCGTAAAACTCCTCAAAACTGATCCGCCGCAGCGGAACATGATTGCTTATACTCGGAAATCTGTCTTTGCAGATGGAGCCTGGGGCACAGGCGCGGAACTTCCGGTAGAGTCGGCGTTCAGGGCTGCAAGAACCCGGTCGACCTCGCGGAGGTTGTGCTCCAAAATGCCTCGGGCCACTTGGGCACCATTGCGATAAGCGCGATACTGCTCCGTTAGTTCGGCGGCTGTTTGGCGCACCGCATCTTTCATTTCAGCAGGGAAATACGCAGCCAGCTGCCCAAGAGGGACCTCTGACAGGCCCAGCTCCTGGAGAAGGTTCAGACGTTTTTGCTCCTGACCGCGAAATGCCAGGGCCAATGCCTGTTCCTCGTTCAAAATTTCATGCAGCGCCTCCAGGTCATCTGTTTGGGCAACCTCGATTTTGCGATGCACCAATTTGGTGAGCCGCTCCAGATTGCTGACTATGGAACGCAGAAGTTCCAAATAGGAACGGAAGAGCTGTTCCATCGGTTAGCCTCCCATCAAAAAGAGTATTTTCCCGGCAATGGCCATCGGGTCCGGGGTATAGTCACCAGAGACCACCGCCTGATGAAGAGTATGGATATCACCAGTTGTTGTGGCAGTCCGCACCTCGCAAGAGAGGCGGCTGACCAAGCTGTGGAAGGTGTCCTCGCCGTTCACGCAGACGGAAAATGACACAGAATCATGGCTGCGGTCCATATGAGGCCTGGCTGCAGAGCCCTGCCTGACGCCGGGATAATATGTTCTTGGGGGACTGATGGGGGGGACGCCGCCAGAAGAAGTCAGCATGATATCTCACACCTTTCCGTTTCATATCCATGTGATATGTGATGCTCCAATAAAATCACTTATTGTTTATATCGTCATCATGACTGAAAAGATAAGAATGCAGAGGAAATTTTATTGAGACAAACAGACGGAATTTGCAGGGTGCCTGTCCCTACAAATTCCGTCTGTGTTTTTTTCAAAGAACCTGCGCATCATCGCAGCAATTTCAAATGGCGGATTAGAACACCGGCGATATTTTCACAGGATGCCTGGATGCAGACGGCTCCAATCTCATGGGCGACTGCCGGCATTCCGTATACAACACTGGATTCTTTGTCCTGCCCGATAGTATAAGCCCCCTTTTTCCGCATGGCCAGCAGGCCGGCGGCTCCGTCCTGCCCCATTCCGGTCATGATAATCCCCACCATCCGGCATTGGACTACTTCCGACATGGACTGGAAGAGCGCATCCACAGAGGGGCGATGGCCGCTCACTTTTTCACCTGGCATACAGGAGAGGGTATACTTACTGCCAATGCGGACTACACGCGCCTGCAAATCAGCGGGCGCCACCAAAGCGAGTCCGCGATGGAGCTCATCCCCATTCTGGGCCTCCCGAACTTCCATGCGGCATAGTCGGTTCAACCGGTCAGCATACATTTTGGTAAAGCCGGGCGGCATGTGCTGTACAATGACCATGCCTGGGATGTCCGCCGGCAGCCGCTTCATAACTTCCAACGTCGCTTCCGTTCCACCGGTAGACGCTCCCAAACCAATCAGAACCTGGTCCAGAGCTGGAGCTTGGCCAAGAGGGGCGGAGAAGGGGGACGAGAGCTGCGTTGGGGAAGTTCCCGCCGCGGCCGGAACGGATCGAACCTTGGCGGCGGATGCGATCAGGACTTTTTGTGTCAGCGCGGTGACAAAGGCATCCATGTTGTCCTGAGAGGCAGGCTTGCGTACAAAGTCCACCGCGCCGGCGTCCAGAGCATCGAACACCTTCAAATTCAGCGATGAGACAAGGATCACAGGGATCGGATGCTGAGGGAGGTACTCCTTTAAAAAGTCAATTCCGCTCTTGCCAGGCATCTCCACATCCATGGTAATGACATCGGGATTCAACTTGGGAATTTTGAGCTTTGCATCCAATGTGTTGATGGCATAGCCGACGACCTCGATCCCTGGGTGTGCAGATAGCCCCCTGATAATCATACTGCGGGCCACCATCGAGTCATCTACCACCATAACATGAACTTTTTTGCTGGTCATAGCCGAGATGTTGGACCTCCTTCGGTTATTTCTGGAATGTCGCTGTGGTCAATCTGTGATAGGGAGAGTTTTGGCTCAGGTTTTCTGAATAGCTGATCAGCAGATAGCCGCCAGGAACCGTTGCATCGTAAAACCGCCCCACAAGGGCGTCCTTGGTGGGCTGGTCAAAATAGATCATGACGTTTCTGCAGAATATGACGTCGAACTTGCGGCGGAAATTGATGGGGTTCATCAGATTGAAGGTCTGGAAAATCACATTATCCCGGACGGACGGAACCACGGTATAGGTGCCGTCCGGATTCTTTGTGAAATACTTGCGCTTCCAGTCTGTGGGCATCGTTTCGGGAAGTTCATAAATACCTTTTTTGGCGGATGTCAGGGCATTAGCTGAGATATCCGTGGCAAGGATGCGGGTGTCCCACTGCCGGGCCTGTGTACCCAGATAGTCAAAGAGATACATGGTGATGTTGTAGGGCTCTTCTCCGCTTGAGCAGCCGGCGCTCCAGATCGACAAGACCTTGTCCCTTTGATGGCGGCGGATTAGGTCAGGGATAATTCTCTGCCGAAAATATTCCAGATGCTCCTGTTCCCGCATGAAAAACGTATAGTTGGTTGTCAGCTTATTCAGGATCATCGTGATTTCATCAGCGTCCTTTTTCTCCAGCAGATGTGTCACGAAATCAGAAAAGCTGGAATAGCCCATCTTGCGGATGGTTGGAGACAGGCGGCCGGTGATCAGCTGGCGCTTGTGGGACAGATCAATTCCATAGTTGGACTTGATAAAAGTCACCATACGCTGAAAGTCCGCGTCAGAAATCAGCATGGGGGAAAAGGAATTCCCTGCGTGACCAGCGTTTGCCTCAATACTCATGGCTTAGCAAACGTTCGCAATCCAAAACCAGCATAGTACCAGAACCATCGGGAATGGTACACATACCGGAAACCAGCTGCTGAGAGCTCTGAGATGGTACGGGCAAGATG
This sequence comes from Pusillibacter faecalis, assembly GCF_018408705.1. GTDB lineage: Bacteria > Bacillota > Clostridia > Oscillospirales > Oscillospiraceae > Oscillibacter > Oscillibacter faecalis. The sequence goes on from NZ_AP023420.1 coordinate 2,057,075, forward strand.
TCTTCACTGGGGATTTCAATCATCTGGTCGACGGCATCCACCAGAATACCAATTTGGGTATTGTCGAAGTTGAGTACGACTAACAAAGCGTCAGCCTCGTTCGCTGCCTTGCCCAGCCGCAGCCGGATATCCAATACTGGAATAATCTGACCCCGCATATTGAAGATGCCGCGTATGTAGTCCGGCATCATCGGAAGATAGGTGGCGGAATGATTGTTGAGAATTTCCACCACATACTTTACGTCGACGCCAAGCCTTAGGTTATCAATTACAAAAATAAGATATTTTTGACAGCTGCTCTCGTCCTCCGGAGAGAGGATCTGATCTTCTTCCGCATCAAGCAGGCCTGGCTCCTTCACTGCGTTCACTTCCATTCACTCCTTTGTAACGGCTATGCGCTTTGCGCAGCGGTATATAGGTTGCCCGCATCCAGAATAATGCTGATATTGCCATCACCCAGGATGCTGCAGCCCATGATTCCATAATTTTTTACATTGAAATTGTTGATATAGGAGGGGAGCGGCTTTACAACAATCTGCTGCTCTCCTAAAAGCTCATCCACAAAGAGACAATAGGAAAGATCCCCGGACTCCAGCCATAGGAGGATGCCTTCGTCGATCGCATCTGTGCCGCCGGGAAGATGGTAAAAATCTTTGGCCCGAATAACGGGATAGTATCGGTCAGTCAGCTTGATCATTTCACCATCCATGGAATCGCGCAGGATATCGGTTCTGGACACCTTGAAGCTCTGGCGGATGTTGTTAATGGGGATGGTAAAAATAGAATCTCCTACAGATACTTCCATGCCGTCCATGATTGCCATGGTCAGGGGAATGCGAATGGTGGTGGTCATTCCCTTACCAAGCTCGCTTGTAATCGAGACATTGCCTCCCAGCTCCTCCACACTTTTCTTCACCACATCCATTCCTACGCCGCGCCCAGAGTATTCCGTGACCTCTGTGTTGGTCGAAAAGCCCGGCATCAGCAAAAAGTTCAGAATATCCCGGTGGGAATACTCGGTGTCCGGTGCGGCAAAGCCGTTTTTAATGGCCTTTTTCAGCACGCTCTCGTCATTGACGCCCTGGCCATCATCTTTGATCATGATGATGACCTCGCTGCCGGTGTCCTGCGCGGAGAGGACGATCTCTCCTACCGGGTCCTTTCCGGCAGCAATGCGCTCTTCCTCGGTTGCCTCAATGCCGTGGTCCATGGCGTTGCGAATCATGTGCATGATGGGGTCGCCAATGCTGTCCACAATGGTCTTGTCCACCTCTGTGCCCTCACCGATGAGCGTCAGCTTAGCACGCTTATTCAGCTTTTTGCTCATGTCGCGGACAATACGGTTCATTTTTTGGAAGGTATTGGACATGGGAATCATCCGCAGGGACATGGAGATATCCTGCAATTCATCCGTCAGCTTGCGGAGCTGACGCGCATTTTTAGAGAAGATATCAAGGTGCAGCCCCTTCAGGTCAGGAGACGCAGTCACCATGGACTCTGTAATGACGATCTCTCCAACAATAGCTGACAGCTGATCCAACTTGCTGAGATTAACGCTGATCAGGCTTTCCTTCTGGTGTGCGGGAGCGCTGCCCGCCGCGGGCCCTGGGGTTGCGGTGCCCGGCGCGGAGAGCGGGACGGATGTCTTTGGCGCTTTTGCCGTGGCAGGGCTGGTCTCTGGCGCGGGAGCGGAAGTCGGCGCCAGCACAGGATGGTAATCGTGAGGCTGGTAGGAACGCACCGAACCCGCCCCACGCACAACGGGAATGGCCTTTTCCCGGTCCTCTGCGTGCTTGAACATCAAAAGAAAGCCGTCCCTGATCACCTGTTCCGCGGTGGAGGCGTCGTTTTCCACTGCAGCGGGTTCAAACAAAAAATCCGCCTCTGCACAGAAGTCCTGGATGGACACCACCAGCATATAAGCCCTCAGGTTCTCCATGCCGCATCCCTCGTCAAAAAAGACATGCAGCTCATAGGGAAAGTCCGGGTTGCCGCCGGCGGTTTTTGTGGGAGTGGACGATTCCGAAGACGAAACCGCAGGCGCCGGAGTAGGGACAGATGCCGCAGCTTCTGGAGGGTTTTCCCCTTTAATTTTGGAAATCAGGCTATTAACATTTTCAAGAAAGGTGTCGATATTTTTATCAAGGGGTTGGCCGGCCTCTACCTTTTCCATTTCCGAGCGGAAGTAGTCAATGGATTGAAACATCAGATCAAAGAGGCAGGGCCTGTTTTCCTCGGAGACAACCGCCATGGTATTTTCACGGATAATAAAAAACAGGTCCTCGATTCGATGGGAAACGGTTGCCAGTGAGTCATACTCCATCATGGCGGAAGAGCCTTTGATGGTATGCATAATGCGGAAAATCTCATTTACATCGTCCTGTGAAAATGTATCTGCCTTCTCAGCCTCCAAAACAATAGTTTCCAATTGCTCCAGGAGCGTGTTGGTCTCATAAATATACATATCAAGGATTTCGTTTCCACTACTGCCCATAGCAGCACCACCTTTTGCCTTTTTTATATTTATCGGCGCGGTCAGGCCAAAAGATAAGAACTGCCCGAAGTTTTTTCTGCGAGGTGACATCAAATGCCGGATATTTTAGGCGCGACCAACCCGGTCCCGGGTTATGATAAAGCGGCGGTCAATCGGAATCTTCCCGTATCACCGGAAAATACACAGATCCAAAATATCCCGGACCCTACCAGAGTCGGCCGGACAGACGGGCGCACAGAGCGTCAGGACAGCACGCTGCAGGGGGATGGCCGTGTCCGGTATGATTCCAATTTTCAAACATTTTTACAGCGGCTGCAAGAGACGCCGGGAATGGCAGAAAGCCTTTCAAGGATTTTCGGGTGGGATCGGACAGAGGTCAGTTCCGGAATCAGCGCAGGCATGGCTGAGGAAATGTCCAGGGTGCTTGAGATGCTGCAAATGGACGCGGCACAGCTTCTGGAATTCCTCAAGGGACAGGCCAGGACCGGCACGCAGTTTCACGGCGCGCTGTTTGCCCTTTTGCGCAGTGCGTACGTGAAGGCCGCCTCAGATGGAATGCGGTCAGATATCTTAAATTTCTTGAAGTGTTATATTGACTATTCTTCCACAGCCCACCTGGAGGGGAACATCCTGCGAAATCTAGGGGATATGGCGGATGCCATGCCAGCGAGCTGGGCGGAGAAGCTGCGGGAGATGACGGCCCGACTGGAAAACGGGATAGCGGCCGGAGACCGGCGCGGAAATGTGCTGCTGCTCCAGCGGGAGCTGTTTCCGTATATGGCGGACTATGTGGGGCGCACCCATGACATGGGGCTGCCAAGAGACCTTTTGACCATGCTGTCGCTCAATGCTGCCAGATATGAAAATGGGACGGAGGAGCGGTTGCTGGAGACCTTTCACCAGCTCAGTGGATATGCGGCTTTCAAAGACCAGCTGAAAGGAATTGACGGGCAATCTCTGCTGGCGCTGCTGCGGAGCAGCCGGTTTGATGGGGAGTCCAGCGCGGTCCGGTTCGCCAATTCCATCACCGCCGCCGTACAACGGGCCATGCGAGGAGAGTGCAGTGCCGAAATGCAGCAAGCGTTTCAGAGCCTGATGGGGGCTATTTTAGTCAATGAAAGTGTCTATATGCCGGTGAACCACTACTTGCTGCCGCTGATGTGGAATCACCGCGCGCTGTTTTCGGAATTGTGGGTGGATCCGGATGCGGAGAGCGATGGCGGCAGAGCTGGGAATGGGCGCCGGCATACCATGAGAATTCTCTTTAAAATGGATGTGCAGCCGCTGGGCTTGTTCGATATCGTTCTGAACAGCCGGGGGAATGAGGTGGACATTCAGGTGTCCTGCCCCGAACGTGCGGTTCCTTTTTCCAGGCAGATTGAACAGTCCATTTCACAGATTCTGGAGAGAAATGGATTATCGCCCACGCAGGTCATGGTGCGGAAGCTGGAACGCCCGATTACCTTGACCGAGGCGTTCCCCAAAATCTTTGAAAGGAAGAACTGCGTGAATGTCAAAGCGTGAACGAGCAGGCGGCGCGGCAAAAAAAGCGGTTGCGCTTCAGTATGGCGAAGGCGACATGGCACCGGTGATTGTTGCCTCAGGCATGGGCTACCTGGCGGAAAAGATCGTTGAGACAGCCGCGGATCATGGTGTTCCCATCTACGAGGATAACTCGCTTGCCACGGTCCTGACACAATTGGAGCTTGGCCAGGAGATTCCGGAAAATTTGTACCAGGCGATTGTGGAGATCTATGTATATTTTCTCCAGTTTGAACCGGACCTGGATCAGACAAAAAGCAAGCCACAGGGAGAGGATAGTCATGACAAAAAAGCAGATATATCTTCTGTTGGACAGTAAAAGTGCGCCTTTGGCCCGAGGTGTATTAGAAACCGCGCCGGACGGCCCCATTCTCCAAATTCGTGTCTTGGATGGGAAAGAGGATGAGGTTGCACAGCACGAGGTGATCCAACTGGTAGGGATGGAGAGCGGCGGACTGGCCGTACAGTGTCAGCTGCTCCGGCAGCGGGGAGAGAGAATTTCCCTGAACCAGGTAGCGTCCCTGGGATCGGAATTCCGACGGAACCTGCGTGTTCCGGTGAAATTCAAAAGCTTTATCTACCCGCTCAGCGGGATATGGAAGGGCCGTGGAGAGGTCCAGTCCGTGGATATCAGCTGCGGCGGCATCGCGTTTTATGGGCAGTACGGACTGGAAAATGGAGAAACGCTGGAGATTGTGATTCCGATCACGGCAAACCCGCTGGTGCTGCGCTGCGAGATTCTTCGCCAGCAGACTCTGCGGAACAACCGGGCGTTTTACGCGGCGAAGTTTGTAGATATGTGCAACGATGAGGAGACTTTGCTGAGAGAGGCTGTGTTTCGTGTTCAGCTGGAAGATCGGCCGAGACGCTCCGGCGCGGGAAATGGAGATATGGAGGAAGAGAGATGACCAAGCAAACATCCGAACGGAAGTATGGGAAGGGCAGAGTTGCCAGAAGAATGACAGCACTTGCGCTGGCCGCGGCACTCTGCTTTGGGCTTTTGCCGGCAGCGTCCCCGACGGCAGAGGCCGCTGATTGGATGGAGCCCTATTTGGAACAGGTTGTGGAATGGGGCGTCATGCGGGGCGATGCATCGGGCAATTTGAATCCGGACCGGCAGATCACCCGGGCGGAGTTTGTCACGATGGTGAACCGGGCGTTCGGTTATACGGAGGTGGGAGCAAATCCCTTTACGGATGTACCGAATAACGCCTGGTACGCGGAAGATATCCGCATTGCCAGCAAGGCAGGCTACTTTAACGGAACGTCCGCTACCACAGCCTCGCCAAATGCTCTGGTCACGAGAGAGCAGGCTGCGGCCATGATTGGACGGAACCTGCGCCTTCAGGGCGGCACGGGTGCCATCACGAGCTTTACAGACAACCAGCAGATCGGTACCTGGAGCCGCGGCCTTGTGCAGGAGGCCGCCAATATGGGGATTATCCAGGGCTACGAGGACGGGACCTTCCGCCCTAAGGCCAAGATTACCCGCGGCCAGGTGGCCTGCTTTCTGGTCCGGGCTCTCGGCACGCTGGTTCAGGAACCTGGGGAGCAAACGGCGGGGGGCGTGTATGGCAATCTGACGATCAATACCCCAGGCGTCATACTCCGTGACACCGTTGTTACCGGCAACCTGTATCTGACCGGCGGCGTCGGACTGGATGATGTGGTGCTGGAAAATGTGACGGTAATGGGAAAGATCGTGGTCAGCGGTGCCGGCACAAGCCAGAAGGGCGAGAGCAGCATTGTTCTGCGCAATGTAACGGCAGGCGGCCTGGAGATTGACAGCCTGACCGGTCAGTTTATCAGCCTGCGTTCCGAGGGGCTGACCAATATCAAGGAGACCACAGTCCGCACCTCCGCATATCTGGAGGACCTGACTGACGACGGGCTGGGTCTGCAGTACATCAGGCTGGACGGCGAGAGCGGCGTTCAGCTGCAGCTGGCCGGCAATATCAAGGAGGTCATCAACCTTACGCCAGATTCCAGCCTTGCCTTTGCACAGGGCGTTGCGAACAAGGTGACGGTGGACGAAAGGGCCACTGGCACCACACTGAATATTGACAGCAGTGCCACCATTCGGGAGCTGAATCTGGACACAGGCACAACCGTGACTGGCACCGGAGATATCGGTGTTCTTACCGTCAACTCTGACGGGTCTGTTGTGCCCATGCTGCCGGACACCATCATCATCCGGCCTGGCGTTACCGGTAATATCAATGGTACTGAGATGGACTCCACCGCCGCAGCCGAATCCTCTGAGGACCCCAGGCTGCTGGCCGGATATCCCGCCGCCAGGAATGTAGCGCCTAAAGCGGCGGACATTGTGTTCAGTACCAATAAGAGCGGGACCATCTACTGGGCGCTTACCGCGCTGATGGATGGCTCCGTGGATGAGGAAACGCTGGTAAATCCCTCGGCTTATTCCGCAAAGATTATCAAAAATGGTACGGTCAAGGCCAGCGCCTCTAAAACGGAGATGACCACGAAGCTCTCCGGACTGACGGTGGACGGCTCCTATTACCTCTCCGCCATCCTGGTGGACAGCCGCGGCCGCCGCAGCCCGGTGAAAGTCACGGCATTTACAACCCCGGATGACTCGACGCCGAATTTCTCCACAGGCTATCCCTATGCCTCTGTCACAACAGATGGTGATCAGCAGGTGATCCAGGCCATGGTCATGCCTACAAAGGACTGCCAGCTGTATTACGCGCTGCTGCCAAAGGGCTCCGCGGCTCCCACAGCTGCTGATTTCAAGGCCGCTGCCGTCACCGGAAATCTGGGCTATGGCGTGGTGGATGTGAAAAAGAACACCCAGTATCTGATCCCCAGGGTCAATACCTCATACCTGGCGGAGGAGACGACCTACGACCTATATCTGTGGCTTAACGATGCAGACAACGGCAAGAGCTCGGCGGTGAAAAAGCTGACGGTGACAACGCTGGATAAGACGCCCCCGGTCATTCAGCATTTGACGGTGACGGATGTGGCGGCCAGGTCCGTGACGCTGACCTATTCCTTGGATGAGCCGGGAACGCTCTACTGGGCTGTGGTCAAGCGGGGAACGCAGTTCTACGCCCAGGGCATTGATGACCCGGAGGAGCTGGTGGCCAAAATCCAGGTGGAATCCGGCACGGGTGCGTTGAAAAAGGGCAGCAGCACGGCTTCTAAGGCCGCCACTGATGTGCGGTTTACGGTCAGCGGGCTGGACTCCCAGACCGCGTACGACCTCTATTACGTGGCCAAGGACCGGGCGGGCAATTATAATGTCTACACAGCGGAACTGACCCCGCCCATGCAGATCAACACCTTGGACAATGAGCCTCCCACGGTTGTCCAGGAGTTCACCCACGATGGAACGGACAACCCTGCCAGCCCCACGCCCTATCCGGACACTTCCATCCGGCTGGTGTTCTCAGAAAGCGTACAGGGCATTCAGGACGTGGGCGGCCAGCAGGTCACAAGTAATTTCCAGGAGCTGTATAACAACGTTCAGAAGGCCAGCGCCGGAAGCCCTGAAAAAGCGGCGGCAGAGGACGCCCTGGCTGACGCACTGAGAACCCATATCAGTCTGTATTACAAGCCGGCCAGCGGCCAGCCGGAAAAGGCCGCAGAGCGCACAGCGGACACACCTCCCGATGCAGACTGGGTGATTGATTACCGCAAGGCCACCGTTGCCATGGACCCCTCGGGCAGCGGAGAGATGATCATCACCTTCCCCTACAACGCGGACAGCGGGCTGAGCGGACTGAATCTGTCCAGCGGCGCCACCTATTACTTTGAGCTGCAGGGCATCGCGGACACCTCCACCGCCGCCAACCGGATGGAGGGCGTTCGGGGCGTGACCAAGCTGCCGGAGTTCACCACCATTGACGCGCAGCTGATCTTCTCTCAGAGCACGGCGATTTCTCCGGATGGCGGTACGACCATTTTCGATATGACCTTCCAGCTCACGCCGGCCACCGCCGCCAGCGTCAGCGACGAGACGCTGTGGGACCTGCTGTTTTGGTCCGAGTCCTCTATCGAGTTTGAGCTTTATGCCAAGGACAAGAGCGGGAGTTGGAAGCAGGTCGGCGGTGCTGGCAAAACCGCAAAAATCCAGACCATGCCGGACACGCCTAAAATCGGCATCAGCATCGCCCAGCAGCTGGTGGGACCTGCGAACAACCCAGACTTTGAACAGTTGAATCTCATGAAGGAGAGCCGGGAATACGGCATTGTGATCAAGAAGCTGAACGACTCCGAGAAGCCGGAGGAGTGGAGCGAGCCTGTGAGCATCACGGTGGTGCCCATTGCCGGCACACAGGTGGCGCTGCGGGAGATGTCCCAGATGTCGCTTACCCCGGAGAGATACGAAGAGCAGCAGGCAGGGATTTACAGGGTGAAGGAGATCGGCGTGCCCACCGAGTACACAGTGACACATACCTTCCGTGACACTGCCGCACCTACCTTTGCCAGTGGCACCCCCCTCTTTGACCCCGGCGATGAGGGCGTGAACATTGATGTGATTCTTAGCCGCGGCAATACGACCTATTACTATGTAGTCGCTCCGCTGGGAAAGATTCAGACGGTGTATGACGGAGCGGTGATCAATACTGTAGACAAGTGGAAAACGCTGCCGGAGAGCGGGCTGAACGCAGACGGAACCCCGGTGACGGACAAGCTTGTCACCATGCCCAGCAGCAACGACATCATGAATCCCAGATATGCAGGGCTGGAGTATAAAACCGGGTATGGGACCTACAGAGCCGGCACAGCGCGCATTTCTCTGGACGGCCTGAGCGCCGATACGGAGTACATCGCCTACTTCGTTCTGAAGGGCGAGGCCCAGGATTCCTACTCCGGCGTCTATGCCTTCCGCTTCAAGACGGAGGTGGTGACACGGCCAGTGTTGACCATCACCCTGATGAATCCCAGTGCCATGATTCAATCTGACCGGGAGGCAGACGTCAACTATATGCTGATGGTGGCCGGCAAAGAGGGCGAACCCTTTAACGAAAAGCTAGGCAACTATCTGGATCAGGATGCGGTCAAAGAATATTCGAACTATTGGAATCAGGACTGGGCGGATCTGACGCTTTTGGAGGCGATGCGGCAATCGGTGAGAACCGGAAACAGAGATATTGGTTCCGTGTTTGACTACTTCGCTAACGGCGTGGCAAAGGACAAGGTTACCAATGCGGTTCTCTACAGCAGCACCACAGGCACCACCATTGCTGCCAATGGAAGCGTCAGCTTGAACAAGGGCAATAACCTGACGTTTACCAACGACTTTACGAAGAATATGACTGTCGGCACCTCCTATTGGATTGTGGCGGTAGGCAAGAGTCCCTTGGGCTCCGGCTATGCGTTTCGTTCCAATTCCTACCTGTCTGCGGTAGACGGTCAGCACCCCATGGTGACGTCACTGACTACGGAGACCCCGGGAGACCAAGTGTTTGAGAGTGAGCTAGAAGCATGGAGAAATCTCTATAAGGGAACGGTTTACATCACATTTGATGAGGACCTGTACTTAAAGGAGAGCGTCAACAAGTGGTCGCCTGTCACAAACCAGTTTCCAGCTCCCGCCGGTTATGTGAGCAGCAAGACTCTGTTGGAAAGCAATAATGCAACTGTGGAGGCATCCACATCAGGAAGCACGCGGTGCAATTCTCTGACGCTTTCCTTCACAGGCATTGGCCCTGGCAATAGTATTCGGCTCACGTCCGATATTTCTGACAGCGCGGGAAATAGCGGCGCGGCAGATGGAACGCTAGTTTTGAATCTTGAGGTTGTGAAAGTAGGGAACTATTGGACCGCTCAATTTGTGATTGCTCCCGGTTCGTCTGGCTGGGACGCCACCAGAAATTAATTTTCATGTAGCACCAAACCGCGGGAGGGCGGGCGTTTCCGCCCGCCCTCCCAAACTCTGTATCAAAGGAGAAGCCATGCTTATGAGAAAGAATTGCATACAACGTGCCCAGGCCTTTCTGCTGGCCCTGGTGCTGACATGCTCTTTGGCAGTCCCGGCGGCCATGGCGGAGGGGGAGATCCGTCTTGACCACTCCACAGCGTCGCTGGAGGCTGGAAAAACGCTGACACTGACCGCCGACGTGGCTGATACGCTGGCCAGCGCCGATGTTTCCTGGGAAAGCAGTCACGATACAATCGCGACCGTTCAGCCCGGCGCCGGCAACACCTGCACAGTCACAGCGGTAGCTCCCGGCGCCGCCACCATCACTGCCAGTGTTAAAGATGATACCTCTGGAACCACCTATGAGGCCGCCTGTGCCGTGACGGTGACGGCACCCGCGGTTCCTGTGACAGGTGTGACCATTTCAACCGCCGCGACATTGAACACCGTGGAAAAAAACGGCACATTGCAGCTGGAAGCTGTGGTTTCCCCAACCGGTGCCACCAATCGGGATATCTCCTGGAGCAGCAGTGCTCCGGATGTGGCGTCAGTTGACGCGGATGGAACGGTCACTGGCGTCGGGCCCGGAAAGACCGTCATTACCGTAAAAACGGAGGATGGGGGCTTTACAGACACCCGCGAGGTGGAGTGCTCTGGTATCGCTCTTTCCAAAACCAGCGTGAAGCTGTTGGTGAATGAGAGCGAGAGCCTCAGCTTCCCCTGTTACGGGGCGGCCAGCGGAAAAAATGTGGTTTGGAGCAGCAGCAATCCCTCGGTAGCTGACGCAGCGGCCGGAAGGATCACAGGCCATTATCCCGGCACCGCAACCGTCACCGCTACCGTCTACGGCACCGGCTATACGGCTTCCTGTACCGTGGTGGTGGAGGAGGATGTAGCCGATGCGATTAACTGCACGGTCCAGTCCGGGCAGCTCTGCGGCTTTGACAGCCTGCTCTCCACGCTGAACAGCCGCAGTCGGGAGAAGACCGGCGCGGGCTTGGACTATCTGATCAGCCTGTCAGTGCCCACCAGCCAGGGCATCCTCTATTATGGCTATGTCTCCCCGGACGCCCATGGACACGGCGTCGGCGGCACGGAGAAATATTATTACCAGGCGGGCACCAGCCAGATGAGCCTGTCAGAGGTCTCCTTTGTGCCCCGCACGGATTTCAGCGGCACCGCCGTGATCTCCTACACGGGATACGCAACCAATGGAAAATCATTTAACGGGACCATCCGCGTCGATGTGGAGGATGTGGGTGACGTTTCCTACAGCACTGCCTCAAACCGTCCGCTGGAATTTACGGCAGAGGAGTTCACGGCGATCTGTCAGGCACGGACCGGCCGCTCCGTGAAGTACATCATGTTTGAGCAGCCCTCTGCCAGCCGGGGCACACTTTACTACCAGTATAGCTCCACGGGGCAGTTTTCCCAGCGAGTAGATAGCAATACCAAGTATTACACCACCAGCACTCCCAGTGTGAACTCCATCACCTTTGTCCCGGCGGAGAGCTATACGGGAACGGTGACGGTGCCTTACACCTGTGTGGATAGCGCCGGCGGCAGCTACAACGGAAAGGTGACGATCACCGTCTACAGTGCCAGCGGTACAGGGCGCGGAGATGTGGAGTACACAACCGGCGTTGAGGAAAAGGTGCGGATGAATGCCTCGGATTTCAACGATGTGTGCCGGGAAGTCCAGGGCACAAGCCTGAACTATGTCTATTTTGATCTGCCAAGCTCTCGGGAGGGAACTCTCTACTACGACTACACCAGCAGGAACCATTACGGGAGCAAGGTTTCCGACACGACCCGCTACTACCGGAATTCCAGCCCTAGAATCTCCGATATCACCTTTGTCCCGGCGGATGGCTTCAGCGGGACGGTGACGATTCCTTACACTGGCTATGATACCGCAGGGGATTCCTTTACTGGGAATCTGGTCATCCGGGTGGCGGATGAGGATGGTACGGTGTATTACTCCACAGGAGCCGGAAAGCCTGTGCAGTTTGAGGCTGCGGACTTTAATGAGGCCTGCCTGCGCAGCAACGGCGCCAGCCTGAGCCGCGTCAGCTTCGAGCTGCCCGCCTCCAGTAAGGGGACGCTGTACTACAACTATACCAGCAGCTCCGGCGGCTCCAGGGTGTCCGCGTCTACCAGCTATTACCGCTCTGGCGCGCCGCAGCTGTCCAATGTGACCTTCGTTCCCAAAGGCGGTTATACTGGAACGGTTTCGATTCCCTTTAGCGGCTATGATGTTGATGGCAGCCGATTTAGAGGCTCCGTCCGCATTTCCGTGGGAACCTCTGACGATGACATCGTGAAATATAGTACCGTCAGCGGAGGGAGGGTGTATTTTAACGCCGCTGATTTCAACGCTGCCTGTCGTGAGATCACAGGGGACAGCCTCCGTTATGTCCGGTTTACGCCGCCTGCCTCCCGATACGGCAAGCTGTACGATCAGTATGGCGGCAGCGAGGCCGCCGTGACCAGCTCCACCAGCTATTACCGCTCCGGCAGCAGCCGGCGGCTGGATGACGTATCCTTTTTGGCTGCGTCCAGCTATACCGGCATAGTCTCCATCGACTATACCGGCAGAAGCAGCGAAGGTGAGACGTTTTCCGGCGTTGTAGAGATTCAGGTCGACTCCGCGGGAGGGAGCACCACAATTGACATCCATCTTCCGTTTCGGGATATCAGTTCCAGTGCTTATTATTTTGACGCCGTCAAATGGGCTGTGAGTGCGGGGATTACCAGTGGGACCACCGCCACGACGTTCAGCCCGGATGCCGCATGTACCCGGGCGCAGATGGTGACATTCCTGTGGCGGGCAGCCGGAAGCCCGGCGCCTAAGAGCGGCGCCAATCCATTCCGGGATGTAAGCTCCGCCGCATATTACTACAATGCTGTGTTGTGGGCTGTGGAGCAGGGGATTACCAGTGGAACGAGCGCCACGACGTTCAGTCCGGATGCCATCGTAACACGCGGACAGACGGTGATGTTCCTGTATCGAAATGCCGGCTCTCCGGCATCTGGCACAGGAAGTGCATTTACCGATGTAAAAATCGGAGACTATTATTCGCCAGCGGTTCGCTGGGCTGTGGAGCAGGGGATTACCAGTGGCACAAGTGCCACCACATTCTCTCCATCGGCTCCCTGCACCCGGGCGCAGATTGTGACCTTTTTGTACCGGACCTTTGCGAGGTGACAAAGGAACAGACAGACTCTCTTTCTGTGAGGCAATAGAGACAGGGCGGATAGCAGGGAAGCATGGACCAGGATGCCCTCAGCTCTGGAATTGTCAGCAGAGCGATGTCCGACGTGGATGGCGTTGAGCCGGCAGGCTTTTCAGCTCAAGTATTCAAGCAGGAGAATTTGCATTTTACGCCGTATGCGGCATTTCACTCCGCTGATGCACATGGGGAATGTCATAGATGCGCTGCAATGAATATACCAATTATTTCAGAGGCAGGTATGATTGCGCGAATTTAATTGTGAAGCCGGGATAAGACCTGAATAGACCTCTCGTCAGATTGCACTTGAGAATCAGCTCCCGGGGGACAGGTACGATCGGCGGCGGTATGGAGTCAACGGCATTCGACACATATTGGCCATGGCGTCAGAATTCAAATGGGTTTCTGCATTCAAGGAAAAACCGGCTTGTTTAACAAGCCGGTTTTTTATTTATGAAGGGATTGTATTCTGCATGAAAAAATTTTTATGCCCGCCGCACAAGAGAGCTGTGAAGAGAACTGCCAAAGCACCTGAAACCTATGCAACCAGCATCTTGAGAGGGGATTTCGATATGCATCTGGGGCGCTGCCTTCAATGCCGCGGCAAGTTTTATTTCCTATGAGGTATTGGGCGCTTTGTGATTTCACTGGAACCTGCCGAGGGACTGCTGCATTGGTGGGGATTAACGGCTGACGAATCCGCATATGGATCGTCCGACAAAATTTTCCTTGACAGTTCCATGGCTTCATATTAGAATATCAATTAAATTATTTTTATTAAAATAATTGAACTAATTGAAAGCGGAGGAACCTATCATGTTGTCTGAAAAAGTGCGCGATGTCATTGTAGAGACCCTGGGCTGCGAGGCGGAGGCGGTCACACCGGAGGCCTCTTTGGAGGAGGACCTGGGCGCGGATTCCTTGGCCTTTGTGGAGCTGGTGATCGCCCTGGAGGATGCCACCGGCATCCATATCGAGGAAGAAGAGGCCAGCAAGCTCAAGACGGTGGCCGACGTGCTGGCCTATCTAGAGTCCAAACAACAGTAAGTCCGGTCTCTGTCAGAGGTTCCCTCTGGCAGAGAACATTTCGAAAGGAATCCTCATGAAGCATCAAGAGATTATGGAACTGATTGATCACTTTGCGGGAAGTGGCCTGCAGAGCATGAAGCTGGCCCAGGAGGGGGTTTCCCTGGAGCTCCACCGGGGTGCCGCTGCCGCGAAACCGGAGGTGCGGAGCGCGGAGATAATGCCGGTTCCCGAAGAGGCCCCGGAGGCGGTCGACGCCATCACAGCGCCGCTGGCCGGAATTTTCTACGCGGCCCCCGCACCGGACCAGCCGCCCTTTGTGACGGCGGGAGCGCGTGTGAAAAAGGGACAGACCGTGTGTCTGCTGGAGGCCATGAAGATGATGAGCGAGATTCCGGCTCCCTGCGACTGCGTCATTGACGAGGTCCTGAAAACCAACGGCGAGCTGGCGGCTTTCGGAGAGCCGCTCTTTCAATACCGGCCATGTTGAAACGGGTGTTGATTGCCAACCGGGGGGAGATCGCCCTGCGGATTCTGCGGGCATGCAGGGAACTGGACATTGAGACTGTGGCGGTTTACTCCCAGGCAGATGAGGAGGCCATCCACGTGCAGCTGGCCACCCATTCGGTCCGCATCGGCCCACCCCGGGCGGCGGACAGCTATCTGAATCAGGACGCGATCCTAACGGTTGCCAAGGGAACTGGCTGCGACGGCATCCACCCAGGCTATGGCTTTTTGTCAGAGAATGCCGACTTTGCGGACGCCTGCGCCGCGGCTGGCGTGACGTTCATCGGCCCCTCCGGGGACAGCATCCGCAAGGCCGGGTCCAAGTCGGCGGCGCGGGACATCATGCGCGCGGCCGGTGTGCCGGTGACGCCCGGCTCTGAAGGGGTGGTCCGGGATCTGGCTGCGGCGCAGGCCGCAGCGGAGGCTATTGGTTACCCAGTGCTGCTGAAGGCCAGCGCCGGGGGCGGCGGCCGGGGCATCCGCCGCTGCGAGAGCGCCGCCGAACTTCCAGCAGCCTATGAGGCAGCCCGGGCGGAGGCCCGGGCCTGCTTCGGAGACGATGAGATGTATCTGGAGAAGCTCATCCAGAATCCCCGGCACATCGAATTTCAGATTCTGGCGGACCGGCACGGTAACATCGTCCACCTGGGGGACCGGGACTGCTCCATCCAGCGCCGCAACCAGAAACTCATCGAGGAGGCTCCCGCCCGCTGCCTAACGCCGGAGCTGCGCGCCCGCATGGGCGAGGCGGCGGTCCGGGCGGCCAGGGCCGTGGGCTACGAGGGCGCCGGCACCGTGGAGTTTTTGCTGGATGCGGACATGGAGCACTTCTACTTCATGGAGATGAACACCCGCATCCAGGTGGAGCATGGTATCACGGAGCTTGTGACTGGCGTGGACCTGGTGCGCCAGCAGCTGCGCATTGCCTCCGGTCTTGCACTGGACATGGGGGAGGTGACGCTGCAGGGCCACGCCTTGGAGTGCCGCATCAACGCTGAGGACCCGGCGGCGGATTTTCGTCCCTGCCCTGGCAAGGTGGGCTTTCTCCACTTCCCCGGCGGGCCGGGGGTACGGGTGGACTCCCATCTGTACACCGGCTACACCCTGCCGCCCTACTACGACTCCCTGGCCGCGAAGCTCATGGTGCATGCGCCCACCCGGCTGGAGGCCATCCGGAAGATGCGTCGTTGCCTGGAGGAGTTCGCCTTAGACGGCTTCCGCACCAACGCGGAGCTGAGCTACCAGATTCTCTATCACCCCACCTTCGTCCGGGGCGGCTGCACCACCGCCTTTTTGGACCAGTGTCTGCCGCAGCTGCTGGACTTCAGTCGGCACTTGCCGGATCAGGAGGAGACATGAACACGATTTTTGCCCAGCGCCGTGCACGGTTGCTGGAGATGAAGACACTGCGGGAACGCTATGTCCCGGCAGATCAAACGGTTTGCTGCCCGTCCTGCGGCGAAGAGAGCCATCGCAGGGACGTGGCCCGGAATTTGGATGTCTGCCCCCGGTGTGGACATCACTTCCCCATCGGCGCGTATTACCGGCTCAGCACGGTGTTGGACTCCGGCACGTTCCGGGAACTGAATGCCAAGTACCCGGCGGGAGACCCTTTGACGTTTCCCAGCTATCGGGAGAAATTGGAAAAAGCCCAGCGAAAAACCGGGCTTGGAGAGGCGGCGGTGACAGCCGTGGGCGCTATCGGCGGCGTGCGCTGTGTGGTGGGCGTGATGGATAGCCGCTTTTTGATGGGGAGCATGAGCGCGGCGGTGGGAGAAAAGCTGACGCGGGCGGTGGAATACGCCGCCAAAGCAAAGCTGCCGCTGATCTTTTTTTGCGCCAGCGGCGGCGCCCGGATGCAGGAGGGGATTCTGTCCCTCATGCAGATGGCCAAGACCAGCGCCGCGCTGGAACGGTTTGCCCGGACGGGGCGGGTGTATCTCTCCGTCCTGACGGACCCCACCACCGGCGGGGTCACTGCGAGCTTTGCGTCTTTGGGAGACATCATCCTGGCAGAGCCCGGCGCGCTCATCGGATTCGCGGGCCCCAGGGTCATTCAGCAGACTATCGGCCAGACGCTGCCGGAGGGCTTTCAGAGAGCGGAATTTCAGATGGAGCACGGCTTTGTGGACGCGGTGGTGCCCCGCGCACAGATGCGGGACACTCTCTCCCGGCTGCTGCGCATTCATACACAAGGAGGCCGCACATGAACGAATCTCTGCTCCCGGCGCAGCGCCTGGCAATTGCGCGGAACCCGCAGCGCCCCGGCATTACGGACTATATCGACATGCTCTTTACCGACTTTGTGGAGCTGCGGGGAGACCGCCTCTGCGGAGAGGACCCGGCGATTCTGGGGGGCGTTGCCCTGTTTCACGGCGCGCCCGTTACGGTGATCGGCACCCGAAAGGGGAAGACACTGGAGGAAAACGTCCGCTTCCACTTCGGCATGCCCAGCCCCGAGGGGTATCGCAAGGCCCTGCGGCTGATGCGCCAGGCGGAGAAATTTCGCCGCCCCGTCCTCACGTTCATCGATACCTCCGGCGCCTATCCCGGCATGGAGGCGGAGGAACGGGGACAGGGAGAGGCCATTGCCAGAAATCTCTTTGAGATGAGCCGTCTTACGGTGCCGGTGATTGCCGTGGTGACCGGAGAGGGCAACAGTGGCGGCGCCCTGGCCCTGGCGGTTGCCAACCGGGTGCTGATGCTGGAAAATGCAGTTTACGCTGTACTCTCGCCGGAAGGTTTTGCGACGATCCTCTGGAAAGATGCCGCCCGGTGCGAGGAGGCGTGTGAAATTATGAAAATGACTGCCCAGGACCTGATGGGACTGGGTGTGATTGACGAGATTGTGCTGGAGCCGGAGGGCGGTGCCCATCTGGCGCCAGCCATCGCCATCCGGCAGGTGGACCAGGCGCTGCACCGCCAGCTGGCGGAGCTTTCCAAAAAGAGCGGGACCGCCCTGGCCGCGGAACGGTATGAGAAATTCAGAAAGATCGGCGCGGGGAAGGAGAACACATGAACGGAATCAAAATCAAGGGTACAGGCAAAGGCCTGCCCCGGCGGACCATGACCAATGAGGACATGGCAAAGATTGTGGAGACCAGTGACGAGTGGATCACTACCCGTACTGGGATTCAGCACCGCCATCACGTCTCCCAGGGGGAGAGCATCACGGCTCTGACCGTCGCCGCGGCCAGGCAGGCTATGGAAAACGCTGGTGTCACAGCCGAGCAGATCGGGGCCTGCGTGGTGGCCACGCTGACACCGGACACCCTGGTGCCCTCCGCGGCCTGCTGGGTACAGCGGGAGCTGGGGCTTCCACACGATATCCCTTGCTTTGACTTGAACGCCGCCTGTACCGGATTTCTCTACGCGCTGCACACCATGGAGTGCCTGCTCAATGCCTCACCCAGAAAATTCGGCCTGGTGATTGGAGCAGAACAGCTCAGCCGCATCACGAATTGGGAGGACCGGGGGACCTGCATCCTCTTTGGAGACGGGGCCGCCGGCGTGGTGGTAGAGTGCCGGGAGGACTGGCCCTCCATCGGCGCGGTGCTGGGAAGCCACGGCACGGATCAGATGCTGCGGGTGCCGGGAGTGGAGACAGACGCGCCCAGTCTCATCTACATGGAGGGCACGAAGGTCTTCAAATTTGCCATTGAGGCGGTGCCCTGGTGCATCGACCAGGTGCTGCAGAGGCACGGGAAGACCATCGAGGACGTAGATTTCTTTGTGTTCCACCAGGCCAACGCGCGGATCATCGACCTGGTGGTGCGGAAATATCAAATTCCGCTGGAGAAGTATTATAAGAACATTCAGGAATACGGAAACACCTCCGCTGCCAGTATTCCTCTGGTGCTCAGCGACCTGTGGGACCAGGGAAAAATTGGCGCTGGCAGCCGTCTTTTGATTGTGGGCTTTGGCGGTGGCCTGACCTGGGGCGGCGCATATGTGGAATTCGAGTGAGTCGGGGGAGAGCATGATATGAAGAAATTAAACGAGATTTTGGGGACAGAATTCCCCATGATTCAGGGCGGTATGGCCAACATCGCTACCGGCGAGTTCGCCGCCGCTTGCTCCAACGCCGGCGCACTGGGGATGATCGCCACCGGCGGCTGGGACGGGGCACGGCTGCGTCAGGAGATCCACCGGGCCAAGGAGCTGACAGACAAGCCCTTTGGCGTGAATCTGATGCTCATGAGCCCCTACGCGGACGAAATCGCCCAGATCATCGTGGAGGAAGGGGTCCGGGTGGTGACTACCGGCGCCGGCAACCCCGGCAAATACATCCGGACCTGGAAGGAACACGGCATTAAGGTACTGCCGGTGGTGGCGGCGTCGATCCTGGCGCGGCGTCTGGAGGGCTTAGGCGTGGATGCCATCATCGCAGAGGGCACGGAGTCCGGAGGCCATGTGGGGGAGATGACCACGATGGCCCTGGTTCCTCAGGTCATTGATGCGGTGGACCTGCCGGTGGTGGCCGCCGGCGGCATCGCTGACGGGCGGCAGGCTGCTGCTGCGTTCGCCTTGGGCGCCTGCGGCATCCAGATCGGAACCTGTCTGCTGGCAAGCGAGGAATGTCCTATCCATGAAAATTACAAAAAGGCGCTGCTCAAGGCTAAGGACTCCGACACTGTGGTTACAGGGCGGTCCGTGGGCGGGCCGGTCCGGGTGCTGAAAAACAAGATGTCCCGGGCGTATCTGGCGGAGGAAAAGCGGGGCGCCACTCTGGAGGAGTTGGAGCAGCTCACCTTGGGCGGTCTGCGCCGCGCCGTACTGGAGGGAGACATGGAGCGCGGCAGCGTCATGTGCGGCCAAGTGGCCGGCATGCTTCATGAGGTCCGGCCGGTGCGGACCATTCTGGAAGAGCTGTACAGCGGCGCAAAGAGTGTTCTCGCGGAGACGGAGCAGGTCTGGCGGGAGCGGGACGGAAGAGATGGGGAGTGAGCAGATGAGGCTTGGATTTCTATACGCCGGACAGGGGAGCCAGCACCCGGGCATGGGCGCGGACCTCTATGAATCGTACCCTGCCTTTCGCCGCGTGCTGGATCAGGCGGCGGAGGAAGTGGACTTTGACTTAAAGGAGGTCTCCTTCCAGGACCGCCAGGGCATCCTGAACGAGACCCGCTACACGCAGCCGTGCATGGTGGCGTTCGCGGCGGGCCTCACAGCGGTGCTGGAGGAGCGGGGCGTGGTCCCCGCGGCGGCGGCGGGCCTTTCGCTAGGCGAGTATTCCGCCCTTCACGCTGCCGGCGTATTTGACGCGCGGACGGCCGTGGGACTGACGGCCTTCCGGGGCCGCGCCATGGAAGAGGCCGCGGCAGGCCGGGAATCCGCCATGATGGCGGTTCTGGGCATGGGCCGGGAGCTGCTACAGGCGGCCTGCGACGAGGCCGCAGCACTTGGCTGCGTAACGATTGCCAACTATAACTGCCCCGGACAGCTGGTGATCGGCGGTGAGCGGGCCGCCGTGGAGCGGGCCGCAGCGCTGGCAAAGGAGAAGGGCGCGAAGCGCTGCCTGCCGCTGAACGTGAGCGGTCCCTTCCACACGCCGCTGATGGCGCCCGCCGGAGAGGCTCTACGGGAATATTTCAAGGGAATTGACTTTGCAGCCCCCCGCATCCCGGTGGTGTTCAACTGTCTGGGAGACACGGCGGGGGGCGCGTCGATTCCGGAGCTGCTGGTGCGCCAGGTCCAGAGCAGCGTCTGGATGGAGGACTCCATCCGGCGTCTGGCCTCCATGGGCCTGGACGCCCTGGTGGAGATCGGTCCGGGCAAGGCTCTCAGTGGTTTTGTCCGCAAGACCGCGCCGGAACTGCGGGTAGTCGCCGTGGAGACCGCGGCGGACGTGGAGGCGTTGCCGGAGAAGCTTTTGGAGCTTGCGGGAAAGGAGAGACCATGAATTTTTCTGGAAAGACTGCGGTAGTCACCGGCGGCAGCCGAGGCATCGGCCGGGCCATCTGCTTGAAGCTCGCCGCGGGCGGCGCTCATGTGGTGCTGTGCTACGCCGGCAACGAGGATGCGGCCCGGGAGACCGCGGCGGAGTGCGAAAAGTTGGGTGCGAAAGCGTTGGCCGTCCGGTGCAACGTGGCAGACAGCGCGCAGGTCCAGGCGCTGATGGACACCGCCGTGAAGACCTTCGGCGGCATCCACATCCTGATCAACAACGCCGGCATCACCCGGGACCAACTCATGATGATGATGAAGGAGGAGGCCTTTGACGAGGTTATCAGCGCCAACCTAAAGGGCGCGTTCCTGTGCATGAAAGCCGCTGCCCGCACCATGATGAAGCAGCGCTACGGCCGGATTGTGAGCCTGAGCAGCGTGGTGGGGCTTCGAGGCAACGCGGGGCAGACGAACTATGCTGCCAGCAAGGCCGGCATTATCGGCCTGACCAAGTCCATCGCCAAGGAACTGGCCTCCCGGGGTGTCACCGCCAACGCGGTTGCTCCCGGCTTCATCGACACGGATATGACCGCAGCTATGTCGGAGGCGGCAAAGGCCGCCACGCTGGCCTCCATCCCCCTGGGGAAGCTGGGAAAGCCGGAGGACGTGGCGGCGGCGGTGGCCTTCCTCGCCAGTGAGGAGGCCGGCTATATCACCGGACAGGTGCTCGCCGTTGACGGCGGCATGGCCATGTAGGAGGAAACACCATGAGCAAAAGACGAGTTGTCATCACTGGAATGGGGGCCCTGACGCCCCTGGGCCTCACCGCTCGGGAGAGCTGGCAGGCCGTGAAGGACGGAGTGTGCGGCATCGCGCCTATCACCCAGTTTGACGCCTCCGCCCAGAAAGTCAAGCTGGCGGCGGAGGTCAAGGGCTTCGTCCCGGAGAACTACCTGGGCAAGCCCGAGGCCAAGCGCATGGGCCGCTTCACGCAGATGGCGGTGGTCGCCGCCAGGGAGGCCGTGGCCGACGCAGCCTTTACCCTGGAGGAAGCGGAGGCGGACCGTTGCGGTGTCATCGTCTCCAGCGGCATTGGAGGACTCTCCATCACGGAGGCCGAACATGACCGTGGGAAGGAACGGGGCTGGGACCGGGTATCCCCGTTCTACATTCCCACCGG
This sequence comes from Pusillibacter faecalis, assembly GCF_018408705.1. Taxonomy (GTDB): domain Bacteria; phylum Bacillota; class Clostridia; order Oscillospirales; family Oscillospiraceae; genus Oscillibacter; species Oscillibacter faecalis. Next base: position 2,078,836 of record NZ_AP023420.1, read on the forward strand.
CATCTGCAATATGGCAGCGGGCATGGTGGCCATTGACACGGGCTTCCGGGGCATGTGCTCCTGCCCGGTGACGGCCTGCGCCGGCGGCACCAACGCCGTGGGCGACGCCTTCCACTATATCCGGGACGGATATGCCGAGGTCATGCTCTGCGGCGGCACGGAGTCCAGCCTGACGCCGTTGGCGGTAGGGGGCTTTACCTCCATGAAGGCTCTGTGCCAGAACGAGGACCCCGCCCGGGCCTCCATCCCATTTGATGCAGAGCGCAGCGGCTTTGTCATGGGCGAGGGCGCCGGCATCCTGCTGCTGGAGGAGCTGGAGCACGCCCGCGCCCGGGGCGCTAAGATCTACGCGGAGGTGGTTGGATATGGCGCCACCTGCGACGCCTATCACATGACCGCGCCCCGGCCCGACGGCTCCGGAGGCGCGAAGGCCATGGTCATGGCACTGGCAGACGGCTGCGTCACGGCGGAGGAGGTGGGCTACATCAATGCCCATGGTACCTCCACGCCCCTCAACGACGCGGGGGAGACCGCCGCGGTCAAGGCAGTCTTTGGGGAGCACGCCTATCGTCTGGCCATTAGCTCTACCAAGTCCATGACGGGCCACATGCTGGGAGCCGCCGGCGCCGTGGAGGCGATTTTCACCGCGCTGTCCCTGCGGGACGGATATCTCCCGGCCACCATCCACTATCAGGTTCCTGACCCGGCGTGTGATCTGGACGTGGTGCCGGGTCAGGGCCGGAGCGCCGACATCCGCTATGCCCTCTCCAACTCCCTGGGCTTTGGCGGGCACAACGGAACACTGCTGCTGAAAAAATGGGAGGAGGCGCCGTCATGCAGTTAAATTCCAACGAGATCGCCAAGATTCTGCCCCACCGCTTTCCCTTTGCCCTGGTGGACCGCATCACGGACTATGAGCCGGGGGAGTGGGCAAAAGGAATCAAGTGTGTCAGCGTGAACGAGCAGTTTTTCTGCGGTCACTTCCCCCAGGAGCACGTGATGCCTGGGGTGCTGATTCTGGAGGCCATGGCCCAGGTGGGCGGCGTGGCGCTGCTGTCCCTGCCGGAGAACCGGGGGAAGATCGCCCTCTTTGGCGGGGTGAAGCACGCCCGCTTCAAGCGGAAAGTTATCCCCGGCGATGTGCTGGAGATGGAGTGCGAGCTCAAACAGCGACGGGGGCCGGTTGGCATCGGTACCTGCCGGGCCACTGTGAATGGGGAGGAGGCCTGCACAGCAGAGTTGAGCTTTGCTGTGGTGGATGAGGCTTGACGGCTTTCCGCCGATGTGGTAAAAAAGATAAGAAGGGGATGGATCGGCATGCTGGAACAGGCTTTTTTTAACGTATACACGAAGTTTAAGCTCCATTTTTATCAGGAGATTTTCCGGCGCTTCCAGACCCGGGAGGCCAGCCTCACCACGGTGGAGACCTTTTGCATGGAGACGATCCAGGCGCTGGGCCGGCCGACCATCAGCGAGTTTGCCGCTTTCATGCGGATTTCCCTGCCAAACGCCACCTACAAGGTCAACAGCCTGGTCAAAAAGGGCTATATTCAAAAGAAGCAGTCCCAGGAGGACCAGCGGGAGTACCACCTGGAGGTCACACAGAAGTATCTCGACTATTATAGCATCAGCGTCACCTATATGGTGGAAGTGATGAACCGGATCTCCAGACGTTTTTCCTCTGAGGAGTGCGCCAAGCTAGAGGAGATGCTGAGGATTGTCAGCAAGGAGCTGATGCCGGAGGTTACTCTCCCCAATCCCTGAACTCAGACGGACATTCGGGCGGAATGGCCCGGATGTCCGTTTTTTTGCGCAGATCAGCGCCTTTGGCTCTACGCATGAGAATGGGCTGATCTGCCTGCTTTGGACAAGCGCTATGGCCGTCCCTGTGAGGAGAGAAGTGGGATCATGGAACTTTCAATTTACAAACTTCAATTTTTCGTGTATGATAAACAAAATGCGCCATCTCAAAATTGCTTTAAAGCACGAAAAAGGAGAATAACCTGATGGAATGGATCACGGGCCTAATTTCCGCTGTTTATCAGCTGTTGTGGGGAGATTTATTCGTCCTGCCTCTGCCGGGCGGGGGGACTCTCGGCATTTCCCTATTGGTGATTTTGCTGATCCCAACCGGTATCTACTTCACCATCCGCACCCGCTTTCTCCCCATCCGTCTCTTTCCAGAGATGCTGCGGGTTACAGCGGAGAAGCGGGGGAGAGGGAAAAAGAACGATGCGATCTCCGGTGTACAGGCCCTGGTGGTATCCACGGCGACCCGCGTGGGCATGGGGAACCTGGTGGGTGTGGTGGCAGCCATTTCAGCAGGTGGTGCAGGAGCGGTATTCTGGATGTGGCTCTCGGCGCTGGTGGGGTCCTCCACTGCCTTTATCGAGGCCACGCTCGCCCAGCTGTACCGCCAGAAAGACCCTCTGTACGGCGGCTACCGGGGCGGTCCGGCCTATTACATTCACGCTTTTGAAACCAGACGGCGGCCGGGTAAGCGCCGCAGAACGCTGATTGCAACGCTCTTTGCCATTTCCGGCCTGATCTGCTGGTGTGGAATCAGCCAGGTTGTCAGCAATTCCGTCACATCGGCGTTTGAAAACGCCTTTGAAATTCCTCCTCTTTGGACCACCGTGGTGCTGGTGGTGCTGGCAGCTTTGATTGTGCTGCGCAAGAACGCAACCGTTAAGGTGCTGGACGTGCTGGTGCCCATCATGGCGGTATGTTATTTCGTGATGACGATTGTTCTTATTATCAAAAACGCAGCGGTGCTGCCGTCTGTTTTTCAACGTATTTTTGAGGAGGCCTTTGGTCTGCGTCAGGCGGTGGCCGGCGGCTTTGGCGCGGTCATCATGAACGGTGTGAAGCGGGGCTTGTTCTCCAACGAGGCCGGTTCCGGCTCCGCACCCTGTGCCGCGGCTGCGGGTGACAGCGGGCACCCGGTCAAAACCGGGCTGCTCCAGGCGCTGGGCGTGTTCATTGACACGCTGGTGATCTGCAGCTGTACGGCATTCATCATGCTGGTGACGCCGGAGGGCACCATCGCGGGGCTTGAGGGAATGGATCTGCTGCAGGCCTCCATGGAGTACCATCTGGGCCGCTTCGGCGTGGTGTTCATTGCCGTGATTCTGGGGCTATTTTGCTTTTCTACGTTCATCGGCATCCTGTTCTACGCCCGCTCTAACGTGGCCTATCTCTTCGGGGACAACTGGATTTCCCAGACAGCCTACAAAATTTTGGCCCTTGGCATGCTGTTTGTGGGCGGGCTTGCGGCCTATACCTTTGTCTGGGACTTGGGCGACGTGGGCGTTGGAATGATGACAGTATTCAACATTCTGGTAATCCTGCCGCTTTCCAAGGAGGCGCTTGCGTCTTTGCGGGAGTATGAGAAGGGGATGGAGGCAAGCCGCCAGGGAAAAACCGCCGGTGAGGAGTCTTCCGAAAGCTGAAATATGGATGAGGCCCGGCCTTCCGCCCATATGCGGAAGGCCGGGCTCCTTTCAGTCAAAGGGACGAGTATCGGAGGAAGCTGCGGTCGCCGTGCCACATGCGGTCTGACTGCCGGCAAAAATGAAAGCGGTAAAATATCTGCGGGATTTTCGGAAAAACTGTGGGAATTTGGCCTTGCAATCCGGAAAAAATATGACTATAATAGAAAATCGATATGTCATAAGGAAGGGACGTTCGTGATGCAGAACGAAAAGCTGAGAAATGTAGCCATTATCGCCCACGTGGACCATGGCAAGACCACCCTGGTGGACGAGATGCTCAAGCAGGGCGGCGTGTACCGGGAGAATCAGGAGACCGTGGAGCGGGTGATGGACTCCGGTGACTTGGAACGGGAGCGGGGCATTACCATCCTGGCGAAGAACACCGCCATTCAATATAAGGATACCAAGATCAACATCGTGGACACTCCGGGCCACGCCGATTTCGGCGGCGAGGTGGAGCGGATTTTGAAGATGGTCAACGGCGTCATTTTGCTGGTGGACGCGGCGGAGGGCCCCATGCCCCAGACCCGCTTTGTCCTCTCGAAGGCGCTGGAGCTAGGCCATCGGGTGATTGTGGTGGTCAACAAGATTGACCGCCCGGATCAGCGCATCCACGAGGTGGTGGACGAAGTGCTGGAGCTCCTCATGGACCTGGACGCAACGCCCGAACAGCTGGACAGCCCCATGCTCTTTTGCTCCGGGCGCAACGGCACGGCTTCCTACTCTCCGGAGGTGGCGGGCACCGACCTCACGCCGCTCTTTGAGACGATTCTCGAGTATATCCCGGCACCGGAGGCCAATGTGGACGAGCCGTTCCAGATGCTGGTGAGCTCCATCGACTATAACGAGTTTGTGGGCCGGATTGCCATCGGCCGCATTGAGCGGGGTACCTTGAGGCAGAATCAGGAAATCTCGGTTTGCAACTACCACGACCCGGAGGCGGTGCTCCGCAAGGCCAAGGCCACCGCTATCTACGAGTTTGACGGCCTTGGCCGCAAGGCAGTCACCGAGTCCACCGCCGGCAACATCATCGCCATGAGCGGCATCGGCGACATCACCATCGGCGACACCATCTGCGCCCCAGACTGCGTGGAGGCCCTGCCTTTTGTGCAGATTTCCGCCCCCACCATGGAGATGACCTTCTCCGTCAACGACTCTCCCTTTGCCGGGCGTGAGGGCAAATTCGTCACCTCCCGCCAGATTCGTGAGCGGCTCTACCGGGAGACGCTGAAAGACGTGTCCCTCCGGGTGACGGACACGGATCGGGAGACCGCCTTCAACGTGGCGGGCCGGGGCGAGATGTCCCTCTCCATCCTGATCGAGACCATGCGCCGGGAGGGATATGAGTTCCAGGTCTCTCCTGCCCGGGTGCTGTACCAGGAGATTGACGGCGTGAAGTGCGAGCCCATCGAGCGGCTGGTGGTGGACGTGCCCGCCGACTGCGTGGGCCCCGTCATCGAAAAGCTGGGCCAGAGGAAGGCGGACATGGTAGAGATGACTCCCGTGGGAGACCGGATGAAGATCGAGTTCCTGGTTCCGGCCCGGGGCCTCTTCGGCTACCGCAACGATTTCCTCACCGACACCAAGGGCGAGGGCATCATGGCCTCCGTGTTTGACTCCTACGCACCCTACAAGGGTGAGATTTCCCGCCGGGGCAACGGCTCCATCATCTCCTTTGAAACCGGCGAGTCTATTACCTACGGGCTGTACAACGCCCAGGAGCGGGGGACGCTCTTCATCGGCGCGGGCGTACCGGTGTACGGCGGCATGATCATTGGCGTGAGCCCCCGCAGCGAGGACATGACGGTGAACGTGTGCAAGAAAAAGCAGCTCACCAACACCCGGGCCAGCGGCTCGGACGACGCGCTGCGGCTGGTCCCCCCCCGGCAGATGAGCCTGGAGCAGTGTCTGGAGTTCCTGGCGGACGACGAGCTGTTGGAGGTGACTCCCAAGAGCCTGCGGATGCGCAAATCCATCCTGGACCACGAGAAGCGGATGAAGGCGCTGCACGGGAAGAAGTGAGGTAAAGGGGGGATTTGGTCCCCCCTTTAGAACCCCCCTCACCAGTCTGCGGACTGGTGTCGCCGCCCCCGGCGGCTGGGGGAGCGGAATTTTCGGCAGGCGCATGTCCTGCCGAAAATATTGGAAATCTTCCTTTTGCTTCCGGCAAAAGGAACCGGGGGAAACTGCAAGTTTCCCCCTGGCCCCCCTTCCGGGGATGGGAGGGGGATGGGAGGGGGATGGGAGAAGGCGGCGACGGGGCGCCGCCAGACAGCTTTCGGGTTGGTGCGTTGGGGGAACCGGAGGTTCCCCCTGGCCCCCCTCCAAGGGCGCAAAGGCGGCTGAGCAACGCTCAGCCGCCTTTGCTTTCGTATTTTTTGAGGAGGTCTTCGATGGCCTCGTCCAGAAGACGGGTTTTTGTAATGCGGGTCTTTTTGGAGAGTTCATTGAAAGGCTCCACCAGCTCATTTGCCAGAGAGGATACGAACTTCTTGCGATTCACCAGGACTGCTTCTGCCATAGGACACCTCCTGTGTACTATATTAATACTATATCATGCAAATGAATGCTTGACTAGTGGTGCCTATATAGTGTATATATAATATATATTACGGGGGTGAATCATATGGAACATGAAGCGTTGGAAATGTTGGAGACGATAGCCAGAAATCTCTGCCGGGAGCGGATGCGGCGGGAGGGGGTTGGCAGGTACGCGGCAGAGTCCGAGGCACGGCTGCGGGAGGTGTTTTTTCAGGAGCACAAGGGCGATGCGGACCTTCGCCGCAGCGTGCTGCGGCTGCTGGATGCTGGGGACTGCGAAGCGGAGCTGGAGGGGACACAGCTCTTTTACCTGGGACTGCAAATGGGGCTGGAACTGGGCAGACTGAACCTGTGGAATCAAAGTTAGGGAGATTTTTGATTCCGCGGGAACTTTTTCCCGCCTCCATACGTCTCATAGAGCAAACACCACGAGAAAGGATGCGACATCACATGAAACGACTGATTACCTGCCTGCTGGCTCTGACCTTGTGTGCGGGGCTGATGTGCGCGCCCGCCGCGGCCGCAGAGGAGTCGGCTCCCTCCCGCCTGACTCCTGTCCAGGTCTGGGGCACCATCACCCGGCTGGACGACGACAGCATACTGCTGGAAAACTCCAACGAAAGTAACCCCAACAGTGAGATCATCGTCCACCTCAGCGAGACCACCTATCTCATTGACGCCGTCACCGGCGATCCGATGAAGACCGAGGATTTGAAGGATGGGGACACCGTCTATGCCTGGGTGGGGCCCGCCATGGCGCTGAGTCTGCCGCCCCAGGCAGCGGCCACCATCGTGCTGGGGAATATTCCGGCAGACTACGCCGTGCCCCAGTACTATCAGGTGGCGGAGGTCAAGCCCCAGATCGCACAGCCCATCAATCCGCCGCAGCCGTTGACCTATGTGGAGTTCACCGCCACTGACGGCACAGAGGTGAAGATCACGGACAAGGCACAGCTGACGCCTTATCTGACCAAGAATATGGTCTATCTGGAGAGCATTCTCCCCGGCACGGAGCTGCTGGTGTGGAAGGACAGCCAGGGCTCGGTGATCAAGGCCATGCTATTCGCCTACGACTATCGGGGCTATCTGAGCGTCTCCGAGGAGGCGGTCTCCGTCAACGGCGCCGTGGTGGGCAAGACCCGTGCCAGTGAAGACGGCGACGTGCTGCTGCCCATTCGCGCGGTGGCGGAGGCGCTGGGGATGGAGGTCTCCTGGGATGCCGCCAAGGGCGCCGTGGTCTCTTACGGTGAGAAGATGATCAAGCCCGCGCCCCTTACCACCAACGTGCTGTTCACGGCCATGCCTGGCGGCGAAATTCTGGGTGTGGATGGCGATGGTGAAACCTACGAGACCTACGGAACCTGCGTGAAGGAGAACGGCGTCACTTACCTCTCTCTGCACACGCTGGCGAACTTGCTGAATCTGTTTATTGCGGACTGAACCAAAGGCCCTGACTGCTGTCAGGGCCTTTGGTTTATGCGAAGCTCAGATGGAACCGGGCACCGGGGTCTCCGGCAAAGACGAGCACGCCGTCCTCAGGCAGCACAACGGAGGTGTCGTTCCACAGCACGGAGGAGGCTGTGACCTGCCCTGCCGCGTCATAGACCCAGAAGCCGGCATCCTTTGGCAACTGGACCGTCATGGTTTTGCCGGCGGCGTTGTCACTCACCGTGTACCAGCGGGCATAGCCATCCTCCTGCACGGTCGTGTAGGCGGTGCCGCTGCCAGTGAACAGTTCTGGTACGGCGGAGGCGTCCATATACGCACTGCCCCGGGCGATGATCCAGGTGACGCCGTCCCGGTCCTCCACATGGTAGTCCAAACCGTCTCGACCGCCCACACCAGGGAGCTGAATTTCAAAGAGCGCTGTGGCGGCGTCCACGATACGCATGGAGCCCATGTAGCCGGGGACAAGCTCCGGCGTCTCGCCGGCGGCGGAGTCCGCCAGGGCCGCATAGGTCTGAGAATTGTAAGGCTCGTCCATCGGCAGAACTCCCATGGTCAGAATGTCGTCCCAGGCTGCCTGGACCTCTGGAGTGAGGGGGTTGTCTGGCAGTTTTACCGCTGCGTAGTTGGAAACCGGCAGAGCGCCGAGACCGGGAAGGCCGGAGACGGTCTTCTGGTAGAGATAGACCTGGCCGTTTTCTTCCTTCACAAAGGACATGTATGCCGTCCCGGTGGCGTCCCGGAAGGTACCGTCGCTGTGATAGGTAAAGGTCTGGTCAGGGATGGTGGTGGGATAGTTGAGGTAGTGCATGGTGAGTTTGCCATCCTCTGTGAGGCTCACCTGATACTGGGCGGAAGTGGAGCCGTAGTAGCCGGCGTTTTTCAGCAGATCCGCTGGCATGGCGGCGGGTTCGGCTGCGGGCAAAGCGGGGATGCTCTCGTCAACGCTCACGCCTTCCTTCGCCAGGGCGGCGATCAGAAGTTGGTTGGCGACCATCTCATTATAGGTGGACACGCCGCCGGAGCTGACCACCGCGGCGGCCATATCGTGTTCCGGCAGGACCACCAGACCAGCATGGTAGTAAAGAGTATCGCCGCCCTTCACCAGGGCCTGGATGTCGCTTTGGCAGAAGGGGTACCACTCCATGTTGTCCCAGCCCAGGCCATAGGCCAGGGAGTCCAGGGTGTCCTCTGGCCAAATCCCGCGGCTGTACTCTGGGTAGGCCATGGCGTCCAGGGAGGACTGGCTGAGAAGCTCTGTGCCTGTGAGAGCGCCGCCAAAGGCCGCCAGGTCCGAGGCGGTAGCATAGATACCACCGGCGCCGATGGCGTTCAGAGAGTCAGCGGGTAGAGCGCGGGTGTCGTCGCCTCGGTAGGTCTTGGCCAGACGGCTCACGTCAAAGTCGCCGCCGGGGGCGAAGGTATCGTCCAGGCCGATGGGGTCCAGGATGTACTTGTCCACATAGTCCATGAAGTCCAGGCCGCTCACGGCCGCCACCACCAGCTCCGCCAGAGTGAAGCCGTCGTTGCAGTAGACGCTGTACGCGCCGGGGTCTGCCACCAGACGCTGGGTGGAGAGGGACTCCAGAAGGCCGTCCGTCGCGGAGGTGTCCGCCTCGCCAAAGAGCATGGCGCCGCCAAGACCTGTGCCCATGATACCGGAGGAATGGTTTAAGAGCATCCGCACAGTGATATCCTTGTAGCGGGGGTCTGCCATCTTGAAATCCTTGAGGTAGCGGGTTACTGGCGCGTCCAGAGACAGCCGGTGCTTCTCAGCCAGCTGCAAGACCGCCACGGTAGTGTAGATCTTGCTGACAGAGCCCACGCCGTAGAGGATATCGTCCGTCAGGGCGCGGTTCTCAGTTTTGGAGTAGACGCCGCTGCCGCCGGTAGAGACGATCTCGCCGTCTTTCCACAGAGCGTATTGAATGCTGGTGGTGGCGCCGTAGGTCTCAGCCGCGGCAAGGGCGGCCTCCACCGGATCGGCAGTCTCCGCCGTGTCCTCCGCCGCCAATGCCGGCACGGTTAGGCTCATGGCCAGGGTCAGCGCCAGAGCCAGGGTGCGTTTTTTCGGATGTTTCATATCTCTTCCTTTCCCGCCCCGCGGGGCGATTTGGCCGGCTCCCCGGCCTGATTTCTCTCCTAAGGATACACCTTCCCCTTGGTGGAAAGTCAAGTGAAATTTCGATATATGTTTAGCACAGATTGTTTAGAATCCATCTGTGCCGCAAGGGGCTGCGTTAGACTGAGACAGGGTGATGAACAAAGACCCGCCTGCGGGAACTGCGGCAGACGATGCAGCTGATGCAAAAAGCGGCAGCCCGTGAGCTGCGGTGAGCGCATACGGGGCCTATGGGCAGGGGAAGCGGCACATTCCTATGAAAAAAAGAATGGTTCTGGCGGATTTGTACCATGTCAGTATCGATTACCCAGTAGGTCGAACAGATGAAAGCAAGCAGTAAAGCAATGCGGCACGGTGCTCCCGTGCCGCGCGTTTATGCGATGGGCTTTCCGCCGGTCAGCAGCCCTAGAAGCGGCTCAAAATCCACGCCCTCCCGCATGGGAAGGTCCTGAGCGGCCGTGCGCTCGGCGCAGACCCGGATAAACTCCACGGCACGGCGGGTGGCCTGTGGCAGCGGGTTTCCCTGCAGCAGCGCGCCGGTGAGAACACTGGCAAATACATCGCCGGTGCCGTGAAATTCTCTGGGGACCCGTCGGGTTTCAATCATCTCGGTTCGCCCGCTGGAGGAGTCGAAACACGCTGCCCCGGTCCAATCCTCTCTTGTAGAGGCACCGGTCAGCACCACAGAGCGTCGGCCATCCAGACTGAGGCGCTCTGCAATCTCTCGGCAGTCGGCCACGAGTACGTCTCTGTAGGGAAGGCCCAGCAGAAGAGCGGCCTCTGTCAGATTAGGCGTGATGATATCCGCTTGCTCTGCAAGGCAGGCTGTGCCGTCGCACATGGCGGAGGTGTAGGTCTGGTAGACCTTCCCATGGTCCCCCATTACCGGGTCCACCACCACAACGGTATCCTCACGCCGGAAGTCCCGGATGAAATCCGCTACAATGCCGATCTGCCGCTCACTGCCTAAAAAGCCGCTGTAGATGGCCTGGAATCGCAGGTCCAGGGACTTCCAGTGAGCGGCCACCTTCGGCAGCTCGTCGGTCATATCCAGAAAAGTAAAACCTTCAAACCCGCCGGTGTGGGTGGATAAAAAGGCGGTGGGCAGGGGACAGCACTGAACCCCCATAGCGGAAAGAATTGGGAGAGCGACGGTCAAAGAACAGCGGCCGAAGCCTGACATATCATGAATTGCAGCGGCGCGGGGCGTCAGCATGGCGGCGGACCTCATTTTCTTAAAATTCATTTTATTCTATCGCAGATTTTTCTATTGTTCAAGAGCAAAAGTTATGTTATACTAGTTTTGCCATGAAACAGAACATGTCTCATAACCTCAGAGAGACTCTTATGCAGAAATGATGGATTTGACAGATATGCGAGATTCGCTGCCATTCCCTCGGCGGAGATTTACCGTTCTGTTGGGCTCTTAAGAACTGAATATGCGCCTGTGATGGAATTGGTAGACATGCGAGATTTAGGTTCTCGTGCAGCAATGCGTGTGGGTTCGAGTCCCTTCAGGCGCACCACGTCGGAGCAAGCGTCATATCGCTTGCTCCGGCTTATTTTTATAAGCCAGAACGCGCTCATTTTGCTGCTCCCCCTTTCCCACAGTGACCCGCTGCGCTGGGCTCACAGTGGGCGGGATACCCTGCGGACGGCTTTTTCCGTTACCGGAAAAGTATCGGTTCGTCTTTCCAGCTCAGAAATTTTAGGCTTGGCACGAAGCCCCGCCATGCGGCGGGGCTCGAATAGGGGCTTTTCAACCGGATTTCCGGTTTAGGTTTCGGGGAGTTTTTTTCTTGAACTTGTCCGCATTGGTGCACATCCGAGCAACACCCGGCGTCTTTTTGTGCCTGTGGCAAAAAGTGCTCTCTCCCTGCTCCACCGCTCCCCACGGGACACGCTGGCGGGATCGGGCACAAAACCACCGCCTCCCCGGGTGGGGAGGCGGCGGGAAATATGTGGTCTGCCGTCACAGGCATTACTGCAGCAGCTGCAGCACACCCTGAGGCACCTGATTGGCCTGGGCCAGCATGGCCTGAGCGGACTGAATCAGGATGTTGTTCTTGGTGTAGGACATCATCTCCTCGGCCACGTCCGTGTCGCGGATGGTGGACTCGGCGTCGGTGATGTTCTCCTCCATCACGGAGAGGTTGTTCTGGGTGTGCTCCAGACGGTTCTGGGTAGCGCCCAGAGTACCACGGGTCATAGACACGCTGTTGATGGCCTTCTTGATTACATCGACTGCATCCTGTGCGCCATCCTGGGTGCTAATGTCCACATCGGCAATGCCCAGAGCGGCGCAGTGCATATCCTCCACGGACACCTGCAGCTGGTTCCAGCTGTCGCTGGTGTCGCCGATCTGGAGGGTCAGGCTGGAACCGGTCGTGGTCTTGGGCGTAACGGAAATCTGGTCCCGAACCAAGGCTTCGGTGCTCAGATCGTCCTTGTTGGTAGTCAGGCTCTGCAGGGTCAGCGTGCCGCCATTGTTACCAATGGTGAACACCGTGTTGGTGCCGCCAGCCTTGGTGATACGGTTGGCGATTTCGGCGACCTTGGTATCGTCCAGCTTTCCGGTATCATCCAGCAGATCCTTTACGCCGATAGTAGTGCCCTGGGTGGTATCACTAGAATAATCAATCTTAAACTCCTGGTTACCGATCTTAATCGTGGTGCCGTCAGCCAGCATATCGGTGGACAGCTTAAAGTCGGCGGTCGCCTGCGTGACAGTCTGCGCGGGCTTGCCGGCGGTAATAACCTGGGTAGCATCGTTGATGGTGCCCACACCAGTAGCGCCAGTGCCGGTCAGATTGCCAAGCTTCACCTCGAAGTCGGCTTTGGCGTCAGTCTCATTCTTGGGGTCAATATCAGCCGTAAAGGTCAGCTTGCTGCCACTGACCGCAGCAGTGTAGGTCACATCGCCGATCTTAACGGTCTTTCCGTTAAAGGCATTCGCGATAGTGTCAGAGTCAATCGTCTGATCTGCACCAAGGGTAATATCACCAGATGTCAGTGTTGCACCACCGATCTGCAGGCTCAGCGTACCATTGCCGGTACCAGTGCCATCCGTCTTGATCGTGTAGCCATCCAAATCAACGGAAAATGCGGGCTTTACCGCGGCGGTGGCGGTATTGTCCCGGATGGTAACATTCGTAACCGAATTCGTAAGGTCAATGGGCGTTCCGCCAAGCGTGGCGCCATCCTTCAAAGAGCCGTCCAGCAGCTGGATGCCGTTGAAGTTGGCGGAATCCGCAATCCGGTCAATTTCAGAGCGGAGAGAGTCCACTTCCTTTTGCAGGTTGGCCCGGTCCACGTCATTATCATAGGTGCCGTTGGCGGACTGGTTGGCCAGGTAGACCATGCGGTTGAGCATGTCCTGGACCTCCTGCATGGCGCCCTCGGCGGTCTTCACCAGGGAGATGCCGTCCTTCACGTTCTTCTGGGCGGCGTCCAGGCCGGTGATCTGGGCACGCATCTTCTCGGAAATGGCGAGGCCTGCGGCGTCGTCGCCAGCCCGGTTGATCTTATAGCCGGAGCTGAGCTTCTCCAGGTTCTTGCTGAGGGCAGAGGTATTGTTGTTGTAGTTCCGGTAGGCGTTCATCGCCATGATATTGTGCTGAATACGCATGATTTTGATCTCCTTATCTGTGTTTTCTGCGGGCGGCTGTTCCATGCCCTCCCGCCAGTTTGGGTGGAGCGCCGCCGCTTTCGGCATCCGGCCGGACTGCCTGAGATGCGGCGCATGGATCTATTTCAACCAGCTCGCGGGGCCGGGTGAAATCGGGGTTATTCGTTTGCCTCCGGGATGCCGTCCAGCCTGGCGCGAAGGGCGTCCAGGGTTTTCCGCAGGCCGTCCCGGTCGTGGGCTGGGGCCAGTTCATCCAGACGGGCGAGGATGCTCCGCAGCTCCCGGGTGACGGCGGCCTGTTCGGAAGCGGCACGTCTCCGCTCCGCCTCGGCACGGCTGCGCTGCTCGGTTCGCTCCCGCAGGCGCTGGGCGTCCCGGGCCTGGGCGGAGGGGCTCTTGGGCCGCTTTTCTCGCAGCCCGCCGGGGCGCTCGCCGGTGCGTTCCAGGACCTCCCCCCGCAGGATGGGAATCTCCCGGGGTGCCTTCACAGCCACCCGAAAGGTAGAGCCGGATTCTTCAAAAATCTGGACGGCAATCTCGTCGCCAATGGTGAGGTATTCGCCAGATTTCAGCTGCAACGAGAGCATGGGACCTCCTTTCCCGCGCATCCCTGCGCCATTCAAATCGGAAATGTGTACGTTTCCGAAATGTTTTTTTCTCCGAAAAATTTCAGCTTCCCCTCTTAATTATGAGGGGCAAGCTGCCGATGAAAGAAATAGAACAGCAAGAGAACCTATTTTTCGGAAACGTACACGTATCCAAAAATGACCGGTTTAATCTGGCCGCTCCAAGCGGATCACGTGATCGTAAAAGGTTGTAACGGGCATGGCACAAGTTTTTGCCGCCTGCTGCAGCGTTATTTTTTTGCTTCTCCAGTCCTGATGCGCCTGATGGAACTGATCGGGGAGCGGCCGGGGCGGCCGTCCAAACCGCACGCCCCTCGCCTTCGCCGCCGCAATGCCCTCCGCCTGCCGCGCCCGGATGTTGATTCGCTCGTTCTCCGCCACAAAGGACAGAACCTGGAGGACAATATCGCTGAGGAAGGTTCCCATCAGGTCCTTTCCGCGGCGGGTGTCCAGCAGAGGCATATCCAGCACCACAATATCCACACCCTTTTCCTTGGTCAGTGCCCGCCATTGCTCTAAAATCTCCTCATAGTTCCTGCCCAGACGGTCGATGCTCTTGATATAGAGCAGGTCGTCTTTTTTCATGCGCCGCACGAGCCGCTGATATTGAGGACGCTCAAAATTCTTGCCGGACTGCTTGTCTAGAAAGATGTTTTTCTCCGGCACCTCCATTTCCCGCAGAGCAATGAGCTGCCTGTCCTCCTTCTGCTCCCGTGTGCTGACCCGGACGTAGCCGTATGTATTTGCTCCTCCGGCTCTCATAACCCGCCGCGCCGGCCGGCTCCGCGGCCTCGCCGCCGCAATCTGGCCCGTTTGCTGGACAGATGGTACGCATCCACCAGGATTTCCGCCCGTGTGCTCATGCCTGCCTGGGCAATGTACGCATTTCTTTCGAGAGGTTCTTGCCTGTTCCATGTTCCTGTGTCCATCCCTTCTGTTTTTTTAACGGTTCTTTCATGTTGCTCCTTCCAAATGTCGTTCCTGCCCGGTTCCCTCACCCGGCGCAGTCCGGCCTGCCCTCCAGACGATGAGCTGCTTGTCGGGCGTCACGGCGGCGCGGACGGGTCCCATTTGGACGGTCATGAGGGGAGCTCGTGGGACTTGCTGCTCCTATATTGTAGCGGAAAAATACGTCCACGCTTGTGCATCCAGAAGAATCAAAACAACGTCCGAACAGCAAGACGCTGAAAAATTGGCAACAGAGATGGGTGCCGCCTTCGGAAGGGATGAAAGACCCGCGGACAGAGTGCGCCGGAGCGGCAGCGGTCGTCGCTCCAAGGCCTTGCTGGGGGAGCGGGGAGGATTGCAAGAGCCTCTTTCGTGCGGTCACACTGACACAGTTTTATGTGTTTTATCTCATGGACCGACAAAAATCACTCACATACAGAGCCTGATGCGCTGCATATGAGTGAGGCATGATCGGGACGGAAGAGAGAACGCTTCTCTTCACTTTTTTGAACAGCAGGATTGACAAGCGGCTGTCTATCGTATATACTAACCGCAATTGAATCAGGATCTTCAGGGCGGGGTGTGATTCCCCACCGGTGGTAAAGCCCACGAGCCGCAAGGCATGATTCGGTGAAATTCCGAGGCCGACAGTACAGTCTGGATGGAAGAAGATCGTGTATCGCAGGGATATAGATTCCTGCGTGTATGTGATTTGCTCTGGAATGATGTCATTCCAGAATTTTTTGTTTCCGCGGGACACGCGGAGAAAGTCACTGCACGCGGGTTCACCTGCCGTTTCATGATGCCTTGAACGTTCTGTTCAAGGCATTTTGTCTGTTTGGAGGCAAGTCATGAAAGACAGCGACTATATGCACATGGCGCTGGAACTGGCGAAGCGGGGCCAGGGCTGGACAGCCCCCAATCCTATGGTGGGAGCGGTGATTGTCAAGAGCGGCCGCGTCATTGGACAGGGGTATCACCGGCGGTGCGGCGGACTGCACGCGGAACGGGAGGCCCTTGCCTGCTGCGGGGAATCCCCGGAGGGCGCCACATTGTATGTGACGCTGGAACCCTGCTGCCACGATGGAAGGCAGCCGCCCTGCACGGATGCGATTTTGGAGGCTGGAATTTCAAGAGTCGTAGTCGGCTCAGACGACCCGAATCCCTTGGTGGGGGGGAAGGGCTTGTGCATCCTGCGCCGGCGCGGTGTGGAAGTGGAGACAGGGGTGGTGAAGCAGGAATGCGACGCGCTGAACCAGGTGTTCTTCCACTTCATGAAGACCCGGCGGCCTTACGTGGTCATGAAGTACGCCATGACGTTGGACGGCAAGACCGCTACCCGTACCGGAGCATCCCGGTGGATTACCGGGGAGGAAGCACGGCGCCGGGTTCATCAGGACCGGCACCGCTACTCCGCTATTATGACGGGCATCGGGACAGTGCTGGCGGACAATCCCCTGCTGACCTGCCGGATGGAGGGTGGCAGGAATCCTGTCCGCGTTATTTGTGACACCCGGCTGCGGACGCCTTTGGACAGCAAGATCGTCCGCACAGCCCGGGAGGTCCCCACCATCCTGGCCACCGCCTGCGGCGACGTGTTGAGACACGCACCCTATGAGAAAGCCGGCTGCCGGGTCTGGACCCTGCCGGAGCGGGAAGGCCATGTGGATTTGCCGGCCCTGATGGAGCGGCTGGGCGGAGAGAACATCGACAGCGTACTGCTGGAGGGCGGCGGCACGCTGAACTGGGCGGCGTTGGAGAGCGGAACTGTCCAGAAGGTCCAGGCCTATGTCGCCTCGAAGCTCTTTGGCGGAACAACGGCAAAGTCTCCGATCGGCGGTCTGGGGGTCGGACTCCCGGACCAGGCTGTGCAGCTGAAAAATACCATGATCACCAGGATCGGAGAGGATTTTTTGCTGGAAAGCGAGGTGGCGGCAGATGTTTACAGGGATGGTTGAAGAATTGGGAATCGTTCGGGCCGTCCGCCGGGGGAGGGCGTCCTCTGTGCTCTCCATCGGCGCCCGCCGGATTTTATCTGACCTGAGGATCGGCGACAGCGTGGCGGTGAACGGCGTCTGCCTCACCGCTGCCGCTAAGGATGACGGCGGCTTTATTGCCGATGTCATGCATGAAACGCTGAAGCGTTCCTCACTGGGGGCTCTGTCTGTGGGAAGCCATGTGAATTTGGAGCGGGCTATGGCGGTGGGGGGCCGCTTCGGCGGCCATATTGTTTCCGGCCACATCGACGGCACCGGAATCATCACCGCCATCCACACCGACGAAAACGCCATCTGGTACACAGTGAGCGCCGGAAGAGATTTACTGCGGTACATCGTGGAGAAGGGCTCTATCACGATTGACGGCATCAGTCTGACAGTGGCGGCGGTGGGAGAGAGCTGGTTTGCCATCTCCGCCATCCCGCATACAGTGGCAGTCACCATCCTGGGAGAAAAAAGGATGGGAGATACGGTCAATTTGGAGACGGACATGATCGGAAAATATGTAGAAAAGCTGCTGCAGCCAGAACGAGCTGTACAGCCTCAGAATGGGATTACGCTGAAACTTTTAATGGAAAGCGGATTTTGAAGGGAAGAAGGGAGGATCACCGATATGGAACAGCAATACAGCACAATAGAGGAGGCGTTGGAAGAGCTGCGGGCGGGCCGCATTATCATCGCCATCGACGACCCGGATCGAGAGAACGAGGGGGACATGATCTGTGCCGCCCAGTTCGCTACCACAGAAAACGTCAATTTTATGGCCACCCACGCCAAGGGCTTGATCTGCACCCCCATGAGCGCTGAGCTTGCCGCCCGGCTAGGGCTGGAGCAGATGGTCAAGATCAACACGGACAACCACAGTACCGCATTTACCGTGTCTATCGACCATGTGGACACTACCACCGGTATCTCTGCCCAGGAACGGGGCTACACCTGCCGCAAATGTGCCGATCCCGCCACCAGGCCGGAAGACCTGCGCCGTCCCGGGCATGTATTTCCTCTGGTGGCCAGGCGGGGCGGCGTGCTGACTCGCAATGGTCACACCGAGGCCACCGTAGATCTGTGCCGTCTGGCAGGTCTGCCTCAGTGCGGGCTGTGCTGTGAGATCATGCGGGACGACGGCACCATGATGCGCACCACCGAGTTGCTGAAAAAGGCAAAAGAGTGGGGGCTGAAGGTCATTACCATCAAGTCGCTGCAGGACTACTGCCGCCGCCACGACAAGCATGTGGTGCGGGGGGCCTGCGTCAAAATGCCGACGAGGTTCGGTGAGTTTCAAATCCACGGCTATGTCAACGACCTGAACGGAGAGCATCATGTGGCGCTGGTAAAGGGGGAGATCGGGGACGGCGGAAACGTGTTATGCCGGGTTCACTCTGAGTGTCTCACCGGAGATGTGTTCGGCTCCCGCCGCTGCGACTGCGGAGAGCAGTTGGCCGCTGCGCTGATCCAGATCGAGCGGGAGGGCCGGGGTGTACTGCTCTATATGCGGCAGGAGGGCCGGGGCATCGGCCTCATCAATAAGCTAAAGGCGTACGAGCTTCAGGAGCGGGGCTTTGACACAGTAGATGCCAATATTGAGCTGGGGTTTGCCCCGGATCTGCGGGAGTACTGGACCGGTGCGCAGATTTTGCAGGACTTGGGCGTTCGAACCATGCGTCTTCTGACCAACAACCTGGACAAAGTCTACCAGCTCTCGGATTTCGGTTTGGAGATCGTAGAGCGAGTGCCTATTCAGATCGCCGCCACAGCAGAAGACGTGTTCTACCTACGAACTAAGCGGCGGCGAATGGGACATATTCTAGACTGTTGAAAAATTAATGGAACAGGAGGACACTATGAAAATATTTGAGGGAAAACTGGTATCCGAGGGCACCAAGGTTGGCATCGTCTGTGCACGGTTTAACGAATTTATTGTTTCTAGGCTGCTGAGTGGCTGTGAGGATACATTGCTGCGCCACGGCGTACAGGCGGAGGACATCACCGTGGCCTGGGTCCCCGGTGCCTTTGAGATTCCGCTGATCGCCTCCAAAATGGCAAGGTGCGGCAGGTACGACGCTGTCATCGCTCTGGGTGCTGTGATCCGAGGCGCGACCTCCCACTATGACTATGTGTGCAGTGAGGTTGCAAAGGGCGTTGCCAGCGCGGCACTGAACAGCGATGTACCCGTTATGTTCGGTGTTCTGACCACTGACACCCTTGAACAGGCTATTGAGCGGGCTGGTACTAAGGCTGGCAACAAGGGCGCTGAGTGCGCCCAGAGCGCTATCGAAATGGTGAATCTCATCCGGGCGCTGAAGCCGTGAGCGCGGTTTATCTGCTTTTTGAGGACGAGAGTATTCTTCACGGCGGCCTGCGCATTGACACGCCGTCCTATGAGCGCCTAGCGGGACAACGCTCACCCACCTTGCCGCTGGAGAGGAGATATGACTTCGGAGTGGACGGCCTTTCGGGGAGAGTCGTTTCCTGCCAGGCGGAGAAACGTGCTCCTCCAGTGAGCTCCTTGGAGACCGGACCGAATATACCGGAGTTTCACCTGCTATGTTGGGCTGCTTCTTGCGATCAGTGACCGGCGGCGGGATATGGATGGGGCGCGGTGAAACAGCCTGCGCTCCATCGACCGACTATCGGCTGTGGAACGCTCCGGCGCGGGCTGAGCAGTGGAGGTCCCTGTGAGGCTGATGGTCCATGTCAGACAGTAGCTGCTGGAGCCGGCTGGTCCTGAGCCGGAATTTGAGCAACAGAGAAGTACGCTCAAGGGTGAACCCTTGAGTGTACTTTTTTATTTTGGGTCTGTGTTGGTTTCGGATCAATCCTGCAAAACCATCGCCATATCCGCCATTTTTTAAATGAAATGCATCATATTGGGACAGAGGACACAATGCTTTTGCTCCGCGTAGCTGGTATTTCTTAGCACGCAGCCGGTGAGGAACGGATTGGCGCTGGCATGCCGGATATTCTTATTCCTGCGTCAGCACGCGCTGGAAACACAAGTGCCCCGTCAATAGCAGTGATAGGCAGCGGAGAAATGTCCGTTGTTCTTCAGACTGCCGGATATACGCCGCTGCCAAATGTATCCGTGTTAACCGTGGCGGCATTCTGCCAATGCGCTATAAAAAAGGCCAGACCTTCCTGCTTGAAAGGCGGAGCCGTTACCCGGCGGCAAAGATATGGTATCCGCTCTGCCTCTGACAGCGGGAATCCAGCGGTAAGGGAAAATATCTTCATAAAGTCCGGTCCGTTTCCTGGATGCAAGGCTGCGCTTCGCACGGAATGGACAACAAAAAGCCTGTTGGAACAGTCCGCCAAAGGACTGTTCCAACAGGCTTCACCAAGGCATGCCCTGGTAAGGAAGTGGGCTACTGGTTGACGGAGGCGGCGATGGCGTCAGCCAAGGCATCCATTTCGCCTAGGTTCTGCTCCTGGAGGGAAGAGGCCATGGTCAGGCTGTCGTCCAAGATATCCATGTGCTTGAGCTTCTCCAGTTCCTCCCGCATGAGAGCGCCGGATCGGGGTGCCCAGGAGCCGTTCTCCACCAGGGCCACCGTGCGTTTCTGGAGGTTCAGGGCCTTCATGTCCATGAGGAAGCTGTGCATGGGGGGAAAGATGCCGAGGTTATAGGTGACGGAAGCCAATACCAAATGGCTGTACTTGAAGAGATCAGAGATCAGATAGCTGACATGGGTGCTGGACACGTCGTACAGACGGGTGTTGGTGACACCCCGCTCCGCCAGCTTGGTAGACAGGACCTCAGCGGCGGTCTCAGTGTTGCCATACATGGAGGCATAGACAATCATGACACCCCGCTCCTCTGGCTCATAGGTGGCCCAGTGGACGTACTTATCGATGAGATAGCCCAGGTCCCTCCGCCACACGGGGCCATGGAGGGGACAGATGAACTTGATGTTGTCTAGACCAACGAGACTGGAGGCCTTGTTCAGAAGGGCCTGGACCTGGGGGCCGTACTTGCCGACAATATTGGTGTAGTAGCGGCGG
Organism: Pusillibacter faecalis; assembly: GCF_018408705.1. Classification (GTDB taxonomy): domain Bacteria; phylum Bacillota; class Clostridia; order Oscillospirales; family Oscillospiraceae; genus Oscillibacter; species Oscillibacter faecalis. Next base: position 2,099,637 of record NZ_AP023420.1, read on the forward strand.
GCGTCATCCAGCCACTCGCTGTCAAAGTGGAACTCATCGGCGAACAGCTTGCCGTCCAAGGCGCGGAAGGAGCCGAAGGCGTCGGCGGAGAAGAGAACGCCGCTGGTAGTGTCAAAGGACACCATGGCCTCCGGCCAGTGGACCATGGGGGCACTGACAAAGGCGATAGTATGTCTGCCGAAGCACTTGCTGTCGCCCTCCTGGACCTCCTCAACCTGCCCGGCGTCAATGGGGAAGCCAAATTGGTGCAGCAGAATGACTGCCTTGGGGGAGGTGACAATGCGTACCTGCGGCCAACGGAGCAAAATCTCCTCAATGGAGGCGGCGTGATCCGGCTCCACGTGGTTGATGACGAGGTAATCCAGGGGACGGCCACCCAGCACAGCCTTCACATTGTCAATGAACTGGCGGCCCACGGACCAGTCAGCGGTATCAAACAGGACGGTCTTTTCATCCAGCAGAACATAGGCGTTATAGCTGACGCCATGGTACAGGGGATGGATATTCTCAAACAGGGCCAGGCGGTGGTCGTTGGCACCAACCCAGTACAGATCGTCAGTGACTTTACGGTAATTATACATAACAATACCTCCTTTTGATGTCCGGGCAGCGCATTAGACTTCGATCTCAAGGAATTGATCGGTACCCTCGCCACAGTGGGGACAGACCCAGCCCTCCGGCAGATCCTGGAACTGGGTGCCGGGCTTGACGTCGCTCTCAGGATCACCCAGCAGCAAGTCGTATTCATAGCCGCAGCCGTTGCAGAGGTACAGCTTCCGGGACTGGGTGGCCTTTTTGGGCACAGCCCGCTTGATCTTTTTCATGGGCGGGGCAGGCAGTTTTTCACCGGTGTCCAGCGCCTTTGTCAGCAGGGGGAGAATTTCCAGCACATCGCCCACGATGCCGTAGTCGCAATTTTTAAAAATGCGGGCGTTGGGGTCGATATTGATGGCCACGATGGTGGAGGCGTCCCGAATCCCCTTCAGGTGCTGGCCCGCACCGGAAATGCCGCAGGCGATGTACAGATTGCCCTTGAACTTTTGACCGGACATGCCCACATAGCGGTTCAGGGGAACATATTGCAGTGTCTCAGCTACAGGGCGGCTGGAGCCGATGGCCGCGCCGGCGGCCTTGGCCAGGTTTTCAATGAGTTTCATGTTCTTTTTCTCACCAATGCCCTTGCCGGCGCTGACCACCCGCTCCGCCTGAACGATGGGGGTGTCCAAGGGAATGCCGACCGTGAAATCATAGCCGTCCTTCTTCAAAGACGCTACCAGGGCGTCGACTTGCTCCTGGGGGGAGCCGTCCTTAAAAATCTGCTTTTTGCGTTCGCCGGTCTCCGGACCGCGCTTCTGGGCCGGAGCAGCGTCGGCCTTGCCTGCCTTGCCAAGAATATGGGAGGCGATGACCACCCGCTGGATCTCGTTGGTACCCTCGTAGATGGTGGTGATCTTGGCATCGCGGTAGAACCGCTCCACCTCCATGCCCTTCAGATAGCCGTTGCCGCCGAAGATTTGCAGGGCGTCGTTGGTGACTTCCAGGGCGATATCCGAGGCGTATTGCTTCGCCATGGCGGATTCCATACCGTAGGGGGCGTGGTCCTGTTTCAGATCAGCGGCGCTGTATACCAGCAGCCGGGCGGCCCGGAGTTTGGTTGCCATGTCGGCGATCTTGAAGGCAATAGCCTGCTGCTGGCAGATGGGACGGCCGAACTGGACGCGCTCCTTGGAATACTCTACCGCCGCTTCAAAGGCACCCTGAGCGATGCCCAGCGCCTGGGCCGCGATGCCGATGCGGCCGCCGTCCAGGGTGGCCATGGCGATCTTAAAGCCCTGGCCCTCCTTTCCCAGCAGGTTCTCCTTGGGAACCTTGACATTATTGAATAGCAGCTGGCAGGTGGCGGAGGAGCGAATACCCATCTTATCATAGTGATCGCCGAAGGCGAAGCCCTCCCAGCCCCGCTCCACGATGAAGGCGCTGATACCCCGGGTGCCGATGTCCGGCGTGGTGACGGCAAAGACCACATAGGTATCTGCCTCGCCGCCGTTGGTGATAAAAATCTTCTCGCCGTTCAAAAGCCAGTGGTCGCCCATGTCCACTGCAGTGGTCTCGGTGCCGCCAGCATCGGAGCCTGCGTTAGGCTCCGTCAGGCCGAAGGCGCCGATCTTGCGGCCGGTGCACAGGTCGGGCAGATATTTCATCTTCTGCTCCTCGGTGCCGAAGGCGTAGATGGGATAGGTACCCAGGGATGTGTGGGCTGACAGGATGACGCCGGTGCCGCCGTCCACCCGAGCCAGCTCCTCCACGGCAATGGCATAGCTGAGGGTGTCCAGCTCCGCACCGCCGTACTTCTTCTCATAGGGGATGCCCATCAGGCCCAGCTCGCCCAGCTTTCTCACGGCCTCCGTGGGGAAACGGTTCTCTTGGTCTAATAGAAAGGCGACGGGCTTGACCTCTGTCTCTGCGAATTCCCGAATTTTGGCCCGCAGGGCTTCATGGGCCTCAGTGGTTTGATAGAACATACTGCTTTCCTCCTTTTTCCGCCTTCGACATGTCGCACGAGAAATGAGCGCCAAATGATTGCTTGTGTTGGCAATAGTATATAAAACTGTTGGGAGGAGCAAAGTGATTTTTGCAACAAATAAATACTTTTGGCGAGGCTTACAAAAGAGAGTGCCGCTTTTTGGCGGGTTTGCCAGAGCGGATCAATTTTGAAGGCTTGAGAAAGGTTTTGACGAGAAAGCTGCGGCTAAAGTATGGGGGTACACACAAGCGCGGACAGGAGAGTATGAGACGTTGTTTGTGTTCTGCGTTCGCCGGGAAAATCGGATCAGGCCTGTACAGGGACTACACTCTGTCGGCATACAAACGGCTGGGGGAGGGTGCCCACACATATAGACATTCCTTTGCCAAATGTCTGAACCATTGAGAATATTGGATTTTTCTCTGATTTATATGGTATTATATGGATGTTAAAAGCTGAAAGTCATTAAAAAACGATGGAGACCGGGACGGTTTTCCACACAAAATTATGATGAGAAAGGACGCCGGAGCCGCAGGCGTGAGACTGGCTTTGGGAGTAGCTGCGCCTTGCCAGCAAGAAGGGCCGGAAGGAGCCGTCTTGCATCCAACGGGGTGGAAGTACATATAGACCCCTTCTGGCACGAAGAAAACGGCTATAGCGGCCCACATGCGGGGGAAGCGTTCCCCGGGAGGAAGAAGGAGGCAGAAAACGTGCCGGTAAAAGCGGTGGGGCGCCGTTGGGCATACACAAGGCAGGACTTCCGCAGGGCGGTGAACGTCAAACCAGCTGGAGCCGGGAGTCAACTACACAAGGCACCAGGCTCACCACCATTGGTCGGGATGCCCTGGTTTGGCAGCAGTGCCGCTGGAATTATCAGGATGGCAAAGACGAACAGACCCGTTCCCTGCCCTGGATGTGGGAACAGGCTCTCGTTTTTGCACGGAACAGCGAGGACTATCCCAGGAAGCCGCTGCCCCATGTTCCGGCGGAGTATTTGGCAGTGGCTGAACAAAAATCATGATGGCTTTTGAAGGAATGGCTGGAGCTTTCTGAACAAGCTGCAGCCATTTGTCAAAAAAATCGACAAATATCGACAAACCAGAACTGCAGTTCCTGTTCGTTTTGCTCCCTGTTCTTTATTATTATAGAAAATATAAGGAAAAGGAGATGAAAAGGATGCCATCAGCTGTAGTACGCAAACCGCTTGAGAGAATCACCAAATATCACCGGTTAAATCACGGCACCTTGGACGTTAAAATCCGAGATTCCGGGTTCACAAACGCGGCGGTTGCAGAGGCGCTTGGGATCAGTGAGGAGTATGTGCGTAAGTTGCGAAAAAAGGACGCCAATATCCACATCAAACTTCTCTCCCAGATCATGGAACTCTTTGACGTTTCCTACCAGGAGCTGACAGTCGTTTGTACTGTGGAATCAGACAATGGATGACGCCATGATACAGGGAAAGCGCTGTCTCAGGCCTAACTGTCCTTCAAACATGAGCAGCCCTGCGTCCCAACAGGGAGAACATACGAACAGCTCCCGGCATGGATACAGTCCTGCCGGTCTCTTCCAATGGATCTTTGTTGAGACCGCCGTTTCGATGGATATCAGGAAACCAGAAGGAGAATGCATATGTACCGCTATCGCGCCACGCCACAAAAAAGTATTGGCAGAAATGACTTGACGTATGGCCTGCTTGCCGAAGAACTCATAGGGATCAAGTGGACTGCAGTTGCTGTGATTCCTGATATTTCCTGTGACTGTGCTTTGGTAACCCACCTTGCAGAGCGTTGCACGCACGGGCAATTAGCGCCTTTCCAGATGCTTGATGTTGTTTTAGATGTCCTGCTGCTTTAGCCTGCGCAATATCCCGCGCCACTGTTTGCAGGCAAGGACTCTTGCCTACATCATTTTTCGCTTTTGGCGCTCACGATGAAATACTTTTGTATGTGTACATATCCCAATCACGGCTACAGCAGCCGCCCACCTGACAAATAGGAGCAAAGCGAGGGATTAGGGAAGTCTTGCCACGCCTTATAAACGCCGCAAAAGACCTGCTCTCAGATAGAAATTTCACAATCTTACCGGGGCTGCCTTGCCTGGAGTGAGCACGCTTGCTCCGCCGCAGCGGTATTCCCTGCAGAACACACAACTCACCCAAAACCAGATGCCCTGCGGCAGCACAGGTATAGCCGCAGGGCATTTCCGTTGGTCGCAAGGGTGGTCCGCTGTTTCTGCACGATTAGCTTTTTCAGCTCTCTACCGTAAATCCATATCCGGATCAGCGAAGGAGGCCGGCTTTTCACGCCTGGTTCAGGATAGACATGAACTCCTCGCCCGTGATCGTCTCCTTTTCATAGAGATACTTGGCCAACTCATCCAGCTTTTTGCGATTTTCCTGCAGGAGCTGGGCAGCCTTTTCATGCTGTCGCTTGACCAGGGCCATCACCTGCCGGTCAACCTCTGCCTGGGTTTGCGCAGAGCAGGACAGGGAGGTGTCGCCGCCCAGGTATTGATTGTTCAACGTCTCCAAAGCCACCATATCAAAGCTCTCGCTCATGCCATAGCGGGTAATCATGGCCCGGGCCAGCTTGGTGGCCTGCTCAATGTCGTTGGAGGCGCCGGTGGAGCTGGTGCCAAAGACCACTTCCTCAGCAGCCCGGCCGCCGGTAAGAGTGGCGATCCGGTTTTCCAGCTCTTCCCGGGTCATTAAATAGTGGTTGCCCTCCTCCACCTGCATGGTGTAGCCCAAGGCGCCGGAGGTGCGGGGAATGATTGTGATTTTCTGTACTGGAGCGGAGTGGGTCTGCTTGGCGGCCACCAAAGCGTGGCCGATCTCGTGATAGGAAACCGTCCATTTCTCCTGATCTGTCAGGATGGCATTTTTCTTCTGATAGCCGGCGATCACAACCTCAATGCTCTCCTCCAGATCCGCCTGGGTCGCAAAGCGTCGACCGTCCCGCACAGCCCGCAGGGCTGCCTCGTTGACGATGTTGGCCAGCTCCGCTCCGCTGGCGCCGGAGGCCATCCGTGCCACCTGCAGGAAGTCCACGTCCTCCGCCACTTTGATTTTTTTGGCGTGAACTTTTAAAATTTCCTCCCGTCCTTTCAGATCCGGCAGCTCCACCGGCACCCGCCGGTCAAAGCGTCCCGGCCTGGTCAGCGCCGGGTCCAAAGACTCGGGCCGGTTGGTGGCTGCCAGAATGATCACACCGTTGTTGCCCTCAAAGCCATCCATTTCAGTAAGCAGCTGGTTCAGAGTCTGCTCCCGCTCGTCGTTGCCACCGATCTGCCCATCCCGTTTTTTGCCGATGGCGTCAATCTCGTCAATAAATACGATACAAGGGGACTTTTCCTTGGCCTGCCTGAAAAGGTCCCGGACCTTGCTGGCGCCCATGCCCACAAACATCTCCACAAATTCCGAGCCGGACATAGAGAAAAAGGGGACGCTGGCTTCACCGGCCACTGCCTTGGCCAGCATCGTCTTGCCGGTGCCCGGAGGGCCCACCAGCAAAATCCCCTTGGGCATGGAGGCCCCGATTTCCCGATACTTCTGCGGATCGTGGAGGTACTCCACGATTTCCTTCAAGTTGTCCTTGGCCTCGTCCTCTCCAGCCACATCGGAGAATTTGATGCCCTCGGAGGACTTGACATAGACCTTGGCGTTGGATTTTCCAAACATCATGGCATTGGGCCCGCCCATCTTATCCATCATCTTTCGGGACAGGAACTGGCCGATGGCAATGAAGATGGCCAGCGGCAAGACCCAGGCCAGAATTGATGCCAGAAGGGAGGTCTGCTCCACCTCCTCACCGTAGAAGGAAACTCCCGCGTCCAGCAGGGACTGGGTCAGATTTGGGTCTCCCACCATAGCGGTTTTGTAGACGACGGTTTCCTCCTTGTCCGTGAAGAGAATGCGGTTTTCCTGCTCCTGAAGCTCCGCCCGTCCGACCTCTCCGTTTTCTACCATGGACAGAAACGTGCCATAGTCCACCTCCTTGATCTGCCGCTGGCTCAGCCAAGGCATGGCCAGCAGGTTGAACAGCAGTAAAACCAGCAGCACAATTCCGTAGTAATAAATAAGGGGCTTTTTGGGTGTTTTTACTTCATTCATATTGGGTCGCTCCTTTTTCGTTAGTTTCCTGGTTCTCGGCCGCTTGAAGAAGTGCGGCCAAAGCGGCGGCCAGCGCCTGGCGCATGGACAAGGTTGCAAAGTCCATAGCATATTCTGCGTAAAGGGCTGCGGCCTCGGCGTGATCTATCGCTTCCGTATGGTTTTTGCCATGCAGATCCTCAGGCAGTTCTTTTTGCAGCAGCTCCTCCATGCGTTTCATATAGTCCAGCTGAACACCGGACAGGGCGGCTACAGCCGGTGAGCGGCCCTCTTTCACGCTCCTGGCTAGGGACTGGCTGGTTTTACGGCAGTCCGCCAGGACGCTGGTGAGGGCTTGGCGGAGTTGAGCGGAATCCAGACGCTGAGCCTGTTGAATGCGCAGCCTGAGAAGCCTGTACTCGTCCTCCAGTTCATGGAGCTTTGCTGCAAAGCTATTTCCATTCAAAGCCATCGTGTTTCCTCCGTTTTTTCCTCCGGGATGTTGTCATGTCTTCTTTATACCAGCATAGCTGCAAGGTGGCGACTGTCAAAGGCTGGGCTATGTATAGACAAATACCTTCCAGTGTCAAAAAGACTGACAGATTGGCTCCGCTGTCAATACATGGCTGCGAAATTGTCAGGGTTCAGGCCGGGAAGACTTGGCGATTGCTCAGATATCAACAAGGCACGACCGGCAACAAGGATAGGTGGGGATCAAACGGGAATTCAGGAAGATTCAAGTCTATGGCGCAGACTGCGGTGTGCCTCCAGGCGCTAAAATGCATGGAAAAGGACCGGGGGAGCAACCTCTCAGACCAATGGCGCTGCTGAACAGGCTGACGCCCAATATTGGTATGGCGCTCAGAAGGCTGTCCTCTGCAGAGCCTTCGTCAAAAAAAGTGGCTGCATGATGAGGCTATCCCGTTGCCCGGCGTTGACCAACACAAAGTCTCTCGGGGAGATGACGGAAATGAAGCCCTTTGCCGGCAGCATTCTCTGGTGGAATCCCTGCCAAGGAGAGTGCTGTTGGGGGAGGGGGCGGATTTCGCAGTCAGAGCGCTTTTTAAACAGGGCGGCGACATCCCACTGGCAGTATGCCGCCTTTCCCAGGTGATGATGGAGTCTAGCACGTCCAAGGCCAGACCGCCGTACTTCCCCGCCCGGCGGCAGGCAGAATGGCCCGGAGGATAGTCCGCCTTTTCCCTTGTTGAACCCATGGAGATGAGGAGAGCCGCGTGTTCCTTTACGGCCCCAATGTAAACATCCGGGAGTACACACTGCCGGAAGTCCTGAAGTTCCCGCTACTATGGCTTATCATAAATAACCGCCCTTCTGTGAGAAACATACGCCCTGCCTGATGCCGGAAAACGGCACTCCCTGGTTCGCAAGACCGGTTCTGCGGGCGATCGATCCCCGGAGAGGATGGCTCTGTGCCGGGACTGAAAAGCCTGCCGCTGACAGTGAGAAGCATCCGGATACCTCATGGCGGAGGAGGACAGAACGAAAAGGTTCCCCGCGTACCTGCGCGGGGAACCTTTTCGTTCTATTGGTGTATGGACTTTCCCGGTGCAGAGCCCCAAGCACATGACACCATCTGCCTGCACTTGATGCTGCGGCGGGAATGCGGGCACGGGATAAATCCTGACCGCTCCACAGAGTGCAATCACAGATGTGTTCCATGGTGTGTGGGCGGGGAAATCAGCTGGCGGTACCGGATTCGCGCCAGATCTCACCGGAAATCAGCCCGCTGATCTGCTGGGCAAGAATGTCTGGATTTTGCTCCTTGGTCAGGTTATCCAGCAGCAGTCCCACGACGCCATAGGAATAAAAGCTGACCGCAGTCTCCAGATCAGAGGCCGGAAGCGTCCGGCCAGCAGCATGCGCGCGGATCATCTCGTCAAAATAGGCACGGGAAAACCGCCTCAGCAGCTGGCTCATCTCTTCCCTTCGCTGAGAGGACAGCAGATGCCGGATCAACCGCTTTTCTTCTGATGTGACAGTGATCACTGACTTTAAGGCGTCCTGCACGGAAGGAGCTTCCAGGCTTGCAAGCAGTGTTTTCTGCAGCCGTTGTTCCATCAGATATTCGATGACTTCCATAGTGTCCTGAAAGTGGTAATAAAAGGTCTGACGGCTGATGTGACAGGCATCCACCAGCTCCTTGACTGTGATCTTTTCCACATTCTTATGCTCCAGGAGTCCGGCAAAGGTTTCGGCAATCACCTGCTTGACGTCTACAGGCATCGGGTCCCACCTCCACGTTTTAAGAAAAATCGTCTTATTCTACCAAAAAAGAGCGGTTTCGTCCAGTATTTCATGGGCGCACCAGGGTACAGGTGGATATATTGAGAAAGCGGGACCTGCTCCTATAGGACCAGGTCCCGCTTTCTTGTGTGCAAAGAACTAGACAGAGGTGGACTCATACCGGCTCCAGTCCGGAGTAGAAGTTAAGGCGGTCCAGCGCTCGTGAATCTGATCCCGGGGCTGGAAGGCATGGCTGTTTGTAGCCTCCTGAATGGCCAGATAGTACCAGTCGGTTTCCCGGCAGTCCGACCAGGTATTCATCCCGGGCAGCAGATCGTCCTTGTCTTCTGGCAGGCGGTTCAGAATCCGGTTGATCATGGTTATCGCCTGAGCGCGGGTAATCTTGGCGTCAGGGCGAAAGGTGCCGTCTGTAAAGCCCCGCACCCAGCCCAGGGCCGCAGCCCGCTCAATTTCCGCCTTTGCCCAATGGCCGGAGATATCGGTGAAAGCGCTGCCTCCAGTGCCGCCGCCGGAGGCGAAACGGGCGCAGATGGCTGCAAATTCCGCCCGGGTAATCGGCGCGTCTGGGTCAAAGCTTCCGTCACTGCGGCCCTGGATGATTCCAAGAGCTGACATGGTGGCGATGGCAGTGTTGGCCCAATCGTTCGCGGCAACGTCTGAGAAGTTGTGGGTGGTGGTCAGGAAATCCTGCCGCACGCCCTCATCCAACAGCCGGAAGAAAATGGTAGCCACTTGGGCGCGGGTGATGCTGGCGTTAGGCCGCACAGTACCGTCGGCATAGCCCTGGATATAGGCAAAATGATCGCTGCCGTTGAGCATGGCGGGCACGATGCTCTCTTCCCATCCGGCAAACAGCGTGAGATAGCCGTTGACCAGCAGGGACTCCTCCTCATCTACCCGCCGGGTGAGGAAACTGTCCCGATACCAACCGGTGAAGCAGTAGCCGGGGCGGGTGGGGATGTGGACGCCGTACTCTGCGTCGTCATAGGGATTGATGCGAAAGGCATCTGTTTCTTCAATGGGAGCGAATTTGGTGCCGCCATTGGAGTTGAAGCGCAGATACGGTGTCTGGTCGGAGTCGTCCCCTGGATCTGGGGTTGGGGTTGGAGAGGCGTTCTCCGTCCAAGCGGCGGTGAGAGTCAGATTCCCGGTAACAGTCAGGGCGTCTCCAGGCTGGTAAAGAATCGTACCATCGCTCCACCCGGCAAAGGTATATCCGCTTCGGATGGGGGCGGGTGCCACAGCGACGGTGCCCCCATCCATCACGGACACCGCCTTATATGCGTTCGGGTCTCCCGTACCGCCGTTCAGGTTGTAGGAGACGGTCCAGGTTTGTGGTCCCTCCACATGGAATGTGCAGAGGGCTTCAGACTGTGATTTAAAATGCAGCGTTGGCGCGTATTCCAGGTCGTTTCCCAGGAGAAAGCCGGATGCCTGAACCGTGGTTTTCAAATTCACACGGCCGCTGCTGCGCAGCGCGGCCCGGGCGGAATCGGACAAGGTGCCGGTAAGCCCCGTCAAGGAAATCTCGTAGGTTTGAGGGCTGCCCCCATCAGCCAGCACGTCGCATACGATATAGAGGGTGTTGTTGTCCGAAGTATATGCGTACCATTGAGGCTGCAAGATCTCGCTTTCTAGCGAAAGCTGATCCGTGATCGGTTCGGAGCTTGGCTGAAATCCCTCGTCAAAGGTGAAGGCAAGCGTCAGTGTGGTATCGTGAAAGGAATCATACGGGGATGCAAAATCGTAAGCAAAGTCTTCTCCGGAATACCAGAGGTCTCCGGAGGCATCCTCATACATGGACGCAACCTCCAGGAGGTCAAAGGTTATGGTATATCCAATAGAAACCGCTTCATCCACAGAGGGCAGGATGTGGTCCTGCGTGTCTGAGCCATGCCAGTCCCCGCTGTTGATTTGATGCAGAATTTCAGCGGAGCTGTCGGCTTCAGGAGACGTGGGAGCCGGTGTGACCGTCACAGTTTTTGTGAATTGAACCACAGAGTCCGGATCATCCGGATTGGTAATCTCCACAGTAATGGGATAGGTTCCAGCTTCTGTGAAAATCAGCCGGTCTGTTCCATACCCCTGGGCCGGAACAGAGGTGTCATAGGTATAGGTGCGCACAAGGTCCGTCACAAGGTCAAAGCCGTTTCCAGCGTTGCTGGTGCCCATGCTGGCATATACCTTGGAATCGCTGGAATTCGTCACCTGATGATAAGTATAGGAGAGAGGCTCCCGGGCCTCCCGAACATAAAGCGTGTTGGCAGCTGCCGGATGGAGCTGCGATACCTGCATATTTTTGGCGTTAGAGAGAACCCCATATCCGTAACCATATACAGGGTAGTAAGCATTTCCGGGGGAGGTTGGTTCTGCAGTGATGTCTGTGATATCACAGAATGTATCTGTGATGGAGATGATGGCGGAAGAGGTGCCATTCAAAGCCCGGACAGAGGAGACATAACGGACCGACTCCTCGGCGGTCACTTCAAAATGTATTTCGCTGTAGCAGGCTTTCAACGTGGAGCCCAGGCCATGATTATGCTGCGGGTTTCTTGTGTCGGAGGTTTTTCCGGGTGAAGCGCCTAACATGCCCGCCAGACCGCCATAAAAGCCGCCGCTGTTTTTGCTGTCATCTGTATGGCCGCCGGTGACACTGGAATCCACCTCACCATGGATGACACTGCAGCGGAGCATGGTGGAGTCTCCATCAAAGATTCCAGCGACACCACCCAGGTAAAGTCCCGCAAGGATCGCATCCGAAAGAGATGTAGAGGGAATCTCTGCTGTCAAGTCAGCAACCAGGTCTTCCACTGAGCAATCTTCCACTGAGGCGGCTGTCTGCACACTGCCGATCATGCCACCGATGGCCTCAAGCAGAGAACCGTCGCCTGCGGTCCGGGTCACAGTGAGGTCTTCGGCCTTGCAGTGATCCATGGACGTTGGATAGCCGTATGCACCTCTATATTTGTCATGATAAGGATTTCCCTGGGCACCCACAAGGCCGCCCAGACTTACAGGAAGATAGAACTCTGCAGATCCGTCCCAACCACCAAGATCTATCGTATAAGCCGCACTTGTATCGGCGCTGCCAGCGTATGAGATGGTGATTCCGGTGGCTTTGCAGCCACTGATCTCGGAAGAACTGCCGCCGGAACTTTCAGAGAAATCCACCAGACCCACTAAACCGCCAAAACTGGAAAATTGCGCTGCCCCTGAGATTGTAACCTCCATGCTGCTATCCCTAACTGTGACGCCGCTGACTGTGGACCCAACGACCCAGCCGGCCAGAAGTCCCGCCCTCTGGATGCCTGTCTGCTGGGTGGTAAGGACAGCGGAGCTCAGTTCCAGATCATAAATTTCGGCGTCTTGCACATAGCCAAAGAACCCAGCCAGTCCGCCAGAGTCACTGGAGACCTGCATTCCTGAAATGACAGCTCCATTGCCGTCCAATGTGCCCTGAAACGGGTGAGATTTCGTCCCAATCGGCACCCATTGGGAACCGCCTAAGTCGATATTGCTAGTCAGTTCAATTGTTTTGCCTTGAAATGTGGTTCCGGCATTTACTGTTTTTGCAAGCCACGCCAGCTCCTCGGCGGAGTTGATAGTAACCGTCGAGGCGTCTTCGGCATAATCCTCTGGCATTTGGGCTTGGTCAATCCAGCCTGCTTCCACTGCGGCGACTGGAATGGGGAAGAGAGAGAATAAAATAGCCAAAGCGGTCAACAGGCTCCCCATGCGAATGGTAAGTACTCTTTTCATGGTCACTTCCTCCTTGTTCTTTGTGCGCCTAGGACTGTTTCTTGAACAGCTCCAATCAGCCATCAATAGCAGACAAAATAAAAATTTTGTCTGCTATTGATGAGAGGCTTGTTGGAAAAGTAAAAATTTTTGCATATTTTTCCTTCTTACCTAGCCTGTAATGCCGCTTAAGTGTATACACATTCAGACCGCTCAAATTTTAGGTTTGACCGGTCTATTTTGAGTTGCCTGAATAAGGTTGTCGTGCTTGTGTTATTATAAAAGTTGTGGTAAAATCCTTGTACAGTTGTGGCCTATGTATCAAACACAGCATCCGAATGGTAACAAAATTTTTATTTTGTCTGCTATCCGACCAGGCGCAGCTGTTCCAGCTGTTGAGCGTGCTCCTCACCTGTAGAGATCAGGTAGATGCGAGTGGTTTCCACAGAGCTATGGCCCAGTATATCAGCTAGCTTGACCACATCCCGGCTGGCCTGATAGAAAGTGCGGGCGAACAGATGCCGCAGGTTATGAGGGAACACCTTGGTTGGAGCCACACCTGCTGCACTGCAGACAGACTTCATTTCCGACCAAATCTGTTTTCTGGATATGCTGTGCCCGCCTCTGGTGAGAAATATCTCACCAGAGGCGATTTTGCGATCTTTTGCGTATTTTAAAAGCTTTCTGCAAAGCTTACCTGGGAGAAGAATCGTACGGATTTTTCCCTTTAAACTGACCTCCGCCCTCCCTGTGTGAGCTGCCTCTACGGTTATATACCGGACCTCTGACACCCGAATGCCGGTGGCGCAGATTGTCTCTAAAAGAAGGGCCAGCCGTTCTCGCCCCTGATTTCGGGCGGCGGCCACTAGACGGTGATATTCCTCCCGAGTCAGCTCCCGTTCTTGTTTTTGAAAGATCCGTCGCTGAATCCGCAGAGGCCGGACCCGGCATGTCCCGAAGCCCGCAACATCCAGAAATCGGTTTAGGCTGGCCAGCATGGAGTTGATTGTGACTGCACTGTAGCCCTGCTGCTGCAAGAATTCCTTCCATTCCGCGCATTTGACGTGTGTGACTGGCCTCTCTCCCAGCCACTTGGAAAAGGTGCGGACATGTCGCAGATAGTTCTCAATGGTTCCGGAGCTGCGGTCCTCGGCCCGCAGATACTGGGCAAACTCCTCCAGGGCAGTGGGCGTGATGAATGCTGACATAAAAATCCTCCTCATATGATGAATGCCCTTATTCTACCTTGCGGAGGACCGCTTATGCACCATAGGATAAACTGGGCAATTTCACACCTTTTCTTGAAAATGATGGGCGCTTATGGTAGGATAATATCGTATTTTTCAAGAGAGAGGGAACTGCCGTGGGGTATCTGAGCACTCGTCGCCCTGGACTGGACACGCTGCGGGGCATGACACTGGTCAGTATGATGGTCTATCATGCCTGCTGGGATTTGGTCTATCTTTTTAGGCAGGATTGGGCATGGTACCGCTCCTTTGGCGCCCATCTCTGGCAGCAGAGCATCTGCTGGACGTTTATTCTGCTCTCTGGCTACTGTTTTCATCTGGGACATCACCGGCTGCGGCGCGGACTTCTATCCCTGGGCGGAGGGGCGCTGGTGAGCGCGGTCTCCCAGGTGGCAGGCAGCCCCATCCACTGGGGGGTGCTGACTTTGCTGGGCGCGGCAGCGCTGCTGACCATTCCTTTGGACCCGCTGCTGCGGCGACTGCCCGCCAGAGCGGGCCTTGCGGGCAGCTTCTGCCTGTTTTTTCTGCTGCGGGAGGTTAACCAAGGATATCTGGGCTTTGAGGGTGCGGCGCTGCTGACATTGCCGGCGGACTGGTACCAGAATTCCCTCACGGCACTGTTGGGGTTTCCGGGGCCGGATTTTTTCTCCGCGGATTATTTTTCCCTGCTTCCGTGGCTGTTCCTATTCTGGACGGGCTACTTCCTCTACCGCCTGCGGCCGGAGGGGGAGGGACGGGAACTCAGGCTCCCGCTGGTGACAACGCTGGGACGGCACTCTCTGGTGGCATATTTGCTGCATCAGCCCCTTATCTACGGGGTGCTGTGGATGTTTGCGAGAGTGTCTTGAAAAACAAAGTGCTCTGCCGTATGCGTCCCATGCCCGCCGCCGGCCTGATTCCATTATGAGGCGGACACCGGAAAAAAGCCGCCGATTCACAAGAATCGGCGGCTTTTTTTACGTCCTGGCCCGGGTTTGCTCCGTAGCTCCCAGAGGCGGCTCTTGTCCGGCCCCGCCGATGGGAACAACCACGGTCGCGCCGTGTACCTGCGTCACGGCGGCGTAAATGCCGTAAACCGCCCGGATGGTCTCCGGATTCACCACCGACGCATCCCCAGCCGCGGCGATGGTGCCGCTGTGGAGGAACAAGAAGCGGTCGCAAAAGCGCAGGGCCAGGTTCGGATCGTGGATGACTAGGATGGCGGTGATGCCCCGGGCCTTGCACATCTGTCGGACCAGCCCCAGGACTTCATGCTGGTTCCGTATGTCCAGATTGCTGGTGGGCTCGTCCAGCAGCAGGAGCTTGGGCTCCTGCACCAGCGCCCGGGCCAGCAGAACCTTCTGCTGTTCGCCACCGGAGAGCTGATTCAGATACCGCATCGCCAGACGGCCCAGCCCCATCTGCTGAAGAACATCATTTACGATGCCGCGGTCTCGTTGGCTGACGCCCCATTTGATGTAGGGCTTTCGGCCCAGAAGCAGCGTGTCGTATACGCTCAGACGGGTACCGCCGGCCCCCTGGGCCACAAACGCCACCTGCCGTGCAAGCTCACTGAGGGAGAGGGAGAGAAGGTCCGTCCCATCCACCAGGACGGAGCCGCTCTGGGGCCTGAGGATGTGGTCAAAGCATTTGAGCAGCGTGCTTTTCCCCGCGCCGTTGCTGCCCAGGACGGCCACAAAGTCCCCGCTCTGGGCGGAGAAAGAGATGTCCCGCAGAATCTGCCGGCCGCAGGGATAGGAAAAGTTCAGGTTCTGAACAGAAATCACAGGCTCTCCCTCCCCCGAAACAGCATCCAGAGAAACAGCGGCCCCCCCAGAAACGAGGTGATGGCACCGATGGGCAGCACGATGGGGGAGAGGAGGCTCTTGCCTGCTAGGTCCCCCAGCAGCAGAAGAATGCTGCCGGTGACGGCGGAGCCAGGAATCAAAAAGCGGTAGTCGTTCCCGGTGAACCGCCGGACCATATGGGGGGCGACCAGGCCCACGAAGCTGATGACGCCCACAAAAGCTACGCTCATGGCGGCAATCAGGGTGCACAACGCCATACTGGCGTAGGACAGCAGGTCCACATTCACACCAAGACTCCTGGCGGTGGCGGCCCCGCTCTCCAGGGCGTTGTAGTTCCATCGGTTCCACAGGAAAAACAGCAGGGCGGCCAGACTGGCCAGGCCGATTATGGCAATTTCTTGCCAGCCGGGGCGACCCAAATCACCGAAGGTCCAATAGACCACCGTAGCCAGCTGTACGTCGTCTGCGAAGTATTGCAACAGCGTGGTGGCGCCGGTGAACATGGAGCTGAGGGCCACGCCCGCCAGAATCATGGCTGCGGGGGACATCCCCCGCAGGCGGCTGAGGGCCAGCACGACCGCGGTGGTGGCAAGGCCTCCTGCGAACGCGCAGACTGTCACCGTGCCGGGGGAGCGGATGGTAATGGCGGTCCCGGCGTTGGCCGCGTTCTGAACACCGGCGTCGAGCGCGATGATGGCCAGGGCCGCGCCGAAGGCCGCGCCTTGGGAAACGCCCAGCGTGGAGGCGGAGGCCAGCGGATTGTGCAGGACATTCTGCATGATGCAGCCGGAGAGGGCCAGGGCCGCGCCAACCGCGACGGCAGTCATCACCCGGGGCAGCCGCACCCGGAAGACGATGGCCTCCGTCTGGGTGGTTCCCCTGCCCAGGACGGTCTCCAGAACCTGGCTTACCGTAATTCCGGAGGAGCCACTGGCCGCGGCGAACAGCATCAGGGCGGCCAGCACCGAGAGCAGGATCAAAAGCGCAAGACGCTTTCTTCGAAGAAAGAGATCGTAGCTTTCCAGGATGTCCACGCTGAGGTAGGAATTATGCTCCAAGTTCAATCACTCCATAAAAGAGGCCGTCCGCGGCCATCTCGTCGTAATAGGCCTCCCCCAAGAGAAAGGCTAGGATTTCGTCGGCCTTTTCTGCGATGTCGATGTCGGAAAACTGCTGTGGAAACAGCACCGTGCCGGCATAGTAGGCGTCCGCCAGGGCATACCCCACGTTGGTAGAGTAGTTGTTGAAGGAGGGGCAGCTGTAGAGCTGTCCATTCCGCACCGCCCGCAGGGCCTCGAAATAGCGGGGATTCGTCTCATATTCACTGCGCACCAGGTCCAGGTTGCCAGGGTCCAGGAAGATCACGTCCGGGTCCCAGGCGACAATTTTTTCCGGGTCCGCGTCAAAATAGCCGACCTCGCCAACCTCATCGGCCACATTTTTGGCACCGATGGCCAGGAAGGGACCGAAATTGGAGTAGGTGCCGGTGAAGCCATGAGCGCCGGAGAAGGTGACGGCGCCGGCGTAGCAGGAGCGTCTTTCGGATTCGGGAATGTCCGCCGTCCGGGCGGCAAGATCCGCCTTGGCGGCGTCAATATAGGAAAGGACTGCCTCACAGCGCTCCTCCGCGCCCAGCACTTCAGAGGCCACCCGCATGGCGGTATAAAAGCTTTCGTCAATGAAGTTAATGCTGCGGGCCCGGATGGAGACACAGGGAATTCCGGTAGCTTGGGCCAGCTCCTCTAGTGCCTCCTCATTATAGCCGGAGAGAATGACATCCGGCTGAAGGCCGATTAGCTCTTCTATGTAAGCGGTGTTGCCAGTGCCGCCGCCCTTTCCGATGGAGGGCAGCGATGCGAACAGCTCATGGTTTACATGGGCATAGTCCCGAAGGGTGGAGATCTCATACTCCTTGTCCGTGTCCTCCACGCCGACAAGCAGATCGGTGCACTGGAGATAGGAGACCATCCGCAGGGCGCCTGAGCCGGTGCAGACAACGGTCTGCACCTGGGCAGGGATTGTGACCTCCCGGCCGAAGCTGTCCGTGACAACGCGGATGGCCGGAGCCTCGTCGGAGGGTGCAGTCCTGCTCTGCCCACAGGCGGACAGCAACAGAAGTAAAAGCAGTATGCTGAGAAAACGTTTCATGGGGGATTCCTCTCTTTTCCCGGGATGTTCAGCGGTCGTAGGCGCGGAAGCAGTGGGGACACACGATGCCGCCGTCCTGGAGGCGGGCCATGTGCTCCGCCACGCCCTCGCCGCAGACGGCGCAGGTGACGGTTTTGAAAATGCGGGCTGTCTCCGGCAAGGGATATTTGACCTCCGTGGTGGAGAAGAGGTCCTCTAGGGGGGACTCCAGAATTTGACGCCTGCGCTCCTCCCGGGACAGCTCCGCCGTGTTTCGCCGGGCGACAACTCGAATGCTAGTCCCGGTGCCGCGGTCATAGAAGTTATAGGCGGTCTTGCCCGCCCGACTGCAGAGAAGGTTCCCCTTGCCCATAGTGCAGCCAAGGATGGCCTGAACGGCGTCAACGGGGCAGGAGTCCGTCTCCGCGATGCACACCAGCTCCTCGTCCGGGGAGACACCGACTCCCAGTTCCTGCTGCACAAATTCGCACAGCCGGACGCCTAGGGCAAGACCCGGGCACGCATGGCCGTGGAAGGCGACGGCCTTTTCCCACAGTTCCTTATTCATAGCGGTCCTCCTTTGTGGTGGTGAGAACGTCCTCCCAGACCTGCTGGAAGGGGAGTCCGGCCCTCCGGGCGGCGGCGGCTACATCTTCATACTCCGGCTTCTCCCGGTAAACGCCCTCGCCGGAAGCACATTTAAGGCGGACGGGGCCGTAAGCCGTGTCCACGGTGCGGATAGAGGGGGAGAGAATGTACTTCCGGCAGCAGCGGGAGCGGACACCGTTGGTGCTGGTCTGCCGCAGCATCGCCTGGGCGAGGCGCTCTTCATCCCTGGGCCTGCACAGGACCGTGAAGGCGATCCCCGCCCGCCCTTTTTTCATGGTCAGAGGGATGGAGGAGACATCCAAGGCACCCTGGTCCAGCAGCTGCTCCCCGGCAAAGGCCAGGGCCTCGGCCGTCATGTCGTCAATATGACAGCACAGCTCCACAATCTCCGCCTGCTGGGGGTCTCCGACCTCCCCCAGGAAGGCCCGGACGCAGTTTGCGGCGGGAAACTCCTTTGCGCCGACACCGTAGCCGGTTTTCTCCAGCGTCATTACCGGCATGGGGCCGAACGCTCCGGCAAACTGGGACACCAGAGCCGCGCCGGTGGGGGTGCACAGCTCGCCCCGGATATCCCCGGTGTAGCAGGGAACCCCCTCCAGAAGGCGGGCGGTGGCGGGAGCCGGAACCGGCATGACGCCGTGGGCACAGCAGACCTGACCGCTGCCAAGGTGGATGGGAGAGGCGGAAATGCGGTCAGGGCGCAGCATGTGGATGGCAAGGCACACGCCGGTGACGTCCGTCACCGCGTCCAGCGCGCCCACCTCATGAAAGTGGACCTGCTCCACGGGTACGCCGTGGGCCTTGGACTCAGCCTGGGCGATGCGGCCGTAAACAGCGCTGGCAGCTGCACGGACCTCCAGGGGAAGTGCCAGCGCATCTACGATGGCGGTGACGTCCGCCATCGTGGTGTGGTGGTGACTGTGCGCATGGCCGTGTTCGTGGCCGTGATGGGCCTCGTCATGAGACATCTCATGGACGGGGGCGTGGACGGCGTCCTGATGATGACTTAGGGCTACGTCATGGCTGTGCTCCGGCTCACCTCGAACGGTGACATCCATGTGGGTACCAGTGATGCCGCAGGTGACGGCCTGGCGGGGACGCACCTCCACGCCGGGGAAGAGCTGGTTCATGGTTGCGAGAAAGCTGCTCTGCCCCGCCGGGGACAGCAGTTCATACAGCGCGGCCATCAGCATGTCCCCCGCAACGCCCATATTGCACTCCAGATATAAGATTTTCATGATTCCGCACTCTCCATTTGGTTGATTCGGCTGGCCAGGAACCCCGCGCCGAAGCCGTTGTCGATGTTCACCACACTGGTCCCGCTGGCGCAGGAGTTCAGCATGGAGAGCAGGGCGGAAAGTCCGCCCAGGGAGGCGCCATACCCCACGCTGGTAGGCACGGCAATCACCGGGCAGTCCACCAGACCGCCCACCACGCTGGCCAAGGCACCCTCCATGCCCGCCACGGCAACCACCGCCCGGGCGCTCATCAGCGGCTCCAGATTGCTCAACAGCCGGTGAAGCCCTGCCACTCCCACGTCATAAAGCCGGGTGACGCTGTTGCCCAGCACCTCGGCGGTGATAGCGGCCTCTTCCGCAACGCTCATGTCGCTGGTGCCGCCGGTGGCCACCACAATGGAACCACGGCTCTGGACCGGCTCCGGCAGGGCAACCGCCAGCCTTGCCAGCGGTTCATAGCGCAGAGGGAACTGCTCTTTCAGCGCCTCCGCCACATCCGGACCGATACGGGTAACCAGGATATTGATGCAGCCCCGCCTGCGCATGGATTCCAGAATGCCGCGGATCTGCTCCGTGGTCTTGGACTGACCGTAGATGACCTCGGGCACTCCCTGGCGGACGGCCCGGTGATAGTCTACCTTTGCGTATCCCAGATCCTCAAAGGGAGCCAGCTTCAGCCGCAACAGGGCGTCCTCCGGCGAGAGCGTCCCGTCCCGGACCTCCTGCAGGACAGAGAGAATATCGTGCTTGACAGCCATAGATCACACCGCCTCTCACTCACCCCGCCTGCGCGGGACCAAATCCAGAGTTACCAGGGAAAAGACCGGGGAGAGCCGGGCAAGAATGGTCTCCCGGTTCTCGCAGGCATAGGAAAACTGATCCTCCTGCACCTGTAGAACGGCGGCACCGCCGTGGAGCCGGATGCGGAAGTTCTGAAAGCCCAGGGAGGAGAGCAGGTTTTCGCCCTGCTCAATGCTCCAAAGGGCTTCGCGGGTGATGGGGGTTCCGGTGGGAATGCGGGTGGCAAGACAGGCATAGGCGGGCTTGTTCCACACAGATAAGTGCACCTCCCGGCACAGCTGCCGGACGTCGCCCTTTGTCAGACCGCACTCGCGCAGGGGAGAGCGGACCCGCAGCTCCCGCAGCGCGCGCATCCCGGGGCGGTCGCCCTCGTCGTCAGAGGCGTTGGTACCGTCAATCAGCAGCGAGCAGCCGTCCACGGCTGCCTGCTGCCCGATGGCAGAGAAGAGCCGGTGCTTGCAGTGATAGCAGCGGTCGGCGGGGTTGGTGCGGATCTCCGGGAACTGCAGGATATCGCCCTCGAGAATGGTCAGCGGGATGCCGCATTCGGCTGCAATCTTTTTTGCGTCCAGCAGTTCAAATTCGGGCTGAAAGACGGTGCGGACATAATACGCCCGCCAGTCCCGCCCGTACTGCGCAGCGGCCCAGACCAGCAGGGAGGAATCCACGCCGCCGGAGTACGCGATGGCGCCGTGGGAGGTGCTTTGGAAAAAATCCTGAAGTGTCATAGGGGACTCCTTTCCATATCTCCTTGGCAAGTGTTTTCATGAAAGAGGCGCCACTTCGGCGCATATCCCAAAAGAGGACAGGGCTTTCGGTCAAACAGAAAAAGAAGGCATACCTCTTCCAAAGGTATGCCTTCTGGCAGTTCCGCATGGATACATCCACGCAATAAAAGCACGCTGTGAAAAAACCGACTGCGGAGGGAAGACCTTCTGACCTTCATTTAATGCTTACCGCAGCTGTTCCGCAAGCTCTGCACGAAGAATCCGCATGGCCTCCTCAATGTAGGATTGAAGCGACTGCGAATCCCCGTTTGCAAAGTGAAATTCACATTTTTTCTGAGGGGGAAGAAAGATTTTGACCGCGTTGCTGGCCATCACCGCGGCAGCCATGGCCGGAGTGACCTCCCCCAGCAGACCGTTGGCCATGGCGATTCCGATGGGACCGATCAAAATGTCCATCTTCCCGGCATTTAAAATCAGCGCATTCTCGCCGGTGGCGCCGTCGTGGGCGCCGGCCTTCATCATGGCGGCGGTGGCAATTGCATTTGTGCCCAGCGCCCGGATCAAAACGCCGGGATACTCCCGCTTGATCTGCTCCACCAAGGCCCGGCCCATGCCGCCGCCCTGGCCGTCAATGACCGCGATGCCGGGCCGTTTGTCTGTCATGATTCCACAGCTCCCTGAACAATGTTCCATGCCGCCCGGCTGGAATTCAGGGGAAGCGGCATCAATTTTTATTCAGTGTACCAATGTTTTTCCTGCGAGTCAAGCAAAAATATGTAAAAAAAGATATCTCAAAATTATGCGATATTTACAAATAAAATTTGACATTACTGAAAATGTGTTGACATTCCTAATGAAGAGGGAATATAGTATATCTTAAGAATGGCATATACGTCAAACGAGGTGGTGACAGAACATGCAGGAGAGAAAGAGAACGGGACTCCTTGTTCAGTCCGTGGCACGCGCTGCACAGATTATCAACTGTTTCCGGACCGCGAGAGAACTGGGGATTTCCGAGATTGCGGCTGAGATGGATTTAAACAAGAGCACGGTCTTTGGCCTCGTTAACACACTGGTCCGCTATGGGTATCTGGAACAGACGGAGAATAAGAAATACCGGCTGGGCATTACGCTCTTTGAGCTCGGAAATCTGGTTCTCGCGCGGATTGACATCCGTGAGGAGACCAAGAAGGCATGCGCCTTTCTGGTGCAGAAGTATCCCGCGACGATCCACATCGCCACGCACAGTGCAGGAGAGGTCATCTACTTGGACAAGATTGAAAGGGGAGACTCTCTGATAAGCGCCTCCAATATCGGGCGGCGGGCCCCCATGTACTGTACGGGGGTGGGCAAAGCGTTGCTGGCACATCTGCCGGAAAGCTATCTGAAGGAATACGTTTTAAAGGGACCTCTGAAAAAATTTACGCCGAACACGATTTCCAGCAAAAGAGAGCTGATGAAAGAGCTGGAGCGCGTCCATGCTGCTGGCTATGCCATGGACCGGGAAGAGATAGAACAAGGATTGACATGCATCGCGGCGCCCATTTTACAGCACGACGGAGAGCCAGTACTGGCAGTCAGTCTGTCCTTCCCCTATGGGCGGATCGAAAGCGTCAATCAGGAGGATGCGGTGGCGGACATCCTGATGTGCACCAAGCAGCTCTCTGCCCGGCTGGGCTATCTCCAATGAATAAAAAAGAACCACATAGGTTCTTTTTTTACTAAAATATAAGAACGATATTTGATAATATCAAAATATGGAGAGCGACATGAATGATATTCGAGATGCCCTGTTCCGAGAGATCCAGACAAAAACCTTCCGTGCGGTGCTGACCACGGAGAGAAGCGGGGTGATCTCCGGCGTGGAGGAGGCCGCAGAGTGTGCGGCCCGACTCGGCGTTCAGTGGACCTGCAGCCTGGAGGAGGGCGCTGCGCTGGAGGCAGGAGAAACCGTGGCGGAAATCGCGGCGTCCCCGAAGCAGATGGCGCTGGCGGAGGAGAGACTTATCGGGCTGCTCGCCAAAACATCTGGGATCGCCACGGCTGCCCGCCGTGCGGTTGAGACAGCGGCAGGGCGGGTGAAAATTGTATCCGGCGCTTGGAAAAAGATGCCTCCCCAGCTGAAAATGGCAGTTCGAAAAGCTGTAGCTGTGGGCGGAGCCCAGGTCAGAATCAGCGAGGCCCCAATGCTCTACATTGACAAAAACTACATTGAGATGTTCGGCTCCGTGGAGCGGGCCCTAACTGCGGCAGCGGAGTGGAGACAGCTGAAAAAGGTCGTGCAGATCAAGGGGAAGCTCGACTCTATCCCAAGTGAGACTCGACAGGCGCTTTCCGGCGGTGGTGACGTCCTGATGATTGACACAGGACAAATCTCCGATTTGACCGCGTGTATCGAGGAGCTCTGCCGGCTGGGAGGGCGGAATCAGGTGCAGGTTGCCTTTTCCGGAAACGTCCGCATCCGGGACATTCCGGTGATGGCGGATTTGGGCGTGGACATTCTGGGAATCGGCAAGGAAATTATTGACGCTCAGCTTCTGGATATGCGGCTTGACGTTGTGGAGGAGATTAAACCATGAGCTTGAATCTGCTGGAAAAGACAGAACTCTGGGTCAGTGATGTGACCCTGGACCAGGCGAACTTGACAGAGATGGCTGCCGCAGTGGCGCGGGTGCTGGGGCTGCAGGAGGACAAGGTGATGGTGGTGGATGTCCGTTCATCACATATCACATTTGATATTACAGAAAAAGAAGTGCAGCAAGAAAACCTCATGGGAAAGGAAGCACAGCTGCTGCAGGCACTGAGGGAGATTCCAGGCGTGTATCTGACAGAGGAATCTGAGGTCCACTCCAACGGGATTCTTGGATTGATCTGCGCGGTGTCCAGTGACCAGCGGGAGATTCTGCGCCGGGTGGACGACATCCGCAGTCAAATCATGGAGAAGGTTTCCCGTCGGGCTATCGTGTTTCCGACAGGCTTTGAGATAGAGGAAGGCCTCATTGAGGACACAAACACCCCCTATCTCAAAAAGCTGTTGGAGGAAAACGGTTATCAAGTGGTAGTCGGTGATGTAATTCCAGATGACGAATATGTGATGACGGAGATCCTCTCGGATGCGGTGTCCAGAGGCTTTGGACTGATTCTCACCTCCGGCGGCGTTGGCGCGGAGGATAAGGATCACTCCGTGGAGAGCATTCTGCACTTAGACGCGTCCGCAGCTACGCCGTATATCGTAAAATATGAAAAAGGACACGGACGGCACGTCAAGGACGGCGTCCGAGTCGGAGTCGGACAGGTTGGGATTGCGACGCTGATCACTCTTCCGGGACCGCATGACGAGGTGGAGATGACTGCGCCGAAAATGGTTGAACTGCTGAAAGCGGGGTGTGCAAAAGAGGAGATTGCGGCAGTGCTTGCCAGGATTCTGGCAGAGAAGTGGCAGCCATGAGACGGCTGCCGCAGAGTGAGCCATGAAATCTGCATACAATCATGAGAACAGAAAGGAAGAGACGCATGAATATTGAAAGGGCAGCAGACATTCTGTACAAAGCGGAAAACGAGCGCAGGCAGGTGGCAATGCTCAGCCAGGACAATCCTGACATGACGATTGACGACGCCTATATGGTGCAGCTGCGCAACATCGCCCGTAGAGTGGAGGCTGGAGAGAAGATCGTTGGCATGAAGATCGGCCTAACCAGCAAGGCCATGCAGCAGCTGCTCGGCGTGGATGTGCCGGACTACGGACACCTGCTGAGCTCCATGCTTCTACTGGAAGGGCAGCCCTGTCTGGCGGATGAGCTGATTCAGCCCAAGGTGGAGGGTGAGCTGGCCTTCTGTCTGAGGGCGCCCTTGAAGGGCCCCTCCGTGACGATCGCGGACGTGTATAACGCCACAGAATATGTGGTTCCCGCACTGGAGATTGTGGACTCCCGGATCAAGGACTGGAAGATCAAGCTGGTGGACACAATCGCTGACAATGGGTCCTCTGCCCGACTGGTGGTGGGCAGCCGCATGACGCCAATTCACCAGGTGGATATGCGGCTGACGGGTATGACTCTGGAAAAGAATGGTGAACTGGTGAACAGTGGCACGACCGCGGAGGTCTGGGGGAATCCCGCGGCGGCGGTGGCCTGGCTTGCCAATGCGCTTTCAGCCTATGATATTGAGTTAGCGGCAGGCAGTATTGTGCTGGCCGGAGCCCTGACAGCGGCGCTGCCGGCAAAGGCGGGCGACTCTTTTACTGCCAGCTTCTGCGGGTTGGGCAGTGTCAGCGTGAGATTTGTATAAGACGTATCTTGAAACCATTCTAGTTATTTACAGGAGGATACACTGTGAAACATGTAACGTTGAAAGCAGTCGTGGATCAAGAGCTCTGTATCGGCTGCAAGCTCTGCGAGAAGGTATGCCCCGTCTATGCCATTTCTGTTGTGGACAAAAAGGCAACGCTGCAGGATGACCACAAGTGCCGGGGCTGCGCGAACTGCGCGGACCGCTGCCCGCGCTATGCCATCAAGATGGTGGAACGGGACGATCCCTTTGATGTGGGTGTGGATGTAAGTCAATTTGACCCTGAAAAGATCCGGGAGATCTGCAAAAGGGCACACCTGAACCCGGAACAGGTCCTGTGCTACTGTGTCGGCACCCGGGCGGAGGAGGTGGCTGCGGCGCTCCTTTCCGGCGCGACTACTCCGGAGGAGGTCTCCTCTATGACCGGAATGCGCACAGGGTGCACCATCGAGTGCATCCAGCCCATGCTCCGCATGGTCAAGGCCGCCGGCAATGAGCTGCATCCCGATCCCAATGGGTACCAGTGGTATGGAACCACCGTGACCGCGTGGGACATCCCCGAGGCGGTCAAAGAGAAGTACAGCTCCCGCGGCTTCTACTTTGATGAGGACCGGAGGCTGCTGGATGAGATTGCGGAGATCCGCGTGAATGATTCTGCCAAGGAGGATCAGTAATATGGAAAACAAGATGATGCATCCCCCCATTATGCCGATTGCGCCCAGACCCTCCCAATACGGTATTGAACCTGCTCTTGTGAAAAGGAGAGTGGCGGAGATGCCGGGTATGGTCTCGCTGAAGCTCAAGGAGCTGTTCCCGGATTTGCCGGATGTTATTTACCCAGGACCGGAAGACGCGCTGGAGAAGCTATATGAGGTGGCGAAGGAAGAGCTGCGCAAGGTGGACATGAGCATGATTCAGCCGGATCAGTCCGTGAATGTGCTGGCTTCCCATCACGGTTTCACGCTGTTCGGCGGCCAGCCCTATGCAATCCTGCTCAAGGCCATCCGTGACGTTATCATTGAAAAGACCGGTTGCCGGAATATCCGGCTGCGTGCTGGCGTTGGCATGCGCTTCCGCGAGACGGAGGAGTATATGAAGCGCTACGGCTTGGATACTTATTACGAGGGCAAGGTTAAGGGAATTGCTCCTGTGGATGAGGGAATTCCCATTGAGACGGAAGTAGGCACGCTCTATGGCCTGAAGTCCGTCTATGACGCGGATTGGATCATCCACGCCCACCATACCGATGTGCGCGAGGTCCACTTTCACAGACAGATCGATAAGGCCGTCAAGCCTTTCGGTATGTCCTACGCGCGTATTGAGACTAGATCCACCTACCACCAGAATCTGGGGCCCAGGGCTGCTAACTTTACGGCACGCGCCATCTTTGAGTCGGAGTTCGTACAGAGCAAATTTGCTTTTGCGGCCTTTTTAAATGTAGGTCCCCACGGCGTCATCGGCGTGGACGCAGATAATGACCTGTACGCTGTCAACGACCGCGCGACCTTCATAGGCTGCCAGATTTACGGCAAAATCATGACGTTGTTTGGAGAGATTGACGAGTGTATTGCGGCGCTGGACTTCCCCTGCCCAGTGCCCTATGTGTTCTCTGCCGGCGTTATTTACGCCAACTTTGTGGGCGCTAACACGGATCTGTACGACATGGAAAAAACGCCGTTGCCTGCGTATACCTGGTATACAGAGGCATTCTACGGCAAAAACGGCAAGCCTCTGCTGGACGGGATTCCCCCGCTGAATCCGGCTATCAAGATGTGCGTGCACAACTACTCCTGGACCGGGTACCCTTCTGCATTCTTTTCTGAGCATATCCCCACAGTTGTCGTGGGTGCAGAGCAGGCCAAGATGTTCGACATGGAGCCCATGAATATCAAATACATGGATCACGCTGTCGTCGCCAAGACCACGGAGGGAGCCATGAACTTCGCCTATAACGCCACGGGAACCGACAAGGTCATCATCTTTGACGGCGCCATGGGTGGCCTGAATTGTTCCAGATCCCTGGCAGAGCTGTTGATTGCCAAGGCGCCAGAGGTTAGCGAGCGGGTGGAAAAGGAATTGATGCCCAAGTGGTTCCGTCAGCGCGGAGTGGACATGTCCGTGCTGAACAAGCTAAAGAACCGATAAAAAAACACCCGCTTTCAGTGAGCCACTGTCCGGACAGTGGGAGCATGGATGGTCGCATGCACCGTTGCTCCAGCCCGTCCGGGGAGGTATACTGATCGGAGCGGGGGAGAGGAGCGTTGCTGATGAAGCCGATTTTGCGCGACTGGCTGAAGGAGCTGGAGAGCCAGGGCACACTTAAAAAGATTCACAAGACGGTGAGCCCCATCCACGAGCTTGCCGCGGTGGGCAAAAAGTTGGAGCCCGACTGCGGCGCACTGTTTGAGCATGTAGAGGGAAGTGACATGCCGGTTCTCACCGGAATCGTTACCTCCCGAGAGGCAATTGCCCGCTCCATGGGGCTGACCTATCCGCAGCTCATGGAAAAGTTTACCGAGGCTCTGAGCAATTTGACACCATGCAGGATTGTGGATGGCGCAGGCCTTGCGGTGAAAGAGCGCATCATGATCGGGGACCAAGTAGATCTGGGCATGCTGCCTGCCTGTGTGCATCATGAAAAGGACGGCGGACGATACCTGACCGCCGCGCTGTGCATCACCAAGGACCCGGAGACCGGAATCCGCAACGTGGCGATTCACCGCCATGAGATCCGAGATAGGAATCATCTTGGCGCTTTACTGTTGCCGCGGCACACCAACCAGCTGTTCAACATGGCAGAGGCAGCCGGAAGGCCGCTGGAAATCGCGCTGGCAATCGGAGTCCATCCCTCCTTACTGCTGGCCTCCCAGGCCACCACGCAACTTGGCGTTGATGAGTTTGAGATCGGCGGAACCCTGTTGGGAGAGCCAGTGGAGCTGACCCGCTGTGAGACGGTAGACATTGAGGTGCCGGTGGAGAGCGAGATCATTCTGGAGGGGCGGATTCTGCCCCATGTGCGGGAGGCCGAGGGCCCTTTTGGAGAATATCCCCGTACCTATGGCCCCGAGGCACCCCGGCATGTCATTGAGATCACGGCAGTCACCTGCCGGAGCCAGCCCTACTACCACACGATTATTCCAGCCACCATGGAGCATCTGTTGCTGGGGGCTGTTTCCCGTGAGGCCACGATGATGCAGCTTATCCGGCAGGCTACGCCTAACATCAAAAACGTGCATATTACGCCGGCAAGTGGCTGCCGCTATCACGTGGTGCTCCAAATAGCTCAAAAGTATGAGGGCGAGGCCAAAAATGCCATGTTTGCCGCCTTTGCCAGCAGCACAGAGATCAAGCACGTGGTGGCCGTCGATACCGATATTGACATCTACGATCCCCAGGACGTGGAGTGGGCAATCGCCAACCGCGTGCAGGCATCCCGGGACGTATTCGTGATTTCAGGCGCCATGGGGAATAAGTTGGACCCATCCTCGAATCACGGGACAAGCGACAAGATGGGGATTGACGCCACGATCCCTGTGGATGCCGACCGTGCAAGATATGAAAAGATCCGCATCTCCGGGTTTGATCATGTTGATCTGAGGGACTATTTGGATTGACAGCCCGGAGGGGCGGGGCGCACCCACAGGTGGTTTTATGGAAAAGGGGCAGGAGTCCGATGAATCGGGCTCCTGCCCCTTCGTGCGGCGGAGGGGGATATGACTGCTGAGTGAGGGCGCTGCCGTTAAGTGGCCTTGACGGCAGCCAGCACATCCTGGCGAAACGCGCGCTCCGCGAGGGAGAGCTGGCGGTCACACCGGTGGACCAGAACGACATTGGTCGAAACATTGACGTCGCGCAAGCGGAGAAGCTTAAACTCAGGGTTGTTGATTGCCTCGGCGTCGGCAACAGTGACGCGGGCGACCAGCGAGTGGTCGTTGGCGACAAGGTTATAAATCTGGAGAGCCTGATTCGTCTGAAAGACAATAAGCGGATGGATATGATGCTCTTCAAACAGCTGATCCAGTTTTGCGCGGATAGCGGTGCGCTGCGCGGGGAAAATCATGCGGGCACCCTGCAGCTGCTCAATGGGGATCTCGTTCAGCTGGGCCAGGGGATTACTTCGGTGAACGATGAAACAGTGTTCGACCCAGAAGAGTGGAATGACCTCAAACTGACTACCCCAATCATCAATATCATAGCTGATTGCAAAATTACACTCGTCATTTTCGAGGTATTGGGCACAGTCACTGGAGTAGCACTCGCCGATGGAAATCTCTATGCCGGAGGTGTTGTCCAGCAGGAGCCGCTGAAGCGCCAGCGGGCTCTTGGAGATGATGTTATAGACACAGATGACGGAGATGTGGTTGTCGGAGCCGCCGGAGAACAGGAAATGGTTCTGCAGCTTATCAAATTCGGACACAATGCTCGAGGCCTGTTCCAGGAAAAACTTCCCTTGGTCCGTTAGAACCAGGGAGTTGCTCTTCCGATAAAACAGATCACAGTGAAGCTCAGACTCCAGCCGGCGGACCGCACTGCTCAATCCCTGCTGTGAGATAAACAAACTCTCTGCGGCGTGGGAGATGCTCCCATGTTTGCAGATTTCGAGAAAGTACTTCATCTGTTTAATATCCATGGCCCGTATCCTTTCCGAAAAACTTGCACGGAGATGAGGTGATATCGGTCAAAATAACGATAAGTTTTTATGATAAAAATAACATGTTTTTTGATTTTTGTCAAATTTCCTTGCACGATTGACTTGAAAACAGCGGCCTAGGTGAAAAAACTTTGTCTAAAATGGCCAGCAACTCTTTGTTGTAAGCCGGCAACTTTCTGTGGGGAAAGGTAAGAAATACTTGTGATTGGCGCTATTTTATACTGTTTGTGATACGCAAAAATCCTCCATATAATGAAAGTAATCTGAGATAAAAGATGTAAGTGTCAAAACTGCAGGGTAAGGAGAACAGCGCCATGAATTATGAAGGAATATATCGGTCAAAGCTGACGGATAAATCCACGGCGATGGATTTGGTCAAATCCAACGACAGGATCATGGTCTATGGTGGAGCAAATGTGTTTTTGGAGAGCCTCTGTGAGAGAAGCGAGCAGCTGGAAAATGTGGAGCTCTACACCATGTTCATGCTGAACCAGGATTATCCGTTTCTGAGAGGCCAGACCGAGGGACATATCACGCATTACGGAACATTTGTCAGCCCTCCAATGCGGGCTGCCGCAAAGGATGGCTTCCCGCAGGGAACCATTCTGGCCCACTATAGCGACACAGACCGCATGGTACAGCAGAGAATCAAGCCTACTTTTATGTTTGTTCAGTGTACCCCCATGGACAGCGAGGGTTATTTCACCATGGGCTTCAATTCCTTAGGCCACGCCATCGGCATTGAGATGGCGGAGAGGATCGTAGTTCAGGTCAACCCCCGGCTGCCTCGGATTCTGGGAGAGTGCAACAAGATCCATATCAGTAAGGTGACTGCAGTCTTTGAGGAGGAGGCGCAGCTGTACACAGCCCCTAAGAAAGAAGTTTTTGATGAGACTGATTATAAGGCGGCACAGCTGATCGCCGACCGGATTCCCAACGGCGCGACGCTGCAGATCGGCGTCGGGCGAATCCCCGACGCAGTGGGGAATCTGCTGGACGGCCACAAAGACTTGGGCGTTCACACGGAGATGTTTTCCGTCTCGCTGATGAATCTCATGAAAAAGGGCGTCATTAACAACAGCCGGAAATCCTTGAAACCCGGAAAGACCGTGTTTGCGTTCGCAGGCGGACAGCGGGCCACCCAGGAAATTTACGATTTCGTGGACAACAACCCCGACATTGAGATGAACCCAATTTCCTGGGTCAACGATCCGTATGTGGTCGCAGAGCTTACGAACTTCATCTCCATCAACTCCGCGATTGCGGTGGATCTGACCGGTCAGGTCTGTTCGGAGAGCATTGGCACCACCACCTTCAGCGGCCCGGGCGGGCAGGCGGACTTTATCCGCGGAGCCAAGCTGGCCCCTGGCGGACAGTCCTACATTCTCATCAATTCCACCGGTAAGAAAAAAGATGGAACGCTCTTCTCCAAGATCAACCTGGCGCTGGCCCCCGGTTCTGGTGTCACAGGCTCTCGGGCCGACGTGCAGTACATTGTGACGGAGTACGGTGTCGCGGAGATCCGCTTCCGCAGCATTGCGGAGCGTGCCCGGGCCATGATTTCCATCGCGCACCCCCAGTTCCGTGAGCAGCTGACGTATGAGGCCAGAAAGGCTGGCTACTTCATCTGACACGGCCCCAGAGGAGTTAGAGGATATCTGTGTCAATCAAGTCCCAAGCAAGAACAAAAAACGAGAAAAGGAATGGTGAACAATGAGTGAGATCAGATTGCATGGCCGTGGCGGCCAGGGTGTTGTCGTCGCAGCTGAGGTCATGTCCAACGCCATGATGAAGCAGGGAAAGTACTGCTCTGTTTTTCCCTCGTTCGGCATTGAGCGAAGAGGCACTGCGGTCATCGCGTTTGCGCGGGTTGCGGATGCGCCTGTCCGGGAGAAGAGCAAGTGCTATCACCCAGACATTTTAATGGTGTTTGATCCTTCTTTGCTGAGCAAGCCCGAGACCTATGAGGGCTTCCGCAACGGCGGGACCATCGTTGCCTGCGGTACAGATGTCAACGAGGTTCTAGCCTCCGGTGTCAAGCCCGGAAGAATCGTGATGGTGGACGGACTGAAGATCGCCTTTGAAACCATTAAGAAGAATATTACCAACATGATTATGCTGGGCACCTTTGCGAAGGCCACCGGTATGGTGGGAATCGAGGACCTACAGGCCGCCATGGTGACAGGCCTAGGTCCCGCGATGGCCAAGAAGAACGAGACCGCCATGAAGCGCGGCTATGATGAGGCTGTCATTTACGATTACGACAATGTCGAGAAGGAAGAAAAGGCCAAACCGCTGTTTCTGGAGCACATTACCTCCTGTAAACAACCGCCCAAACCCGCCTACGAGGCTCCTTGGGGCGACACCTCCGAGACCTATCAGATCGCCGCCACGGGGACCTGGAGATTCCGCCGTCCCGTGGTGGAGAAGGAGAACTGCGTCAAGTGCGGAATCTGCGCCTCCTATTGTCCTGTCCAGTGCATCAAGACGGACAACGAGGGCTATTACGTCCCCGATTATGACTATTGCAAGGGGTGCGGTATCTGTGTGAACGAATGCCCCAAGAAGACGATCTCTATGCAGCTGGAAGAGAAATAAGAGGGAGGTAACAAGAAATGCTGAAGGTTTTAAGTGGTAACAAGGCTGCCGTCTATGGTGCAAAGCTGGCCCGTGTGGAAGTGGCAGCCGTGTATCCCATCACTCCGCAGTCCCAGATTTCCGAGGATATTACCAAGGTCGTCGCGGCCGGCGAGCTGGACTGCGATATTATCGAGGTGGAGGGCGAGCACTCCGCGATGAGCGCAATCATCGGCGCCAGCACGGTGGGCGCACGTGTCTTTACGGCAACCTCCTCCTGGGGGCTTGCCTACATGAACGAGCCGCTGATGGTCTGTGCCGGCATGCGGATTCCCGCCGTCATGGTAGACGTGACCCGGGAGACCCCTGCCCAGCGCGGCGTCAGCACCAGCCGCCAGGATGTTATGACCGTGAGAGACTGCGGCTGGCTGGAGTTGGACCCCGCCTCCCCGCAGGAGGTTCTTGACTCTGTCTTGATGGCCTATCGTCTGGCGGAGGACCCTGAGATTCTGCTGCCTGTGATGGTGGCCAGCGACGGCTTCTATATGTCCCACGCCTATGAACCTGTCGATGTTCCCACGCAAGAGCAGGTTGACCAGTTCCTGGAGCCGGTCTCCGGCTGCAACCGGACGACATTTCAGGACGGCAGGGCAATGCAGTTTGATGTAGGCTATTCCGGCGTGAACTTTATCAAGTACCGCTACCAGACACAGAAGGCAATTGAAAAGGCCAAGGAGGTATTTCCCAGAATTGAGAGGGAATTTGAGGAGATCTTTGGAAGAAAGTATGGCGGTATGATTGAGGAGTATTTCTCCCAGGATGCTGACGTCCTGCTGATGACCGCCGGCTCCGCCGCAGGCAATGCAAAGGCTGTGGTGGACTCCGCCCGCGAGTACGGTCTGAACGTGGGACTGATCCGAGAGCGCATGTTCCGCCCCTATCCCAAGGAGGAACTGCGGCGCATTCTGAAGGGGAAAAAGGCCGTTGGCATCATCGACCGCAGTATCTGCTTAGGCTGGGACTGCGGACACCTGATGCAGGAGACCCAGGCCGCGCTCTGCGGCATGGAGGATGCCCCCAAGCTGGTGAACTTCATCGACGGCCTGTCCAGCACGGATGTGACCATCGAACATATTGAACGTGCTCTGGCCATCACACTGGCCGCCGCAAAGGGCGAGACCGTGGACGAGTGCAACTGGCTGAGCTGGGAAGACTAAGAAAGGGAGGCAATAGAAAATGTCTGTGAATGTGAAAGAAAACCTGGTTTCTCCGGGTCTGCCCCTGTGCGAGAGCTGCATGATGGAGCTGATTGTCCGTATGGCCGTCGAGGCGTGTGGCGAGGACACCATTCTCTTCGGCGGCCCCTGCTGTTGCGTGATGCAGGAAAAGACCGGAGTCCAGTACTACGGCACCATGATGACCAACATGGCCTCCAGCGCCTCCGGTGTTTCCCGCGCTCTGCGCCGCCAGGGCAAGGACACGACTTGCCTTTGTATTGCCGGCGACGGCACTACCGCCGACATCGCCTTCGGCTGCGTATCCGCGGCTGCAGAGCGCGGCGAGCGAATTTTGTACATTTGCTATGACAACGAGGCCTATATGAATACAGGTATCCAGCGCTCCTCTACTACGCCTTGGGGGGCCTGGACGAATACCACACCCATCGACACCAACAGCCGCGGCAAAAAAGCCAGCCCCAAGCCCGTCGCTGTTTTGATGGCGGAGCATGGCTGCGCCTATGCCTCCACCTGTAACCCTGCCTATATGAAAGATTTCAAGGAAAAGCTGAAGAAAGCGGTTGACGCCACCAAGCACGGCTTTGCCTATCTGCACGTCCTCTCCGCATGCCCCACTGGCTGGAAGGCGCCCGGAGACAAGGCTATCGAGATGTCCCGTATGGCCACCCAGACGAACTACTTCCCCCTTTGGGAGGCAGAGTACGGCGAATTCCGCATGACCGTCAAGACGCAGCCCCGGAAGCCGATCACGGAATTCACCAAGTACATGCGCCGTTTCGCTCACCTGACGCCGGAGGAGTTGGACTTCCTGCAAAAGGATGTGGACACCCGCTATGAGCATGTGGCACGCCTTTGTAAGAACTGAATGAAGACGGGGAGGCGATGAGATGAAATTAGGAATCATAGGCGGCGCCGGCCTTTTGGGGTCCACCACCGCGTTTGTGCTTGGCATGCGGGACATTCTGGACGAGATCAAGCTGGTCGATCTGAATGACAATGCCGCGAAAAATCAGGCCATGGACATGGGCCAGGCCATCCTGCCCTTCTCCAGAACCAAGATTACTCCCGCACATTACGCGGACCTTGGCGACTGCGAGGTGATTCTGGTGACAGCGAATATGTCCACCCGCCAGGTCACAGACCGCAGCGAACGCCTTAAGGACAACATGGGGCTTCTTGGCCCGATTACCGCGGAGATCAAGGCTGTGTGCAGGCAGGACCCTATCGTGATCATTTGCACCAACCCGGTGGATGTTTTTACCTATGTCGGCTGGAAACTGATGGGCAGTGACCGCAGCAAGGTGATCGGCTTTTCCTCCAATGATACGATGCGTCTGAAGTGGGCTGTGGCGGAGGTCAAGGGGCTGGATTACCGTCGGCTGGAGTGTGTATGTATCGGTGAGCATGGCGACGCACAGGTGCGTCTGCTGGACCAGATGACCTATGACGGGCAGCCACTCACCCTGACGGCGGAGGAGACGGAGACCGTCATCTGTTTAACGAAGGAGTGGTTCAAGGAATTTTCTGGTCTGGGCATCAAGCGCAGCACCGGCTGGACCTCCGGTGTCAATCTGGCAGAGATGATTGAGGCGATCATGACGGACAGCAAAAAGCTGCTGCCCTGTTCTGCGGTGTTCGGCGGAGAGTTTGGCTACAACGACGTTGCCTGTGGCGCGCTGTGTAGGCTGGGGAAAAACGGCGTGGAGGAGATCACGCTGCCTCTGAACAATGGACAGAAGGCAGAGATGGACGCAGCGGTTGCAAAAATTAAGGAACAGATTTCCTGGACCAACCTGTAAGTGCGGTTACAGGAGCCAAGTTTAGGCTGGACCGGGCACCGAGGTGGAGATGTCGATGCCCGGTTCCACCGCGCGGCTGGGGAGAGTGCTATCATTATTCTACAAAAAATCACTCTATTAATGTTTGATATTGCCGAAGATAATGCTGTTATAATGAAAATATATTGACAGTTTTACTGAAATGTATTATATATAAAATTACTAGAATGATATGGAAAGCTCTTCCGGCATTTGTTGAAAATGTTTGTACCCGGAAAGAGACTTTTTCTTTCCTAAAAATACAAAACTGTATTTGATAATAATGAACTATGTTGGGGGGGGTACGAGGCATGGAACACAGCCTTGGGTTTCTTGGCTTTGGGGAGGCGGCGTCTCAGATCGCATGTGGTTTTCACACACAGGGCATCACGGAAAACGCCGCCTATGATGTGGCAATGAACACAAAGGGAGGACAGAAAAAATTGCTGGGGGAGCGCCTGCAGGAGACAGACGTGACCCCAGTGGAGTCTATCGAACAGCTGATGAGGCGTAGCAGGATTATTTTCCTGGTCGTCCCGGCAAAGTTTGCAAGGGACGCGGCCATGGAGGCCCTGCCTTATATGACGAAGGAGCACATCTTTTGCGATCTGACCACCAATAAGCCATCGGTAAAGGAAGAACTTGGACGGTCATTTGCAGAGAGGGGGTATTTGTATGTGGATGCCTCCGTAATGGGAGCAGTTCCCATCTACCAGCATCGGACGCCTATGTATGTCTGCGGAAATGGGGCGAAGGAGATGATCCGGCTCATGACCCCGCTTGGCATGAACCTTACATATGTGGGGGAAGAGGCCGGAAGGGCTGTCAAAATGAAGCTCACCCGCAGCATTTTCGTCAAGGGCGTAGAGGCACTGACCCTGGAGACGCTCATGACGGCGAGAAAGCTTGGGATTGAGAAGGAGATCGTGGAGGGCATTGAGGCGTCCTTCCAAAAACTGGGCTTCACCCGCTTTTGTGGACAGCTGGTGACAAGCGGTGTTCTGCACGCGGAGCGGCGATCCTATGAGGCGTTGGAATGCAGGGAGTTGGAGGATGAGTTGGGCCTGAACTCTCTCATGGCGGAGGCAGCCTTCCAAAAGCTCAAGTGGTATGCGGAGTACGGTTACACAAAAATGGACCCACTGCCTCTGTGCAGCAGTCTGGACGAGCTGTATACCCTCTGGGAGAGAACAGGAGTACTCTGATGGATGGAAGCGAGCAAAGCAGTAATGCTTAAAAAGAAAAAAGGAGTATTGACATGAAAAAGAAATTGTTGTCCCTGTTGATGGCGGCCATGATGATGACTGCGATTCTGGCCGGCTGCGGAGGCGATACCGCTCCCGCAGACGACTCCGTCGGAGACGGAAGCGGCGCTGTGGCAAACCCTGACTACCCGAACAACGGAACCATCAACTGCGTGGTCGGCTGGTCAGCCGGCGGTACCACGGATTTGGTGGCACGCAAGGTGGCAGCCCTGATGTCCCAGGAACTAGGCTGCAACAACAACTGTACCAATGTCAACGGCGCTTCTGGCTCCATTGCCGCCACGCAGGTGACTGCGGAGGGCACCGACGGCGAAACCGCCTGGGGCGGTATGATCTCCGCGATTAACACCTGGCGCGCCATGGGCTATAACGATATGAGCTGGAAGGACTGGTACACGTTTATCAGCTGCCAAACGGACTTCGTCCTGGTCGTGGCGGGCAGCTCTGATTTTGAAACCTATCAGGACTTCGTGGATTATGCCGCTGCCAATCCCGGCAAACTGAGCTCCGGCAACCCCGGCCTGGGCAGCGTCGGGCATCTGGCCGCCGTTACCTTCTGCAACGCGTTCGGTATTGAGACCAACCATGTTCCCTATTCCGGCGGTCGCGCCGCTGCAATCGGCGTTATGGGCGGTGAGATCGATTATCTGTTCATCGCCTACGGCGACGTGTATGACCTGATTGAATCCGGAGACCTGAAGCCTCTGGCCTGCACCGGCGAAAGCGACAAGATTGTTACCATGGCAGACGATACGGAGATTACAATCCCCACACTGGACGGCGAGAAACCTGAGATTGCGGAGACCACCAACAAGTTGGCCATGTGGGGCGTGGCCCTTCCTCGGACCGCCCCTGCCGAACAGGTCCTAGCCTTCCAGCAGGCATGGCAGGATGCCGTGGATTCCGAAGAGTTTAAGGCTTACTGTGAGGAAATCGGCATCAAACCTGCTGCCATCACCGGTGATGAGGCCGACAAGCTCCTCTCCGAGGGCGAGGCCGTCTATGTAGAGCTGTTGGAGAGCTTGGATATGACCACCGTCAGCGCTGCTGATCTTGGCATCGCATCCTCTGCAGAATACAGTTGGGACAACGTGGACACCTCCGACCTAATCCCCTGGCCCGCCGCCTGAGAACGGTGCTCTCAGCACGCATGATCCATTAATGGGCAGAGGAGATACCGCTCCTCTGCCCATTCGGGGAAGCTGTATTTTGACTGGAAACAAGGAAGCCATACGTGAGGGTATGGCCGCGATACGAAGGAGGTATCTGGTTTGGCACAAAAGCTGAAACAAGGCGCAGAGGGAATTGTCATCATGCTGATCGGCCTTTTCCTGCTGGTCAACTCCATCAACATTCCCAACAACCCCATTAAGCAGGAGGGAATGGCGAATGTGCTGGCGCAGGCCAAGTTTGTTCCCATTGTGATGAGCGCGGGGGTCTTGATCCTGGGCGCGGTACTCTTCCTCAAGCAGGTGGGCGGCAAGGATAAGAGCGCCAGCCTGACAAAGGCGGAGTGGACTCGCATGGGCGTTGTACTGGTTCTGACAGCTGCGTATATTTTTGCCGCATACATGTTCAAGTTCATGATTCCCACCATCGTCTACGCATTCGCGTTGGTGTTCTTCCTGAATTGGAAGGCCAGAAAGAGCTGGCAGATCGTGTTTTTTGCGATTCTGGTGATTGCGCTGGGGTTATATGGCATGCCGCTGCTGATCAACCTCAAGATTCCCATGCTGTGAAACAAGGAGGATAAGAAAGTATGTCAATTGTAGCAGAATGGTCCTATCTTCCCTCCACACTGTTGGATATCATCACAGATCCCTGGACACTGCTGATCCTGCTGGGCGGCGTTATACTGGGCTATATCATCGGCGTGATCCCAGGCCTGGGTCCCACGATGGGCATGGCGCTGGTTCTTGGCATTATCTATAAGATGGAAACCAACCATGCACTGGCGCTGCTGCTGGGAATTCTGGTGGCTGCCATCTCAACAGGCGGCATTACGGCATGTCTAGCTAACATTCCGGGCACAGCCGCCGCCGCGGCCACCGTTGTGGATGGGTACCCCCTGGCAAGAAAGGGACGCGGCGCGGAAGCGGTTGGCTACACGCTCTACTCCTCCATCTTTGCCTGCGTCGCGTCTATGATCATCGTGTTCTTTATTCAGCCGTTCGTCGCCACGGTTGCCTTGAAGTTTGGCAACTGGGAGGTCTTTTTATTCTGTCTGTTCGGACTGATCATCGTCGGCTCCCTGGTGGGCAAGGATGTGGTGCGCGGGTGGATTTCCGCTCTGTTAGGCGTAATCCTGGCGCTGGTGGGCTGCGAAACCATTCAGTCCGTGCAGGTGCTGACCTTTGGAAAGCCTGCGCTGATGAGCGGTCTGAACAGCACGGTGGCCATTCTGGGTCTGTTCGGCCTGGGCGAGGTGTTCTTCACACTGCGTGAAAACTCCCCCATCAAGGTCACTGGACAGTCTGGCTTCCCCAAGATCAATCTCCGCGAGTTCGGCCGCAACAAGCTGAACATCCTCCGCAGCCTGTTTGCCGGCATGTGGGTCGGCTTCATCCCGGGCATCGGTGAGTCCGCAGCCTGTTGGTTCTCCTATGATCTGGCGAAGAAAGGGGCCAAGCATCCGGAGAAATTCGGAAAGGGCGAGCCTGCGGGCGTCATCGCCGCGGAGATTGCCAATAATGCGTCCACGGTCGGTGCCTTGATCCCCAGCTTGGCGCTGGGCATTCCCGGCAGTGCAACGACCTCGGTGTTTATCGCAGCACTGTTCCTGCTGGGCTTCCGTCCCGGTCCCACACTCATGAACGACGCACCCGGCATCCTCTGCAAGATCACGGTTCTGATGGTCCTGGCCGGTATTCTGCTGGCCGTTGTGGGCTTTTTCCTGTCCCGGTTCGCCATCAAGTTCCTAACGGTTGACAACAACCTGCTGATGCCGTTTGTTGTGGTGTTCTGCGTAGTTGGTTCCTACGCCACGACCTATACCATGACCAGCGTGCTGATGCTGCTGTTCTTCGGCGTTCTGGGCATGCTGATGAAGATCTACAAGTATCCGATTCCTCCCATGCTGCTGGGACTGCTGATCGGCCGGACCCTGGACGAGTACTTCCGGCGGTCCATCTTGCAGTATCCTAATGACCCCATCGGCATGGTGACTCGCCCCATTGGTATCGCGATTTCCATTTTCCTGATTTTCATGATCATCCTTAGTTTCAAGACCTCCAAAACAACGACAAAGACGGACGAAGAAATGGAGGAGATTGAGAAGAATCTACAAGAAGCTGTTTCTGAAGAGGCATAACCATCCCACAAGACACCCCCGCCGCCTAAAAGAGCAGGCGGCAGGGGTGTTTGCCATTCACAGCGAATCCTGCCTGGGAGGTCCATGATGGCAATCAAAATGACAGACGCCCAAAAGGGCGTATCTCTGGCAATTCTCAGCGCGCTGTTCTATTCCCTGATCTCTGTTTGCGTCAAGTGGATCGGGGGGGCGCTTCCCACAATGGAAATTGTCTTTTTCCGGGCGCTTGTGATGCTTCTGGTGGGTAGCGGCTCCATGGTGCTCCGGCATCAAAAGCTGGGGAGAAAGCATCGGTTTCTCCTGATTCTGCGGGGCTTGAGCGGAGCTATGGGGGCCTTTACCTATTATGCGGCTCTCGCGATGATCCCCCTTGCGGAGACCATGGCACTGGTCAACTTGAGCCCGTTCATCGTCAGCATCCTGGCCGGACTATTCCTGAAGGAGGAGATCCGCAGGAACCACCTCCTGGCGCTGTTGATCAGCTTCGCC
The DNA here is from genome assembly GCF_018408705.1 of Pusillibacter faecalis. Lineage (GTDB taxonomy): Bacteria > Bacillota > Clostridia > Oscillospirales > Oscillospiraceae > Oscillibacter > Oscillibacter faecalis. Next base: position 2,140,428 of record NZ_AP023420.1, read on the forward strand.
GGGGCGCTTTGCATTATCCGACCTACCTTCGAGGGCGTGGGTGCCGGATATCTTGTTGCATTTGCGTCAGCGGTGATCACGGGCTGCTCGTACACGCTGGTGAGAAAGCTGAAACATGATGTGGACACGCCCACCATCGTGTTTTATTATAATGTTGTCTCCATTTTGGTGGCGTTTCCTGTGATGCTGATGGGCGGGTTTGTGATGCCCGTGGGCGCGGAGTGGTTTAAGCTGGTCTGCCTGGGACTGGCGGCGCTGCTCTTTAACCAGCTGAACACGTCGGCCTACCAGTATGCCGCTGCGGGGAAAATATCCATATATAATTATCTCTCCATCATCTTTTCCGCGGTGTTCGGGAGTTTCCTGTGGAACGAGCATCTGATCCTGGGAACAGGAATCGGCATCGCGCTGATTCTGACCGGCGCGGCTCTCTCGTTCTGGAGTGGCCGAGAAGACCGGAGGAGTTAACGGAGACACGGAGACGAATTGCTTGGGAGGCGGTATGATGAAACATGTGATCGTTGGGATCAGCGGCGCATCAGGCACGGCCATCGCGGCCGCTGTGCTGGAACGGTTGAAGCGGGAGTCGGACTGGCGCACATTTTTGATTATGACACCGGCCGCAGAGACAACCGCGGAGATTGAATATGCACCGGGTGTGGATCAGCTGAAAGCGCTTGCCGACGTAGTCTGCAGCCCACGAGACATCGGAAATTCCGTCGCCAGCGGAACATTTCGGACAGAGGGCATGGTCATCGTGCCGTGCAGCATGAAGACCGTGGCCGGGATTGCCTGCGGCTATACCGACAACCTGCTGCTGCGGGCGGCAGATGTCGTGCTGAAGGAACGCCGGCAGCTAACCTTGGTTCCCCGCGAGGCGCCTATGAACGTGATCCACTGCCGGAACCTGCTGACGCTGGCCGAACTGGGGTGCACGATCATTCCGCCTGTGATGACGTTCTATAATCGCCCGGAGTCCATTTCAGATATGGTGCGGCATATCGCGTGCAAGGTCCTTGACAGCTTCGGTATCTACGAAAACGATATGGACAGGTGGGAGTATCACACATGACGGGGATGCTGAATACTGGGAGCAGCCGCTTGAATGTCAGCCTGTGCTGGGAGCGGATCGGAGATGACTGGTCGATCACGCTAAGCGGCGGTGAACGGCCGCACATCGGAGCGGCAGCAGCGGCATGGTGGCAGGGGGAGCGCGTCGAGTGTAGCGTCGTAACGGTGCCAGGGCATCGGGAGACGGAGCTGGCATTTTCCTGTGCCGTCCGCTGTTGCGCGGTGCTGCAAAAGACGGTTCTGGTGAGCTGCGGCATCCATATTGACGCAGCAGAGAAGGCCGAGGTTGAGCAGCTGGTTGAGATGGCCGCTGGCCTCACAGAGCGGTTTCTTGAAAAAATCCGGGAGATATAGGAGCCAGCGCGGCTTTTTTAAAAAAAGTTGAGATTTCTCTTGACAAACCGAAGAAAACATTTTTAAATATTCTTATCAATAAATAAGAACGATGTTTGATAATATCAAAAAGGAGGGGACGTCATGTCTGTTAAGAAAAAAATTATGAAAACGATGGACGGGAATGAGGCCTGCGCCACCGTTGCCTACCACTTTACCGACATCGCTGGCATTTTCCCCATTACCCCATCTTCTCCTATGAGTGAGAGGGTTGACGAGTGGGCCGCGGCCGGACGCAAGAACATGTTCGGCCAGCCCGTCACCTTGGTGGAAATGCAGTCCGAGGGTGGCGCCTCCGGCGCTCTGCACGGCGCGGCGGAGGCCGGCGCCATGGCCACCACCTTTACCTCTTCCCAGGGCTTGCTACTGATGATTCCGAACCTGTACATTATGGCCGGTCACCGGATGCCTGCCGTGTTCCACGTGGCTGCACGCTCGGTGGCACAGCATGCCAACAACATCTTCGGAGACCACCAGGACGTCATGAGTTGCCGCGCCTGCGGCGTAACCATGCTATCCACCGCCAGCGTCCAGGAGGTCATGGACCTGGCCGCTATCGCCCATCTAACCACCGTCAAGACCCGGGTGCCCTTCATGCACTTCTTTGACGGCTTCCGCACCTCTCACGAGATTCAGAAGATTGAGACCATTGACCTAGACGCGGTTGCGAAGCTGATGGACCGCGACGCTCTGGAGGCGTACCACCGTATTGCCATGAACCCTGAGCATCCCGTTCAACGTACCACCGTCCAGGGGCCCGATGTCTACTATCAGTCCCAGGAGGCCAACAACGGCGCTTATAACGCCATTCCGGGCATTGTGGAGAACTACATGCTGGAGATCAACAGGATCACTGGCCGGGATTACCACATTTTCAACTATTACGGAGCCAAAGACGCGGAGCGCGTCGTTGTCCTGCTGGGTTCCGCCTGCGAGGCTACCCGGGAGGTCGTGGATTTCCTGAATGCCAGAGGCGAAAAGGTCGGCATGCTGCAGATTCACCTGTACCGGCCGTTTGACATGGAATACTTCCTCAGCGCCATGCCGAAAACTGTGAAGAAGGTCACAGCTATGGACCGCTCCAAGGAGCCCGGCGCGATTGCCGGCGCCGTCTATCTGGATGTCTGCGCCGCTTATGCCAATAACAGGAATGCCCCAGCCATCTTCGGCGGCCGCTACGGCTTGGCCTCTAAGGACGTCACACCCGCCCAGATCAAGGCTGTGTTCGACAACATGGCCTCAGAGGAGCCCCGGCAGATGTTTACCATCGGTGTGGTGGACGATGTGACCCACCTGAGCCTGAATGTGGAGGAACCCCTCATCACTGAGTCCGGGGACACTGTCAGTTGCAAATTCTGGGGTCTTGGTTCCGACGGCACGGTAGGCGCCAACAAGAACTCTGCCAAGATCATCGGTGATCACGCCGGGATGTACACCCAGGCGTACTTTGAGTACGACTCCAAGAAATCCTATGGCATCACCAAAAGCCACCTGCGTTTCAGCAAAAGCCCTATCCGTTCCACCTATCTCATCAAGGCTGCGGACTTCCTGGCATGCCACGCCCAGTCTTACATTACCCGCTATGATATGATCCACGAGATCAAGGACGGCGGTACTTTCCTGCTGAACACTTCCTGGACCGGCGAGGAACTGGAGAGGAACCTGCCCGGCGATGTGAAAAAGTATATTGCTGATCACCGGATACAGTTTTACACCGTGGACGCCAACCGGATAGCCCGGGAGCTGGGCCTCGGCAACCACGCCAATCTGATTTTGCAGTCCGCATTCTTCAAACTGGCCAATGTCATGCCTGTGGAGGAGGCCGTCCGCTATATGAAGGAGGCCGCTCGAAAGACCTATGCCAAGAAGGGTGAGAAGGTCGTCAGCATGAATCTGGCCGCTGTGGACGCCGGCATCAACAGCCCCGTGAAGATAGAGGTTCCCGAGGTCTGGTCTCAGGCCGCCGATGACCACACGGTGGATGAGGATCTGCCCGATGTGGTGAAGAAGATTGTGGTTCCCTGTAACCGTCAGCGGGGCGACGATCTGCCCGTGTCCACGTTCCTGGCCCACCAGGACGGCACCTATCCACTGGGAACCTCCAAGTACGATAAACGTGGAATTGCCAGCGCACTGCCCAGCTGGGACCCCACCAAGTGCCTGCAGTGCAACCAGTGCACCTTTGTCTGCCCCCACGCGGCCATCCGTGCCTACCTGGTGGATGAGGCGGAGGCCCAGGCGGCTCCCGCCGGCTTTACCCTGGTGGATGCCAAGGGCGCGCAGGGCCTGAAATACCGCCTGCAGGTCAGCACGATGGACTGCACCGGTTGCGGATCTTGCGCGGCCTCCTGCCTGGCCAAGGACAAGGCGCTGACCATGCGGCCTGTGGATGACACGATGTACGACGAGACCAACTGGAATTATGCACTGTCCCTTTCCGACAAGCCGGGTGTGTTCAACCGTAAGACCCTGAAGGGCAGCCAGTTCAGCCAGCCTCTGGTGGAGTTCTCAGGCGCCTGCGCCGGCTGCGGTGAGACGCCCTATGCCAAGCTCCTGACGCAGCTGTACGGCGAGAAGACCTACTGGGTCAATGGCGTGGGCTGCTCCCTGGCCTGGGCCGGTGCATTCCCTTCTCTGCCCTACACCGTGAACAAGGAGGGTCGAGGTCCCGCTTTCTACGGCACGCTGTTTGAAGACCAGGCGGAGAACGGCCTTGGCATGGCACTGGCCGTCAAGCAACGCCGCGGCGCTGTGAGACTCCAGGCAGAGAAGCTGCTGCCTATGGTGACAGGTACCGAGCTGGAGAGTGCGATCAACGCCTGGATCGCCTCTTTCGACGATCTGGACGCTAACGACGCGGATGCCCGCGCCCTAGTGTCGGCCCTGGAGGCGGCGGAGCTCACCGGAGAGGCCAGAGGCTTGGCGGGCGACATCCTGTTGCACCGGGATCAGCTGAGCAAGAAGGTGGTATGGCTCTTTGGCGGCGATGGCTGGGCCTATGATATTGGCTACGGAGGCCTGGATCACGTCATCGCTTCCGGTGAGGACGTCAATATATTCGTGGTGGACACGGAGGTGTATTCCAACACCGGTGGGCAGTCCTCCAAGGCCACTCCCGTGGGCGCCTCCGCGAAGTTCGCTGACGGAGGCAAAAAGACCGCTAAGAAGGATTTGGGTCGATTGATGATGACCTATCCGAACGTGTACGTGGCCTCCGTTGCCATGGGAGCTAATCCTGCGCAGCTGATGAAGGCTGTCACTGAAGCCGTAGAGCACAAGGGCCCCTCTATCATCATCGCCTATGCCCCCTGCATCAACCACGGCATCAAGGCCGGCATGAGCAGCGTCCAGGCGGAGATGAAAAAGGCTGTTGACTGTGGCCTGTGGCCTCTCTACCGCTATAACCCCGACAAGGCGGAAAAGCCGTTCTCTCTGGACTACAAGGAGCCCTCCCTGCCGGTCAGTGAGTTCTTTGAAGGCGAGGTCCGGTATGCCGGACTGAAGGTCAAATATCCTGAAATGGCCGAAAAGCTGTTTGCGCAGGCACAGCGCGAGGCAAATGAGCGCTATAAAACCTATGTGCGGCTGGAAAAGAGCTGCAACGAGGGCTAATACCATTTATTCTTTCCATAGACTCTCTCCCTTTAACACCGGAGGCGGAGCGGCTCAGCCGCTCCGCCTCCGGTGTTACGGAAGGTGTAAGCCGGCGCGGGCTAGGAGGGCGAAGAAAAATACGGCGACTTGCACAGATGGCTCGACTATTACCGGCTCCTGTGATATACTATTCGCAGGATATTTTTATGAGGGGAGGGCCTTACTATGGGCGGACAGACAGCAGGGAACGAAAAACATATTTGCACAGGCCTGTTTGCCCATGTGGATGCGGGTAAAACCACACTGTCAGAGGCTATGCTGTACCAGAGCGGCGCCCTGCGCCGTCTGGGCCGGGTGGACCACCAGGACGCCTTTTTGGATACCGATCACATGGAGCGGGAGCGGGGTATCACGATCTTTTCCAAGCAGGCAGAGCTCTCGCTGCCGTGGGGGACGATGACGCTGCTGGATACCCCCGGCCATGTGGACTTCTCTACCGAGGCAGAGCGGACGCTACGGGTGCTGGATTGCGCAATTTTGGTGATCAGCGGTACCGACGGTGTCCAGGCGCACACCCGGACGCTGTGGCGGCTGCTGGAGCGCTACGGTGTGCCGGTTTTTATCTTTGTGAACAAGATGGACCTGGCAGGGGCGAAGCGCGGAGCCTTGCTGGCGGATCTGAAGCGATCCTTGGACGATGCCTGTGTGGACTTGACCACACCCCATTGGGCGGAGGAGGCCGCTGTGTGTGATGAGGCGGTGCTGGAACGGTACCTGGAGACCGGAGAGGTCTCCGACAGGGATGTTGCGGCATTGGTGGCGGAGCGGAAGCTCTTCCTCTGCTTTTTCGGTTCCGCTCTCAAGGTGGAGGGGGTGGACGCTTTTCTGGAGGGCCTGAGCCGCTTTGCGTCAGCGCCCCGGTATCCGGAGGAATTCGGAGCGCGGGTTTTCAAGATCGCCCGGGACCCCCAGGGGAATCGTCTCACCTACCTCAAGGTCACAGGCGGTACGCTTCGGGTGAAGGACTTATTGACCAACCAACGCCCGGACGATTCGGAGGAGTGTTCCTGGACGGAAAAAGCAGACCAGCTGCGGGTATACTCCGGCGCCAAGTTCCACACGGTGGAGGAGGCTCCGGCGGGCACTGTCTGTGCCGTAACCGGGTTGAGCCATACCCGCCCGGGAGACGGGCTGGGCTTTGAAGCCGATTGGGAGGGGCCAGTACTGGAGCCAGTTTTGACTTATCAGGTAGGGCTGACCGACGGTACGGACCCCTATACAGCCCTGGGCCGTCTGCGGCAGCTGGAGGAAGAAGATCCCCAGCTGCACCTTCTCTGGAACGAGGGGACTCGGGAAATCCATATGCAGCTGATGGGAGAGATACAGCTGGAGATTCTCCAACGCCTGATCCAAGAGCGGTTTGGCATGGAAGTGGCCTTTGGCAGCGGCACTATCTGCTACCGGGAGACGATCGCTGCCCCGGTGATCGGCATCGGCCACTTCGAGCCGCTGCGTCACTATGCGGAGGTTCATCTCCTACTGGAGCCCGGAGAGCGGGGGAGCGGGCTGCACTTTGCCTCCGCCTGCCCAACAGACGTACTGGATTTGAACTGGCAGCGGCTGGTGCTGACCCATCTGGCGGAGCGGGAGCACCCGGGGGTGCTGACCGGCTCCCCCATCACGGATATGAAGATTACGCTTCTGACCGGCCGTGCCCATGACAAGCACACGGAAGGCGGCGACTTCCGCCAGGCCACCTATCGGGCGGTGCGTCAGGGGCTCATGCAGGCGGAGAGCGTGTTGCTGGAGCCCTGGTATGAGTTCCGCCTGGAGCTGCCGGCGGAGCAGGTGGGGCGGGCCATGAGCGATTTGCAGCGGATGAACGGGGAGACGGCCCCGCCGGAACTGGACGGAGGAGGGACGGCGGTGCTGACCGGCGTGGCGCCGGTAGGAGCCATGCAGGGCTATGCTCGGGAGGTGGCGGCCTATACCCGGGGACAGGGACGACTTTTGTGCCAGCCGGGGGGGTATCGCCCCTGCGCCGGTGCGGAGGAGGTGATCGCTGCCGCCGGTTACGACCCGGAGCGGGATGTGGAGAACCCGGCGGACTCCGTATTCTGCGCCCACGGCGGTGGCTACTCCGTGCCCTGGGACCAGGTGCGCGCCGCCGCTCACCTGGAAAGCGGACTCGCCCTGGACACGCCGGAGGAGGAAGATCCGGAGGAACCGGCTCCCCGGGAGCGGCGCTCCTACGCGGGCACACTGGAGCAGGACGAGGAGTTGCGGGCCATCTTTGAGCGGACTTACGGCCCGGTGAAGCGACGGGCCTTTGTGCCGCCCCGGGAGCCGAAGCGCCCTGTGGCGGAGGGCGCGGCCCGGACCATCCGGGAGCAGGCGTCCGGCCCGGAGTACTTGCTGGTGGACGGGTACAACATCATCTTCGCTTGGGACGAGCTGAAGGCTATTGCTCGGGAGAATCTGGATGCCGCACGGAAGGCCCTGTGCGATCTGCTGTGCAACTACCAGGGCTTTCAAAAGTGTGAGGTTATCGCGGTCTTTGACGCCTACAAAGTCAAGGGCGGACAGGGCAGCGTGGAGAAGTACCACAACATCCACGTGGTCTATACGAAAGAGGCGGAGACCGCCGACGCTTATATCGAGCGGGCTACCTACGAAATCGGCAGGAAACACCGGGTGAAGGTGGCCACTTCCGACGGCCCAGAGCAGCTGATCATTTTGGGCCACGGCGCGCTGCGGCTCTCCGCATCGGCATTCCGCCAGGAGATGGAGCACGTCCAGGGCCAGATTGCCGGCGTGCTGGAGAGCAACAACCGCCGTCTCAAAAGCGGTGCGCTGCGGGCCGCTCTGGAAAAAGCCCGAAGAGAGGAGGAATCGAAGTGCTGACAGGTGGCATTGCCGCTGTGGTGGCAGCTCTTTGCGCCTTGACCCGCCGCCTTCTCTGGGACCACCCTGCCTCCGCCGGGGGCGTGATACAGTTTAAGCCCCTATGGAACCGGGGCGCGGCTTTTGGCCTTCCCGTGGGACGGCGGGCGGTAGCGGCCCTCTCGGGGCTGTGCCTGACCTGGGTGTGGCTGTGCCGTGGCCGAAACCCCGTGGGTGCGGGACTATTACTGGGCGGAGGCGCCAGCAACCTCTGGGAACGGCTTTGCCATGGGCGGGTCTTTGATTATGTCCACTTCCCTAAAGCGCCGGGTCCGCTGCGGCACTATGTCTTCAACCTGGCGGACTTTGCGATTCTGGCCGGCGTACTGGCGCTGCTGCGAAAGAAACACTGAGAAGAATACTCGGAGCGGCTTCTCAGGAAAGGGGACAGGAAATCAGTTTGTCCGGCTATTTTGCCGCCATCAAGGAAGGGACCGCCCGAGGGCGGTCCCTTTTTATTTTTGCCGGCCGAAAAATTTGCCGGCCTTGGTTCGTGTTCTCAGTGAAGGGAGTGAGAGCTGCGTGTATCCATCTGGTACCGATGATTCCATCAGCCGCCTGGTGGCGGAATACAGCCCCATGCTGTTGCGGCTGGCCTGCACCCGCCTGCACAGCCCCGCCGACGCAGAGGACGCCGTGCAGGAGGCATTCCTGCGTCTGCTGACCGCAAGCCCGCGGTTTCGGGACGCACAACACGAGAAGGCATGGCTGATCCGCACCACCCTTCACAGGGCCGCCGACATACAAAGGGCAGCGGCCCGCAAGAATGTCCCTCTGGAAGAGGCCGCCGGAGTACAGACGGAAGAGAGCGGGCTGTTGGCCGCGGTCCGCAGTCTGCCGGAGAAGTACAGTGCCGTGCTGTACCTGCACTATTATGAGGGGTATTCCATCAAGGAGATCGCAAAACTGCTGGGCGTGCCTGCCCCCACGGTGGGCACCCGCCTGGCGCGCGGCCGGGAACGGCTGCGGCGGCTGATCAAGGAGGAGATTTCATGAACCGCGAAACCTATCGCAGGGCCTTTGACGACATCCCCTTCTCCGACGACTTCGAGACGCGGACCATCAAGCTGTTGCAGGACCGCGCCCGGAATCAGGAAAAGGAGAAGATGACCATGACGTTTTCTAAGCATCGCAAGCTGGCGGTAACTCTTGCCGCCGCCGTGGCCGCTCTGGCATTGTCTGTGTCCGCAGCTGTGCTGTGGCTCAGTCCCGCCCAGGTAGCGGAAGAGATCGACGACCCGCTGTTGGCTCAGGCCTTTGACGGGGATGAGGCGCTGGTCCTGAACGAGACCGCTCAGGCGGGAGAGTACACGGTTACTCTGGGGGGCCTGGTCTCCGGTACGGGTATCTCCAACTGGTGCGGCGACGTGGAGGAGAGCCGTACTTACGCCGTGGTATCCGTGGCTCGGACCGACGGTGCGCCCCTGACGGATGAGAACTACGACGTGTCGGCCAGTGGTACCTTCACCATTACGCCTCTGGCGGAGGGCTATCCGCCCCATGCTGTGAACGTGTTCACTCTGGATGGCAGCTGCGCCTCCTTCCTAGAGAGTGGAGTGGCCTATTACCTGCTGGACACGCAGGATATCCAGCTGTTTGCGGACCGCACCGTGTATCTGGCGGTGTATCAGGGCTTTGTGCCTTCCTATAAGGAGTTCTCCGTGGCGGAGGACGGCTCCATTACCATGCGGGAAGATGTGGTGGGCTGCATGTTTACCCTGCCTCTGGATGCGAGTCAGTCCGATCCTGAGGCCGCCCGGGCCTTGGTGGAGGCTGCCGGCCTGCCTACAGAACCCATGACCGACAAGGAACTAGCGGCTCTTGAGCAGGAGGCCCCGAAAGTGGCGGAAGTGGAGACTCCCGGCGGCATCGAGCTTGTAGAAGTGCCGGGCCATGGCACCGTTACCGCCATGCAGGCCCAGGCCGCCGCGGAATACGAGGCCTACATGGAACGGGAATCGAAGCGTCTGGCGGAGGCGGTGGAAAACGGGACCCTCTCTGAGGAGGCGTATAAGCAGGCAGTTCAGGAGATGGAGGAGTCCCTGGCGGGACTGTGGGACGGCACCCGCTCTCCCGACTGGCATGCCAATCCCGACGACACAGAGGTCCTCCGGACAAAACCCTCCGGCGCGGCGCTGTCCGCCGGAGACAACTGAATCCACGGTCTGAGGCGGAGGAAGCAATTCCTCCGCTTTTTTTCAGAAGGGATTGACAGAGGAATTTTTCTGTGCTATTGTACTAGATACGTAATACACCAATACAATCATATAAGGAGGCGCCGCATGATGCCGTTATTGGATGTGCAGCATTTACAGAAAACCTATACGACCCGTTTTGGTGCTCACCAGGTGCAGGCCCTGGCCGATGTGTCTTTTACCGTGGAGCCGGGGGAGTATGTGGCCATTATGGGAGAGTCCGGGTCCGGCAAGACCACATTACTGAATATTTTAGCAGCACTGGACCGCTCCACAGCGGGAGAGGTACTGCTCGGCGGCAGGTCCCTCTCTGCCATCCGGGAGAAACAGCTGGCGGCGTTCCGCCGATCTCATCTGGGATTCGTGTTTCAGGACTTCAATCTGCTGGATACCTTTTCCCTGCGGGATAATATCCTCCTGCCGCTGGTGCTGGCAGGGGAGCGGCCCGCTGCAATGGAGCGCAAGCTTATGCCTTTGGCACAGCGTCTAGGAATCTCGGAGCTGCTCTCCAAGTATCCCTATGAGGTATCCGGCGGACAGAAACAGCGCGCGGCGGTGGCCAGGGCACTGATTACGGCGCCGGAGCTGATTTTGGCAGATGAGCCTACTGGAGCCCTGGACTCCCGGGCCTCTGCGCGTCTGCTGGAGCTGTTTGAGGCTATTAACCGGGAGGGGCAGACCATTGTGATGGTTACGCACTCGGTAGAGGCTGCCAGCCACGCCGGCCGGGTATTATTTCTGCGGGATGGCAGAGTCTATCATCAGCTCTTTCGGGAGGGAGAGAGTCGGGAACACCAGGTCCGGCGCATCTCTGACGTTCTGACGGGACTTACTCAGGGAGGGGAGCAGGATGCGTGAGTATAGCTTCTTTCCTCGGCTGGCTCTGGTGAACCTGACGAGAAACCGGCGGTTTTACGGCCCCTATCTCGTCTCCTGCGGCGGCACCGTAGGGATGTATTACGTGCTGCGCTTTCTGGCGGGGACGGAGACGCTGGCTTCGGTGCGCGGCGCGGCATATCTTCAATCCATGATGAGCATTGGCTGCGCCGTGGTGGGGATCTTCGCGGCGGTTATTTTGCTCTATGCCAACAGTTTCGTCATGAAACGGCGGCATCGGGAGCTAGGGCTCTATCACGTGTTGGGGCTGGAAAAGAGACATCTGGCCTGGGTGATGCTCTGGGAGACGCTGTACTGTGCGCTGGCGGCCTTGGGATTGGGACTGGTAGCGGGAGGGGTGCTATCCTATCTGGTGCCGCCGCTGCTGCTGGGAATGATCCGGTTTCCTATGGAATTCACCGTGCATCTCAGCGGCCGGGCCATGTGGGAGACGGTGCAGCTGTTTATCATCCTCTTTGGTCTGACGCTGCTGGCTAATTTCGCGCGCCTGCACAGGTCCCGGCCGGTGGAACTGCTGCGCTCCGCTCAGACCGGGGAGCGCGAACCAAAAACAAAGCGCCTGCTGGCGCTCGTGGGGCTTGTGACTCTGGCCGGCGGTTACGGCCTGGCTGTCACGATTCAGGACCCGGTAGAGGCCATGGTATGGTTCTTCGGCGCAGTGCTTCTGGTCATGGTGGGGACATACTGCATCTTTACCGCCGGCTCCATCGCCCTGCTCAAGGCCTTGCGGGCCAACCACAATTTTTACTATCAGACGCGGCACTTCACCGCAGTATCTGGGATGCTGTACCGGATGAAGCAGAACGCGGCAGGACTTTCCAACATCTGTATTCTCTCCACCATGGTGCTGGTGACGGTGTCGACCACCGCCTGTTTGTATTTCGGGTTGGAGCAGATGGCGGCACAACGTGCGGCGGAGAACGCCCTCAGCACTGCCGAGGCTGCGGAGATGCTACAGGAGTACGCTGTGATGTACGGAGGGTTCTTGTTCCTGGGACTGTTTTTGGGGGCGGTGTTTTTGCTGGCCACGGTGCTGATCATCTATTATAAACAGCTCTCAGAAGGCTATGAGGACCGGGACCGCTATCGGATCATGCAGCAGGTAGGTATGACACCGGAGGAGGTCCGAGGCTCCATCCGCAGTCAGATTCTGCTGGTATTTTTCCTGCCGCTGGGCATGGCAGGGCTGCATCTGTTGGCGGCATCCCCCATGCTCTGCCGGATGCTGGAGCTCTTCGGACTACAGAACGCACCTCTTTTTGCCGCCTGCGCTGGCGGAACGCTGGCGGTGTTCTGCATCGTCTATGCGCTGGTTTTTATTCTGACGGCTCGCACTTATAACCGGGTGGTGAGAGAGACAGAATAGAACTTGGGTGTTGCTTTCCGCCTGACACACAGATTTCATCAGAATTTCACGGAGTTTCGATAGAGAAACAACAGAAAAAACGATATATTTTCCTTAACAGTATCTTGACAAACTGTATCAACTGTACTATTATAGATAATACAGATAAGGCGAGGAAGCAGATTGTTGAAGAAATGGTCTTCGCTGCATCGTATGATAAGCAGATAAGGAGGAACACTCCATGAAAATTTTAATCACAACTGATTGGTATTCTCCGGCGGTGAACGGCGTTGTCACCTCCGTGAAGAATCTCCGGCGGGGGCTGGAGGCACGGGGACATGAAGTCCGGATTTTGACGCTGTCCCAGACGACTCACTCCTGGACAGAGGATGGTGTGACCTATCTTGGTTCTGTTCCGGCAGGATTGGTCTATCCAGGCGCCCGCCTGCGCACGCCTATGGTGCGGCGCTGGACTCAGGAACTGGTGGCCTGGGGGCCGGATGTGGTGCATTCTCAGTGCGAGTTCTCCACCTTTTTCCTGGCCCGCCGGATTGCTGAATATTTGGACGTTCCACTGGTGCATACTTATCACACGGTTTACGAGGACTACACCCACTACTTCTCACCCAGCGTCCGTTTTGGGAAGAAGGCGGTGGCCATGTTTTCCCGCTGGGTGGCGGCACAGACAGATTGCCTCATTGCTCCGACTGTCAAGGTACGCCAGCTGTTGCAGGGCTATGGGATCAGCCGGCCGGTGTTTGTAGTTCCTTCGGGGATTGATTTGGACCGCTTCAGCGGAGAAACGGACCCCATCCGACAGGCAGTACTGCGCCAGAGCCTGGATATTCCACAGGAGCATCTGATCCTGGTGAGTGTGGGACGGCTGGCGGAAGAAAAAAATTTGGAAGAGCTGTTGCATCTCCGCGCTGCCATGGGGGAGGCGCCTGTCACCCTGCTGCTGGTAGGCGGCGAACCGGACAAGCTTCGGCTGGAAGGTATCGCGGCCGGCTTGGGATTAACAGCGCCGGCGGTGGTGTTTGCCGGCATGGTGCCCCCTGCCCAGGTGCCGGACTGGTACCAGTTGGGGGATCTGTTCGTCAGTGCCTCTACCAGCGAGACCCAGGGCCTCACCTATATTGAGGCGCTGGCTGCCGGCGTGCCGGCGCTGTGCCGCGCGGACCCCTGTCTTGCCGGAGTGATCCGGGAAGGAGAGAACGGATGGCAGTATCGTGATAGAGAGGAATTTCAGCAGAAGCTGACGGAGATCCGGCGTCAGCCGGAGCAGTTGGCGGAAATGTCTGCTGCGGCCCGGCGCTCTATGCAGACATTTTCTATACACGCGTTTGCGGAACACATGGAGAGCATCTACCTCAGTCAGATGGCCCACCACGGAGGAGGCAGGCAGGAGGTGTCCGCATGACAAAAGAGAGAATGACTCTCCAGGTACTTTCTCTGGCAGGTCTTGTGGCCTGCGTCATCCTAGCCCTGTGGGGATGGAGGACGGGGGTACTGACCTCTCAGGAGCAGATGCAAGCGCTGGTTCACAGCTGTGGCGCAGTGGGCGTCGTCCTGTTCATTCTGTTCCAGGCGGTGCAGGTGGTGGTGCCGGTGCTGCCGGGCGGCATCGGGTGCCTGGCAGGGGTGCTGATTTTTGGACCAGTGTGGGGCTTTGTCTATAACTATGTCGGGATCTGCATCGGTTCTCTGGCGGCCTTTGCGGTGGCGCGTAACTGCGGCAAACCCCTTTTGACCATGCTGTTTTCCGAAAAAACCATTGCCAAGTACAGCCGATGGGCAGAGGAACGCAATCGGTTTGCACGGCTGTTTGCACTGGCTATTTTTCTTCCTGTAGCACCGGATGACTTCCTATGCTATTTGGCAGGGACGACGGAGATGAGCTGGCGGCAGTACACAGCCATTATCCTGCTGGGCAAGCCCTTTGCCATTGCTCTATACAGCCTGGGGCTGACCGTGGTATGGCAGCATCTGGTGACGCTGCTGCAATAAAGGAGAAAAAACGATGCGGATTTACATTTATACAGGCGGAGAAAAGGTCGTTGGGAAAAGCGGCGTGGGACAGGCAATCCGCCACCAAAAGTCCTGCTTGGACAGATGCGGAGTTTCGGTGACGGAGCGCTGGACCGCGGATACCGCCGCCGTCCACATCAATACGGTTCTGCCAGACTCCGTCCTGACCGCGCTGGGCGCTCGCCTGCGGGGAAAAAAGGTGGTCTGGTACGGACATTCCACCATGGAGGATTTCCGAAAGTCCTTCCGGGGTTCTGATCTGCTGGCGCCGCTGTTCCGCCGCTGGATCACCTTTTGCTATGGCCTGGGGGATGTGGTGATTACCCCTACGGAGTATTCCAGCCATCTGCTGGCGGGCTATGGAATCCGCAAACCGGTATACAGTCTCTCCAATGGCGTGGACACGGCATATTTCCACCCGGACCCGGCGCTGCGGGCTTCATTCCGCAAGCGGTATGGTTTGGGAGAGGAAAAGGTGGTGATCTCCGTGGGACATACCATCGCCCGCAAGGGGCTGCTGGACTTTTTGGAGCTGGCACGCCGGATGCCGGAGGTTCGGTTTCTCTGGTTTGGGTGGACAGACCCACGGCTGCTGCCGAGAGAGATCAACGACGCCTTGGATGCCGCTCCCGACAACGTGATGTTTCCTGGCTATGTGGACCGGGAACAGCTGCGGGAGGCCTACTGCGGCGCAGATGTGTTTGCCTTTCTCAGCCATGAGGAGACCGAGGGAATCGTGGTCTTAGAAGCCTTGGCCTGCGGGATTCCCACTGTGCTGCGGGATATCCCGGTCTACGAGGGGTGGCTGGAAGACGGAAAAAATGTATACAAAAAGTTGAATATAGACAGATTTCAACAGACAGTAGATGGAATTTTGAAAAAGACGCTTCCGGACCTGACAGCGGCGGGGCGCTGCGTAGCAGAGACCCGCAGTCTGGAGGCCGTGGGGGAGCGGCTCCGGGACATCTACCGCAGAGAGCAGATTCTGCCTCCTCCCAGACAGACAGCACCTGCATTTTCACCCCATAGGGCTGCGCTTAGACGCAGCAACTGGTTCTCCAGGCTGTAAAAGTATCCGGCACCTGGCGGAGAGTTCGCCATGCCCGTACCGGTCTTTGAACGTGGTAACTGTGTACGCTGACCAACACAGTATCATGAAATATAAAGAACGATTATGAGGTGTTTTTACGGGAGAGTAATGATGGCAAAACATGAGTTTGGTATCATGGAAAGAGCGCCAAGCCCCGGGGAACGGTATGACACCTATGAGCCGGAACGTTATGGGTGTATTTCCGTTCCAGATGAGGACCTGGAAGGGCTTTTCGCAGATTTGAGGATCAATGTCTACTGGCATACTCTGGACCGGCCGGAAAAGGGGCTGGCGTATTGTGGTATTACGCTGATCCCGCCGGATGCCGTTCCCTCGATTCTGGCGGACATAGACGGGGTGGAGAAGCTGACCCCTCTGAAGTCGCTATTGTTGCAGGCAAGGGATGAGAATAGGTTTGTGATTCACTACGGACTGTGAATTCTCAGAAAAGTACAGACCTGGAATTGACTCAAGGGCCTCCCGTCTGATAAAACCATCAGACGGGAGGCCCTTTCCATATCCCGGTGCTTATATCAGTGCCACGATCAGCCATATCAGCCCGATTGCGGCCGCGCCCATCAGGGTGTAGACCGCCGGAGAGAGATTCCGCCAGACGCGGCTGAAGCGTCCGTGGTCTCCGCTGGCATAGTTTCGGGCCACCCGGCGGGCCTCTTCCACCAGCTCCCGAGAGGTAATGCCCTCTCCAGCTGCATCGTTGCGGACAATAAAGATCGCTTGCTCAAAGAAACGCTGGTCCGGGGAGTCGATGACCACAACCCGTCTGGAAATACCTTTCACCATTGTCAAATGCCTCCTGCTGCGTTGATACATCCATTTTGCCGCAGGACCCAGTCCTCTATACCCGTCTCACGCCATTTTTTTCTTCCGGCAGTGGACGGTAGAAGACCTGCACGCCGCAGTCGTCTAAAAGGTGTTCTCTTCGGATGCTTTCCGACAAAATGAGCCCTGCCAGCACCTGGGGGTCCTCGCCCTCCCAGCCGGCCAGCAGGTCCAAAAGCCACTCGTCTCGGCTGGGGTCCGCCACACCATCACTGATCATCACCGCGAAGCTGCCGGGCTCTAGGCGGACAGTCGTCACATCCGGGGATGCCGGGGTTCCCCGCAGCCCGGCTGGAAGGCTTCCACCGGTCACACGCCGGACGGTGCCGCCCTTTTTGAGGTAGCTGGGTGCGGCGCCGAACTTATAAAAGGCCGCTTCACCCGTGGAGGGCTGGAAGGCGCAGAGGTCGATGGTGGTAAAGCTACCCGTCTCCGCTCCACGGAGGGCCATGGCGGCATTCAAGGTTTTTAGAGCCGCCTCCGGCTCAATGCCGGCTTCCAGAAACTGCCGCAGGAGACGGCAGGTCAGAGCGGACTCCTTGCGGGCAGGCTCGCCGCTGCCCATGCCGTCCGCCAGCAGCAGACACCAGAGGCCATCCTCCCGCTGGAAGGACACCAGCGTGTCGCCGCAGACGGTTTCTCCCTCCTTAGGACGGAGGGCGGCGCCTACCTGACAGGGGGGAGCAGACTCCCGCTCCCGGGTAAGAATCCCTGCCGCGCCGGAGGCCGGGACGGATTCCCCCAAACCGGCAGCGGTGGCAGTCAGCAGCTCGCTGAGCTGGGCGTACTGCCCCCGGGCGCTGCGGCGGGTTTCCTCCAGTTGGCGCCGGTACTGCCGTCGCAGCAGATAGGCGGAGAGTTCCCCATTTACCGCAGTGATAAAATCCGGCAGGTGGATGCAGCGGTCCGAGAAATACTGTGGAAAATCCTTGGCCATGGCACGCCCCCGCTCCAGAAGATAGGGCGTTGCGTCATTTAGGGCATTGAAGGTGCCGGTATATTCCTTCTGCCAGCACAGCGTACAAAGCGCACAGCCGCGGCATACCCGTTCCGCTGCCCGGTCAAAGACAATGGCGGGATTCTCCTCTGTAGAGGGCGGCGTGCTGCGGCCCATGCTGTCATAGAGGTCTCGCAGCGCACCGGCAGCTTTATTCAGGCGTTCCTTCAGCTGATTTCCTGTCTGGGAGGCAGGCTCCGCCCGCTTCACCCGCTTGCCGCCAAAGAGACGCCCAGGTAGCAAAAGGAAGACAGCCATGCCCAAGAGAGCCTCCACCAGCAGCGGCTGGGAAAAGGGTTCCTCAGCGGGCAGCAGGGCAGCCAGAACGGCGAGGAGAAAAGCCACCGCCGCTGTGGAACGGCGATGCCCCTGTCGGCTGCCTGCCAGCAGTCCCGCAAAACCGAAGCCCGCAGTAAAAAGTCCGTTGCCGCTGCCAGTGCACAGGTCTACCGTCAACCCAAGGCCAAGGCCTATGGCGGCGCCTGCGGCCAGCCCCTGGTCATAGGCGGCATAGGCCAGCAGTGTGCACAGCGCCGCGCGGCCCAGGGAGATGCCAAGCAGCGTCAGGTCCATGAAGGCCAGCAGCAGCGCAGCCGTGAGAAACAGCACCCCGTCCCTGAGAGGGCGCTCTCCATCCGGCTGCAGCAGCGGGCGGAAAAACCAGGCAGAGGCACCAGTCAGGCCCACCGCAGCAAGGCATGGCGTCAGATGCTCCAGGGGGGAGAGGGACTGGGCGACGTAAATGCCCTGCACAGCCAGAGTCAGGCCAGCGGCGGTCAGGACCTGCGCCTTGGGACTTCCCAGAAAGGAGCTGCCCCGGAAGGAGGTGGCGGCCGTGAGAATTAAAATGGCGATCGCCAGATGGGGTAGCGCCTCCGCAAAGTCTAAGAATAACAAGCTGCCTGCAGCCGTGCCTGCCAGGGCGGCCGCACCCGGAATTCCCGGACCTGCCGCCGCCACAAGACCTAGGGCGAAAGGAGCATACCCTCCGGTAGTCTGGCTGGCAGTCAACGCCGCTGCCAGGAAAAAACGGATTCCGCACTCCAGCAGCCATGTTGTCTGCCGCCGCTCTCCTATGATTGGACCGTGTTCCACAGCCTGTCCCTCCTAAACGTGTGTTTTCCTTATTTTACCGCCCGATCTGAGAAAATCCCGTCGCAATCCGGCGCGGCGGACTGGAAAGGCGGAAAAAGCACACGATTTTTGATTGCAATCCCCGGGAAAATCCGTTACACTATTCCCGTTGACATGGAAGGAGGCACACCCATGCGTATCGGCAACGTGGAGATTCCCTCTCGACTGGCGCTGGCGCCCATGGCGGGAGTCACAGACGCAGCGTTTCGCCAAATCTGTGCTGAAATGGGCGCGGGTCTGACCTGTACCGAGCTGATCTCCTCTAAAGCCCTGTGCTATCACGATAAAAAAACATTTACCCTGCTGCGGCAGTTTCCAGGAGAGCATCCCGGCGCGGTGCAGATTTTTGGCAGCGATCCAGTCTGTATGGCGGAGGCCGCCCAGATCGCTTTGGAGGCCACCGGTGCGGACCTCATTGATATCAATATGGGCTGTCCCATGCCGAAGATTGTGAACAATGGCGACGGCGCCGCCTTGATGAAAGACCCGGACAAGGCGGGAAGGATTGTGGAGGCCATGGTAAAGGCCGTCCCCGTGCCGGTGACTGCGAAATTCAGACGAGGCTGGGACGCGGGGAGCTGTAACTGCGTGGAGTTTGCCAAAACGCTGGAGGCGGCCGGAGTCTCCGCTGTGGCAGTCCACGGGCGTACTCGGGCTCAGGTTTATGGGGGACATGCAGACTGGCACTGCATTCGGCAGGTGAAAGAAGCAGTGTCCGTCCCTGTGATTGCCAACGGCGACATCTGGAAGCCGGAGGATGCGGCCCGCATCCTGCAGCATACCAAGGCAGATATGGCGATGATTGCCCGGGGCTGCTTTGGAAACCCCTGGCTGTTTGCCCAGGCCAAAGCGGTGCTGGAAGGCCGTCCCATCCCACCGCTGCCGCCTCTTAGCGAGCGGTGTGACACTGCTGTGCGCCAGATTGAGCTGGCGGCGGAGCTTCGGGGAGAGCGGATAGCGGTGCTAGAAGCGCGAAGACATTACTGCTGGTATCTCAAAGGAGTGCCTCATGCCGGCTATTATAAAGAGCAGATCGTCCGCATGAACACACTGGAGGATGTCTACCAAGTAACGAAAGGAATCAAGCGTGACTTGAGATGAACGAGGAACAACGATGGATTGCCGCCGCCAGGAATGGCGATCAGGAGTCCTTTGAAAAGCTTGTCCGCCTGTATGAAAAGCGGGTGTTCTCTCTGACAAGCCGCATGTGCCGCAACAGTGCGGACGCGGAGGAGGCGGCACAGGAGGCGTTTTTGGCCGCATGGCAGGCCCTGCCCGCGTTTCGGGGAGACGCCAGCTTTGCGACGTGGCTGTACCGCTTGGTTTCCAACGCATGTGTGGATATTCTGCGGCGGGAGGGACGGCATCAGGTGATGGCCGGCCCCTCTCTGGACGACGAGGAGAGCAGTCCGGAGCCGCCGGACAAAAGTCCTTCCCCCCATGCCTTGGCGGAGCGGGCAGAGCTGCGGCGGCAGATTGAGGCTGGGCTGGCGGCGCTGCCTCCCGAATACCGGCAGGTGCTGATCCTGCGGGAAATCCATCAGTGTACGTATGACGAAATCGCCCAAATTTGCTCCATAGACCTTGGAACTGTCAAGTCCCGCATCAACCGGGGCCGAAAGCGGCTGAGAAAAATCCTGCTGGAGAGCGGGAACTTTTCCGCAGCGGGAGCGTCTAAAAAGACAGAAAAGGAGGGCTGCAGATGAAAAGCTGTGAGGAATATGCGGCTCTGCTGGATCTGTATGTGGATGGAGAGCTCTCACCCCAGGAGATGCTTCAAGTCCGGACGCATCTTGAGAACTGTCCGGGATGTCAGGCTTATGTGGAGGATGCGCTGGCGATTCGCGCGGCCTTTCCGGAGGCCGAGGATGTTGAGGTGCCCAGTGGCTTTGCGGAATCGGTTTGCGCAGTGATCCAGGCTGGCACGGCCCCACGGAGAAGGAGGCGCGCCCTCTGGGTCAAGACAGCCCTGCCTATGGCTGCCTGCTGCGCGATTGTAGTTCTGCTGGCGAACCTGCCGGGGCTCGGTCAGGACCGCGAGATTACCGCAGATACGGCTGCCGTTGCGGCACAAGATCCTGCGGGAGGAGTTCCAGACGTGCAGGAAGAGGCGCGGATGGAAACGCCTGAAGAGGACAGCGAGGAAGAGAACGCGCAGGAGAATCTGGCAAAGACAAATGAAGCCAACAGATCAACTGCGGTGGTTCCCTTTGCGATGCAGAAAGCAACAGCCGGGGAGGAGCCTGCAAAAAGCGACCATCAGAGCGTGGAGGATCATTCAGGAGACAGCTCCGCAGAGGAGTCTGCAGGCCGGGAGATCATGAGTGAGGAGACACTAGATCCCAGTGCTCCGCCAGCTCCAGAGTCCCAGCTATCCGGCGAGATATCCGATGCCCCACAGGCCATAAGCGGTGATGAAGCGGAGGCTTGGGTGGAATACGGCAATGTGGTGTTTGCCGCCGTGGTCTATCTGCCGGAGGAGATCGTTGGAGACGCGCTGGAAGGCTTTGAAGGAAAACCTTACTCCAATGCCAACCTCCCAGAGGAGGGCGTAATCGGCATCGGCTATGCGATGGGGCAAGAGGATTTTGAGCATGTTCTCTACGACGTGCTTGACTATCCTTTGGGACCGGTGCTGAATCAGGACCGCACTACAGAGCTCAGCTGTATCGTGGTGACGGAGGACGGCACCTCTGTACCAGCAGAATAGCTAAAAAAGCGGAAGCCATTGGCTTCCGCTTTTTCTTGCTTTTCCTGCCGGTATCTGCTATCATAATACTGACAGGTGCCATCTCCCTGTCCAAGCGCTCCTGGCGGGGCGTTCGTTCGATGAACCGGATGGGTCCATCGTTCTCTAAACAAAAAAATGGAGGCTGTGCGGGCCTTACCCTGCACATTTTTTGACGCCTCCGACAACTTGAAGGAGGTCTTTTTTTATGTCTCATTCCCGATTTTCCACCCACCAGCTGGCATTGGCTGGCATCATTGCCGGTATTTACGCCGGCTTGACTTTGCTACTGCCAATCCCGCAGTATCTGGGGGTACAGTTCCGGATTGCAGAGGCCATGACGGTGCTGCCCTTTCTTTGCCCGGCAGCCATTCCCGGACTGACAATCGGGTGCTTTCTGGCGAATCTCTTAGGCTCTCCCATGGTGATGGACTGGGTGTTCGGCACGGTGGCCACGCTGCTGGCAGCCCTGTGGACATCCCGGCTGAAAAACCGCTATCTGGCGCCTTTGCCGCCAGTCATCTGCAACGCGGTGATCGTAGGAGCAGAAATCGCCTGGTTTTTTCCGGAGGGCATGAGCTTTTGGGCCGCCTACGGCCTGAATGCATTTACGGTAGGAATCGGAGAGCTGGCTGTGTGCTGTTTGCTGGGACTTCCTCTGCTGAAGTGGGCAGAGCGGACACCTGCGCTGCTGAAAAGAGTATGATGAAGAAAGCCGTCAGACTCTTGCTGGTCTGACGGCTTTCGGGCTTTCCAGGAACCCGCTATGTCCCACAAAAGAGAGGGAAAATCGTCACAGAACATTGCGTCCGCAGACGCGATTTGGCGGGGAACCAGCACTTCGGCGGCACTTAGCGCAAGACAGGAGGCGGGGTAAATTGCCGCGAAGCGGGAGAGTGTGGACCGGTGTCCGCTTTTCACGATCAGCTTTTCGGAGCCTGGCCAAGTTCGGAAGAGTGCCTGGACGTGATAGCACCAGGATAGAACTGTTTTGTGCAAGCAAATCATTACCGGGCGGACACACAGTGTCCGCCCGGTAATGATTTACCACGCTTAGTTTGGAGGACCCTCCAAATTCCCTGAAAGAAAGGCCTGTCGGGTAGTCTCTGCGTCAGCGGCAATTTGAGATTTTAGAGCCTCCAGGGAGTCGAAACGGATTTCATCCCGGATATGCCGGAAGAATTCCAGGCGGAGGGTCTCTCCGTATAAGTCACCATCAAAGTCCAGGAGGCAGGCCTCCACGGTCACGTCGGTGCCGTTGTCTACAGTGGGGCGGGTCCCCACATTGGTAACAGCAGGGTAGGCGGAGCCGTCCGGCAAGGTGACTCGGGTCACATAGACGCCGTGGCTGGGTACCAGCACATGGGATGGAATCACGAGGTTGGCGGTTGGGAAAAGGCGGGACGAGCCAATGCCCCGGCCATGGCGGACAGTGCTGGTAAGGGTGTGGGGGTGCCCCAGATAACGGTGCGCCCGCTCCACCTGACCCAACTCCACAAGCCGCCGGATATAGGAGGAGCTGACAGTGATGCCGCCCAGTTCCACCTTGGGAATGATATCGCAGCCCAGGCCCAGCTCCGCACAGGTCTGCATCAACAGCTCCGGTGAGCCCTGGTTTTTATGCCCGAAGTGGTGGTCATGTCCTGCCACTAGATGGATGGCATGGTGCCGCTTCACCAGAATTTCAGTGATGTAATCCCGCCAGGAGGTGGTCATCATCTCCTGGTCAAAGGGGACCATGATGACCTCCTGAATGCCATAGAGCCGCCGCATCAGATCCGCCCGGTCCTGGGGGGAATTGATGAGGGGACAGGGAATCCCTGTGACCACCTCCTTGGGAGGACGGTCAAAGGTGAATACCGCTGAGGCCACGCCACGGCGGGCGGCCTCCTCCACGGTGCGCCGCAGCAGGGCGGCGTGGCCCAGATGGACTCCGTCGAAGAAGCCCAGGGCAATGACTTTTTCCTTTGCGGACATAGTATTACGCTCCAAAAAAGTTCTTGATGGAAGTGAGTGTCCCCTTCTCCGCCCGGGACAGGCAGAGAAAGTCCCGGCTGTGCCCGTAGATCCGGTATGTGCCGTCCGGTGTGCCGGGAAGGGAGATGGGGTTGCCGCAGCGGACCCGTTTCTCCGTCTGTTCCGAAGAAAGCAGCAGAATGGGATAGGCGGTAAACAAACTGTCTGTGGGAAGCAGCAGAGAGTCCCCTTGAGACTGGACGGCCTCCAGAGAGACGGCCTGCTCCAGAGAAAAACCAGCCGCCATCGTGCGGCACAGGGAGAACATGGCTCCGCCGCAGCCCAGGGCCTGTCCCAGGTCATGACATAAGGTGCGGATGTAAGTGCCCTTGGAACAGACACAGCGGAGAAGAAAATCTCTTGCATGGATCTGCTCTAAAAGCTCCAACTCATAAATGGTGACTGGCCGCGGCTTCCGCTCTACCTCCTGTCCCTTCCGGGCCAGTTCATAGAGCTTTTTTCCGCCGATTTTAACGGCGGAATACATGGGAGGCACCTGTAAAATATCTCCCCGGAAGCGGGAGAGGGCCGCCTCCACATCGACCCGGGACACGGCGACGGGGCGCTCTTCCAGCACTTCGCCAGAGGTGTCCTGGGTGTTGGTTACAACACCCAGCCGCATCCCGGCCACATATTCCTTCCGACTGGTTTCCGCGAACTCCACAGCTCGGGTGGCCTGCCCTACAAAGACGGGCAGCACGCCGGTGGCCATGGGGTCCAAGGTCCCGCCGTGTCCCACCCGCTTTTCCCGGAGGATGCCCCGAATCTTGGCGCACACATCCATGCTGGTCCATCCGGCAGGCTTGTTGACGATCAAAATTCCATCAGGCATTCCAGTCCCCCTGTTCTCCGCGGCAAAGCCCAGCGCCGCGGGTTTGCCGCGGAAAAGGAGGAACCGGTCGCAAGGAAAAACAGGGCCGCGCAGCGGCACTGTGTTCCACAAGACCGGATTCCGACGCGGTCCACCCGGCAGGCTTGTTGATGATCAAAATTCCATCAGGCATCGCGGCCCTCAGCTTTCATAGTCCGGCGCATGATGGGAGATGGCTGCAAGAATCCGCCGCTTGGCCTCGTCCCAAGAGGATTCCACGGTGCATCCGGCCGCCGCCGCATGGCCGCCGCCGCCTAGCTCCTGGCAGACCTCGGTTGCGTTGATCCGCGGGCCAGTGCGCAGTGAGAGTTTCCACACGTCCGGCCGCAGCTCCCGCATGGTCACGGCGCAGTCCACCCCCTGGATCTGGGGACCTAGGGCGCTGAGGTCCTCGGCATCGCTCTCCGTGGCGGAAAAGCGTTCCATGAGGGACATGGGGACCGACAAAACCGCCACCCGCTCCCGGTCGTAGAACTCGCAGCCGTTCATCATGGCACCCTCCAGCTGCATGCGCTTTCGGCTCTTCGTGCGGAAAAAGGTCTTGTTGACAGCACGGTAGTCAATACCAGTGCGCATCAATGCCGCCGCCACTGCGTGGGTATGAGGGGTGGTGTTGGCATAGGCAAAACAGCCGGTGTCAGTGGATACCGCCACATAGAGCGGAAGGGCAATGGCTGGCGTAATGGGCCCCAGCTCGGCCAGGATGTCATAAAGCAGTTCGCCGCAGGCGGCGGCCTCCGGACAAACGATGTTGGCTTTGCCAAAGTGCTCAAAGGAGGGGTGGTGGTCCACGGCCAAGTCTACCCGGCCCAGATAGGACTTGGCATTCTCCGGGAAGAGTCCTACAGAGGCAATGTCCGTGGAAACTACATACTCCGGCGCAAAATCGGCAGGGGCGGCGTAGGGGAGAAAGTAGGGCGCGGAGTTCTCTGTCAACTCTGGGTTTGGCAGCAGATACGCGGCCTTGCCCAAAGCCCGCAATCCCGCGCACAGAGCAGCGGCGCAGCCCACGGTATCTCCATCCGGACGGACATGAGTGAGAATCAGCACATGATCCATGCTTCGCAGCAGATCCGCAGCTTTGGAAACAGTGAGTGTCATTCCTCTTCCTCCGTGCTGATGGGGGTTTCCCGCTCCACCTGGCGCAGTAGCTCTAGAATATGAGCGCCATGCTGGATGGAGTCGTCGCCGATAAATTGCAGCTCCGGCGTGTAGCGTAGCTGGAGCGTCCGGCCCAGCTCCCGCCGCAAAAATCCGGCGGCGGATTTGAGGCCTTTTAATACATCCTTTTCCTGATTTTTGTCCAGGACGCTGACATAGACCCGGGCGTAGCGCAAATCGCTGGTGGTGTCCACCCGGGTGATGGAGACCATGCCCACCTGGGAGACTCGAGGGTCCTTCAGGTGGCGGAGCTGGCCGCTGAGCTCCCGTTGGATTTCCTCGTTGATGCGGCCGATTCGGTTGCTTGACATAGTCGCTCCTTTCCGGGGCGGTGGGCCCCAGTCAGATGGTAATGGTGAGACAGGTTTGATACGTCTCAAAAAGCTGTTTCTAAGTTTCCAGGTCGAAATCCTTCAGGGCACCGGAAAAGCGGCGGACCTGAATGGAGTCGGCTCACAGGTTTCAAAGTTCCATTTTCATCGGGGACACAGGCTCCTGCCAGATACGCCCGCAAATCAGTCAGATTACCTTGGCGGGTTCTCAATTGATTTCATACGGAACAGGTTTGATGGATAGGGACAGATCCTGGACAGCCTCTCAATAGTAACTGTTTTCCTCCAAGCTACGGACCCCAATTTGAACGGTATACCTTGCAGATGCTGGAGAGAAGGGGGGCGCATCCCGGCGCCATACAGCGGCAGGGAATGGTCGGCAGCCAGCAGGACAACATGGCTCGTGGGAACCTCCCGTTCCAGAGTGCGGAAAAATCGCTAGGGGCGGCGACGCAGTCGCCGCCCCTATTGTGCGCATAAATTTCAAATTTAAGAGGGAGTCGCATCGCCTGGGAATCTCCTCCATAGTATTGCCCACGATGATGCCGCCTGTTCCCGCGAACACTTTGTTTTTATGAGAGCCCTTGGAATGAGGCCGGCATGAGGTGAAATGAATTCGCTTCACGTCGGGATTTTGCAATGCCAACACGCGCACCTGCTAACGCAGGAGGCGGCGCTGCGAACCTGGAAGACGACGGCAACTGTTTACGGGGGAAAGGACACGGACTATCTGGGAATTTCCTCCATGGTATAGCCTTCGATAATGTCGCCTTCCTTGATGTCGTTGAACTTCTCCACGGTCATGCCGCACTCGTAGTTCTCCGCGACCTCTTTGGCGTCGTCCTTGAACCGTTTGAGGGAGGCCAGATGCCCCTCATGAATCACGATACCATCCCGGACCACCCGGACAGAGCAGTTACGGACGATCTTGCCATCCTGAACATAGCAGCCTGCCACAGTGCCCACGCCGGAGACCTTGTAGGTCTGACGAACCTCCGCATGGCCCAGCACCACCTCTCGGTACTTGGGAGCCAGCATGCCCTTCATGGCGGACTCAATCTCGTCAATACAGTCATAGATCACCCGGTACATCCGCATATCCACGTTCTGCCGTGCGGCGCCGTCCCGTGCGGCGGCATCGGGCCGGACGTTAAAGCCCACGATGATGGCGCCCGAGGAGGAGGCCAGCATGACGTCGGATTCGTTGATGGCACCCACGCCGCCGTGAATGACACGGACGTTCACCTCATCGTTGGAGAGCTTTTCCAGGGAGGCTTTCACAGCCTCCACGCTGCCCTGCACGTCGGCCTTGACGATCAGGGCCAGCTCTTTGCGCTCGCCGGAGCGGATTTGATCGAACAGATTCTCCAGAGAGACCTTCTGCACCGGCGCGGCGGCCTTGGCGCGCTCCTCAGCCTTGCGCTGTTCCACTAGCTCCCGGGCCATACGCTCGTCGGCCACAGCGAAGAAAGGACTGCCTGCAGTGGGAGCCTCTGAGAGGCCTGCGATTTCCACGGGGACGGAGGGACCGGCCTCAGTAAGCCGGTTGCCCTTATAGTCTAGCATGGTGCGCACGCGGCCTACGGCGGTGCCGGCAATGATGATATCGCCCTGCTTCAGCGTGCCGTTTTGCACCAGGAGCGTTGCCACCGGACCACGGCCCTTGTCAAGACGCGCCTCAATCACGGTGCCCTGACCGGCGCGGTTGGGATTGGCCCTGAGTTCTTCCATTTCAGCGGTGAGTGTCACCATCTCCAGAAGGTTGTCGATGCCCAGGTTTTTCTTGGCAGAGACCTTGCAGCAGATCGTCTCACCGCCCCAGTCCTCAGGGACCAGGCCGTGTTCCGTCAGCTGCTGCATGACCCGGTCCGGATTGGCCTCGGGCTTATCAATTTTATTGATGGCGACAATGATGGGGATGCCTGCGGCCTTGGCGTGGTTAATGGACTCCACAGTCTGAGGCATGATGCCGTCGTCCGCCGCCACCATCAAAATGGCGATGTCGGTAATCATGGCGCCTCGGGCCCGCATAGAGGTGAAGGCCTCGTGGCCGGGCGTATCGAGGAAGGTGATGGGTTTGCCGTTCACCTGGACCTGATAGGCGCCGATGTGCTGAGTGATGCCGCCGGCCTCGCCGGAGGCAACGCTGGTGTTGCGGATGGTGTCCAGCAGAGAGGTCTTGCCGTGGTCCACATGGCCCATAACTACCACCACGGGAGCGCGGGGGACCAGGTCTTCCGGCCGATCCTCATGGGCGTCAATGAGCTTTTCCTCAATGGTGACGACCACTTCCTTCTCCACCTTGCAGCCCATTTCCTCGGCAATGATGGCGGCAGTGTCAAAGTCGATGATCTGGCTGAGAGAGGCCATGATGCCGTTCTTCATCAGGCACTTGACCACCTCGGCGCCGGTCTTCTTCATGCGGCTGGCCAGCTCGCCCACGCTGATTTCATCGGGGATCTGGACCTTGAGAGGGGCCTTCTTGGCAATCTCCAGCTGCAGCCGGCGCATCTTCTCCGCCTCATCCTGGCGGCGCTTGTTGGAGAACGTCATGCCGCTCTTGCGCTGATTGCTGCGGAATTTCTCTTTGCCGCCGCGCTGCTGCATCCGCTCGCCCCGCTGGCCGCCTAAGTCCTCCAGCCGCTCGTCGTACTTCGCCAGGTTCACATCACCGCCTTTGCGGGTGTCCACAATTTTCTTCTGGGGAACCCGGGAGGCGGGCTGCTGCGTGGAGGCAGGCTGCTGCCTGGGAGCCTCGCCGCCCTTTTGCTGGACGGGCTGAGACTGTGGCTTGGGTGCCGCCTTCTGGCCCTGAGGCTTGGGCTGAGCCGGGGACTGGGGAGCCGGCTGGACTGCGGGAGGTTCCTCCTTCTTTTTTTCCTGGTAGGTGTCCGCAAAGATCACCTGGATGCCCGATACCTGGTTATGCTGGGTCAGGTAGTCGAAGATAATGGACAGCTCATGGTCGTCCAGAACCTGCATATGGTTCTTGGGCGCCGTGGCGTATTTCGTCAGGATTTCGGTGATCGTCTTTGTAGAAAGACCGAAGTCCTTCGCCACCTCATGCACTCTGTATTTCTCAATCGCCAATCAAAACACCTCGTTATGCTCCAACCCAAGGGCTGGGAAAATTTCATACCTGTACTCTCGCAATCAGTCTTCACGTTTGCGGAAGGACCCCTTGCCCTTTTTCACCGGGCGGCTGTGGGCATAGGGATGGGGAGACCGTGTGGGACTGCCGCGCCTGGGGCGGGAACGATTCTGATTTCGGGGCCGCCGGTCGGGCGGAGACTTTTCGACTTGGGGGGAGGAGTCCTCCGGTGTCCGCCGGGGCTTCGGCCGATATTTGCCGGTGCGGACATTTTTCTCGTGGGCCCGCAGTTCACTCTGTCGCTCTGCGGCCCGCTTGGCCTTCAGCGCCAGCCGCTCCGCAGCTTCGCCGTATTGATCTTCATCCAACTGCGCCAAACGGTTTGCCACTGCGTTTGCAAGGCCGATATCCGTCACCGCTACAAGGGCGGCCGAGGTTCGGCCCACCGCTCTTCCCAGCTCCGCCTTGGTGAAGGGGAGCCGCAGCCACAGGCATTGGCCGGCCTCGGAAAAATGGACGGTCCGACGGCGGGTATTATCCGCTGCGTCAGAAGCCAACAGCAAGAGCCGGGCGTCCTTTGCCCGGGCGGCAGCTTCCACCGGTTCCTCGCCCACCGCCAGATGGTTGCCCCGAAGGGCAAGCCCCAGAAGGGAGAGAATCTTATGGCTGTCCATTTGTCCCTCCTAATTCCGCTTCCATGGCGTCATAGACCTCCGGCGGGATGGCGGTCTCCAGAGCCCGCTCCAGAGCGCGGCTCTTCCGGGCCTTTTTCAGACAGCCTACATCATGACAGACATAGGCACCCCGCCCGGGCTTCTTGCCGCCGAAATCCAGACTGACGGTCCCTTCCGGGGACTTAACCACCCGGAGCAGGGACTTCTTATCCTTCATTTCCCGGCAGCCCACACACTGCCGCTGGGGAATTTTCTTTACTTTCGGCATGGTCAGGCCGCCTTTCTCTTAAAATTCTTCCGGAGTCTCTTCTGCGGGCGGCTCTGAGGCCTCCTCGCTCTCCTGGTAGCTTGCGGGCTTGATGTCGATCTTATAGCCGGTGAGACGGGCAGCGAGGCGGGCGTTCTGCCCCTCCTTACCGATGGCCAGGGACAGCTGGTCGTCCGGTACTACACAACGGCAGGCCTTGCCTTCGTCCGCCATCCACACATCCACCACGTCTGCAGGAGCCAGGGCGGCGGCGATAAAGGCGGCGGGGTCCTCGCTCCACTTGATAATATCAATCTTCTCGCCCCGGAGTTCCTCAACGATATTGGCTACCCGCTGCCCTCTGGGGCCGACGCAGGCACCAATGGGGTCCACGTTTTCATCGTTGGACCAGACTGCCATCTTCGTGCGGCTACCGGCTTCACGGGCAATGGAGCGGACCTCCACGATGCCGTCATAAATCTCTGGTACCTCCAGCTCAAAAAGCCGCTTGACAAGTCCCGGATGAGTCCGGGAAATTAGAATCTGGGGGCCGCGGGTGGAGCGGCGGACATCCACTACATACACCTTCACGTGCATCCCCTCGGACAGCTCCTCGCCAGGCACCTGTTCACCGGACATCAGCAGAGCCTCCGTGGTCTCGGAGCCGGTGCCGATGCGCAGCGATGCGTTGCCGGTATTGGGATCAATCCGGGTGACAACGCCGGTGAGGATCTCATGCTGCTTGGAGTTAAACTCATCATAAATCATGCCGCGCTCAGCCTCCCGCAGGCCCTGGATGATGACCTGCTTGCCGTTGCCGGCGGCAATCCGGCCAAATTCCGTGTTGTCCACGGGAATGTTGACGATATCACCCACCTCGTATTTGGCAGAAATCGCCTTGGCCTCCTCCAGCGTCAGCTCATTGATAGGGTCCACATAGTCCTCTTCATCCACGACATTTTTTTGGACGAACATCCGCAGGGTTTGATGGGCCTCATCTACATCCACAATGACATTCTCCACGCCGTCATGATCTCGCTTATAAGCGGTGGTAATGGCCTGGATAATCTTCTCCATCATGAAGGTCTGGGGAATGCCCCGCTCCTTCTCCAGCAGAGCCAGAGCGGTGAAGATCTCCGCAGGGTTCATGCCCGCGGGCTCCTTCTGCTTTTTGCCTTTCATCGGTTGTGTCTCCTTAAGATATCATAAATTTTAAAACTAGAAAATCCAAAAACGGCACCTAAAATTCCACCCGAAGGCGGACTAGGGCCACATCCTTTTTGGCGAAGGTTTTTTCTGTACCACCCACGGTGACGGTGACATCGCCGCTGGACGCATCATAGGCATGGAGCGTGCCGGCAAATTCTTTACTGCCGTCTTGATTCCGGTAAAGCTTCACCAGTACGGGACTGCCCAGATACCGCTGAAAGTCTGCGGGCCGCTTGAGCGCTCGCTCCGCACCGGCGGAGCCAACTTCTAAGGTATAACTGCCCTCAATGGGGTCTGCCTCGTCCAGCAGGTCTGAGAGCTTCCGGGAGATGGCCTCGCAGTCCAGGATATCCACGCCGCCCTCCTTATCCAGCAGGACACGCAGATACCAGGTGCCAGCTTCCTTGACATACTCCACGTCCCAAAGGGTGCAGCCCTGCTCCGCGATCACGGGGGCCGCCAGCTCAGCGGTGAGTTCGGTAATTTTTTTCACAGGGGAACCTCCCTTATTCTGACAAGATTTACAAATTTTAAAAGCGGCAAAATGCCCAATAAAAAGAGCGGACCACCGGGTCCACTCCACACCTTACCATTCCAATATATGCAATATACCACAACTGGCAGGATAGTGCAAGGCCTTTTTTGAAGAAAGCTGAATCTTTTCAAGAGAAATCGGAAGGGAAAGCCGCTTGAAAGCGGAGAAGAGCACGAGCTGTTTTGCCGCATCGCGCATAATGCGCATAAAATCAACATGCCAGCACAAACTCCTTTTGAAACAAAGGGGCCGGGAAGAACGGCCACCATCAAAGAAAGGAAGTACACCTTATGCCGGAAAGACTCGTCATTGCATTGGGCGGTAACGCGCTCCAGTCCAAGGACTCCGCACCTACCGCCGAAGCGCAGCTGGAGGTGGTCCGCAAGACCGCCAGCCATATTGCCGAGATCAGCCGAAGAGGGTATGAGATGGCGATTGTCCACGGCAATGGACCGCAGGTGGGTCGGATTCTGCTCTCCAGCGAAACCGCCAGAGACGTGGTGCCACCCATGCCCTTTGACGTCTGCGGCGCCATGAGCCAGGGCTATATCGGCTATCACATCCAGCAGGCGCTGAAATATGCCCTGGCTGCCCGAAACCGGAACTATCCCGTGGTATCCCTAACCACCCAGGTGGTTGTGGATAAAAATGACCCCGCATTTCAAAACCCTACCAAGCCAATTGGGGGCTTCTACTCCGCTGAGGAGGCCCGCCAGCTGGAACAGGAGAAGGGCTATGTTCTGCGGGAGGATGCCGGCCGGGGCTGGCGGAGAGTGGTGGCCTCGCCATTACCCAGGAAGATCGTGGAGATTGGCGCTGTGCGGCTGCTGTGGGACCATGCCATTGTCATCACCTGCGGCGGCGGGGGAATTCCGGTGGTGGAGAACCCTGACGGCACCCTGGAAGGCGTGGCGGCGGTTATCGACAAGGACTTTGCTGCGGAATTGCTGGCAGAAGAGGTGGATGCCGACGTGCTGCTGATCCTGACGGAGGTGGAAAAGGTGGCCATCAACTTTGGTAAGCCAGACGAGAAAGATTTGGATCACCTGAGCCTGGCAGAGGCCGCTCGGTATGCGGCGGAGGGACAATTCGGCGTGGGCAGTATGCTGCCCAAGGTGCAGGCGGCTATGAAATTTGTCCGGACAAACCCCGGCAAGCGGGCCATCATCACCAGCTTGGATAAGTGCCTGGATGCCCTGGAGGGAAAGACGGGAACCGCAGTAACTTTTGCGTAAAAGGCCTGGGGTGTCCGGCCGCGGCTGGGCGCCCCAGGCACTGCCATGGGCGGAGATATTGGCGAGATGACAGGATGCCAGACGCTATCTGGAGCTGTTGATTGCCAACACGGTCAACCGCTGGCCGGATACGGAAAATTTGATCTCCATGCCTGCAAAGCCAAATCCATAGACCCGCTGAGGGTCCTCCTGATAGCGGGGACGGGGGTCCTGGGCCAACACGCCACGCAGAGCTTCCAGCCGCTGTGAGGGAATCTGCTGCAGGAGATCCGGGGGAATGACTACCTCCAGCGCCTCGGCGGGAACGGAGGCAAAGCCCTCCAGCGCGCCGGGATGGCTGTCGGCGTAGGGAATATAGGGTTTGATATCCAGAATCGGACTCCCGTCCGCCAGGTCTGCGCCCCGCACCCGAAGCACAGTGCCCCACGTCGGGGTCGTCTCAATCCCCGCCAGTTCCACGCAGGAAAGGCCAATGGGGTTTGGCCGAAAAGGAGAGCGGGTGGCGAAAATTCCCATTCGCTGATTACCGCCAAGGCGCGGCGGCCGCACAGTGGGGGACCAGGTCTCCCGGGCGGAGCGGTCAAACACCCAGATGAGCCACAGGTGGGAAAACCCCTCGATCCCCCGAAGAGCATCCGAATTCCGAAATTCCGGCGTAAAGACTACCGTGGACTCCAGGGAGGGTACCAGTCCGCTCTGCCGCGGCACCCCGAATTTGGTGGGAAATTCACTTTGAATATGGGCGATAGCCCTCATAGAAATATCCATGTTCATCACCTCATGTCTTTGAAAAATGATACAACAAACCCCTATAGAAAGACAAGCAGGAACCAGAATTTTTAGCCGGGGGATCAATTTCCTCTTGCCTGTTGTCTGGGAATCCCCTATAATAAAATAAAACATCTTTTATTTTTGACAGAATTGTGAAAATATTGACGATTAGGGGGGCGCCGCTTGCAGGACCGATATAAAAAAATGATTCCTGGAACCATTCTAGCTTCGATTTTACTCAT
Source organism: Pusillibacter faecalis (assembly GCF_018408705.1). GTDB lineage: Bacteria > Bacillota > Clostridia > Oscillospirales > Oscillospiraceae > Oscillibacter > Oscillibacter faecalis. Next base: position 2,174,067 of record NZ_AP023420.1, read on the forward strand.
GCTGCTGGGAGTTTTGCTGGATGATCCGGCCGATATTCTGCCGGGGCTATACCGGATCGTTACCATGCAGGATTTGCTGATTACAGATTACGTTTATATTGCTGGCGTGGGCGCTACACTGATCAATTGCGGACTGATTATGCTGATTTCCGTTTTGATCATTAAGCTCTCCAAAGATGCACTCAATGGCTTTACTCTGGTGGAGATCGGGCTCATGGCGGGTTTCTCCCTGTTTGGAAAAAATATCTTCAATATTTGGCCCATTATTTTGGGCACATGGCTATACGCAAAATACCAGCGGGAGCCCTTCGGCAAATATGCCGGTGTGGCACTGCTTGCCACATCTCTTTCACCGCTGGTAAGTTATATGGCGCTGGGAAGCATCCACGCCAACCTGCTTCTTGGTATTGTGACCGGTGTGCTGGTGGGGTTCATTCTGCCGTCCCTCTCGGCCTATACATACAAGATTCAAAATGGACTTAATCTCTATAATATGGGGTTTGCCTGCGGACTCTTTGCCATGATGATTGTGCCGGTGCTAATTGCCTTTGGTGACCAGCCGGACTCTGTTCTGTATTGGGCAACCGGGTATAATGAGACCTTCACCATTGTTTTGACGATTTTGTGTGTTGGACTGATTTTGACAGGGCTGTTCTTTGCCGGGATGCCGGTCTGGGCTGTCTGGGCCGGCTACCGCCGGCTGCTGTCTACCACTGGCCGCGCGCCGAGTGATTACCTGCGGATGTTTGGTGGTGGGCCGGTGTTGGTCAACATGGGTGTGAATGGGCTGATCGGCATGGCCTATGTATTTTTAGTGGGTGGAGACCTGAACGGACCGACTCTGGGCGGCATTTTCACCATCATGGGTTTTTCTGCGTTTGGAAAGCATGTGCTGAACATTCTGCCAGTAATGCTGGGGGTTTATTTGGGGGCTTATGGCATGCACTACCATTCGGATTACCCCTCGCTGCAGCTGGCGGGGCTCTTCGGTACTACGCTGGCTCCCATCGCCGGACATTTCGGATGGCCCTACGGAATTCTGGCGGGTTTCATTCACTCGGCCCTGGTGCTGCAGACCAGCGGACCGGTGGCAGGGCTGAATCTTTACAACAATGGTTTTTCGGGAGGACTTGTCGCCATTGTGCTCTATCCCACGATCACTGCAATTGCACGTCACCGCCGGCCCAAGCTGCGGGACGAGGACTATTACGATCTTTTTGAAGAGAGCGGTCCAATTGATACCTCACGCTGGCGTACCCATGCTAAGGATCATCCATCCAGCTCATCGGAAGGAGCGGCGGAAACTGCCCACCCCGCCTATTCCTCTGGGATGCTGGATGACGACAGTGAATAAACGAGCCCCCATGCTGAAGGCATGGGGGCTATTTTTTCAGATTTCACTGGAAAAAAGGGTGTCCGCAGGTGGACGAGGAAACCATCCGCTTCAAGTTCCCCTAAAAAAACGGAGCGTCGCCTGGACAGAAAGAAAAGTCCTTTCTGGCGCAAATCTCAAAGTCCGGCAACCATCTTATTGCAGTTTCTGACGGATTTTCGCCTTGACCTCAGGGGAGAGTACCCGGCCGGCCAGCCGCACCGGGAGGGGCGGCACCGAGCAATACCGCTTGCGCACTTGGTCAAAGGGCTCGACGGCATAGGCGGCAAAAAACGCGGCCCGGTCTGGCGGCGGGGCCAGGGGGAAGGCAAGACGGGGATTGCCCGCCACAGCCCGCTCAATGGGAAATGCTTGTCGGTCCAGTTTCAGCTGGTCGAAGAGATAGCTGCCGCGGGCGGTGTTGACCAGCAGCAGGCTGATGCCTTGAGCCTGCTGCTCTGCCAGCTCGTCAGGGCGCAGGCCCCAGAAGTCTCCCAGAGTGAAATCCCCGGGACGGTTGAGGTTCGTATAGGCACACTGATGGCAGCAGGGCCGCAGGAACAGCGCGCAGCCAAAGGCCCGTCCGAATTCTGTGGCAAAAAGAGGCGCGGAATCCACTGTACCGTCGTCATAGACCAGAGTAAAATGGCTGTCCTTCCAGCCAGTCACCTTGTTGCGAAAGCGTACCGTCTGGAGGTGCTTGCCTTTGCGGGACTCAATGGAATGAACCATGGCCTCCCACACGCCGGGAGAAGGGACGCCGTGACACACCAGGTCACAGGTAGTGAGGTTTTCCGGCTTGCCGCCTAAGAAGCGGTACAGCCCATCTACCTGGCAGGGGGTGCCGGAGAACAGCACGGGCCGCTTTTTCAGCGCCTCCCGAATTTCGCGGAAGGTTTTTCCAAGATCGCTCTGTACATATTTGGCCCCCCGCAAACGCCACAGGTCCTCTTTACAAAAGCATGCGATATGCCGCAGGTGCTGGCGACTGTCCATGGCGGCGCCATATACAACCCCCCCGGACTCCAAAATATATTCCGCCAGCGTGGTAAAGACCCCGCCGGAGGTGGAGTCCTTCCGGACCAGATCATTTCGGTTCCAGGCGGCAAAAGCCGCAGGCAGGGGGGAGGGCTCCCGTTCCCGCAGCAAGGGACAGATTGCAGTGCAGTGGCCGCAGCGGATACACCTGTCCAAGTCTATTGCCGGATAAGAAAAGCCCTCTCGATCCCGTTTCATGGAGATGGCATCCGCCGGGCATCCGCTGGCGCAGGCAGTGCAGCCCGTACAGTGGCCATGGTCAGCCAACCGAGGCGGTGCGTCCGGCGCTGCCTCAGCGGTTTTCTGGGTATACGGAGTTCCCTCCAGTGCAGCGCGCAGATAGTCCAGGGAAGCTGCCCGGGCCTCTGAGAGCCTTACCTCTGCCTGCTTCCAGTCGACAGGAGCCTCTAAATCTGCGGTATTCCCCTGGCCCACAATCCGGTCCGCAAGCCCCAGCCGACTCAACAAGCTGAATGTCCGGGAGCTCTCCGGGTCCGTCAGCTCTGCGGGAGATACGGCGGTGAAGAAGGGGACATGAAACTGGGCTGCAAATACAGTGCCATGGAAGGAGTTTGTAAAGACAAAGGCGGCATTTTGGAAGAGCTCCAAAAATTCCGCTGGCCCCGCATCCAGCACGCAGCGGGCCTTGGGGTGGACCTTTTGCCGGATACCGCACAGCTGCACGATAGGCATAGCGCTGCGGCGGGCAAACTCCTGAAGATAGGGTTCCAAAGCCCCGGGCTTGTTGATGCAGTAGCAGAGAATATAGCCGTTTGGCACCGGCACCGGAAGCTGGAAGCCGAACGTCCCACGGGTTGTGAACAGGTGGTCGGAGGCGGCCGCGGCCCACTGTTGCGCGGAGAGCAGCAGTGTGGGGTCCAGCACCACCGGGACATCTTGCCCCGTGATTCCTGCCACAATCTTTTGCCCCTGCCGTTCCCGGACAGAGAGATGGGAGAACCGTGCGAGGTACCCCCGCAGCTCTTCCTCCATATCCGTTGGGATGTGGGGAATTCCAAAGGAGGGGGCGTAGGCAATGTGCCGCCTGTCGGAGAACGCGCCGAAAAAGACCGGGTCAAACCGGCCGTCCGGGAAAATTTGTGGGTTCCAGATCTGGTCGCTGCCGGAGAGAATCACATCATAGGGCAGCGCCGCGTCCCGCAGCTCCGCAAAGCTTCCAAACCGGTGGGAAGAGATGCGCAGATGTTCTTGAGAGAACTGCTCAAACCGCTCATACCGGCTGCGCAGAGCCTGGTAATGCAGGGCGGTATGAACGTCGGCGGCGGTGCTGCCAAGACCGGTGGGCCGGCGAAAAAGGGCATTGTCCTGGTTGACAAAATAGTCAATGATCTCACAGGTGTGGCCCAGGGATTCCACCGCCCGTTCCGTGGCCGCAGCCTGCAAGGCGGCTCCATAGTGGTGGATATGATAGAACGTGACAAGTCCTGTGTTCAAGCAAACGCTCTCCCTTTCTTTATGAGTTCAGATCCATCTCAGGTTCCCGGGGGAGCAACAGGTCATCCTCCTGAACCCAGTCAGCCACAGGGACCACTTCAAACTCCGTCTCTGTCCTGCGAATCACGACTTTCTCCAATCCTGCGTTGATCACCAGCCGCCGGCACATGGGGCAGGAGGTGGCGTCGGAGAGCAGCGCATGGGTTCTGGCATCCCGGCCCACCAGATAAATAGTGCCGCCCACCATATCCCGCCGGGGAGCGGAGATGATGGCGTTCGCCTCGGCGTGAACGCTGCGGCACAGCTCATACCGTTCGCCCCGGGGAATCTTCATGGCCTCCCGGGAGCAGTAGCCCAGGTCTGAGCAGTTGGCACGGCCCCGGGGAGCACCGTTGTAACCGGTCGAGATAATCTCATCATTTTTCACGATGATCGCACCGTAGAGCCGGCGCAGGCAGGTGGATCGCTCCAACACGGTCTCGGCGATGTTCAGATAGTAGTTTTCCTTGCTGATTCGCTCCATAACAGCTCCTCCGGTCTTTGTCATGTTTCCGTCGTAATGCTGCAGATTGTATCATGAAATGAGGCTCTTGGCAAGAGGAAGCGGCTCAGGCAATCACGCCTGCGCGGACGGCAATAAGCTCCGCTGTGACAGAAACAGCGATTTCCTCCGGCGTCTGGGCGCCAATGGCAAGGCCGATGGGAGCGTGGACCCTGGCGTACTCCTCCGGTGTAAAACCATTTGCCAACAGCCGGTCCCGGCACAGAGCCAGTTTTTTCCTGGAGCCGATACAGCCAAGGTATCTGGCACCGCAGCGAAGCGTCTGAACCAGCACCTCAAAATCCGCCTGATGGCCCCTTGTCATGATCACTACATAGTCGTTAGGAGTGATGGTCAGGTGCCGGGAGAGGGCGGTAAAGCTGCCGCAGAGGGTGCCCGCTGCCTGGGGAAAGCGGGCTTTGGCTGCGAATTCCGGCCGGTCGTCATAAATGAAGGGACGGAATCCCACCGTGGCGGCCACGGGCACCAGCGCCTGAGAGACGTGCCCCCCGCCAAAGATATAGAGGAGGCCCGCCCGCACTGCCGGCAGGGTAAACCAGCCGTCCCGCAGGGCAGGAGCATTCTCCAGCAGGTCCAGTGGGAGGCCCGGGAGATGCCGGGGACCATCCCGGTCCGCAAGGTCCATGGCAGAGACTTTCTCATTATCCAGGCGGCGGACCAGCCACACATCCCGGTTTTGGCCAGTGGCCTCCAGCAGTTCCCGAAACAGCGCGAGTGTGGAGGCATCATCAGCGGAAAGATATTGGAAGTGCAGTGTGAGATCGCCGCCGCAGACCATACCCAGGCTGGCAGCGTCTCCCTGGATCAAGCGAAATTCCCGCAATGCGTCCTGCTGAGATTGCAGCAGTGATTTTGCAACTGCTGTGGCTTCAAATTCCACATTTCCGCCGCCCACGGTTCCCACGGCGGTGCCATCCAAAAAAACAGCCAGCATGGCTCCGGGGCCCCGGGGCGTGGAGCCGGAGGCAGTAAGAACGGTTACAAGTTCCAAGGCCTGTCCAGATTCCAAAGAGCGAACGATGGCATGTGCCAAACTGCGCATGAGAGCACCTCCCTTTTCAATGATGATAACATAACTTTCTCGGAAAGGCCAGGTTGAAAATGTGCGCGTGTCTGATATGATGGAAGGCTGAAAGACAAGTTCCTCCTGATGGGGTTGAGACGCGGCGCTTCCGCAAAAACTCATCAGATTGGGTAATACCACGGAAGAATTTTAAAAAATTTGCAGTTTTTGAAGAAATACCGCCCATGGCATCGTATGAACAACAGATCGGAAGGAGGTGGTGGCGTGCCGTGTCCGGAATGACAAAAGAAGAGTTTTCCAGACTGGTCCTTCAGTATGAAAAGCTGGTATACACCATCTGCTTTCAACTGACACGGGACGCTGCGGCGGCAGAGGACTTGGCGCAGGAGACGTTCCTCTCGGCCTACCTTCACAAGGAAAAGCTGCCGTTAGGATATGAGCGGCAATGGCTTGGCCGGATTGCCGCCAACAAGGCCAAGGACCACCTGCAAAGTGCGTGGAAGCGCCACGCGGTGCTGCCGGGAGATGAGGCCATGCCGCCGGGGAAGGCGCCCGCCGCAGAGGAGACGGCGCTGCAAAGAAGTGGCGCAGCAGAGATTCGCTCTGCCATTGAGAAGCTCCGGGAGCCCTATGGACCCGTATGCAGGCTATGTCTGCTGGAAGAGAAATCGCCGGAGGAGGCGGCTTTGGCCCTGGGAAGGCCGGTCAAAACCATTCACACCCAGCTGGCCCGGGGAAAGGGATTGCTGAGGGAGATCTTGGAAAGGAGTGGGGGATATGGACGTATTTCGTAACGATGGACACCTGAGTGACGGCGTTTTAGAATCGCTGATTCATAACGGAGAGGCACTGGATGAGCTGACGCGGCTGGAAGCTGCGGAACACCTGGCCTTTTGCGACCAGTGCCTGCAGCGGTATACAGACCTGCTGGCGGGGACGGAGCTCCTGATCCCAGCAAACTCCTGTCAGGACCGGCTTTGGCCCAGGATTCGCTTCCGTGCCATCCGTTTGCTGACCAGCCGGTACGCAACGGCCGCAGCCGCTGTCGCGCTGGCGTTGACGCTGCTGTGGGGCAGCGCCGGAGCCCCGCTTCGGGAATCGGCGGGCAGAGCATTCCTTCAGGAGACCGGCAACGCGGTGGCAGAGCATATCCAGCAGATGCCCCAGCGGTGGGACGATTCCATACAGGGGCTTCTGAATGATATCAATGGCTTTCTGGAACCATTTAGCGGCGGCAGGCCGCATACCAATCAAGGAGGAACTAACACATGAGACCGAAACAAGGCTTGCTTTTATTTATCACCTCTTGCCTCTCTGGCTGCGGGCAGATGTACCAGGGATATATGAAGCGGGGGGTGTCCCTGCTGCTGGGCTTTTTCGTCATCCTGGCGATTGCCGGCTTTCTAGGGCTGGGCGCAGTGGCTTTTTTCCTGCCGGTGGTGTGGCTGTACGCCTTTTTTGACAGCTATAACCTCCGCAGCCGCATTCTGGACGGCACCGCACCGCAGGATGAATATCTCTTCGGCCTCTCTGAGATGGACAGCCAGCGCATGGCAGAGCTGCTGCGCCGCCGCCACAGCGTCATCGGTTGGGGACTGGTGATGATCGGCATCTACTTGCTGTATCAGATGCTTTTGAATCAGCTGTGGTGGATGATGGGTGACTGGTTCCTGGGTGACTGGCTGTACAGTCTGCTGCGCTATGATGTCCCCCGGCTGGTGATGACCATTCTGGTTATTTTACTGGGGCTGTGGTTTATCCGGGGACCCAAGGCTCGGAAGGACGATATTCCGGACTTTGTCCCTCCGGCACAGAGCGGCGCGCAGGCCGCACCTGAGGAGACCACACAGGAGGAACCCAATGACAAAGACCAGTGAGATTAGGCAGGCGCCGGCTCAGCGCAGGGTGGGGACGCTTACCCTGGGTGCGACGCTGATCGTTGCCGGAGGGGTGATGATGGTCTCTCTGTTCTGGCCGGAGGCGGATCTTCGGTGGGCGGTGAAGGCCTCGCCTCTGATCCTGATTTCCCTGGGGGTGGAGACACTCCTGGCAGCTCGGTCCGGCAGCAGAATCAAGTATGACTGGGCGGGGATGGTACTGTGCTTTGTGTTGGTGGCTGCGGCCATGTGCCTGTATGCTGCCGCGTGGTGGATGGCTTGGCTTCCGGAACATGGTTCCTACTTTGACGGTAGCCGCACTGGAGATGAGAGCAGTCTGATGTTGGATTATACCGCCTTTAACGGTACGGACTTCCAACTGCTGGAGATGGAGTCTGGCGATGTGATCCGGATGGAGATTGTCAACGACCAGGGCAGCGTGGATGTCAGCGTGATTGAGGATGAGGACCGGGAACCGGTTTTTGATAGCGAAGCTTTGGCCACCGGAAGCTATTCCATCGAGATTCCACGGGATGGCAGTTATGAGCTGTGGGTGACTGGGCATCAAGCGGCCGGCAGCGCCTATTTCCGGCGAGAGCGCGCTGCTTGAAAGAGGTATCATCCCAAGGGGAAAAAGGAGCCCGGAGCTAGCTCCGGGCCCCTTTTTTTATAAGAGCTTCAGGAGGGAGGCAGGACAACCCCGACCGCTCTTTATCAGGAATCTCCCTGGTACTCCGCCCGCCAGATGGCCAGTTCCTCCGCGTCCCGGTCATCCAGTGCATGGAGGCCACTCAGATGTTCCAGGTGGTGGGTCAGTTCGTGGGCCAAGGTAATGCGCAGCTCCTCCAGCCAGGTTTCGCGGTTCCACTCCTCCTGCTCCGCCAGCACCGCGAAGGAGCCATAATATAAATTGATGTATAGCCCTAGGCAGTCATGACAGTATTCCCCTAGAATATACACCTCTCGGAACTCCGGGTCCGGCAGTGCTTCCTCCTGTAGACAGACGCCGCCGTTGAGACCTTGAAAGAGGGCTGAGGGAAAGCTCTCCGCGATCTCGTCCAGGAGATCGCCCACTTGGTCAACGGTCAAAATCACAGGAATTCCTCCTCTCCGCAGGAGGCTTGCGTCTGGGATTCTGGGGGAACCACCCCTTACGTACCCGCTCCTCCTGTTCCCGCAGTTCCAGGATGCTCCATAGGCAGCTGCATCCCAGCACCCCTAGGACGGAGGAGAGCAGAATGCTCTCCGGCAACAGGCTGGCGGCCAAAAATCCAAGTCCGGCGACCAGAAACGCAGGCCAGCACCGGGCGGACCAGATATACTCCGCCCAGATCACCAGAGGATGGAATAAACCGATGCAGAGAAAGGAGACCACCGCGATGATGATACCTTGCCCGTTCATACCGTCTCCTTTGCTTGTTTCATACTGAGACTGATGCGCTTTTTCTTCTCATCCACTTCCAGAACCAAAACTTTCACCACATCGCCTACAGAAACCACCTCCGAGGGGTGCTTGATAAAGCGGTTTGCTACCTGGGAGATGTGTACCAGACCATCCTGGTGGACGCCGATATCCACAAACACTCCGAAGTCAATGACATTGCGGACGGTTCCCGTGAGAACCATTCCGGGCTTTAAATCCTTCAACTCCAGAACGTCGGTGCGGAGAATCGGGGCGGGCAGGTCGTCCCGGATGTCCCGGCCGGGCTTCATCAGCTCCGTCATCACATCCCGAAGAGTTGGAAGCCCTACGCCAGCGGCCTGGGCAGCCCGCTCCTCCCCATAGGCGCGCACCTGAGCGGGAAGCTCTGACAGACGTCCGGCTTGCACGTCTGTCAGGGTATGCCCAGTGAGGACAAGCAGCTGCTCCGCCGCAGCGTAGGACTCCGGATGCACAGCAGTATTGTCCAAAATATTGGCACTTTCGGGTACTCGAAGGAAGCCGGCACACTGCTCGAAAGCCTTGGGGCCCAGCTTTGGGACCTTCAAAAGCTGTTTGCGGGAGGTAAACGGGCCATTGGCCTCCCGATAGGCCACCACATTTTTGGCGGTGGTGGGGGTAAGGCCAGCCACCCGCTGCAGTAGGGAGGGGGAGGCGGTGTTGACATCCACGCCCACGGCGTTCACACAGTCCTCCACGACACCGCCCAGAGCTTCATCCAGGCGTTTGGGAGGGCAGTCGTGCTGGTACTGCCCCACGCCAATGGCCTTGGGATCAATTTTCACCAGCTCCGCCAGCGGGTCCTGTAGGCGGCGGGCGATGGAAACGGCGGAGCGCAGATTCACATCGTACTCCGGAAACTCCTCTGCGGCCAGTGGGCTGGCGGAGTAGACGGAGGCTCCGGCCTCAGAGACGATCATATAGCTGACGCGAGCGCCCTCATCCTTGGCCTGGGCGATCAGCTCCACAGCCATCTGCTCCGTCTCTCGGCTGGCAGTGCCGTTTCCAATGGCGATGTGTTCTATATGATACTTTTTGATCATTTTTTTGAGCAAAGAAATGGCTTCGCGCCGCTGCCGATCCCCATAGGTGGGGTATACAACTGCCGTGTCCAACACTTTGCCGGTGCCGTCCACTACAGCCACCTTGCACCCCATTCGATAGCCGGGGTCCAGGCCCATTGTAACCTTGCCCTTTACCGGTGGCTGCATCAACAGGGGCCGCAGGTTCAGAGCGAACTGACCGATCGCGCCGTCAAAAGCCGACTCCGTGAGACTGGCGCGGGACTCCCGCTCCAGAGCGGGAGCAATCAGGCGGTCATAGGCGTCTTCTGCTGCGGACTTTACAAATTCCATGGCGGGGCTGCCAGGGACGACGACATGGCGGCGGACGGTGCGAAGTCCCAACTCACGGTCCAGCTCCACATGAACCTTCAAAACCCCCTCTTTCTCTCCACGGTTGATAGCCAGAACCTGATGGCCCTGCAGCCGGGAAAGAGGCTGGGAGAACTGATAATAGAGCCGGTAGACAGTGTCCTCCTCTGTAGCTGCCGTGCTGGTCAGAGAGCCGTGTTTCGCCAGCAGCTCCCGGAGCTTTTTTCGAAGGGCAGCGTCGTCACTGATCTGCTCTGCCAGAATGTCAGAGGCACCAGCCAGGGCCTCCTCCGCCGTCTCAACGCCCTTGTCAGGGTTAATATATCCAGAGGCTGCGGCAAGGGGAGCGGGGCAATCCGGCTGCTGGGCAAAGAGCAGCTCTGCTAGGGGTTCCAGCCCCTTTTCCCGGGCCATAGAGGCTCGGGTGCGGCGTTTTTCCTTGAAGGGGCGGTACAGATCCTCCACTTCCGCCAGGGTTTTAGCAGCATCAATGGCAGACGAGAGATCCTCAGTCAGCTTTCCCTTTTCGAGAATAGCGTTTTTGACGGTCTCACGCCGCTCCTGCAGGCTGCGGAGATAGCGCAAGCGTTCCTCCAGGGTGCGGAGCGTGGTATCGTCCATCGTACCGTGAAGTTCCTTTCGATAGCGGGCAATAAAAGGGATCGTAGCCCCTTCGTCCAGCAGCTGGACTACATTGGCAACATGCTGTACCGGGCGGTTCAGTTCCTCCGCCAGAATTTGAAGCGTGGTTTCCATAACAAATCCTTTCCGTATGGGGCGCTTGTCCGCGCCGGAGAAGAGTATAAAACTATTATAGCGTATTTCCCACTACTTGTCAGCAGATGTTTTTTGACGGGGCCCAAGATATGTCCGGTTACAAAGACACAAAATCTTGTCACCGCACACAGGGGGTATGGCACTTATCGATACAAATATATTCAGAAAATGAAGGCTGCTTGTCCGCGCTATGAGGACAGATTTAGGGTGTTTCCGGCAGAAATCCTTCATAAGACCATTTGATACTTTTCAACCCTGTTTGAAGGGGAAACGTACAAATTGTTATAAAAATAACAAAACAAAGCAGCCTAAAGTTGGTTTTTTTATACAATGTTTTTTTGAAAACCTTGTTAAAAACGGGCATTGATTTTTGCTCCAATCTGTATTATGTTGATATCAACAAATGAATATCGTCCGCATGAAGACAATCCGAAACATTCCATTCCCAGATGGAAGACCGACGCGGAAAGGCAGGCTGTATAGCGAACAGCTTGGTGAAACTGACAGGTAAAGAGAAGGTTGTCCGACGGAACTTTGGAAAGACCACTTCCATGTGGCGCCAATGAGGCTATAACCAACTGGCAAAAAGACAGAGGAAATTACGCAAGTAATTTTCCCCTGTCTTTTTTTAGCTTTTTATGGACCCCCCGCACCCTTCCCCCTTACTAAAGATTGGCTCCAGCTAATCTTTTCAATGATATACAGCAAGACCCATTTTTGTGAAAAATGGCTGGTATTGAGTCAAAGGAGGTTTGGTATGAGCGAAAAAAGTTCTGAGTCCCTGAGAAAATCAAAACTCTCCACCATAGGTGTGGTGGCACTGATTTTCTCCTTTGTGGCCGCTGGTGCCTTCGGCATTGAGGAGGCCATCGCCGCCAGTGGACCGGGTTTGACCCTGATTATGCTGCTGGTCTTTCCCTTTGTCTGGGCTTTTCCGCTGTGTGAAATGGTGGGAGAGCTGGGGTCTATTCTTCCCTCGGAGGGCGGCATTTACTCCTGGGGGCGTGAATCCTTCGGAGAGTTCTGGGGTTGGCAGATCGGTTTGTGGTCCGCGTTGACCACCTGGATGTGCCAGGCACAGTACTGCGCTTTGGTGGTTGGCTATGCCGCTAAATTCATTGACATGTCTCCCACAGCGGAGTACATGGCAAAAATCGTGATGGTGGTCATTTTCACTGTGGTCAACATCATTGGTCTGGACTGGCTGGAAAAGCTGGAAACAGTCTTTACCATTTTGGTGCTGATCGCCTTTGGAGCTGTGACCGTGGTGGGCTTCCTGAACTGGAATTACAATCCGTTGGAGCCGCTTTTTAATCCTGAAGAGGGCCTGTTTCACTCGATTGGCGGCGGTATCGCCATCATTATTTGGATGTACATGGGCTATGAGTGTATGTCCAACATGGCCGGAGAAATGGATAATCCACAGATTATTCCCAAAGCCATGCGGATTTCTCAGCCAGTGATCGCATTTACCTACATCCTGCCGACGCTGGCAGCCCTGGCAGCGATTGGAAGCTGGAGCTCTTGGTCCACTGAATCTGGTGGCGGCGCCGTGGGCTATGCAGATGTACTGATTCAGTATGTAGGTAATTGGGCGGGTCTGGCCTTTGTCATTGTCGCTGTCATTTCCAACTGCTCCATCTTCTGCTCGTATATTGCCCATGGCTCCAGAGCATTTTTCGTCATGGCTGACGACCATATGTTCCCGCTGCTTATGAAGAAGGTGGATAAGCGCGGCATTCCAACGGTCTCTATTATTCTGCTGGCAATCTTCACGATTATCACCTGCCAGTTTGACTTCACCACGCTGGTGATGGCCACAACGCCCATTCAGCTCTACATGTACCTGGCTATGATTCTCTGCGTGGTTCAGCTGCGTAAATATTACCCCACGGATGCCCGGAAGGAGCTGGGGCTAACGGTCATGCCAGGAGGCACGGTGGGCTTGGTGGTGCTCTCTGCCTGCGTTTTTGTAATCTGCATGTTTGCCATCTATGCCAACGGCACGGACTACTTTATTACCGGCTTCCTGGTGTTGCTGCTGGGACTTGTAGGCTATGTGGTGTGCAAATGGGTGTACAAGGGCAGAGTTTTGGATAATGCCGAGACCTATCCCCTAAATCCCAAGACCAAACTGGGCCTGGGCGACTTGATTGATATTGGTGTTTATATCATTCTATCAGGTGCCATGGCGCTGGGCGGTGCAGTGTTCCTGTATTTCTACGAGGGCAGCTATGGCGAGGAGTACTATCTAGAGGAGTATGGTTCTGGATTTTTCAGTAATTTTTATGGCATGATCAACGCGTGCAAATGGCTGGGGATCATTCTATTGGTGATTGGTATTGTGGTCTGGCTGATCGGCAGAAAGACAGAGGGTGCCCAGGTCAAGGCGCTCAAAGCAGCCAGAAAAGTGGATCTGGATAACATGATTCGTGAAATTCACGGCGCAGTTCCCGGCGAATCTCCTACCAGTGATACGCAAGTTTCATCAACAACCGAACAAAATTCGGTTTGATAAGTCAACAAGGAGGAATAAAAGATGAAAAAGGTAATGGTATGCGGATGCGGCGCTCAGGGCTCCACCATCTGCAGAAGACTGGACGAAGAACCCAACATCGAAGAGGTGGTCTGCGCGGACTATAATCTGGCGGCAGCAGAGGCTGTGTGCAAGCTGATGAAGAAGGGCACCCCCAAGCAGGTGAACGCCGCCCACGTGGACGAGATCGCCAAGGCTGCTGAGGGCTGCGAGCTGATCGTCAACGTGATGCCCCTGGAGTTCGGCGTCAACGTGATGCAGGCCGCTTTGCAGATCAAGGCCTGCTATCAGGACCTGTCCGCCTGCGAGAACGTGGTCGAGGGCTTCCCCGAGTACGACACCTGGCTGGAGGGCATTCGCTACATGTACACGGAGTACGGCCGCCGGTTCGCTGAAAATGGCACTACCGCCATCATCGGCACCGGCTCTGCTCCCGGCGTGATGTGCGTCATGGCGCGTAAGGCCGTCAACGAGTTGGACGAGTGCGACACCATCGCCTGCATGGTGTACGAGGGCACCCGCACCAAGCGGTTCATCCCCTTCTTCTGGTCTCCCGAGGTGGCTCTGTGCGACATGGAGGAGGACGCCTACGCGTTTGAGAACTGCCAGCAGATCCGTACGAAGCCCTTCAGCCGTCCCATCAAGCGGAATTGGCCTGAGTGCGGCCGCGAGGTGACGTTGGTCGAGCACGCTCACGACGAGCCTGTGTACATCGGCTTCAACCGCGAGAAGTACTTCAAGGGCTGCAAGAACGCCTACTTCAAGTACGGCGGAACTGGCATCGAGTTCTCCGAGGGCCTGTACAAGGCCGGATTGCTGCACCACACTCCCGAGGAGTTCGAGGGCCACGAGATCGTTCCCTTTGACTGGGTGCTCAAGCACATCCCCATGCCTCCGAAGGACCCCGAGGTCATCAAGGCCATCATCGACGAGGGCATCGTTGAGGACAACGGCGCGTTCGTCTGCGAGGCTTACGGCAAGAAGGACGGCAAGGACATCATGGTGGACCTGCACGTGTCCTCTCCCGGCCTGGAGGAGGCCTATGAGCGTGCCAAAATGACCGGCGAGATGTACCTGACCGGCCAGGGCGCTTTCCTGTACACCAAACTGCTGGTCAACGACATGGTTCCTCAGAAGGGCCTGATCTCCTCCGACATGCTGGACGACCAGCAGGTGGAGCAGTACATCGCCTGGGCCAACGATCTGGGCATCACCTACACCATCGACATCAAGGAAGGCTGCAAGTTTGACGGCTGATCCCCTGCATACTATATTAAATAAGGAGAACTGCAATCATGACCATTCAGGAATATGTAGAGCGCGGCCGCGCGGCCGTGGAAGCCATCAAGGATTACGATCAGGCTCAGACCGACAAGCTGGTCTATGAGGCGGCCAAGGTCATCTATCAGCACGCTGCCGAGCTGGCCCGGGAGGCCGTGGACGAGACGGGCCTTGGCTACTACGAGGACAAGATCGGCAAGAACACCGATACGCCCGCCGCGTTCTGGGCTTACCTGCGAGACAAGAAGTCCGTGGGCATCATCAGCGAGAACAAGGAGACCGGCATCATCGAGGTGGCTCACCCCGTGGGCGTCATCGCCTGCATCACCCCCGCCACCAACCCCAACGTCACCCCCCTGGGCAACTTCATGGACGCTGTGAAGGGCAAGAACGCCATCATCGTCTCCCCCGCTCCCCGGGCCGCCAAGTCCACCACCCACACGGTCAACCTGATCCGTGAGGCCATGGAGAAGTGCGGCGCTCCCGCCGATCTGATCCAGGTCCTGACCGAGGTGACCATTGAGAACTCCCAGGCCCTGATGGAGGCCTGCGACCTGATCATCGCCACCGGCGGCAGCGCCATGGTGAAGGCCGCCTACTCCTCCGGCACCCCCGCCTACGGCGTGGGCCCCGGTAACCCGCCCGTGGTTCTGGACCGCGGCTACGATCTGACCGAGGCCGCCAAGATGAGCGTTGTGGCTGTTGGCAGCGACAACGGCATCCTGTGCGACGGCGACAACCTGCTGCTCTATCCCCAGGAGGCTGAGAAGGACTTCTTCGACGCTCTGAAGGCTGAGGGCGTGGTGCTCTTTGAGAACAAGGCCGACGTGGAGGAGTTCGGCAAGGTGCTGTTCCACGACGGCCACACCAACCCCGAGCTGGTGGGCAAGGACGCTCCCGTGATCGCCAAGGCTGCCGGCTTCGACATCCCCGCTGACACCAAGGTGGTGGGATTGAAGATCGACGCTGTGGGCAAGGCCAACGTGCTGAACAAGGAGATCATGGGGCCCATCGTGGTGCTCAAGAGCTACGAGACCTTCGAGGAGGCCGTGGCCATGGCCATCCAGAACATGGAAGAGGCCGGCGGCATCGGCCACACGGCCGGTATCTTCTCCAACGACCGCGCTCACGTGGAGTACTATGCCGAGCGCATCCCCGTGGCCCGTGTGCTGGTGAACCAGCCCACGCCCGACGCCTGGGGTCCCTCCACCAACGGATTGAGCCCTGCCGTGTCTGAGAGCTGCGGCACCTGGGGCAACAACATCCTCTGTGAGAACGTGGACTATCGCCACCTCATCAACATCTCCAAGATCGCCCTCCCGCTGGATGTGGATGTTCCCAGCGCCGAGGAGCTCTTCAAAGACTAAGCCAATTGCTATCTGCAAAAACCAAAAGCGGCGGGAGTGTTTTCACTCCCGCCGCTTTTTAGTTATGAATGGTTCTTCGAGCCAAATTGTGATTCCTGTTGTCTCAGCATCATCTGACGATAGAGGCCCTCTTGAGCCATCAGCTCTTGAGGCGTCCCCTGCTGGGCAACGCATCCATCAGTCAGAACCACCACATGGTCGGCTCCGGCCACAGTCCGCATCCGGTGGGCGATAATCAGGACCGTCTTATTCTTCACTAGTTGCGAGATGGCATCCTGAATCGCAGTCTCATTTTCGACATCTAGGGAGGCTGTTGCCTCATCCAGCAGAATCACTGGGGCGTCTTTCAACAGGGCCCGGGCAATGGAAATCCGCTGGCGCTCGCCGCCGGAGAGGGTGGAACCGTTTTCTCCCACCATGGTCTGGTATCCCTGAGGCAATTCCCGGATGAACTCATCGCAGCGGGCGGCCCGGGCGGCTGCGTAGACCTCCTCATTGGTGGCGTCACGTCGGCCAAGGCGGATGTTCTCCAGAATCGTATCCCGGAACAGCACCACATCCTGGAATACGAAGGCGTAATGCCGCAGAAGCGTCTCCGGGTCTACGGTGGAGATGTCGATGCCGCCCAGGGTGATGGTTCCGCCCTGAATATCCCAGAAGCGGGCAGCCAGCTTGCAGGCTGTGGATTTACCGCCGCCGGAGGGGCCCACCAGAGCCGTCACCTGGCCTTGCCTTGCGGTGAAGGACACATCCTTCAAAACGCTCTCATGCGCCCGATAGGAGAATTTCACATGGTCGAAGACAATATCATAGTTCTCCGGCTCACAGACCTCTGCGCCGGTCTGCACAGGCTGCTCCTGGATGGCGCGCATCCGTTCAATCTTCAGCTTGGCACTGAAGGTGGCGGCGATGTTCTGGAGCACTAGGCCAATAGGGTCATACAGCCGGGCGGCGGCAAACAGGAACCCCAGAAAGTACAGGAAGGAAAGCTGCCCCTCTGCCAGAAGTCCCGCGCCTACCAAAACCGTGGTGGCAAGGCCGATTCGGAGAAAGGCTTGGGCAGAGCAGACGAATACGCCGGTGGCAAGCTCGGAGTGGATGGAGCTCCGCTCCGAGCGCTCAAGGAGTGCGTCCAGCTTCTTCATACAGGTCTCCTGCCGGTTACAGGACTTGATATCGCGGATGGTCTCGAGATCCTCTTGAATGGCGTCGGTCACGGCGCGCTTGGCCAGGATGTTCTGGGTACCGAAAACATCCTGGAGCTTTTTGGAGCCAGTGGTCAGCAGCACCGCCGCCGGCAACACCCACAGCACCGCAAGGGCCATTCGCCAGTTGATGGAGAGCATGCAGATTCCGATGAAAATCGTGGAGAAGATGGAGGCGAAGAGCTGGGGGATGTAGTGGGAGAACATCTGGTCCAGCGCGGAGCAGTCCGCGATCATGGTGGCAGTGAGGTCGCTGAGATCCCGCGTGCCGAAGAAGCTGAGGGGCAGCTTGCGTAACGTCTCCGCCAGGCTGATTCTGCGGGCGGCGCTCTCCTGGTA
This sequence comes from Pusillibacter faecalis, assembly GCF_018408705.1. Taxonomy (GTDB): domain Bacteria; phylum Bacillota; class Clostridia; order Oscillospirales; family Oscillospiraceae; genus Oscillibacter; species Oscillibacter faecalis. The sequence continues at coordinate 2,191,714 of NZ_AP023420.1, forward strand.
GGTCGCAAGATACAAAGAGGCATATTGGAAATAGTGCAGAAGGAAGAGCAGGAGCAAAACGGCCGCCGCCGCGCCGGTATAGACGAGAACCTTGGCGGACGGATCGCCGCCGGTCTCCAGAGTATCCAACAGATACTGGAGTGTGGCCATTACCACGCCCACGGGCAGCATCAAGCTGATGTTGCAGAAAAAGCTCCACATCACGGCCTTGACAAAGTCCCTGGCACCCTTTTCACTTAAGGCGAATACGTGCTGTAGTTTACGGATCATATCACTGCCTCCTTTCCAACCTTCCAGGCGGCTGCCTGCCGGTAATCCTGCCACATCTTGGCGTACAACCCATCCTGCGCCTCCAGCTGGTCGTGGGTGCCCTGCTCCCGGATGGAGCCCTTTTCCACAACCAGGATGTTGTCTGCGTCCCGAACTGTGGAGAGCCGGTGGGCGATCATGAGAACCGTCTTTCCCCGGGTCAGTTCCCAAAAGGCCTTCTGGATAAGGGCTTCATTCTCTGGGTCTGCAAAGGCCGTTGCCTCGTCTAAGACCACAATGGGGGCGTCCTTCAAAATGGCCCGGGCCAGGGCGATGCGCTGGGCCTCTCCGCCGGAGAGATAGACGCCCTGGGCACCCACCACGGTATCAATCCCCTGGGGGAGCTTTTCGAGGATGTCGCCGCACTGGGCGGCCCTGGCAGCGGCCAGGATTTCCTCCAGTGTGGCGGAGGGCCGGGCCATGCGGATGTTTTCCAGAATACTGACCTTGAAAAGACGGGTGTCCTGAAAGACAAAGGCCACCTGCCGCATCAGCTCCCGGCTGTCCATATTCCGCACGTCCACGCCGCCGATCTTCACGCTGCCGCTCTCTACATCCCAGAACCTGGGGATCAGGGCGGCAGCTGTGGACTTACCGCCGCCAGAGGGGCCCACCAGTCCCACCACGGAGCCCTCTGGCACAGTGAAGCTGACATGGTCCAGAGCGGGGCGCTCTGCGCCGGGGTAACGGAAGGTCACTTGGTCAAAGACCACCGTGTGGTCCCGGGGTTTCTGACTGCGGACGGCCTCGGGCAGGGGCTGCTGGCTCAGAATTTCATCCAGCTTCATCATGGACTCGTTGGCCTCCATCACGGACTCGGAGGCGTACATGATCCGGTTGATCATGCCGCCGCAGGCGGGGGCGAACAGGGCGTAGAAGATGAAATCCGCCAGCACGGCCCAGCCGTCACCGCCGGCAAGCAGCAGCGCCGCAGGGATCAGCAGCGCGAAGCCGCCATTTATGCAGGTGAGAAACGCGGTCTGCCCGTTCCGGCAGCTCATGGCGTACTGACTGGCCAGATCGCTGTAGGACTGGATGGCCTGGTAAAAGGCCTTGAAGGAGTAGACCGTCTGCTGAAAGACCTTCACCACCGGGATGCCCCGGACATACTCCACCGCCTCGCCGCTCATCTTCTCGATCTCCCGCTGGTAGCGGTGAAAAAATCCGGCGTTTTTACCGCCCATCATGCTCATCATACAAAGTATGGCCAGCACCATCGTCAAAAGGCACAGGGCGCCCATCCGCCAGTCAAACACGAATAGCAGTACCAGGGCGGCCGCCGGCGTGACCACCGCCGCCGTCAGGTCTGGCAACTTGTGGGCCAGCAGGTCCTCTGTCAGAGCGGCGTTATCGTCAATGATTTTTCGCAGTTGGCCGGACTGTTTACCAGTGAAAAAGCCCAGGGGCAGCTTCATCAGGTGGGCGACGCCGGCATAGCGGATGTTTCTGGCGGTGCGGAAAGCCGCGATGTGGGTACACATCAGGGCGGCAAAATAGAGGGCGATGTTGCCCACGGCGAATAGAACCGCCATCCATCCCCAGTAGGCGAGCTCCGGCGCGGCGGTGACGTCTGGATAGACTGCCAGGGCGTTCCGGGCCACCATCCAGACGCATACGTAGGGCATCAGCCCCATGATTGCTGCCACGCCGGAGAGTGCGCATCCCAGCACGGTCAGCCGTTTGTACCCGCCGGCATACGCTAGGAGGCGAGTCAGATTGGATTGCTTCTTCAAGAGAATTCCTCCTTCAAGTGATAGATTTTAATAGTTAGTTTAAACTAACTATTAACCAAAAAAGATGGGGACTTAATCCCCCATCAATTTTTGCCAGCCCGCCAGATAGAACTCCTCCAACTGAGAGACATATTGTTTGGCATGCGCATGGGGCATGTCATGGATGACGATTTCAAAAATGCCGTTGAACATACCGCTGGCGATGATGTGGCACAGCTGCCGATCCAAAACGGGGATTGGATGCCCCAGCCTCCGCAGTACTTCCAGAAAACGGAAGGTAGATTCTACCTCAACTTCCACCATGTTGTGGACGAAGGTCTCATAGGAGGTGCCCTCCGCGCAGCAGATCAACAGCTTACAGGCGTCCATATGCTGATAGATGTAGTCCACCATCCACTCGGTGCACTTCGTGGATTCCACACCAACATGCTGAGGCTGTTCCGCCTCCGGCAGCTCCGCGAAGTCCTGTTGGGCCTGCATGAAGCGCCCCATGATGGCGGCGGCATGGGGTTCCACAATGGAGGCGAAGAGCGCCTCCTTGCTGGAAAAGTAACCATAAAAGGCACCGGTGGTCACTCCGGCGTTTTTGACGATCTGCCGCAGGGAGGAGCCGAGAAAACCCTTGTCCAGAAATTCCTGGACAGCAGCCTGCTGAATCTGTTCCAATGTGGTACATGCTTCCTGCTCCATCATACACTCCTGAAATAACAACGTTATATAACGATGTTATATTACAAAATGGGAAGGACTTTGTCAAGAGAAAAACAGAAATTTGGTAGGGGATCTTGGCAGCTCCGCATAGACTTTTTAAAACCGGAAAACAGCATTTACTGGAATCTAACGAAAGGCTGCTTTTAGATTTTACAAAAGCGCCACATAATAAAAAGAAGATTGGCTGTTGTTAGAGGAGGTTGCCTTCGTGAATTATGGCATTGTGGACCTGGGGTCCAATACGGTGAGACTGTCTTTGTATCGTGTTCTCCCAGAGGGGGATTATGATCTGCTTTTTTCCAAGAAGGAAATGGCGGGTCTTGTCAATTATATCAGCGGAGGCGTGCTCTCACAGGAGGGTATCCACCGTGCTTGCTCGATCCTGGAAAAATTCCGGGAGCTGCTGAGGCACTTCGGGGTGGAGAATTTCTATGTATTTGCCACCGCACCGCTGCGTAACATCCGAAACTCTGAGGAAGCAGTTCACACAATCCGAAAAAAAACGGGGCTGGATGTGGACGTACTCTCCGGAGACCTGGAGGCGGAGCTGGGCTATTATGGCGCTCTGCGGACCTTGAATTTAAAAGACGGCGCACTCTTCGACATTGGCGGCGGCAGCACAGAGATTGTGGAGGTTCGGGCCGGAAAAATCCTGCGGGCACAAAGCCTGCCATTGGGGTCTCTGAATCTGTTTAAAGCCTGTGTGTCCAGAATTTGGCCCAAGCCAAAGGAGCTGGAGGAAATGCGGAAAATCGTGCGCAGGACGCTGGCGGAAGCGAATCTGCCCCAGGAGAGGGTAGATCGGGTATGCGGGGTGGGCGGCACAGCCCGGGCTCTGCTGAAGATTGCCAACACCTGGTATGGCCGCCCGGAATTAGAGCGCCGGATGACACCCAAGGATCTGCACCAATTGAATAAGGAGCTTCAAAAGCAAAGCGGGGAGGTGCGGCAGCTTGTTTTGAATCACTGCCCGGACCGACTCCACACAATTCTGCCTGGGGCATTGCTGATGGACACGGTGACAAAGTCCCTGTGCAGGGAGGAACTGTATATCAGCCGTACCGGAGTTCGGGAAGGATATTTGTATCACAAGGTGCTGCGCCGTGCCGAATAGAGAGAAGTGACATAGAAGCGGGGGAGACATCGTTGAAAAAGACGTTTTGGGAGCTGTTGCGGGAATTCTCCGCCCTGCGGCGGCCTGAGGGAGCGGGCAGTCGAGCTGGCGGCTTCCACGAAACCACCATATTGTCGGAAGCAGCGGAAAAGGGGGATGCTGGTATGGAGGGGGTCTATCTCAACCGGGAACTGTCCTGGCTGGCCTTTAACGGGCGGGTTTTGGAAGAGGCGGAGCGGGAAGATGTTCCCTTGTGCGAGCGGCTGAATTTTCTCGCCATCTATCAAAGAAATCTGGACGAATTTTTTATGGTGCGGGTGGGCTCCCTGGTGGATCAGGACATGCTCTCTCAAAGCATCAGGGAGAACAAAACCCATATGACGGCACGGGCGCAGATTCGGGCGGTTTTGGCGCAGGTGCGGGCGCTGGACCAGAGAAAAACCGCTGTCTATCAAACCCTGATGGAGTGCCTGGGGAATGAGGGCGTAGGGCTGGTGGACTTCCGTAGGCTGGAAAGAGAGAAGAGGGAAGCCCTGGAGACCTATTTTGACACGGAAATTGCCGTTTTGCTCTCTCCGATCATCGTGGGAAAGCGGCAGCCCTTCCCGTTCCTGCGAGGTGGGGAAATCTATGCAGTTGGAGTACTGGCGGGAAAAAATGGAAAGGAGAAGCTGGGCATCATTCCCTGTGGCTCGGGTGTGTTTCCCCGGCTGATTCCTGTGGCGGCACGGCAATACATGCTGTCAGAGGAGTTGATTCTCCATTTCCTTCCCAAGGTGTTCAAGGGTTACCGGGTGAAGGCCAAGTCACTGCTCCGCATGACCCGCAATGCGGACATTGACGCAGACGCGCTCTATGACGAAGACCTGGATTACCGGGAATTCATGGCGGAGCTGGTAAAACGCCGTCGGCGGCTGGCCCCGGTGCGCCTGGAGCTGTCCCGGCAGCTGGAGGATGGGATTGTCCGGCTGCTATGCCGGTACACAGGCGCGGAGCCACAGTTCGTATTCGGGGGCGGCACGCCGCTGGACCTCTCTTTCCTGCTGCGGATGCAGGATGCTCTGCGGCAGCGCCCAGAGCTGTTCTATGAGAGATTCGTCCCCCAGCGGCCGCCGCAGTTCCAAAGCGGCCTGCCTATTCTAGAACAGATTCGGGAACGAGACCGCCTGCTGGCATATCCCTATGAGTCCATGAAGCCCTTCCTTGCCATGCTGCAGGAGGCGGCCGGAGATGAGCGGGTCATCTCCATCAAAATGACGCTCTACCGGATGGCAAGACAGAGCAAGGTCGTAGAGGCCCTAATTGAGGCGGCGGAAAACGGCAAGGAGGTCTTTGTCCTGGTGGAGCTCAAGGCCCGCTTTGACGAGGAGAACAACATTGAGTGGTCCCGCCGGCTGGAGGATGCTGGCTGCCAGGTGATGTATGGACTGGACGGCTATAAGGTGCACTCCAAGCTCTGTTTGATCACCCGCCGGGGAGAGGAACAGGTGGAGTATTACACCCAGATCGGTACCGGGAACTATAATGAAAAGACGGCGCGGCTCTATACCGACCTCTCTCTCATGACCGCCGACCCGGAAATCGGCCTGAATGCAGCAGCTGTGTTTCAGGCGCTGGCACTGGGAGAGACCTTGGAGGACAGCCCGGTGCTGATGGTGGCTCCCAGATGCTTGCAAAATCAGGTGCTTGCCAGGATTGACGAGGAGATTGCCCATGCCCGCCGAGGGGAGAGCGCCTACATCGGTTTGAAGCTGAACTCCCTGACGGATAAGACCATTATGGAGCGGTTGATTGAGGCATCCCAAGCCGGTGTTTCCATCGACATGGTGGTGCGGGGGATCTGCTGTCTGCGGCCCGGCGTTCCAGGAGCCACAGAGCACCTACGGGTGATCAGCATTGTGGGCCGCTTTCTGGAGCACTCACGCATGTATCTCTTTGGTACAGGAGAGCGGCGGCAGATCTATATCTCCTCTGCGGATTTTATGACGAGGAACACTCTGCGGCGGGTGGAGGTAGCCGCTCCCATTCGGGACGCGGATTTGAAGCGTCGCCTGACGGCAATGTTTGACACCATGCTGCGGGATAACCAACAGGCTCGCCAGCTGCGTGCAGATGGAACCTATTGCCTGGTACAGAACCAGGGGCCGCCTTTCAACAGCCAGGAGTTTTTCTGTCGCCAGGCCCAGGAGGCGGCCGTGGCCCCGGTGCTCGAGATTACCGGCGGTGCCGGACATAAGATGGGATGACATCTTCCGTGTTCAGGGTGAGAATGAGAGCGGGCAGCAAGCCAGGGAAAGCGCCGCACTTATGCTGAGGCCGTAAGCGGTAATATTGGCGGTGTGTCGGCGGGAAAGAGGAGAACCGGTGGGAAGGCTGGCCGGTTGGTTTCCAACGAAACATGAAAAAGCGGACCTGACATTCTTGCTTTCAGGTCCGCTTTTTTGCAGCCGCTCAGTCGTACCGCAGCGCGTCGATGGGATTCAGAAGCGCGGCCTTTTTGGCCGGCAGATAGCCGAAGATCACACCAATACCGGTGGACACGCCGAAGGCGATCAGGACTGCCGCTGGACTGGGATTCACCGCGATGGGAGTGTCAGGCAGAACCTGGGCGATCACCGCTGTGGCCGCGGCGGACAGGGCATACCCTAGCAGGATGCCCAGCACGCCGCCGAGAGACGAGGTGGTAGCCGCCTCAATCACGAACTGGCGCATGATGGCGCTCTCTTTGGCGCCCAGGGCCTTGCGGATGCCAATCTCACGGGTTCTCTCCGTGACGGATACCAGCATGATGTTCATGATGCCGATGCCGCCCACCACCAGGGAAATGGCAGCAATCCCTGCCAGGATATAGATGACCATATTGACCATGGAGTTCATCTGCTCCACCATTTCTGCCATACTGCTGACGGTGTATGCATCGTCATCCTCAAAAATTTCATAGAGAGCGCTCTCCAACAGTGTCTTGGCCTCGGAAATATGGTCCGTGTTCCGAGCGGTGATGGTGTAACTGGAGACCGTTCCGGTATAGCTGAGGCGTGCCGCCGTGGAGTATGGGAGAAAGACACAGTCATCGGCGCCGCCTTCTTCCAATTCGCCAGATTCCGCGGCCATAACCCCGACAATGGTGAAAGCGTTGCCGTTGATCCGCAGGGTTTGGCCCACGGCATTTCCGCCATAATAATAGGTGTTGAGATACTGTCCCACCACGCAAACTCTCTTTCGACCGGTCATATCCGTATACTGCAGGCCCCGGCCGGCAGCAAGGCTATAGCCCTTCATCTCAAAATAGTCCTCACTGACGCCGGTGACAGAGGTTGCGGTGAGGGAATCACTGCCGACCTTGACCAGGCTCGACATGGTGACGGTGGGGGAAATCTGCTTGAAGGAGTCGCTGTTTTCCTCCACCAGCGCATACATCTCCTCCTCAGACACGCTCCGGGAGGAGCCGCGGCCGATGATGTTTACCGTCAGGGAGTCCGTTCCCATGTCAGAAAAGCTATCTTCAATATAGCCCTGCATACCGTTGCCAAGTCCTACGATCACGATCACCGCGCACACACCGATGATAATACCCAACATGGTGAGAAAGGTCCGCATCTTGCTGCCCAGAATATTTTTGAGAGCCAGCTGAAAGGTCTCCATCAAATTCATGTCACGCCCCTCCTTCCGGCGGCGCCAGGAACCACAATGGCTTCCGGGGCTTGGGCGTCCCCGTCATAGACAACCTGCCCGTCCTCCAGACGGATAATCCGCTGGGTCTGGACGGCAATGGAGTTGTCATGGGTAATGAGCACCACTGTGTTGCCGGCGGCGTGGAGTTCTTGCAGCATGGAGAGCACCTCACGGCCAGTGTGGGAGTCCAGGGCGCCGGTAGGCTCATCGGCCAGGATCACAGCCGGGTCTCCGGCAAGAGCTCTGGCAATGGATGCCCGCTGCTGCTGACCGCCGGAGAGCTGCATGGGCTTGTGGCGCAGCTTGTTACCAAGTCCCACCATTTCCAGGGCAATCCTGGCCCGTTCCTGCCGCTCAGCCTTAGGTACGCCGGCATACATCAGCGGGACCTCTACATTTTCCTGCAGCGTCAGCTTGGGCAAAAGGTTATACTGCTGAAAAATAAAGCCTAGCATTTTGTTGCGGATTACCGCCAGCTCATTTTTATCCAGCTGGCCCACGTCCTGCCCATCTAGAAGATAGGTGCCGGAGGTAGGAACATCCAGACAGCCAATGATATTCATACAGGTGGACTTGCCGGAGCCGGACTGGCCCACAATGGCAATCAATTCGCCCTTTTGCACTTGAAAAGAGATGCGATCTGCGGCTTTCACCGTGGTGTCACCCATTTGATAATACTTGCACACCTCTCGAAATTCAATCAGTGCGCCCATCAGAAACCTCCCGGCCCACCGCTGGGCATCCCACCGCTGGGCATCCCGCCGCTGGGCATCTCGCCTCCGCCAGAGGGAATCATGCCGACAGCCATGAAGTCCATAGAGTCACTGCTGGAGGATGTCTGCAGATAGGCCACCGTGTCGCCCTCCTGCAGACCGGAGATAATCTCGGTATAGCTCTCATCGCTGATGCCAGGTTCCACCGACACATAGACATAGCCCTCAGGGGCCTCCTGGTCCAAGGCGTTTGCGGCGCTGGGAGAATCAGCGGTGATTAAGACGGTGTCGCCCCGGTTCACCGCAGCGCTGGGTACAGCCAGAACACCTTGGGCGGAGTCCAGGAGGATCTCCGCATCCACATTCATGCCGGGGCGGAGACCGTCAGTTTCGTCAATACGAATGGTGACAGGGTAGGTGGTGATGCCGCCGGAGGTAGTACCTGCAATGGAAACATTGGTAACTACGCCGGTATATACCTGGCCCTCTGCCGCGTCAGCGGTAATCTGGACCTCCTGCCCCACGGCAACCTCAGAGATGTCCAGCTCATCAATGTTCAGCGTCATTTCCAGATAACTCATATCGTAGATGACGCACAGCGTACTGTCAGAGCCGCCCTCAATGTTGTCGCCGGCCTTGGCGTTCTTGGTGACAACAGTGCCGGAGATGGGAGCGGTGATCGTATAGTCGTCCAGACTGTCCTGGGCGTTTTCCAGGGAAGTGGAGGCATTGCTGAGGCTGATGCGAGCGCTTTCCACTTGACTATCTGCGGTGCTGCCAGTGATGGTGCAGATCCGCTCACCGCTGGAGATGGCGTCGCCTGGCAGCCAGTTCAAGCCGCTGATTTTACCAGAGACCTCAGCAGTAATGACGCTGGAAGAACTGAGGTTGATGGCGGTCTGGCCATAGCTGGTATAGCTGCCGATGGAAGCGACAGCAGTATAGTCCTCAGTAACCAGCCCTGGGTTGGGAGCTTTGACCTGTACAGAGACCGCCTGCAATCCGGTGTTGGTGGTGATGGAGGAAGAGGAGACCGCTGTAACGGTGCCGGAGGTAGTGCCGTCAAAGTTTCCGATGTAAATGGTAGCCGTCTGCCCTACATAAAAGTCAGAGGGACTGGCGTAGGGGAACAGGAAGGTCATATAGATGTTGTTGTCCCCTACAATCCGCACAAGCTCTGTCCCTGCGCTGACGCTCTCACCGTTTTTCACATATACCTCAGAGACTGTGCCGCCCATATCCGCAGAGGGGTATTTGGCGTTCACTGCCTGCTGGTAGTTGGACTGCGCCTGGGAGTAAGAATTTTGGGCCTGGGTCTGGCTGCTGGAAGCATTGGAGGAATCCAGCGTATAGAGAAGTTGTCCCTCCTCTACTTGGTCACCCTCTTCAAAGGTATCACTGAGGACCTCTCCGGACACCAGCGTATTGACCGTATAGGAGTCTGCCGGTTCCAGTGTCCCGCTGCCCGTGAGGGATTTTGTGATATCGCGGGTCTCAGTCGCGGCGGTTTGATAGGTTGCAGAAGCTGCTGCCTGTTGACCGGCTGGGAGGCGAAAAAGGAATCCGACGCCAATACATACTGCTAAGAGCACAGGGATCAGCCACTTGAGGTGTTTTTTCAGCCGCCGCAGCACGTCCGGCGAGATCATCTTGCGTTTCGTCTTCTCTTCCATAGGATATCCGTTCCTTTCCTGACAGGATTTTCTTCAAGGATATCCCAGAAAGCTGAAACCATTCTGAAAGAGAATTTAAGTTTTTTGAAGATGCGGGCCTCTTCGAAACACCATGTCCGCAAGCAGACACAGCGCCACGGTGAGAGCCATATCCGCCAGTGTACAGCCAACTGGGATGTCCAGCCGCATCAACAAACGGTAGAGCACAAAGCCGATCAACCAGACGGACAGGTTCCGCCCGTCATAGGCTGCGGAAGAGCGGTCTCGCAGCAAAAGGAAGTGGTCTGCAATCTGTACGGCGACCATGGGGGCGAACACGGAGCCAATCAAATACAAAAAGCCGGTAATGTCGTCCATGGGAAAGAGAATGGCGCCGAGAATGCCTGCGGCGGTCACTGCGATGGCGGTGGGCCTTCCATGGATGTTTTTGCAGAGTGATTCGGCGGAGATGCCGGCGGACCAGGCATCCAGGAAGGTGGTGGTCACGGTGGAGAGCACCAGGATTACCAGCGCCGCGACACCAAGGCCCGCCCGCATCATGATCTGCGCGATATCAGATTCCCCGGTATAGATGGCAGCGCCCATACCGATCACATACATCCAGCAGGAGACGGCAAAGTAGGTGACGGCGCTGGCTAAAGTGGCGGCAAAGGGCTTCTCCGCCTCCCGGGTATAATCACTGACGAGGGGCAGCCAGCTCAGGGGCATAGCCACCGCCAGCTCCACTGCCGCACCGAAACTCATGGCCTCGCCTGAGACAGAGGCCGGGTCGTTGCCGAAGAAAATCACCTTGCACAGCAGCACGGTCAGAACCAGCAGTGCGGCCATGGCAATTCGATTCATCCATCCCAGATTGGTGACACCCGCGGCAATCCACACAATGATGAGTCCTCCGATCACGGCGCACCACACCCAATGGCCCACGGGGAAGATACCGCCGATGGCAAGAGCGCCGTCGTAGATCATAATAGCAGTCCAGCCCACTAGCTGCAGGACATTTAAAAAGGCGAACAGCAGCCCGCCCTTTTGGCCAAAGGACAGCTTTACAGTCTCCATGGAACTCTTGCCTGTTCGGCTGCCAATCAGACCCGCCAGAAAAAACAGCGTGCAGCCGATCACATGTCCGATGAGGATGGCGGCAAAGCCTCTTGCCATCCCCAGGGGGGCGAAGCTGGTTCCTGTAAGAATCTCCGCCAGGGAGACCCCGGCGCCAAACCAGATCAGGGCGTTTTGAAAGGTGGAGGTTTTTTTCATATCGGTTCCTCTTTGATACAAAAGCGTTTTCCCAGGGGCAGGCGATCAAACGCGCTGCTCCCAGGCCATGTCCCAGAAGGAGGCTTCATACCGGGAGCAGGCTGTGAAGATTTCCTCCAGCTCCCGCAGCTGCGCTTCTGTGTAGTCCGCCGTCAGCTGTTCCAGCATGTTCTTGAGGATCACATTGTTCCCGGTATAGCGCTCCGTGATGTAGCCCCGAACCCATCTTCCGTACAGGGGGTGGTCCGGCGCATCCGGGCGTTCAGCCACGATCTGGCGGGCGATGACTTCATAGCTGTACGCGCAGGAGAAGATGGCGGTCAGCACCTCCGCCTCGCCGCCCCGGTAGGCGACGCTCAGCATATAGGAGGTATAGGAGCGGTTGTCCTGGGCGATGGGGGTGTGGTCCAGCTCCTCCTGGGTGATGCCGAAGTCGGCCATATAGCCGTTGTGGACATTCACCTCACCATCCAGAATGGCCTGGATATACTTGGCAAAGAGCTTCATGACCTCCACACTCTTGCTCTTGGCAACGCCTACGGCAAAGACTTTCGTGTAGTCCATGAGATACCAGTAATCCTGGATGATATAGCGGCGGAATTTTTTGACGTCCAGCGTGCCGTCCCCCAGTCCCCGGACAAAGGGCTTTTCATGATACCCTGCCCAGATTTCCTCTGTTGCTTTCAGCAGCCGTTCCACGGTGCTCATACAGCGCCTCCTTTCAGCGCGCTCCGCCGCAGGAGCTTCAGCGGCAGAAGCGAAACGATGACGATACTTAAAATCCCCTCCGGCAGCCTGGAGGAGAGGTTGTAGGCAAGGCTGTACCCCCAGGCGCCCCATCCGTCCCAGGCGTTCTGAGAATAGAAGATGACACCGCTGAGCACATGCCCGCAGCAGCGGAGAAACACGGCGAGAACCATGCCGCAAAGAGCCTTTTGCCGTTTCTCAGAGCCGAAGATGCCGGCGTAGCCCAGGCAGGAAAAGCATACCAGCTGCTGCACGAAAATTTGCGCCCAGTGAACCGCTTGCCAACCGGGGATCAGAATCATGGCCAGAAGGCCGCACACCCAGCCCGCTAGTATGGACAGCCGGTAGTCATACACCAAAGCCAACAGCATCAGAGGAATCCAGGACCCGCAGGTGATGTTGGAGCCGGTGGGCAATGGAACTCGAATGCTGGCCAGCACCAGCGTCAAGGCGCAGACCACGCCCCCCAGGCACAGTGCCCTTGCGTCCAGCTTGACGCCGCGGCATAGCCCCAAAGTTGCCAGCAGATAGACTACCGCGAAAACTGCGGTGATAGTCAGGGAAATCATTCCACGAACTCCCCCCTCAGGGCAAACATGTGGTCCATAGGGCCGGAACCACGGCCCAGGTCCAGCATGGCCCCGAGGGCACCGGAAATATAGGCCTTGGCCTGCTCCACAGCGGTGTCCAGGTCGCGGCCCTTGGCCAGGTTGGAGGCAATGGCGCTGGAGAGGGTACAGCCGGTGCCATGGGTGTTGGGGTTGCTGATCCGCCGGCCATGAAACCACTTGCCTGCGCCGTTTCTCCAGAGAAGGTCGTCGGCGTCGCTGACCTGGTGGCCGCCCTTGCAGAGAACCGCGCAGCCGTAGCGTTCGCTGATGGCTCGGGCAGCAGCCTCCATGCCGGCGGTATCGGCAATGGACACGCCGGAGAGAATCTCCGCCTCTGGAATGTTGGGGGTCAGGACAGTGGCCAGGGGCAACAGGCGCTCTTTCAGGGTTTCCAGAGCATCCTCGGAGATTAGCCGGTCTCCGGAGGTGGCCACCATCACTGGGTCCACCACCACATTCTTTGCTCCGTACTGCTGGAGCTGATCCGCGATGACGCGGATCAGGGGGGCGCTGGAGACCATACCGGTTTTTACTGCGTCAGGAAAAATATCCGTAAACACGCAGTCCAGCTCCTCCGCGAGAAACTCCGGGGTACACTCGACAATACTCTTCACGCCGGTGGTGTTCTGGGCCACAAGAGCTGTGACCGCACAGGTGGCAAATACCCCGTGGGCGGTCATGGTCTTGATGTCGGCCTGGATACCGGCGCCTCCACTGGGATCGGTCCCAGCAATGGTCAATGCTGTTTTCATCGTTTTTTACTCCTTTCCAAAATACAGCACAGTTTTATTAGGCGACAGAAGGTGGTGCCCCCAATCTGCCGCCGGAAACGGCCCGCAGGCCGCTGTTCCCATGGGGAGTGATTACCGGACCATCTCCTCTGAAAGCCGCTTGAGCTCTCGGGCCGCGGCCTGCACATCCGGCTGTGCGAAGAGGGCGGATACCACCGCCACGCCATCCAGCCCACAGCCCTTGAGCTGCAAAATGTTATTTTGGCTGATGCCGCCGATGGCCACCACGGGGATGTTCACTGCGGCTGTGATGGCTCGGATGGTTTCTCGGGAGATGGGGGAGGCGTCGGCCTTGGTGCCGGTGACAAAGGCGGCGCCCACGCCCAGATAGTCGGCGCCAGCCGCCTGAGCCCGCAAGGCCTCCTCCACCGTGTGGGCGGAGACGCCGATCAGCTTGTCTGGCCCTAACAGCGCCCGGGCATGGCTGGCCTCCAGATCCCCCTGTCCCACATGGACGCCGTCCGCCCCGGCCTGAGCAGCAATCTCGGCACTGTCGTTGATGATGCTGAGAGCACCTTGCTCCCGGCACAGCGCCACAAACCGCTTCGCTTCCGTCAAAAATGCCTGGGGGTCCAGATGCTTTTCCCGCAGCTGAACAATGTCGGCTCCGCCGGCGACAGCGGCGGCCACCTGACGGAAGAATGAATCCCCGTCCGCCGCCCAAGCCCGGTCCGTAACGGCGTACAGCCGCAGTTTCGTTCGATCCATATGCAAAACTCCTCCCCTGGGAAAGTCCCGGATACAAAAATGCCGCGAACGTGCCAAAATCGGTCGTTCGCGGCGTCCCTTGATTTCCCTACGTTGGCATGATCCAAATCAGGTTCTGGGTCGGGACCTTCCAGTCCCCTCTCAGCCCGCGGCAGCGGACTCCCCTTTTTCATTTATCCGCATTGTACACCTCTTTCCGCCGCTTTTCAACCCCCTTGACAAGTTTTTCTTCCGATGGCATAATGGTGCCAAGACAGGGGAGTCCATTTGGGCTGAGAGGAAGCAAATGCTTCGACCCTTCACCTGATGTGGGTCATGCCACCGTAGGAAGTCGTTCAGGCAGCTTGGCGCGGCGGGCACCCATGCGGGTGCCCGCTGTTTTCAACTCTTTTGTGAAAGGAGTGTGCGCGGAGAGAATTGCGGCGCCCCGGAAGACCGGGAGCGGGCCGAGGGGGAGCGCCCTGGGTCCGGGCCAGACAAGCAGCGATGGGAAGCCGTGTTCCGGCGTGAGAGGAGGCCAGGAAGCCTCGACCGAGTTTCCGCAGGCGGTGTTTCCGCCTGTCACCTTGCTGTGCAAGGGGAAAACGCTGCTCGTCAAGACGTTTTCTCCCTGCGGTTCATGTCTGATGCAAAGGAGTTTTTTTATGAGAAATGCTCAAGTGAAAAAAATGGCCCTGGCCGGCGTACTGTGCGCTGTGGCCGTGGTGGGCAGTCTGCTGCAGTTCCCGGTGTTGGGCAGCCAGTGCGCGCCGGTGCAGCATATGGTGAATGTGGTCTGCGCTGTATTTCTGGGTCCAGGCTGGGGCGTGGCAGTAGCTTTTGTGGCCAGTTTGCTGCGAAACCTCTTCCATCTAGGGTCCTTGATGGCCTTTCCGGGGAGCATGTGCGGTGCGCTGCTGTGCGGTCTGGTGTACTGGAAAATGAAAAATCTGCCCGCTACCCTGGTGGCAGAGGTCTTCGGCACCGGTGTCATTGGGGGGCTTGCTGCCTATCCCGTTGCCAAAGAGCTGATGGGTCTGACGCCGGAGACTTACACCGCCTTTGTAGTACCGTTCTTGATTTCCACCGCCGCCGGGTCTATTCTGGCGGGTGCCTTGCTGACGGCCCTGAAAAAGAGCGGCGCTCTGCACTCCATGCAAACCGCCCTGAGTCACTAAAAGAAATGTTTCATAGGAGGGGACTGCCATGTTGGATGTTGCCCCGCTGGAGGCTCTGCGGCGCCAGCGCCCTTTGATCCACTGTGTCAGCAACCTAGTCACCGCCAACGACTGCGCGAACCTGGCCCTGGCGGTGGGCGCCAGCCCCATGATGGCCTGCGCTCCCCAGGAGATGGCGGAGATCACCGCTGCTGCGTCCGCTACGGTGCTCAATACCGGCACCCCGGACGAGGAGCGCTTTGAGGTTTGCAGGCTCTGCGGCTGTGAGGCCGTCCGCCTGGGACATCCGGTGGTGCTGGACCCGGTAGGGGTGGGCGCCAGCCCTTGGCGGCTGCGGCGCACCCAAGAACTCCTCCACCTCTGGACGCCGTCTATCCTGCGGGTGAATCTGGGAGAGGCTCAGGCCCTGCTGGCGATGAACAGCCGGGAGCAGGGCGTGGACAGCCCCGGACCCGCCAGTCAGCGAGAACGGCTCTATGCTGCTGTGGCGCTGGCTCGGAGCCGCCGTACCGTGGTACTGCTATCAGGGCCAGAGGACATTGTTACCGACGGAGCTTCCACCTGGGTACTGTGGGGAGGGAGCGACCAAATGTCCAGGATCACCGGGACGGGCTGCATGCTCTCGGTCCTCTGTGGGGCCTTTGCCGCCGTTGCCGGTGCACGGGAGGCGGCGCTGCTGGCCTCTGCGTTTTGGAAGGTCTGTGCCGCCCAGGCGGAGGAGCGAACCCAAGGCCGGGGGCCGGGGAGTTTCCACACCGCCCTCCTAGATGCAGCAGGGACCCTGACCCCTGCTGATCTGGCGGCTGGAACCCAGATTCAAGAGATAGCCCATAGATCGGAACCGCAATAAGCGGTTCCGATTTTTTCTGCCAACGCTTCTGACGGTAGATCGGGAGAAAGCCACCATGGAATCCCTGTGGCCATTAGCACTCAAAAAAGAGACTATATCGAAACAAACTGTAGGGGAACTTCTGTTAGGAGTTCCGACCGCATAGATTATACCAGTGAAGAAAAAGCGGGTGAAAAAATATAAATATATTATGTATATTATGTGCAAATCGTGAATCTTATTAAGGAGGAAATTAAATAGGAAATATGGAGAAGCAGTATCCAGTTTGTTCCAACGAATCCAGAGATAAAGCTAGAAGGAACGCTTCTCCTAGCCGTCCGCAGAATATATAGGAATTAGTTACGATATTAACTTAACAATTTTGGAAGAAATGACAATAGATTTCAATAATAAGTGGCAATTAATACAAAAGTTTTGTTAAAAAGGCGACGATGCTTGACATTTATTTACAGGAGCACTATTCTATAAAAAGAACAGAGAACGAATAAAAAACTGTTAAAATTTTGTTAGAATATACAATTTTGGGTGTGGGCTGTGCGTGGGAACAGGAGGGTATCTCACAGGTTTAATCTGCTGGAACTTTTCGTGAAAGATCTGTGTATCGTCAGACTTTACATATAGCCTGATGCATATAAATTTACAAGAGGGATTCATTTTGCTGACAGGAGGACAACATGGCAAAGAAGATTGACCGAATTGACTCTGTGGAGACTCTGGAAGCTAAACTGGCAGAAATGCGCACGGCAGCCGCTGTTTACAGCAAGTTCACACAGGAACAGGTGGACGAGATCTGCAAGCAGGCGGCCATGGCCGCTGACAAGGCAAGAATTCCCCTGGCAAAAATGGCCCAGGCCGAGACTGGCATGGGCGTTGTGGAGGATAAGGTGATCAAGAATAACTACGCCTCCGAGCATGTACATAATTACTTCCGGCATGTCAGAACCTGCGGCGTCATCGAGGAGGACAAGGCTTTCGGTACCAAGCGGATCGCTGAGCCAGTAGGTATCGTGGGCGCTGTGACCCCCACGACGAACCCCACCTCTACCTGTATTTTCAAGATTCTGATCTGCCTGAAAACCCGCAATGCCATTTTGATCTCTCCCCATCCCACTGCTAAGCGCTGCACCATTGAGGCGGCCCGCATCATGAAAGAGGCGGCAGAGAAGGCAGGGCTTCCGGAGAACATCATCTGCTGGATGGACGAGAGCTCCATTGAGATGACCCAGGTGATGATGCGGGAGGTCAATTTGATTCTGGCCACAGGCGGCGCCGGCATGGTGAAAGCGGCATACTCCTCCGGTACTCCTGCCATTGGCGTTGGACCGGGCAACTGCAACGTCATCTTTGACGACAGCTGTGATATTAAGAATGCGGTCTCCTCCACCATTCACTCCAAGACCTTTGACAACGGCATGATCTGCGCGGCGGAGCAGCATGTCACCGTTTTGGACAGTATCTATGACAAGGTGAAAAAGGAATTCCAGGATAACCGCTGCTATTTCCTGAACCAGGAAGAGGCTGTGAAGATCGGCGAGGTGTTTTTCAACGCCGCCACCCATGGCGTCAAGGCCACCGCTGTGGGGCGCTCCCCCGCTCAGCTGGCGGCGATGGCGGGCATCCAGATTCCCGAGGGCACCAAGGTGCTCATTGCGGAGACGGACGATTTAAGCCACGACAACCCCTGGGCCAACGAGAAGCTCTGCCCCGTGTTGGGGATGTACCGGGCCAAGACCTTTGAGCAGGCCCTGGATATCTGTTATAAGCTGGTGAGTGAAGGCGGCGCGGGTCACAGCGGCGCGCTGTATGTGGACCCCACCGAGCGTGAGAAGATCGACGCCTTCGGCGCCAAGATGCAGACCGCCCGGGTGCTGATCAACATGCCCACCTCCTTTGGCGGCATCGGTGATCTCTACAACTTTGATACCGCCCCGTCCCTGACGCTGGGACCCGGCTCCTGGGGCGGAAGCTCCTTCGCCGGTCAGACCAATATCCATCAGCTGCTGAACATCAAGACCGTGGCGGAGAGGAGAGAGAACATGCTGTGGCTGAGACTGCCTGAGAAGGTCTACTTCAAGAAGGGCTGCACGCCGGTTGCCCTGCGGGAGCTGAAGGATTACTACCACTCTAAGAAGGCATTCATCGTCACTGACGCCAACCTCTTTGAAATGGGCATGTGCCAGCCGGTCATTGACCAGCTGACGGAGATGGGGATTGCTACCAGCATCTTCTATGACATCCGGGTGGACCCCCAGATTCAGGACGCTATGAAGGGGCTGCCTGCCATGCACGAGTTCCAGCCCGACGTGATCATCGCCATCGGCGGCGGCTCCGCCATCGATACAGCCAAGATTATGTGGCTGATGTATGAACATCCCGAAGAGGACTTCCTGGACCTGGCTACTGTGTTCATTGATATCCGCAAGCGCGTCTATGAGTTCCCAAAGATGGGCATTAAGGCCAAGTTGGTGTGCATCCCCACCACCGCTGGCACCGGCTCCGAGGTGACGCCCTTCACCATCATCTCCGACGCCAACACTGGTGCCAAGTGGCCCCTGGCGGACTATGAGCTGCTGCCGACCATGGCCATTGTGGACGCGGACAATATGATGAACATGCCTAAGGGCGTGACCCGCGCCTCTGGCTATGACGTGCTGACCCACGCAGTGGAGGCATACGTCTCCATCATGGCCAGCGACTATACGGACGGCTTCGCCTTGACGGCCATCAAGAGCGTCTTCAACTATCTGCCCAGAGCCTATAAGAACGGCGCCAAGGACCCGGAGGCCCGGATCAAGATGGCGGACGCCTCGTGTCTTGCTGGTATCGCGTTTGCCAACGCCATGCTGGGCGTGAACCACTCCCTGGCCCACAAGCTGGGCGGCTGGCACCACATCCCCCACGGCACCGCCAACGCGCTGCTGTTCACAGAAATCTGCAAGTACAACGCCCAGCGCACACCCACCAAGATGGGGACCTTCTCTCAGTATCAGTATCCCCATGCCTTTGAGCGGTATGTGGAGATTGCCGAGTACTGCGGCATGAAGGGTAAGAACGATCAAGAGACCTTCAACAACTTCATCAAGGCTGCGGAGGACCTGAAGGCTGCCATTGACATTCCTGCCAGCATCCATGACTATGGCATTGACGAGAAGGCTTTTATGGGCGGCCTGGATGAGATGAGCGAAAATGCCTTCAATGACGAGTGCACCGGTGCAAACCCTGTCTATCCGCTGATTTCCGAGATTCGGGAGCTGTATCTGCGGGCCTATTGGGGCAAGGACTACGATGCCAAGGTCAAGGCCGGTATTGCCGCTGCTAAGCCTGCTATGTTCCCCAACCCCTTCGGCTCTGATTATGAGGTGAAAATGAACGGTGTGGAACTCCCTAATCCCGCGGTGACGGAGGAGCCTACAGAGAAGAAATAACAGCATATTCGCACGCCGGCTGCCCTGAGAGGCAGCCGGCGCTTTTCCTTTGGCCAGAAGATGGACGCCGCCCTCAGATACCTGTTGGCAAAGAAAATACCGTTCCCCTTTGAATAGGAAGAGATTTGTAAGATACAATAGGACACATCAATCAAAGGGGGAGATTCTGACATGAGACACATAGACTTAGATCAAATGGGTGCATTTGTCTGTCAGCTGCGGGAAGAGGAGCGCAGCGCGGGGACTGTGGAGAAGTACCAGCGGGACGTGGGAGCCTTTGCTGCGTGGCTTGCCGAGCGGCCGGTCAGTCGGGAGGAGGCATCTGCCTGGAGAGAACACCTGGTAACGCTGGGTTATGCGCCGGCCACTGTGAACTCCATGCTGGCGGCCCTCAACCGTTTTTTTCAATTTGTGGGCTGGCCTGAGTGCCGGGTGAAACCACTGCGGATTCAGCGGCGCCTTTTTCGGGACCAGGACAGAGAGCTGACCCGGCAGGAATACGACCGCCTGGTTGCCACAGCACAGACGCAGGGGAGGGAGCGGCTGTCCCTGCTGCTGGAGACGATCTGTGCCACTGGGATTCGGGTGAGCGAGGTGCGCTATATCACAGTGGAAGCGGCCTATGCTGGACGAGCGGAGGTCAGGCTCAAGGGCAAGGTGCGTACGATCTTGATTCCCGGCAAGCTGGCGCGAAAGCTTATAAAGTATGCCAGAAAAAACCACACCGCCTCTGGCGAGGTATTCCTCACCAAGGGCGGCGGAAGCTTGTCAAGAAAACAGATTTGGGCGGAGATGAAGAGCCTGTGCAAGCAGGCGGGAGTGGCAGAATCCAAGGTATTTCCTCACAACCTGCGGCATTTGTTCGCACGGCTGTTTTACCGGGCAACCCGGGACGTAGCCCGTCTTGCCGACGTGCTGGGGCACAGCTCCATTGAGACGACCCGCATTTACCTGATTTCCACAGGCGCTGAACACGCCCGCACCCTGGATCGTCTGTGTCTGGTGTGCTAGACAAAATGATTATTTTGACATTTTAAACCGGCGGATATTATAGACTGTAGTCGCATTGTAACGCGGTTTTTGCGAAAAAGCAAGTTTTTTGCATGAAAACTAGGCCGTTTTTGAGGGTAACTTTCAAACGGCCTAGTTTTTACGCCCTTTTTTGTGGTATGTACGAAAAATTGTTAAATAATTTATGGTTGATTAGTCTCTGCCTGTATTGACAAAATAATCATTTTGTTGCAATATATTTATGAGGTAAATTGCGGGCCAAAACAAAATAATCATTTTGTATACAGTTGGAGGACTGTCATTGCCAGGCACTGTGGAGTAGCACATGATTTGCAACTGCTCAGGCCCCAGAGTGACGCAAAACAACTGCTGCCCGGTAGGGCCTCAACAACGTGGACCCTGGATAGTCGCGGATTTCATATCACATGAAGGAGGAAGAATTGATGCGGAAGAAGTGTTTAGCAGGCATTATGGTGTTGTGTTTGTTGCTATCCATGATGCCAACCATGGCCTTTGCCACAGAGGCGGAGTGTACGAAGACGGAAGGCTGCACAGCAGTGGCCCATGAGGAAGGCTGTCCGGCCGCAGATCCTGCCGGTGGTGGCGACGGCAATGACCCCACGGTGCTGCTGGACGAACCAGCAGACGGTTATACAGAGTGGACAAGTACAGATTCCCTGCCGACGAGCGGCACCTACCGCCTGGCTACAAATGTGACGGTGACAGAAAAAACCACTGTGGGCGGATGGGCCAGTTCTCGCCCAGAGACTCCAGCTAAGGTTTTAACACTGGACCTGAATGGCCACACCATTACGGCAACCAATGGACAGGCGTTTTTTGTTCAGACCTCTGGTGGCTTGGTCATTGAGGATAGTAAGGGTAATGGCAAGATTACCAATCAAGATGCGGGTTCTTCTAATTTGATTTATGTCGGTGGCAGCTTTGAGCTGAAGAGTGGAACATTGGAAAACGCCGCTTCCAACGGTTATGCGCTCTTCTTGAACTCTTCCAGCACAGCCACCCTTTCTGGCGGTACCGTGATCAACACTGCAAAGGGTGGCTCTGCAGTGCAAGTCAATTCGTCTGCCAATTTGACTATGACGGCCGGCGAGATCCAAAATACCGTGGACGGCGGGAATGCTGTTTATGTCAATGGTAACGCCGGCACCTTTACCATGGAGGGCGGCAAGGTTACTCAGGAATCTACATATAGCTCTTCCGCCGCCATCTATGCGAATAATAGTGCCACATCCGTTTCCATTTCCGGCGGAGAGGTCGTGTCCAATTCCATGGGCGTCTATGCCGCGTTTACTCCGGTCTCTGTGACTGGCGGCACCTTCCAGACGAAGAGCCATGCGTTTCAGACCCGCAACACGACCATTGAACCTGCCGCAGGCAAAACAGTCAGCGTAGACAGCGAAGGTGCTGTTTTCTATACGTTCAGCGAATCCAATAACAAGATTGTGGACGGCGAGTTTACTGCTCCCGCGCTGACGAAATCTTATACGCAAGAGGAGGCATCGAACCTCACGGTCTCCGGCGGCACGTTTGATATTCAAAACATAGCGGCTTCGACAAATGACAATTCCGAGATCACCATCAGCGGCGGCACTTTTGAAAAGGCCGTTCCGGATCTGGATCGGTATTTAGATACGGACAAAGAGATTCAGATCCAGCCCGATGGCTCCCTGATCGTGGGAGAGAGCAGCGGTGAAACGCCTGCTGATCCTGTAAGCGTGACCATCAACGGCGGCGAGACCAACTCTTTTGGTACCCTGGCTGCCGCGATTGAAGAAGTCAACAAAGCCAGTGCAGGAGGCAGCATCACGGTTAGTCTTGGCAAGGACCAGATCGTAACTGAGACTATTCAGATCAATAAGGACCTGAACGTGACCCTGGACCTGGGCGGCAAAACTCTGCGGGGGCCGGACAGTGGGTACACGATCCAGTTTGGAAGCTTTGATAAGGGCAGCGCGACCAAGCCCGAAGATTGTGAGTATACCAACAGCGGCACGCTTACCTTGACGAATGGAGCCGTGATTGGCTATCGGGGAATCCTCAATTATTTTGGAAATGTGGTATTGGATCAGGGTCTTACCCTGACCACCACAGAGCGAGTTGTGAATACCTATGGCGGTAAGATCACCGTTCAGGGCGCAAAGCTGAAAAGCACAACGGCATTTGGCGTGGGGCTGTTCAACAGCTTCTATCCCTTTGACTTCAATGCCAGCTCGGCAGTCACAAACAGTACGCACGAAAAAAATAAGAGTGCGGAGTTTGTGATGACGGCCGGTTCTATTGATGTGGTCTACTATCCAGTATCCGGGAATAATCAGCGGTCGGCTGGTACAAAAGCCACCATCACAGGTGGTACCCTGACAGCCAGTGAAGAGTATACCGCCATTTACTGGCCTATGGAGGGTGAACTGACAGTCGGCGGTGATGCAGTTATTACTGGAGGAACAGGAATTGAGGCCAAGATGGGTACCATCACCGTCAAAGAGAACGCGCAGATTATCGGAACAGCTGCATATAAGGCTGACGAGCCTACAAACGGTGGTTCGTCCCCTGAGGGTTCTGCCCTGCTGCTTACCTCGCAGATGTATGGCGCAGAGGGACAGTATCAAACCAGCAATCTGCTGACGGTCAATATTATCGGTGGCACCCTGACCAGTCAAAAGGGCAATGCTGTGACTGTCTACAATACAGAAAAAAACACGGCCCAGACGACCCATGTCACGGTGTCTGGTGGGCAAGTCAATGGCAAACTGTCCGGAATCACCTCTGTGACCACAGGTGAGAATACAGTGACCACCAACGGGAACACCCAGACTACCAGCAAGTCCAACACAACATTGACGGTCTCCGGCAGCGTGGCTCCTGCCTCTATCAACGCGGATGGCAGCACAGCTTATTTTGCTAACGTCACGCAGGCGATTGCAAGTCTGGACCCCGACGCTACGGAAAAGACACAAATCTCTGTTTTTGGCAATTCCACGATTTCCACGGATGTAGAGCTGCAAGAAAACATCACTCTGGTGGTAGCGCCCGGCGTGCAGCTGACCGCCGACGTGACCTCAGGTGAGAGTGAGAAGGTGGTCGTCACGGAGCAGGACGCAAACGGGAATACGGTCTATAAGCTCGTTGCAAAACCCGAAAATCCCGAACAAACCTATGTCGCCTCGATTACCGCAAACGGCCAGACCGCCTACTTTGATACCCTGGCGGCTGCTGTCAAAACGGTGCAGAGCGGGCAGACGATCACACTGCTGAAAAATAGCGATACGACAGGGACTATTACGATCTCCAGAGCAGTGACCTTTACGCTGGACCCTAAAACCTTTACCATGAAGGACACCATTGCTGCCGGAAGCGGGTTTGTCCTCACCAGAAGCGGCAATACCTATACGGTCAGCGTCTACACGCCCCCCACGCCGGTGACGCCTGATGACAATAACAGCAGTGGCAGCTCCTCCGATCATGATTCTGATTACACCATCTCTCTGCCTTCCAGGACCCCTGGTGGGACTGTCAAGGCAAGCCCCCGCTATGCAGAGTCCGGTGAGACAGTGACCCTGACAGTGACACCGGACGCCGGATATGAGCTGGACAACCTGAGCGTTACGGACCGTAAGGGCAATGAGGTGAAACTGACTGAAAAGGGCGATGGACAGTATACCTTCAAGATGCCAAACTCCCGCGTGGAGGTTCAGGTTGCCTTCACCAGAGTTTCGTCCCTGCCCTTCGCGGATGTTGCAGAGGACGCCTGGTTCCGCAGTGCGGTGGAGTATGTCTATGAGAACGGCCTGATGAACGGCACCACAGCCACCACCTTTACCCCCAATGCCACCACCAGCCGAGGAATGATCGTGGCGATTCTCTGGAGGCAGGCCGGCAGCCCCACAGTGGACTACCTGATGGAATTTAACGATGTAGCGCCGACGGCGTACTATGGGGAAGCCGTCCGCTGGGCCGCCAGCGAAGGAATTGTGGGCGGCTATGGCGACGGTCGATTTGGCCCCAATGACACCATTACCCGTCAGCAGCTGGCGGCCATCCTGTATCGGTTTGCTCAGCAGCAGGGCTATGACACATCTGCCCGAGCCGACCTGAGCGGATATGCTGATCTTGGCGCGGTCAGCTCCTATGCAGTGGAGGCGCTTCAGTGGACCAATGCCGAGGGGCTGGTTAATGGCACCAGTGCCACTACACTGTCTCCCGGCGGAAATGCAACCCGGGCTCAGGCGGCGGTGATCCTCAGCCGTTTCTGCCAGAGTATTGCACAATGAAGGATTGTCAGCTTTCGAAGCTGCAATAGTGAAGGGGCGGAGTGAAAACTCCGCCCCTTTTCATATTTAGAGACAAATGATCGTTGATGGAAGGTTTTTTGAGATTTTGCTTTCTGATGGGATAGAAACCATGCGCTGGCACTCCACCGGCTTCCAGAAGCAATGAGCCGCTCATGAAGAACCCTGAGCTGGGTGAACATGTATTTCATCACAGATACTTATGGGAGAAACCAGGATTCAACAAGGCTTCTGGTGCTTGTCGAGAATAAAGAACTGTAGTAAAATAGGGAGTATGGAGGATTGTTTTCTATAGAGAATACGATTTTGACCCCCTGATCGGGGATGGACAGGAAAGGAGTGCGCACAGATGTTGATTCAAGCACAGGTGTTAGCTGCCAGTTCCCTTACAACAGATCAGATCATTGACGTCGTAGCAATCCTTGTTCCTTTGCTGATTGCATTTGCAGGGGGAATCTTTCTGATTTACAGGTGGAGGCACAGAGCGGAGCGAACTGTGCGGATTGACGCATATAACAAGCTCCACCATGACGCACAGGAAATTGTCAAGAGTCATGAGCGGGAAAGCGTCTTTTTTCAAGAGGACCGCACCCTGCAAAAGAGCTTTTCAAAGAATATGACGCTTATCAATGTGGACACGGACAGTCAGTATACGAATGAGCTGCCCCATTTTGAGGGGTCCTATTTGATTACCGGTGAGGCGGGCTGTGGGAAATCCGAAATTTTGAAGCATGATTTTCATACATGCTGGCGTCGGCAATGCAGGAGGCGCCGGCTCTCTGCCAAGACAGGCACTTATTATTTTGACGCGGAAGCACTATTGAATTTGCTCAAGGAGGACGGTAGACGGAGAAGAGAGGAGCTTTTGGCAAGAATCAAAGCGGCAAGACTTCGTAAACTGCTTTTGTATGTTGATGGTGTGGATGAACTGACAGATGACAATATGGAGCGGTTCCGGCAGATCCTGGCGGAAATCCAGGACAGTGTGCAGGTGTTGGTTCCACGGTTCAGCTGCCGCACAGAATTTGCCAATAAACATTTACAGGAGAACCATTTTGACCATCGATATGCAGTAAAGCCCTGGGAACAGGTACAGCTGGCCGTCCTTTCAGACCGGATTCTCGACAGTTTGAAGGAGGAGCACTTTCCCAGGCTGCAAGCTGTCAGAAATGATATGAGGCATGGAGAAATTCCGTGGAACTTTATCAACTCTCCACTGCTGCTAAAGCTGCTGCTTTATATGAAACTGTATGGGCAGCACGATATCGCGCTAACTTCAAACAAGTTTTCCTTTTACTCGGAATTCTTCCGTACGTTGATCAGTGTTTATCAAGGCCGAAACCACCATGCCTCCTATGATGTGGACCATGAGATTGACGAGGTTGCTAAAGCGGTTTTCGATGCGTATACGAATGGGGAAAAAACGGTTTCGTCTTTTCCGTCCTTGGCACCGATTTTAAAGCAGAGATCTGGCCAGAGAGATGAGAAGGTAGGGCTTACCCATGAGACCTTTTATGAGTATCTTGTGGCCAGATACTATCACATCCAATTTCAAAAGGATACGTTGTCCAGAGAGTGCGTGGACGTGATGAAAAGTCCCTATTCGAATGACTTTGCGGATTTTATCACAGACGCCTTTTCCGCTGACTCGGAAGAGCAGCAGATTCTTACAATGAAATTGATGGTTCGGCTCTATGCATATACCTTACTGCCGTCTGTTAGGGACATGCTTCAGCGGCAATTTGCAATCGAGAATCTTTGCGACCAAACACTGTCCGACTCCATGAATGACACGCTGTCTGCAGTCAGCGAAAAGCAAAATCCGTTTCTGACCCTGAAATACGAGATTATCTTCCGCATGGGGCGGTTTCCGCCGGAGATCGAACGGGATATGCGTATCCGTTTTCTGGAGTTTGTCTATGAATATGATACCAACACAGGTGCAAAGTATGATCAGCCCTATTTCGAAGCGGTTTTGAAGCGATGCTGTGCAATCAGTGCATCTTTTCTTGGAGGAGAGCGAGTGGAACTGGACTATATCAGGCATATGCTGGATTTTGGAACCTATCCGTATGACGAGAATTATGATTTGGCAAACCGTTCCCACACATTGGTGTATTACTCCGATGTGCCAGACAGCAATCTTGATACATTCCGGGACCGCCATGCGGAAAACTCGTGGTCGTTTGCCCGTGCCAAGCGGATGGAACGGCTTGCCTTTCCACTGCCGGATTCCATTTCCGATATGACAGCCAAAGAGAAAAAGAAATTTTATTTCCGGGCCTTTGACATTGCGACCATCTACACATTTTTGCGAAGCCGGCCTCACCAGACCCTGAGCCCGGAAGAACTTCACATCCTTACAGATTTCAAGATTGATTTCATAGGGATGAGTGACGAGCGCCGAACCATCCTGCGGGATATGAAGGAGGAGACCTTGAGGCTGGCTCAAAGCAGAGGATGAGGCCGTCAAACAGGCGCCCGGTCAGGACATTACTGATCCCAAGCGTGAGTTTGTGAGCCGGGGCTGCTGAGCAGGCAGGGGTTGTTGGCAGCCGGGAGAAATCCTGGAAGTCGGCCTCTGATTTTGTCTCTTTCCTATCCTAGCAAATGAAAAACGGGGTTTTGGCAATTAGCAGACAACATTTGTTCAGAATATGAAAAGGACTCCTGTCCGAACCCTGTTTGGAGGTTCGGACAGGAGTCCTTTTTGGCGAGCTATGTAGTGTGCTTTGCCAGATTTAGATGACGCCCTTTCGAGAGAGCGCAGAGAGCTCCGCAGGAGTATAGCCGATGGAGGCCAGGATTTTTGAAGTATCTTCTCCCAGCATCGGGGCGGCTTTCATGATGCTGTCTTCCTCATAGGAAATTTTAATGGGAGTTCCAGTGATGGTGATCTTTCCCATACCGGGCTGGTCAACTTCCCAGAGCATATTTCTAGCTCTGGTCTGGGGATGGTTCACCAGCTGTTCAATATTTTGAATACGGCCGAAGGGGATACCCGCTGCCAGGATCATTTCCTCCAGCTCCTGGACGGTCTTGGTGGTGCTCCAAGCCTCAATCTGAGGCTTGAGGGCGGCGTAGTGGTTGCAGCGCTCAAAGTTCGTGACAAAGCGGGAGTCTTGAGGCAGCTCCGGCCGGCCCATCATGTCGCAGAGCTTGGCAAACATCTCATTGGTGCCGCAGGCGAGAACAAACATGCCGTCCTTTGCTTGGAAGGAGTCAAAGGGGGCGATGGCCTGATCGCTGTTGCCGCTGCGGGAGTGGAGCTCCCCCAAAATGGTGTAGTCGATGACGAAGTGATCCATGATGTGAATCATGGTGTCCACCATGGCAACGTCCACATGGCCGCCTTCACCGGTTTGCTCACGCTTGTAGAGGGCCATGAGAATGCCGATGGCCAGAAGCGCGCCGGTATAGTTGTCGGCGATTGCGGGGCCCACCTTGGTGGGCAGTCCATCGGCAAAGCCAGTGACATCCATCATGCCGCCCATGGCCTGGGCCACAATGTCATAGCAGGGGCGGTGCGCCAGCTCGCCGTTCAGACCAAAGCCGGTGATGTTGGCGTAAATGATTCGGGGATTGATGGCTTTCATGGCCTCATAGGAAAAGCCCAGCTTTTCCAGCACACCCACCTTGTAGTTCTCGCAGACCACATCTGCGGTTTTTAAAAGCCGGCGAAAGACCTCTTTTCCCTCTTCGGACTTCAAGTCCAGGGTAATACCGGATTTATTCCGGTTCAAACAAGCATGAAAACCGCTTTCACCGTTTTTCATGGGGCCCCAAGTGCGGACCTGGTCGCCAACGCCGGGACGTTCAATCTTGATGACCTCTGCGCCATGATCTGCTAGGTTCATGGTGCAAAAGGGGCCGGCGTATGCCTGAGATAAGTCGAGGATTCTCACTCCCTCTAATGGCCTCATAGTATGATATCTTACCTTTCCAAATTAAAATCTGCAGTTTTCCACCAACATGGCGATTCCCTGGCCCCCGCCGATACACATGGTGACAAGGCCGGTTTTTTCGCCCCGGTCCCGGAGCTCATCCAGGACTTTGATGGTAAGGATTGCCCCGGTGCCGCCCATAGGATGCCCCAGAGCAATTGCCCCACCGTTGACGTTGACCTTCGCCATGTCAAAGCCCAGTTCCCGGCAGCATGGAACCGCTTGGGCAGCAAAAGCCTCATTAATCTCGATAATGTCAATATCCCTCAGGGTTTTTCCAGCTTTCTTCAAGAGCTTCGGCGTCGCGGCCATGGGCCCCATACCCATAAAGTGGGGATGGACGCCGGCCACGGCATAGCCGGTGATCTTGCCAAGGGGCTTCAGACCCAACCGATCCGCCAGCGCCTTATCCATGAGGACCAGGGCAGCAGCACCATCGCAAAGGGGAGAGCTGTTGCCCGCCGTTACCAGATCACCTCGGTATGCAACGGGAGTTAGTCGTCCTAAGGATTCCATCGTGGTCTCCGGACGGATGGTCTCGTCCCGCTTGATGCGGATGGGGGCGCCCTTGCGCTGGGGAACGGAGACTTCCATCACACTCTCGTCGTAGAATCCACGGTTCCAGGCGGCATCGGCCAGCTCATGGGACCGCAGGGCAAACCCGTCGCACTCCTGACGGGTCATGTGAAACTTTTCCCCTACATTCTGCGCGGTGTCCACCATGGGACACTCGCCAATGGCATCCGTGACACTGGGGGGATCATAGAACATCTCAGGACAGGGAACCTGAAAGGCCTTCTTGGGCTTTGCCATGATCCAGGGGCGCGTGGAGTCGCTCTCCACGCCGCCGGCTACCACCACGTCATAAAAGCCGGACTGGATGGACATGGCGGCAAAGGCCACGGCGTTGGCGCCGGAGCCGCACTCCCGGTCCACCTTGATGGCAGGGACTTCCATGGGGAGGCCGGCAGCCAGCGCCGCGGCGCGAGCAATATTTTGCCAGTCGTTATTCAAGATATTTCCAAAGATGACGTCGTCAATCAGCGCGGGGTCAATACCGGCGCGGCGAACAGCCTCCCGGATAGCAAGGGCGCCCAGGTCCGCCGCGGTGATAGAGGACAGAGCCCCGCCTACCCTGCCCACGGGCGTGCGTACCATGGATACAATCACAGCTTCTCTCATGCTGAATGATCCTTCCTCTCTGCTGCGCTGGGGGCACAGAAAGAATGCCCACACAGCAAGCTGTAATGAAATTTAGGAGACAGCCACCGCAGGCGAGGCGCGAGCATCTGAAACGGGAGTCGGGAGGACCGCTCCTCGTACGGCGGCACAGAGATCAAATCGCCTTGATGTGGTTTTTCATGGTTCCGATGTGCTCAATATAGGACTCCAGAACCTTTCCGTCGTAGCTTCTAAGGTCGGCATTATCGAACTCCTTCTCGTTAAAGGAGATCACAGTGCCGCAGGAGCAGAGATCGCCCGGCTTGAGGGTATGGGCCTGACTGAGATAGGGGATCATGTAGTCCACCTGGAAGAGCATCTCATTGGTGGAGCCCTCCTGCATTTTCTTGCCGTCCAGATAGGCCTCCATGGTCTGGTCAAACGCCTTGTCAATGGGCAGCTCGTCCACCGTCACCAGCCAGGGGCCCATGGGGGCGAACGTGTCGAAGCACTTGTAGCGGCCCGGATACATGACTTTCTCCTGCTTACCCTCGCCGTTGACGCAGATCAGCCACTCGCGGTTCATCCGCAGCGTAAAGGCCGTGATGTCGTTATGCACCGTGAAGCCATAGATGTAGTCACGGGCCTGGGACTCAGGGACATTCTTACCGCCCTTGCCAATGACAAATACCATTTCGACCTCGGTGCCCACGATGCCGATATCGGGGATTTCAATGTCGTCATAAGCGCCGCACAGGCAGGAGTTATATTTGCTGAAGTACAGGGGATGAGCGGGCCCCTCAGGCTTGATGCAGCGCTCAAACTCGAACTTGTTGTTGATCGCCATGGAGAAAATTTTCTCGGGATTGGGCACAGGGGCGCGGAAGTGGATGTCCTCACAGTTGTATAGAATGCGTTCGCCGCAGGGGCCCGTTGCGTCCAGGTGCTGCTCCACATACTCCATGGCCAGACGCAGCTCAGCCTTGCCGTGTTCACCGCACTCAATCATCGGAACCATCTCGGAGGGAACCACCACATCCGCCAGCTGCTGCGCCCTGGGGGCGCCCTTGGCCTTTTGGTATGCGGCATAGGCGTAGTTGCAGTCCGCAACCTGCCCGTTGGACATCAGCACACCAATCCGGTTGATCTCACCGACGTTAAAGCTGCACAGTTTCATTGTTTTTCACCTTTCTATCCTTTGATTGTTTGATTAATCATGAAGGCCCAGAAGCCAACCGGGTGTGACAACGCCCATCTGATGGATCTGCTCCTCGCTGACTCCGAATTTATCGCGGAGGAATTGGGCAAAGTGGATCAACCCCTCCACTGGCTCGATGTTGCCGTTTTGACCGTAATCGGAATCGATCACCAGCCGTTCGGCGGGAATAGTTTCCAGCATGGCTCCAACCACACCCGGATCGCCGTCGGCAAAGCTGGAAACTGGGTCGATATCGCAGGCATTCAGCTCCAGGATCGCGCCCATGGAGGCCCAGCGGGACATCTGTTCCAGGGTGGCATTAATCATGCAGAAGGGATGATTTACCAGGATGCGCGAAATTCCCTTTTCCACCGCCGCTGAAAGCAAAGCGTCGATCTCGGCGGGGGAGCCGTGGCCTGTGGCTAAAACGACCTCGGGTCGTTTTGACAGATATTCCAGGAGAGCGTTCACCTCCGGCAGAAGAGCACCGCCTTCATCCAAATAGTAGATAGGGGTCTCAGGAATACTCTCTCTGCCACCCCCGACAAAGGCCTTGCCGGCATAGGCCTGGATATGGTGCTTTGCGGAGACGGTTGGCATTGTGACCAGCTTTACGCCCATGCCGCAGGCTGCGTCCACGGCTTTGAGGTTGATGCCGCCCTGGGCGTTGTTCAGGACAATCTGGCCAAAAATTTGGGGAGTACCCTCCTCCTGACCAAAGTGGCTCTGGACCAGCTGCGCACTCATCATAGTGGGGAAGTAGTGATCCTTGATGACCAGGCCGCGAAAACCCTTGGCAGCGGCGTTCCGGAAGACATCCAAAGCATCCACACACCGTTTGGAGATGGAGGGACCCGCGTGGATATGCAGGTCACAGAGCCCCTGAATAGCAGTTTCTAAAGACATGAATTCCCCTCCTTATGCAAAAACGTTGGGCAACAGCATGACTACCTGGGGCAGATAGCCCAGGGCAATAGTAATTGCCATGGCAACAAAGGCAAAGGGAAGCACGGCCCGGCAGATTTTGGAGAAGCTGATACCCGAGACATTGGAGGTGACAAACAAGGTCATTCCCACGGGCGGGGTAATTAGACCGACCGTGATCAGCAGACAGTACAGCAGGCCAAAGTGCACAGGGTCCATACCGATGAGATCTGCCAGAGGGGTGAGGACAGGGATGAACACCAGCATGGCAGCAGTGGCATCCATGACACAGCCCACTGCGACCATCAGGAGGATGCAGATCAGCAGAATCAGATACTTGTTGGTAGTGATAGCCAGCACGGTGGACATGACCACCTCTTTGACACCGGCAATCGCCAGAGTCCAGCTCATGATGTTGCCAAAGGAAATGATAATCAGCAGCGCCGCAGAGACCATGCCGGCCCGCATCAGAGCGGCGGGAAGCTTTTTGAGATCCAGCGTCTTATAAAGTAGACCGACAATGATAGAGGCGACTACAGCCACAGTGCCGGATTCTGCTGGGGTGAAAATCCCGGTCAAAATACCGCCCATCATGATCAAAGGAATCAACAAGGCAGGAATGGCCTCCACAAAGGCTTTCCCGACACGGCGGAAGGAAAATGTTTTACTGGGAGCAGGATAGAGATTGAAGATCTTACCACTGACAAAGATCACGGCGATAAAACCAAGGGCCAGCAGAATTCCAGGTACGATACCGGCCAGAAACAGGGAACGGACAGAGACACCCGTCAGAACACTGTAATAGACAAATGTGGTGCTGGGGGGAATAATCGGGCCAAGTACGGCGGAGGAAGCAATCAGCGCGCCGCTGAATTCCTCTGTGTAGCCATCTTCCTTCATTTCAGGAATTGCGACCTTACAGAGAATAGAGGAGACTGCGTTGGCAGAACCGAGAATAGCGGCCAAGACGGCGGAGACAATGACCACCGCATAGGCAAGCCCACCCCGGATCTGGATCACCAGTTCGCGGAACAGGGCGAAAAGGCGCTTAGTGATGCCTCCCTCATTCATCATTTCGCCGGCGATAATAAAGAAGGGAATGGCAGAAAGGCCCGTAGAGTTTAACCCAGCAAACATCCGGTTGATAATCGCACCAAAATAACTCATATCTCCCATATAGGCGATATGGGCAACACCAGTAAGCCCCAACAGAAAAGCAATTGGCATGCCAATCAAAAGACATACGACAAAAATCAGAACAACAATCAACTTAGGTGCCCTCCTTTTTAAAGGCGACGGCTTTGTACTTGGCAATTCGGTTGGCAAGGCTGCATACACAGAACAAAATCATCAGAGAAAAGCCGATTACAAAGGCCGCATAAGGGACAGTCATGGGAATTTTCAGTCCGGAAGAGATTGCAATTTGGGTGCTCCTGGCTGTAATAGTCTGAATGCTGAGGACCAGACAGATTACCAGCAGTACCAGGCTGAACAAATCCGTGACAATGCCAAGAAGAAACTGTACCTTGGGAGTAAAACGATTCAGCAAAGAGTCAAACCCCACCAACTCTCCATAACGGTAACTGACGGCTCCGCCCACCATACCGATATAGACCATGGCAAAACGTTGGAATTCATCAGACCAGCTAAAAACTTGGCCAAATAAGTAGCGTCGGACGACTTCGACGAAAGAGACAATAATAGTGGCAGCGATCAGGATTGCCAAAAAGTACTTGATGATCTGACAGATCCAATCCATCGCGGCATTGTATTTTTGAAGCATGAGTGCCCTCCTTTTTCGATCTGCGTCCCCTGCCGCACCAGACTGGAATCGGGCGCGGCAAGAAGACGCGGGGTATTTATGCCAGACCGCGGGCCATCTCCACAAAATCCGCGATCAGGGGGTCCTTGGCCATATACTCGTCCACAATATGGGCAGTGGCGTCCTGGAACTCCCTAAGCTGGGTGTCGTCCAAAACTGTAATTTGCATGCCGTTTTCCTCGCACTTCGCCCGGGAAGTCTCGTCTATTTCCAGGATGTATTTCTCAAAAGTATTCTTCATAGCCAGGTCTCCGGCGTCCATAATGAGTTGTTGATCCTCGGGGCTGAGGCTATTCCAGAAGTCCAGATTTGCAATGCTGATGCCAGGAAAACAGTACATACCGACCTCAGTAATATAATCCACAACCTCATAGTGCATTTGGCCGGCCAGAGTGGTGTAGTTTACCTCTTCTCCATCCACTACATGGTTCTGCAAGGCAGAGTATAGCTCAGAATACTGAATGGTGACAGGGTTGGCACCAAGAGCCTTGATGGTAGCATCCAAAACGTCGCTGGTAGGAATTCTAATTTTGAGCCCCTTCAGGTCAGCCACGCTGTTGATTGGCTTGCTAGTGGTTGCAAAATGGCGGATGCCATTCTCGCTAGTGAACAAAATTTTGATACCCAGCTGTTCACCTACGGCATCACAGATAGCCCGATATTCGTCGCTGGTAAGAGCGGCGTATTCCTTCTCATAATTGGTCAGCAGGAAGGGCAGGGTGAGGACTTCCAGCAACGGGGTGTACATGCTGAAAGTAGTGCCTCCGACGCTGCTGATCTGGAGAGTGCCGTCGATTACCTGCTGAAGAATATCCTCATCAGTGCCCAGGGAGGAGGAGTTGTGAACGACAAACTCAAATCGGCCGCCACTTTTTTCCTCAACTTCGGCAATAAAATCTTCCTCAGCCATGGTAGGAGCCTGCCCGGGCAAAGAGGTTGAGGCCAGGTTGATCACATACTCCGCAGAGGAATCATTTTTGCCGGATACTTCATCTGGAATTTCCACGTTGGCATCTTCTCCGCAGGCAACCAAACCCAGCATCATTACAAAACACATGATACATGCAAACCATTTTTTCATTTTCTTCTCCTCCATTTTAAATTGATCTATGAAATGCACGCGGGGTTATTCGTACAATGGCTCACCTCCCAGATAGGTCTGAACAACACTGACTTTACTGATTTCCTCAGGATTAATCTGAAAAATATCCATATTGAGGATAATAAAGTCGGCTAACTTTCCGGGCTCTAAAGTACCCTTGATCCGTTCCTCGTGCCCGACACGGGCGGCGTTGGCGGTGAACATCTTCACTGCAGAGAAGACATCAATGCATTCCTGTGGATTGACAACAGTTTTACCGTCAAAAGACTGGCGGGTTACAGCGCATCCCATTCCATGGAAGGGGTCCATATCTCCCAGGGGACCATCCGTGCCCCCGGTGACACAGAGTCCTGCATCAAAGAAGGATTTGATTCCATGATAATAGCGATTCAGATTGCCTAGTTTTGTTTCGCCATTTAGTGTGGTGGGAGCTTGGATAAAGATGGGCTGCTTGTTGATGATAACAGGAAGCTTTTTCATTCGCTCCAACTGATCTGGTCGTGTCACCGCGCAGTGAATCAGTTCAAACTGGGTGTTGCGAGCAGGGTCCTGAATACGTTCAACCAAATCCAACACAATGTCCAGAGCAGCATCACCAATGATGTGAATGGCAACTTCGTTTCCCAGAGAGTATGCCCGTTCAACCCGTTTACAAAACGAAGCCTCATCCAGCACCATGCAACCTTTCCAACCAGGTTGGTCCGCATATTCCTGAGAAAGAAAAGCGGTGCGTTCAGACATGGCGCCGTCTGCAAAGAATTTACAGGAGCTCAAGCGAACCATTTCACCTCCGAGGCCGGAGGAAATGCCCATACTGTTTTCATAGCAATCGCAGTAGCACATATTGATCCGCATAGGCAAAGTTTTTTCCTGGGACATTTCCTGATATAAACGGGCTCGTCCTAGAGAAGAGGGGGAGAACTCGTAGATAGCGTGGAGCGTGGTGTAACCTCGCTTGGAGCTTTCAAGCAGACAATCCCGGATGGCATTTTTTGCGTCGCCGTCATCGGCATAGAGAGGAGGACAGTTCTGCATAATATGGGCATTCACGGCAGTTTCTTTGAAAATCCCGGTGGGCTCTCCGGCTTCATTCAGCTCTACAATTTCACCAGGTAATGGCTGATAGCCCTTTTCGATTCCGGTAGCTGCCAGCAGCTTGCTGTTCCCCATATAACTATGTCCATCAAAGGACATGATATAGATTGGGATTTCTGTACTAATCTGATCCAAATCGTAGCGATTGGGCAGCCGCTGTTCAGCGAGAAGTGCTGACGAGAGTCCTTTGCCCAGGAGCCATTGACCAGACTTCAGTGTGGAAAGGCGCTTGGACATCAGGTCAATAACCTCTTGAATACTTTGGGCACCGGCCAGATCAACCTTTCTGCTGTCATCCACCATCTCGGGAATGTGGCAGTGTGTGTCGATGAGTCCGGGAAGCACCGGCTGATGCTTCAGATCCACCTGCTCGCGTACATGGTAAGCAGAAATTTCCGCATTTGATCCTACGGCCAGAATTTTTCCGCCATGGACCAACATCGCTTCGGCGCAGGTTTGATTCTCATCCATGGTGTAGATTTTTCCATTGAGAAATGCCTTGTCAAAAACCAACAAACGATTTCATCTCCTTATATATTGTTATATATGGTAAATTTCATAAATCGCTGACCGGATTTAATCGATCAGGATGATGACCAGGGTAGCAAGCAGGTAATAGGGAATCGCAAAGGGAAGATTTGCCCGCAGGCAGATACGGGCGGGTGATTCTCGCAGCTCCTGGGACAGAGTCAGGATGAGCCCTGCAAAGGGGGAGAGCATATAAGAGAGGCAGCAGCCAAGAGACATCGCCAGACCCAACTGCAGGGAGGACACCGGCAGGATCATTTCTGCCAGGATGGGACCCACCATCAATACAGAGACGAAAGGGTGAAGTCCCACCAGAGAAAAGGCTACAATACTCATGGGCAATAGTGGCAGGACCAGGGAGCCAAGCAGATCCTGGCGGGCTGCGCAGAAGTCGGTGAGCCTCACGGCAAAGCCGGAGTATTGAATTGCAGCTGAAAAGACGCCCATGGAGAGGAAAAAGGCAGAGAGGTCCTGATTGCGGGGCAGGTAATCCTGCCACCAGAGCTGAAATACCGACGGCATCTCCGGGACACGTCCCTGAGCCAACAGCCAAACAGCAGCAACGATCAAAATCGTAATCAATAGCCGACCGGTAGAGGTGCTGAACCCCAAGCGTTCCAAAATGGTAATGGCCGCCACGATGACGATCAGGATCAGGATCAGACGTTTCACCTGCTTCCAAGCGGCAGGAGCAGCAGGCGGATGGTTCCCCAAAAGGGTTTGCCCATGAAAACGAAGAAAAGAGATTCCTACACCTAATGCTAAGCCTAAAGTCGACAGAGCAAAGGCTGGAGGAAAATAGGACTGCCAGCTGAGACCAAATATCTGCATACTCATTAAAACGGTGACAGTCCCCGGGGCCCAAAGAAAGAGTGTGCAGTAGCCCCAAGATACCGAAGAGGCCATAAAGCGGTGGCTCCCTGTGAGGCGGCTGGACAGAGCGGGGGAGATGGCGGCCAGAATAACAACCACGGAGCCAAGGCTCATGATGCTGGCCAGCAAATGAGCCAGGAGCATGACCAGGCAGAAGAGACTCACGAGGCTTTTGGTACCAGACCGAAGACATTCCGCCACGGCCGCCTCATAGCCGCCCCGCCCCATCGCCAGGGAGAGACTCTGCATAACAATGAGGATGACCGCTGTTTTCATCATGGACTGGAGCCCCTGGGACCATTGACCAAGGGGGGCGCGGCACGCAAGCAGCACCCCTGCGCCGATCAGGAAAAAGGCCCAGGCCGGAAGGCGGAAGGTCTTGCCTATGAAGGGAAGGTTTACAGCTAGGACGACTGCTGCCGCAACAGATGCGGCGCTGGACAGGGAAAAGGGAAGCAGGACATCCAGCAGATACAGCAGCACCATAGCGGACATGGAGACATTTGAAATTGTTTTTCTCATGGTTTCTGGCTCTCTTGGGTACTGGTAGTATGACTTCGTTTCATGATTTCACCAACCGATCACTGTGGGTGTTTTTTGGTTGCCCTGCCTTTGTTTAACTATAGAAGCAAATTTTGTGCCAATTAAAGGGCTGTCAGGAAGAAGCAAATTTTATCTTTAGAAATGAACAATTTAGAAAGAGATTTTTTGTGTAGATTTACGACATAAAATGACCTGAGAACAAGATGAGCAAGGAAAAACTTCATATTCCAGGTATCCAAGCATGCAAAAAATAAAAATCGAGTCATATAGTTGAGTCTTTTAACTCGACTATATGACTCGATTTGGTTCAGATGACTCGACCAAAGATGTTAAGTGTCCATCAGTTGGAGACCGTATTTCTTCAGTTTCCTGACGATGGTGGATTGGCTGGTTTGAAGTGCCTTGGCCATCTCCCGAGTGGAATGGCACATGGCAGCCGCGGCGCGGTATCGGGACTCTTCGTCATCTGCTCTGGACGCTTGCCGGGGATGGGACTCCCATCTGCCGCATTCGTTTTTCTGAAACTCCTGACGCAGATCCTCGCCCGTGATGACACTTTTCTCGGAGCATAGCAGCAGGCGTTGAATCATATTTTCCATTTCCCGAATATTTCCAGGCCAGGTGTACTCAAGGAGAGCATTTTTGGCGTGAGGGGAAAAGTGCTTTTGTATCCCGTATTTCTCGCTGTATTGCTGGAGAAAGTTTTGGGCTAGGGGGAAGATGGAATCTCTTCGTTCTCTCAGGGGAGGCACATACAGGTTCACAACATTGATACGATAATATAAATCCTCGCGGAAGCGCCCCTGGTCCACCAGATTTTTCAAATTCCGGTTTGTAGCCAGAATCACACGGACATCCACAGAGACGGCCTTGCTGCTGCCGATACGGACAACTTCTTTGGATTGGAGGACTCGCAGCAATTTTACTTGGCTGGAGAGTGACATGTCGCCAATTTCGTCCAAAAACAATGTCCCGTGGTTGGCCTCTTCAAAATAGCCGGCTCTGCCATCCTTCAGGGCACCGGTGAAACTGCCGCGTTCATAGCCGAAGAGCTCGGATTCGAAAAGGTTTTCAGAGATGGCGGAGCAGTTGATTTTAATGAAGGGTTTATCCCGTCGGCTGCTGAACTGGTGCAGGATGTTGGCGACGACATCCTTTCCAGTACCAGTTTCCCCAGTGATGAGAACGGTGGTGTTAAAGGCCGCAATTCGCTTAGCGATGCGTAGAATCTCCGTCATCTCCGGGCCATGGATCACAATATTGGCAGGGAGATTATCAGGATGAGCACCTCGCTCTTCCTGACAATAATAAAGGGTCTGAGAGCGGCCTGAACAGGAGCGGGGCTGAAAGCATTGAGCCAGGGCAGGATATTGCCGCAGAAGCTGTGTGCAGAAATCTACGTGGCCTTTGATATAACCCCGATAAAAAAGAAGGTTCATCTCCTTACCGATGCCCTCGGCCCCCAGGCCGGCCACGGAGTAATGAGCGGCAGGATTGGCAAAATAGACGGTTCCCTGTTCTCGGATCACAAGGATACTGAGCATTTCAGAGCCGGGGAGACTGTTGCAATCCACGATCAAATCAATGGGCAGATTTCCCAGAGCGTCCTGTATCTGGCGGCAGGCGGTGAGAGGATTGCTGTCGTCTACCAGAAGAACACGATCTATAATATCCAGCTCTTGAAGCTCCGGCAGAATTTCGGGGCGCATGGTCACGGCGATGAGAAGGCCGGTGCTGCCCAGCTTTTGGCGAAGAGAGAACAGGCTGACCAGACCGACCTTCTCTGCTGCGCCCACGACCATCGCCACCATCCCGGGACGGCAAAGCAGATTGGCCTGATAGCCGGAGCCAGCCTCTGTTACGATGGGCAGAAAGACATGGGCGGGGACTGCGGGCGGAATCCGGGCATAGAGACCGGTTTCAAAGAGGATGCCGTACCCGTCCACCTCCAACTGGCCAGTATACATATCCACGCTCTTTACTTGCTCAATCACAAGCGGCGTCAGGTTCAAGGAGATGAGCGTGCAGATTTCATCTCCAGGCTTGAGAATGCCAAAGGCGGGATGGCAAGGGCCGATTTCCTCTACAACACCGGACAAAGTGCCGCCAGAGCCTGTGATGGGATTTTGCATTTTGCCCCGCATGGAGACAATGCTGCAGATTTTTTGAACCAGCTGAGCGGGATCGTCGTTGGCATCCAACCGCAGCTGAGAAAAGCTGGCGGCATTGATATTCAGAGTTTTCATGCGAATGAGAAGCTCGTTTTCAAAAATGGGAAGGGATGTGTCCAATTTCCAGGCCAGGTGGGGCAGTGTGCCCTCAGGGTCAATGCTGCGATGGGAACCGAATGGACAGGCCGCAGGCCGAACGGCATTCTGCATGGCGCAGGCATCCTCCTTTCAAAAGAGTTTGTTACTTATTTTGTTACTTATTATGATGCATCATGAACGGTATGTAAAGGGCAAAATGGTGTATTTGTCTATTCAAAAAAGGCGTTGTCCAGCCATATCTGGACACTCGCAGTTGCTTCTGGGACAACCGTAGCGATGAAAGGTCTGAAAAACGATTCCATTGCCGCTGAGTTTCAGAGTCCTGCTGGCAAGGGCGCTTGGGGAGGACTTATTCTGGAGCGGAGCGGCCATAGGTGGCGGAAGGGTTTGCCCCTCAGTGGAAAGGCCCCTGATACGGATGTCTGAATGATTCAGGAATGAGGCTTCGCCTTTTCCCACAGCCTGGTGAATCGGGATTCCCACTACAGAGGGCACTGGCAAAGGAGCTGCCGCCGCCACAGATTAAGCTTTTTTAAAGTAGGGGAGTCTCTTACCCAATAGAGCAGGAGGCGGATTTTCGACCCGCCTCCTGCGTTTTTGCGCGTGCCAAACAGCAAAAATTGCTCTTGAAAAAAGTTACTGCAAAGAGAGTATTATCAACTGGGGAAAACCGGTGTAAAATAGCAGTGGATTCGGCGCATCCCCATACTGCGGCAAATGCTACAGGTCGCTGTCAAACAGAATCTCCTTGCCGCGAATCAGTGCATTGACACGATCACTTACATTGAGCTTCGCATAAATATTCTGAATGTGCTTGCGTACTGTGAATTGCGAGATGACTAGCGTGTTGGCGATCTCCCGGTAATTCATTCCCTTGCACAGGAGAGAGAGAATTTCCTTCTCCCGGGGAGTCAAAGAGGCTCCTTCCCCAGTGATATCCGTGGGACTGCAAATCACATGGCTCATCAATGAATTCAGCCGGTCGGAGTAGGACAGCGGCAGGTCAATGAAGTGGTTGGCAATGGCGTATTGAAGAATCGGAAGCAGCTTTTTCCCGTTCTCTGCAAATGGAGCGCAGATTTCGTCAGGAAGAGCCAGGGATAAAGCGGCGCTGAGCTCTGTCACTGCCTGGGCGGTGCCGTAGAGAGCATAGGCGGAAATAGCCTTTTCAATCCGATAGTGGATTTCTGTCAGCAGATTACTGCTGCTTTTCAGCACCTTTAACCACTGCTTGGACATCATCTCAAAGCCAATGAAATCTTTCCGGTGAAGCATCATCCTGCCAATGATAATATAAGCGTAGGAGGAGTGCTGAGAGAGGCGATTGGCGTGCTCGCTGTGAATCCATTCAGGGACCTTTTCCCACTGACCTAGGCAAGTATAAATATATCCGCGGCAGATATCGCTCAGGCTGGAGAGCCGCGCGTCCCGAGAGGAGGAAAACATGGAACCAATCCGGTCGGCCAGCTCCTCAGCCTTGGCTGGGTCGCCATTC
Organism: Pusillibacter faecalis; assembly: GCF_018408705.1. Classification (GTDB taxonomy): domain Bacteria; phylum Bacillota; class Clostridia; order Oscillospirales; family Oscillospiraceae; genus Oscillibacter; species Oscillibacter faecalis. The sequence continues at coordinate 2,233,455 of NZ_AP023420.1, forward strand.
ATGATAGAGGCCTTCCCAATAATGAAATACGCATAGAGTCCAATGGTATGAAGTCAAGTGGGTGAGGAAGAAAAAAATTAAGCGAAACAGAGTAAAAAGCACTGTGTAGGTAGCAAAAAGGCAACACAAATCTAAACCCTGCCCCCTGAGTTTTTGAAACAGGGCGATTTCGTCAGAGCGGCAAGCGGTGTGCTCAGCCCTCCGGCGGGATATACAGGCGGTTGTCTTTCAGCAGCCGAAAGACCAACCGAACCAGTTTTCTGGCAGTTAAAGCGAGTGCTCGTTTGTGCTGGTACTTGTTGACCTCTTTTAATTTGAGGTTATAGTAGCGCCGAAACTCGGAGTCGCATCTTCTCACAGAGTTGGCTGCTTCCAGCAGGTAGTAACGGAGATAGCGGTTGCCGGATTTAATCATCCTGGAATGCTCCGCCTCGAAGTCACCAGACTGATTTCTGTTCCAGACAAGGCCAGCGTATTTGGCGACAGAGGCTTGGGATTCAAAGCGGTGGATATCGCCAATTTCAGCGATGATACCAGCGGAGTAGACCTTGCCAATACCGGGGATGGATGTCAGCGTGTTCGGGATGATTTCAAACTGGTGTTCAATGGCCTTGTCCAAAACCTTGACCTGCTTCTCTAAAGCCCGTATGGAAGCAATAGATACGGCCATGGCCTGGTTTACAGAGTTGTTCACGGTAACTGGCAGACGGTAAGAATCTCTGGCTGCACTGCGAATAGCCTTAGCTTTTGCTGCTGGGTCAGCGAAGTTCCTGCCCTTTTCATCAATGAAGACAGTCAGTTCATCCAGATTGGCGTTCGCCAGGTCATCCACAGTTTCAAACTGTTCCATGAGCGCAATAGTAGTGGCGCTGGTGTTCTGAATGTCTTTGTCCTGGGCCATGCCGGAGCATTTGAGGAATAAGTAGTTGGCGAACCGCTGCTTTTCACGGGTCAAATTCTGAATAACATCAAATCTGGCCCTGGTAAGGGTTTGCAGGGCTTTGTAGCGGTAATCGTCCATGTAGACCTCCCTGTTGATTCTGCCAAAACGGAGATGGTCGGCAATCACAAAGGCGTCCACCCAGTCGTTCTTTGGCAGGTCAGAATAGGCTTCCTTGAACTTCCGCACCTGCTTGGGATTCAGAACATGGATTTTCCTCTGAAACCGCCCCCAGGCTGCCATCCTCACGAAGAGCGTAGACCAAGCTGTCCCCGTAGATGGAGGTGGCCTCCAGGCCAATCACCACATCGCTGAGCTGCATGGAACGAAGTGCCGACACGATTCTCTCTGACAACAGCTTAGCACCGCCAAGATTGTTTTGCACAGAGAAATTGGAGTGCTTGCTGCCGTCCGGCTTCATCAGGTAGGCCACATTGTTCTTGCTGCTCACATCAATGCCAACGAATAGTGGATTCACAATTTTCACCTCCCCATGTGGAGATTTCAGGCCAGCAGGCTTTGAGATACCCATGATAACCGGAGCATCCTCACCCTTGCTTATTAGAATCATTCCAGAGTTGGTCAATGCGATAGCCCTCACTGCCAACAGGGCGACCTTATCTCTGGCAAACAGCCAATGAGTTTGCAGCTAACTTCCGGCTCAGGGGAACAGACTCAAACTGAAGTAGCCTTTTGGCTCAACTGGAGATGATAGAACTTGACCCTGCTGTCCTACAGCTATTGTATCACGGGCATCTCAGAGCCTGCTGATACCTGAAATATTTGCTTTGAAACTTATTATACAAGGGAGATGAGGCTGGCGGATTTGCGGTCAGAATCTGTGATGCTCTCCAGGGCATAGTAGATGGCCTTGGAGGGATAGCCAGTTTCCAGCTGGTACTCCGCCTGGGTGATGTTGGCACACTTGATGGGGGAGAGGTAATCAGCCCCGTCCGAAGCGCAAAGGGACTGGAACGCAGCCACCTCCTCCACCATACTGCCAACAGAGCTGTGGACACTTCCGAGAAGACTCGGTGCAATCCAGGAGGGATAGACACCTCCCTGAGGAGAGGCGGCGGTCAGCCGAATGAGCCCCTTTGAGTAAATCTGCCCGCTCTGCCGGTTGGCCAGCGTCAGTTCAATCTGGCCAAGAACGGCCTCCCGGTCATAGGACAAGGTTTCTGTATGAAGTGTATACTCCCGCAGACTCTCCAGAAGGCGGATGCCGGTTTGCGCATAGAGGTCCGATTTCAAAAGGATGAAGGCGATCTGGCAAACAGCGATGGGGTGAACCGCCATCTGGGGAATTCCAATATCCTCGCTGCACTGGAAAAGCGTTGTGATGACCAACTCACTGAATTCCTCCACCACGTGCTGATCCAGCAGGCTCAGCAGTCCGTCCAGATCATGGTGCCGAAACAGCAGGGAGATGGCCAGGGAGGGACTGCCGGCGGAAAAGTATTTCAAGGCGATGTTCTGCAGCCCGATCCGGACCATGGAGGAGTGGACCTTCCGGGATTCCTCCTGCAAAAATTCAACAGCAGAGGGACACATGATATAGGTGGTCTCTTGGCGGCTGAGAAAAACGGTTTCCGCCGCCAGAGTGTCCAGCCATTGATGGATGGTGTCGGCATCCTCATATTTATCCAGAATTTCAATGGCATCTTCCAGCGTGAACTGCTGGAGCTCACAAAGTACCAGCAGAATATCCGCCATTTGCGGGTCCAGCTCACGGGAAAAGGCGATTCTGTACATTTGGGAGGCCAGGCGCGCGGCGTAATAGCGGTTTAAAACCTTGTCACGGGACTCCGAAAGGATATAGACAATCAGATGCGGCCACCCTCCCGTATACTCCGCCAGCCAGAAAGAGTCTGAGGCGGCATACCGCTTGTTGAGGGAAGTGGCCAGCCGGTCTGTCTGCTCCCTGCTGAACTGCAAAATGTCCTTGCCGATAAAATTGCAGTCCGGAAAGAGCAGATAACCATCGCTGTACAAAAGCGGCGGGCTCTGGCTGATCGTGACAAGATGGAACTGGCTGGAGGCGCACTGCAGCATACGTTGCAGGAGTTTATCAACCCTCTGCGTTTCCACGCGGTCAAAGTCCTCCAGAACAATCACGAGGTGCCCGTCCCTGCATAGCCCTTCCAGAAGACCGACAACCGTGGAACAAGCCTCAAAAGAGTCCGGATACTGAAATTTTGACATCTCTCTGGCAACAGTGGGAGAGAGCTTGCCAATGGCAGTGACAAACTCCCTCCAAAAGCCCTCGCCGGATTCCTGGCTCCAGAAAAGGCGAACCCAGACGAAGAGAGCACCGTGCTGGGCCGCGAAGTGTCTGAGGATGGAGACCTTGCGGTAGCCGTCCGGCGCGGCAATGATAGTCAGTGGATAGCGAAAAATGTTTAAAAGAGCTTGATCCTGCTGCGGCGTTGTAATCAACTCATCTAAAGCATGGCTTGAGGTGGTCATAGTACTTCCTTTCTGTGGATAAACAACCTGCCGTACCTGTGGTGTGCTGCAGAAAACAAGAGGAGGGTCTCAGGCCAGCCAAACAAGGCCATAGGAACCCAATTGAAATCAGTATAGCATTTTTCGTCGAAATTACAAAGAGATTTTATAAAAAAACCGGAATATAGACCGACGTTCTTGATTTTGTCCTGAAGAAGCGGCGTTAGCAAACAGGACACCCGGTTTATAAAAAAGAAAGTGAGGAAGCAACCCATGCGTACAAAGGCAATATGTAATGCGGAGAGACTGGTCATTCAGTATGGAATGGGGGTGGTTCGCCAGCCATATCTGCGCTTGATGCCCTGGCAGATCAGCCACGAGGGAGTCCCTATGATTCTGCCGAGAATGGGATCTATTACTCTGAATGTCCAAATCGGAGACAGTGTTTACAGTATGGAGGGAGACCATGTGGAGCCCGGCGTCAGCATCAAGAACCCGGGGGAGGAGGAGAACAATGCCCTGAACCTGCTCTCCTGCATCGGCAATCCGGCCACCGTGATCTCCGGTGCCGCAAAAGGAGAAAAGGGGTTTGTCACCGGCTCTCATGGCGGCGTAGATGATCTGCTGATTTACTTCCCTCGAGAGACTCTGGAAAAGATGACCGTGGAGGATAAGGTCCAGGTCCGCATGCAGGGCCGGGGGATGAAGATTCAGGGTTTTGAGGACACAGTGCACTGCATCAGTGTAGACCCGCAGCTGTTTGAAAAGATGGATATCATGGTGGAAGATGGCAGGCTGGTAATCCCGGTTGCGGCCCGGATTCCCGCGCACCTGATGGGAAGCGGAATGGGGGAGTTTAGCGCAGTCAAGGGCGATTATGATATCATGACGGCGGACCGGGAGGAGATTCGCCGGCTACATTTGGACCGGCTGCGCTATGGGGACATTGTACTGCTGGAGAACTGCGATAATACTTATGGCCGCGGCTATTTGAAAGGAGCCGTTAGTATTGGGGTTGTGATTCATGGCGACTGTATTTTAATGGGGCATGGGCCCGGAGTAAGCACAATGTTTTCCGCGAAGACACCGGTGATTGAGGGAAGGCTAGACTGTCATGCAAACCTGGCGGATCTGATGGGTGTCTCCCATAAATAGGACAACCAGACTTAAGGAGGGCTGCGGCAATTACCGCAGCCCTTTACCGCATAAAAGGGAGCTTCTGCATAAAGGACAAAAATTTGTCAAAAATAACAAAAATGCTAAAGAAAAATTGGGTAATTAACAGAAAATAGGTTGATTTGCCTAAAAAGGGGCCAAAATACTACGTTTGCAGTATTTTGTAATACACACAGGAACATTATGATAAATACATCTTCAATGGCAACACAGGAAGGGAAATGAGTACAAACGCTTTCATATATCATAGCTATCTTGCAGGTTGATCATGGTATCTCGGAGGGGAGACTTGCTGATCTGCCAAAGCGCTGTTTATAAAAGAAAACATTTCCCTGTGATGCATGGATGTAAAAAGAAGCAGTGTTTCAGATAGGAGGGATGCCGCGTTTCTTTCACGGACCCGGTTTGCAGAACCAGATATCGAAAAAAGAAGCAAGCAACATATATGGAAAGGGGAAAATCGTATGAAAAGAAACTTTTTGAGGAGAATTGCGCTCTTGCTTGTGCTATGTATGGCGCTTGGCCTGGCTGCCACTGGATGCGGCTTTGAGAGTGCGGAAGTTCCTGACAACAGTACCACTGATACAAGCGGGAATAGCACAGCGGTTCAAGGCGCTGTTGCAGATGACGCGCCATATCAGGACATTTACGCATACATTCAGACTCCTTCCGATAATCCGGATAAGGTTACAATCCGTTACGCTACCATGGCCTCAGAGGATACGCTTTATGGACAGGCATACACCCGCGGCTATGTCATGATGTTGAAATGGCTGAAGGATGCGCTGGGCGATCAGATTGAGGTGCAGTTTATTATGAACGGCAGCGTCGGTGGTACCGCAGACGCGGTGCTGGGCAACCTGCAAATGGGCAACATCGAGATGACGGACTTTACCACGACTTCCTGTGGAGAATTTTCTAAAGCGTATATGCCGCTGGACCTATTTTATCTAGTGAAGGATTTTGATGAGATGGGCGCACTGCTGGATGGTCCTGCGGGTGACATGATGAATGAGCAGTTTACCGCAGATACCAATTTGAAAAATCTCACCTATGGTATCCTGGGACCCCGCAATATGACGAACAGCAAGCATGCCATTACCGGCGTTGCCGATATGTCTGGCTTGAAGATGCGTGTACAGTCCAACCAGCTCCATATGATGGGAATGAAGGCGCTGGGAGCCAGTGCGACAAATGTTGCATTCTCTGAACTGTTCACTGCCATGCAGCAGGGCACTGTGGATGGTCAGGAAAACCCGCTTGATACCATTTTACAGCACCGTTATTACGAGGTGCAGGACTATCTGACAATTACCAACCATTTGGTGGCTGTTGCAGGCCTGTTTGTCAATAATGACTGGTTTGAGGGTCTAGACCCTGAAATTCAGGCTGCGTTTGAAGAGGCTGCTCAAAAATCCGAAACCTATGCCCGCGAAGCCTGGCATGCAGAGAACGATGCCACGCTGGAGGAGCTGAAGGGCCTGATGGAAGTCAATGAGCTGGATGACGCTGCACTGAATGAGTTCCAGGAAGCAGCCAAGAGCGCCTGGACAGAGGCCGCCGCATACATTGGCGAGGAGTATTTTAACCAGTTCCTGGAGACCTCTGGTCTGAGTGTTGAATAAAAAATTGCGGCGATGCCAAGGGGGCGGGGCTTTGCGCCCCCCTTCCTGTTAAGTGAGGTGTTGTACATGAAAGAGAATAAAGCCCAGATGCGCGGCATCAAGTACCTGTGGCACAACCTGGAATACATTTTGGCTGCGGTGTTTTTCGTCATTATGTTAGTTGCCTTATTCATACAGGTGTTTTTTCGTTTTGTCCTGAACAATCCCATTGGCTGGACGGAGGAACTGGCTGTGACATGCTTTGTCATGATGGTTTATATTGGTTCAATTGGAGCCACCCGGAATGACGAGCATATGAAGATGGAAATGGTGATTAACCTGTTTGGTCCCAAGGGACGGCTGGTGATGCTGATCATTGGCGATGTGGTATTTGCTGTTGCCAACTTGATCCTGGCATACGGTATCTTCACAGTTTCCTTAAACTTGAAAAAGTATGGAATGACGACCGCGATGCTGCACATCCCCAAGTGGATTCCCTATATGGTGCTTCCGATCTGCTTTGTAACCATGGATTTTAAACTGCTGCAGAATATCGGCAAAAAAATAAAAAAGATCAAAGAGCTTGACAACCCGGAGTCCGCTTCCGTGAATAAGAGTGCGAATCAGGAGGGGGAGTGAGTATGGAAATTCTGATTTTGGTCCTTGTAGCGCTTGCCATGCTGGCAATTGGTGTCCCCATTGGTATCGCCCTTTGCTGCGGCCTCCTAGCGCTCTCCTTTTCCTATGGCACCATTGATGTCAGCTTTATTTCCCAGGCTATGTATACCGGGCAGGAGTCACTGCCAATTTTAGCGGTTCCCTGTTTCATGCTGGCTGGAGATCTGATGCTGCGGGGTGGGCTGACAGAGCGCCTGGTCAATATCGCAAAGACCTTTACTGGGCACACCGCGGGTGGCCTGGGAAATGTAACCGTGCTGGCTAGTATGTTCTTTGGCGCAATTTCCGGGTCGGCACCGGCCACTACCTCCGCTATCGGCGGAAATATGATCCCGGCCATGGAAAAAGAGTCTCATTATGATAAAGCTTACGCGACAGGGCTTGCCTCGGTCGCGGGCTCTCTTGGCATCATCATTCCGCCCAGCATTCCCTTTGTGGTATACGCCAGCGCTACATCCGCCTCTGTGGGTGACTTGTTTATTGCTGGGGTGGTTCCTGGTATTATTGTTGGCGTGGTCATGATGGTTGTTCATACATTCCAGGCAAAAAAACACGGCTACGTGGACAAAAAGCCAAGGGTAAACTGGGCTGGCCGCCTGCGGGCCATTAAGGACGGCTTTTGGGCTGTCATGATGCCGGTGATTATTTTGGGCGGCATTTATTCCGGCGTGTTTACACCTACCGAGGCATCTGTGGTATCGGTGGCCTACGGCATTATTGTTGGAATTTTCATCTATCGCAATTTGACCTGGAAAGATGTGTGGGAGCTCACGCTGCGGACTGCCACGAAAATCGGCGGATTCATGCTGGCCTACGCACCGGCTGCCTGTTTAGGCAGCACGCTGATTCTGCTGGGTGTTACCTCGAAGCTTTCTAATCTGCTGCTGGGGATCAGCCACAACATCTATATTATCCTTTTCATTGTGGTGATCATTCTGATGATCGGCGGGATGTTCCTGGACACGACTTCTAATATTGTGGTGTTTGGCCCCATCCTGTATGCGGTACTCAGCCCGTTGGGCGTCAATGTCATTCACCTCGGGGTGATCATGATTGTGTGCCTAGCGGTTGGCTTTGTAACGCCTCCTGTCTGCATGAATGTGTTTGTGGCGTCGAATATGACGGGACTTCCTGTGGAGAGAATTGTGAAGCCGGTGATTCCGCAGATTGTTGCTCTGTTCCTCGTTTGCGTGATGCTGGCCTTTGTCCCCGGACTGAGCCTGATCTTTGTGTGAGACTGTAGGCTTGGATCATCGAAAGAATCCCTTACAGTGCCGCATTCAAGCAGAACCGTGTTAAGCAAGTCATGACATGCGCCAGCTATAACTTGAAATTTTTGGAGTAGAATAAGGTGGAGGTAACAAATATGTCTGACAAAACAGTTTTGAATCAGCTCTTGGATCAGATTAATGTAGACACGATCTGGGAGCGTGCTTCCCATATCTGCGATACCTGGCCGGACCGGCTTCCCGGTACCCCGGGCGCCAAGGAGTATGCGGAATATGTTGCGGATTATTACAGGGAGACCGGCCTGGATGACGTAAAAATTCATGTGGGTATGGGCCTTTTGAAAAATCCTGGCCCTGCTGACGTCCGGCTGCGCATCGGCGGCCAAGAGGAGAAACTGGAGTGCAACGCCAACGCCCAGTGCGGCGATACGCCCGTAGGTGGTTTTTCCGGCGAACTGGTCTATGTGGGCCCCGGCGGTGAGGATGACTATGACGGCGTGGACGCCAAGGGCAAGGTGATATTGACAGAGCTCTCCTATGCGCCGCCACGCTCCGAGAAGATGCGCCTGGGCATGGTTCATGGCGCCATTGCCATGGTCATTATGAACTGGGGTCCGGAGACCAGCACCTCCGTGCCCTATGGCACCTCGAAATCCGTCTGGGGAAATCCCACGCCGGAGGACGAGCACTTTATGTATGAGACAATCCCGGTCTTCTCCATCTCCAAGGCGGAGGGCGTCCGGCTGCGCAAGCTGCTGGAGGCAGGCGAAAAAATTGATGTTTTCATGAATTATCAGCAAAAGCAGGGCTGGGACCCGCTCTATCTGCCCAGTGGTACTGTCAAGGCCCCGGACAACCAGTCCGGCGAGTTCATTCTCGTCGCCGGCCATATGGACTCCTGGCCTGTGGGGGCCTCCGACAATGCCGCCGGAAATGCCACTGCCATGGAACTGGCCCGCGTTTTAAACGCCAACCGGGACAAGCTCAGCCGGGATGTCCGCTTCCTCTTCTGGCAGGGGCACGAGGGCGGCCAGATGGAGGGGTCTACCTGGTACTGCGACAATCTGTGGGATGACCTGAATAAGCACTGTGTCATGTATGTCAACATCGACGCCATCGGCCTAGGCGATGGGGCCACCGTGCTGCACAGCGAGCCGGCCTTTGAGCTGTGGAACTGGATTCACGAGATGAACGAGTTTGCCATGCCGGGGTGGGAAAAGGACTACTGCTTCCCCTTCAAGAACGCGGACATGTCTTTCCTGGGAATCGGCGTGCCCTCCTGCTATAACTGGATTTACCACACACCAGAGCTCCGCACGGCCTGGGGCAACGCAACCTTGGGCCTGCCCTATCACAGCGCCGATGACACGATGGACACCCTGGACAAGAACGTGATGTACTACGGTGTCCGGGACGATGCGGCCTTTGTCTTTGACCTGGCTATGCGTAAGACGCTGCCCCAGGACTTCACCGTGATGGCTGCGGAGATCTCCAAGCGGATCAGCGAGATGAAGGAATATATCCAAGACATGCCCGAAGCACAGGAGGGACTGGATTTGGACAGCGCGCTGGCGATGTCCAGGACCTTTGAGGAGAAGGCCGCAGCTGTGGAAAAAATCCGCCTGGCACAAGAGGCCAGCGGCGAGCGCAACGACCGGCTGAACTACCTGCTGATGCGGATTTCCCGGGTGGTCATGCCCATGCTGACCACGGTGACGGGCCGGTTTGAACAGGACCGGTATGGCCTGACGGGGCTCAAGTACATCATTCCCAACAGTGTCTCCGTGCTGGAGTTATCCAAGCATGCGGAGGGCACTCACGAATTTTATTTGTGGTTGAACCGTGCCAGGAAGGAGCGCAACAAAATCACGGACGCGGTGGATATGGCGATTGACATCTGCGATCTGATCCTGTCCGGCCGGTAAGATCAAATTTTCTCCTTGTGTTGGACAGGGCCTGCCTGTTGTACATGGGCGGGCCCTTGTCCCGTTGGTGAGAGAGGAGCATACCATGGAATTAGCGGTAATTATTCCTGTTTTGGCGATGTCCGACGAAATGATTCGGGCACGGATTGAGCTTTTACGAGAAAAGGCCCTGCCTACAACCCAATTTCATATTTATCAGAGCCAACGGGGGCCTGGAGCAATTGAGTCCCGATGCGACCGGCAGCTGGCCGGAGATGAGGTCATGCGTCTGAGCTGTCAGGCGCAGCGGGATGGCTGTGCCGCGGCAATAGTCTGGTGTGCTGGGGACCCAGCTGTGGATGCCGCCCGGGAGCTGGTGGATATCCCGGTGATTGGAACCGGAGAGGCTGGGATGCTGTTCGCCTATCACCTGGCACAGAATTTCTGCCTGCTGACCGGCGACGAGGACTTGGCGGCAACCTCCTATGACGTGGCAGTCCGCTCTGGGCTGGGACGGCGCATGGTGTCGATCCGGGGCATCCAGATGTCGGTGGAGAAGCTCCGCACGGACCGGGAGGCGGCGCTTGAGAAGTTGGCGCAGGTGGCGGAGGAGGCTGTGAGGCAGGACGGGGCCCATGCTTTTGTGTTTGGCTGTCTGGCATTGACCGGGATGGGGGAGGCCCTCACTGAGCGGATCGGACTGCCGGTGGTGGATTCGGCACACTGCGCGGTGTCGCTGGCGGAGAGCCTTGTCAAGATGGGGCTGCGGTACAGCCGCCGCACCTATGCGGCGCCCCCGGTGCTGCCGGAGAACCTGCGCCTGTAAAAACAGCGTGGGACGGGCATGTGTGCCGTTAGGCGGCATGCGATGAGAAGCCGCCTGGCGGGCTGTGCCCTTTCACAGCAAACAGACAGAAAAAAGCCGCTTCAGGATTCCCCCCTGAAGCGGCTTTTTCTGCAGTTATCCAAGCATTTCTGCCACACAGATTCCCAGATATATCGTCATGAGGTCATTGGTGTCCTTGAAATCACAGTGAAGAAGCTCCTTAATTTTTTCCATTCGGTGGAGCAGCGTGTTCCGATGCACATAGAGCTCCTTAGCGGCTTGAGAGGCGTTAAACTGGTGGGCATAAAAGGCCTCTAGGGTTTTGAGAAATTCCGTACCGTTGGCACGGTCATATTCCGACAGCCCCACGATGGTGTTGAGATAGATGCGGCGGAGCTCAGCAGGAGGAAGCTGGTTAAGCAGATGGTAGATGGTGTTTGTGCTGGCAAAAAAAACGTTTCGGTCTGGAAAGACAGGAAGCATCAGATGAACAACATCTGCGCACTCTTTCAGGGCGTGAGGGATGCTGGAAACGCTTTGATGGCAGTGGCCAACCCCGATCCGAAGCTGTGTGAAGGCGCCCTCGCCAAGCTGGTCCTGGAAGGAGCGGATTAGGACTCTGGCCTGCGCCAAAAGCTCTGGATTGCTGACAGAGGCATCACAGAGCAGGAACAGGCAGCATTGGCGGGCATCCATGCATAGGAAGTGGGACTGAACCGGACCAGTACTGCGGCAAAGAGCCTCTGCCGCCGTTTGTAGTGGGGCAGACAGAGCTGAAGGGTCTGAAAAAGCGGCGTCTTTTGGGAAAAGAGCGATACAAAGGCGCTTTTTTTGATAGTCAAAGTGGTGGAGATGGCAGATATGAAGAATCTCCTCATCCGCTAGATCCTCAGCAGCATCTGTCAAAAGACTGAGAAAGCCGCCCTCACACTCGCCGGAGGAGAGCCGCTGGAGCCGTGTTTGCTCCAGTTTCAGGGAGATCAAAACGGCGGCATGCTGCAAAGTGGTCAGCGCGCCTCGCAGAGAGTTGGCAGGGTCCTCTAAGAAGAAAAGACCGCCGTAGCCGCCCGGGAGAGTCACACAGAAAAACAGGTGCTGCCGGCCTGCGCAGGAGAGGGAGATGGTTTCGCCGGAGACGGGCATGGCAAAGGGACGAAACCGCTCCATACCCCGCAGCTCGGTACCGCTTGTATAAGCGGCGTCCAGACAAGTGCCGGAGCGGCTGAGCAAAAGGACAGACGTGCGGTATTGCTGGACAAGGCATTGGAGCATATGGGAGAGGCCGGCCCCAGAAAATAGGGCGTTGCTCAGAGCCATCAGCAGCCGCTGTTCGCTGCGTACGCGATAGGAGCTCTGTAAAAAAAGCCGCTGAAAGACCACGCGGCTGATATCGGAAAAGGAATAGAAAAAGGGCAGTTCCAACAGCGGCAATCCCACCCGTTCCGCTTCCTGAAGCATGGCCTCCGGAATGGTTTGAAAGAAGCGGCGGGTCTTGATGCCAAGCGCGCTGCAGCCCACCTGATGCAGCTCCTGAACCAGCTGCCGCTGTAGTGACTCGTCGTCCATAAACAAATACCCGCTGCTCAAAACCAGCTCATTGGGTTTGATCCACTTGACAACATCCAGGTTATCCAGCACATTCACGCTGGAAATCGGCGTGTCCAGCTTGTCGCTGCAGGCGACACAGTGCAGATTTTCCAAAGAACTGCTCTCGATGAGCCAGCGGAGAGTAGTTGACATCAGGTTTCTTCTCCCTTCTATCATTTTCTTTAACCATATCATAGGGTGCAAGTGGTTGTAAAGAGGCAGGGAGACATGGGACAGAGAAAAAGCAAGGATGGTGTGCATGTTGCACACCATCCTTGTGCAGATGGGGGAAAAAACGTGGAAAAAGAGCGATGGAATTGACAAGTGAGGGAAGCTTTTGTTTAATAAAGATCAGAAAACACATGGAAATACCGGACAAAATTTTATCAAAATTTCCGCCAGCTCTATGGTGGGCATGATTAACAGAGAGGAGTATTCACATGGCATATCCGAAAGACTTGTTATCCACAAGAGCGATTGTAAAACCTGGGATGTACGCAGTAATTCCGAAAGACGGCTTAGTGAACAACGTTCTGCCCTGCCTGAATGGGTGCCGAACCAGTATTGTGGCATCACCCAAAATGGGGGCCAGCTTTGTGATGTATATCTGCGATGTGCAGCCAGGCGGCGGAACCATCGGTTCCTTTGGAAACGCCCAGGGCGAAGAGGCATTTCTCTATGTGATCAGCGGTGCCGTGAAGGCCTCTGGCGAGGGCAGGGAGTTTTCTCTGGCAGCGGGAGGCTATCTCTTCACACCGCCGTCTGCGGGGCTACAATTTAAAAATGAGAGTAGCGAGGCGGCGAAGGTCCTGCTTTATAAACAGCTGTATGTTCCCTGCGAAGGGTTTTTCCCCTATCTTTATTCTGGAAATGTCAATGACATCTCCTATCGGGATTACGAGGATATGGCGAATGTCCACATCAAAGACCTGCTTCCGGTGGAATTGAACTTTGATATGAACATGCACATTCTCTCCTTTGATCCGGGCGGGTGCCACCCTATCGTGGAGACTCATGTGCAGGAGCATGGCATGTATATCCTTCAGGGGGAGGGCATGTACCTGATGGACGATGTGTGGATGGGCATCAAAAAGGATGACTTCATCTGGTTTGGCGCATATGCAGCCCAGTGCGCGTATGGTGTTGGTACGGAGCCGTTCACCTATATCTACAGCAAAGACTGCAACCGCGATGTCGTGCTGTGACCGTCACGAGCCGCCGATCAAACTGGAGGCGGACCAGCGGCGGATGGAGCGCTGGATTGAGGAGATTGACCAATATAACGCCACACCGGGAAACGGAACGACCCGGCAGTATCTGACGGATGTGGAGTGGGAAGCACGGATGTATCTCCGGGGCGAGATGGAGCGGATCGGACTTGTAGTGGAAATGGACTGCATGGGGAACTTGATCGGGACGCTTCCCGGCACCGAGCCGGAACTGGCTCCCGTCTGGACCGGCTCCCACTTTGACACGGTTCTTCACGGCGGCCGCTTTGACGGCGTGGCCGGCGTGGTGGCCGGCATGGAGGCACTGAAGCTGATCGCGGACTCCGGCGCCGCCCACCGCAGGAATCTTGCCTGCGTTGCCTATGCGGCGGAGGAGCCGGCCCGCTTTGGAATCGGCTGCATCGGCAGCCGCGCGATGGCAGGTGCTCTATCCGTTCAAGACCTGAAGACGACCCGTGCGCTGGACGGCCCGTCCCTCTATGATGAACTGAGAGCCAGAGAATTGGCGGCGGATGATATTGAGAGCTGCCGCAAAAAGCCGGGAGATGTGTTCTGTGCGGTGGAGCTGCACATTGAGCAAAACAGCGTCCTGGAGACCTCTGGGGTGCGCCTTGGGGTTGTAAAGGCCATCTGCGCGGCGCTGAATTTTACGGTGACGGTTACGGGCACAGCGGCGCACGCCGGTGGGATGCCGATGGAGAGCCGGCGGGATGCTTTCGCAGCGGTAAGTGAGATGTCTCTGGCGCTGGAACGGATGACGCGGGAAAACCGGATGAGCGAGTACTGTACGGGGACCATCGGCTTTTTGCAGATCGAGCCCAACGCATCCAATATCATTCCGGGGCGTGTGAATTTCACGGTGGATATCCGGGACTGCGACGCGGCATCGAAGAACCAGCTCTGTGACAAAGTACGAGAGGAGTTCGCAGAGATCGCGGCGCGGCGCGGGGTCGCCCTGGAGATGAGGCTGCAGAACAATGACGCGCCGGTTTCCAGCCACCCGGCTTTAAGGACGCTCCTGGCGAACTGCTGTGAGCAGCGCGGAATTTCCCATTGCGAACTGATCAGCGGCCCATTCCATGACTCCTTGTTTGTCGGGAGATTTGCCCCCATCGGCATGCTGTTTGTGCCCAGCCGGGACGGCCTCTCCCACTGCCCTCAGGAGTGGACGGACTGCGCTGATATGAAGGTGGGCGCGGAGGTGCTGGCAGACGCGCTGCTGCACGCGGCCAACCTGGAAAGCCTGGATCAGGATGGAACAGACAATCACATTTTGAGTCCAATGGTATGAAGTCAAGTGGGTGAGGAAGAAAAAAATTAAGCGAAACAGAGTAAAAAGCACTGTGTAGGTAGCAAAAAGGCAACACAAATCTAAACCCTGCCCCCTGAGTTTTTGAAACAGGGCGATTTCGTCAGAGCGGCAAGCGGTGTGCTCAGCCCTCCGGCGGGATATACAGGCGGTTGTCTTTCAGCAGCCGAAAGACCAACCGAACCAGTTTTCTGGCAGTTAAAGCGAGTGCTCGTTTGTGCTGGTACTTGTTGACCTCTTTTAATTTGAGGTTATAGTAGCGCCGAAACTCGGAGTCGCATCTTCTCACAGAGTTGGCTGCTTCCAGCAGGTAGTAACGGAGATAGCGGTTGCCGGATTTAATCATCCTGGAATGCTCCGCCTCGAAGTCACCAGACTGATTTCTGTTCCAGACAAGGCCAGCGTATTTGGCGACAGAGGCTTGGGATTCAAAGCGGTGGATATCGCCAATTTCAGCGATGATACCAGCGGAGTAGACCTTGCCAATACCGGGGATGGATGTCAGCGTGTTCGGGATGATTTCAAACTGGTGTTCAATGGCCTTGTCCAAAACCTTGACCTGCTTCTCTAAAGCCCGTATGGAAGCAATAGATACGGCCATGGCCTGGTTTACAGAGTTGTTCACGGTAACTGGCAGACGGTAAGAATCTCTGGCTGCACTGCGAATAGCCTTAGCTTTTGCTGCTGGGTCAGCGAAGTTCCTGCCCTTTTCATCAATGAAGACAGTCAGTTCATCCAGATTGGCGTTCGCCAGGTCATCCACAGTTTCAAACTGTTCCATGAGCGCAATAGTAGTGGCGCTGGTGTTCTGAATGTCTTTGTCCTGGGCCATGCCGGAGCATTTGAGGAATAAGTAGTTGGCGAACCGCTGCTTTTCACGGGTCAAATTCTGAATAACATCAAATCTGGCCCTGGTAAGGGTTTGCAGGGCTTTGTAGCGGTAATCGTCCATGTAGACCTCCCTGTTGATTCTGCCAAAACGGAGATGGTCGGCAATCACAAAGGCGTCCACCCAGTCGTTCTTTGGCAGGTCAGAATAGGCTTCCTTGAACTTCCGCACCTGCTTGGGATTCAGAACATGGATTTTCCTCTGAAACCGCCCCAGGCTGCCATCCTCACGAAGAGCGTAGACCAAGCTGTCCCCGTAGATGGAGGTGGCCTCCAGGCCAATCACCACATCGCTGAGCTGCATGGAACGAAGTGCCGACACGATTCTCTCTGACAACAGCTTAGCACCGCCAAGATTGTTTTGCACAGAGAAATTGGAGTGCTTGCTGCCGTCCGGCTTCATCAGGTAGGCCACATTGTTCTTGCTGCTCACATCAATGCCAACGAATAGTGGATTCACAATTTTCACCTCCCCATGTGGAGATTTCAGGCCAGCAGGCTTTGAGATACCCATGATAACCGGAGCATCCTCACCCTTGCTTATTAGAATCATTCCAGAGTTGGTCAATGCGATAGCCCTCACTGCCAACAGGGCGACCTTATCTCTGGCAAACAGCCAATGAGTTTGCAGCTAACTTCCGGCTCAGGGGAACAGACTCAAACTGAAGTAGCCTTTTGGCTCAACTGGAGATGATAGAACTTGACCCTGCTGTCCTACAGCTATTGTATCACGGGCATCTCAGAGCCTGCTGATACCTGAAATATTTGCTTTGAAACTTATTATACAAGGAGATGAACACATATGGATATTGGATCGGATGGCGTCCGGCATACTGTCATTACCTTTGAACCCTTCCTAAAGCGGAAAGAGCTTTGTGGCTTGACAGACGCACAGATTGGAAAACGCTTCGGTTTAACAAAAGATACCGTAAATGCAATGCGGTTACATGACGAGGTGCCGTTTAATACGGTCCAGAAAATTTGTCAGGAACTACATTGCCAACCGGGTGATATTATGGAGGCATTAGATGTTTGGATCATCCCGGCAACCAAGGAAAAGTAGGAAGCGTTTCTGGCGGGCTGCTTAAAAAGCAAATACATCTCAGTATGATAAAAAGCGCCCTGGGCCGTCCAAAGTTGGAACGGCCTGGGGCGCTCATCGTATTGTCAGCGCTCATCACAGGGAAACCAAGCCCGTGCCGGAATCCGTGATTACAAATAATTGACGGCCAGCATGACGATACCAAGAAGCGCAAGGATAGCGCCGGTAGCCCGGTTGAGGACGGCCGGGCTGGCCTTGTTGGCAAATTTGGCCGCTATCCGCGCCCACAGGAGGGTGGAGAGCACACAAAATATCAGGCACCAAATATCCGGAGCACCGCCAATGGCAAAGTGGCTCGCCGCGCCGGTGAGCGCGGTGAAAGTCATAATGAATACGCTGGTGCCCACGGCGGTCTTGAGCTCATAGCCCAAAACGCTGGTCAGCAGGAGCAGCATCATCATGCCGCCGCCCGCGCCCACGAAGCCGCAGATAAAGCCGACGATCACGCCGCAGGCCACAGACTGGAAAAACCGCTTCCGGGGACTGACCGCATCCATAGACTCCTTGGCGGTCATCACAGGCCGGACGAGGAACTTGATGCCCAGGAGGAGGGTCATAAATACAGAGAAGCCGCCCATGGTCGCGTTGGGGAGAAGGCTGGCGACCCAGCTTCCCACCAGGGTGAACAGGAGAACTACAGCCATCATCACAAGGCCGTTTTTAATGTCCAGGTTTTTGTTTTTGTGATAGATATAAGCGCTGACCGCGCTGGCGAGCACGTCGCTGGCCAAGGCGATCCCCACCGCCTGATAGGCAGGCAGATCCAGGAACGTGATGAGCATGGGGGAAATGACGGCCGCAGCGCTCATACCCGCAAAGCCGGTCCCCAGGCCGGCGCCGATCCCGGCCACGAAGCAGATGAAAAAGGTGTAGAGCATTGCTTAGGCATCTCCTTTGAACGCAAGGCGCAGATTTTCGCCGATGCGGGTGAAGGCGGATTCCAGGGCGGCCCGCTCCTCTGTGGTCATCCCCTGGGAAAGCTGTACGCGCAACGCGGCCTGAGCGGCCTGTCCGTCGGCTACGGCAGACGAGGAGGCAGGCAGAAGGCGGAGGTGGGCGCTCTTTCGATTTCCGGGGAGGTAGCTCCGCTCCAACCACCCCCGGCGGATCAGGGAGTGAATCGAGACGGACACATGGGATTTGGTAAGTCTCCGCCGCTCCACAATATCGGCGGCGGTATCATAGGCCGGCGCGTTGGCCAGGAAGAGCAGGATGTCCAGCTCCATCCGGGTGAGGTCCCATTGCTGAGCGATGGGGTCCATCGTCTGATCATAGAGCCGCTTGAACAGAAAAAGATGATCCCAGAATTCCATCCTCGCCCTCCTTCCCCGCAACATAAACAGCAGGCGCATTATTGTTCTATTCAGAACTATAATGCAGTGTAAAGGAAAAAACTGGTTTTGTCAAGAGTGGAGCTTGATGGGAGGTGTTATCCTCTTGCACTTCCCTGATTGAACAAAAATTCGTGTGGAGAGCCATGTATGACGGACAAAATCCAGTGGGGCACGGGCGGCTCGGCGGAGTTGATCCTCCGTGCGCTCCGGCAGGCATATCCCGACTTGTGCGAATAACATAAAACAGAAAGTAACCAAGAAAACGGCCTTTGTTTCATGCAAGGGTCGTTTTTGATTGCCAGCCCTCTTGACAGTTCAGACTCAAAGTGCTATATTCAAAACATCGTTATAAAACAGTGTTTTGAAAAAGGAGGAATGACAGTGGCAAAACAAAAGGCGGGCGTCTATGACAAGGTGCTGGAGTGCGCCAAGGAGGAGTTTTTGTCCAAGGGGTTTCTGGACGCTTCTCTGCGCACCATAGCTCAGGCGGCAGATACCAGCACCGGCTCTATCTATACCCGCTTCGGGGATAAGGAGGGGCTGTTCCGGGCCATCGCAGAGCCGGTGGTGGATCAGTTCAAGTCCATGTTCCGCAGGGTACAGGAGGATTTTCACCAGCTCAGCGAGGAGGAACAGCGTGCGGATATGGGACAGTACACCGCCCGCCATCAGGAGGAAATGCTGGACTACATCTACGACCACTTTGATGTTTTCCGTCTGCTGCTGGACGGGGCTCACGGCACCCGGTTTTCCTGCTTTCTGGACGAATTGGTGGACATAGAGGTAGAGTACACCTACAAGTACATGGAGGTCATCGGCTGCGAGAGCGTCAAGTCCGGCCTGGTGACGGAGGAGTTTATCCACATCATCGTCACCGCCTACTTCAACGGCATGTTTGAGGTGGTGCGGCATAACATGGACCGCGCCGCCGCCCACCGCTATGTCAAGATGCTCAACCGCTACCACATGGCGGGATTTTCCACCGTGTTCGATCCTCAGTCCTGATAAGAGGCTGTGCCTTTGGGTGCAGCCCTCTCATTTGTACAAAAGTTAGCAATTACTAACCAAAAGGAGGAATTTATATCATGAAACAACAAAGTCCCATGCTCCGTCTGTGGGAGCTGGGAGAGGGACAGCAGGGCGGCTTGAAGCGGGCGGTCCTGTCCGCTGTGGTGGGGGTACTGTTTGGGATGCTCCCTTACTTCGCCGCAGCGCAGATCATCCTGGGCCTGCTGAAAGGGGAGGAGAGTACACAATACTACCTGATATGGTGCGCAGTGGCGCTTGTGGGCTTTTTGCTCCGGGCCACCCTGTATTCCCTGGCCCTGTCCCAATCCCACAAGGCCACCTTTGCTATCCTGAAATCTATCCGGGAGAAAGTGCTGGAGAAACTGCCGAAGATGCCTCTGGGTACGATTCTGGACACCTCCAGCGGCCAGATGAAACAGGTCATCGTGGACCAGGTGGAGAGCATGGAGCGGCCTCTGGCCCATCTTCTGCCGGAGATGACCGCCAATGTGCTGGGGCCGGTGTGCATCCTGATTTATCTGTTCGTCTTGGACTGGCGGATGGCCCTTTTGAGCCTGGTGTCCATCCCGGTGGGCATGGCTTTCATGATGGCGGTGATGGCCGGCTACGGAAAGCAGTACGAGAGCTCGGTCAAAACCACCCAAGCCATGAACAGCGCCATTGTGGAGTACATCGGCGGCATTGAGGTCATCAAGGCGTTTAACCAGGGCAAGCAGTCCTATGCCCGCTTCTCTGACAGCGTAAAGGCCAACGCCTCCTACTTCTACCACTGGATGAAGAGCTGCCAGATGCCGGTCTCTTTGGCCCGTGCCATCTCGCCCACCACCATGATCACCATTCTGCCGGTGGGCTGGCTCCTCTATACCGGAGGGAGCTTGCCCATCGAGACCTTTATCACCACCATCGTCCTGTCCCTGGGCATTGCCGGGCCCCTGCTGGCCGCCATGGACTTTGTGGACAGTCTCGCTAAGGTGGGCACCATCGTGGGCTCGGTGGATGCCATTTTGAACGGAGCGGAGCAGGACCACGGGGAAACGCCGGCGGAGTTCCAGGGCCGGGATATTCAGCTCTCCCATGTGTCTTTCGGCTACCATGCAGACAAGGAGGTGCTCCACGATGTATCTCTCACCATCCCCGCCGGGACCATGACCGCCTTTGTAGGGCCCTCCGGCTCCGGCAAGTCCACCATCGCCAAGCTGATCGCCGGCTTCTGGGATGTGACCTCCGGCTCCATTACTCTGGGCGGGCAGGATCTGAGGCATATCCCGTTAAAGCAGCTCTACGACCAGGTGGCCTTTGTATCCCAGGACAACTACCTCTTTGACGAGAGCATACGGGAGAATATCCGCATGGGCCGCCCAGCGGCCACCGACGCCGAGGTGGAGGCCGTGGCAAAGGCCGCCGGGTGTGACGCCTTTATCCGCAGTCTGGAACACGGCTATGGCACGGTGGTGGGCGGAGGCGGCGCCCACCTGTCCGGCGGTGAGCGTCAGCGCATCGCCATCGCCCGGGCCATGCTCAAGGACGCGCCTATTGTGGTGCTGGACGAGGCGACCGCCTACATAGACCCCGAGAACGAGGCCGTAGTCCAGCAGGCCGTGGGCAGGCTGGTAGCGGGAAAGACCGTGCTGGTCATCGCCCACCGCCTCAGCACCATCACCGGCGCGGATCAGATCGTGGTAGTCAATGGCGGCCGCATCCAGGATGTGGGCACCCACGGGGAACTTTTGAAAAACTGCCCGCTGTATCAGGAGATGTGGCGGGCGCATATGGGCGCAAAGGAGGGAGAGCAGGCATGATCGGTGTTTTGAAAAAAATCTGGGACTTTGCCGGAGAGGAGCAGGGCAATATCCGAAAGTCCATGATTTTAGGCTTCTTCTACGCGGTGTTCCACATGTTCCAGATCGCGGCCATCTATGTGGTGGTGCTGGCCCTGGTGGGCGGCTCCACAGACTCCGCCCCGGCATGGCAGGCTCTGGGGCTTCTGCTGGCCAGCATTCTGGGCCGGGCGGTCCTCAACCGCTTCAGCCAGCTCCAGCAGACCCACGCCGGCTACTTTATGGTGGCGGACAAGCGCATTTCCATCGGTGACAAGCTCAAGCGGGTCCCCATGGGCTATTTCAACGACCAGAGTTTGGGAGAACTCACCGGCATCACCACCACCGTTCTGGACGAGGTGGAGAGCACCGGCCCCATGGTGCTGGTCAGTATTCTGGGCGGCCTGATCAATTCCGCCGTCATGCTGCTGTGCGTCCTGTTCTGGGACTGGCGGATCGGCCTGCTGGCCCTGGCGGGGATGCTGGTATATCTGGCCCTCCTCTCCGGAATGGAGAAGCAGTCCGCCAAGATTGCCCCCAAGCGCCAGCGGGATGAGGCCCGGCTGGTGGAGGCGGTGCTGGAACAGCTCCAGGGCATGAGTGTCATCAAGTCCTTTAACCTGACGGGAAAGGGTGACAAGCGGGTGCGGCAGGCGCTGGAGGACAGCAGGGCGAACAATCTGGCGGTGGAGAAGCTGTTCACTCCCTATATCTGGGGCCAGGAGATGGTCCTCCACCTGTTCAGCGTGCTGATTCTGGCGGCGTCGGTGGGGCTGTGCCTGACGGAAGCCATGTCCCTCGCCAACGCACTGATGGCGGTCATCGTTTCTTTCCTGATTTTTTCCCAGATCCAGTCCGCGGGCAGCGGCGTGTCCGCCCTGCGTCTGGTGGGCAGCTCCATTGACCACGCCAACCAGGTGGACGACATCCCGGAGATGGATCAGCGCGGCACGGCCATCCGCCCGGAGAGCCACGAGATTGTATTCGACCATGTGAACTTCTCCTATGGAAGCCGCCCCATCCTCAAGGATGTGTCACTGACTATCCCAGACCGGACCACCACCGCCATTGTGGGGCCTTCCGGCTCCGGCAAGACCACCCTTTGTAACCTGATCGCCCGGTTTTGGGATGTGGACGGCGGCCGTGTGACCATTGGTGGCCGGGATGTGCGGGAGTACACACTGGAATCCCTCATGGAGCAGGTGAGCATGGTGTTCCAGCGGGTGTACCTCTTTGCCGACACGGTGGAGAACAACATCAAGTTCGGCTGCCCGGGCGCTACCCATGAACAGGTGGTGGAGGCCGCAAAAAAGGCGTGCTGCCACGACTTCATCTCTGCCCTGCCGGATGGATACGGCACGGTAATTGGCGAGGGAGGAGCCACGCTTTCCGGCGGGGAGAAGCAGCGCATCTCCATCGCCCGGTGTCTCCTGAAGGACGCGCCCATCGTCATCTTCGATGAGGCCACGGCCAATGTGGACCCCGAGAATGAGGACCAGCTCCAAAAGGCTATGGAAGCCCTGACGCGGGAGAAAACCGTGCTGATGATCGCCCACCGGCTCAAGACGGTGCGGGGTGCGGATCAGATTCTGGTGGTAGACCAGGGCCGCGTCGTCCAAAAGGGTACCCACGACGAACTGATCCAGCAGGCGGGCATCTACCGGAATTTCGTCTCCGAGCGAACGGAGTCCAGCCGCTGGACACTTTGATTGAAAAAGACAACGCTGCGGTGTGGGTATTCTATTACCTGCGCCGCAGCTGTCTGATTACAGAATATTCAGATTTTTAGGATGCTGGAGAGATGGGGGCCTTTTACAAGCATGAGTGACATATGTTCCCTTCGAGGTCCGAGGCCCTTTGCGCTAATTTTGAGTGCCTGCATTGGAAACGCAAGGGAAAAAGCATCCAAACCGGCCCGCACAGTTGCATTTTCCGTGAGTTCCCTGTTATAATACCAGCAGGAAAACGGTTGGAGCGCGGCGTGGTTTGGCTCGGAATATCAAATTGGAGGTATTTCGATGCGTACAGAGGATTCCCTGGAGCAATCGCTCCGCCGTGTACTGAAGGCGGCTGGCTACATGATGCGGAAATCCCATGCGCCCATCAGTGCGGACAACCTTGGCGGCTACATGATCGTGGATATGTCCAGGAATACGGTTGCGGCAGGCGGCCGCTTTGAGCTGACTTTGGAAGATGTCCGGGAGTGGGCACGGGATATGTGCTGACCGCGGCTGCGGCTGAGGGAGGAACGCCCTCAGCCGTTATGCCTTGGGCTTCATCTCTGTGGTAAGCCGCTGATGCGGCTATCATGTAAAGAGTGCTTATCCAAATCAATAGAAAGAGAAAGGAATTTGCTTTATGAACAAGGGAGAACTGATTGCTGGTATGGCCGAGGAGAGCGGGGTTTCCAAAGCGGATGCAGAGAAAGTCTTGAACGCATTCCTATCCCAGGTCGAGAAAGCGTTGTGCGCGGGAGATAAGGTCCAGCTCACCGGCTTCGGCAGCTTTGAAGTGAAAGAGCGTGCTGAGCGTACGGGCCGGAATCCCAAAACCAATGAGCCCATTGTGATCCCAGCCGGAAAGATGCCAGTCTTTAAGGCTGGCAAGGTATTAAAGGACGCAATTAAATAAAAAGGCAGACGGCGCAACACATATCAACTGCATATAAGAACCTGATTCAAAAGTCACCCCTCTGAACACTCGCTCAAGAGGGGTGATTTATTTTGTGTCCCGAAGAAAGGTTTCAAAGCAGGTAAGGTAGACTAACTTGTAGCAGCGAGGCCGTTTCCTTGGATGAAAGCTGTACCGTACATTCCAATATTCCTATAATCTGGATGAACGAAGCACTCTATGCCTTTCCTTGACAGAAGCCGGTGGTTCCGGTATAATTAAATTGAGGTTAGCAATGACTAACCATATAAAAACAAAGGGGGTTTTTTAATGTTCACAATCAACAAGTCTGTAAGTGTTTGGGAACAGTTAGTCCAGCTTCCATTTTTAAATCTATATTCCAGATTGCTCAATGCGGCCATGGAGCTGGATGTATTTTCTCAACTTTGCCAGCCGGTTACTGCTGAAGCACTGGCAGTTCATATGGGATGGCATAAGGCAAATACAGAATATCTGCTCAGTGCATTGGTATCCATCGGCTTTTTAAACAAGACGGACGGCACTTACCAGAACACCGCGGAAGTTGACCGCTATCTGGTCAAAGGGAAAGATGAATATTTGGGAGGCTTTCTGCCCTTTTATATGCAGGAAGGCATGGCACCTATGGATGTGAAGCTGTTGGTCACAAAAGGCCCCCAGTCCCAGCAACAGGAAGCGATGGAGCAGCAGTTGGATTTTGCCTCTTTTGCACAGCGGATGCGACAGGCACAGGAAGGTTACCGGCAGCAGGAGTTGTTGCGGATTGTGCGTTCTCTGCCGGAAAATGACCAAATCAGGCGCGTGCTGGACCTAGGCGGTGCTACAGGACTTTTAGGGCTGGCAGTCATCGGTGATCGGCCGGATCGTACTGGCGTCCTATTTGACCGTTTTCCCCCGGCGGTGGTGGAAGAATCCATCTCCCTTATGGGACTCACTGACCGCACGGAAGTGATGTGCGGCAACTTTATGGCAGACAGAATTGGAGAGAGGTATGATCTAATCCTGGCCCTCAATGTGATGCTCTTTGCCAAAGGCCGTATGGAAGAACTGCTGAAAAAGTGCTATGACGCACTGAATCCCGGAGGGGTGCTGCTGGTTATCAGCGAGGCTATCCTGCCTGACCACACCGGCCCCTGGGATATGGTAATGGGGTATCTGCCGTATTACTTCCAGGGGATGGATATGGGCGTATTAAAAAACGAAGTATCGGATGCGGCCGTACGCGTGGGCTTTACAAAATGTGAAAAACGCACGGAATGCCTCTGCTCTGGCACACAGGACATTGACATTATTCGGAAATAAGGAGTGTATCTCATGCTCGAATCTTTAATAAATGCCAAAATCCAAGAGTCGACGGAAACAGAAAAAGTAGACCTTCTTCACTTGAATCCGGCAGATGCTGGTTGCTGCTGTGGAGGACATGCTGGACATCACTGTTGTGGGAAACACAGACACCATAATACAGAGCAACAGGAAAAGTCTGAATAGCACGCTTCAACTAAAGCGATTCTGCGGAAGAAAGTACTGCTAACGCAGCCGTTTGGTTCAGGTGTGGAACCACGGTGCGATAGACAATGATGCATAGACGCACCGGAAAAGGACTTGCTTTGTTGCCCTCCGATTTATCTCACTGAAGTCACAAAATGCAAGGGCGGGCCATCGGCGCTGTATGCCGATGGCCCGCTTTCGCCCCATTCTGGGCAGTTACTTCCTGCCGGCCACATAGCACACAGGCAGTACACGCCCCCCGAGCAGGGTGTGTTCCGTCACCCAAAAATCGTGGGAGGAAAGATAAGCAATGAATTCCCCGGCGTTCCAGGCGTGGTAGACACGAAAGCCGGTCCGCTCCATACCCCAGGTCCGCAGTCTGGCCAATTTTCCACCGGCGTGGACAAAGGTGGGGGCAAATAACCATCCTCCCGGCTTTAAGACTCTCCGAGCTTCCCGCAAAACCTTTTCCGGCTCCGGTAAGATATGCAGGGCATTGGCAATCACCACCGCGTCAAAGGTTTCCGAGGCATACGGCAGACAGGAGGCATCCCGCACTGAGAAATGAAGCCGGGAAGATCCGCTCCGCTTCTTGGCTTCCGCGATCATATTGGAAGAGGCATCGGTGGCCTCCCACAGCCGGACACACGGAGACAGGGGAAAGGACAGCTGGCCTGTGCCGCAGGCCAGTTCCAATACATTCATATCCCGTGTGAGATGCGGACGAATGTGATTGCAGATTTCTGTATATAACGGTGCAGAGCGCCGCATGAATTTGGTGTAATGTGCGGCCATTCCCTGCCAGAAGTCCAAGTCTGATTTCTTCATAGTGATACGCCTCTTTGCGGGTTAGTTATTGATAACTAAAGAATACTCCAAAAGTCTCTGTTCCACAAGCCCTTTTTGATGGAGAAAGCCGCGTTACAGACCAGACGGCCCGTAACGCGGCTTCCCTGCTATGCTAAAAGTTCCAACAACTGCCGGATATTTTTCTTGCCGAAAGATACCTGCTCCCCATCATTGATGACCAGGCAGGGAACGCTCATCACCTGATACTTCTCCCGCAGGTCTGGGAAGCGGTTCAGGTCATAGACCTGGGCGGTGATGTGCGGATTTTCCGCAGCGATCCGCTGAGCCGCCGTCACCAGCTCCGGGCACATGGTACAGGAGAGGGAGACCAGAAGCTCTAACTTGATGGGCTTCTGGATGGACTGGATTGCTGCTCTTGTATCTTCATCCAGAGCCTGTCCCGGCCCGGCGGCATTGTAGAGGCCCAGGACGAAGGAGGTGAACTCGTGGCCGCCGGGGACCCCATGGAAAGCGAGGCCCGTCCAGCTCCCATCCGGCCGGCAGACCCGGACACAGGGCAGGTGTTCCATCTCTTCGGCCGCCCCTGTCTCCACTGAGAGCTTGCTGCTCTGCGTCGCCAGTTCTTCCATATACTGCTTCAGTTCAGCCGAAAGAGGCGTTTCGTCCAGATACAGCCGCAGGATCAGAGGCGAGGACATCCGGGCGAACACCGTATGGAGCTGGGCCAGCATATCCCCCGTAAAAAGCGTGCTGCTTGTTTCGGTGGAAGCCGCCGTTTCTGCTGTCCGGCTCACCGGAGCATTGGGATGGATGCCAGTCTTTTCCTGCATGGCGGCGCACAGGCGTTCCAGCTCCGTGGCGGCAAGGGCGCCGTCTCCCACGGCGGTGACGACCTGACGCAGAGGCTTGACGCATACATCACCCGCGGCGTACAGGCCGTCCGCAGTTGTTTTTTGGCTCCGGTCTGTGAGGATATAGCCCTGGTCATTCAATTCAGCCAGGCCGCGCACCAGCTCCGTAGCCGGCTCATAACCGGCAAAGACGAACACGCCGAAGGTTTCTCCGTCTGCCGCGTGGTGCTTGGTCACTTGACCGGTTTTGGTATTCCGGTACCGGAGATAGCGGAGAGAAGTGTCACCGGAGACCTCCTCCACCTCTGTGTTGGTGAGGACGGTGATCTTCTCGTGGCTTCTGGCTGCGTCCGCTGTTGCCTGGGCGCAGGTGAAGTCGTCTCCCCGGATGAGGATGGTCACCTGGCGGGCGTACTTGGTCAGGAACACGCTCTCCTCAGCCGCAGCGAAGCCGCCGCCCACCACAAAGACATCCTTCCCGGTGAAGAACTCGCCGTCGCAGGTGGCGCAGTAAGCCACGCCCCGACCGCGGAATTGCTCCTCACCCTGGAAGCCCACCATGCGGGGATGGGCGCCGGTTGCCAGGAGAATGCCGAAGCACTTCAAATCGCCCCGGCCGGTGCGGACGGTCTTTACATCGCCGGAGAGCTCCAGACCAGTGACCTCGGCCAGCAGAAATTCAGCGCCGAAGCCCTCCGCCTGCTTCCGCATGGTCTCGGTAAGTTCCGTCCCGCTGGTCCTGCCCACGCCGGGATAGTTCACCACTTCCGAGGTAATGGTGATCTGCCCGCCGAAGTGATCCTTCTCCACGACCAACACCCGGTAGCGGGCCCGAGCAAGATAGAGGGCGGCGGTAAGTCCTGCTGGACCGCCGCCGATGACCACGACATCGTAGAAATTTGCCGTCTGCTCCATGGCTTAAAGCTGGCCCACCAGGTCCAAACTGGGCTTCAGGGTCTCGGCGCCGGGCTGCCACTTCGCCGGGCACACCTCGTCTCCGTGCTCCGCCACGAACTGGCAGGCCTGCACCTTCCGCAGCAGCTCGTCGGCGTTCCGGCCCACATTGCCGGCGTTGACCTCGTAGGCCACAATTTTTCCCTCGGGGTTGACGATGAAGCTGCCCCGCTCTGCCACGCCGTCGGCTTCGATGTAGACCTCAAAATCCTTTGCCAGACAATGCGTGGGATCGGCCAGCATGGGATACTGGATCTTCTGGATACGCTCGGAGGCGTCATGCCACGCCTTATGGACAAAGTGGGTATCGCAGGAAACTGCGTAGATCTCACAGCCGGCCGCCTGGAACTCGGCGTACTTATTTGCCAGGTCCTCCAGCTCCGTGGGGCACACAAAGGTGAAGTCGGCGGGATAGAAGAAAAACACGCTCCACTTTCCCAGTACATCCGCCTTGGTAACGGCGTGAAAGGCGTTATTCTGGTAGCACTGGACAGAGAAATCGGCAATTTCTTTTTGAATCAGGGACATAGGGATACCTCCATTCATAATTTCACTGGTTAGCAATAACTAACTACTTGAAATTATACAACTTTCAGAGAGATGCGTCAAGCGGCGCTTGAGATTTTCTGAAACAGGCCGCAGCCCTTGTCCATTTACATTTGTGTTGACAAGTTCAAGGTCGAAGAGTAAAATAGCATCGTTATATAACGATGTTATAGAGGGGTGAGGCAAAACATGGAGGAAAATTCCGCCACCACCCTGGAAAAGATCCAAGAGGCCGCTTTGGCAGAGTTCCTGAAGAAGGGCTTTTTGGGCGCCTCCCTGCGGCAGATCGTGAAAAATGCCGGTGTCACTACCGGGGCCTTTTACGGCTACTTCTCCAGCAAGGAGGCCCTGTTCACCGCCATCGTAGAGCCTCACGCTTCTATGCTCATGAGTCGTTTTATGGAGGCCCAGACCACCTTTGCCGATCTGCCTGAAGAGGAACAGCCTAAGCACATGGGTGTAGAGTCCAGAGACCATGTTGCTTGGATGGTGGGCTATATCTGCCAGCACCGGGAGCCAGTGAAGCTGCTCCTGTGCTGCGCGGAGGGGACCAGCTATGAGCACTTCGTCCACAACATGGTGGAAGTAGAGGTGGAGTATACCCTCCGGTACATGGGGGTACTACGCCGCATGGGACGGGACATCCCACAGATGAGCCGATCCCTGTGCCATATCATCGCCAGCGGGATGTTCAACGCCATCTTCGAGGTGGTCATCCACGATATGCCCTATGAACAGGCCCTGCGGGATGTGGAGCAGCTGCAGGCGTTTTATACGGCTGGTTGGTCAAAACTGATGGGGGAATGATCCCCTATCTTTTTGGAAATAGGTTAGTTTATGCTAACTTCGAGAAGGAGGTTTTTTCATGAAGCAGAAGAAAAAGAGTGATGTGGCCGTCCTGTTGGACTACGCAGGCAACCACAAGGGCCTGACCTTTCTGGGCCTGGCCCTGTCGGCGGTGTCCATGCTGCTGAGCATGGCACCCTACATCTGCATCTGGCTGGCAGCCCGGGACCTGATCGCGGTGGCGCCGGACTGGACGAAGGCGCAGAGCGTCGCCCAATACGGCTGGCTGGCGTTCGCCTTTGCGGTGGCCGGCATCATCCTGTATTTTGCGGGATTGATGTGTACCCATCTGGCTGCCTTCCGCACGGCCGCCAACATCCGCAAGCAGGGTGTGGCCCATGTGATGAAGGCCCCGCTGGGCTTCTTCGATTCCAACGCCTCCGGCCTCATCCGCGGGCGGCTGGACGCGGCGGCGGCCGACACGGAGACCCTGCTGGCCCACAACCTGGCGGACATCGTGGGCACCATCACGTTGTTCATCGCCATGCTGGTGATGATGTTCATCTTTGACTGGAGGATGGGCGCGGCCTGCCTGCTGGCTGCGGTGATCTCCATTGTGGCCATGTTCTCCATGATGGGCGGCAACAACGCCAAGCTGATGGCGGAATACCAGGCGGCCCAGGACCGTATGACCAAGGCAGGCACCGAGTATGTCCGTGGCGTCCCGGTGGTCAAGATCTTCCAGCAGACCGTCTATTCCTTCAAGGCGTTCCAGCAGGCCATCGAGGATTATAGTGACAAATCCGAATATTTTCAGGCCAAGGTCTGCCGGGTCCCCCAGTCCATCAACCTGACCTTCACCGAGGGCGCCTTTGTGTTCCTGGTTCCGGCGGCCCTGTTCCTGGCGCCTAGTGCCCTGGCCGGCAGCGACTTCGCAGGATTTGTCACAAACTTTGCCTTTTACGCAGTGTTCTCCGCCATCATCTCCACAGCCCTTGCCAAGATCATGTTCGCCGCATCGGGCATGATGCTGGCCGGCACCGCCCTGGGCCGCATCGACCAAGTCATGGGCGCTCCTGAACTGAAAAATCCGGACCATCCGCAAAAACCTCAGAACAGCCGTGTGGAATTTGAGAATGTGAGCTTTACTTACGACGGCGCGGAGACACCCGCCCTCTCCCATGTCTCCTTCACAGCGGAGCCGGGGCAGACCGTGGCTCTGGTGGGGCCCTCCGGCGGCGGCAAGACCACCGCCGCCAGCCTGATCCCCCGCTTCTGGGACGCCACCTCCGGTGCGGTGAAAGTGGGCGGCGTGGATGTACGGCAGATCGATTCCCATGTGCTCATGGATCAGATCGCCTTTGTGTTCCAGAACAGCCGCCTGTTCAAAGCATCCATCTTTGAAAATGTCCGGGCTGCCCGCCCCAACGCCACCCGGGAGCAGGTGCTCTCGGCGCTGATGGCCGCCCAGTGCGGGGACATTCTGGAGAAGCTGCCCCAGGGCATGGACACCCTGATCGGCTCCGAGGGGACCTATCTCTCCGGCGGCGAGCAACAGCGCATCGCCCTGGCCCGGGCCATCTTAAAGGATGCGCCCATCGTGGTCCTGGATGAGGCCACCGCTTTCGCGGACCCCGAGAACGAGGCGCTGATCCAAAAGGCGTTCTCCGAGCTGACCCGGGGCCGCACCGTTATCATGATCGCCCACCGCCTGTCCACGGTCGTGGGGGCGGACAAGATCCTGGTGCTGGAGGAGGGCCGTATCGTGGAACAGGGCTCCCATCAGGAGCTGACCGCCGCCGGCGGCCTCTATGCCCGGATGTGGGCGGATTACAACCAGGCGGTCCAGTGGAAGATCACCAGCGAACAGTGAGAGAGGGGTGAAGAAGATGTTCGGCAAAAACTTTCAACGCAAATACGCCCTTACCGACCAGGGCGTGAAAAACACCAAAAAGGGCGCCTTCTGGACGGTCATTGTCAATCTGGTCGTCATGGGCGGCATGGGCATCCTGTACCTGTTCATGAATACTTTGATTGGGACCCTGACAGATGGAGCGCCGCTGCCCGGCCCGGCGCTCTTTCTTGGGCTGGTAATCGCGTTCGTCATTCTGTCCTTTGTGACCCACCTGCAGCAGTACCACGCCACTTACGGCCTGGTCTACAACGAGGTGAAGTCCACCCGCCTCAGCCTGGCGGAGCGGCTGCGCAAGCTGCCCTTGGGCTACTTCGGCAAGCGGGATCTGGCGGACCTGACCGAGACCCTCATGGGCGATGTGAACCGCATGGAGCACGTCTGGTCCCATGTGCTGGGATACCTGTACGGCGCCTACATCTCCACGGCCATTATCGCGGTTTGCCTGCTGGTATATGACTGGCGGCTGACTATCGCCTGCCTGTGGGGGGTGCCGGTGGCCTTCGGCCTGCTGTTCGGCACCCGGAAGATCTCCGCCCGGGCCTCGGAGCGGACGAAACAGGCCGCAATCCGTGTCTCCGACGGCATCCAGGAGGCGTTGGAAAACGTCCGGGAGATCCGCGCCACCAACCAGGAGGTGCGCTATCTGGCCGGGCTCAACCAGAAGATCGACGACCATGAGAAGGTCACCATCCAGGGCGAGCTGGGCACCGGCATCTTTGTCAATGCGGCCAGCGTCATCATGCGCCTGGGGGTCGCCACCACCATCCTGGCGGGGGCCAGCCTGATCGTCTCCGGACAGATCGACTTCATGCTGCTGTTTTTGTTCCTGCTGGTCATCACCCGTGTGTACGCCCCCTTCGACCAGAGCTTGGCCCTCATTGCAGAGCTGTTCGTGTCCCAGGTGTCTGCCGACCGCATGAACGAAATCTATAACACCCCCACCGCCGAGGGAGTGGAGCGTTTCCAGCCCAAGGGCCACGACATTGTGTTCGACCATGTGGGCTTCGCCTACGACAAGAAGAAGGTACTGGACGGTGTGAACTTTACCGCCCGGGAGGGTGAAGTGACCGCTCTGGTGGGGCCCTCTGGCTCCGGCAAGAGCACCTGCGCCCGGCTGGCCGCCCGGCTGTGGGATGTTACGGAGGGCACCATCCGGGTAGGCGACGTGGACATCTCCACCGTGGACCCGGAGGCGCTGCTGACCGACTACTCCATGGTGTTCCAGGATGTGGTGCTCTTTGACGATACCGTGATGGAGAACATCCGCCTGGGCAAGCGGGGCGCCACCGACGAAGAGGTGCGGGCCGCGGCGGAGGCCGCTAACTGCGGGGAGTTCATCCGCCGACTGCCCCAGGGCTATGACACCCCCATCGGAGAAAACGGGGCGAAGCTCTCCGGCGGGGAGCGGCAGCGCATCTCCATTGCCCGGGCGCTTTTGAAGAACGCCCCCATCGTCCTGCTGGACGAGGCCACCGCCAGCCTGGATGTGGAGAACGAGACCAAGGTGCAGGGCGCCCTCTCCCGCCTGCTGGCCGGCAAGACGGTGTTGGTTATCGCCCACCGGATGCGAACCGTGGCCGGGGCGGACCACATCGTGGTGCTGGAAAACGGTCATGTAGCCGAGCAGGGAACTCCGGCGGAGCTGATGGAGCGCGGCGGCCTCTACCGCCGCATGGTGGAGCTCCAGAGCGAGAGTGCCCGGTGGAAGCTGAACAGCGAAGCATAAGAAAAAGTAAAATGGCGAAGTCCGGAAGTCTTTTGAACGACAGAGACTTCCGGACTTTTGACCGTAGAAAGAAATGTTAGAGAACTATTCTCCTTTAGTTGCAGTGTGTTATAGAGATTGTAGGTGTTATTCCTGAGGACTCTATACTGTCCATTTGTTTCCCTTTCGGTCAATCAAACGAGGAGGAAAGAAACTCAAAAAACAGAAATAAAAAAGAGCCGGGGACATCGTTAACAAGGTCCCCGGCTCTTTCAGAAATCTTTGACAACAAATTAGGCAATTCCTATATTCAGCGGCATCATGGTCAACTGACCGGTACGCTTGGTAAAATCACAGCAGACGATTTCGCAGTGTGGGGATGTCCCATGCCAATCAGCCTGGTATTGTGATGTGTCGATCCCGACATTAAAATCCAGTTCAATACCTGTCTGTTGCTCAAATAGACGAGCGGGGCCTGTCTCCCGCCAGCGCACATTATTTGTGCCACTGTAAACAAATGGCGCGCTTATCTGGGGGATGATAAAAACACCTGCGTCGGCAATTGAAGCAGCAGCCTCAATGACCATATACTCAAACTGACTGCTGCTGTAATTCCTACGGTATGGAGAGTGGATGCGCCCGAATGGCGGATTTGAGATGGCGCAGTCGAAATGCCCAAGACTACTGAGCAGAGCCGGATCGAGGGCGTCGCTGCAGATCCATGTTGCTTCTGGCAGAAGTTGTTTTCCAACATCTACATAATCTTGATTGATTTCAATGCATGTGATTTCCACACTGCACTGGTTATGATTATCGCAAGCACGTGCCGCCATATAACTGAGTATGCCGATACCAGCGCAGAGATCGATGAGTTTGACGTGGTCTTTGTAATTGAGCGGGATATGCAGCCTAAAGTCACGGGCCAGTCCGTATGGTGTAAAAAAGGCTCCTGCTGTACTATTGATATGGTTGGCGTCTTCGCGGTAGTGATTAAAAACAAAGCGTGTGTCGGCTTCGCTCAATTCCTTGCACTGTAGCAACTTCACTGCCTTCTCGTGAAGTTTGGCCTGGGCTTTTGTCAATTTAGCCATGCTCTGCATCCTCCTCAACAGCGGAATGGAGGTATTGGCGCAGCGCACCGACTGTTTTGTCGTTGAGCAGGACGGTGCCGTTGTTGGGGAAACAGGCAGCCTGCTTCTCGGTCATATCTTCCAGTGCCTCCAGAAGCCCCTGTACTGTCTGCTTTGGTGCAAGTTTGCTGCGGACTGCATCCGCCTGTGCCGAAGGAATATAAACATTGGGCGCCAGGCTGTGCCGGTGGAGAGCCGATAAATTTACGACTGCATAGATTGGATGCGTCCCGCTGATCTGTACTCCGGGCATCGGATCCGTAGCCTCGATGGCCGCTCCAATCTCGTTCTTCAGAGCCGAAAGGAACTGCTGTGCCTGCTGCTCCAGAGCGAGGGCTTCCTTGATTTGTTTGTTCATGCCAAATCACCTCGGCCTGTGGAAATCGGCGCCTGGATCGACTCACCTGTATCTTTTCTGCAGAGTTGCGCCATAGCAGTATATTTCTGGTCCAGCAACATTCGCTCCGTCTGTCTGAACCGTTTAGCGGCCGCAGTTTGAGCAAAATAGAGATGAGCCTTATCCTCATCGCTCAGCAAAGAATAAGCAGCGTTCAGTTTGGCTATGAATTGCTGGTGGATTTGGGTGGCTTTCTTACTCCTCAGCGCAGAACGGTACCGGGCGATGCTTTTATGGTTGCCGACCAACTGTGCATACTCGCAAAGCATACGGATTACCTCGCGGTCCAGGCCGGGAAGCCCCTCCTTCCGATAGACCTCTGAGAGACTTTCGCAGTGCCAAAAGCGGTATGGCTGGTCATCATTATTGCTCTTGGAAGTCAGATAGACATTATTCTTTTGCACCGTTACGGATCGAATCAATTCTGTACCCATTATAGTATCTCCTATTCATCTATTTACGTAGCGGCGGATATACCACGGCAGGATTCGCTCGGCGGCGGCCAGAAACGCCGCATCAGTATATGGATCAAAGAGATCCTGCTCCTCGAAGATTGCTTTGCTGATGTCGTGGGCGGTCTGTCCACTTTGGTCATGGACGGATTCTGCCATCGGTGAACCGTGTGTTCGCGCCACACACCTCATAGCGTAAAGGGCCAATTCCTTATACCAGTCAAGAGGATAGGAGCGGAATAGATCACACTGGTCATCAAATGCGGAGGGATCATTCCGCAAAATCTCGCGTAGTCGGTAATATTCCTCTGCCGGATACAGTGTCTCGCTAGATAGCGCACATTGACAGTCCGGGAACAGATACACGGGTACCAGACCGGCTTGATTGCTCTGGGAGCCGATCAGATAGGCGTCATCGCCATCGGTGTGGACTGCCCTGGGCCAGTTGTGCTCCGCCTGCAACTGAGCCAACTCGGCGGTTTGAAAGGATTGACGGAGCGGACACTCCAAGCATGGTTTCTTACCTTGGCCAGTACAGGCTGGATAGGGGAGACCCGGTACGGGGGTGAAACAGGTGTAGTTTGTTTCAAAAATCCGGCCCCCAGTTGCCAATGGTGCTGCGTAAACAAACAGAATTTTGTCAGCATAGGGGCCCTCGCGGCCTTTGCGCAGATTGCGCACGATACCACTGTTCCCGTTCTCGCTGCGAAAAGAGTGGTAGGCCGCTTGTGCCCTTAAATTGGCCTTGATAAACTGCGTATAGGTTGCCGGCTCCTGGAAGATGTCC
This sequence comes from Pusillibacter faecalis, assembly GCF_018408705.1. Taxonomy (GTDB): domain Bacteria; phylum Bacillota; class Clostridia; order Oscillospirales; family Oscillospiraceae; genus Oscillibacter; species Oscillibacter faecalis. The sequence goes on from NZ_AP023420.1 coordinate 2,269,025, forward strand.
CGGATTTCAGGCCAGTCCATATCGCAGCTGTCCAGACAGCGGCCACGGGCAGCATATTCGCTTCTGTCTCCGCTATATTCTTCTGTGATGTATCGGCGGCCATCTTTACAGACAAAGATTACCCTGCGTCTTGTCATCCCTCTGACTCCTTCTTCATTCGCGGCGTGTCTGGCCGCGCAGATTATAAGTTCCTTTGTCGTATGCGGGAATTGGCTGATGGAATCAGCCAGATTCAACTGATAAGTCTCCGGGTAATGGAACAGCCCATACGAGATATTGGCCAGAATTTCTCCAGTCTGAAGATTAACTTGGCCGGAACAGTGTCCATATTCGCTGGCCATCCTCTCGGAGGTCCTGAACGAAAAAAACCTGTAAATAGGACGATTTATGGATTCCATCCGCAAGCGTCTCCTTTTCATGAGTTGAAGTGGGGCCTCTCTGAGCAGCACTGTGCCTGAGAAAATGGAAAAGCGGAGCATGAGTGGTGTAACCCTGTCCTCGTGCTCCGCTTTGTGCTGTTCAGTCCTGTGCCAGATTAAGATAAATGCTTGAATTTAGGCATTGAGTATAATCTTCCAACTCCAGTCTGTTGCTTAACATATGACTGGGTGTTTGAGATGTCCATCGGGGAACAAAATGCTCTGCAGATCACTGGAGGCCGTGAGTGGACCGACCGGCTGCGGATTATCTCCCAACTTGATTTCCATGACCGCCCCGTTCGCATAGTGCAGAAAAATCCGGTACCCCATGTCAAACAGTTCGGTGCGGAGAAAGGCGGTCTGATCTGTGTGGATATATGGCTGTTTGTATTTCAATAGACGGCCTGTAATATAATACCCGCTGCCAGTAACGTGTCCCTTTGGAGAACGTCTGGGGATATCCCAGTAATCTTCGTACCAGTGGTACTCCATAAACCAAATCCTTTCTGGAGAACGGGCTGTGTGGACACAGACCATTCTTTCTCCGATTAAAAATTACTACATGTTTCCACGAGTTGTAGATCTCGGAAATACCGGCTTTGCTCATCTACTTTAAGCGCATCCGTCCATTCATTACGGCTTTCATAATCAGCGGCTCTTGCGATGACCGCCTCCATAGAGCGCATATAATAGTCGCAGGGGGGAGGCAGGCTTCCGGAGTGCTTGCGGCGGATCACATCCATCTGATCCAGCAGATGCAGGGCAAGCCCGCGATCTAAAACCAGTTCGCCGGTGGTGGGGCCGGCTTTTCTGATAGGCTTTGAGGGATGATTCTCACTCATTGTTTGCCGCTCCATCAGCGTGTTTTTCCAAGCCTAGTCGCTTGATATAGGTATAGGGGCAGTTTGGCCAATGGCCAATCTCGCACTGTAGGCAATTGGTCTGTACGCAGTGTTCCTCCATGCAGTTACGACACAATGAGGTACCCACATAGTCGGGGGAAGCGATAAAATCAGGCGGAGCCATATCCGCAGGTGATTTACGGATCAGCGGGCGTCCGCAACGCTCACAGTTCTGTTCAACCCACCGGACAGGTTCTGCCTTGTCATACTCGATGGGCTCACCACAGATGGAACAGAACTTCCATGGCACCGGGTTTGGGCATGTTTCAGGGCCATTCGGCGGTGGTAACGCATGGCCGCAGGTCCCACACCAGTATTTAGGCGCAACATTGGGCCGCTCCTGTGTAATTTTAGGGATCATTCTCTTACTCCTCCTTGTTCTTGTTTATTCCGCTTTGATCGGGCAGCGCCGCAGACAAATCCTCGGCCTGCCAGTCATACAGCAACAGGTCACGGCTGTCGCTTCCCGAGGGTAGGGAGGCAGGCCGAAAGCGGTAATTTGTAAATACAAAGCCAGTAGGAATGTGCGTATATTGGATTGCAAGGATATGGAACTCAACACCCATCCAACTGGCGGCGCCTACGATCTGCTCGGTCACATGCCTGAAATCCAGATTGAAGACCCAATTTTCCCAGTAACGGTGCGGATCAGCATACGCCTCACCGCCCGGCAGGGACAGCAGTTTCGCTTTCATTTCCTCATAGCTCCGCAGTTTCGGCTGCTGTCCTGCAAATGAGTTTGCAAGAGACTTTTCAAACTCATTGAAAGGGACAAATGGCCTTTTTCCCTCAAAGTCTCCGTTGCCGTCCAAGGCGATGACCCGACCTCCGGCAACAACCTCAATGATCACATCCTGCTGGATACGGCGGTCATTTGCATAATAGTCCGGTGTTGAGGTGTACCACACTCCGCTTGCAGTGTCACGATTGTAGTAGTAATGGGGAATATCTACTGACTTGAAGACATCCTTGCAGAAGCCCGAATCCTCGAAAAAATAGGTGACTTGAATTTTCTTCATTGGGTATCCCCCCATCTTGGCTACGGATTTTTTGACGGCTGGTACCGCATCAGCACCTCCCCCTCTGGCAGCGGGCAGTTGGGAATCCACCTCATGTGGTCCTTCACCTGCCATTCCGGACGGCAGATGACAGTTCCGACTTCATCAAATACATTCAACCGAAGCGATTTCCCCGTAAGGTTCTGGGCAGTCCGGTCAAAAGACTGGAATACCGGGATATCCTCCGGTGTGTGAAGCGTCACCGTCACGCCGTCCAACAGTGGCATCAGCGCGTCCAGTTGTTCCGGCATAGCCGTATAGAGGTAGATAGGCACATTGGTCTGCCTCCGGATTGCTGCGATGGCCTCCCGAATAATCTCCGGATACAGCATAGGTTCACCGCCTGTGAGCATGATGAGACGATATGGTGTGTAGTCCTGACAGAGCGGGAGAGCTTGGAGGTCCCAATCCCGGTTGCAGCAGCCGGGACAGTTTCGATTGCAGTCATCAAAAAGGAGCAGACGCAGTTTATCCTTGGTCACGGCTATTCCACCTCCTTGTCCTTATCAGCGTATGCCAGACAGACCTTGACATCTGTTTCGCTGAAATGGAATACCTCAATCAGTTCTTCTTCGGTAAAATCAAGGTCTGACAGGGTCTCGATCACCTCGCGGACATGGCCGCCAGCGTCATTGACCATATGATCGATGATATAGTTGGTCAAATCCAATAGGCGTTCCATCGTAATGGCGATGGGTTGGTTTTCGTCGGGCATTTCCAGCACCTCTTTCAAAACTCAATGAGGTCATAACCGCTTTGCGCAGCGGCAGAACCTAAAATATTGTGGATAGCAAGTTCCACAACGGAATCTGTGTCGGGGTCATCCAGAACTTGCTTGAGCCTGGTCAACTCCACCCGGAGGGCGCGCTTTTGCTCCGGTGTGAGGGGGCGCTCCAACTGAATCATCACATCAGCAAAGTCACCGTCGCCATTGACATTCAGTTCTCGAATCAGTAGCAGATTTGCGCGGGTCATCCATAGCACCTCGTTTCTTTTGTGAATTTTCAGATGAAAACTTCTTCTTATGTGTTTTTATCCGCTCCTCTCTTCGCATTTATGGGATTATATATAAAAAGGCACACGGGCATAGAGCCTCGTGTGCCTTGTGGACGGAACCGCCTAAGTTAGAATTGTTCCACCAATGGGCCGGAAAACAAAAAAACTCCCAAAGGCATAAACCTCTGGGAGTTTTAAACACGGTTACTTTGTTTGCTTTGGGCAAACAACGGATACTATATGTCTGCATTATACAGGGATGGATCAGAAATTGCAAGAGGGAAAGTATCGAATTGGATGTCATGGCGCGGGAAAACTATTGCCATTTGTCCATACACAGGGTATAATAGTTTCAATCAGTCTCAGAAATTGCTTTGAGCAGTTTACAGTGAACAGTGTTACACGGTGTCTGAAAGCCTGTTGGCTTTTGGGCACTTTTTGTTTTTCAGACATGCAGCGCAGATACAAAGGAGTGGTGGGTACCAAACTGGCATCTGTGTTGCTCCGTCATAGTCCTAACTGCGTCTCAGACAGGACTGCTGTCTGGCTGCGCCGGGCGGAAGAGTTCTACATCAGCAATCTCGACCCCACAAAGTTCGCCTACAACAGTCTCCTGGAAAGCGACTTCAAGCGTTGCGTGTTCATCGACCATATACTCCACCGCTGTTAAGGCATAGTCAAAAAACGGAATACAGATCCGGTGGATATACTCGGAAAAAGCCTCGCCCTCACTGATTTCCTCATAGCCCTTGATGGTCTCACACATATACCGCTGAAAATCAGCGGCGAGTTTGACTGACGAAGTTTCACCGACGAATAGATCGAGGAAAATATACCCGAAAATAATGAAGTACCAAAAATATACCGGGTGTTCTCTGGTGATAAGAGAGCGGAAGTCTGCTTCTAAGGCGCCGCGTTGAGTGGCCTTCTGGGCCTGCTCAAGCAAATCCAAAACATTAAACAGTGCATCTGGATAGTTGGTCACAAACTGCCATCTTCTATACAGTTCCGGGTTTACTGTCTCAATTTGATTAAAATACTCTACAAAGTATCCCATGATATCTTCACCGATATCATACGCCAGAAATTCCTCTGCGTTGAACGTATAGGAGTCCCATCTATGCATGGCCGCTTCCCGGACAAATTTATTGTATATTCGGATAAATCGCTCCTTGTCGCTCTCTTGCAGGGAGTAGGCAGAACAACCCAGTGCATCAGCCAGAGCAGGAAGGTTTTTTTCCAATGGCTCCCGCGCTCCTAACTCATATTTTTGATAATTGCTGACGGCCATCCCCAGTTTGTTCGCCACCTGAGCCTGGGTCTGCCCACTGCGCTGCCGATAGTATTTGATTCGGTCCATCATTCGGTCCATGACTATGCACTCCCAACATACAAAATTGTATGTATAGTATAACACATACTTTTTTGTATGTCAACAGAAAAATAAAGAACATCCGAATATGTTTTCAAAGCGGTTCTGATGCTGCTCTGTTTCCTGATGCCGGCCCGGGATTAGCCTGGGCCACTGTACAAGAAATAGATCGGTTTATCGGCCGCTTTTTTTATATAGATCCCCGCTGTCATTGTGGCCGGGGCGTCCCTGTTCTGCGGTGCGCCCTGCGGCACACCGATTATATATAGATCACATCAAAAAAGGAGATATGAGAATGCCTTATAATGTTGAACTTTGCTACGGATATTTTGAAGGCGAATGTGGTATTTATCACGCATTTAGGCTTGTAGCCCCGGAGAAAGATTTTCCCGACGATGTGGAGAAATCTCTTGCGGAAAGCCTTGAGACCAAAGCAGACAATCCGAATTTCAAATGGGACTGTATGCACCTCAATTTGCCGGATGCCATTGTGGAACGCATCAAAGCGGATGGTGTACGGGAGTATCTTACTGCTCAGAAAGGTGAACATCAGGACATACAGCGGTCTGTGGACCAGCAAAACGATCATGCGAGAGGAACTTACCAGACGAAGTATATCAGGGTGTTGGGCCATGCAGAAGTTACAGTTTCAGTCCGGATCAAAGTCAGAGATGATGAAACACTTAGCGAGCAGGATATATATGCCAGGGCTGGAAAGAAATTTGGAGGCATCATGGCCTTTGTCGGCAATGGCGGCATGGATAAACTCATCGGTGTTGAGGGCGAAGGGGAGACAATTTCAGCCGATGAGGCGCCGGTGTTCGATGACTATATGGAGGAGTGAACAGTATGAAAGAGAATAAACAGGTGAATCCCGCTGTTTCCAGCTGCACTGCAGAGATTGTTCAAAAGGATGGACTTGCCAAGATTTCCCGCAGTCCTGGTATTGCTGTACACAACTATATTGTGGGCGGCGGTTGGCGAGGATGTTCCAACGAGTTGGACACCGTTGTCATGCGGGAAGCCGAGTTCCTGCGGGACCACTATCACATCAATGTTACCATCCGGTTTAATTCGAATCGGTTGAGCGGCGGGGCATGGCTGATCGACTCCAAGAAGGACGGCATCGGCAGCAACAGCAGTATCGGCCTGGGTGCCAGCCTTGTGAACAGCAGACTGCGTGCAATTTTATTGGAAGAGAAGATGAAGATGTCCAGCGAGGAATTCCGGCGACTGTGCCGCGAAACGGATTCCATGATGTTCTCCACACACATCGACCTCAAGAAAGCAGAGCACTGTGTACCCGCAGATAGTAAATATATTCTTCTGGATTCAGAACACCGGGATTTTACATCTTTAGATGAGGCAATCTGCTATCTCAAAACCCATGCTTTCGGGTTAAAACAGGAAAGGATTTGAGGAGAAAGAACATGAATGAAGTCAAAAGACAGGCGACTGAGACAATGGACGAACTGCATCAGACCATCCCGTACTGTAGTTACTGTGCGGTGATGGATGGGCTGCAGGAGATAGAGACTCTGCGCGACCGGGATGAGGAACTGGAGAAACTCTGGGCTGAGTTTGGAGATGTGCCGATGAACCCGGAGACCGAATGTATCGAGGCCCCATTCATGGGGTGGGGGGTCGGTATTCACCGGGAGGAAATATGGAGTTGGTTTGATCAGCGGTATAGCAAGGGCATTGCCTACCTGCTGTACGGAGGTGCCGAGGATTATGTACCGGAGACAAAGCGGCTCTATGGATTAAGGAAGCGCTGCTTTGAGTGCGAATCTCGGTCTTGCCAGTTCAATCATGACGGAGAATGCAGGTTCGTTCTGGTTCATGAACGGGAGCCGCAGATTACGGAAGCGGACGGATGCATTGATTACGACTATTCAGAAGAGAATACGTGACGATAGATAGAGATACTGGTGAACACTGGTCTGATGCTATGTGTGAGGCCGGATGCGCACAGACTATATCTGGAACAAATCTGGAGGAGACATGAAACAATTCGATTTATTTGAGTGCCAGAAAGAATTGGATATCCAAGCAAAGCGGGAACAAATGTTTCAAAAATGGAGGCTGCTTCCACCAGAACGCCTGATTCTGGCGGGAACTCCGGACAGACGCCGACTTGGCGAAGAACTGGCAGATGGATACTGCATGGTCTGGGAACAGGCCCTTCATCGTTGCCAGGGACTCCCGCCCAATCAGGAGATTTGGCTAAACCACATAGAGAAGCCTGAGTATTGGGTCATGAATTGGAATGATGATCCATGTGGAGAGCATATTGAAATCTGCCCATTTTGCCACGCCAACCTCGCATGTGGGGAGGGCGATGCGGTTCTGATTAAAGCCGATGATGGTTGGTGGCGCATCCTGGGCTTCATGGAAGCAGAGTGATGAGCAACAGGAGCAGGAAGTTGGCTTTCCATACAAAAGGAGTCCGCAGGTTACAAGCCTGTACCTTGCAACTGATAGAATCCCCTATAATGAATCATCAGGGAAGGAATGCGAATATGAATTTTTCAGAAATCAGACACGATTATATTTGGGGCCCCGCAGTGGAAAACGGCGCAAATGGTGGCCATGACCTGCTTGCCGCCGTTTCCATCGATGCTTGGAAGAGCGCAGACGACAATGAAGAGGGTGAGGTCCTCGCCAATGTGCTTCTGACAGCGCATGGCGACATGATTGTAGACTTTCACGATAATGGGGTCAGGATGCATCAACCGGTTCTGGATCACATCCGGGCAGCAGAAGAAACCCTGAAGCAGATCTGGCAGGAAAAGGTTTGCCAGTACAGCGGGAAAATAGTCTGTGCCACGGTACTGACCATTCCGCGCAGCGTGATGGATCAGATCAATGACTACCTGAACGCTGATACAGAGGATGCCTATCAGGGGGAGGACAACACCATCACCTATACAGCTCATTTCCCCGATGGGAAAGAAATGGATGTGAAGTGCTGCGGCTGCCGAGACGAATCCTCATGGACGGAGGCGGTTCTCTTCGATAAAAACGGTGCTGAATTGTGCTGTAGTGAACCTGCCGATGAGTATGACGGAACATGGACCCTGGAGAATGAAGGGGTGGAATACATCGTCTACATCGCAGTTGAGAAATAAGGGCAACTAAAGTTATTCAGAAAAGCAGACAGGGCGGGTATCTGTACAGATACCCGCCCTGGTGCTCTCTCAGAATGGATGCGTTAATTCTCGCTTGTATCCTGTCTGCTTCGGCGTTTCTGACGCTGAGGCGTCTTTTTTTGCTGCTTGGCGTCCATCTCGTAGAGCCATACACTAACCGGGGCGTTCCAAGGCTCGTTTTTGCTGGGGATATTTTTGATCAGACTCTGGGAGGTCAGCCCCAGACGCTTGGCCAAGGCGATATCCGCATCGTTCAACCGGCACTTTTTCTTGGCATTCTGCCACATCTGCTCACTGTACATTGCCACACGCCCCCCTGATATACAGTATTATATAATCAGTAGTAATACAAAAAGGATAGATTATTGCGCGCCCCATTCGACAGGCATCCCACTCGGCTGTATTGTACTCTGCGTCAGAGTCTATCAGCAGACAGGTGAAAAAAGAGTGCTTCTCGTAAATTTTTCACCAATTTCGTCACAGGTCAAGCGACTTATGTGTTTCGACGACAATGCTCCAACTGGGGAACGTCCATGACTTATCACATTCTGACAACCCTACCTGTGGATATATCCTTTGGTGCCTGCTCTGGGTCTACAAACTGGACGCCGCCTGTAACGGCGTATGGTGTTTCCACTTAAAAACGCTTTACAGCGGTTTGGTTTGTCTGTACAATAATTCTATAAATTGGCGTTTCTAAAGGAGGAGTATCATTATGAACAATAAATCAATAGTAGGCGCATTGCTCATACTCGCATCAGCTGTTTTATTTTCTGCTTCCCTAATCTGCTCATCGCTTTCTGCTGTCGCAACTGCTACATTAGGATTCATTGCCACATCTAAACCATCAAGTATCACGATTTTGATATACGTCATTAGCGCGCTTCTTGCTGCAACGGGTTTAATATTGATTCTATTAGACTTTAAAGCAAAACATTGATATGTACCCAAGTTTTATGCCATCGTAAGTTCTAGTAGCTGATCAAATCAACATAAATGACAGTTTCTAACTTGTAAGAAAAAGCGGCATCATACAGAGTGCGGAGTATAAGAAAGCACGCAACTATATTAAAACAGGGGGGCTTTTGATCGGAAGCTCCCCCTGTTAGGCTTTATTATGGCGTCCCGGCGGCAAAAATTTATAACCTTACCCATACACGATTTGGATAAAGTCAGCGTTCAGCTTATGACGCAACTCGTAAATGATGCTGGAGATACCCGTCCAACTGCTGTCGAACGAATCAGGATCGACAAGTTCATAGATTTCCCTTTGTGAAAACACCCGTCCGGGCCGCTGGACAAGCAAATGGAACACATCAAACTCCATAGGGGGCAACTCTATGATTGACCCTGCCAGAACACTTGACGGCACGCAACATCAATACACAAAGCCATGCACCGCAGGGAGGCGGAGGGCATAACCGTACATATGAACAGTTTTCCCGCTCTATCACCCCCAATGGCCTCGACGGATCGGCCGCCTTTTATTTGTCCTTTAGCCCTGATTTTATTTTCTGAAAACTGTCGTCGCTGATTGCGTGCTCCATGCGGCAGGCATCTTGCTCGGCGGTCTTGGGCTCTACACCTGCATCCACCAGCAGGCGGGTGAAAAAGCAGTGCTTCTCATAGGTTTTTTCAGCAACCTCTCGGCCCACATCTGTCAGGTGCAAGAAAGAGTCTTCGTCCATAATGAGAAACCCACCCTCTTTCAAAGTAGAGACCGCATGACACACACTGGGTTTCGATACATCAAGATGCCGGGCCACATCTACGGAGCGTACCATACCTTTCTTCCTCTTTAGGACAAGGATTGCTTCCAGATAGTCTTCGCCAGATGCGTGTAATTGTTTCATGGGGAGCTCCTCTCCATCAAGACAGACTCCAACCGGCAGAGTTCATACGGATATGGACGAAATCCTGATAAATACCGGGTTGTTTCATCAACTCCTCATGAGTGCCATGCTGCGAGATCCGTCCGTCGCTGATGACCAAAATCTGGTCGGCGTTCTGGATGGTGTTCAAACGGTGGGCGATGACCAGCAGGGTCTTACCCTTTACCAGCTCAGAGATGGCCTCCTGAATGTAGCTCTCGTTGTCGGTGTCCACACTGGCGGTCGCCTCGTCCAAAATGACAATGGGAGCGTCTTTCAGAATGCAGCGGGCGATAGAGATGCGCTGTTTCTCACCGCCAGAGAGGGTTGCGCCGCCCTCTCCCACCACAGTCTGAAACCCATCGGGCAGAGCCATGATGAAATCGTAGCAGCGGGCTTTTCTTGCCGCCTCATAGACCTCTTCTTCGGTGGCGTCTGGCTTGCCCATACTGATGTTGTTGTAGATCGTGTCCTGGAAGAGATACACGCGCTGGAAGACCATGCTGATGTGATCCATCAACTCTGCGAGGGGGACTTGCCGGGTATCCACACCCCGGATGGCAACACTGCCGCTTTTCACATCCCACAGCCGGGCCAGCAGATTGGCGATGGTGGACTTCCCGCCGCCGGAGGGACCCACAAGAGCGGTCATGGTATTGGGCGACATAGAGAAACTGATGTGGTGCAGCACCTCCTTGTCCTGGTAGGCAAAGGCCACATCATGAAACCGCACCTCTGGCTGGCCGGGCTGTGCCTGAGCCGGAATATGCTGTTTCCCTGTGTCCGGGAGCTCCGGCTCATCCAATACAGCCTCAATACGATCCAGGGCGGCGTTCATCACGGTCAGGCGGGACGCCTCGCCATAAAGCGCCTTGAGCGGCCCGAACAGGTCAAAGACGAACAGGAGAACGCCCAGCACATAGGCCAGAGAAAGGACACCGCTCCGCTCCAGAAAGACCGACAGGCCAAAAATCGCGGCAATCCCAATTCCATAAAGGACATTCAGCCCCATGGTCCACGGGGTCATCTTCCGCTCAAAGGCGAGGGATGTATTTCTGGACCGCTTGAAATTGTCGGTCAGTTCTTCCGACTTCTCGCCCAGCAGGTTATAGCTCTTGATGACCCCGATGCCCTCCACAAAGGACAGCACCGCGTCCGTCAGCCGTTCACTCTGCTCCTGGCGGCCAGCGGCTTCCCGCAGGGAAACCTTGTTCATCCCTCTGGAAACCAGCCACGCCAGAATGGTCACAAGGGCCGCGATCAGGCCCAGCTGCCAATTCAGATAGAACATGAACGCCAGCAGGACCAGGGAGGACAGCAGGTAGCTCATCATGTTGCCCAGCGTGCTCATGGCGACTTCTTCAATGAACACCATATCGGTGCTGAGGACAGAACTGATTTTGCCGATATTGCCGGAGGTGAAGTAGCCCATGGGCAGTTTCCGCAGGTGTCCACCCAGCTCCATGCGCTTCCCGGCAAACATCAGGTAGCCCGCCGCACTCTGGAGGCTGTCGCTGAGATAGTGGACCAGCATCTGCACCAGCACGGCCGCCGCGAGGCCAAGGCCCACATAGAGGCAGGTCTGCCCGGTCAGTGTTCCGGCGGCAAAGCCGCTCAACACCAAAAAGGCCAGGAAGATCGGCATTTTAGACAGGATCGACTCCACAAACGCGCAGGCAAAAGCGCCCTGAATACGCCCTTTATATGGACCGGCAAGTTTCAAAATCCTTGAAAACAGTGCAAACATTTAGTTTCCCTCCTTTGCGGTATGTACTTTCCATTCGGCGCTGTCCTGGGCCGCCTTCCACAGCTTTTGATATTCCGGGCAGGACTGGATCAGATCCTGATGCTTTCCTGACGCAACCAGTTTGCCGTGGTCTACGACGCAAATTTGATCGGCGTTCATAATCGCGGGCAGCTTATGGGCGATGACCACCAGAGTCTTGCCCTTCACCAGCTCCGCAATCGCCGCCTCCATCTTTTCCTCGTTCTCGGGATCGGCGTAGGCGGTGGCCTCGTCAAGCACCACAATAGGGGCGTCCTTCAGGATGGCACGGGCCAGAGATATGCGCTGGCGCTGACCGCCGGAGAGCATCTTACCCGCATCGCCCGCCATGGAGTGAATTCCTTGGGGCAGCTTCTCCAGAAACTCCATGCACTGGGCCTTGCGCGCTGCCTCCAAGACCTCCTCATCGGTAGCGTTCAACCGTCCAATGCGGATATTTTCCAGCAGAGAGGTGTTGAACAGGTATTGATCCTGCGCCACATAGGAAATACGGCTGTTCAGGGCTTCCAGGCTCATGTCGCACAGCTTCTGCCCGCCGATAGAGATGCTGCCTTTCTGCGGGTCATAGTAGTGGATCAGCAGTTTTGCCAGAGTGCTCTTGCCCGAGCCGGACTCTCCCACCAGGGCCGTTTTCTGTCCGGCCTTGGCCGTAAAGCTGATGTCGTGGAGTACCTCATCCTCCACCACCATGGGCTTTCCGTCCGGGCCGGGCTGTGTCTTGGTGTAGCCAAAGGAAACATGGTCATAAACGATGGTATCGTCCTTGCCGTGGAAGCTGTCAGGCGTCTGCTGAAGCTCCGGCGCGTCCAAAACCTGTTCCAGCGCAGAAATTTTGTAGTTGAGCTGGGGCATGGTGGGCAGGAAACCCAGGGATTTGAGGAGCGGCATCCCGATGCTCAGGGAGAGGCACAGCACCAAAATCAGGTCCGGCAGAGCCGACCAGCCGGAGAGGACAAACCACGCCCCCAGCGGCAGGGCCAGGATCACAGTGCAGGGCAAGAGGCTGCTGTAAATTGCCATCCAGGGCCACGCTGCCTTGTACCAGGCCAATGTATAATCCCGGTAATCCGAAACATCCTTGCGAAACCGCTCATAGGAGTCCGCGTCCTTGTTGAATACCTTGACAACCTCCATGCCGTTGATGTACTCAATGATAGTGTTGTTCATCTTCTGGCCGGCCATATAGTAGGGACCCATTTTCTTCATGCCAACCGAGTACATGGTCATCATGGCGATCAGGCTGATGGGGATGGAGGCCAGGGACAGCAGCGCCAGCTTCCAGTCCACGAAAAACATAGCCACATAGACCGCGATGGGGACCATCAGGTTTGCGATCCCCTCCGGCATAGAGTGGGCCAGCAGGACCTCCAAACTGTCCACATCATCGACAAACAGCTTTTTGACTGTGCCGGTGCCCTTGTCCTGGATCACGCCCAGGGGCAGCTTCTCAAACCGCTTTTGCAGAGCGGTCCGCAGCCGGAGCAGCGTGTCATAGGCGGCCTTGTGCGAAAGATTGAGCCCCCAGCCATAGAGAACAGCCTGCAAGACCAGGCACACCAGCACCAAAGCCACCCGCAGGATGAGAAACGAAGCCTCAATTTCCGCTCCCATCACCAGCGGAGCAATCACCTGGTAGGCCAGCACAAAGGGCAGGACGCCCATCAAAACGCTGACCAGCACCACCGCTGTGGCCGCGTAGAGGCCCTTTTTATGCGGCCCCGCGTATTCAAATACCTTTTGAAACATGATTTACAACCTCCCATCAATGAAAATACTGTTCCGACAGAGCTTTCAATATCTGCGGCGTGAGCCGGTGGTTTTGAACGGCCCCCTGGTCGTCCAGCTGGACCACCTCCGTACAGGTCCGGACGATAAACTCGAAGTCGTGGGAAACCACAAACACGATCACGCCGGAAGCGGACAACTGCTCAATCAGCCGGCTGACCCGCACCATGGAGTCATAGTCCAGGCCGCTGGTGGGCTCGTCAAAATAGATCACCGGGCTGTCCTTGACGATGGCCGCGCCAATGGTGACCCGCTGCTTCTGCCCGCCGGAGAGGGCCGCCGGGTGCTGCTCCCGGTATTCGGACAGCTCCAGCGCCTCCAGCGCGGCGTCCACCTTCTCTTTGCAGTCCTCCTGAATCCCCAGGGAGAGTTCTTCCTCCACACTGCTGGCAAAGAGCTGGTAATCCGTGTCCTGCATGACCAGATAGGACAGCGCCCGGCGCTGGCGTGGAGTGAGCTTCCTGCCGTCAAATGTGATCTCGCCGTTCCGCTGCTTCAAGAGGCCGGTCAGGATGGACAAGAGGGTGGTCTTGCCCGCTCCATTATGGCCCAAGATGCCGATCACATCCCCAGCGTGGGCTTCAAAGCTGACATTCCGAAAGACCTCCTGCTCTTTCGGATAAGCAAAGGAAAGACCCTGCACACTCAGCAGGTGTTTCCCCATGGGGCGGCGTTCTTTCTCCTGATAATGCTCTGCATCCCGCTCCGGATATGCAGTCCGCAGCCCATAGGATATGCGCGTTTCCTCCGGTAAGGAACAGAACTGCTCCCTTGTAAATTCCTGTTCGATTTTCCCGTTTTGTATGAGAAATACCCGGTCGATTAAATCACGCAGATAGTAAAAGCGGTGCTCCACCACAAAGATGGTGTATCCGTCCCGCTTCAATTTTCCCATGATCTCCGCAAGCCGCTTGGTGGCCGCGTAGTCCAAATTTGCGGAGGGCTCGTCAAAGATATAGACCTTTGGTGAAAGCGCATAGACCGAGCCCACGGCGATCTGCTGCTTCTCTCCGCTGGACAGGGCAAAGATGCTCCGATTAAGATAATCCGTCAGTTCCAAATCTTTTGCGGCTTTTGCGATACGGTCAATGGTTTCCTCACGGGGGAGGCCCATATTTTCGCAGCCAAAGGCCAGTTCCCGCGTGGTGTCCGTCATGAAGAACTGGGAGCGCGGGTCTTGAAACACTGTTCCCACCTGTCCGGCCAACTGTGAGGGTTTCATTTCCAGCAGAGAGCGCCCGTCCATCACAAGGTCGCCCTGTATCTCACCGGGATAAAAGTGCGGGATCAGACCGTTGAGGGAGCGGATCAGCGTGGTCTTGCCACAACCACTTCGCCCGGTCAGGAGGACAAATTCGCCGGTCTGCACCGTCATATCAATGCCACGGAGGGTAAAGTCCTTGCTCTCCTCATAGCGAAAGCTGAAATTCTGAAACGAGATCATGTCACACCCTCCACAAGATGATTTCCCCGATTCGGGTCTGGTCCAGGACCAGCAGCGCCGCCATGAAAAGGATGCCCAGCAGGGACACCAGGATCTCCGGCCAAGAGAAACGAATGGGGCGCAGGGCGTACCGTTTGCACTCCAGCTCCAGCCCCCGGGTAGTGCCGGAGGCCGCCAGCTCGTCCGTGACCTTCAGGCACCGCATCAGCAGGGGAATTAAAATATACTCAATGGTGGCAAGAGGATGAGATACCCGTTTCCACAAGGTATCACTGATCCCCCGGATGTCCATGGTGCTGCGGATCTGCCGGTATTCGATCCGCAGGGTGGGGATATAGCGGAACATGACCACCAGCGGGATCGTCACCGCCTGGGGAAGCCGCATCCGCTGGAGTGCTACCATCAGGTCGTCCATGTAGGTAGTCCGCAAAATCCAAAGGCCCATCATCACAATGGGGATCAGCTTCAAAAGCGTCACACCGAACACGCTCATAATCACGCTCAATACCGGCACCTGCACATAACGGAGTAAGGCGTTGAGATAGGCGACGATGATGTAGGCCGCAATCATCTTCAAGGCCCACTTTCCCCCGTTTCCTACGGCGATAAACAGGCCATACACCAGCATGAGCGCGAGGCTGACCACCTCCCCGGCCAAAAAGTAACTGACAAACCCGATACAGACCAAAAGTAAAATCTTGCAGCGGGGATCTAACAGTGCCGATCCATGAAGGGGCTGCTGTTCAATGATTTGTTTGATTTGTGATTCTTCCATTCCAATGCCTCCCTATCCAAATCAAAGCGCGGGGCCATTTTCAGCCCCGCGCCCTGAGATCAGGCAGCCCGCTTGCCTGCGTTTGTCTGATTGACTGCCGAGGGGCTGTGCCTTGTTATTTGACTGAAACGAGTCCGGCTTTGATAAAGTGCTTCTTCAAAGCCTTCTGCCCAATCACGGCGCCGATCAGTCCACCCACCAGGCCGGCCGCAACGATGACCACCAGCATAGGGACGGAGGTGATGTTCAGCATCCCGTCTATGTACTCCTGGGCAATGTTGTTCTTCTCCATGGCGCCCACAAAGGCGCTCTGGAGGAACTTGATGGGGCAGATGGCGCTGAAGGCAAAAATGGCGCTGAACAGGGCGTAGGCCACGGTCATGGACTTCATGGTGATTTCCTTTCGGCCCATGACCAGAAAATCGCAGATCACGCCGCCGATCACCAAGCCGATGGGGATAAACCAGAAAGCGCCCACCAGCAGGAACAGGATGGCTTGGATTGCGGAGCAGATAGTGAACACACCTTTTTTCGGCACCTTAGCCAGTAAGAGCATCATCACGATACCATTGGGAATTGCAACAACAGATGGGTAGAACACATTGGTCACTGGACCAGCAACACTCATAATGGTGCTGATAATCATGCAGATGATCCACATGAGGGCGGTCAGGACGCCGATCAGGATAAAATCTTTCGCATTCAACTTTTGTTTCATGCTTTGCCTCCTCTATACAACAATATGCGTTGAGGTTAGCAATTACTAACCTCAACGCATATTGTATCAGTTATGCTTTTCTAATTCGACCCAAAACCTACCCGTTTTTACCCAAAAGCAGTTGAATGTCACTATTTTGAATTGCTGAAACGGGATGCCCTGTAATTTTTGGGGGCAACACCGTATTTCTTCTTAAAGGCGGCCGCAAAATTGCTTGGCTTTCCATAACCGACAATCGTGGCGACCTCACCCACATTCCGATCTCCGTCCAGCAGCAGTTGAGCCGCCTGTATCAGGCGTTGTTCAATGATATATTGATGGATCGGCATACCGTAAAAAGAGGAAAATCCACGCGTCAGTTTGGTAAGGCTCAGATGTACCTGTTGAGACAGTTCTTCACAAGAGGGGGCGAAGGCAAGCTGGCTGTCGATGATCCGCTTCGCCTCCATGATGGCGGTCCGCTCTGTCCGGGACATGGAAATATTTTTACCCATCAGAATATCCAATTCCAGAACTTCCCCCAGATAGATAGACAGCAGCTCCAACAACTTGCCATCCAAATAGAGGTAGCCCAACCCTCCGCGATATTGAGAAAATTTGCTTATTTCCGATAGGACCTGCTCCATAACAGGGGTGACAGAAACTTTGGCAATGCCATTTAGGAGTTTCTTTTCGTAAGCCGCAATTTCCTGCCCGTCAAAGTAATCGGCAAGGAGTTGTGAAAAGTAGGGCGTAGGAATTTTAATGCTTTTGAATGAGAAGTTGCTGTCCTTTTTGTAACAAATATATTCTGTACCATCATGTCCGGCATAAATACAAGACTCGTTTTTCTGAATGGCCATAGAGCGATGCCCATTCAAAATACCCCAGGAAATTCCATCGTTCAGGCAGAATATGATCTGCATATATTCCTTGCTAACAGGTCCCTGCACATTCATATCAGAGCGATAATTCATCTGCCAGTCTGAAAGAATGACACCATGTTTGATTTTTGTTTGAGAAACCCGGCCTTGTCCAACCTCTGAAGGAATGTCCATAGTGATTGTCTGAGGGGTATTGGTTATTAAGTCATTATAAAGTTTAGCAAGATATAGATTACTATGTGGCATAAGCCACCCCTTTCTAACCCACCATAGTTAGTGCCTGCTAATCTAATAATACTTGATTTTTTCTTGATGGTCAAGAGAACTTCACACCACGATGTTGTTGTATATTTTGCTCAAATCTGAATTGGTGATATCGGCATAGTATTGACGTACTGCCAGAATTATGTTATACTAAAAAAGTTAGCAGACGCTAACTAGCGCGTAGAAACACAGTAAAAAGTAATAGACCCATTACTCTACCATCCTGTCTGAGATTAAGCGGTGGTACTTTTATTAAGAAGCGGATATAAAATCGCAGGCATAAAATAACAAGGAAGAGTCCCTTGCCAAATAGAAGGATCCACTTATTAAGAAATACTGATGATGGGCCTGCGCATAGGATAAGCGGATCAATCCGTAGAAAGGGGCATTGCTCATCAGAATGAAGCAATGCCCTTTTTCCTTAGAGTTCTTCTGTTTCGCCCAATCCGCACTCTCGCTGACGTACATCAAGTATGGTATCCACAATAGCAGCAATGAGCATCCGCTCCTTTGGTGTACACTGCAGGATTATCTGTGCCAGATGCTTGCTCTCATTTTCCACTTCCTGTTGCGGCCCATAGAAGATAGCATCGGCAGATGCCCCCATAGCGCGGATAATCCGCACCATTACATCGGCCTTAGGGATTTTCTCACCGAGCTCGATTGCAGCCAAGTACCGTGGAGAGATATGGGCGCGCTCGGCAATTTGCTCTCTGGAATAACCAAGCCGTTCACGCTCCGCCCGCATTTGGGTACTGCAACCTTTAAATTCATCATTTATTACCACCGGTGGTTCACCTCCGAATCACATTCTATGTTGTGCATGAATCGGATAAAATGCTCTACTGGTAGTGAGAAATAAGTTCTAATGGTTCATAGTAGGGGAAAAGGTGGAGAGAGAATGAGGTTGGCTATGCTGGTGGAGTAGCAGTCTGCCCCGACATATTATATCGGCCGGGACATTTGAAAAAGATTGATCTGGCCGGTGGGCACTTTGTCTGCGTTGGACATGAACCCATGGTTCCAAATAATCGACACCAAACTGTCAAGCATTTTTTGCTTGGCAGTTTTTATATTGTGTGGCAAAATCGGCGCCCACTTTCGGGGAAAGGAGCGAAAGGGGACGAAGAAACCGCCTCCGCGGGTAGGGGAGGAGGTGATTTGATGGAGACCACACAGGCCACTCAGAAAAGAGTCCGTTACCAATTTGAGATATTCTGCATGAAGGTCATCGACGGAGAGCGGTGTGATTATCTCCGAAAACTGATGAAGAAGATGGGGTGGGAGTCCTCGTTTTCAGATTTGCCAGAAGCTGTGCTGACCAGTCTCTGCACCTTTGATAGCGATCCGGCAGAGCAGTATATCTTCCATGTCTACGGGCATCGGATTCCGATTAGAAACGACCGGCTGGCGGAGATCCTCCTCGCACTCGGCGATGAGGGATACAGCATCCTGCTGCTGTACTACTCCCTTCAGCTCAGAGACCGGGAGATCGCTTCGCTCCTAGGGCTTTCCAGATCCAAGATACAGAAGGACCGAAAGATCCTATTCGATGAGTTGAAGAAACGGATGGTGGAGTAAGATGAAAAGAAAAAGCAGTATCCCAGAAGAAAAACTCCTGCCCTATGAAACCATTTGCGCTGCGACCAGAGGTGACCCGGAGGCAATGGATGAGGTGCTGCGGCACTTTGACGGCTACATATCACACAAAGCCACCCGCATCTTTTACGATGAATATGGCCAGTCCTACTGTGGTGTGGATGTAGAACTAAAGCAGCGCATCCAAAACAAACTAATTGCCCGCATCATGGAACGGTTTAAACCTGAGTAAACATCCCCGTAGCCCCGGGCCGGGTATATGGTGTGTCCCCTCCATCTATCCGGCCTGGGGATTTCATGCGCCATAAGGCAACTTGGGTTGAATAATCAGCCTGCTATCCGTGAAATAGGTATAGCAGATGCGACATAATTGATGCGTTGGTTCTCAACATCCTAATGTATGGACTCCAAGGAATGGGAAATAAAATTGAAATATTACCGTTAATGCCTGTGGGGTAGGGGAAGGCAGAGAATACAGTTAAAGCATATTTTCAGGTTATAAAAGAGTATATTAACTTTCTAAAGAATCGAAAGAAAAGCCACCCCAGGGGTGGCTTTTTAGTGTGTATCTTAGGGGGGAGACTTCCTTAACTCCCATCTTCCAGGTAGTCAGCGACTTATCGCATTTTTTCGGGCTGATATGGCCGGGACACAAATTCGGCGCAGTCATCCGCCTCAGTGATATTGGGCGGACGGTCATGGACAAGTGAGAACCTGCAGATTCCATCTCGGTTATAGGCACAGGCACGGGACTCACAGACATCACGGTTATCAACTCCTCCATGCTCAGGAGTGGCTTCGCCTTGTGCATCTGTACTCAATTTTTCAAAATAAATGGGATCCCCGCTTGAAACGGGTAGAAGGTGAATGTGCCATCTCCCCATTTTCGGATGGCATGGCCGCCCTTTGCTTTGCGGAGGACAACCCGTTTAGACTTCGAAAACAGATGGGAAATATGACTCGCGCTGTACCGGCTTTCAAATTCAACGAGTTGCAGAATATATGATTTCCCAGTCTCTTTCACATCCATGACAATGCGGTATGCCTTGAGGATGTTTTCTGCATTTTCCGCTTTGAAACGCCCGAGCAGGGGGCCGGGGTTACTGCTGTCCATCGTCACGGTCCTCCATTTCCCTATATTCGCAGTCAAGGAATTCCTCAAAGCAGGGCCATATCTCCGTGTTAAATCCATACTCAAACTCCCAGTCATGGAAGATGGACTCCAGACTCAGCTCCGGCGACTCTTTTCGGAGTTGTTCCAGTTCGTCTATGAGATCTTTGAGTGTGTACCCGTGGGCAAGCATCCATTCGAGTTTGAACCGCTCATATGCAGCCTGTATTGCATTGGTTTCTGGCATTTCAGCTTCCTCCATAGCACGATTTGGATTAAAGGTCAGGCGCTTCGTTCCGCCCTTGTGAGCCTCCCGGAGGTCCATGCGCTTTTGTAGGTTCCGATGCTTGGTAGCCGATCCAGCAGGCATTTTTCAATCCCCTTTAGATAGGCTTGATAGTGACGGGATTGAAGGCCAGCGTAACTTTGACACCATGGCGGCTCTTTCTGGATGAGTTCCACCGCCAGCGACCACTCGTTGTCCTCAAGGCAGATATAGAAAAGTGGGCTCTCCAAGATGGCCCGCTGGCTGCGGGAGATCCACCGCTCCGGGCGGACTCGCTTGAAACTGGGGAACATCTGCAGAAAGTTCGCCGTAAAGCACTCCAGAATGTCCTCCTCTTCCAGTTCCGTGGCAAGGTCATCATAGAGCCAAGTGCCATCCGTCAATTCTTCATAGTCCAGATCCCGCATCAGGCGGGGCTCCGGGCAGTCGTCCGACGCGGCGTCTGCCCTGCGGAATACATGGAAATCATCATTGTCAATATAGTACAGGCCCTCGTAGCGGCCAAACACACAGCAATTCCCGCACCCCACTGCTATCCCTCCATTGACGCCAATTCGTCTAAGTAGGTTGCCTGGAGATCGGCAATGTGGAGTTGTAGCGCCAGCGGACAGATCGTATAAACTTTGCTGGTGTTGCGGTCGGTGAAGTCGCCCATATGGAACCGGATGGCCAGCGCCTCATCGCGGGTAAGATGCATATGCTCATTGATCAGAAAGACCGATTTCTCACCGTGGCCAAAGGGAAATTTCTCATCTACCGTGTAGAACGGCACAGATTCCAAGTCGTAAGCACCGCGTTTATCAAACTTCGTGCCATGATCGGAGTAGACCTTCTGGTCTTTGAAGTCCAGCTTATAGGACTGGGTCTTACAGATGTCATGCAGCAGGGATACAATGGCGACGGATTCCACCTGTTTGGGCGGGAATAGCGCGTCCGTGCCCAACTCATTCATACAGTTGCGGCACATGCGCTGGAAAACATTCAGGGAATGTAGCACAAGGCCGCCGGCGAAACTGTTGTGGAACTTTGTGCTGGCAGGCGCCTCGAAGAAATCGGTAGCCAGCAACCGGTCCAACAGCGAGTCTGAGCCAGTTCTGTGTATATATTTCTGGTATGCGGAAATGAAGGTGTCTTTTGGGTTCATCATAAAAATGCTCCTTTTCAAAGTCGTTTTTTATATCATCGGTGCGCCGCAGGGCGTACCGTAAAAACAGGGACGCCCCGGCCGCAGATGCGTCTGGGGAGATCTATATAAAAAAGGCATCCGAAGAATCCTCTCCGGACGCCTTGTGACTTCAGTATCAGATTGCATGTGGTCAAAAAGCAAAAAGCGCCCAAAGGCCAATCGCCTTTAGACGCTGTGCAACACGGATGACTATAATTGCCGGAAGCAATTTCTGATACTGATTGACTTGATTATAATGCAGATCGCGCTAAATAGCAATACCCTTGCACCAAGGATTGCAATTCGGGACATACTCTGCTATACTGATACAAATTGATACTAAAAAATATCAGAGGTGAGCAATATGGAAGCGGCGCTGTTTGCGAAGATGATGTCGGACAAGAGCGTGACCGATCTAAAGAAACTGGGCTATAAATATCCTCAGGCGGATATAGCCGAATTTATCGGCCTGTTGAAAACTGGATTTTACACAACGCTGCCGATGAAGGACTTCAATGGAGAACCTCTGGTCTATCTGGAGAGTGTAGCCCAAGTCCACCTTTCGGCCGCCAAGATCTTGCTGACGCCGCACAATAGCAGCCAGCACTATGGTATCAAGGCCATGGAGGATGAAATCGTATCGACCTTGACCATCGAGCAAATCGACACCTCACGTGACAGCGTCCGGAGGATACTCACTGGCTATGCGCCGGCCAGCGAAACTGAGAACCGCATTTATGGAATGAAGAAAGGGGTGGAGTTTATCGCAGACCCCAACCATCGGATTACGGAGGAAAATCTCCATCAGTTGTATGAGATGACGGTAGGGGACTTTCTGGCAGGAGAAGATCGTTTGTTGCCGGGCAATTACTACCGTCACGACAGCGTCTATGTCGTAGGCGACAAAGTGGAGCATATGGGGCTGCCTTGGAAGAAACTGCCGGAATATATGGCGGATTTGATCGCCTATGCAAATGCAGAAGGCTCAGACAATGATTTGTTGAAAGCGGCGCTGCTTCACTTCTATATCGCTTACCTGCATCCTTACTTTGATGGAAATGGCAGGATGGCGCGGCTGCTGCACCTGTGGTACTTAGTCCAACAGGGGTATTCCTCCGCGCTGTTCATCCCGTTGTCCAGATATGTGGAAAGGAGCAGGAGGGGTTACTACGATGCCTACACACTCACGGAGCAGAATGCCCGCATCAGTGGTGTTTTGGATGTGACGCCGTTTCTGGTCTATTTCATTGAGCATGTCTATCATCAGTTGGAGGATGTGGCATCTTCGGCCTCCGCAATAGGTGCCTTTCAAGCTGTGTTGGAGCGGGGCGGCATTACAGAAAAGGAGAAGGACCTGTGGCATTTTGTCCTCTCGGCCTATGGCAATGGCGAGTTCTCCACAAAACAGTTGGAGCGTGACTTCGGTAATGCCGCATATGCCACTATCCTCAGTTTTGTCCTAAAGTTTGAGGAACTCGGACTTCTACAGTCTCAAAAGTATGGCAACCGGGTCAAATACAGCCTCCGACAGTGCGGCTGATCATAAGCGTATTTTCTTTGAGGCAATAAGCAGATTTTCACACTCTAATAAAAGAAAAATGCGGGGTATCAGGATATGAGTCATAAACTATATTCTTCGGATTTCCAGCACCCGGATACAGGCGTGTTAATCCACTTCGTTTTGGATGAGGATGCGGAACTCCTTTGGCTGGAGCCTTGTGAGGCCACCTGTGAACAAAGAGAACGTGTTGAGTCTGAATATCAGGAAACCTCTGTATGGTGTAAACTGTTGGGAGAACATACCTGCAGTTCGGTCGCGGAGGCGAACCGGCTCATACAGTCCAGATACTCAAAATATCTGGCGAAAAACGGCTGCTTCCCGACGGACTGATTCAGTAATGGCAGCGTTGATAATTGGAAGTGCGCGAGCGATTCTACTTTCTGCTTGCAATCTCTGGAGTATTCCGATATAATTCAAACATACAGTATCCGTTGTTCGTCGAAGACGAGCACAGTAACCGTGTTTCAAAGCACCCGGAAGCCGCAAGGGCTTTTGGGTGCTTTTTGCGTTTCAACAACGCAGATTGATTGAGGACAGTATGTTCACAAGGCGCATGAGGTATTTCAGCCCATGTGCCTTTTTATATAGATTTTCCCTGCGGAAGGCGCCGCAAAATAAGAAGGGGGGACAATAAATGAGGTTTTCAAAAAAGAAGCGAGAGGGGGACAGTTTTATATAAGCCAAATTCTGTATTTTGATATGAGAAAGAACTGCCGCCCCCTGGCCCCGTGCAAGCATAGAGCTGGGTTATCTGGGAAAGGAGTACTACTATGAGCCACACAACCGAGCAACCTGTACTGGAGCCATCAAACCCACAGGGACTCCGCATCGGCGACATCTGCAGCTATTCCTTCGGCGAAAAGAACAGATCCTACTCAATTGTTGAGATTGTCAGGATCCTGGATAACCCATATGGAGTTGCGGAAGTGAAATTCCTTGATGTGGTCGTGGACGACAGTGGGAATGGTTACTTCACCTACCTGCTGAAGACGAAAAAGACCATGAACGCAAGTCTCAAGTACCTGAAAAGGGTATGCAACGAAGATGAGGCAAGGTGAAAGCCGCTGAGCAACAGAGACACCATGCACATTGATAGGAAAGTCGCCTATATGACGGCTTAAAGTATAGAGAGGCGGATATGTTTCGCCCCTCTATTTTATTGGTACAGAATTGGAGGAACAACCATGAGATATTACAGTACACAGCGCCCGGTCGGGCCGGGGACATTCCCGAAATTGCCGGAAAACAAAGTTTTGGAGGTCCATAACTTCGATGCCAAGACTTTCTGCGAGGAAATCGGCCGGGAGGCATGGGGGTATATTGATTTTGAGTCGCCTCTTACCCAGGAGCAGGCCGACAACTATGAACTGATCGCCCCTGGCGTTGGCTGTACAGGCTGTGTCAATGAGACGGCAAGCCGCGATATGGACTGCTGCTGGAACTGCAGCAGGAACCGGCGTTCCAAGAAAGACCTGTATAGGCGCAGGCCAGCAGGGGGATGCAGTCGTGATCGACTATGCAAAGATCCTCACGGAACTGGAAGAAGAACGGGCCGCCTGCCAGTACGTATACGGCGGCATGATCCCGGCGTTCTATACGCAGGCGCTTCACAGGGCCATTGAAGCCGTCAAGGAATGCCAGGACTGCGCGGCGGAGGCCGGGCGCATGGCTAAGGAGGTATCCCGGCATGACATGGCGTGACGAAATCGACATGGAGATCCGCCGGCAGGCCATACGGCTCTACCCGGACTGTGCCGCCCTGTTTGAACTGCCCCGCAGAGTCTACGCACAGATCATGCAGGACAACAGCATGAGGAGAAAGCCCTACCGGGTGAGCGAGGTGAAGATCAGGAAGATCATTGCTACAATGCCAGAATTTCAGTGAGAGGGTGGAGCGCGACATGTATCAAAGAGTTTCCACTGAGGAGTTCTTCAAAGTGATAGGGCCGCTTAATGTAACCCTTGAGATCAGAGGAAATTATCCGTATAAGACCCTGTTTCGTTTGAAACAGGGTGGAAAGCTGGTCGGATTTGAGGAACACGAGAGATATTACCTGAATGTGGAGGATACCAGATCATGAACCAATATAGGGAACTTCTCCAGAAGCATCAACAGGAAGTCAACGTACTCCCAATCCGCTATGCGTTTGGAGAGCAGCAATTTCGGGAGATGATGAATGCCTGGGGCCTTGACCCGGAGAAAGACCTCGACAAAATTTACAGGCTTGGAGATGCAGGCGGTTTCTATCTGAGAACTGATGCGCGGCTTGTCTGTGATACCTTCTGCAGGCTTAAAGAAGAGCGGGAAGCCGCCATTGCAGAGGACAAGACCGGGGATGGCTTTATCTATCAGATGTTCCTCTGCGAGTTGTCCAACCACGAATACAACTATACCGAGGATGTGGAAGAAACGCTGGACGCACTTGGGTACACATGGGAGCAGATCATGGCAGATAAAAGGCTCCTGCATGGACTCAAAATGGCGCAGAAGAAGATCACAGGGCAGGGATAATGGCATGTATTGTAGTTGCCATACGGTATGGACGGAGAGACCGGTACTGTAAATGTGGTCCTGCTGATTGCCAGAACCAAAGTTATCAATCACTTTGCCGGCGAATATTTCTTTCTGAGCAATTTCTATACCTGCCGTGTGGCATTTTACGGCATGTGATTCCCATCAGTAGAAGCCGCTTTCCAAGCGGCAAAGTGTGCGGCCCCAACGACCGGGTGCAATTTCTGCACTTGGCGGCCAACCAGGCGAAGAGGCGCGGGCGTCAGATCAAGATGCGTCCAGATTGGGAGGACCGCAAACTGACCATCATGCACAACCTGCTCGTCCATAAGTTCAACGAAAACCTTGAACTGATCCCCAAACTGCTGGATACCGGCGGCGCGGTGCTGGTGGAGGGCAATACTTGGCATGATAATTATTGGGGATGCTGCAGCTGCCCCGGTGCGGAGGCAATCGCGGACGGAACAATCTGGGACGCCTGCTGATGCAGCTGCGCGCCGACTATACGGAGTCTATCAGGAGGTGAGTAAGGATGCAGTACTGTATGACAATGGAGCAGACCAGGCGCATAGCCGTTTTCTTCGACTCAGACGATGATGAGGCGGCGATAGAAAAAGCCAATCAGATATTGAAGGAAACACCATCTGAAGATTATGAATCTGGGGACAAAGAATATGATTATGCTCTTTGCAACGTGGATACCGAGAGGACCATCCTCGATTGGGATTAAAGAGTATGGACAAAGGAACGGCGAAACCAAGCTGAACATGGCTGCAGCATAATGTTTACAATGTAGAAAGGATGGATCACATGAAGCGTGGAATCAGCGTTACCCGTGATTACGACTACCATAATACCCCATGTGTTGTCATCACAAAAAAGCGTGGGAAACTGACGATCCCTGAGATTACCGATATCCTGCATTATGAAGACCAACAGCGATGGAGTGGCCGTTATGCCCTTCTCCTCGACTGTACAGAGGTAACAATGGGAGGTAACGGTTGCCTGGATATGATGGATGAACGGCCCGGAGATGCTGTGGTGCTCTACGAACTGGAGGAGGGTGAGCCCTGTCCGGTATGTAATGCCTCATTGCCGCCGTTCCAATACTGCCCCACATGCGGCAGTGCGTGGGCGGAGAACGGAACGAATATTGAAACCCACTTAGCTGACATGCAGCAGGAGGCAAGCCGGAGCATCAAAAATCCGGACGCTTCAGAGGCATCACGCTTGGCGTGGTACTGGTCGCACATCGGCTCTATTGACCTCGCCCGGCAGTTGGGCCTCATTTCAGAAAAGCGTCGGCAGGAACTCTATGAAGAGATGCGGCCGCTCAAACCGGCCATAACAGTTCCTGTGGATACAGAAGGGGTGAACAGGCATGAATAAGTCCAATGAGATCATCCAGATCACCAGTTCCGTGCTGGAGCGGTATCGCAGTTCCATCCCCCGAAAGGCATTTGCCGAGGCGATGGAGCGTGTCATTGAGTTAGTGCTGGGGCCGGGAGAATGTCCGGCAACATCAGACTGTCCCGGGCTTGTTATGCTCCGGTCGCCGAATATGGAGGTAGAGCATATGGCACAGCTGATCTGCGGTGCCTGTCCGCCGTTCCCGCTTGAGTCTGGCGATTTCACATGTGACAAGTACAATTGTAAATCGTGCTGGGAAGCCTGGCTGACAACTGGCAAACCTCCGCAAGAAGAAATGGAGGCCGTAGGGTGAAGCCATTCCAGAATACCGCTCTGCTTCGGCCGTTGACCATCGAGGAATTACGGTTGGAGGATCCGGAGTGGGTGGATGATCACACCATTACCTTCTATATCCCCTGTTGGTTCCATGTGGATTCCGTTTTTGCAGGCATTCATGTGGAAACGGATCAAAATGATGACTACATCAACCTCTACTGCATTTACGACACCCGGGTACAGAGCGTCCGTCTGTCCATGATCTATGTCAATAACAGCGCAAAGAATGGGGAGCAGGACTTTGAACTTGAGGTGGAGATCGATGCGACAACTTCGAAACTCCTTCTGAATCAGGCTGTTGAATGGCTCCAGGCAGAAAAAGCGTATTGAGAACTCAGTTTTTGCCTGGACCATAGATGCAACCAGTGCTGTGCGGAGTATAGGGATATCTCCATGCTCCGCACAGCATTCAGGATATTCCGAATAACCAGATTTGGGAGAAATCAGACCATGTACAACGAGAAAACAAAGAAGATGAGGTATGTGCTTAAAATCGGCCAGCTGACCACCACCTACGACAACTTTGACGATTTTGTCGAGGCTCTCCGTGAGGAGGCCGAGGACCGCGAATTCAATCGGCATATCGACCTCTACGTCAAAGTCACCAATTTATTGTAATGTTGGATAGGCGTTTTCTGCCATCGCAGAGATATCCGTTGACAATGAAAAAAGGAGGGAAATCTTTTATGATTCTCAGCCCCAAATGGCAACAGACCTATGAAGAAGCTCTGCAGGCCATGAAAGATACTACTTACTCCCAATATTCCCTTGCGGATGTATCTACTCACCATCATACAGAGGAACTGTTAGAAGCCGCGCTCCGTAACAACCGGTGCAGTCTGCGCGATATTCCTGTGGAAAAACGCACACTGAGGCTTTGTCATGTTGCGCTTGAGTGTTGCCACTCGATAAATGTTCAGTATATTCCAAAGAAATATTTTGATTATAATTTTTCGTTAAAAGCGGCTAGTTACTGCCCCGCCACATTGAGTACGATTCTCTATTTCTTCCGCGATGGGCGGTGGAAGGAACCCTACACAGCAGAAGACATACGTATCATTGCAGAGGCAGCCTGTCCGGTTGGTCTTGGACAAGTCCGTCTCAACCAATTCCGCAATAAAGAACAAGAGTTGAATGGGCGCACATTCGAACGATATTGCTCTGACGAATACGGATTTGTACATCGGGCTCATTCACATATCATCCGGCAGGCTTTGGAACTTTACCTCCACGATGCTGAAAATAAAAAGCATTTGACAACGGAGGCCCCTCTTGCAATCGGTGGATAATCCGGCTATAATAAAATTATATAGTATCCGTTGTTTACCACAGGTGAACATAGTAGCCGTGTTTCAAAACTCCCAGGGATCATGTGATCTTTGGGAGTTTTTTGTTTTCGGCCATATATAGGCCGTCCATATGGATCAGGCCAATCAGGCACCAAGCGCATGGATCAAGAACAGATCCATGCGTTTGTTTTTATATAGTCCCAAGCAGAACACTGAAAAATTTATAGGAGATGTATTACAATGTTGAAAATGCTGAATGCACACAACGCGATGCGAACTGTTCTTGAAAACCGTCGAATTACGCTGGAGTTGGCGCTCCGGCAACTGGCGCAAACGGTGGGCGGCCAGGCTCCTGATCAAGAGGAAATTGCCGCATTCTTTCATGATTTCATGGATGGGTACTGGGATGCCTTTGAAGAGGCGACTTCCCATGATTCCGATGATCTGAGAGAAATCGACAGACAGATCCTACAACTGCAGGAAGAAATCTCGCGGGCTTTGGGGCCGGAACATCAGGATGTGCTCAGCCAGTATGAATGCCTTGCAAACAGCCGTATGACCAAGGAGTTGGACCATGCTTTTTTAATTGGCTACCAGACCGCCATCAGGCTCCTTTTAATGGGTGTCCTGCCATTGCCGGCTCTTGTAGCCGATAATAGCACAGGCGAAGAAAACGGGAGGTGCAACGACAATAAAACCTGATTGGATTATCCACTACATTCTCAGTGAGAGGCCGAGCAGCCATACGCATGGTCTCAACCGATACGGCAGTTTGGAACTGGAACTTAATTTGCCCGTAGTGCAGAAAAAAGCGGCCATGATACTCAATCTGGTGGGTATAGAGATTGCGGAAAAAGGAAAGCGATACCATTCTGGTGACCGGGAGGATGATGTGTTCACACTTCCGTGCTATCTGTTCGAAACAAGTCCCGCAGTGCCGGATGCTTACTTTAAGCGTGTGCTGCGGGTTCTGATCTGCGATCCGGACGGGAAATATCCCTGGGAGGATGGGTGTGATCCCGGCTACGCCGCACAACTCAGCGGCGGCGAGAAACGGGAAATGGCGCGGATATACCAGCAACGGTATTGCCAGATACAGAACTGATAACGATGAGCAAACCGTATGTAATCCAACAAATATATTTGGGGCTGGGCGTGTGATAGTGCATCCCAGTCCCGAGCCTTTTATTAGGGAGGAGTCCATGAATCATAACAAAGAATTTACCAGTCTACTCGCGCAGACTGCTGAAATCACCCGCGGCAGGATCCACAGGCGTGAGGTCTATCGGGATTTTATCGACTACTGCGCATTAAACATTTCTGTTCAGACTGACCACGTACATCAGGAACGGAAGACATCCTTGGACAAACTGCTGAAGCGGTATAAGGAAGAAGAACGGACCGCGTTTGCACACACATTTCGGGAACTCGCTCACACTGTTGTAAGGAATGTGGAAGGTGGCATCTATGAGGATCTGCTGGGCTCGACTTACTGTGAGTTCGGCGCAGACAATCGCGCACTAAAGCAGGATTTCACTCCGCAGGATGTGGCAAGGCTGCTGGCGAAAATCACAACCATCGGCAACCATTATGAACTGCCCTCTGAGGGGTTCTTTACACTAAATGACCCTAACAGCGGTAGTGGGATATTGTTGCTTGCAGCGGTGGAAGAAGCAATAAGAAATGGGCTCAATCCATCCGAGCAGCTTGTCATTCAGGCATCTGATTGTGACATTGCCTGTGCGCAAATGACCTACATCCACCTTTCGCTCTATGGGATTCCCGCTGTTGTTGTCCAAGGGGATTGCATCTCCATGAAAGAATATAGCCGCTGGTACACGCCAGTCTATCTCTGGAGAAAATGGGTATGGCGTGCTCCAATGTCCTTTGGCACCAGAAGGAACCCAAGTGATGAACAACTCAAAATGTTGACGGAGCCGATGTATGCGCAATGCCGGAAACTGGATCAGTTTTTCAGGAAGGAGGTGAGCCAGCGTGGAGCATGAACTTGTTTTTTGGCTGGAAGTTTCCTTTCAGAACGGGCCACCGCGCATCGAGGCTGTCCAGGCCCGGGATAAACTTGACGCGCATAGGGCGGTTGCTCAAAAGTATGGGGCGCAGTATGCAGGATCTGGCATCCTGGGGAATACACCGCAGAGCAAATTGATCTATATCGCATCACCCTATGCCGGGGACATCGCGGGGAACACACAGTTTGCTATTCAGTGCTGCCAATTTGCCATCCAACGGGGTTATACGCCAGTCGCCTCCCATCTCATCTACCCGCAGATACTTGACGATACGATCCCAGAGCAGCGGGAACTGGGTCTCACATTAGGATATCACCTTTTGGCGGCCTGCAGCGAGATGTGGGTCTGCGGAGAGCGTATCAGCGACGGCATGGCAAAAGAAATCCACCATGCGGAGAGGCTGGGAATTAACATCCGGTATATCCGAAAAATTGAGGAAAGTTGAGGGGGAATAGGAAATGAGCGAGCGATTTGCAGAACAACATGGGGCCCAAGGCGGACGCACCACCGGAGTGAATCGCTGTGCGTCTTCCGGCACAGAGCGCCAAGGTCAACTGGCTACGATCCGGGAGGTCCTGGAACTGCTCCGGAACGGCGGCGCAGACTTCACGGATCTGGAACCAATTCGGACACGGTATCGACAGCAGTTTGGCGATGAACGGTGTCAGGTCTGTCCTGTCTGCCATAATGGCTATCTGGGCGTTGTGTTCCTGCCCGTACAAGAGGGCACACTCTGTCTGCCGTATGACGCTGTTACCAGCGATATGATGGAGCAGTTTGTGCTGGATGAAGCGCATCTGCTGGACTGTGAGGAGTGCGGCCAACTCTTACAAGAACTGAACACCCAGTATGCTTCCCTCTCTACAGAACTAGAGACAATTCATGCAAAATTAAAGGGGGACACCTCGGGCAGGAAGGAAAAGAGTCATCTGGAGTCTGTTTTGGAAGAAGTAAATAAATATGTGTTTGAGGCAGGCCACTGTGTCTCCGTTCAGAGGCCAATCAACGACATAAGCAGAGAACTGGTGCAGGCGATGGCAGAGGCGTATGAGACGCCAGTTTATCTTGGGACCTATGAGAGCGACCAACTGACTCCCTACACAGGCCAGCAGATCTGCAATTTCCAATACAACTTCTGCGTGCCTGTAGACAGCAAGGAGTTAAAATGCCGGCTCCGCTTCGGGATTCATAGCGCAATGGAATTCGAGGGTTTCTATCAGCTGCTGATATCCCTGGGCGGCCATATCTTATTTTGGCGGTAGAACAAATTGGGCGGTCCACCGAACATTCGGTGGGCCGCCTA
This sequence comes from Pusillibacter faecalis, assembly GCF_018408705.1. Lineage (GTDB taxonomy): Bacteria > Bacillota > Clostridia > Oscillospirales > Oscillospiraceae > Oscillibacter > Oscillibacter faecalis. The sequence goes on from NZ_AP023420.1 coordinate 2,301,032, forward strand.
TCAGCGTACCGCAAAAGAGGTGTCCGTATAACTGAGAAGCACCGGAACATGGTTTGCGGTATTGTCGGTGACGGTTGGAAACCAACACCGGATAGTACGAAAGGGCGGTGCAGAGAACCGGTGAGCAAAGCTGCTTTAATACGAACCGCTGTCATGTTCGACGCAGAGGCATTTCTTTAGACTGAAAAAAGGAGAGATACTGTGCAAAAATTAACGATCCTAAAAAAGGTACGAGGTGTTATGACTCGGTTCGAACCTTTGACAGAGGAATTCATTTCAGCACAGTCTGAGGATGGATTAACCTACTCAGAATTATCTGCTGTGCTTTCCTCCTATGGACTGGATATCAGGAAGGTGGTCCATGACCCAACAAGACAAATATTCAACACCTATTACGCAGACTACGATCAAGGCAAATATGCAGCTATTTTTCTGCAGCGTCAATACATCCAAGATACTGGGCAGGCAGAGTTACGCGCCTTGACCAAGTATGGTGGGATCTGCCCTGAACTAGCAGCTGGAGAATGGAAGAGTTTTTATTTGAAATGCGTACCGATGGTCATGCTGATTTATGACTTTCAGCGGAGATACCGCGATATTCCTCGGGAGCAGGTGTTTTCCATCTGGCATGATATTTATAAGCGAATTGACTATGCGAATGATATGTGGCCGCCGGAGGTGTTGGAATATGTGTTTCAATACGCACCGCCCACTCCGCTGCCTCGGCCTGATGCAGACGGCCGTATCACAATCTACCGCGGCATGGGCACACAGTCTCTGCCGCCCGAGCGGGCGATCTCTTGGAGCAGTCACCCGGGAAATGCACTCTGGTTTGCCAATCGTTCTGGGCAGGGGACCCGCATTGCAGTAGCCCATGTCAAATCAGAACAGATTATCGCCTATTTTCCTGGGTATTCAATGGAAAATGAGGTGGTTGTTCTGCCGGGTACCATATCGGACTATGGGTATGAGGATATGATCCCTGCCGCAAAAGAGACTGTCCCTCAAATTCTGGCCCCAACACTGGCGGAGTTTCAGTATTATGGAAAGCAGGCACGGTTGCTGGGCTACCAAGAGGAGGCATTATTCCAAGTTCATGGCCTGAAGCATATCCTGCGGGTGCTGCTGCTCTCGCTTATTTACATTCACAATGCAGGGGATCCTTTGAGCGAGGCGGACCGGCAAATCCTGATTTATTTCAGCCTACTCCATGACATCGGACGGACAACGGATGACCGGGATGATAGCCATGGGGAACAGTCTGTTGCTCTGATCCGTAAAAAGGGAATCCGCTTGCGTGGAATTCGGTTAAGTCGAAAAGAATACCGAATCGCGGAACTGGTGATCACCCACCACTGCCACGATGACATCACTGGTGTTGCGGCGATTATGTCTGAGCCTGGACTCTCACGTAAGGAGAAAGAGCGGGTGATTCACCTATACTACATCTGCAAGGATATGGATGGTTTGGATCGTGTTCGGTTCAATGGTTTGGACTATCGTATGCTGCGCACAGCGTATGCCAAGCGGCTGCCGCTGGTCGCTGGCTGTCTGCTGGAAGAAGATATTCTGGCGGCGTTGGATATGGAGATACCAGAGTCGTAAATAGGAATAGCGCGGGGGTCCGAACAGGTCCCCCGCGCTATTTTTGCGTTCATTTGGTGCAAATACAAATGATTGCAAACCGGCCTCAATCGCATACCGTATGATAAAAGGCTTCGATCTCTTGGAGATCAGTGGTGCGGCGATGGATAGGCAGCGAGTTCCAAGTAATATCGTGGTATCGCTCCGGCTGGGTGTCCCTGAGACGGCTGTCGATGATGGACACGATCCCGGTGTCGCTGAAATTACGGATCAGTCTGCCGATTCCCTGCTTGAGTTTAATAATCATTTCTGGAACCCGGACATCCATCATGGCGTCCTTGGCAATGGAGGCCTTATACTCAATAATAGGATCGGGTACCGGGAATGGCAGGCGGAAGATGACAAGATTGGATAGACTCTTGCCCTCAATGCTGATTCCCTCCCAATAGGCCCCAGTCCCCAGAAGGACAGAATTAACATCATTTCGGAACGCCTGCAGAACACGTTCTTGGGAGGCACCGTTTTGCTGAATGAGAATTTTGTATGGAAGATTTCTGCTTTGAAGCGCTGCATAGACTTCTTCCATATCCGTCTTGGCGGTAAACAGCACCAGAGCCTTCCCCTGAGATATATTAAGGACCTGAATAAGCCGCTCAACACCCTTCTCAATGAACGCCTCATGATCCCGCGTTGGGTGGGGCAGATCATCGCAGAAATAGATCATGGCATGCTCATCATAGGGGTAAGGAGAAGGATGGGGCTCAGACAAGATACCAGTTCGGCCCACAGGAAATCCGGTGTTGTGCAGGAAGTAGGCGTATTGATTTTCTAATGGCCCGCCTACTGCTGAAGTCAGTGTGGCAGAGGTCAGGATGACTCGGATTTTACTGCTGAAATAGAGTTTTTTCAGAATGTCTTTGGTGTTTTTGGGGCAGAAAGACAAATCCGCGGTCTGGCCTCGGCGTTCCAGCCACAATAACTGCCTGTCAAAATCTGACGCCAGTTCTTTGAATGACTGTGTAGCGGCGTCCAACTCGTCGGCGCCAGATGAACTGTCACCTCTGCGATAATCCCTGCTGCCAAAGACCTGGACGGAACTGGACAATTTTTGCAGTTGCCTGGAAACTGCTCGGATTAAGTCAACTGCACCATCCTCATCGCGGAAAAAGAAACGGTCGGCATATTTCATGTCACGGGCCGGCTGCGTAATCTGCATACGCATCTGCGAGTTCAAGTTGCTATAAAGGGCACGAACGGAACAGACCACATCATCCGCGTCCTCAAGGATAAATTCCCGCTCCTCGCCTCGAACTGATTTTACTGCGGAATTGATTGCGTGGATCAACTGGCGCTCCCCAAACCGCTCTGTGGTTGCGCTTCGCACCTTATCCTCCAGATTGTGGGCCTCGTCAACCACCACAAACTGAACCAGATCGCTTAGCAGGCCACCTTGGTCACGGCTCCGCTTGAATAGGTGCGCCGTCAACAAATCCTGATTGCACAGGATAATACCGTTTGTAAATTTCAGTTCGTCACGGAGTCTGGCATATTGACACTGCGATGAGAACGGGCAACCAAGACAGGCACGGCGGCTGTATCGTACAATATTGATTTTCTCCCAGACATTGGCTGGGATCGGGGGAGAGAAAGCGCGACGGTCTTGGCAGCCCTCAACAATCTTCTGTTTCAGCCGAGCAAACTGCTGGCCTTCCGGGGAAGCAAAATAATCGTTGGCCCGCAGTTGACAGACATAGTGTGTTTGGCCTTTGGCCAAAAGCACATCGGGTGTGACATTGAGCATAGGACTAAGCCTCTTTATGTCATCCATCAACTGTTCCTGCAGTGCGATTGTAGATGTGGCAATGATAACTGGGAGGCCTGTTTTCTTATTATATAGAAGCAAAGGAACCAGGTACGCGAATGACTTCCCAATCCCTACACCAGCTTCAACTGCGAAGTGGTAATTTCCGCGGACGGCGTCCAAAATTGCAAACGCCATATCCTGCTGGCCTTCCCGGGCTTCCAGTCCATATTTATCTGGAGCCTCATCCCAGAAAAAAGCTGACACGAATTCACTGATTTCGTAGATAATAGAGTCCCATTTCTGCTTTTGATTCTCATTTGTACGGAAGATAGAAAGATAACTCACAGGCAGGTTTCCTCTCTGCGCCCAATTGACATGAAACTATTATAGCACAATTTGAAAAGAATGAAAGTGGCGATTCTCTTTAGGCGTTGCAGACAGAGACGGGCATCCTTGGCAAAATTCGCCATCCAATGATGTAAATATGCTTGCTGCATGGCGACATAAAAAGAGCGGGGGCCGACTGGCACCCCGCTTAGCAATTTAGGCCGATGCAATGTAAATGCAGAATTCTGGTCACAATACCCGTATCACAAATTTTATTGGGACCCGTCGTGAGTGTTTTGGGGCTTGTTGAATCGCGTACATCTACAGTGACCGTATGGGTCACTGGTCCTAAGCCAGTAACTATCGACTTGGACAATGCGGCCGCAATTCCGACACAAGCACTTCCACCGGACATCGTGGCTTCGAATGTGCGGATTTGTCACACGCCCGATGACAAGGAGATACCCAAATTCCTGACCAGTCAGGTCATACTTGACTGGAGACTGAGAGCAACCGCAGGACTTTGTTTTCCCATTGCGAAGGCTGGAAGATAAAACAGAAACCGTATTACCACACTTACATTGGCAAATCCATTTTATGCGGCTGCCGGGTGCCGTTTCATCCCTGCGTAGCACTTTCAGGCGTCCAAAAGTTTGACCTGTCAGATCAATCAGGGAGGGGGAGCGCTGGTGTTTGAGACAGCCACATGACCTTGTGCCGTTAGGCCGCATGAGGCGGGTGGATGATACAGTTGTCAAATTACCACACTCACATTGGCACAGCCACGTTGGGCGTCCGGCCTTCTGATCTTCTACTCTTTTGATAACTGTCAATTTCCCGAATGTTTGGCCGGTAAGATCCTTGAATTTTCCCATGGTTCTACCTCTTTGTTCGTAGAATGGAATGTGGATATAGATGAGAGGCGCAGACTTGATTCGGTATCTATGCCACAGAGATCTGGCGGGTCATAGAGATTCTGCATGATTATCACCCTGGTTATAACTGCCGTAATAGACAGTGTCTTCCTCTGTGGAGCAATAGACGCCGATGCACAATTCCTGCCCCAGTTCTTTTTCAGGATTGTGTTCAACGAAGCAGACTCGCTCGTTTTCACCATCTGCTTGCACGAGGTCAATGTTGATGCAAGGGTATTCGTCCTCAGAGCATATTTTGACCTGGAGTACAGTGCCATTTGGCATGATAAGAGTGTCTGCGGGGGTCTTGGCTGTTTCCGCTACCGGCTCAAACGCAACCGGGATAAAACTGGCGGCAGAACAAAGGAAAAATTGGTTTTCCAACTGTACTACGTCGCCCACGGACAGACTGCGGCTGGTCATCGGATTTGGGCGGTCATCTCGGTTATAGAGACAATAGAACTGCTCTAAGATATAGGATGTGCGCAATTGAGGCTCCTTGGGTAGCATACCGCGGATCTCAATCTCTCCGCTGAACACAGGCATATAATACTGTGACGGGACAGGACCGGAGAAGGGCTGCTCACAGTCATACATCTTTATAAGTAGCCCGTGCTCGTGCAGAGAAGCAAACGGTGCCTGGAAAAGCGCGATTTGAACATGCTCCACTGATTCAGAAATGTCACCAGTCTGGCCCGCGCTATATGGAAATTCAGGCGTAGAACAACCAGTTTCCTGCCGCTCAGCCAAGCAACTGCGACAGATATCGCCACCGATAAAATCACTGGATGCCTGATAATGACCAGATCCCTCAGGATGCTCCCAGGTTAGCATAGCACCACAGATTTTGCAAAATACAATGTTTGGGCCTTTTGTGATGTTTTCCATTATAAATCAAACCTCCAATTTTGATTGTGCGCATGTATTTTCGTCAGTTATCGGTGTTTTTGCAAGCATATTCGTTTTTTCGCGCACGGGCCGTATCCCAATAAGGCAGATATTTCACACCGCTCAGCGTCAAATAGAAGCAGTTGCTGGTAAGACCATCGTCGATCTCTACAATTTCCCCTATTTTGACCATGACCCCCAAAAGTTCAGATGCACCTTTTCGCTTCGCCATGGAAAAGAATGCTGAAGGAGTCAAGTTTACTGTCCCAGATAACCGCACGGCGTACTGGTACCCGTCGGGAGGCGATTTGCGTTTGAGTAGGGTGTGCAAGTACCATGTGTTTGCGTCCTTGAAATCATAAACACGAAATTCACATGGCTTTTTTAGTTTTGGACACCAATTTGGCGGGTAGATTTTGGGATCTTTTTTCTTAAACATACGGTATTTCTTTCCGGCTGTGCAATACTGCTGACCAAACTGCAGCACGATATACCCTTCCTGACGGGGTTCGCCCTTGAGATAAGTCAACCGATGCGGGCACCTTGAACAGTGGAATCTCTGAATCCCTTTTGTACCCATATTAGACACCGCCTTTATTGTCTTTCTGCTTTTCAGAAGGACCGGAGGTGCCATGATTGCATTCCGGCGTTGGAAAAGGAACTCCTACAGCGAGTTTTTTCGTGTCATAGAGGTAGATGGGCTGGATCACCCAGTCCCAATTACCCGCAGAACCAGCATTGAGCCAGGCAGAGGATCGGGAGGCTTCAAACTCGTTGCTGCTGATTTGACCGTTGCCGTTATCAAAGGCGGTCAGCACATCGTCATACTCCAAGCGGCCGTGGGTACATAAGTCCTGCAACATGGACTCAATGGCCTGCCGCTGGGTTGGATAAAGAGACGGCTGTAAGAATTCCCGGTCACTGACACATTGCAACTGATAAAAGATCAGGCAGCACTCGCCGGGGACCCAACCATTCGGCTGACGCATATAGTGTTCCAGTCTGACATGGGGATCTTTGCCGTTCAGGCATGTACCAAAGATGGAGAAACCGAGGCGGTTGGGCAGGAAGGCTTTGTTATTGCTGCTGACCGCGTAGGTGCGGTCGAGTTGTGTATAACTGGGATTTTCGAACGGACCAAAGTCAGAGAACGTGATCAGCCCATCCAGATGATATCGTGGATGATTTGCCTCATGTGCGGAAAAAATCTGCGCCAAGTCGAGATATTTCATGGTACCAGTCCTTTCATTTTTAGATGATCTGAGGCTTTTATAATGAACGGGCCTTGCGGCCCGGAGCAAAGGGAATGCTTCCGAGCCGGAAGCAAATCTATATAAAAAAGTGAGCAGGGATAGGGATATCCCGCTCACTTTGTTGCCAGTGTTGGCAAAAAACAAAAATGCCATCGCCCCCAGGGTGATGGCATGGATGAAACACGGTGTACTTTGCCATATGGCACAGATACTGATATTTATAATATAACGCATTCAAGCACAAAAAGCAATCCTCGCTCGATATGGAGAGGTAATCGGATAAGGCTTGCATTTCATCTTGTGGTCAGGTATAATAATGCCATAAAGTATCCGTTGACTGTATCTACAGTCATCAGTAGTCGTGTTTCAAAGCGCCTAAAGGCAGACTTGCCTTTGGGCGCTTTTTTATATATATGGGCCTTCGGGCCACAAGGAGGGGCGCCGAGGTGCGTCCCTCTTTTCATTTCTTGTGAGGGGGGGTGAATGATTTGGAAACTGAGCCGAACGCAGTGAAAGGCAAAAAGCAGTCAGATAAAACTATCTTTGTCGTGGTCGAAGACGGGCGTGTCCAAGAAGTATACGCCTGTGCATCCTTGACCGGTGTCGAGGTTGAGATTCTGGACAAGGATGATGCCAAGGTATCTGAAGATGCCGCATGGCGCTCCACGCTCCAGCGCATCGCTGAGGTAGCGGAGCAATACACACAAATCTATTGATGAGGGATCAGGGAAAGCCTGCACAGAACAGGAGTTCCTACAGATGTTGGCTGATGCCGGCATCGAAGCCCGAACAGTCGGAGACCATACAGAGCACAATCATTGCGGGAGTATCCGAGTAGCGGATGCTCCCGCAGTCTATTAGTAAGGAGAATGGCTATGGATATCAGAGCATTGTTGAAGCAGGGCAGTTCGCTGGAAGAATTGGAGCAGTCTCTATTGGATTTGGACTCGGAATTTGACTTCAAATGCCGCCATTGCGGCAAGTGTTGTAAAAACCAAGATACCGTTTTGTTTACTGCCCGAGATATCTACAATATCGCAAAGAAACTTGGTAAGACCACAGAGCATGTCATCCAGGAGTGCGGAGAGGTATCGATTGGATATTCGTCCCGGATTCCGCTGGTCCATATGGTGCCAATTGGCCCGCAACGTCGTTGTCCATTGCTACGGGATGATGGACGCTGCAGTGTCCATGACTGCAAGCCTACAGCCTGCGCACTGTTTCCTGTAGGGCGTGTCGCATCCATTGAAGGTGTTTTGGACAAAAACATGGAGGTCACAAAAGATTGCGTCAAGGTTCGCTATGTGCTCAATGACTTTAATTGTGGGTCAGCAAAAAGGCATAACACAATCCGCAGTTGGTTGGCTAGGTTTCAGATACCGGAAGAGGATGATTTTTTCCTTGAATGGACAGTAGTAACCGCAAATCTAAGTGTGATGGTGAATAAAATGGAAAATCTCCATTTTCCATCGAGAACGCTTGAGATGGTGTGGAACATCATCTTTAGCCTTCTCTATGTTAACTATGACACGGGAAAAGAGTTTATGCCCCAGTTTGAATCGGCAGCGGAACAGCTCAACGCACTGTGCAGAAAATTTTGGAGTTTGGAAGCGGAAGAAACTGAGGACAGTTCCATCGACAAACCGAAAATGCCGGATTTATTATAAAATGGAAACGAGTGATCTGATATGGAGAATGACAGCAAAACCATGTCCGCAGATAATTGGGGTCAAATCATTCGAAAAGATGCAAGAGGTTGCTTTGTGGAGATCAAAAATGACTGTTTCCATCTGGAAAAAGTCCATCTGCAATTTGTATCCTATGATACGTCACTGCCGAAAGGTAGCCGATACACCAGTAATATCAATATCTACATTGATGTGCCAGAATTTCTCGCATTGACTCAGGAGGCTGCCTCCGGCACCCTGCATATGCGGATGCAGCAATATAAGCAGGAAAAAAAGCAGGAGCCGCTATATGAACATCTGGGCGCCACCTCGGCAAAACAGCTGGCCAAGTACGGCAAATCTCGGTCAGACGGGAAGAGCCTGTCCCGGGTCGTAAAACTGACGATCTCAAGCAAGTCCGACTACTTTCTCACTGCGGATAGCGGACCAGGGGAGGAGAACAAAACCGGACTGATTGTCCCCAAGTTTGGGGCAAACCCTGAACAGCATGTTTCTGTGATCCTCAGTTGGCGCCAGCTCAACGAACTACTGCTGACCACGGCGGAGCACTACCGCGCCTGGCTCTCTGCCAAATACACTGCGGAGTGGGGGGCAATCCATGGGCCACGGATCAATGAGCGAGAGAAAAAGTCGTCTGGACGGTCAAAAGCACAGGCACCGCCGCAGCCAGCACAAGACTCTGCATCGAGGAAACCACCGGAGCAGCCGGTGCCGCCGGCACAGCCACCTCAGTCGGTACAGCCAGCACGGCAAGTAGGATTTGCGAGTGTATTTGGCAGTATTTATGGCAGTGGAACTGGCAAGTCTGGCGCGGGTGACAGGCGGATGTTTTGATGTTATAATCATAATATCTACTCCTATGTTAAGCGACGGACAGCGATTACGCTGGAAATCAAATTGGAAGAAGGAGTCGGTATTATGAAATTCTGTCCCTATTGCGGCGCTTCCCTTGTAGGAGGCGCCGCCTCTTTTTGCGCCGAGTGCGGTAAACAAATCCCAGTACATGGGGCAAAAAGCACATCCATGCCTCCGCTTCGGAAACATCGCTCTATAGGAGCAGAAAAGCGGCAGGGCTCCCACCCCGCATCGAAGCACCCACCAAAACAGAAAAAGAACCCTATGGATATCAACTATGATGGGTACTATAACGATGTCAAGCCCATTGACGCTGGGCAGCAAAGAGACCGTTTGGATCCGGAGTTGATTAAGAAGGTCATCTTATTGGTGGCAGGGGCGCTTGGAGTCATCCTGCTGGCCATTGCATTTATGGCACTGTTGTAAAAAGGACCCCACTCTTGTGTAATAGGGCAAACGCAAATAAAGATGGGGTGAATAACATGATGTACTTATCCAAGGGATTAGCCGTTCAGAAATCAACCGAAGAATTTCGAGTGTCCCACTGCGGAAAAGTTTTTGCTTTGGGGCCGGAGATGGCGAGACTATGGACAAATGCCCAGCAGGCACCCAAGGAGGTGCCTGCCGGGAAAGAGAACTACATCCGGAGATTGGAGCAGTCCGGCTTGGCCGCCACCACGAAGGAGCGGGGGGATCTGGCACATTACCGGCTCCTGTCCGGCTGTATTATCTGTCCGGAACTCGATTCGGATACCAAACCAGTACAGACGGGTTATGACGGTCGCATTTGGACTTGGATTGAACAGGCAGGACTGCGGCTGACCGCCAGCGAATTGATCCGGCTGGAGGAGCAGGGCACAAAGCCGGTGCCTGCGCTGCTGGGAGAACAGGGCCGCCAGGAACTCACTGAGCAAATCTATTCTTCTAAAGAGTTGATCTGGGATGGAACGCTTGAATCAGAGATGGAATGGTCCCCGGCACGGGACGCCCTTGTGATGTCGTTGCTCCGTCTCCTGCGCATGGGCAGGCTTTTTTTGGTGTAGAGGAGGAAATGGGTGTGAAACAGGATGCTTGTAATATCCCACTTGCACTTCAGCACCAGATGCTGATACAGGCGGCGCTTTCTGTGCTGACACTTGTGTTGGCTGCCCTGGCGATGCTTTTCTTTTCCATAACAGTCTCCGTACCGTTCCTGTTGTGTGCGGTTTTACTGGCATTCAGTGCCTTCCGACTTTATAACATCGGGCGACGCGGGCAGTATCTTGTGCTCGAAGGCACGGTGTTGAAGTTAGAGCGTACGCCGTTGCGTCTGCGGCCTAAGGCGATGTTGATGGAAGTCGAGGGGAAAGCTCTGCTGGTCGTACTTCGCAACCGGCATATCTCAGTGCGAGAGGGAGATGCACTAACTCTTTATATTGCAGATACCGCGCCGCTTTATGAGTGGCGTGGTATCCATCGGCTGCATTCCTATCTGGCCGTTGTGCCAGCGATACGGGGAAAGGTGACGTAACAGGTATGATCTATCATATCTTCAACTACCGCATCCAGGGGAAGTGGTACCGGGATAGCGCCACCTATTCAGAAGCACAGTTTGAGCGGATCATGGAGGCATTGGACTGGAAACTGCCGGTCCATATGCAGATATACCACTATGGGAGTCCTGACCGAAAATACTACGATCTGACGAATGCGATAGTAGTCAAGCGGCCGGTTCTTTCGCTTGATCCAATGGCTTTAGCGGTTTCTCCACAGGAAAAACGTACTTCTGTATATGATAAGCAGCGGGAAATCAGTTGGCCGGTGGTTCACAGGCTGGGGCGTTTTCTGATTTGCCAGCCTGACGATGATTGGCCAAGGTTTTGCTATGCCGATGGAGATCGGTTCAGTCTGATTACCCCGATGGATATTACTCCGGTGTCTATCAAGGAAGCGATGGAATTTGTTCGCCAGAACCATCGCCACTGTTCCGCCCCGCAAGGGCATAAATTCTCCATCGGCCTAGTTGCCGGCGACGGAGCGAGAATTGGCGTTGCCATTGCCAGTATTCCAAAGGCAAGAGCGCTAAACGATGGACGTACATTAGAGTTGAATCGAATATGTTGTGACCCTGTGTACCGCCACGCCGCCAGCAAACTCTGCGCAGCTACCATTCGTGTAGGGAAGGAGATGGGATACCATCGGTTTGTGACCTATACGCTGCCGCAGGAATCAGGAAGCAGTTTGCGGGCAGTCGGGTTTCTGCGGGATGGGCTCACATCGGCCCGGCCATTGGGGTGGAATTGCCGTAACCGCCCGCGGCGAACTCCTGAAAAGTATCCCACAGGCGTGAAGATTCGATGGATTCTGGAAACAGGATAGAGGAACATGCGCGGGAGAATATTGACCTTTACTATTTGCCGTGATATAATCAAGTCAATAGTAACCGTGTTTTCGTTGAGAAATCAAAGTTCCCGTGTTGCACAGTGCCAGATAGCGCGATTGCGCTGTTTGGCACTTTTTTGTTTTCTACCCGTAAAACACGGGTTTGAAATAAAATCGTTTGAATGCAGGGCATGACCTGCGGAAAGGAGAAAAAACACCATGATGAAGATCTTTATTTCAGATGCCGTTGTGTCCAAAGGATATGACGGCGCACCGGCGATCCGCTTCTTCAATAGCGAGAACGGCGGCGAGTTTGCTGTTTTCCAAGTCGGAAACCGCAAATATGATAGCCGTGAGGAGAACAATCACCGGTGGGTCAACCTGAAGATCAAGGCTTTTGGTGAGATCTGTGAACGCATCAAAAAGATGAAACTCAAAGAAGGATCGGTCGTCACAATATTTGGTGACTATGACGAGGAGCGCTGGACAGACAAGGAAAGCAAGGAAAAACGCTCCAGTCCGGTTATCAATTTGGATGACATCCAGTATTCCTACAGTGGAAGCGGCCAGAAAAAAGGGCAGAACGGCGGAGCGCAGGATGGAACCGGACAAGGCACGCAGCAGGACTACCCAACTGGGCAGTCCCAGCCGTCATCCTATCCTGCAACTGGACAGTCTCAACCGCCGGCGGCCCCTCCTGCTTCGTCTGGTGCCATGCCTCAAGGCTTTACGGGCTACGAGAGTTTCAGTGGCGGGAACAATCCCTATTTCCCAGGCTGAGTATGCAACTGGCAGAGCCAATAAAATATAACTATAAGCGTCAAAGAGCGCACATGAAGTCGGAACCATCCACTCCATGTGCGCTCTTTTTTGCATTTTAGGAGGGGTGGGGCTGAATAACCGGTTATTTCGGAAGAAAAGCGCAAAGAGCAAAGCCAAGAAACTGGAGATGGTTCTGCGCCGGCTGACCCGCGGTACAATGACTGTGGAGCAGACACGGCAATTGCAGTCCGTTCTGGGATACAGACGGCAGTATCAGATGCAGGTATGCTCCTCTAAACAGACTTTCAGGAGTGCGGTAGCTCCATCTCAAGACGTTGAGGAGAAAAAGATGGTTCTTACACTCTTGGATGGCAAAGAGACCACTGAAAATGCGCTGCTGGCAACACTCGTCTGTCGGCAAGTCCTAGGGAAGATAGAGAGCACGGTATATTTCTATCTGCCAAAACAGAAGGAGGTAATGCGGGATGACCCGCGAGCAAAAGAAGCAAAAGAGAAATGAGGTGCTGACGATCATGGGGCTGATGGCGCTGCTGGTATTTACCACCCGGCTGTGGCCGATTCTGCTGTTGATGATGATCGGCGTATTTGCCTATGCGCTATGGCTGCTGTTCCATCTGGAAAAGCAACCCGAACCGCCATCGCCGCTGCTTTTGGGTCTGCCTGCACCAGTTTCGGAGGAAACGGTACTGGCCGACGCATTTTCGCTACTGCAGAGGCGGATCACTGAGCAGATCGTTGCCCGGTACCCTGACGCCAAATGGATTTGGGCAGCAGCAGATGCCCGGGAGCGTTTTGAAAAGGGCGGAGAACTGATTATCCTGCTCAACCGCGCCGGAGGCTATCGAATGGCAATGGTTCTGGTAAACCACTTGCAGTTTTGCGGCCTTGACTATACGGCAGCGGAGCAAACGCCACCGCCTGTACCTGAGACAGAACTGGAATCAGAGGAGGATGATGCGCCGAAGCCACGGCAGGAAACTGTAGATTATGGACTCTTAGCATTTGAATGGGTGGACGCAAATCTGCAAAATCTGAATGCACAGTGCAATGAGGTAATTGCGCAAGGCAAAGACACCTTCCGCATTTTTGCCAGCCAACTGCCCCACGGTGATAGTTGGCCGCTCATCTGCAAGGAATTGCTGCGCAACGGATTTGCCTCAGCTGAGCCTCTGGCGGATGGCATTCAGGTACAAATCAAAATAAAATAAGGAGCGTGATCTCAATGAGTTCAAAACTGTTTTCCTTTTCCAGACCCTTACCCGAGCCTTTTGATAAGGTCAAGCGGAAGGTCAAGGTATCCTCCAAGTATGGAGATGGGACGGAGTCCACGCTCTGCTGCACTGTGGCTAAGGCGGTCTTGGCCTATTTCAAGTGTAAGTATGGCGTAGAACCCGGCGCCGTTGGGCTCTGCGGTTCCAAAGGCGTGGCGGAATATAAGTCTGATTCCGGCCCTGATGACTACCATTTGGCCGTCTACGAGCCTGCTTCTGGCTCCGTCCTTGCCAGTCTCTATAACAAGGATACGGAGATGATCGAAACCTACGCTATTCGGAATAATGGTCGGGATGGCGCGGCGGTTCTCATGGCGATGCTCCCGGCCCTGATGGTGGATGACGAGTTCAAAGAGCACCTGATGGAACTCGAAAAACAATATCAACTGGGATTCCCTGATATCAATCAGTCGACGAATGATCTGGCCATTCTCTGTGATAACGCCTACCGGCGGGTCAGCGATAGCAGTTGCGGTGCGCATCTGCCGGTCAATATCGACGGGTCGGGGAACCTGATGCGGGTTTCCACTACTCATATTGATGCGGGGAACTTCCGGCCGGACAGCGTGCTGGCTGGTATGTTCACAATTCTGGCCACTTCCAGCGCTCCCGTAAAATTGGAGATTAAGGAGGCCACGCCGCACAGCGATTTCATTGGCAAATATGTCTTGAATCCGGCACGCATTCTTACGCCTCATGAACAGGCGCTTGTACCTGTTTTGGAGCCTTGGTATGTGTTGCCGGAGGAGGTCATTACGATCTGTAAACACGCGAAAGCATCTACTGGGCGGTCGTTGCCCATGCGAAACTTCCTGCTGCGCGGCCCTGCTGGTACAGGAAAGACAGAGGGGGCCCGGGCAATTGCGGCCGGGCTGAACCTGCCGTATATGAAGTACACCTGCTCTGCCGGCACGGAGATATTTGACCTTGTCGGACAGGTGTTTCCTGACACAGATGGACCTTCTACTGGCGATGCTGACTTGGACCAACAGCGGGAACAGCTCAAAGAGATGGGCGGAATTACCTATGAGAATGTGAAAAAACTCATGGGGTTGCCCGATTTGGATGACATGGACTATGACCCCGCCGGCACATACCAGAAACTCTCCGGCATGGAAAAGCCCGATGCAACGTCACAGGACTGTATGAGCCTTGTTATGGAGATGGTCACCAATAAACTGCAACAACTGTGCAAAGTGCAGCCGGAGTCATCCGACGGCAGGCAGACCTTTACCTACATCGAAACGGACTTCATCCGTGCGCTCAAGCATGGATATTTAGTAGAACTGCAGGAGCCCACCACGATTATTCAGCCTGGTGTGTTGGTTGGCCTCAACTCTCTTTTAGAGCAAAAAGGGTCCATTACCCTGCCAACCGGCGAGGTGATCCATCGTCATCCGGACGCAGTGGTTGTGGTGACTACCAATGTCAGTTACGAGGGCTGCCGCGGCGTAAACCAATCGGTTCTTGACCGCATGAATCTCACTCAGGATATCGAATTGCCGGAGCCGGAAATCATGGCGCAGCGCGCCATGAGCATTACCGGCTGTGAAGATGATGTCCTGGTCGGACGCATGGTACAGGTGGTATGCGATATGGCCGACTATTGCCGGAAAAATGGGATCTCAGACGGCAATTGTGGTATGCGCAGTCTCATCGACTGGATCATGAGTACAGAGATTACAGGGGACCCCTATACCTCGGCGCGCTATACCATCGTGAGCAAGGCCACATCGGATGAAGAAGACCGGTCCGCACTGCTTACCACTGTGTTGGAGCCGATTTTCGCACCCAAACAAAAGAAGGCAGTTTGATCGAAAGAAAAAAGGAAAGGAGGACCGCTACTCTTGGCAAGAGTGAGTCATAAGAAAATCAAGCAGTTGATTGCACAGAAGCAGTCGAAAATCACTGACCGCCAGTTTTTTACCTCGCGTATCCTGGCCAATCACTTCGCGGATATTGCCGCCGCACAGACACGGCGGTACGGCTATCGGCGCAGGGTAAAGTGCAGCATCATCTGGAAGCCCAAGAATCCGAGCCTGGCCTGTACGGATAATGCCCTGATCCAGATCAATGCCGGCAATCCTCAGGTGACACGGCAGAAGGGGCGGCAGGCGCGGTACGAACAAGTCTGCGGACTATTCGCCCATGAACTTGGGCATGTACTCTATACGGACTTTCTTGCATCGCAGTCCTATCACAGTTTTCAAGAGATCGGCAGGTGGTTCCCGGAGAATCCGCCCCTGCGAAATGCTGCAGAGCGAGATGCGGAAGCGGATTTGTTAGCCTACCAGAAAGCAGATCCAAAGAATGTCGGCCTGTTGGGGAGAATATCCCATGACATCCTGAACGTCCTGGAGGATGGCTATATCGAAAATCGGATGCTGATGGACTACCCCGGCATCTTGGGCAGCAGTCTGCGGGCGTGGCGCAAAAACAGACTCGAAAATTTTCCTACCATTGAGGATATGATCGACCGCGAGGAGGATGGCGGGCATATCTGGATGACCATCCGAAACGCCATGTTATCCTATATGCTCTGGGGTGAACTCAAGTATGGTGGGACGCCACTTTCTGATGAGCGTATACAGGTGGTGTTCTCTCTTCTGAGCGAGTTGGATACGGCTTTGGCCAGCCGGGACTACAAGGACAGATGCCGCACTGCCAATCTGATCCTGATCCGGTGCTGGTCCTATATCAAGGACTTCATGGAGTTCTGTAAGGACCAGGCAGAAGACACCGCGCCTGGCGGCAGTGGTTCCGGAGATTCTGATAACCTGCTGAGCAAACTCCTCTCTTCTCTCATGGGGGGCAGTGAGGAGGGATCCGGCGACACGGCCCCGGTGGATGCTGGCAGCACATCGTCCAGTCCTGGCGGAACAGCGACTGGTCAGCAGCGCGCTGCAACTGCAGCGTTAGCCGCCAGTTCCAACGACAGTGAGGAAAACGAAGGCGAGGATGCCCAAACTGGCTCTGGCGCTGGCGAAGAACCTGAGTCCGAGGAGGAAACAGAGACTTCGGCCGGCGGCGCAGCAGGGGAAACAGACGACAGTGATCAGAGCGCGGGCGACGAGACGGCAGTACAGTTGGGCGGCGGTCCAACACCCTCACACCAGAAGGTATCAGACCAGGAAGGCGGTCGCATCCCTCTACAGGAAACCAGCGAGGTGTCCGCTCCAGAGGGCGGTACCTCAGAGCGGGATGACGACTATGAGGGTTCAGGCTATACGGGAGCAGCTGCTGATATTGAGAGGCTGCTCAACCGTATCGCCGAGGACAGCGTTACCACTGACTTAGAGCGCCAGCGTACTGAGGAACTGACGGAACTCGCTCAGAGCATCTCCTATGGGGATATCCACGATGGCGTCAATAAGACGGTACACCGCATTGCTTCTGTCAGCGATGACATGAAAGAGAAGTACCAGTCCATTGCCGGTGAATTGCTGCACATTTCCAGGCAATTACAAAAGTCCGTCTTGCAGCAGATGCAGGACAGCCGGCGTGGGGGAAAACAGACAAGTTTGCTGATGGGACGGCGTTTGGACTCTCACGCACTGTTCCGGACAGATTCACGTGTGTTCTATAAAAATGCGCTCCCCAACGAAATGCCTGCGCTGTGCGTAGGACTGCTGTTGGACGAGTCTGGTAGCATGTCCTGGAATGATCGGGCCACCTATGCCAGATCAACAGCAATCATTCTGTACGATTTCTGTCAGGCACTGGGCATTCCCATCACCGTGTATGGACATTCCACCTCCGACCGCGTTGATTTATACTCCTATGCGGAGTTTGAGGCCATTGATCGGGATGACCGGTACCGGATGATGGATATTTCGGCTCGGGGCAGCAACCGCGACGGAGCAGCGCTTCGCTATGTGGCGGAAAAACTAGTGCGTCGGCCAGAGGATATCAAGTTGCTGATGTTGGTGTCTGATGGACAACCCGCAGATTATAATTACTATGGGACCGCAGCAGAGGAAGATCTGCGCGGGATCAAGCATGAGTACCAGCGCAAAGGGATTATCTTCGTTGCGGCGGCCATTGGGGCAGACAAGGAGAACATCGAGCGCATCTACGGCGATGCTTATTTGGACATCACCGACCTCACAAAACTGCCGATCAAATTGGCCGGCATCATTAAGCAGTTTATCCGCTTTTAACCACAGTAAGGAGTGGGCTGCATAACGTAGCGCTCCTTAACCTTACTTTATGCAGGAGGTGCAGTAAAATGATGGCTGAAAAGGAAATGCGCAATCAATTCAGGTCTGCCATCACGGCCGCCACAGTCTGTTGCCGCATGCCGGTGAGCGATGAAACAAGCAGCATCACACAATACTTGAAGTCGCTGCTGGACACGGCACTCGACGGTGCCGGGCTCTATGCGGATGTGATGCCGCTCCCATACCAGCCGTGTAGCAAACTACCAGTTGTGATTGCGTTGGACGGAAAAAATCCGCGGCTGCTTTGGTATTACAAAGGGATGTCTACACCGGCGCTGGCAGATGAACTGTATTGGCTGTTCTGCGATCTTCCGCTGGTCACTGGGCAAATTTCTGCGTAATTTACACGGCTGAAACGGCCAATAGCAAGGAACAATCAAATCTGTTTACAACAGTTGCAGGGCAAGGCCTTTCCAGGCCTTGCCCTGCCCATTTAAGGAAGGAGCGTCAACATGGATGCCATTACTAGAAATAACATCTTTATAGAGAATATGGAACTGATCAACCGGACAATGCACCGTCATCGGCTGTTGCTGTTTGCACTGCATCTGGACCGCGACGATGTCTATCAGGAACTGGCTATTGCCGCACTGCGGGCCATCGAATCTTTCGACCCCAGTCGGTCCAATTCTATCAAAGTCCATATCTGGGCAAAACTGCAGTACGCTATTTTGGACATTAAGGAGAGGCACAAGCCGCATGGCTTAGCTGCGTTTGACCGTTTTGGCACCAGTGTCTGGTCGCTGGAACTGGCAGAGGAATATGGATTCTCTTTAGTAGAGGCATCTTTCGAGGAGCAGCAGGATAGTGAACTGCACCTGCGGCAGGCGCTGTCCCGGCTAGAGCCTCAAGAGCGGCAAGCCATCGTTCTCTATCTGGACGGCAAAAGACCGGTGAGAAGGGCTGAGAAATGCAGTTTTCAGACGGCGCTGGACAAACTGCGGGACTACTATCTTGCTGTGCAGTATGCACCACAAGCCAATCAGTGATGAGGGTATAGAAAGATGAGTTATTACACAACAGGTTCGGGCTCTATCATGTTGCGGATTCCTTCCGATACCGCACGGCGACAGTTATACGATGATTTGCTGGGCAGATATGACCGGCTCTGCAGCGAGGAAATGAGCCAATGTGGTGAGCAGATGGCAAAAAGTGTCCAAGGAGAATATCAAAGGCGAAAATGCCAAATGAAACGCTACGATGATCCGCTTTGGTGGCTGACAACCGTGTTGAACGATGTCGGCTTTGTCGAACTTGAGCGTGGCATGGAGACGGACGATTTCTTCATCGAAATGACCTATAGCGGTAACTATGACGAGCGTACGGTTATGGATGTGTTGGACATGCTTGTGCCCTATACGCAAGAAGGCTGCATTTCCTATATCGGTGAAGACAATACTTACTGGCGACACCAATTTGTTGATGGAGTGTGGGTTAAACTGCGTGGGCAGATTTGTTATGAGACACCCGAACAATGCCGCTGCCAGACCTTCCCGCAAACACACGCTAACCTAGAGCGGTTGATTTCTGAAATCAGGCGTCATGCGATCTATGATAACAGGCCTTATGAGAAGAAAGCTCGTGTGTTGTTGGAAGCGTATGATCAAATGGATCCTGACGGCGTATTGCTGGCTCTGACAGGCCGCAGGCTTTATGAGCATGAGGCTGCCGCAGGTCTCTGGAAGGAGGACAAACAGGAGGATAAACCGTGAGGAGGTGTGTCAATGATCCCGCCTGGGCTGTTTCCACAGCCCAGGCGACCGGTATGTGCGAGGCCTGTCTCGGCTGCACAGCCCAGGCGCAAAAAGAGGAGAAAGACCGGTGGAATCTTGGCTTTTTCTGTATGGGAAATGGGATCACTGTCTGCAACCGGGTGGGGGTAGGCAGTGAGTGGCCTATGGTGGCGCATATCCGGTATAACCGTGAGGTAAACCTCTACTGTTGGGTCCCGGATACTGAGTTAGAGAGAATTCGGCACATGGCCGCCACAACGGAGCATATCGACAACGGCGAGTTGTATAGCCCGGAGACTACGCCGCCGCCTATTGAACCGCAGGAGGTAGTTGTCATCAAAAATTATTAAATTAAGGAGGTTGCTCAAATGAAGAGCGAAACAAATCCTAAGACTGTGATGCTGAAGGATTACATCATTGATATGGATAGCGTATCAGCGAAAGTCACCATTGACTATGAGGTTGTGCTCGAAAACAACACTGATTTCATCGTCAAGCGGCGAACACTGAAGACCGACCGTGAACTGGTGGTTTTGGTCAGCAAAGGCATCTTCTACATCAAAGATTGCAAAACCGATCATGTTGACCCGCTCACAGAGACCAACCTGTCTTCCTTCCTGCGGGACCTGAAGGAGAGGTGTATCACACTCCATCAGGTGCATTGGCTCCACACGGTATTCCGTGAGTCTGTAGACTTCATTATGAATGTGATCACCGATGAGAAACTGATGGATATGTGTCGCCACAATGTGCTGGTGAGTACACATTACCCGCACTGGTATGTGCCGTTTTGGGAGCAGAACAGCAAGCTTTTCATGCGCCTATATAACATGTTCCCCAATATGTCTGACCGGAAAAAATATCAGCCAAGCATTCCGGTCATTTTCTGGATCGAGCGGCATCACGGCGCGAACGAGGCGATGTACTTCGCTGAGAAATTGGTTCAGTCCGGCATTACAGAACTGAATTTTTCCAGTCACTACACCAACTACTATGATAACAACGCGATATCATCCAAGGAGATAGTATCATTTAAGACAATCATGGAATCTCCCTACAACATTAACCTGCGCCGGTTTATCGACTATATCCTATTTGATCTATATGCCCAGGGCTACTCCTCAGTGGAACGCACGTTTTTCAAAGAGTATATGGATTATCTGCAGATGCAGCAGGGCTTTTACGGGAAAGTCAAGGAGAAATACCCGGCGCATTTCAAAACAGAGCACGATATTATGGCCCTGAAAGTCAATCAGGCGAAACTGATCGCTACATGCGAAAACTTTTCTGAACAAAGCGAGGCGATCAAGGATCTGGCCTACACTGGGAGCAAATACAGTATTGTGATTCCCACTAAACCTGAGGAACTGGCAGAAGAAGGTATCAATCTAAGTCACTGTGTCGGACAGTATATCGAACGTGTGGCCAATGGTGAGTGCCATATCCTGTTCCTGCGGTACCGCGATATTCCGGAAGAGTCGCTAGTCACTCTGCAATTAAGCGGCAAGCAAATTTGCCAGGCTCAAGGTATGAACCGGCGTCCGCTCACCACTCAGGAATACCGTTTTCTCAAACAGTGGGGGCGGGAAAAGGAAATTGAGATTGCTGTATGAGCAGCAAATAAACTTTGAATACGAAAGCGAGAAATGGTTATGAAAGCAATCAGCATCGGCTCTCGGTATGAGATTTACGATGACACACTCAAGGCCTATGACGGCCTCCCGGCCCAGACCTATACGGTCTGTTTTAGCCAAATGACGGGCTTTTTCCTGAAGGTGCGTCCGGACCTTGTGGTCAAGGAACCGGTCTATGGCGTTCACCCGGAAAAAGCGGAGAAAGTGCTCCGGTCCTTCAAGGTATTCCAACGGAACCTGGGCGTGATCCTGAGCGGCGATAAGGGCATCGGCAAATCACTCTTCGCACGCCTCCTGTCTGCCAAAGCTGTGGAGGCGGGATACCCAGTTATCATTGTCGATCAGGCTTTCCCGGGCATTGCGTCTTACATTGAGTCCATTGAACAGGAGGTTGTATTCCTGTTTGACGAGTTTGACAAAACCTTTGGTAGCAATCATGATTCCGATCCACAATCCACATTTCTGAGCCTGTTTGACGGCACATCGCAGGGGAAAAAACTCTTTATTATCACCTGCAACAGCCTGCATGGGCTCAATGACTATATGGTGAACCGGCCGGGCCGCTTCCATTATCACTTCCGCTTCGGCTATCCTACGGGGGAAGAGATCCGGCAGTATCTTACGGATAAACTAGACGGTCAATACCAGAACGAGATTGAGAAGGTAATTCGTTTCTCCAACAAAGTTTCCCTGAACTATGACTGCCTGCGATCCATTGCATTTGAACTTCGCTCCGGTGAGTCGTTTGAAGCCGCCATTCAGGACTTGAATATCATCAACACCCATGACGAGCAGTATAATCTCACGCTTTACCTCAAGGATGGAGGCATTGTGTCTGCAGAAAATCAGCGCCTTGACCTGTTCAGCAGGGATACTAAGTGTGTCTATATGCGAGATATGAAAGGGCGCTATGCGGTTGAAGTTGAATTTGATATTTCGGAGAGTATTTACGACCCCAGCCGTAATTCCACTGTATTGCCGGGAGAAGCCATCATCGTACATGATGATCCCGAAGATAACGCTGAAAAACAGGATTATGTCCCGGATTACATGACAATTACCCGTGCGGTGGGGCGCAATATTCACTATCTGACGGCTTGATATAGCCGCATGGAGAGAGGAGCAGGGGATTCCCTGCTCCCTTTCCCTATTCAAAATGAATAGTCTGCAATAAAAAGTCGACAGGAGGCACAAGAAAGTGAAGCAGGAAAAACCGATGTGCTGGTGCTGCGTGTGGCGGGATATTACTGGACCCGACAACGATCCGACGCTGGGGTGCGGACATACTTCCGCACAAATCCGACGCAGATTTGAAGGCTCATCAACAGCCGAGTACTGCAAGGAGTATCTGGAGGATGACCCTGAATTGAAACTCAAGATTGACCGCATTACCAGAGAGACACTGATGAAGAACATCCACCAGTTGGTTGTGACCGATGGACACTATGCCGCGGCGGAGGCCATTGTGGACTACTTCAACCCGGAACGGTACGATACTCCGCAGGAGATCAGCTGCGATGACTTTTATTTCATTGCCCAGGTGAACTGGGGCGGAAATGAGGGGATCTATCTCGACTGCTATGCTGTTGGGCGTATCCGCCCGGATGGGCCGCAGAAGGACTGGCATCTTGGCACCTACAAGACGCTGGAGACTTCTTTAACAGCTATGCAGACCTTGGGTGCCCTGGGCGGTGCGCTGACCTACTATGCGCGGGAATACATCTGGAAGAATAATGCGCTGTTTCTCAGTGAGCAGGAACTGCGCGCCAGGAAACTCAAAGAAACACAAAGAGCCATTCAGAAGGAGGACCAAAAATGAGTTATAGTACATGGCATAACTACGGATACGGGATTCGTGTGGACGATATCAAGGAGCAGAGCGTAGAGCGGCTGCAGGCGCTGCTGAAACTGGCGCCGGAACTGGATCAGAAGATTCGTGCCTGGTTATCGGAGTTAGATATTGCAGAACCAGACTGGGATGACTATATGGATTTTGACCAGGTCTACTATCTGGGCCTTGCCACGATTTTACAGCAGGTCATTGAGGAGGCGGAAGGCCTACGTCTGACTGCCTGTGATGATTCCAGTGGTGCGACTTATCTCATCTATCAGCCCTGCTACCCCTGGGAAATCACAGATAGAGAACGAGATCTGACCGAGGAAAGCCTGGTCCAGATGTTCAGCCGTTATGTCAACGTTTTGTCCGATGAACCGATTGAGGTCGGTTCGCAAGATGTGAAAAACGGCGGTTGATATAGGCCGCTGTAACAGGGAATCAAGGAGAATGGAGCGATATTATGCGCAATAAAAAGAATGACGCAAATGGGTTTTATCTCTGTATTTCGGATCTGGTGGTCGACGGTGTGCTGATGTGTACTGCCGGGAAAAGATACAGAATCCAGGATGCCGAGTCTGGTCCTGGGGAAGCACCGGCAGAAGTGGCAGGATACTGCGACATCTTTGGATGTGAAAATAGCGGAGTGTGTATGGCAACATGGCTGGATGTCGGAGAACACTTCCGGACAGATGATGAACGGTAAGACCGGAACTCGCGGTGGTCGGGATATTCTCGCGCAGGAAGAACTGTTTGTCTCTGATGAGATAGAGTATCCGGCCCCTAAAGGTTTAGCCAAGACTGTACAACAGGAAAAAGCAAGCAGCTGCTGCGATGCAGACACAGAGCGGGTATCTGCGCTGCGTCTCTACTGTAAAAAAGGAGGAAATCATGACATTCAAAGAACGGTTCCAGGCTAGAGAGTGTTCCTTCAACATGATCGAAGATTGGATTGAACTCTGGCATACGTGGGACATCAAGATGGCGCTTCCAGCCTTCTTAGGCCTATCAGAGGAAGAATACGGCGTTCTGCTGGTCGAAGGCTATGATGCGTTGGCCCGTCGGCTGAATACAGATGCGGAAACCCACTATATGGCAGTCCATTTGGAATGGGAAGACCTGGAGAATCAATTAAATGAACTGATTCGGTCACTGTTGTCCGCCGCATATACGGTTCATATGAAACGAAGCGATTTTTATTACTGGGATATAGTCCTTCACAAAAACGGTGAGATCAGCGAGAAAGACAGCGAATATATCTGTGAACGCCTTGATTTGAGGGACATTAGCACAGACCATTTTCTGTATAGTGACAGCATTGACCAGAACCAGGCCTGCGGCCTGCTGGAAAAGTTGTTTGGCCGTGAGATCGTGTCCAGCCATGCGGATGACGAGGGAGTTTGGTTTTTCCATAAGCCGCTCTACGCCTCAAGCCGGAGCTGGGTTGCCCAGCACGTCGGCCGCTTTGAACAGCGGTTAAACATGGAGATTGGGAACAGGCACTATCCGGCAACAACTGCGGAAACCGCTGCACACCAGTTATATGGATTTGTGACGGCACTGAAAGAACTGGGTATGGTAAGAGAGCATGAATATCCCATAACGCTCGACCATTTTACCAAGCGTCCCAATAGCCAACCGGATCAGGCAAATAGTTAAATGAATCGGGCGCAAGGGGGCTTCCTTTGCGCCCAATCCGTCTAAGAACAAGATAAGGAGAGATCAGTTGTGAAATGTAGATTTTGTGATGGGCAGGTATTTGTGGGCCATCAGGTCTGCCATCTGGATATTCTAGTGGATGATTCCGGTGCATTTCTTGATAATATGCCCGGCGGTGCCGAGGCATCCATCTATGAAAGCAACACACCTTTTGGACCATTTCAGTGCTGCGGCTGCGGCGCTGTCTACGATGAGCTGAAAGATGGACAAAAGGAAACGTCCGGTCCCATCGAAGGATGGAAATGGCCTGGAGATAGCCCGGAAGACGCAGATATAAAGGGGCTCATCGTTCTGACGATGATCCGGGAGCGGCCCTGTGAAAACGAGATCTGGGCCGATAACCTGTTTGTCCTCGTTGAAAAAGAGGCATTCCAGGAAAGCAACTCCCAATTTGTCTCCACTGAAACATTTGTGATGCAGACCCTGCGCAGTCGGGTCCAAACCTGGCTGGCGACCCCGGATGGATGGCGGAGCAACTGCTGTGCATCCAGAGATTATAACTGGGGGGATCTGATCAATGACCTGCCTTCTGAGCATATCCAGGTATTTTTCACTCGGGATGAAGCCAAAGACTATGACATTTTGGACTCCGTCAGTGTGCGCGTAGCCCAGGATGAATTGCTGGCTCCTGATAATGTGCCGGCGTCTCTTGTGCTGGTATATAGAGACGGCCACACCGACATTTTGGGGGTTGTTGTGGATTTTCAGGACGGGAGCATCTCCTCCAACAACTTTTTCAAGGAAACGGAAGTTGTGGAGGGCTATATCCAAATGGCAGATGGTAGCAGGTTAAACTGCGATCCAGAAAACGATTTTCGGTCTATTGCGGAAGTGTGAGGATGCAGTACGGCTATGATCCGAGGCTATTTGACATCTCTCGGATCCCAACCTGGGATGGGTTTGTTCAGGCGTGGAAAATATCATTATTAAAGCCCAGCACAACTGCGTGTCCGACCGTAGGACCTACGGCGGCCGTTTCATCCCCATCGTCCATGAATATGTTCTGCTGCTGCGGAAAGAAACGCCGCTAGTCATCCCATTTTTGATGACCTACCGTGTGAATAGCGATATTCGGGATATGCCCGGCGCCACATGGCGGGATATCATTGCCGACATACTGGAAGATTGCAATGGCCGCGCACCGCTGGAAGAGATTTACCGGCGTGTGGAAGGACATAAGCGGGCGCAGAGCCAGCAGTGGTGGAAGGAAAAGGTGCGGCAGACCCTGCAGATCAATCCCCGAACCTTCGAAAAGGCAGATCGTGGCATATGGTGTTTAGTTAAACACGCATGAACCGGCAGAAATACAACAACGAAGAGTGGAGGTTTTATATCAATGGAGTATTTTGAATTGCGAAATAAACTCTTTTTCCCTGTGAGGCGGAAACTGATCAACGACTATCAAATGGGGACGCTAGACTTCGAAAGATGCGAACAGTTAGTGAACGATCTCATTCTAAAAATTGGACAGTATATGGACACTGGGGTGCCGCAAGACGAGAGTATGGCGATTGTATTTGCGGAATTTCAAGACACGATTCAGGAACTGCGGCCACTGACAAAGGGATATGAAATCACTTGTGATACAAACGAGCAATTTCACATACCCCACGCACTCTATGTCTGTGTGTTTAGAGATTTGGTAGGGACAGAATTTGCAGATGAAAGTTATGCTACAAAATTGGCTGAACGTGACGGGGTCAAACTCATATTCGGGATGCCACAAGTGCCGGATGGGCTTTACTTGGATACCGAACAGAACCGTGAGATCATCCAGAAATACTTAGCACACAAGACGCCTACAACAGGGCGATCAGACTCTATTGATGAAGCGGCAGGGAGAAGGTGCACAATAAAAAGCAAGGAAGAACTCCTCATTGAGGAAGCAAATGCACTGGATTCTCTCTTCATGAGCATGAAAATCGAAGATATCAGTATTGAAATAAGGGATAATCAACTTGTTGCCTTTGATTCTGACGGGAACAAGTGGGTGGAAAATGAAATCTTCGACTTTGCGCTGAACGAGTGCCTTACTTTTGGCGCTGATGGGCATCTAATTGACGGCTATTGTATCAATGAAGAACTCTTGGATCAAATCCTACACTATGCGGCTCAAAGAGATGTCAAAATCGAGAGGATACCCTTGTAATTGTGGCAGATATGAAGATGAGAAAATGAAACTAAGTCACAGAAGGCCGATATCATTAGGAGGCTTCGGATGAAAAGAGAACTGTCGATTAAAGACGAACTGCGTGCAATCCAGTCCGGAGAACTTACATGCAGCCCGGAGAAACTGGCTGCATGTGCCGCATACTGCCGGAAACGGCTTGATATGCTGCGCAGGTCACTGGAAAGTCAGTCGGTTCCAGCGGCTTACATTGAGCAGGTGCAAGCCAATATCCATAGTTTTTCTGATTTTCTTGGTTGGGCGGAGGCGCAAAAGCCGGACACGGGTATTTCAGCCTATAGTGCTGAGCCGAAGAAGTCTTAACAGGGTAGTGTATGCGCAGGCGTGGTTATAAGCGTGTTGACGAAAAGGTCTGAGAATGATATAATTCAACTATACAGTATCAGAGCCATGCCGAAGGCGTGCATAGTTTACAGTGTTCCAAAGTGCCATTTGCAGAAATGCAGATGGCACTTTTTTTGTTTTTTGGCCATTTCATTATCGGCATAGACAGCGTTCCCAAAAGGGAACGCTGTTTTTGCATATCAGGAAGTTCCGGCTACAAAAAGAAAGGAGAACAAAACCATGGTGAAATCTTGTTGTGACAGCTATCACACCCAGTTCAGCGCATTCCCGGACATGCTCAGTTACCACGAGAAGATCCGAACTGACAGCCGCTGGGAGCGCACCGAGGTCAAAAATCTGGAGGTGGCGGCGCTGGATAAGGCATCGCCCCTGTTCAACGACACGACCAGTTTCGATTCCTCTGTCTCCCGTGATGCAATCGAGGACACGGCAGAGAATCTGAAATTGGCCATCAAAGTCAAGGACAAATTCTTCCCGCTGCGCGATACCGCTTATAAGAGCCTGCTGGACCGGGCGAAAGTCGGCGGTTCTGCACTACCCAAACTCCCGCGTGAAAAACTTGCGGAGTTGATCAATTCCTGCCTGGCGCTCCATAAGGACAGCGCCCTGTTGCTCGTCCGCGATGAGAAGGTCTCGGCCGCTCATTCCGGAGATACCCGTGACTACTCCGTGTTGGAGATCGATCAGTTACTGGACGGCTTACAGAGCAAGATGGACGAGCGGTTCCCGGGCAACCAGTTTTCCGGCGGTTATGTAGATCATTCCATTACAAGCGCCTCATGGACACTGCCTGACCAAAAGACAGAGTTGCTGGATACCTACACAAAATTGTTGGCGGCAGAGGGGAAGACCGCTATGGCCGCCAAGTTGATGCCTGGTATCCGCTTTTCTACATCGGACACCGGGGTGGCCTCGGCAAAGGTTTCGGCGTTGCTGGTGGGGTTACAGTACCCCATCCATATTGGCGGTATGATTTCCGTGGAACACCGCCGGCAGTCCAAGGTCCCTGACTTCGTGGAGAGCCTTGATATGCTGTTCGCTCAGTTTGGGGACTCGGTTGCCAGATTGAGCGGCCTGCTGTCTATCCACCTAGATCACCCGGTCAATGCCATGACGGCCATCTGCAAACGCCTAGCGCTGCCGAAAAAGGCGGCGATGGAGGCCATCGACATGTTCGAGATGGCGATTGGGGAAGACAGCGCCACTGCCCATGATGTGTTTGTAGCCATGCAGGAAATCCCCTTTATCCTCAAGACCCAGGGGACGCCGGAGAGCAAACTGTTGGCCCTGCAGGAAAATATGGCCCGGGCACTCACGCTCAAATGGCGTGACTATGACTATGCCCGGGAGGTGAAGTGGTAATGGCTGCACCTAATATTCTGTGCGACTGCACAGGTATGTCGAGAACGCGATGGCTGGAATGCAGGGCGCACGGTCCTAAGGGAGATATTGAGTATACCGTTGGCGGCAGCGATGTTGCCGTTATCTTCGGTTTGTCGCCGTGGACGACACCCCTGGAACTTTGGATGATCAAAAAGGGGCGCATGAAGCCGAAGCCGCCCCCGAACCCCGACCAACTGGCTATGGGACATATGTTGGAGCCGATTGCAGCGTACTTTTACGCCAGGAGGACGGGTAATGTCGTCACGGATGACAACTATCTCTATCAGCATGCTTATCTGAAATACGCTCTCGCCAATATTGACCGGCGCTACACGCGGAAGAATGACGGCGAAGGCGGTGTTTTGGAGTGCAAATCCCTGACATATCACAAGGCAGAAGACTGGGCTGACGGAGCTATCCCAATCTACTACGAAATTCAGCTTCGCTACTATCTTGCGGTATTGGATGAAAAGCACGGGGCTTTCGCGGCGCTTTGGGGCAACAACCCGGAGCACGACTTGGCCATGCCCCACATCGAGCGGGAACAGGGCAAAGAGGATATCATTTTTGAGAAGTTGGACCGGTGGATCTGGAGTTTGCGTCATGATCAGCCTCCGACTATGGAGGATGTGAAGCCGAAGCTGGCTATGGAGGCCCTGGCGCGAATTTACGGTGCCAGTCAAAAAGGACTGCCCACAATTGAATTTCCGCAAAAATTTGAATCACGTCTGCGGAAAATCGCGAGTCTTCAAGCGGAAAATGTGGAGTTAAAAAGTGCAATCAAGAAAAATGAGGAGGCTATAAAAGCACACAGCGTGCGAGTTGCAGAACTGATGAAGAATCATGAGCATGGGATCCTTACCACAACCACGGATAAGCTGTTAGTGGATTTTGTGACCGAGGTAACCAAGCGCGTGAGCTCGGACTATCTCAAAAAAGAACATCCGGACATCTATCAAGAGGCGCTGAAAGCATCAAAGAGCCGCAAGGTCAAGGTGACCATCCAGCCTGTATGACGATGGGCGGCGCAGGGTGTGCTTATGTGTAGAGCAGCCCTGCGCTTATACAAAAAACGGGCAAGGCCGTCTTTACGGAGCAAAATATGTCTTTTGGATCGGGGTATTCTGTGAGAGGATTTCAAGATACTCCGATTCCGCTATAAGGAGGAATCAATTCATGAAATGCAGTTTCAGCCGCCTGCTCTACCCGAAGACAGTGGAGGAGGCGCGGGACGGCAGTTATATGATCGCACTGTTCAGGCCCCATGAAAAGGTACTGGACGCACAAGGAAACAGACTTTCCAGCATCAAGGTGGTGGGGCACTACCTGCCTACCGTTTCTAGTGTAAAGGTCGATATGGCTGGACATTGGAAGAAAGATGCCAGATACGGACTTCAGTTTGAGATGGAGTCTTATGAGGAACTGGTTGAATCCAGTAAGGCCGGGATTGTGTCCTACCTCTCGTCGGGGATGATACCTGGCATCGGGAAAAAATTGGCCGAAAGAATCTACGATACTTTCGGGGAGCAGTCCCTGGAGGTATTAGACCGTGATCCTACACGGATCGAGGAGGTATCCGGCATCAGTCAAAAGAAAAGAGACCAGTTCTGTGACGCCTATATGGAAACCCGCAGCGCCCGCAAATTGATCAATATGCTTGCCCCCTTTGATATCAGCGCGATGCAGGCCATCCATCTGAGGAGGCAACTGGGTCTCGATGCGCAGACATTACTGGCTCAGTTTCCATACATGGTATTTGAGCGTGATCTGATTGATTTTGAAACAGCAGACAGGCTGGCGCAGGCCAACGGGATCCCGATGGATGCGCCGGAACGGCTGGATGCCGGCTTGCTCTGTACGCTGAAACAAGCAGAATCCAGCGGGCATCTGTCCATGCACAAGGAACGCCTTGTGCAGAGGGCGGTCAATTTACTCCGCGCACCGGCAGTGACGTGGAAGGCTGTTGCCCAGCGGGCATTTGAAATGCTCAAAGACAATCGGCTTGCGATTTACCGCGACCATGTCTATCGCCCTATCATAGCACAGGCTGAGAACGATGTGGCTGTACAGGTCTGCGAGATGCTGCACCGGGACAAATTGCCCTATATGGGCGACCTGGATGACGAGATTGATGCCCAGCAGAAAGAGATGGGGTTCACCTTCGCTCAGGAGCAGAGGAACGCCATCAAGACTTCGCTGACATCGCCGATTTGCATCATTTCCGGAGGTCCGGGTACGGGGAAGACCTCCATCCAGCGGGCAATTCTCAATATCTATCACGCGGCATTTCCCAATGCCGCTGTTGTCTGCTGTGCACCGACCGGGCGTGCGGCGCGGCGTATGGAACAGAGCACTGGCTTTGCAGCATCTACGGTACATAAGGCGCTGAACCTACAGGCGGGTGAAATCCACGAACTGAGAGAGCCTGAAACCCTGAAGGCAGATCTGGTCCTTGTCGACGAAGTCAGCATGATGGATATGATAACCACATGGCACCTATTTGCCGCACTGCCACCCGGCTGCCGCTTGATTCTGGTGGGAGATGCAGATCAACTTCCCTCCGTCGGGCCGGGTGCCGTACTCCACGAACTGCTGGGCTGCGGGAAGCTACCTTCGGTCATCCTGGACAAGGTGTTTCGCCAGAGTGAGGGCAGCATCGTAGCGGAGAATGCACAGCGTATCCGGCACGGCAATGAGCGATTGGACTTAGGGGACGATTTTCAGTTCTGGGCCTCGGCAGATGTGTCACAGTCAGCACAATGGCTGGAGCGTCTCTACATGAATGAGATCGCTCGGCACGGCGTGGACAATGTGGCGCTTTTGACCCCGTTCCGTAAAAAGTCCGAAACTGGCGTTCAGAGTATGAACGCGGCCCTGCACGATATTGCCAACCCACCCTCACCGGAAAAGGCGGAACTGGAAATCGGGCAGAGGACCTTTCGCGTGGGTGACAAAGTGATGCAGATGAAAAACCGGGATTTTGCCAGTAATGGTGATATCGGATATATCCGAACCATCGTCCGGGATGCAGACGGTTTTTTGGTAGAAGTGGATTTTGGGGATGACCGTATTGTGGCCTATGAGGATTTGGAGTCTCTCCGCCAACTGGAACTGGCTTATGCCACCACCATCCACAAATCTCAGGGCGCAGAATATTCCTCCGTGCTTATCAGTGTCCAGAACATACACGGGAGAATGCTGAATCGTGCGTTGTTCTACACGGCGGAAACCCGCGCCAAGATCCGCGTTATCGTTGTGGGAGACTGGGAGGCTGTTGTGCGTGCAATCAATACGACGGATACTGACCGCAGAAATACGGCACTGGCTGAACGGATCAACGAATTGATAAAAGAATAGAGGGAGGACCAGACAGATGGCCACAGTCCTGGAAAATTACTATGCGCTCCGAGGCGAACTGGAGCAGCGCATGGCACAGGCACCCATTAACGCAGTCGACCTGTGGTATTACGGCGAAATTGTGTACCGGGTCGGCGTGTTGGAGACATGTCAGATGTACCTGCGCAGTGCGCCTGTTTCGATGAATACCCCCGAACTGCTGGGGCATTACCAGATGATGGACGCCTATGTGCAGAGTCTTGCGTTGGAACGTCGCTATGGGCCGGACCGCGGTCCGGATACACAGAAAGAGCGGGAAGCCGCTCAGAGTAACCTGGGACGTGTGATCCAAGACTACCGTAAGCGATTTTCAGCGTTTTCGCCTACGGCTGCCATGGCATACAAGAAAGAAATTAACCGGGTTATTACAACACTGCTGCCGGCATGGCTGCAGTTTCGGAACACATTCGTACCGATTAAAAAGGCTAAGGAGGGTAATGCATCATGAAAGACGAGAAACAGGCAGCACTGGCAGCCATTCAGCAGATCAATGCGGTGGATGGTTTTGATCCCTCGCCGTTGGCAGTGGAATACGCCGACCTCAATACCCATGAAAAGCGCCTTCGCCTGCCGGTTATGGGACAACTCGCGTGGTTCTGGCTCAAGCATCCGGAAGGCCGTGTCGCTGTCACGGTGACTCCAGCCAAGGAGTGCTTCATAGCCACAGCACGGATTTATGCCAATTATACCAATCCATCAGATCAGTATTTGGCGGAGGCCACAGCGTCACGAGGTTATTTGCCGGACAAGCCGACGGTTTCCCCGCGGGAATGGGCACAGACAGCAGCAATCGGCCGGGCGTTGCAGTACGCTGGCTTTGGACTCCAGTTCGCTGCGGCCGGCGACGCCTTTGATATGCCAGCAGTGGATGAACTGAGCGGCATCGTCTGGAGCGGGGAAGAATCTCCGCAGGATTTGCCAGAGCCTGGAGGGGCCTCCGCGAATATGCATATGACAATGCCGATGCCCACACCAGCCGCCCAGCCGCCGGTAGATCCATTGGAGAAAGCAATGAGTACACCCTGTCCTATCAGCAAATACAGCGGCAAGACGCTTGGGGATGTACTGAGGGAGGATCCAAAAGCCCTCGTGTGGGTAGCGAATAAATTTCAGGGCGATCCTGAGATCTCTGCGGCCGCAAAACTCATTTGCGAACAGTCCATGGAGGAGAGCGCCTGAATAAACATGGGGGACGGTCGCCACCAGACCGTCCCCCGGAGAGGAGCTTTCCATGGAACTTCGCTATCAAATGACGGATATTCTGCCGCTGCTCCCAATCCCACAGCCTCCAAATGGAAAGAGTGCCTACAATATCCCGTGCCCATTATGCGACCGTGCAGGTTCAAGGGAGAAGCATCTGAACATCAATCTCAAGCGGAATGTGTATCGGTGTCCCAAGTGCGGACAATTCCAGGGTGGTGTCTTCGATCTCTATGCCTACTACATGGGCATCCCGCGGGAGAAGGTCTTGGAGGACCTTACAGCGAGACTGCAGAGAGACATCAGCTATCCCGCAGGGAAAGCGGCTACCAGAAAGAAACTGCAGCCTCCGCCGATGAAGCCCCAGGCAAGCCTTGCGCCGCTGGAGGAACGGGACCGGGTCTATCGTGCTTTGCTCAACCGGCTCACCCTGGCGCCGGACCACCGTGAAAATCTCCTCAGCCGCGGTTTGACCGACGAAGCCATTGAACGGCTGGGCTATAAGTCTACGCCTGTTGTGGGGTTCCATGCACTGGCCCAGTCCTTGCTGGACGAGGGATATACGCTGTTTGGCGTCCCTGGATTTTATCGGGACAAGGATGGGCGATGGACAATGGCTGTGTGGCGTAGGGGGATTCTGATTCCGGGAACCTACTTTGGGAAGATACAAGGTTTTCAAATTCGCCTTGATCATAAAATGAAAAAGGGCGGTAAGTTCCTGACCTTTTCCAGTAGGGACGAGCTGGACGGAGCCATGGGTGAGAACTGGTGCCATATGGTCGGGCCGGTTCGAGAGAGGATTCTTCTGATTGAAGGATATATGAAAGCGGACATCGTCAACCACTTTACAGGCCAAACGATGTTGGCTATTCCAGGGGTGACCTCGTTGCAACATTTGGAGTCAGCCCTCAGGGATCTGATTCCCATGGGAGTCCGTCATATCATGACCTGCTTCGATATGGACTATCTGAAAAACTGGCATGTGGAAAGTGCCTATCAGAACCTTGTTGAACTGTTGGCCAAGCAGAATGTCACATTTGGAACCTATTTGTGGGTTCCGGATTACAACGGATTGGATGATTACATCTGGGAGTTTTGCATGAATAAGGGCAATCCTCCAAAGTAACAGAAGTGGACAGCGGGACATGCGCAGCATGTCCCGCTGTTTTTACGCATTTTGTTGTAAAAACGCATTTTCATTTGTGTAATAACATATCAGAAAGACTAAGGAGTGATTTCTCATGCTATTTCCAGTTGATCATGGCAACTCGTCTATCAAAACCGTCAATTTCGTGTTTTCCTCCGGACTGGCCGATTATCCGATCCGTCCACCCGTTGATACGGACATTCTGGAATATGGCGGCAAGTATTGGACGCTGTCCGGCAAACGCATCTCTTATATGCGGGACAAGACGAAAGATGACCGATATTTTATCCTGACCCTTTTTGCCATTGCGAAGGAACTGCAGAAGAGCGATACTATGAGCCCAATGGTGGAAACGGATCTGGCCGTAGGATTGCCCCCGGAGCATTATGCGCTGCGGCAGCGGTTTGCAGAGTATTTTAAGCGCGGCACAGTGAACTTTGTCTTTAACGGAACACCGGTCTGCCTCGTGATCCGGCATGTGCTGGTCTATCCTCAGGCTTATGCAGCGGTCGTACCGCAGGCAGCCCGCCTGAAGGAGATCCCGCGCACTTTCATTATTGATATTGGAGGCTTTACCACAGACGTTATGTTGCTTCGCAATTCTGTACCTGACATGCAGTTCTGCCGCAGTTTGGAGATGGGAGTGATTCATATGTCCAACGATATTATCGGCAGGGTGAATGCTATGTATGATATGAAGATTGAGGATGACCACATCGTGGATATCATCCAAGGGCGGTCCACGACCCTATCCGCTGAGGTGCAGGAGGTTGTATTTGCCACGGTACGCAGTTATGCCAATGGAATTCTGGATAAACTGCGTGAACTGCAGGTAGACCTACGAGCCAATCCGGCCATTTTTATCGGAGGCGGGTCCATTCTATTCCAAAACTTCATTGAGGAGTCCTCCCAAGTGGCTCAGGCGGATTTTGTGCTGGATTCTAAAGCCAATGCCATTGGCTATGGAATGCTGGCTACGGCGCAGTTGCGGCGGATGACACAGCAGAATCACGGAGGGGAGTTCTTTGCGGAGGGATGATAAGTTCCGATTTTCTCTCGGATGGAGCCGGGATACTGCGGAAAAGATTGCAGTCGGAGATTTACTGGAAAGATTGAAGAACCGCAAAAGTGATCTGGTCGTCCAAGCTGTCTGGGAGTACATTGGGAATCACCCCGAGGTAATGACGGAAGATGCAAAAATCGTGATTTCAGTTCATTCAACGCCCACAGATGAACAGACATTTGCAAAAATCCAAAGTATGATAGACGCCTCGTTGGAAAAACTGAAAACTACCTTAAAACTCCAACTTGAACAGGGCCAGCCGGAAGATGCCAGCGGGCCAAGCGAGAAAGATCTGGATGATATGCTCAAAAATCTGGATATATTCAATCTGTGAGAACAGTCCCCACTCCATACCTTGAATGGGGTGGGGACTGTTTTGAGGCCGGTACCATTGGGGCGGCATGGGTAAGATAAAAAGGGGAAGTGCAATAAAAAGACACGCCCCCTCAGGAATGCACCGTTCCTGAGGGGGCGTGTCTTTTTGTTTATAGGGGAAGTTGTGAACTTCGGATGCTGTCCCCTCTCGGCAAAGCAGGCAAAACAACTAGCCAAGACGGTATATGTACAGTTGAGACAGTCTAAATGCCTAGAACCCGTTCCAGATTTGGTGACCGCAGTATTCAAAGGTTTGTGCGTCATCACAATCAGCGGGAGTGAGGTCGATGATCCGCTTGCGGGAGCGGGAGAGGAAGACCCGGTTTTTGATTTTGCTCATTGGCTGCCATTTGGCCAGCATATTGTCAAAATTGACTACTGAGGCATAGTCCGCCGGGAAGTTGTTTTTTATGTGATGAAAGAAATAGTTGCGGTGGAAAGGGCAGATCAGGCAGGCGCTGGCCTTGCTGTCCAGGCCCCACTCATCCAGATTATAGGCGTAGCAGTCCTTTCGTTCCCAACCCATCTCGATAAGCGGAAATCGGTTTTGAAACATAGCGTGTCGGCTGGGAAAGGAACGATGAGCCTCTTCACTGGAAAAGCCAATGTGGAGTTCATGGGTGCCGATATCCTCTGGGCGAAGCCGCTGATAGGGCCGGTAGCCCAGAAGTTCATATCGGACAAACTTTTGGATCATCAAAACCTTGTAGTCCACGGTGCAGGAGCGGCGGGCGATCCGTCCTGCTTTTCCCTGCTCGTCTAATGTCCAGAACGGCATGGCTGAAACCCTCTGCCGCCCGAACCGCTGCATATAGTCCTGATACAGATTACTCTGGAGAATGTAAAAAGGAATGTTGCAATCAACGCAGGCGCGTTCAATAAAACGCACTTGATCCGCTACCCAGGCAGGCTCACAGCCAAGATCACAATAGATGATGGCATCATAGCGGGGTACCTGCGGGTGTACGACCTTACTTCTGGTCTGGTCGCAGGAGATCAGGGCCAGGGCGGTACTCTGCATCCCCGCACCACAGCTTAGAATGTTCAAACGGAATACCTCCTTCTAAAAGGAAATGCGGGGAACCGCCCGTTTAGGTGGTTCCCCGCTGAGTGTTATTGGAGCAGAAGCCTATTGATTTGGGTCAGGCGCACCACATCAAAATTGATCATGACGCCTCATGTGATATCCTGCCCCTGTGTTTTAGACAGATGGTAGGAGTAACAGATATAACCGCCATCCCCATACCCGGAATTGGATACAACGCCATGTGGAATAACACCGGCATAGTGGTCTGTATGTAAGGTCTGGTTGCAACAGCTGTTGTACCACGCTTCCAGTGCATCTTCGCTGGGTATCTGGCCTGCATCAGCACCGGCACGGTAGAACGGCTTGTCGAACACACCGGCTTGGCCGCTGTCTACGCCAACCTTGAAGAGTTCCTCCCGTGCAATTAACTGGTTTTTGGGTGGGCAATGCTGATGGAACGCGGCCAGATAGGCTACTGCCGCATCGTGCTTCCCTTCATGGAAAAAGCCAATCTCTGCCTCCCAAATCCCCGGCTGGGCATTGGGAACGATGCCCATGCACCAGGTACCGGGCGCGTAACAGGGATCGGAAATAATCAATTTAGGCTGTGTCACCTCGAAAGTGCCGAGTTTGAATTTTTGTAATGTCCGCATTATTTAGACCTCGCTCTTGCTAATTTTATTGTTGCCTCTTTAGGGTCAACGGGTACTGCTGCCAGTGGCGTGAATGGCCGGAATATCCGCGGTATCTCCAACATGCGGCGGCTTGCTCTGGATTGCAGCCAGCAACTTGGAAAGTAGTTCGGGCAGTTTCATACTGTTGCGGCTGCCTTTATGGTAGCGGTAACTCCATTGACCACTCTGTGGGGAATATCGAATACTGTGTAGCGTATTGATAATCCAGCCCTGTGTTTTTAGAGGAACTGAAATCCCATGCTCCCGAAAAAGCTGCATGATCAGAGACTTGCCGTTGATATCTTGATTTACAACTTCTTTTCCGGCTAAAATGTTTTGCTCCGCCTCTCGGATGGCGGAGGTATAGCGGTCTTGTAACTCTTGTTCACGCTGACGCGCCTGGGCTTCCAGTTCTGCCTCTCGCAGTTTGGCTTGCCGTTGGCGCTCTGCCCAAATGGGAGCGTTGTGTGCCTCAGCCTCTTCGCGCCGCCCCAAGAGGTTGGCAAAGCCAAGATCGGCCCAGCGATCTGGAGCCGCCATACTCTGGTTGAAGACCCGTTCAATCTCAGCCCGGATACCGTGTTCCAGCGTGGACAGCCACTTCAGGACTTCCGCCAGCCGGCTCCGCTGGTCGATGCCCACCATAAAGCCGTCGCAGGGGATAAAGATCGTCGGCCATGAATCACGCTTATTTTCCAAGGTGTAAAGCTCGATGCCGTTTTCATTGTAAAAACGGTAGTAGTAGTGCCTTTTACCCATCAAGTCCTTGGAAAAAACACGGTTTTCATCCCTCTCCTTTGGCGGGAATATATCCTTTTTCTTCTCGTTCGGGCGGGTGTAGCGGGGAGAGAGGCCGGTACGGCCCAAACTGTTTGTAATCTGTTTTTCGATTGATTCCAGACCGCCGTGCCGTTCCATAAAGCCTGATAGGTCCTGTGACTGCTGCAAATTACAAAGGCACAAACCTGTCCTGCCTTCATAGATAGCTCCCTTATATTGGAACAGATCCAAGCCAAACTCGTTTTGAAACGACTTGGCTTCCTGTATCGGGGAAAAGGCACCATCCCGGAAGATGTAACAGACGGCAGAGTGTTTTTCATTCATATTTGAATCACCTTATCGTATGTCACTTTTACTGCAATCATATTTGTCATTTGTCGCTCCTTCAATTTTGATTTGTGTCTTTCACCATCATCTCGCGGGCTGCAATATAGCAGATGATGCTATAAATTTTTTTGGTAATGCTGTCCTCTGCCCTGCCTTTGACGAGCTGGGTGTCGATGAACATCGGAGAAATCGTACACCGGGTCTCGATGAAGTATTTTTCGGAATTTTTCAGTGGGAACTTGCCTAGCCTCATGTAGACCTCTCCGCTTGTGTTCTGTCCATGTGGTGTGATATTGCTGTTTCTGAGGCAGCCTACATAGTGTTCCTGGCTGTACACACAGCCATATTCGTCCACGTCCGAAGCCTGATAGCCCCCCACCTCGCTCATCATATCTGCGGCCAGTTCCTCTGCAGACCGACTTGTGATAAAATACCGCTCCGGGAATGGGAGCGCCTGAATCCCCCAGAACTGATGGATGCTCCTGTTGAACATCCGCTCCAGTAAGGATTTCAGTTCGTCTTTCAGCGTATCATATGTAAGGTCCCAAAGTTGGATGGAAGACGGAACGCCAACTCCTTTTTCGAGGTAGTTCAAATAGTGAACCGTTGACCGACTGGATGTTTCCTCCTCAGAGCCAGAGAAATCAGGGAATCCAGTCTTGCTCTCTATTAGCTGTACCTCCACGTCTGGGTAAGCGCCATTGGTGATAAAGAGCTGGAATGCTGGGCTTGTGCGGAAACCATCATGATTTCTCGGCCCCCTGCCAAGAGACTCTATCATCTCTTTTGGAAGGTCAATCCCATCGTAGGCATTCCGGGTCTTCTCAACCGCAGCTTCATCCTGTGGTGTGGTTTCCTCCTTGATGACTGCCTGAACTGCCTTGAACATCCGGTTTATCTTGCAGTCCTTGCAGTCTTCCAGGAACGGCATAGCCCCTCTCATGCAAAAGGCACAGAAGGTTTGCTTAGCTTCGGCCATTTTCTCATAATAGGCGGTACTGATTGTCTTCATATACAATCTCCTTTTTTGAGCCGGAACTGGATGCTCCAATCCCGGCTTGTGTAGCGGATTACCGGATGACCTCGTAGAGCATCATGGTATCCAGATTGAACATGGACATGATCCGGGTGACTGTAGGCCTATGACAGCGGTCGCAAATCTGATTTTCAAACACCATCCTTAGCCCCTCCCTCACAGTCCAGAGTTCGCCCTGAGATGGCAGTCTCATCATGGCCGCCGTCGTACCGCTCCGGGGTGTTAATTTGCTCGGCGAAGGTGAAATACTTCTCCATCTGCCGGTCGAGCAGTCTGTCGATCTGTTGCCGGAATTCTGCGTTTACCTTCTTTTCTGCACTGAGGTAGTCGACGAACTCCTTGAATTCACCAAATGCCTCCAGATAGCCGGCAAGGAAAGCCGCATCTTGAGCCTGGGCCTGGATCCCTGCCTGGGAAGCGGCCCGCCGCAGGTCTGAGACTAGGGCAGCGGACTCTGGCCGGCGCTCCAGCGCCCCCCAAATCCGGTCAGAGTAGTCATGGCCCCTCCGGAATTGGGGCCTCATTCCACCAAACTGCAAAGCATAGATACTGGCGGCATACAGATAGGCGTGTTCAGGATCTCGCCTATCATCGGTGTCGTAGACTTGAATGTTGAGCGGCTCCAAAAGGGTGGAGTAGACCTCGTTGACCAGTCCGCCATCCATCTCGATAATTAAAGTAGCCACGTTTGTTCCTCCTCGATTGACTTAAATAGTTTTTTTCAGGATGATAACCCCCATTACCTGTTCCAGGCCTTGTTCATTGAGCCAGGCATCCAGAGCAGTTTGGGCCTCTTGACGTAGAGCCTCTGTCCTCTCCGCAAGTTGATCCTCAACTTGTTCTCGGTTTGGAACCTCTTCGCTGACGAAAGCGACGCCAATCCAATTGGTATTCATTCCGGATCACCGTGTTTCGATGCTCTCTGCCGTGTCGGGATTCTTTCGAGTGATTGCATGACTTTTCATCTCCTTTTTGATTTTTGCGGTGTTCCGCTGCAGGGATATCTATATAAAAAAACGTGTGGAACCCAGAATAGTCCACACGCTTTTGCCCAGGATGGGCGAGATCTGTTTAAGAGGGGCATTCGTTTGTCCAGAAAACAAAAAAGCGCCCAAAGGTCAGAAAGACCTCTGGACGCTATGCAACACGGAAACTAAGACTGCCTTAGGCTGCCGCAGATACTATGTGAGCATATTATAGCGTTTCCTTTGAGAAAAAACAAGCATTAAAAATCACCACCCGCCGGTGGCAGCTGATGTTCTGAAACATATCGGGTTCACGATTCCCAAGCCGTGGAGCAGGAAGAAAGGCCATGTGGCATTTTACGTTGGTGACTCAGTTCGAAAATCCCTTGCAAACAATCCGTAGGTGCGGTATAATACTGACATAAAGTATCCGAAATCGCCCTGGCGATTACAGTATTCTGTGTTTCAAAGCGTCTGAAGGCATGTTGCCTTTGGACGCTTTTTACGTTTTGCCAAAAAAAGATATGTCTGCGCAGCCTAGTTACAGTACCAATGCG
The DNA here is from genome assembly GCF_018408705.1 of Pusillibacter faecalis. Classification (GTDB taxonomy): domain Bacteria; phylum Bacillota; class Clostridia; order Oscillospirales; family Oscillospiraceae; genus Oscillibacter; species Oscillibacter faecalis. Next base: position 2,342,363 of record NZ_AP023420.1, read on the forward strand.
TGAAATTGCGTCTGAGGAACATCTTCAGGCGCTTTTTTCTTTGTCTGCCGCCATGCAGTATGTGGCGGCGACCATATTTCTCTCAGGTACCGCAGGCATCTACTGCGTGAATACCACAAATCAAGAAAAAGGAGGGAGTCAATGATCACAACAGGACAAGCGTACAGACACGGTGCGCCGGTGCATGACTGCCCGGTACCGCACACAAAAATGGCCGCCGTATCAGCGGTGGCACAGAGAAAGGAGAGAACATAGTTATGAGCAGTCATGACAAGGAACAAAGCCACTGCGACGCCTATGAGAAGATCCTCGACTTAGATCTTTTTAATGCACTTCTGGCCCTTGTGGTCAAGATGTCCGACAACAAGGACGCTATGCTGGAGTACTCGCGTTTTATCAGTCAGAAGTCCCTATGGGCTTCCAGGTGCAACGACCCGGGGGCCTATTTTGCCCAGCATGAACTTCGCTATATCGGCGAGATTACGGAGCGATTCGAGGAACGCATCGGCTCCAGACCAGAAATATTCCGTGCGCTGGCGCTGGCTCTTGGATTTGCCCTGCCATTTCTCACAGACTCCATGTTTGTTGGGACTCAGCGAGAAGACTTCATACGTAGGCTGGATAAAGAGGCTGGGAACGACCTGTATCTGCAGGGAGCCCGCTACCTCCTGACCACCGACCCGATGGAGCGTAAGCAGTTACGGTCCCAACTGGCTGGCGATACGTATCAACGGACGGAGGATGCTATGTTTGTCCTCTCCCTATTTGACCCTCAGGAAGATGAGTTTCCTGCAATGCGCCCCCAGATCGCTCGGTTGTGGGGCGTTGATCGGACCATACCGCTGCTCGGCAATGGCCGTATGCTGGACTGGCTTCTATGCAACTATAAGCCGGTCATCGCCGAGTGCAGGAAGAAAGACAATGCAGTCCTGCGGGCGTTGCTGAAGTTGCCCGGCCAGTTCTGCAAGGAGGGCTCCGCTCTGTACAAGACGTTGATCGACTCAGGATATAGTACGCTGGAGATCAGGTATGCCAACTCCTGGATGATTTGGCCCTGCCAAAATCCAGTTGGGCTTAATCCCAACGGCATTCCTGCTGAGAAGGCGGCTGCCCAATTTTGTATCGCTGCACTCAATCAGGACGAGGAGCTGCCGGACGAGGCTTTCACCCACATGGAGAGACTCTACTCCATGTATCGTAAATTTCACATCCGTTACGAAGGGCATGAGGGGATATGGCCTGCTGTCTCCACACAGGTCAATCCGACCAACCCTAAAACAGTATTGTGGATGATCCAGAAAGCCAATTTACAGTTCTCTTATCGGTTCGATGTATTTGATCCGCAATGGGATATCTTGGCAGAACAGTTGGAGCCACTGGATTACCGGAATCTCTTCATTGAACAGGTCGACCGTCTGGAGGCGCCCGACAAAAAGGAGATCCGTCGGTATATGGAGCGTTATCAGGAACTGACGGGCTTGGACTATATGGAGGCGTTTCAACAAGAGAATGGCTGGTATAACAAGAATTTCGCGTTGCTTGTGGATGCTGACACCATTGATTTATGGTCCTTTTTTCAGTCACACCTCAATTATGAGTCGGAGCCGAAAGAAAAACAGGCGTTGTGCTATGTGCAGGAATATACCGCAGGTTCTCGGACCAGGAAGGCGTTTGACTTTAATAAGAAGTTATTAGAAACATACGATGTGACTGAGTATCCAGACCTGTTCGAGAGTCATTCGGGCTTCCACCGCGATTATATGAAATCTATCCGCTATTACTATAGCGATCTCGGCAAACTGGATTTTAAGCGGGACTTTCTGTCTTCGGACGAACAGCGTCAACTTTTTGAGTGGATCGATACCTCACAATTCTGTCTTGAACCACAAAGTTATTATAACTTTGTGGAAGCGGCACTATGGAATGACTGTGTCCGTGCGCTCTATGATAAAGAGACGCTCCGGGAAGTTCTGAAAGCCCTGATCGCAACACGTTACAATATTCATAGTGTGAACAGTTTGAAACAGGATTTGTATACGCAGGAAGAGCTGGATGCAGAGAAAGAGCAGCAACAGGCAGAGTGGGAGCGGATCAGACAGGAGCGCCGGGCTAACTCGCTTGCCACAAAAAAGGAGAGATTGGATGCCAAGTTTGATGGGAGTGTTCAATCGCTGAAGGATTTTTTGGATAGCTATTACAGTGTAGAGGATCGCAGAGATGCCTTGAGCCTGATTGATGAGCCCCTGCATCTTGCCGCCTCCCAATTTAGTTATCCCATAACATCAGAGCAGGCCGGTGTGTTGCTCTATTTATGCGGAAGAGCTATTGATACGGATGCCATCCCACGAAAAACGCTGTACTCTCTTATAGAAATTGTTATCAAGGAGGAGCGTGCAAATGCTACAAACTGTTAACCGTATTAAAGCGCTGGAGCGCATGAGTACCTGTGGCTTGAGCAAAAAGCATACACATCAGTATAGTGTTCCCACACTGCTCACAACCTGCGAACGGATTGAAGAGCAAGGTTTAACAGGACTACTTTCCTCTGTTTTGCCCGAACGTATCCAGCAAGAACTGATCTGCAACGAACAATTTGCAGGCTACTACAAGAAACTGGTGGATTGTAAAGTGCCCCACCATTTCATCAATGACTGGCTGGAGTCTGCGGATCGTTTCGGGGAATCTCTGATGGGGCGTTATACCGTTGAACAGATGGTTCAAATGTACGGCTCCGGGGTCAACGGCTCCTGCTGTCAATACGAGTGTCTGAAGTATTTCGAACACGACTTAGCGGATGAAGCATTGTGGCCCGCATTGGTAGATAACCTGAACGCTTTCTATGCGCAGAACGCCGTGACTTTATCCGATTTGAAACCGCAGGAGCGGGAGATGCTGAAGCTCCCTTATTTTGCCTCTTTCATCGATGTTTCCGGACGTACCATTTCAACCAGCCTCTCTGTGCTTTCCTCCAATGAGACGATGCGGGCGGTCCTGGATTTCCTGTTCCGTGAACAAGTGGAGCATTCTTTCACAGAGGATGAGTTGACTTCGCTCTCCCATCTGGAGGCTAAGGATCTTGAACTTGTGCGCCAGACATACTCCAATCTGGGTTCTGACCCTGGATGGATGGAGCGGTTTCTGGACTGGTGGCTCTCTAACCACGGTCTGCGCCATGATCTGCAGTGGTTCGCTCAACGGCGCGAGCCACTTACAGACGAGGAAAAGCATCAGGTGCTGGATACCTGGGTCGGATACTTGAACGCCCTGTATTCCGGGAGTTTGGAGGTGCCTTTTGCATCCATCAGACCCATTCAGTACGATGTACTGATCTACGCCATCGCCCACAAGAAGAAACGGTTTCTCCACATGGTTTCGGAGCATTTTGAGGACTTCTGCAAACTAGGTCGGGAATCCTTCCTGCTGGAAGAGAGTTTCTACACCCGCTGCAATTTGAATGCGCTGAACGGCAAGGATTTCCTCGCGTGCGCTGGCGAGGCCGGACAGAGGAACAACCTTGATCTGCTGGAACAGAGGGAGTATACTTTTCAGGAACTCAAATTGCTGTGCTATGCCAAGCCGGTCTACATCCAGTTCTATGGGATGCTGGCGGATATCGGCGTGGATCGGAAACTCGTTGTTATGCGGGAACTGCTCAAGGGAGATCTGTTGAACATGCAGATTGCTGAGGAGGACCTGTGTGGCCTGGCCGCGCTTCTGTCCCAGAAACCGCTGAGTGTGTGGCGACAGAAAGAGTTGGGCCATATTGCCGGCCTGTCCGCCACTGACGCTGTGCGCGTCCTGCTGGTCTATGACAAGATCAAGTTATTGATCCCTGAACTACTCACCTGGGAAGATGCACTCTTTGCCAGCCGGAACGCAGATCGGATGCGAGGCTATCAGAGCTGGACTCAGATGCGCAACGATCTCATTTATGTGGATCAAGACTGGGTTGCATTGGCGAAAGAATTGGAACTTGACGAGAAATTCCTTCAAGACAATGAGCAACACATCGTCCGCTTCATTATGGGGGAGGGGGCGGAGATGACCCGGCTCTATTATGAGTACACTGAGAATAAGGAGGCATTCCGCCGTATCATCCTGGCAGAACTGATGGGCGAATTTAAAACACTCAAATACTATCCCAATGACCTGAATAGGGAAATCAGTTTCCCAACCACAAAACAGCAGCAGTTGCTTTGGCAGACGAACACCGCTATGGAGACCTACGGCATTCTGGTGGAGGAAGTGGATGATTACTACTCTACCCTGCGTCTGGGGAGGTTGCCATACTCCACATGCTTATCTTATGTGGATGGTCAATACCGGGAATGCCTGCTCTCCAGTTTTGACTCAAATAAGAAAATCCTACTAGCCAAGAAGAATGGTAAGGTCATAGGGCGGGCTGTGATCCGGCTGACCAAGGGCCGGGATTATCTGCGAGATGATGTCGATGCTCCGACCTTGGAGTTCGCCGATCTGACTAAACCACCCGAGAAACGATATGAGGATGAGCGGCCTGCAGACCAGCTGACCCTGTTCTTGGAGCGTCCCTACTTCAAGAATGCGAATTACTCGGAAACCGCTGTTATCAAACAGATGTTTATCTCTCTGGTACGGAAGAAGGCGATGCAGATGCTGGCTACCCCAGTCTTGGCGATTTGCTATGAAGAGCAGTGCGCTGCATCTGACTTTGTGCGGATGAGGTACGCCCTCTACATTTCCAAGTCCAAAGGCGGCGCCCAGTATCTGGACTCGTTGGACGGACAAGTGAAAGTCTCACGGGAGGGTTCCTTTAAGGCGTTCCCGTTCCTTGTGCTGCCAAGCAACGAGATGGCGGCTATATCCTGATTAGTACAGTATCTCAATCAACCAGAAAACGGGGGATGTGAAGCGAATACGCTCCAGATCCCCCGTTTTTTCTTGGGCAGAAGCGATGATATAAAAATGATGCTTCAAGTTTCGAACAGAATGTCGGAGTCAACTTTACTGACATCGGCATTATAGTGATTGTTTCTAAAGAGGATTAAGCAGGTGCGGGGGCCTTCTGTACCGGCTTCCTTTCTGTTTCGGTGTTTACTGAAATCGTGCCCGCGCACATTCTGGAGAAATATAGGAGTCGCCACCACACCTTGAAATAGGTTGGTGGCGGCTTTTTCTATGGCAAATTTCTTTCTCTGAAACGGGGAATGAGGAGAAGACACCAAGATCTTCAGGGAAGGCATCCTGCTGCACCTTGACAAATAGGCGGTATGCGCCTCATATGCGGCAACGGGTACATTGCGAATATGGAGAGCCGTACAAGCAGACTGGGCCGTGATCCCAAATTTGGAAAGGAGGCAGGGGGGAGCCGGATGTTGTGTGCAGACAAGCTGTGGCGGCTTGGAGGCCATGACCCATATTCGTTGATCATGATACACCACTTCGGCTGTGATCCGAGCGGTAACCAATCCGCCGCAGGTTACGGGAAGTGCCAATAGCTCGGGGAGTAAGTCTCGCGGAGCGGCTTAGCCAGCCGCCGCCCGTTGCTTTTTGGATTCAGACAGAAAGGGAGATGAAACATGGAAAAACAAGAGGTTCCCATTTGGGAAAAGGCAAATTTGACGATAGATGAAGCGGCTGCCTACTTCGGGATCGGAACCAACAAATTGCGGGAGATAACCAGCAACCCAGATTGCGAGTTTGTGATTCGGGTCGGGGCTAAGCGGTTGATCAAACGAAAAAAATTCGAGAGATACTTGGAAGACGTGGATACAGTGTAACCAATTTTGGATGGAAGCCGGGATGCAGCGGATGCTGTATCCCGGCTTTGCAACAGGGAAATTACAGAAAACTTATTGAAAACATGGGATGTTCATATTATTATATATGTGTGTGGGCATTCTCTTGGAAGGAGGATATTGTGTCCGACAAAAGACGCGATTCCAAAGGGCGTCTCCTGAAACAAGGGGAACGACAACGAGAGGATGGCAAATACGAGTATAGGTACTATGATGAAAAAGGAGGTAGGCACAGCGTATATAGTTGGAGACTGGTCGACACAGATAGGATCCCGCCTGGGAAACGAGACGCTGAATCACTGCGTTCAATGGAAAAGCGAATCCGAAGAGATCTGGAAGATGGAATCAAAACACACGAAGCAGACCGGACGACGCTGAATTACCATTATGATAGATATATTGCGCAGAAGATTGAGATCAAGGAGTCTACCAGAGAAAACTATAAATACATGTATGATAAGTATGTACGGGAAGAAATCGGACAGATGAAGTTGTCGAATATCAAATATAGTGATATCAAGAAGTTTTATTTGTCCTTGATTCACGACAAGGGATTCAAACCAAACAGTATGGAAGTCATACACACAATTCTTCATCCGGTTTTTTCTACAGCAGTTCGAGACGGCATCATTCGGTTGAATCCGACCGATGGCGTAATGAACGAAATCAAAAGGACCCATAACTGGGAGAAGCCGAAAAGAAAAGCCTTGACAGAAGCGCAACAATCTGCTTTTATTAGTTATGTTTCTTCATCGCCGACTTACAGGCATTGGCTGTCGGTATTTACAGTGTTGCTGGGGACAGGCTGCAGGATCGGCGAAGTGGTGGGGCTGCGCTGGCAGGATTGTGACTTTTCGCAGGGAATTATATCCATTAACCACAATCTTGTGTACCGCAAACGGGAAAGCACCGGAAAAGTTGGATTTCATGTGAACACACCGAAAACGAGAGCGGGAATCAGGATAATCCCGATGCTCGCAGAAGTAAAGCACGCGCTCCTGCAGGAACGGTTGCGCCAGATGGAAGAGGGCTTCAATGATTGTGTCATTGACGGCTATTCGGGCTTTATTTTCTCGACACGCTATGGAGATGTACTTAACCCACATTGTGTTAACCGAGCGATTGAGCGTATCTGCAGGGATTATAATGCCGAGGAAAAGCAAAAGGCCAAAATGGAAAAACGGTGTCCAGAGCTGCTGCCACATTTTTCTTGCCACAATTTAAGACACACTTTCTGCACCAGATTCTGTGAAAATGAACGTGACCTGAAAGTTATACAGGAGATTATGGGACATGCAGATATCACGACGACGATGAATGTTTATAATGAGGCAACCAAGGAAAAGAAAGTAGCAAGTTTTGCGAATCTGGAGGGCAAAATCCGAATCAGTTGATTTACCCCCATTTTTACCCCCATTGGTGATGAAACGGTAGAAACTTATACCAAGTTATAAATCCAAAAGTTCGAGAGGACACCTCAAAATGCGGAATACAGAAACTTATAACACTTTGCAGAAGCCGGAAATTCTATTCCCCACCATGAAACCGCTGGATCTGCCGAAGACGGAAAAGCAAGAGGAGAGAGCACCCACCACAACTCCGAGTGCCACGGAGACGATGGACTTCTCCCAGGTGGAGATTGAGCCGCTGTTCGCGGATATGGTGGACTTTGAGACCTTCAGCCGCTCTGACTTCCGGGCAGTCAAGGTCAAGGCGTGCGAGGCCGTGCCCAAGAGCAAGAAGCTCCTGAAGTTCACCTTGGATGACGGCTCTGGCACAGACCGGGTGATTTTAAGCGGCATCCACGATACCTATGAGCCGGAAGAGCTGCTGGGCAAGACGCTCATTGCCATCACCAACCTGCCGCCGCGCAGGATGATGGGGATTGATTCCTGCGGCATGATTATCTCCGCTGTCCACCATGAGAGTGGGGAGGAAAGGCTGCACTGCCTGATGGTGGACGACCGTATCCCAGCTGGCGCCAAGCTTTATTGAGCATTCGAGCCTTGGGATAGGCTCATAACGCCTGCGGCCTCTTCGCCCAACGGAATTTTCCTGAAAAGGAGCGCGCCTATGGAGACCATTACCAGCCGGACCAATCCCCTGTGCACCCACCTGAGGAAGCTGGCGTCCTCTGGGAGCTACCGGAGAGAACGGAGGGAATTCCTCTGCGACAGTCCAAAGCTGCTGGAGGAGGCTCTTGCCTATGGCAGTAGATTGCAGACTGTGGTATGTACGGAGCAGGCGGCGCTGCCGTTTGTCCCCGCTGGCGTCCGGCTGGTGGCCGTGCCGGGAGATGTGATGAAATCCATCTCCCCAGCCCAGACGCCCCAGGGTGTGCTCTGCGTGTGCAAAATGCCGGAAAGCGCCCTGCCGGAGCGTCTCACGGGCAGGCGCTATGTGGTCCTGGACGGCGTCCAAGACCCCGGCAACGTGGGGACGATCCTCCGCACCGCCGATGCCTTTGGCGCGGACGGGGTGTTTTTGGTAAACGGCTGCGCAGACCTTTATAACCCTAAGACAGTTCGAGCCACGATGGGAGCGATTTTTCGCTGCCCGGCCTGGTCCTGCGGCCTGGAGGAGGTTTTGGAGCTGCTGGCGGGGATTCCATTGTACGGCGCCGCGCTGCGATCTGACACGACGGACGTGCGCACGGTGGATTACAGCCGCTGTGCCTTAGCAGTGGGCAGTGAGGGGAGGGGACTCTCCCAGGCGCTGCTGGCGGCCTGCACGAAGACACTTCTGATTCCGATGCAGCCACACTGCGAGTCCCTGAATGCGGCGGTAGCCGCCGCAGTGCTGCTATGGGAGGCGGCAAGAGAGACGATATAAAGGAGGCGGCGCCATGTCGGCATTGAAATACTGGCTGTGGCTGGCGGAGCTGCGGGGGCTGAACAATCAGACCCGGCTGGCTCTGCTGCGCCATTTTGGAACCCCGGAGGACGTGTTTTACGCCGACACCGGGGAACTTTTGCTGACTGAGGGCATCACCCGTGAACAGGCCTTGGCGCTGGAAAACCGTGATCTCTCCGCCGCAGACGCGATCCTGGCGGACTGCCAGAGGCTGAACCAGCGCATTTTAACCATTCAGGATGCGGAGTATCCTGGGCGCTTGAAAAATATTTATGACCCGCCATGTCTGCTATATATCCGAGGCCATCTGCCCAGCTTTGATGAGGAGGCGGCAGTGGCCGTGGTAGGCACCCGGGGCTGCACACCTTATGGCGTTGCCTGCGCGGAACGGCTGGGCTACGGGCTGGCCTCTGCCGGCGCGGTGGTGGTCAGCGGACTTGCACGTGGCATCGATGCGGCGGCCAGCCGGGGCGCGCTCCTGGCTGGCGGCATTGCCGTAGGTGTTGCGGGCTGTGGTCTGGATGTCTATTATCCCGCGGAGAACCGGGGGCTCTATGAGGACATTGCGGCGGCGGGCGTGCTGCTGTCGGAATACCCGCCGGGAGCGAGGCCGGACGGGCGCCATTTCCCTGTCCGCAATCGGATTCTCTCCGGCCTCTCCGTCGCCACGCTGGTGGTGGAAGCCCCAGAGCGCAGCGGCGCCCTCATTACAGCTGGCACCGCTTTGGAGCAGGGGCGGGATGTGTTTGCAGTGCCCGGCCCTATCGACGCGCCCGCTAGCGCAGGCTGCAACCGCTTGATTCAGGAGGGCGCTGGACTGGTGACGGAGGCCTGGGATTTGCTGAGGGAATACGCGGAGCGGTTCCCGGCAAAGCTTCACCGGGAGGAGGCGCGGGAGATTCCTCGGACCTTGGGCTATCAGGCCCGGCAGAAAAAGGAGGAGCCCCGGTTGGTGCCGCCGTCTGCGAGCGCAGCGGAGCTGGGCCTGACAGATGACCAGATCGTTCTGCTACGCCTGCTGGATGCGGAGGAGCCGGCCCTGGTGGACGACTTGATTGAGCAGAGCGGAATTCCCACGCGGCGGGTGCTCTCCGCCCTGACAGTGCTGGAGGTGGACGATTTGATCCGGCAGCACAGCGGAAAACGCTATACCCGCATCGTGAGTTTGAAGGAATAAATGCGCGCCCTGGTGGGGCGAGCTGGAGGTAAATATGGCAAAACAGAGTTTGGTCATTGTGGAGTCGCCCGCAAAGGCCAAAACCATTGGAAAATATCTGGGCAAGGACTTTGAGGTGAAGGCCTGCATGGGCCACCTGCGGGACCTGCCCAAGAGCAAAACCGGCGTGGATGTGGAAAACGATTTCGAGCCGGTCTATAAGCCCATCAAGGGCAAAGAGGACATCATCAGCGATCTGAAAAAGTCCGCAAAGGCAGCGGACACTGTGTACCTTGCCACCGACCCGGATCGGGAGGGCGAGGCGATCTCCTGGCACCTTAAGCAGCTGCTGGACCTGCCGGACGAAAAAACAAAGCGGGTTACGTTCAACGAGATTACGAAGAACGTGGTGCAGGAGAGCATCCGACAGCCCCGGGACATTGACCAGAACTTGGTGGACGCCCAGCAGGCCCGCCGGATTCTGGACCGGCTGGTGGGCTATGAACTCAGCCCGCTTTTGTGGAAGAAGATCCGCCGGGGCCTCTCCGCCGGGCGGGTGCAGTCGGTGGCCACCAGGATGGTGGATGACCGGGACCGGGAGATCGAGGAGTTTCAGCCGGAGGAGTACTGGACACTGGACGCGAATCTCCTGGGGGCAGACGTGAAAAAAACACCTTTTGCCGCTCGTTACCACGGGAAAAACGGCAAAAAGGCGGAGCTGAAGAATGAGGAGGCGGTGAACGCCGTTGTGCGGGAGACGGAGGGCGAGCCCTTCGTGGTCCAGACGGTGAAGCGCACGGACAAGCAGCGCAGCCCCTCCCCGCCATTCACCACCTCCACGCTCCAGCAGGAGGCATCCCGCAAGCTCTCCATGACCCCCCGGCGGACGATGGCAATTGCCCAACAGCTCTACGAGGGCGTGGATATCGAGGGCGAGGGTACCGTGGGTCTCATTACCTATATGCGTACCGACTCCCTGCGCCTGAGCGAGGAGGCTCTCTCCGCCGCAAAGGAGTTCATCGTGGGCCGCTACGGCCCCGCGTATGCCGAGACCCACCGCTATAAGACAAAGGCCGGGGCTCAGGACGGCCACGAGGCTATCCGCCCCAGCAACGTGAACCTGACGCCGGAGCAGGTGAAAAAGGACCTTACCGGCGAGCAGTACCGGCTCTACCGCTTGGTTTGGAGCCGGTTTGTGGCCTGCCAGATGTCCAACGCCGTGTACGACAGCGTATCTGTGGAGATTACCGCCGGCGGTCACGCGTTCCGTGCCACCTCCTCCAGCCTGAAGTTCTCCGGCTACACCGCCGTGTACGAGGAGGGCAAGGACGAGGAGAAGGAGGAAAGGGAATCCCCGCTGCCCGCTCTGCGGGAGGGAGAGACCTTGGCGCTGCGGGATTTCTCCAAGGACCAGCACTTCACCCAGCCCCCCGCTCACTATACAGATGCCTCCCTGATCCGGGCCATGGAGGAGCAGGGCATTGGCCGTCCCTCCACTTACGCGCCCACAGTGTCCACTATTCTGGACCGGGAATACGTCATCAAGGATGGCAAATACCTGCGCATCACCAACCTGGGTCGTGTGGTGACGGCGCTGATGAAGGATAAATTTAGCGACATCGCGGACATGAAGTTCACCGCCAACATGGAGGAGAAGCTGGACTCCGTAGAGGAAGGGAAGACCCCCTGGAAGGGAGTTCTGCGGGACTTCTACGGGGACTTTGAGAGCCACCTGAGGCAGGCGGAGCAGGACTTGACCCGTATCAAGGTGCCCGACGAGGTCAGCGAGGAGATCTGCCCGGAGTGCGGGCGGAATCTGGTGGTGAAATCCGGCCGGTTCGGTCGCTTTCTGGCCTGCCCGGGTTACCCGGAGTGCAGCTTCACCATGCCGCTGGTGGTGGCCATGCCGGGCCGCTGCCCCAAGTGCGGCGGGCGCATCATGAAGCGCACCGGCAACAGCAAGAAGACCGGAAAGCAGTATACCTACTACTGCTGCGAGCATGTGAACAGCCGGGACGAGGCCAACAAGTGCGACTTCATGACCTGGGATGTGCCGGTGAAGGACGACTGCCCGGTGTGCGGCCACACGATGTTCAAAAAGGCCGGCAAAGGCTTTAAGAAGCCCTTCTGCATCAACCCGGTGTGTCCCAATTTCCTGCCGGAGGACAAGCGCGGTTATCCGAAGAAGCCCGCGGCAGAGTCCGCCGCTGAGACGGCGGAGACAAACGAAACGGCGGAGGGGACCGACGAGCAGGCTGAAAAAACTGCCGTCAAGAAAGCCGCCGCGAAAAAGCCTGCGGCCAAGAAAAATGCGGCGAAAGCGGCATCTAAATCTACGTCCAAAGCCGCCGCGAAGACCGCGTCCAAGACCACAGCGAAAAAGAAGACCACCGTCAAGACGAAGAAATCCGCAGAGGAGGATTAAGCGAGTCTGCGGGTCAGGGACAGGGCGGCCAGGAACATGGCCTCCAGCTCGGTGCTTTGCTGGCTGCTGAGGGCATCCTGGTAGCTCTCCAGAAGGGGCTGGAGGTTCTCCGGCAGGGTGTGATGGAGCTGGCGGTCCAGCTGGTCGGTATTCAGCTTTTTGATGCGGTAACTGTCCGTATGGAGCTGGGTGCGAAACTCTGTTTCAAGGGTGTAGTTATAAAGAAGCTGCATCAATTCTGTCATAAGAAATCACCTCAAAAACGCATTTAAGTTGCGTTTATTATAATACGCAACTTAAATGCGTGTCAAGAGGAGCCTATGAAAATTTTTGCCGTACGATTAAAAGAATTGCGAAATGAAAAAAAGAAAACGCAAAAGGAAATGGCGGACTTTTTGGGGCTTAAACTGCGGGCGTATCAGTATTATGAAGGAGCAACGCATTATCCAGAAGTTCCAAATTTATTGAAGCTGGCGGACTTTTTCGAGGTCTCTACGGATTATCTGTTGGGCCGCTCGAATGAACGGGAGATGAAGCCATGATGATGGCTGGCATATCCACCCCCCATTTTCTTTTCGTCTTGCCGAAAAGAAAACGGGGGTGGATTTCCCCGACAACATCGGCACCCCGTTCCCTGGAATGGTTTTCAAAAACAAAAAAGATAAGGATTCACCTATGAACATAGTTACCGTCATCGGCGCGGGTCTGGCCGGAAGCGAATGCGCCTGGCAGCTGGCCCAGCGGGGCATCCCCGTTATCCTGCGGGAGATGAAGCCGGAAAAAAAGACCCCCGCCCACACAACGGAATACTTCGCGGAGCTGTGCTGCTCCAACTCCCTGCGCTCCAACCAGCTGGAAAACGCCGTGGGCCTTTTGAAGGAGGAGCTGCGCCGTCTGGGGAGTCTGATTCTCTCCTGTGCCGATGAGACGGCGGTGGAGGCGGGCGGCGCCCTGGCGGTGGACCGACACGGCTTCGCCGCCCTGGTGACGGACCGGGTGAAGTGGCATCCCGGAATCACCCTGGTCCCCGGTGAGGTTACGGAGATTCCGGAGGGGGAGGTGGTGATCGCCTCTGGTCCCTTAACTTCGGATGCTCTGGCGGAACGGCTTCAGGCGCTTCTGGGGGAGAACTGCGACCTCCATTTTTATGACGCCGCGGCGCCGCTGGTGTCCGCTGAGAGCGTGGATATGGAGCGGGCGTGGTTCGGCTCCCGCTATGATAAGGGCACGGCGGACTATATCAACTGTCCTCTGGATGAGGCGGAGTATGACGCCTTCTGGCAGGCGCTTACCACCGCACAGGAGGCAGAGGTCCACGGCTTTGAGGACGGCAAGGTTTTTGAGGGCTGCATGCCGGTGGAGGTCATGGCCCGCCGGGGGCATGACACGCTGTGCTACGGCCCGCTGAAACCACGGGGCCTGAAGGACCCCAGGACCGGCCGGGAGCCCTACGCCGTGGTGCAGCTGCGCAAGGACAACGCCCAGGGAAGCGTCTATAACCTGGTGGGCTTCCAGACCCATCTGCGCTTCCCAGAGCAAAAGAGGGTGTTTTCCATGATCCCGGCCCTACACGACGCGGAATTCCTCCGCTACGGGGTAATGCACCGCAACACTTTCCTGGACTCTCCCCGGCTGCTGGACCGCTATTACCGCCTGCGCAGCGAGCCGCGCATCTCCTTTGCCGGGCAGATGACCGGTGTGGAGGGGTATGTGGAATCCGCCGCCAGCGGCTTTCTGGTAGGCGTGGAAACTGCCCGCAGGCTGCTGGGTCGTCCGCCGGTCAATTTCCCTCAGGAGACCGCCGTGGGGGCCCTGGGGCTGTATGTTTCCAACCAAGCTGTCACGCACTTTCAGCCCATGAATATCAACTTCGGGATTATGCCGCCCCTGGGCTATCGGGTGAAGGGAAAGCGGAATAAGAACGCGGAGCTGTCTGAGCGGTCCTTGACTATCATCGAGAAATTGAAAGAGGAGGTCCTTCCATGAAGATCATTGTGGACGCTATGGGCGGCGATCACGCGCCCCAGGCTATCGTACAGGGCGCACTGGAGGCCCACAAGACCCACAGCGTGGAGATTCTATTGGTGGGCCGGGCAGCGGAGGTGCTGCGGGCTGTGGAGGCCTGCGGCGAGCGAACACTGCCGGCCGGCGTGGAGATCCGGGACGCCGCAGAGGTGGTGGAGATTATGGATAACCCCGCTACTGCCTTCAAGGTGAAAAAGGACTCCTCCCTCACGGTGGGAATGAACCTGCTGAAAGAAGGGGCGGGAGACGCGTTTGTTTCCGCTGGCTCCACTGGTGCGCTGTTGGCGGGCGCTACGCTGTTGGTGAAGCGGATTCACGGCATTCGGCGGGCCGCCATGGGTCCGGTAATCCCCACCGCAGGCGGAAGGATGCTTTTGTGTGATTGTGGCGCCAATGCCGAGTGCACGCCGGAGTACCTGCTGCAGTTTGCATATCTTGGCAGTTACTACGCTCAGCGGGTTCTGCGGATGGAGCGGCCTCGGGTAGCCCTGCTGAATATCGGCTCGGAGGAGGCCAAGGGCGACACGCTGCGCCACGAGGCCTATGAGCTGCTGCGGTCTGCCGGCGAGGCAGGACGCATCCACTTCATCGGCAATCTGGAGGCGGGAGACGCCATGATGGGCGGCGCCGATGTGCTGGTGGCAGACGGCTTTACCGGCAATGTGATGCTCAAGAGTCTGGAGGGAACCGCCAAGTTTTTGCTGGGGGAGCTGAAAAAGACGATGCTCTCCAGCACGAAGAACAAGATGGCGGCGGCGATGCTCAAGGGGGACCTGGCCAATATGAAGCGTCTGCTGGACCCCAGCGAGATCGGAGGGACGGCGTTCCTCGGCATCTCCAAGCCAGTGATCAAGGCGCATGGCTCTTCCAACGCGCGGGCGATTTCCAATGCAATTTTGCGGGCCAAGGAGTATGTGGAAAGCGGCCTGATCGCGGATATTGAGCGGGACATTGACTTGATGAAAGTGGAGCGGAAACAAGAAAAAATGTGATTGCCTCTTGACAGTGATAGGACACTTGCCGTATGATGCCAATGATAGAAGCCCCATAATTCCGGGAGGAGTGAAAGGTAATGTCAGTAGAAGAGATTTTTCAAACAATGAGTGAGCTGGTGGCAGAGCAGTTTGCCATGGAACCCGCTGAGGTGACTATGGACACCTCCTTTGAGGAGGACCTGGGCGCCGATTCTGTGGACCTGGTGGATTTGGTCATGGCCATGGAGGAGGAGTTTGAGGTGGGTGAAATTCAGGAAGAGGATCTGAAAACTCTGAAGACCGTGGGTGATGCGGTGAATTATATCGCCTCAAAAGTGAAATCATAAAAGGAAGTGCCCCGCGTCCATGCGGGGCTTCCTTGTAGAAAGGATCTCCCATGCAGGAACTGGAGAAAAAACTGAATTATACATTCCGAAATTCCGCGCTGCTGCAGGAGGCATTGAATCACAGCTCCTATGCCAACGAGCATCGGTCCGCACACCTTCACAGCAATGAGCGGCTGGAGTTCCTGGGGGATTCGGTGCTTGGTTTTGTAACGGCGGAGTTTCTCTTTACCCGGCATCCGGAATCTCCAGAAGGGGATTTGACCCGCATCCGGGCAGCGCTGGTATGCGAGCAGAGCCTCTATGAGGTGGCGCAGCGCCTGGGCCTGGGCCAGTATTTGAAGCTGGGCCGGGGAGAGGAGGCCGGCGGAGGCCGGGAGCGTACCTCCATTCTGGCGGATGCTGTAGAGGCGGTGTTTGCCGCTGTGTATCTGGACGGTGGGATTGAGGCGGCCTCCGCCCTGATTCACCGCTGTTTGCTGGATGTTCAGCGGGAGAGCGTGGTGGAGGAGCGGCGAAGGGATTACAAGACCGCGCTCCAGGAGCTGGTACAGCGCCATGCGGATCAGGTGCTGTCCTATCAGATGGTGGACGAGACGGGGCCGGACCATGCCAAGACCTTTCGGGCGGAGGTACAGCTGAACGGCAGTTCCATCGGTGCTGGTTCCGGCCACAGCAAGAAGGAAGCTGAGCAGGCAGCGGCAAAGGCGGCTCTGGAATCCCTGGGTGAATAGGCGGCAGGGTGGATGCCACTGGTTTTCATGAAATGAGATTTTGGATAGAGGCTCTCCATCCAGTGGGACGGAGGGCCTTTTTGCATGCGATACAACAGCCAATTTTGCCTCTGCGGGCGGGAAACCCCGCTGTCCAGCAAATATGACTGGAATTTATCGCCTGCTCGTGCTATACTATCATTTGCAGAAGAGTCAAGTAAGGAGTGTGAAGATCTTGTCACTGCTGTCAGCCATACTACTGGGCCTCATTCAGGGCGTTACGGAGTTTTTGCCAATCTCCAGCTCTGGGCATTTGGCCATCGCGGAGAACCTATTGCATATGTCCGGCTCATCGGAGGTGCCCGGTTTTTTTGATGTGTTACTGCACTTGGGAACCTTGGTTGCCGTGTTTATCGCATACTGGTCAGATATTCGAGAGATGGTGATAGAACTTTTCTACGGGGTGCGGGACCTAGCGCAGCGTTCCACCCCCACGCCGGCGCCGCCGGCACGCAGGCTGATCCTGCTGATCATCGTGGGCACGCTGCCGCTCTTTGCGGTGCTGCCTATCAAGGACGCGGTGGAAAGCCTTTCCGGCAACATGTATTTTGTGGCGGGAGCGCTCCTTGTAACTGGCTGCCTGCTGTTTGCCAGTGACCGGGTGCGGCCGGGACGAAAGACAGAAAAATCCGCAACACTGTTAGATGTACTTCTGGTGGGTGTGGCCCAGGCTATCGCCACCTGTCCGGGAATATCCCGCTCCGGTACCACCATTACTGCGGGGTGTTTTGTGGGCTTTGACCGGAGATTCGCGGTTCGCTATTCTTTTTTAATGTCAATTCCCGCCATTCTTGGGGCGAATATTTTAAGCCTTAAGGATGCGGTGACGGATATCATTTGGGCTGATGTGCCAGTCTACTTAGTGGGCGTTGCAGTGGCGGCAGCAGTGGGCTATGTCTGCATTCGCCTTTTGAAAATGATTGCTGACAAGGGTAAGTTTGGATTTTTCGCATACTACTGCTGGGCAGTCGGCATTGTGACGCTGATTCTGACCCTGGTCCAGAAATAAATCGGAGGGATTGACCTGTGGCATCCTCGACACAAAAGAAGACCACAAAAAAGAAGAATACACGCTCTGCAAAAACACCGCCGCCCAAGAGACCGGTTCGCCGCGAGGTGACTGGCTCCATTCTGCTGGTTCTGGCGCTGTGCGTTTGCGTGGGGTATTTTGGGGCCAACGCGCTTTTTATTGACTGGCTGGCAGCCCTGCTCAAAGGGGTGTTTGGCTACGGCTATTGGCTGGCGGCGCCGGCGCTGGTGCTTACAGGGATGATTCTATTGCTTCACCGGGGACGTCCAGTGCTTTTACGTGCGGTCTGCGCGCTGCTGACCCCGCTATTTGCCGGAACCCTGGGGCACACGCTTCTTTGTAAAGAGGCCTATGAGTCCTCCATTGGTATTTTGGTGAAACTTTGGGAGAGCGGCAACGCGCTCCATTCCGGCGGCGTCCTTTCCGGAGGGATGGCCATTGGCTTTCTGGCAGTGTTTGGAAAGGTGGTGTCTGTCGTCCTGTTCTCCCTATTGTTGACGGGACTGCTGGCGGTAGCACTGTGGCCGGCACTGAAGCATTTGGCCCAAAGGCACCGGGAGCGTCCTCAGTATGAGGAGGAAGAAATCCAGCCGGTCCGCTCCACCGCCAAGGAAGCAACGCCCCGGCGGAGGCAGGAGGCCATGCGGCCTCAGATCGACTTCCCGCTGGACGAAGCGGAGAACACACCGGAGCAGGAAGGGCGGTTCACCAGCTTTTTCCGCCATAAGTCGGACCGCCAGAAAACGCCGGATCAGGTCCTGCAGGCGGAATCTTCTGTGGAGAGCCTGGAAGTTGTTCCTGCACCAGTGGAGGAGGCTCCTGTCCCAGTGGAGGAAGCACCTCCGCCGCGCCGGGAGAAGACCAAGACTGCCGGAGAGGTGGCGGCTCAAACTGCCGCTGTGACGGTGGAGATTGCGGAAAAGCTGGCGGCAGAGGAGACGGCCTATCAGTTTCCCCCCATTACTCTGCTCAAGGCCAGCCAGGAGGAAAACCACATGGAGGCCGGTGCGGAGCTGAGAAACAACGCCCGCCGCCTGTCGGAAACTCTGGTGAGCTTCGGCGTGGAGGCTGCTCCGGGGGATGTGGTCCACGGGCCCTCCGTAACCCGGTATGAGTTTATGCTGGAGCAGGGCGTCAAGCTTTCCAAGCTCACGAATCTGGCGGATGATATTGCCTTGGCCCTGGGCGCCACCGGCGTCCGAATTGCCCCTATCCCCGACAAAATTTCCGTGGTGGGCATCGAGGTACCCAACAAGTCTGTGACTCCGGTACTGATTCGGGATGTGATTGAGTCCCGGGATTTTACGGAGCACAAGTCAAAGACCGCCTTTGCTCTGGGCCGCGACATCGGCGGACGGAACATGATCGGCGATATTGAGCGGCTGCCCCATGTGCTGATTGCCGGCACCACAGGTTCCGGCAAGTCTGTATGTACCAATTCCCTGATTATCTCCCTACTGTATAAGTCCACGCCCGATGAGGTCCGCTTCATCATGGTGGACCCCAAGATGGTGGAGCTGGCTCCATACAATGGAATTCCCCACCTGCTGATTCCGGTGGTGACGGACCCGAAAAAAGCTGCCGGTGCCTTGCAGTGGGCGGTGTTTGAGATGATGAAGCGTTATAAGCTTTTCTCCGAGCACGGCGTGAAAAAGCTGGAGGAGTTCAACCGTCTGGCCCGCTGCAGTGAGGAACTGGATACGCTGCCAAGCGTTGTGGTGGTGATCGACGAGCTGGCAGATTTGATGCTGGTGGCGGCGAAGGAGGTGGAGGAGTCCATCTGCCGGGTGGCCCAGATGGGCCGCGCTGCCGGCGTCCATCTGGTGATCGCCACCCAGCGGCCCTCCGCCGATGTGATCACAGGACTTATGAAAGCGAACATCCCCAGCCGCATCGCCTTTGCCGTGGCATCCTCCCTGGAATCCCGGATCATTCTGGACACCACCGGCGCGGAAAAGCTGGTGGGCAAGGGAGACATGCTCTACGCGCCCTTAGGCGGCGGGAAGCCCCAGCGGGTGCAGGGATGCTTCATCTCCCCGGAGGAGATTGAAGAGGTGGTCCAGTTTGTCAAGCAGTCCGGTGAGCCGCAGTACTCGGACGAGGTCATCGCCAAAATTGAGGAGTCCGTCCAGGAAAAGGAGAAAGCGCCTAAGGGTGGTGCGGCGGACCTGACGGCTGCCGATGAGGGGGACGAGTTGTTCCCTGCCGCCGTAGAGGTGGTGTTGGAGACTGGACAGGCCTCTGTCTCCATGCTCCAACGCCGGCTGAAACTGGGATATTCCCGTGCCGCCCGTCTGGTGGACCAGATGGAGGACCGGGGTGTGGTGGGTCCCTTCGAGGGCTCTAAACCCCGACAGCTGCTGATTACCCGCGCCCAGTGGCAGGAGATGCAAATGGGCGGTCAGGGTGAGGAGGAGCCGCCATTTCCCGTGGAGGAATGAGGCCCGCAATCTTGCTTTTAATAAAGAGGGAGGGGAACCCGCCAGGGTTCCTCTCCCTTTGCATATGTGTTTTTCCCTCTGTTTATCCGCCTGCCATAGCGGGCTGCGGAGGGATCGATATTAGAAGAAGTCGCGCAGCAGTTCGGCCAGCTTCCGGGGCGCGTCCAGGTTGACCTCGTGTCCTGCCTCCTCAACGATACGGAGTTCCGCATGGGGAAGCCGCCTTTGCAGCTCCAGGGAGGCCCTGCGGTTCGGCGTGTCTCGCTCCCCGCAGACGACGAGGACAGGACATTGGAGACGAGGCAGAGAGGCCTCAAGGTTCAAGTCCAGCATGGAGTTTGTCAGATGGAGAAAGGCAGACTTGTCAAATCCGTCTCTCGGAAACATACGTTCAGGCATGAGATGGAACAGCAGACTTTGAATGCGCAGCAGCGTTTTGGGCATTGTGTACTGGGTACCGATCAGCGCCAGGGCATGGATGTGCTCCGGGTGCTCGATGGCATACTGCAGGGCCAGAATGCCGCCCAAGGAGAGCCCACACACGTTTAACGGCCCAGGCAGGGCGTCACAATAGCGTGAGACACCCGCATAGAGCTTTGGATAGCTGACCTCGCCGCTGCGGAGCAGGCCCGGTAGATCTGGACAAAGGAGGTCAAGGGAAGGGCCTAGAGCCTCGGCCATTTGATCCCAGCTATGGGAGGTTTGCCCCAGGCCATGGAGAAATACAGTTTTCACAGGAGTCACATCCTTCCGATGTTTTTTCACAGGGCATCGCCTGCTGAAGCAAACGATGAGGCGTTCCATCTTCCGGCTGAGAGCCGGCAAAATAAAGCTGCCTGTTCAGACTCCACCCATTGGAAGATGTTTTTGATACCATATAAACTTTACCAGACGGAGTGCCGGGGCAGACCCCGGCAGCGCGGACAGAAAACAGGGACCGGGGGAGGTGTGCCTCACCGATGCAGACACAGGGAAGTTGATTGCAGGCGGCTTTTTCATCCATGCGATTCTTCATGTCAATCCAATTTTCAGACGTTGTTGCTCTGCATCATGAAGGTACAGATTACTTCTGCGGCCTGCTCCGCATTTGTCAGGATCGCCGGATGCCCTCCATGTTCAAACATCTGAATGGTGGCGCGGGGAATGTGTGCCGCCATTTGCTGATACTCCTCTTCCAGATTTTTTCGGCACATCTCATCCCTTCGGCTGCCCATCAACAGGAGCGGAATCCTTATTTGAGCCAAGGGTTTGTGGAATAAATAGCGCTTCTCCTCTGCAAGCTGCAACAGGGCCGCTGTGTCAAGGTCAACGATGGTTTCCCAGTCCGGTCCCTGACACCACGCATAAAACGCTCTTGACTGCGGATCGGCCTTTGCCGCACTCCTTTCAGCCTGCAGATGATCGGCGAAGTGATCGTGAAGGGTTCGCCTGTCGAAACTGTCCGCGATCACTGCGCGAAATAAATCGGGACGCTCTAACGCCGCATGGATGGCAGCCCACGCCCCGCCGCTTGTTCCAACCAGAAAGGTTTTTCCATACGGCAAATGCTCAGCAAGCGCAATGGCCTGCAGACCCTCCTCGTACCAAACACTCCACTCGGTCAGACCGGCCATTTCCCAAAAAATCGATCAGAATACAGCGGAACTGTCCGGTATACAGGGGCATCAAAGGCTTTAACATTTTGGACGAGCTTGTATTCCCGTGTAAAAAGAGAACCGGAGTTCCACGACCATATTCTGTATAAAAAACAGATTTGCCTTGATATTTAAAATACGGCATTTTCTGGGCCTCCGTTTCCATGCTCATTTCATATAAGATAGCGTCATCCCTTGCAAAAAGACTTCCGGGCCGCTGAATCCTGATGAGCCTATGATACAACAGGCTCGGAGCTGTTTCAACGCCGAACAATCAAAATGGTGATTCTTTTTCTGGCCCTCCAGGAGTGCCATGGAAATCTTCCCTGGATCAGGAAGAAAAAATCCCTGCTTGACAAACGCTGGAAAAGGGCTATAATGAAGCGTACAGAAATGCAATGACAGAGCCAGCTTTGTGAAACCGGCTTTCAGCGAGAGGGGATTGGTGCAAGCCCTCAGCCTACGCCGCAAAGCGCGCCACTCTGGAGCGGCCCACGAGGAGTGGGACGGTTCATCCCCGTTATGAGATGACATGAGATGCCTAAGGGCAGATCAGGGTGGTACCGTGGAGTATTTTCCGCCCCTGACACAGGTCAGGGGCGCTTTTTTTATCTCAAAGCCGCGAATATGCAGACGAGGAGGCATACATGTATGAAATTTTCCAGCAGAATTGAGTCCTGTTCCCTGTCCCCGATCCGAAAGTTCCATCCTTACATGATGGAGGCAAAGGCCAAGGGCCGGACGGTTTATCACCTGAATATTGGTCAGCCGGATATTGAGACCCCCAAGGAATTTTTTGATGCTGTGCAGAATTACCAGGAAAAGGTTCTGGCCTATGCACCCTCTCCCGGTGTAGAGACATATCTGGAAGCCGCGCGGGATTACTACCTATCTTTAGGCTACCAGGTCAGCTGCGATGATATTCTGGCAACCTACGGCGGCAGTGAGGCGCTGCAGATCCTCTTCTCCTGTATCCTGGAGGAGGGGGACGAGGTTTTGGTGCCGGAGCCTTACTATCCAAACTATGACACCTTTATTCGGGTTACAGGCGCAACAATCCGCCCGATTCCCACGGAGCCAGAGCAGGGCTACCGCTACGCGACCCGGGAGCAGATTGAGCCCCGCATTACCTCACGCACCCGGGCCATTCTTGTGACCAACCCCGGGAACCCCACTGGCGTGGTGCTGACGGCTCAGGAGCGGCGGCTGCTGGTAGACATTGCTAAGGAGCACAACCTATTTCTCATCAGTGATGAAGTTTACCGGGAGCTGGTCTACGGCGGTCAGACACCATCCTCGATGTTGGAGTATCAGGACGCTGCGGAGCATGTGGCGATTGTGGACTCTGTTTCCAAACGGTTTTCCGCCACAGGTTCCCGAGTTGGGGTGATCGTCTCTCGGAATCGGGAGCTGATGGGGCACGCTATGAAAATTGCCCAGGGACGCCTCTGTGCCGCCACGCTGGATCAGGTGGGTGCCGCAGCTCTATACCGCTCTATGACACCGGAGTACTATGCCGGACTCCGGGCGGAATACCAGCATCGCCGTGATGCTGTGGTGGAGGAGCTCCAGAAGATTCCCGGTGTTCAGTTCTCCCATCCGGAGGGCGCGTTTTATCTGATGGTGACGCTTCCGGTGGATGACGCCGAAAAGCTTCAGTATTTCCTGCTACAGGAATTTGAGGACCATGGGGAGACGGTGATGTACGCCCCGGGCGAGGGCTTTTACGCCACACCCGGCAAAGGCCGCAGCGAGATCCGCATCGCCTATGTTACGGCAGCGGAGAAACTGCGCCGGGCTGTAGAGGTGCTGGGCCACGGCATTCAAGCCTATAACGCACAAAACCGCAGCTGAGAAACTGCTGGCCCTCAGGCAGGAGAGCGCTGGGAGAGTTGCATCCTGTAGGGCGAGTGGAAAAGCCTGTATCAGGGCTGCCGAGAGGGGCTGTGTACGGGAAAAGGCATCGATTCTCCGCTGTTTTTGGGTAATTTGGATTCAGGGAAACAAAAGCTTTATATAGCTGCGAATCAAAGAGAAAAGGGGCATCTCCGGAAATCGGAGATGCCCCTTTAGATAGGAAGTGAGCTTTGATCGGTCCCTCAATCTAGAGAAGGCACATCAGGCAACAATTGCTCTGCCAACATGAAAGACTGCCGGCATCCTATTTACCTGTCGATTTCAAAAGGGGGCAGCAGGTGGAGAACACTTGAAGAGTGTTTTTGAAATCCTACTTGACAAGTGGGAAAATATGTGCTATGAGTATATCATAGTAAAAAGATAGGAATAGGAGGATATCGATGAACGTATACGCGGATAATGCGGCTACCACCAGGCTTGGCGATACGGCTCTGGCGGCGATGATACCTTGCTTTCAAGAAGTCTATGGAAATCCGTCCAGCCTCCACAGCCCCGGTCAGCGGGCGGCGGAAAAACTGGCTGAGGCCCGGGATATTTTTGCCCGCTGTCTCCATGCTGACCCAAGGGAGATCACCTTTACCTCTGGAGGGAGTGAGGCGGACAACCAAGCGCTGCGCTCTGCTGCCGCTTTAGGCGCGCGGAAGGGAAAACGGCACTTGGTTTCCACAAAATTTGAGCACCACGCAGTTCTCCATACCCTGGAGGCGCTGGAGCAGGAGGGATTTGAGGTCACGCTGCTGGACATCCCGCCGGACGGCGTGGTAACAGCGGAACAGGTGCGTGCGGCGATTCGGCCGGATACCTGTCTGGTGTCTGTGATGTATGCGAATAACGAGATCGGCACAGTCATGCCGGTAGAGGAGATCGGTGAGGTGTGCCGGGAAGCCGGCGTGCTGTTCCATTCAGACGCTGTGCAGGCGGCTGGGCACCTGCCGATTGATGTGCAGGCCATGCACATAGACCTGCTGTCTCTCTCAGCCCATAAGTTCCATGGCCCCAAGGGAGTCGGTGTGCTGTACGCCAGACGGGGGATTCCATTGGTGAACATCATCTATGGGGGAGCCCAAGAGCGGGGCCGGCGGGCTGGCACGGAAAATATCCCTGCTATCTGCGGGGCGGCTGCGGCATTTGATGAGGCGTGCGCTCATATGGAGAAAAACGCGGCATACCTGACGCCCCTCCGAGACCGTCTGATTGCCGGATTGACCGCGATTCCCCACACGGTACTCAATGGCGACGCACATCGTCGGTTACCGGGGAACGTGAACGTCTGCTTTGAGGGGGTTGAAGGGGAGTCGCTGCTGTTGCTATTGGATGCCAAGGGGATTGCAGCATCCTCCGGCAGCGCCTGCACCTCCGGCTCCCTGGACCCCAGCCACGTGCTGCTGGCCCTGGGTCGGCCCCACGAGGTGGCCCATGGCTCTCTACGGCTGAGCCTGAGTGAATACAATACGCCGGAGGAGATCGACTATATTTTGAAGGAAGTTCCTGGCATCATTCAGTATCTGCGGGATATGTCTCCGGTCTGGGACGAGCTGGAAAGGGGACAGCGTTCTCATTTGATATGATTTGGCATGATTAAGAACTTCGTGTTCTGCGGCTGAGCCGGATAGAGACATCACTAAAAATAATAAGGAGGACATATGATGGCGCTCTATAGTGAAAAAGTTATGGATCACTTCCAGCATCCACGGAATGTTGGAAAGATGGACAATGCCGACGGTGTTGGCGAAGTGGGAAACGCCAAATGTGGTGATATCATGCGGATGTATATCAAGGTGGACCCGAAAACCCAGGTCATCACGGATGTGAAGTTTAACACCTTTGGCTGCGGCAGTGCTATCGCCACCAGTTCCATGGCAACGGAAATGATCAAAGGTAAGACGATTTCGGAGGCTTTGGAACTAAGCAACCAGGCAGTAGCGGAAGCCCTGGACGGTCTTCCGGCCCATAAGATGCACTGCTCCGTTCTGGCGGAGGAGGCGGTGCGGGCCGCTGTGAAGGATTACTACGACCGGGAGGGGATTCCCTATGATGAAACGCTTATGACTTGTGCGGGGCACTGTGATACCTGTGGTCATGAGCATTGAGCACCGCTGATGGAGAGGGCGAGAGAGCAGAAGGCTCTCTCGCCCTTTCACAAGGGCTTTTGTCAACAGAAGCAGTCGTAGAGGAAAAAGGTCATGGCCTCGCTTTCTCCGGCGACTTGCATGGTGTGCTGCAGCTCACAGCGCCTTGTCATGCCAAGATGTTCGTAAAAGGGATAGTGGCAGCTGGTATCTGTAAACAAATAGAACTCCCGGATATTTTGAGACCGCAGATATTCCACAGCCATATAGAACATCCTTTTCCCAAGCCCTCTGCCTCGGTATGCCTGACTGATGGCGAAAAAGGCCAATTCTCCAGAGTAGCTTTTTCCGCTGCGGGCAAGCAGCTCCTGGTCGATGTTTTGGACGCCTGCGAAGATCTTGGAAACACGCCGACCCTCGCTGCTTAAATACAGGGACATGATTGAGAGAACCCAATGGAGGCGCAGAGAGAGCGGACAGTGGTGCTGCCGTATATCCTTTCCCATAATGACGCCGACAGGATGCCCATGGACAAGCGCGACCTGTGTAAAAGTCTGGTTGGCAAGGCAGCTGCTTACATACACCCTTGCCAGCTTTTTCGCTGTCCTAGGCGAGCAGAGTCGATCATACTGCCAGGTTTCCCGCACAATGGTTTCCAGCGCCTCGCGGTCGCTTGGGTGGAAGGTTCGCAACATGATTTCTTCCTTCATTTGTTCTTGTCTCCAATCTGCTTTTTTTGGATGGCTTTGGAGAAGATGACCCTCTGAAAAAGGCAGCAGGCCACTTGCCATCCGTCCTCTGGTAGCTTATAATAATCCAGACAGTAACTGTACGGTCAAGGGGGAATTTGAAATGTCTTTTGCCGCAGAGACGTTCTTCACCATCGGACAATTTGCCGACTTGCATGAGATCAATAAAAAAACTTTGATGTGGTATGATGAGATTGGACTGCTCAAGCCTGCGGCGGTCAGGGAAAACGGCTATCGCTATTATACATACCAGCAGAGCTCTACATTGGAAACCATTTTGATGCTGCGGGAATTACAGGTTTCCATTCGTGAAATTCAAGAGTTTCTCAAGAATCGCTCTGCGGCGTCCCTGGAGATGCTGCTGATAGAGAAAGGAAGGGAATTGGACCACACCATAACACACCTGAAAAAGATCAAAAAGATGATGTCCGAGAGGCAGCGTGACATGAGTATTCTGAGAGAGATGGACCTTTCTCAAATGACGGTTGTTGACAAGGTGGAACGGCACTATCTGGTGACAGTGGACCTCTCCTGCGGAATCACATTGGAAAAAGCCATTGAAAGGCTGACGGCGGAGGCGAAAGGCTATCAGCTGCGTCGTTTGCACGATGCATCGTATGGCTCCATCCTGCCGGTTGAGCAGCTATATCAAGGGAATTTTAGCAGGTATTCCGCGCTGTATATGGAGGTGCCGGGCCCCATTCGGAAAAAGGGACTTCATATTCAGCCAAAGGGCTCCTATCTCCGAGCTTTCTGTAAGGGGAGCTGGGAGCATTTGCCGGAGCGCTATCTGGACATTCTCTCATATGCGCGGGAACAGGGCCTTCGATTATCCGGATTTGCGTATGAAAAAGGTATCAATGAGATGGTCATTGATACCTTGGATGAGTATATTACAGAGATTGAGATCCCAGTCCAGCTGCCTTGATAAAAATGGACGCGAGATCAGACCAACGGAACCGTGTGCCCGTCCAAATGGCTGTTTTGTAACGTGATGATCCCATAGAAGGGACGGAAGTGGTCGCCAATACTGCCGGGATTCAAAAAAAGCGTTTTACCCCGCATGTCCACCAGAGGCTGATGGGTATGGCCAAATAAAAATAGATCTAGGTTTTCTTCCTCGGCGGCATATCCGGCCCGAAGCAGGGACTGTTTCACGCCATAGGTGTGGCCGTGGCAGATCAGGACGCGCTTCTCTTCCCAAAAAAGCAGCTGTTCCGCTGGTTCACCCGGACGAAAGTCGCAGTTGCCGGGAACCTGGTAAAAGGGTAGCATTGGAAATTGCCCATGAAGCTGGCGCGCCTCACGCCAACCATCACCCAGGTGAACAATCATATGGGGAGACTCGGCCTCGACAGCGCGAACCATATTGGTGAGATTCCCATGGGAATCAGATAGTACTAAAACCTTCATTGCCAACCTCCTTGATTCCAGTATAGGCGATTTGGCACGGAATTGCAAGGAAGAAGGTTGACAGACAGGGAATGGTATGATATATTAAAAATGGGGTTAGTTAGAACTAACTAAAAAAGAAATGCGATAACGCATTCTTTTTTAATGGTGAGTTAGTCTATACAAATCTTCGAATGATAGAGGAGGCGCACATGGGGAGATTGTTTGAAGAGCTGTTGGTGGAGCAGTGTGCACCGACGTTGACAGGGCTCAAGCCGGCGAGTCTGTTTCGCTATCAGGCTGACGATCGGATAGAATCCGTCCAGGCGGCTGTTCACTGGGCGCGAGAGCTGGAGCCTTACGGCATCACGGTCCGAGTACTGAAGGTTTGCCCCAAGACCGGTGCAAGCCTCATCTATTTGTATCGAAAAACAGAACTGCTTCGCCTGCTGGCAGAGCCAGCTGTTCTGAATTTTTTGAAAGGCAGCGGCTATGAGACAGAGGGTGGAGGGGATCAGCTGCTGCGGCAGCTCTCTCGCCGTTTGTGTCTGGAAGAGGAGTTTCCCCATGAAATCGGCGTCTTTTTGGGCTACCCGCTGGAGGATGTGGAGGGCTTCATCCGCCACCGGGGAAGAAATTTTTCGCTCTGCGGCTACTGGAAGGTCTATGGAGACCCGGAGGAGGCTCAGATCAAGTTTGAGAGATACCGCTGCTGTACGGTTCACTGTATGGAACAGCTCCGAAGCGGCGTATCCATTATCCGCATGATCGCGGCATAAAAAGGAGGTGGGGCTGCAAAATTGGATGGGTCAGCGGCATTGGTATACAGAAAAGATGCTTCCTGCGGCTGGGGCAACGGTGTAGGGCGGGTGAGCGCAAACGCTGTGAAGCTGCAGGAGCCACCCTGTATGACGGGAGGAGCTGATGGTATGCGATGCTACTGGACGATACCGACTTGCAGCGGGTCTTCTGGTAATTATTTTGTAGAGTGAACTGCTTTTGACATTCGCCCAGGATGGGAGCAGGATGATCGCAGGTCTGCAGCAAAAGCTGTGGACCTGCGATTTTTGTTTTCATCAAGAACCGTCGGCCTTTTCTAATGGCTCTTTCCAAGTTTTTATTTTGTGGGAAAAGCCTTTTTACTATGAGCTGAAACTTATAGGTCCTCTTGGGCGGGACCGTCTAGCAGACGACCGTCCAGATCGAACCGGGACCCGTGGCAGGGGCACTCCCAACTCAGGGTATCGGGATTCCACTCCAGCTGACAGCCCAGATGAGGGCATCGGGCGGTCACAGCGTGAATTTCACCGGATTTGTCCCGGTAGACGCCGAACTTCTCCCCGTCAATCTCCACAATGCCCCCGTGGCCATAGGGCAGCTCCTCCAGGGGAATCCGCCCGGGCTTCCAAAGCTGGCGGCTCAGCCCCCGGACGGCCTGAAGCGTGTCCTCTGCCAGCTGCTTGGCAGAGGCGCTCAGGTGGAAGCGGTGAGGAGAAAATACGGAGAGATCCTGAGGCGACGTCCGCCCTAGAGCCAGGTCCCGCAGCAGCTCCGCCGCAATCACAGAGGAGGACATGCCCCACTTTTGAAAGCCTGTGGCCACCAGCCAGCTAGGGCGGCTGTCCGCAAAAACGCCGAGATAGGGTACGCCGTCCATCGGCATGCAATCCTGAGCGGACCAGCGAGCAGCTACACGGCAGTCCGGCCAGTAGCGGCGGGCGGCTTGTTCCAGCAGGGCATATTTGCCGCCTTCCCGATTTTCTCCCGTGCGGTGGCCTCCGCCGCCCAATAGCAGTGTGTCCCCCCAGGAGCGGAAGGAGAGCCCCTCTCCGTCAATGCCTAGATAATAGTTTTGCAGGTTTTTAGTACCCTTCAAGGCCAGGACATAGCTGCGTTCCTGGTGCTGGCGGGTGAAGTAATACCCCGGCATATTGATAAAGGGATAGTGGCAAGCAAACACAATGCGTTCAGCGCTTACGCTGCCGCGTTCCGTGGAGAGCGCGTGCTCCTCCACGGTGAGTACCCGGCTGTGTTCGTAAACCGTCAGCCCCTCGGCCAGGGCCGCAAGCAGCCGAAGGGGGTGGAAGCAGGCCTGATTCCGCAACCCTAGAGCCTGGGCGGCAAAGGGAAGCTCTGTGTCACGGGTGAGAAAGACATCCATGCCCAGGGCAAGACAGGCGTCGTGCTCTTCCTCCAGCGGACCGGGGGCGCCCACGGCGTACAAAAACGACGTGCAGTCCTGAAAGTCACACTCAATGGACCACTCCCGTACCAGCTGCCGCAAGCGTTCTACCGCGGCGAGATTGGCCCGGGCATACTGGCCAGCGGCCTCGGCTCCCAGGGTTTGAATCAGCTGGTGGTACTTCAGCCCGTGCTGTGCCGTCAGCTTGGCGGTGGTCCCGGCAGTCTGTCCGCCTCCGATCCGATCCGCTTCCACGACGACCACCTCGGCGCCTTCCCGCCGCAGGGCTGCGGCAGTCAGCATCCCCGCAAGCCCGCCGCCAATCACAGCAACATCTGCCTGTTGATGGCCCTCCAGGACGGAAAAGGCAGGAAGTGCAGCAGTTTTTGTCCAAATGGATTTCATAGGACACCTCCTTTGCCAATAGTATGTCCGGCAAGGAGGCGTTTGAAAACCGCCTATTTAGCTCAAGGGCTCAAAGGCTGCACCGCTGACGACGTCCCGCCAGGTGAAGATGCCGTTTTCCAACACCAGGCAGCTGTGGGGCGTGCCCTCTTTCGGCAGGGCCAGGGAGCCGGGGTTGAGGTAGGTGAAGCCCTCGATCGCCCGCCGCACCGGCAGGTGCGTGTGGCCGCACAACAGGAAACTGCCCGAGCGTATAGGCGGTGGAGCGTCCGGCCCATAGAGATGGCCGTGGGTGGCAAAGAGCTCCACACCCTCCAAAGACAGCAGGGCGTAGTCCGCCAGCATCGGGAAGGGAAGAATCATCTGGTCCACCTCGCTGTCGCAGTTGCCTCGAACACACAGCACGCGCTCTGCAACACCGCCCAGCATCGCGGCAACGGACTGGGTGTCATACTCCTCCGGCAGCGGGTTCCGTGGGCCGTGGTAGAGAAGGTCTCCCAGCAGCACTAGCCGGTCAGCCTGTTCCCTGCGGAGCATTTCCAGTAGGGCGCGGCAGTAGCGGGCAGAGCCGTGGAGATCGGATGCGATGAGATATTTCATGTGATTGCGCTCCTTTGTTGGTGATGGGGTCATTTTACCGCAAACCCCACCTAAAGGCAACGCCTCTCTTGCGGAGGCAGATTTTTTGGGATATAATACTCTGCAAATGACCCATTGAGGAGGAACACATGATGGAACTGAGTACCACCCATTTGCTGGATCTTTCCCACACCCTGGCGGGAGAGTATCTCAAGCAGTTTGTATATCCCTGGCAGGCCCTGGAGGGCATTTCGGACTTGATCCTCACTCTGGGGGCGGCGCTGCCGGAGGAGGACTATGATCATCCCCTCCCTGGCGTCTGGGTTCACAAAAGTGCCCAGGTGGCGCCCACGGCCTATCTGGGAGCACCCTGCATCATCGGGCCGGAGACGGAGGTCCGCCACGGAGCCTTTGTCCGAGGTTCCGCTCTGGTGGGGGCAAGCTGTGTGGTAGGCAACTCTGTGGAGCTGAAAAACGTCATTCTCTTTGATGGCGTCCAGACCCCCCACTATAACTACGTGGGGGACTCTATCCTGGGCTACAAGAGCCACATGGGCGCTGGTTCCATCACCTCCAATGTGAAGTCAGATAAGACCCTGGTTGCGGTGCGGGACGGCGAGAGGCGCATCGAGACGGGGCGGAAGAAATTTGGCGCCGTTTTGGGGGACTACGTGGAGATCGGCTGCAACAGTGTGCTGAACCCTGGCACGGTGATTGGGCGGGATACCCATGTCTATCCGGTGTCCTCCGTCCGGGGCGCGGTGCCGCCGGCAAGCATTTATAAAAAAGAGGGTGTCATAGTGCCTCGGAAATAAAAAACAGCGGAGACATGTTGTCTCCGCTGTTTTCATTTTAGACCATTCGATCCGCCTTGCTCTCAGCATACCAGAGGTTCCAGGCTTGGCGGTATACGGCGGCGGTCTCCTCCCGGCGGCATACTAGCCGTACCTGCCGGGGCAGCTCGTGGTCTGACAAAAAGTCCAGGATTGTCCGCAGCGCCACCGGAGCGGCCTGGGCCATGGGGTAGCCATAGACTCCTGTAGAAATGGAAGGGAAATCCACCGTCTGAATGCCGTGCTCCGCCGCCAAAGTGAGACAAGAGCGATAGCAGGAGGCCAGCAGGGCCGCCTCGCCGTGCCCACCGCCCCGCCAGATAGGACCGGGAGTGTGGAGGACATAGCGCGATGGCAGGCGGTAGCCGCCTGTGAGCTTGGCGTGCCCGGTTTCGCAGCCGCCCAAGGTACGGCACTCCTCCAAAAGCCCCGGCCCTGCGGCAGCGTGGATGGCCCCGTCCACGCCGCTGCCGCCCAGCAGCGTGGTGTTGGCGGCATTGACGATGGCCTCTGCATCCGACTGGGTAATGTCCCCCACCACAATGGAAAAGCGTCCGGCCTCCATGAATTACTTTGTGCCGAAGATCCGGTCGCCAGCGTCTCCCAGACCGGGAACGATGTAGCCCCGCTCATTGAGGCCCTTGTCCACTACGCCGCAGAAGATATCCACATCCGGGTGGGAGGACTGGATGCGGGCGATTCCTTCCGGTGCGGCCACTAGGACCATCAGTTTAATGTTGTTGCAGCCACGCTCCTTCAAAGCGGAGATGGCGGCATCTGCACTGCCGCCGGTGGCCAGCATGGGGTCCACCACCATGATATCCCGCTCGGCCACATCTTTGGGAAGCTTGCAGAAATAGACATGAGGCTCCAGGGTTTCCTCGTCACGGAACATGCCGATGTGACCCACCCGGGCGGAGGGAACCATCCGCAGCACACCGTCCACTAGGCCCAGGCCGGCCCGCAGGATGGGGACCACCGCGAATTTTTTGCCTTTTAAGGTGGGGGCGGTGGTTTTGCAGATGGGAGTCTCCACCTCTTTTTCCGTCAGAGGCAGGTCCCGGGTGGCCTCATAGGTAATCAGCATACCGATCTCAGAGACGATCTCCCGGAAATCCTTAACGCTGGTATCCTTGTCCCGCAGGATGGTCAGCTTGTGGGCAACCAGGGGGTGATCCATGACATGTACTTTTCCGTTCATCATCAGTTCTCCTTTATGTCAAATTTCCTAAAAAATGAAAGCTTGTTTAACGCCTCTCGGCCTTCCGGAGCCGTTCCGCTTGGGGCGGACGCAGATAGACCGGCAGCAGCGCCTGGGCATCCACCAACCGGCCCTCCAAAGCCAGAGCCTCAGCCTCAAGAGCAACCGACATGGCATTTTGCATCATCAGGTGAGGCGGAGCGAGCTGGCAGGGAATACCGGTCTGATTTAAGAAGTCCGCGCACAAGCGGGCCCCGTCTCCCACAGCGATTTTGGGGCGGGCGTCCGGCCGCAGCTCTTCCGCCAGTTCCGCCAGGGAAATGGCCCGGTCCGGAGTCAGGCGGGTCAGTACGCCGCCCTCAGCGGAGAAGACCGCATTGTAAATCTGGCCGCGCCGGGCGTCCATAGCGCAGAGGATCAGCCCGCCTGCAAACGCTGCGTTCCGGGCCATAGCAGCCAGGGTAGACACGGCGGCGGCGGGCTTGTCCAGGGAAAAGGCCAGCCCCTTGGCGGCAGACACGCCGATGCGGATTCCGGTAAAGGAGCCGGGGCCCACCGCCACCGCGACGGCATCCAGCTCTTGAGGTGCTATGCCTGTATTTTGAAAGAGGTGCTTCACAATCGGCATCAAGGTCCGGCTGTGGGTAAGCCCGGTGTCCTGATAGCCAGAGGCCAAAACCACGCCATTTTCCGTGATTGCGGCGGAGACGGCTTTGGCGGAGGTTTCCAGTGCTAAGATTTTCATGGGAGGAAGGCTCCTTCTATGGTAATGGTTCGCCAGGAGGGATTCTCCGGGTGGCGGGTCAGGGCGACAAACACAGTCTCAGGGGGCAGGGCCTCTGCTACCTGCTCACTCCACTCCACAGCGCACACGCCGCCCCGGTCCAGATAGTCCTCCCAACCAATATCGAAGAGCTCCTCCGCGCTTCCCAGCCGGTACATGTCAAAGTGAAACAGGGGGAGCCGACCGCCCTCATACTCGTTGACAATGGTGAAGGTAGGGCTTGTGACCCGGCCGACATATCCCAGCCCCCGGGCAAGCCCTCGGGTAAAGGCGGTTTTGCCCATGCCAAGCCCGCCGCGGTATGCGACCACAGCGCCGGGGGAGAGCGCCCCGGCAAGACGCGCACCCAGGGCCTCTGTCTCCGTTTCATTGTGGGTGAGATAGTCCATAGCAGCCTCCAAAGTATTGCCTTATTTCCTATGTTACCACAATTTGAACGAAGTGTAAAAAGAAATTTGCAGCGTTTACACACCTTTTTTCTTGTGGTATACTGTCTCATACTGGGAATCTGCCAAAAGGCGGAGGACGTGTGGAACACAATGTACGGAGGACAGGGGATTTGAGCAGACTGAGGGGGACCCTGGCGGGCTTTTTCCAGCAGGCTGATTTGCTGCTGCTGGGACTTTGCTGCCTCGCCACGCTGTACGGCATGGCGCTGATTGCCAGCGCTACCCGCTATATGGACACGTCCGGCATGATCCGTTATGTGGGTGTCCAGGGGGTGGCCATGCTTCTGGGCATCGGCGCATATATCTTCATGTCCATGGTGGATATTGAGATTGTCATGCGGAAGTGGAAGTGGATTGTTGGGTTCAACGTGGTGTTCATCGGGCTGCTGGTGACGCCGCTGGGCGTTGGCGGGAGTACCACCGGCAATCAGGCATGGCTGAAATTCCCCGGTATTCCCTTTCAGATCGGCCCGGCGGAGGTGGTGAAGATCACCTTTACTCTGTTGCTGGCCAAGCAGCTGGAATGGCTGCGGGAAGAAAAGCGAGACTTAAAATCCTTTCATTCTGCCTTTTTGGTGGCGGGACACACATTGGCTCTGATGGGTTGGTACGTGGTGATCTCCGGCGATATGGGCAATGCTCTGACGTTCTTTTTCATCTTTCTGTGTATGTCCTTTGTGGCCGGCTTTGCCTTGCGGTGGTTCGCACTGCTGCTGGCAGGGGGTGGAGCCGCTTTTGTGGCGGCTTGGGTACTGGATCTGATCCCGCCATACATGATGGATCGTTTCCGAGTCCTGTTTGACCACTCCTATGACTCCTTGGGCGTGGGCTGGCAGCAGAGCCGGAGCTTGCTGACAATTGGCGCAGGCGGCGTGCTGGGTCAAGGGTACATGAACGGCACCCAGACCCAGAGCAGCTACCCTCAGTCGCTGCCGAACCGATGGACGGACTTCATCTTCTCTGTCTGCGGGGAGGAGTTGGGGATGATAGGCTGCCTTCTCATCATTCTGCTGCTCTCAGCTATCATTGTTCGGGTTCTGCTGGTGGCAAAAAATAGCCAGACCTCCTTCCAGTGCTACGTGTGCGTGGGTGTG
Organism: Pusillibacter faecalis; assembly: GCF_018408705.1. Lineage (GTDB taxonomy): Bacteria > Bacillota > Clostridia > Oscillospirales > Oscillospiraceae > Oscillibacter > Oscillibacter faecalis. The sequence goes on from NZ_AP023420.1 coordinate 2,377,449, forward strand.
GCGGCTATGCTGATCTATCAGACCGTGATCAATATTGGCATGTGCCTTTTTGTGATGCCCACCATTGGTGTCACACTGCCATTTTTCAGTTATGGCGGCTCCTCCATCCTGACGCTGTATATGGCTATGGGTGTTGTGTCCGGCATCAAGTTGCGCTCGCCGGACATGCACCGCCGCGGGCAGATCATTGGACGCTGAACAGACTACAAAAAGGTCCCAGCGCATGTACTACATGCGCTGGGGCCTTGATTTTATTCCTCGCCATAGCCGTTGGGGTTCTGGGACTGCCACGCCCAGGTATCCCGGCACATCTCATCCAAGCCGTATTCCGCCTTCCAGCCCAAGAGCTCCGCGCTCTTGTCGGGACTTGCGTAAACTGTGGCCAGATCGCCCGGGCGGCGGGCGGTGATCTCATAGGGGATCTTCTGGCCCGTGACCCGCTGAAAAGCATTCACCATGTCCAGCACGCTGTAACCAGTTCCGGTACCCAGGTTGAAGACGCTCTCTCCGGGATGGCCGTTCATATAGTTGATGGCCGCCACGTGTCCCCGGGCCAAGTCCACAACATGGATATAATCCCGCACGCCGGTTCCGTCGTGAGTGTCATAGTCATTTCCGAAGACGTTCAAGTGGTCCCGGCGGCCGACGGCCACCTGGGCAATAAAGGGCATCAGGTTATTGGGGATGCCCCGGGGGTCCTCGCCAATGAGACCGCTGGGGTGGGCGCCAATGGGATTGAAATACCGCAGCAGCACCACGGACCACTCCGGGTCTGCCTTGGCAATGTCCCGCAAGATCTGCTCGGACATGTATTTCGTCCAGCCGTAAGGGTTTGTGCAGTTTCCGATGCGGGAATCCTCCCGCAGGGGAACCTCGTTATCTCCGGAGTAAACGGTGGCGGAGGAAGAAAAAATGATCTTTTTCACGCCATGGGCCGCCATAGATTTGCAGAGGGTGAGCGTGGAGGTCAGGTTGTTGGTGTAATACTCCAGAGGCTTTTCCACAGACTCGCCCACGGCCTTCAGGCCGGCAAAGTGCATGACGCAGTCGACGGAGTGAGCCTCAAAGATGCGGTCCAAAGCGGCTTGATCCCGGATGTCCGCCTGGTAATAGGTCAGGGTCTTTCCGGTGATCTGCTCAACTCGCTTGAGAGCCTTGGCGCTGCTGTTCACGAGGTTATCAGCCACCACGACCTCCATTCCCTGTTCCAAAAGCTCTACGCAGGTATGGCTGCCGATATAGCCGGCGCCGCCAGTTACGAATACTGTCATGATGATTCCTCCTTACGTTGTATGCGGGGGCTGTCTCATCCCCACAGTGTTTCCGGATAGGTCCCTTCCCGCTCCATGCGCTCGATAGCCTGCCGTACGGTATCCAGATCCTCTTGATAGGTAACGCCGTACCAGCTCTCCTCACAGGGCAAGACCTGCACGGCGGCACTGCCGTCCGCCAGCTGGGCGTTGACCACCTGTGGCAGGAAGTACTCGCATTTGAGCGGATTTTGCGGCAGGTTTTCTTTCAAAAAGACCGGAAATCGCGCCCACAGCTCCTCTAGGAATGCGGCGGAAAAGCCCCACAGATTCATGGATACCAGCGTGTCACCCGGCAGGTCCACAAAGGTTTTGCCATCCTCCGTATAGGCGGCGTGGTCTCCTCGTTTATAGAGCTCGGTCCGTTCAGTGATGCCGGAGAGGAACCCGTCCCGAACCTGACAGATTCCCCGGGAAACAGACCCATGCTCCGTCACGGTGTTGCGCAGACGGTAGCCAACCATAGCATAACGGTTGTCTACAGCGTTGGCAATGAGATAGCTATAGACAGCAGAAAAGGCGCTTGGACCATAGAAGTCATCAGCGTTGATCACTGCAAAGGGACCTGTCACCATCCCCTGACAACAAGCCACAGCATGACCGGTGCCCCAGGGCTTTACACGCCCCACCGGCACTTGGAAGCCCGCCGGCAGGCGGTCGAGGTCCTGAAAGACATAGAGGACCTGAAAGCGCTCCTCTGCATGGCGGCCGACCCGCTCCCGGAACTCCGTTTCCAGCTCCCGCTTGATTACAAAGGCCACCTGGCGAAAGCCGGCGCGCCAAGCGTCGTACAGGGAGAAGGCGAGGATGGGATGACCGGCCCGGTCTACCGGTGCTACCTGCTTAAGCCCTCCGAAGCGGCTGCCCATCCCGGCAGCCATAATCACCAATGTGGGTTCTGTCATAGATGCCTCCACGGAATGTTCGTTATCTCTATCATACATCTTTTCCCGAAAATTGCAATTCCCAAAACAATGCATTTTATAAAAAATGGGGGATGACTCCAAGAAATGCGGAAAAGAGGCGGGGGCAGGAACCGTTTTTTCGCATAGAATGCGGAGAAGGGCCGGTGTCCCTTTGCTTTAGCATCGGGTTATGATGGCGCATACGGCGGAATGGAGGAACTTTATGACAATATATATCTGGGGAAACGCATCTCGGTACGAAAACTACCAACGTGCGGTGGAGCTCGCGGGAGACCAGGTTCAATTTGGAGGCGATCCAGAGGACTGCGCCGCTCTGCTGCTGCCAGGGGGCGGAGACTTGGAGCCTTGGCGCTATGGCCAGAAGAACACTGCTTCCCGGGGGCTGGAGCCGGAACGGGATGCGGCGGAGCTGGCACTGATGGAATATTTTACAACGCTGCGGCGCCCGGTGCTGGGAATCTGCCGGGGACTGCAGACCGTGAATGTGTTTTTTGGCGGTACTCTGTGTCAGGATATTTCGGAACACGGGGCCTGTGACGGCGTCGACCGGCGGCATCGTGTCCGGACTGCCACCTCGCCTTTGCAGGAACTTTGCGGAGAAACCTGCGTGGTCAATAGCGCACATCACCAGGCGGCGGATCGCCTTGGGGCAGGACTGCAGGCTATCCAGTGGACGGATGACGGCGTCATAGAGGCACTGTGCCACCGGACACTACCGGTATGGGCCGTCCAATGGCATCCAGAGCGGCTGGGAAAATTGGGAGAAACGGTGTTCCAAGCGTTCCACTCATTGTGCCAATGAAAAAATCCAGGCGGAAAATGGAATAACCGCTTGACAGAAGGTGTATTTCATGCTATCATATCCAAGCTGACGGTTTCCCCGGGGGGCGGATGCAGGTGTAGCACAATGGTCAGGGCACCAGCCTTCCAAGCTGGGGATGCGAGTTCGATTCTCGTCACCTGCTCCAATACATTCGCGCCAGTAGCTCAGGTGGATAGAGCAACTGCCTTCTAAGCAGTGGGCCAGGGGTTCGAGTCCCTTCTGGCGTACCAGCTCTCTCAAGGAGTGATGGTCAGCGCAATACTCCGCGTCAATGTGGTGGGTGTAGTTCAATTGGCAGAGCACTGGATTGTGGTTCCAGGTGTTGTGGGTTCGAGTCCCATCACCCACCCCAGACAATGGCAGGGGATCGGGGCTGCCCCGATCCCCTGTTTTTTTCCAAGATTGGGGCGTCGCCAAGTGGTAAGGCAAGGGACTTTGACTCCCTCACCCGCTGGTTCGAATCCAGCCGTCCCAGCCACTGACTGTTTCGCCATATTTGGCGTTTCCTGATATCAATACAATGATCCGGTAGCTCAGTCGGCAGAGCAACTGCCTTTTAAGCAGTGGGTCCGGGGTTCGAATCCCCGCCGGGTCACCACGTCGGAGCAAAGACCGCTTTGCTCCGACGTTCTTTTATTCCTGCGGAACAAAAGAACGTCATCTGCCCGCTTCCTTGCACCTCTGTTCCCACTGCGCTGGGCTCACAGTGGGCGGACCGCCCTGTGGAAGACTTTTTTCCGTTATCGGGAAGGTTGCCCTTTTCAGATAAACAGCCCTACCTCTTCCGAACAATTGGTTTATTCTTCGGAAGAGGTAGGGCTATTTTCGGCAAAGCCCCGCTATATCAAGGACTGGCTCCTCCCTTATTTTTGATTGATGCCATTTACAAAATACAAGTAGAACAAAATTGAAGTGCTACAAAATGTGTGGTCGATGTGATTCGTCCCTCTGGTGTCACTAGTACTTTCCTGGTGCCATTCACGAAAACATCTTCTACCTGACAATGGAATCAAGTCCTTCTAATGTGCGATAGATGTGTACGCGTTATAAAACGCGATGTAGGAAGTAATTCCAAGCTTAGAATTTGCTTATGAAATATATACCCTATCTGGCAGGATTTCCCCTTTTTAAAGGTAGTAAGGAAAGCATTGCAACGACGTTGTCATGTGTGTGGACTTGCTGAATGGGAGAAGGACTGTATGATAAAGCAGCTGCCTGAAACGATGAGAGGGAGCCTCGGTCACTGTGAAAATGAGTGTTGGAGTTCCCTGTGACCAAGCCGTCTTGAAAGTGGAAGTGATGAGTTAGGGCGTTTTTAGACATGTTTGTATGCGGCGATTTTGCGTGGAAACAAGGCTGAGATCACCCAGACATTATCAATAGAGTTCTCCCAGCCTGTGACCATAATATCGCTGCCCCGGATTTGATTGGCCCTATCGCTAGTAGAACATACCATTTCATTTTTGCCTTATGGAGTTTCATATAGTCCTGCCTTGCGGCGTTGCAGACACTGGCCGGCTCCATCTCTTTTATCCGTCTGGCTATTCTGCGTGGACTTGCGGCCACGCTGGACGGAAGGGTGTGCATATCCTTTTGAAACCAGTAACTGACAGCACTCAAATGCCTCGTGGGATAGACCACAGTCTCCCGCCGATTTTCAAGCCATACGTTGTTCTATTGCTCTGGAGAATACAGCTTGTTTGCGGAACGGAAACTCTGCTTTTCCATTACGCAACCTGGAGCTCAATTCTACCTCTGGTGGTGACAAATACGCATTCAGAAGAGGCGGGACTGGTACTTAATTGAGATCCTCCTGATTTTTGGCACAAAGCGCACGCTGACGCCGACTTTTGCAACATAGACGCTCCTCCATGAACTTTTGATGCGAGATGTCGATGACCATACCGGTGAGAAGCATGTTCCCTTGCTGTTCAGACAAGGAGCCATTCATCAGCAACCATACGATCCCACCATCGGGCCGAACCACACGGTATTCCAGGCTGACGGTTTGCTCCCTCTGTTCTACAGCTTTGCGCAGCCGTTGCTCAATCCAAGGGATATCCGCTGGATGGACCAGTTGGATCGTCCTGTTGTTGAATTCATTGCGCAACTTTTCTCTCGTGAAGCCATGTAGAGCATAATAGTGATCGTTTGCATAAATTAAGGTGAAATCCCGATCCATTCTGGCACGGAAAATTCCACCCATAGGACACTGGACGATGGATTCCAATTCAGCCTGCGCCTCCATTTGCCCAGTGATGTCCAAGCATAGGCTGACCAGAACTGATTCTCCATTTGGCAAGACCGTCTGCACCCCGGTCTCTTTTATCCAGATGTAGCCTTTGTCTCTGCACAGCATCCGATAGGTTGTTGTATAACTGTTTCCGCTGAGAAGAGACTGTGTAATTTCAGACTGCAGGCTCTCCCGGTCCTCTGTCCGAATGCAGTTGATCATAGCTCCCTTCGTTGCAGTGATGAGATGTGCCCGACTTGGGTAATTCAGAAAAGACAGCATCCTGTCATCTATGTAATAGAGGGGGAAACCTGGGGTATTATAAGTGATCATAATACCACCAAACACACATTCGTCCAGCAAGTTCAGCATTGCTTTTTCTATACAACGCTCAAGACTCTCGTTCATGTCAGGATTATGATCAGAAAGGTGCAAAGAGACTGGCATTTTTAAATCACTCCTCATTCTCACATAACCATCCTGTTTAGATATTGCTTTACATCGCCATTTTTTGAGATGGGACGTTTGAGGCGGCCTGCCGGAGTTTGGAAGTCAGAGCGTTCATCTCATCAAGAATCTCGTTGTATATCTGTGCACGATATGCTGATATAGTATCATATGAAAATTTTTCAGTCTGACGGGTTTCTTGCTTCCACCGCAGGAACAAGACCTTGAGTTCGTTGGAATTTCGAGTATTGATGGGGTCCAGATAATGCTCCACCGACTCCAGGTTCCCCCTGGTCAGGGCTTCCTCAAAAGCATAGCGTATTGCACGCTCTACTTGCGAAGAATTCGCGCCATTCTGTTTGGCAATCTTTGCGTACAATGCACAGACTTTTCCGGAAAAATAGTAAGAATCTCTATCCATAAGCTCTAAGGCGTCGTGGATATATGTAAATCCTTTTGTACTAGCTGGGATTCCTGCACGCAACAGGATATCCACAATTTCATCTTGCATCATAATCTAAAATATCCTTTCAATGATCAATTGCCCGCCGTGCCTGTATCAGGCTCCACACATTTCTGGGTTGACAGGAGAGGTCTTTTGCTTTAGTATTATCGATATACTGAATATCCACCATTCGTGGTATGTGCGTCCGCGTATCACGAACAACGATGCTTAGCTTACAACAAATATCTTTGAAAGTCAACCGCTTTTTACAAATTTCTTGTTAATCTTTTTTTGAGGGCAAGAGATTTGTAAGGCAGGAAATGAGGATTGCAGTGTCAAATAAGGAGGACCTCATATGAGCCTAGGAGATAAATTGCGGCAGAGAAGACAGGAAATGGGCCTCACCAGGCCTCAACTGGCAGCTAAAATCTGCGTGACTCCGTCAGCGATTGCTAACTATGAAAACGGCATCAGCACCCCAAAGCCTGATATCTTAATTTCTTTGATTAATGTGTTGGAAGTGGATGCCAACTATATTTACTCTGATTATCTTGGCAACAATCGAATCAGCAAAATTTATGATCAAGCTCTAAGCACTGAAGAGATTGATTCCATCAAAAAATATAGAGAGCTTTCCGAAGAGGGAAAGCGGCTTGTGCGGCTGATCGTTAATGAGGAATACACCCGAACAGTCGCCCGAAGCCGGATCACCTTTCCCTGCTATCTGCCCGGTGTACGTAAGCTTCATACCGGTTTTCTCATGCAAGAAAAATTGGGCAGCGTGCGTATCAAACAAAAGGAGTTGCCTGTTGGGACTGACTTCTGCTTTCAGATTCAGGTAGATCAATATCTGCCCGTTTTTCGGAAGTTTGATATTCTGGCTCTCCAGAAAAGGCGGGCGGGACACAATGAGATGGGGCTGTTCTATCTCAATGGTATTTACTATATCCGAACACTTTTCCAGGAGAAGGGAGAATGTCGTCTTCGGGCTCTAAATGTAATTGATGAGGATATTTTAGTGAAAGAAACGGATGAATTCCGTTGTATCGGCACGATTCTTGGCCAGGTAAATGGTGTTTTGGAGACTCCCTGAATGACCTGCCCAATCTGAACAGACGATTGCTCAGATGTGGTGGAGTGGTTTATGCCTGAAATCCTTGCACAGCAAGGATTTCAGGATTTTTTTATATAGAGCACCCTGTGTCACCAACCGAACACAAACAGAACAAAACCAAAGCGCAAAATGCGTGGTTCGCGGGATTCAAGTCACTTCTGATGGCCCCTTTTCCATTCGGACTGATTTAGGGCATAAGCCATTTCCTTTCGTCGAAATAACAAGAGGAGGCATATTTACAGATCACGATGCTCAGATCAAATGGAGTTTGCTTCATTCATAGAATAGACAGGATGAAAGTCATTGACCGGAATCTTTTTATCAGCTCCTTGATTTCTACAATGGAAGGTACACGCTGCCACTCTTTACTCCTTCCCCCAAATATCTCATCATCAAGACTTCCAGTTTATCTTGATGACTTCCTTTGCCACCTTTTTCTGTTTCGACCAATGCACCGTAGTATCTACTAAAGGTACCATCTATCATATTATCTTTGGAATCTGCCATTTTCTTCTGTAGGGGTCTGTTTGCGAGACAAGTAGGATTGAAATGGAATACGATGCGATAGAAAGAGGCGTTCTCTTTGCCCTTTAGGGCTAAAAGAACACCTCTTTTTTGCGCTCAAATGCAGAACGGAGGGATTGCCGCAGGCTTTCATATCCGGCAGGGTCTATAACATTTGAGCGCAGAACATAAGCGCAGTTCTGAGCATTCCAACAGCAGAGAGACTGAGGCAGCTGTAAAACCGGTATTGACCTGTTCTGCACCGTTCAAAAGTGAAGGGAGAGACGGATTTCTGACGTATAGGATCTCACATTGGCGGCAGAACGGGGATGTCGCCGTCCGCACTGTAGATAATATCACCGATGCTCCGGGGATTGCTGAAGCCTGTCCGTTTTGCTTCCAGGAGCGGCATGAGGCTGTGATGGGATTGTGGGGCTGAATAACATGTATCAATGAACCAAGATCGTGAACCGGTCATGGAGGCAAATGCCGGTATCTGAAAATAAATTTTGAATCGTGTACGAAACCGTGCGAATCCATAAGTCTGGTCCACGATTTGTAGGGCGCGCTTCAAAATCGGAGGAGTGAGGTATCGGATATTGCGACGGACATCAATGTCAGAGGTGAAGCAGGCGGAAGGGCCGGTGCAGCCGCCAACTCGGAGGCTATTTAAAATACTTTTGCAGAGATCAGCGTTGTAGTTGGTAGCATCGGCAGCACATCTCAGGTTGAAGTTCACATCATAGCTGCGGGAGCGGATGGATGTGCTGGGGCCAATGGAAACTTGCTTTATGCCTCTCACCTATTTGCTAATCGAGGTGGTTGGTTCTCCCGGAGGCGGATCAAGCGGGAAAACAAGGAGTGGCAATAACACAGATGCATACAGCGGCATCAGCTTCCGCCCCGGTCAGAATGAGCTGGCGGAGGCGGACTTGCGGTCCACCACCGTAGGCTGTTACCCGGACCAGGCCAACGGTTTCGGTCTGCTGGACACCGGCACCGGTTCCATGGAGAAGGTCCAGATCACGGTCGGCAAGCTGAGGAGTGCCGTGAACCAGGTTCGGGAAGTCGGCGGTACCACACTGACGGCATATGTCCACATCTGCGGCAAGGTTCATGAAGTATTTGGCGGCACGCTGGGCGAGTTGTAAGAAAAGAGCCGTCCATCCGGGCGGCGAAGATTGACACAAAGCGGCGCATTTGACTGAATAAAGCTGCCTCGTAAGAGGTCCCTGGGTACTGCTACAGTGGCGAACGACCTTGCCCATGGGGAGCAAGGCTAATGGGACACGGGCGCTGGAGGGGAGTTTTGCGGCTCCTGGGGTGTTTACTTATAGTCCTTTGGGTTTACATATCTCCAAAAGCGTGCTGACCACAAGAGAAGGCGCCGTAACGGTCGGCTTTACTGCTCTGGGTGCTTGAGGGCTAGCCGGCCCCTTCATGCTAGACACCCGGGCCGCTTTTATCAAGGACGACAGAGCGACTTTTGCACTGTACGGAAAGGAGAAGCATATGGCGCCTTTCTAATGCTGGCCGTGAAGAGTAGCGTATCCATCGTGCTGACAGGGGGATTTGCCGATCTCTCCGTGACCGTTTATGTGACTATGGAGCAATTCCTCACGGCATTCGTGTTGGTAATTCCGTTCTATTTTGGCGCTCGGACAGAGAAGCGTATGAACGAGTCCAACGTCACAAAGGGATCGCATATCAAGACGGTTTTCCAGATTTGGGTTCTTTACAAAAGGATTGGATGATAAAAAAATTTTCATGATCTTTGTGCGTCCTGAGTATGATCCAGTTGACAAGAAGAGCTGGACAGTATCGGTTAAAATAGGTGATATAGAATCTCCAGGCAAAGGATAGGGAAACGTTAGCAGCGTGAAAAGAAGCCGTGGAGATGACCCGATACGCACCTGAAGTTCACAGACGGAAAACGGTGAACCTGAATATTGCGTGGCGGAATATCATGATAGGGGGGAGTCCCCAGTCAATGAACCGATTTTGTTATAGGGAAGCACAGAGCATAAGGAGAGTGAGACGCCTGTGAGTGAAATGAAAAAGGTCTGTCTGGACCCGGGGCATGATGCCGGAAATCTGGCCAACAAGAGTCCGGATGGGACCTATTATGAGCATGAATTTTGCCTGGATATGGGTAAACGTATTCAAGCGCTCTTAGAGCGTCATGGCGTGGCTGTGACCATGACCCGGACTGACGGCAAGGAGGTCAGTCTGGCAAAACGATGTGAGATTGCTAACGGGATTCCAGGTCTGAATCTGTTTGTCAGCCTTCACAGCAATGCTGCAGGGAGCGGCGGCTGGTCCTCTGCCTCCGGATGGAGCGAGTATATTTATGGTCCAGGAGGCGACCGTGAAAAGGCAGCCCAGGATATTTTGGCAGCAGTGAAGGCGGCAGGAATTACCGTGCGCTCCACCCCCATTGTATACGATCCTGGCCTGTATGTTCTTAAGCATACAGTGGCTCCTGCCGTATTGCTGGAACAGGGGTTCCACACCAATCAGGGGGATGTGGCGAACCTCAAGGATGCCGCGTACCGCCGGAGACTGGCGGAAGCAGAGGCAAAGGGGATTTTGACTTATCTGGGAATCCCGTGGAAGGAGGACACTGCAAATACGGATTTTGAAAGAGCTATCCAATGGGTGCGGGAAAACGGTATTATGTTAGGAAATACAGATGGTGACATGATGCTTGACCAGCCTGTTACCCGAAAACAGTTTGCCGTCATGCTGTATCGCTATCACGAGAAATTCGGCAGGTGAGCAAGCTGCCCTTTGGAAACGGTCAACAGATGACCCGCATGAGCTTGAGGCCGGCTGGACATTTTGTCCAGCCGGCCTGATATTGCGCCAGACGGCGCGTATAGACAAAAAGGTAAGAGGAAGCTGACCCACTGTCATGCGCTATGCGCGGCTGCACCGTAAAGAATATCCGGCACCAATGCGGGAAGCCGTAGCCGAGGTTGGCAGTATTGGGCTTTCGCTGTGGCTGGTGGATGCCGAAAAAATCCTTTCAGCTGTTTTTGTGATTTGGTCACAGAAAGCGGACGCATAACGGGGTATACTACATCAAAACAAAAGAAAGGGGTCAAGCAATATGACAACTCAGAATATAAACAAGGAACAATTTGAAAAGGAGATTCAGGGCCGCAGGCCTGTTCTGGTGGAGTTCTGGGCCCCCTGGTGTGTTTACTGCCGGCGTTTGGGTCCAGCTTATGACCAAATTGGACAACAGCGTGGAAGCGAACTGGCTGTTGTCAAGATTAACATTGACGAAGAGCCGGATATTGCAAGCCGGGAGGGTGTGGAAGTGGTGCCGACTCTAGTACTGTATCAGGAGGGAAAGACTCTGGGGACGCTGGTAGCTCCGGAATCTAAAGCGGCGATTGATGTGTTCCTGCAGGAACATTTGGGACAGTAAGGGCCGGATGATGGGGCGGATTTATGACGTGGTGATCGTCGGCGGTGGACCAGGCGGGTATACAGCTGCTCTCTATGCAGCCAGAGCGGGACTTGATACCTTAGTACTGGAAAAGCTGTCCGCAGGGGGACAGATGGCACTGAGCGAGCAGATTGACAATTACCCCGGCTTTGAAGAGGGCATTGATGGCTTTACTCTGGGCGAGCGGATGCGGCGAGGAGCGGAAAAATTTGGCGCGCAGACAAAGATTGCAGAGGTCCTCGGCGCATCGCTCGGCGGTCGGGTGAAAGAACTTGAGACCAGCGAGGGACGGTATCTTGCCCGGACCGTTGTGATTGCGACCGGCGCGACTGCCAGACCTCTTGGCGCCGCAGGAGAAGCTGATCTGGTTGGCCGGGGCATCCACTACTGCGCAGCGTGTGATGGAATGGCCTACCGGGGAAAGACGGTGGCCGTTGTTGGCGGCGGTAACTCTGCGGCTGCCGATGCCCTGCAGCTCTCCCGAATTGCGAAAAAGGTGATTTTGATCCACCGCAGGGATCATCTGCGGGCCACCAAGATTTATCATGAGCCGTTGATGAATGCCGCCAATGTGGAATTCCGTTGGAATTGTGTTGTTTCAGAGTTGCTGCATGGAGACCGGCTCACCGGCCTGCGTCTGCAGGATGTTCACACAGGTGCGGAGACAGAACTCCTTTGTGATGGGGCGTTTATCAGTGTCGGCAGAATACCAGCCACAGGACTGTTTCAAGAGGAACTAAATCTGAATGATGCGGGCTATCTCCAGGCGGACGAGTCTACCCGGACGAACCTGCGCGGCGTGTTTGCGGTGGGTGATGTCCGGGCAAAAGCCCTACACCAGATTGTGACCGCTGTTGCCGACGGGGCCGTTGCGATTCACTACGCGGAGGAGGTGCTTGCAGAGGATTCACGGCCTGAAAGTTTATGAGTCTTTTTTGAAAATGCAGATGCGGGTATTCCTCAATAGACCGTTCTCTTGGTGACACAGACAGAGGCTGCCCTGCTGCCGAGCCAGAAAACCGCCACCTGCTGGTAACGAGAAATGCTGGCGAGCAACATGGCCGAGCAATTGAGAGCACGGCACAAAAGAGTCCTGGGGAGATTGGCCTCCCCAGGACTTTTCTTGTTGGCGAGTCCATGCTAGAGCCCGAAAGCGCTGGAAGGCGAACGGTGTGCAAAGAGCCCGAAAGGGAGCTGTGTTATAGAGGGACTTCTACAAAAAGACTGAACATTTTTCCGATTTGCTGAAAGACTATTTGAAATTGTTGGCCCCTGAGGTGATCAAGCACCTTGGGGGCTTTCGGCGTTTTATGGGACTGGTTCTGATCAAATGGTGCTTGGGGGTATGTATCGAGGCGTCAGAAGAAAAAGAGTCAGCACCGGCCGCTCAACGGGTATCATGCGGCGGTTCCGGCAGGGGGGCTTGCTGTAGCTGAGCCGCAGTCTCCTTGCAAATCCGGACAAATTCCTTGATCACAGGAGGTGCGTGGCGGAGGGACTTGATGGCAATTCCAAGGCTTCGGCCATAGGCGCCCTGAAAGGGCCTGGATATCACGTCATCCGGTAGCAGTCCCACCTGCAGACTGCTGATCACAGAGATCCCAAGGTCATTGGCTACCATGGAAATCGCGGCCACGTCACTGGCGGTATAGTATTTGATCTTAGGGAAAAAGGGGGACTTTTGGAGAACCGTGTTTACAACATCGTCATAACCAGGCACTGGCATGATGAAGTTACAGCCATTGAGCAGGGTGGGGGAGATTGCTTCATAGGGGGCGAACGGGTGGTCTCTGCGCATAATGACACAGGCCGAGTCTCGCAGAAGGGGAATAAAAGAAAACCCCTTTGGGATGCTGTCCACCATGAAGCCGAGGTCCAGTTCTCCCCGCGGCAAAAGCTCATGAAATTCCCCGCAGGCTACCTCCCTGAGATGAAGCTCAATATTGGGATAGACATTGGAGAAGTTGCGAACTGCGTGGGGGAGAAATCCCACCATCAGGCTGTTGTAGGCGCCCATGCTGATGGTACCTTCCAAAAGACCGTTGATAGCAGAAACAGTCTCTTGCAGATAAGTTTCATTTTTAATGATTTGATAGCAATAGTACAAAACCTTTTTTCCATTTTCCGTAGGCACGATTTTGTCCTTGTTCCGGATCAGGAGGGGAAAGCCCATCTCCGTTTCCAGGGAGTCCACCATATGGCTGATTCCAGGCTGAGAATAGCCAAGCTGCTTGGCGGCTTTTGTCAGACTGCCGGATTCTGCGACCTTAATGAAAGCGCGATATTTTGAGATACTCAATGTTCTACTCAACTCCTGTACAGCCCTAGATCCCCTCAGATGCCTTGAGCTTTCTCTTGTCAAAATTATGAACTAAAAAACGAAAAGAATCAATAAATTGTTGCGCTTTTAACAAAAAGCGGTCATTCTACTTTGGAATTCATATGATAGGAAAACGAAATGTATGCCAGTTAAAACCGCCTGAAAACAAGGCGGGGGTTCCAGCTTTTGGAGGGCGCTCCCGGGAAATTCGGATTTGGAATGATGCCCATCGGATATGAACATTTTACTTTTTCCACCTCCGCCCAATAACATAAAAGTAACGAAGCGGCGACCATGCTTCCGCACAGTGACATGAAAGGGGGAGAAGGGAAATAGAACTGTACGGGAGAAAATCATCAACAAATTAAGGAGGAAAAGACATGAAAGCGCTGCCTAAGGGGATGTTTACCGCACTGATTACACCGTTTAACGAGGACGAGAGCATCAATTTTGATGCGTTGCGCGGCCTGATTGATTTCCAGGTGGAGAGCGGTATCCACGGGTTGCTGATTGGCGGGAGCACCGGCGAATATCACACCATGAGCATGGAGGAGAGGAAGGCGGTGATTCAGGCCGCCTGTGAGCATGCGGCAGGCAGGATTCCCATCATGGCGGGCATTGGCTGCTCCCGCCCCTGCGACACGATCGAACTGGGCAGGTTCTCCGCCGGCTGCGGCGCAAAATGGGGGCTGGCCACTGCACCTTACTATCACCGTACCACCCGCCAGGGCGTGATGGACTACTTCAAAGGGGTGGCTGCCGGTTGCGAGGTGGGGCTGTGCCTTTATAACTATCCCTCTGGCGTGGGCTTTGAGCTGGAGCCGGAGATGATTGCGGAACTGGCACAGGAACCCAACATCGTGGCGCTGAAGGACACGGCCGACATGGAGCATACCGCTGAGACTCTGGCGGCCACCCGCGGCATGGATTTTGCTGTCTTGCAGGGCTTCGAGCATCTGATGCTGCCCTGCTTCGCCCTGGGCGGCGCGGGCGCGTTCGGCATCGTTCACAACTTGGTTCCCAGGGAGATGGTGGAGCTGTATGAGACGTTCATGGCTGGGAACTGGAAGAGGGCAAACGAGTTGAATGCCCGGCTGACAAACCTGTATCAATACATGGAGCTGGAGCCTTTCCCCGGCCCGGTGAAGGTGGCGCTGGGGCAGATGGGATACTTCGGCGGTGTGCTGCGTAAGCCGCTGACAATGCCAAGCCAGGAGCTATCTGATAAGGTGACTGCGGAACTAAAAAAGCTGGGAGCAATTTCGTAACTACACGTTCAGATGGAACTCCATCAATACTGAATTTAGGAGGAGAAAGGGATGTTACAGCAAGTAGAAAAAAGAGAGAACTGGGCAAGCAGATTTGGTCTGCTGATGTCCCTGGCCGGCATGGCGATCGGCCTTGGAAATGTCTGGAGATTTCCCTATCTGGTTGGCTACTGGGGCGGCGGTGCCTTTGTACTGGCATACCTGGTGTGCCTGATGGTCATTGTGGTTCCCTTGGGCATCATCGAAGCAGGCTTCGGCAAGGGCATTCAGGGCGGTACGCTGGACGCATGGACCGTCATCCTGAAAAATTCTAAGGCCGGAAAATTGATCGGCAGTGTCTTCTGTGTGGGTTATACCACGATGAACTTCTATTTCATGACGGTTCTAGCAGGTACGATCTGGTTTTCCTACGCCTTTGCAACCGACATGAAGTCCCGGGTCGACCCTGCCACCATGTATCAGTATATGAACACGGAGCAGACAACCGTACTTACGGTGATTGCGGCGCTGATCCTGGCCTTTGTGGTGTTCGTACTCTACAAGGGCATCCAGAGTGGAATTGAAGCGGTCAGCAAGGTGATGATCCCCGGCCTTTTCGTAATCTTCGCCATCATTATTGTGTTTGCCCTGTTCTTTGTGCCCAATATCGCAGAAGGCTATAACTTCTATCTGAACCCTGACTTTTCCGTACTGGCCCAGCCCAGAATGTGGAAGGAAGCTGCCGGCCAGGCGCTGTTTTCCGTGGGCGTCGGACCAGGGTGCATCCTGGTATACGGCTCTCACATCAAGAAAGATGCGGACTCCAACATCAGCTTTGTCACTGTGGCGCTGATCGACACCTGCGCGGCCCTGATTGCCGGCTTTGCCATGATTCCCACCGCCGCCGCACTGGGCCTTGATATGCAGTCCGGCGCGGGCCTCATTTTCATCGTGTTGCCCGCAGCGTTGGCGCAGATTCCTCTTGGCAACATCCTGGGAATTTTGGCCATGTTCGCCGTGTTTTTCGCAGGCATTACCTCTGCGTTCGCCCAGATGGAAGTTTGCGTGACCTCTTTTGTGGACGGTTTCCGCATGAACCGCAAGCGTGTGATTCTTGCCGTTGGCGCCGTCACCATGGCCTTTGTCATCTGGAGCTCTCTGAGCACAGCCTCCTTTGATTTTTGGAATAACTTCTCCGGCAACTATGTATTCATTGTGACCGCAGGGCTTGGCGCCATCGGCAACAACTACATCTTCGGCACCCGCCGCGTTCTGGACGAGTATGCCAACCCTGGCAGCGAGGTCAAGCTCGGCAGCTGGTTTGTGCCTTTGGTCAAGTACATATCCGTGCCGCTGATGATCATCGTCATGGTCGATTCGCTATTCCCATTCCTGCCCTGATTGGAAGAGAGTATCCAGCGCTCACGTACAGAAGTTATGAAAGATAGGAGCCATATAAAGGAGGATTATCTATGTTGCCCGGAACCATTATTATGCTGATCGTCATTGTGGTCGGCTTCTTCGGCGGAACTGCGATGCTGGTTCGGAGAAATCTCAGAAACGAACAGAATGAGACCCATGACGAGACATCCAAGCAGTGATCCCCTGTTAGAACGCAGTCGGATGTGGTTTTTTGACCGGGGAGACGCAGGCTGATGGGCCTTCCCCGAACCAAGCGGCACCCGCGGCCGTCAGGCCGGATACGCCGGGAGCGAAGATGGTCTCCCCCTGCTTTGCGCCGGCGGCCGCAGGCGTCCCAGATTCACACGGCAGACATCTTTGGAAGAGGTGATGAAAAAAGATGCAAAGAGAATACGGCTACATAGGCCCGGAGGAGCAGGAGAGCCAGCCGATTGTCATGCGGAAGGGACAGAATGTAGCTGGCTACTCCGTTGGTATTCTTTACCTGGACAATGTCTGGTATCCCCTGGTGCCGGGCAATGTGGTGAATGCCTGTACCTATGATTTTCCTGTGCGGATGAAGGCGGTGCCCGGGCTGGACACCCCTAAGCTCCACAGCGGAGACCCGGCAATCTTTGGGACGCTGTTGGAAGCAGCGAAGGCATTGGAGCAGGAAGGCGTTCGGGCGATTTCAGCGGCCTGCGGCTTTTTCGGCCACTTTCACACACAGCTGGCGGAGGCGATGGATCTGCCCGTGGCGCTCTCCTCTTTGGTGCAGGTGCCCTGGATTCTCACCACGCTCAAGCGCACGCAGAAGATAGGTGTGCTGACTGCCAACGCCTCGGCCATTTCGCCGGGATTGCTGAAGAGCTGCTGTATTCAGGACCCGGGCCGGCTGGTGATCCGGGACCTGCGGCATGAGCCTCACTTTTCCGCTATCATGGAGGACCGGGGAAGCTTTGACAATGCCGGTGTCCGTCGGGAGGTGGTGAATGCGGCTGCGGAGCTTCAAAGGGAGTACCCGGAGATCGGCGCGTTTCTTTTGGAGTGCAGCGACACGCCGCCCTACGCCTATGCGGTGCAAAGGCAGACAGGCCTCCCGGTGTTTGATTTTATCACCATGATTCGGTGGCTCCACAACGCCACCACCCAGCGGCCGTACAGCGGCTGGATTTAAGCGCATGCTTTTGTAAAGAAGGGGAAGAGACGTGAAAGAGATCTTGAAGTGTATGGATAAGATCCCACAGGGCGTGTTCTTGGTGGGGGCGAAGAAGGGCGAGGGCTATAACCTGATGACGGCCGCGTTTGTAACACAGGTGTCATTCAACCCAGCAAGCATTGCGGTGTCGGTGGCGAACAACCACTACACGGCGGAGCTGATCCGGGAGCAGGAGCGATTCTCCCTGTCGGTGCTGGCGGAAGGGCAGGAGGCGGAGGCGAAGGCCTGCGGCTTTGAGTCCGGCCGGAAGACAGACAAGAGCAAGCGGGTGCAGACCCATCTGATGGCGCCGGGCCTCCCGGTGCTGGACGGCGCGGCTGCAGCGATGGTGTGCCGAGTGCGCCAGGTGGTGAAATATGAGGACCACACGGTATTTTTCGCGGAGATTGAGGCAGCGGAGGAGACGGAGGCAAAGCCGCTGCCGTATGTGTCAGGGGATTACTTCCCGGCAGGCTGAGGAAAGGAGAGCAGAGGGATGAGAGTGATATCGCACCCCATTCTGGGGGAAGAGAAGGAAACGGAGTGGGTGACAATCTATGTCAACGGCAAGCCCATTCAGGCGAAGAAGGGAGAGATGATCCTGGCGGCGCTGCACGCAGAGGGAATCATCGTGAACCGGTATACGGCAAAGAAGCATGAGCCCCGCGGTATCTTCTGCGGCATTGGCCAATGCACGGACTGTATGATGGTGGTCAACGGCATTCCCAATGTGCGTACCTGCATCACACCGGTAGAGGATGGGATGACCGTGGAGACCCAGGAAGGCCTCGGGGAATGGAGGGAGCAGACATGAAGCAGTGTGAAGTGCTGGTGATCGGCGGCGGCCCGGCGGGTTTGTCGGCCGCGATCTCGGCGGCAAAGGCCGGGGCGCAGGTGACGGTGGTAGAGACGAACGCGAAGGCGGGCGGGCAGCTGGTGAAGCAGACCCACAAGTTTTTCGGCTCCAAGGAGCACCGGGCGGGCATCCGGGGGATTGACATCGTCAAGCAGCTGATCGAGGAGTGCGGGGAACTGGGGGTTGAGATGATGCTCAACTCCACGGTGGCAGGTATTTATCAGGGAAAGACGGTGGCGGTGGACGTACAGAAGAGCCTGACGGAGCACGAGCTTGTACGGATTCAGGCACAGCGGATCGTTATCTCTACCGGCGCGGCGGAAAACGCCATTCGCTTCCCGGGCTGGACGCTCCCAGGCGTGATGGGCGCGGGGGCCATCCAGACGATGTGCAACTACCACCGGGTAATGCCGGGAAAGAAGCTTCTCATGATCGGCTCGGGCAGCGTGGGACTTATCGTGTGCTACCAGCTGATGCAGGCGGGGGCGGAGATTGTTGGCATCGTGGAGGCGCTGCCGCAGATCAACGGCTATGCGGTGCATGCCTCGAAGCTGGCCCGGGAGGGCGTGCCCATCTATACAGGCTACACGATTACCCAGGCGCTGGGTGACGACCATGTAACAGGCGCTGTGATTGCAAAGGTAAACCCGGACTGGTCCACAGTGCCGGGGAGCGAGATCACACTGGACACGGACATGATCGCCTGCGGCGTGGGGCTCAAGCCCCTGATCGGCATGGCGCACATGGCCGGCTGCGAGCTGGTGTTCGACAAGGCGCTGGGCGGCTGGGCGCCGTGCCACAACCGGCACATGGAGTCTACAGTGCCGGGGATTTACGTGGCGGGTGACACCACGGGCCTGGAGGAGGCCAGCACCGCCATCGAAGAGGGGACGCTCTGCGGCATTGCGGCGGCGGAGAGTCTGGGCCATCTGGATGCCGGGACGGCGGAGAAATGGATTGACGAGGCCTGGGGGCGCCTGGGACGCCTGCGGACGGGGCATAAAGGCGAGGACCGCGTGAACGCGAAGAACAAGCAGCTGGCGCGGTATGCGGAATACACGGAGAGGAGGAACTAGAGATGTATCTGGAACATGGAATTATGACCACGGAGGAGCTGCGGGCCATCGGCCACTACCCCTCCGAGGAGCGGATGAGGAAGGGGCCGGTTGCGGTGTGCGAGTGTCTGCAGCGGATTCCCTGCAACCCGTGTGAGAGCTCCTGCCCCTTCCACGCCATCACGATTGGTGAGGACATCTCAAACCTGCCGGAGCTGGATGCAGACAAGTGCGTTGGGTGCGGGAGCTGCATCACCCACTGTTCGGGACTTGCGTGCTTTGTGCTGGATAAATCCTATTCCGACACGGTAGGCAGCGTGAGTTTTCCCTACGAGTACCTGCATGATTTTAAAAAGGGAGATACCGTGAAGGCAGCGGACCGAGGCGGCAACTATGTGTGCGATGGCGTGGTGCTCAAGGAGATCACCACGACCAAGTCGGATCGGACAACGGTGGTGACGCTGGAAGTACCGATTGCGTATGTAGACGAGGTGCGCAGCGTGTACCGCGCCCATGAGTACGAGCGCCCGGAGTGGATGAAAGGAGCGAGAGAAGATGTCTGAGCGGCTGGATGACGATGTGCTGGTATGCCGGTGCGAAGAGGTGACAGCGGGCGATATTCGCAGAGCGATCCGCGCGGGCGCAACGGATGTGACGCAGGTGAAGCTGCGGACGAGAGCGGGTATGGGGCTTTGCCAGGGGCGGACCTGCGAGCTGCTGGTGCAGCAGATTCTCTCTCAGGAGCTGGGTGTCCGGCAGGAGGAGACGGGGTATTCCACGCCCCGGACGCCTCAGCGCCCCATGACGTTTGGAACTTTGGGAGGTGACGGCTTTGACGACTAACAAGACTTATGATGTGGCCGTGATCGGCGCGGGTGTCATCGGCACAAGCTGCGCCTATCACCTGGTGAAAAAGGGACTTTCCGTGGCTCTGGTCGACCGGAACAACGTGGCCCGGGGCACCTCCAGCCACTGCGACGCGGTGGCGCTGATCGTGGATAAGCAGCCGGGGGTGGACGCGGCTATGGGCTACGCCAGCATTCAGCGCTTTTTGGAGCTGCAAAACGAGCTGGACTCCGACTTTGAGCTGCACCAGAGAGGATGCCTGTACGCCTGCGACACGGAGCAGGAGATGGAGGTGGCGGCTCAGTACGCCCGGGATATGCAGGCGGATGGTTACAACGTCAACGCTCTGAGCCCGAAAGAGCTTTTGGAGCACGAACCCTTCCTGGCCAAAGACCTGATAGGCGGCCTTTTCAGCGACATCGACCTGGGGCTGAACCCCTATAAGCTGTGCTTTGCCTTTGTGGACACGGTGCTGGGGAAGGGGCTGGATCTCTATACCTACACCAATGTCACCGGCGTGCGTCTGGACGGCGAGAAGCGGGTCCAGGGCGTGGATACGGACAAAGGCTTCATCCCCTGCGGCAAGGTGGTAAACGCCTGCGGCGTATGGTCTCCGGAGATCGGCAGGATGGCGGGGCTGGAGATTCCCGTGGAGCCCCGCAAGGGTGTGATCCTGGTCTCGGCCCCCTCGTTCAAGTTCTGTAATCAGAAGGTGCAGGAGTTCGGCTACATGATCTCCAAGTTCTCTAATCACGAGTGCAAGCGGGACCCGGAGCTGGAGAAGTACGAGGTGTCCTTCGTGATTGAGCCCACGGACGCGAACAACGTGCTGATCGGCAGCAGCCGGAACTTCGCGGGCTATGACATCAGCACAGAGATGGAGATCATCCACGTGATCGCTAAGCGGGCCATCCGGTTTTACCCGATTTTGAAGGACCTGAACTGCATCCGCACCTACGCGGGCCTGCGGCCCTTCCTGGCGGACCACCTGCCCCTCATCACCCAGGTAGACGAGGTGCCGGGATACTATATTGCTACCGGACACGAGGGCGACGGCATCTCCATGGCGCCTACGACAGGGCGGCTGATCTCCGAGCTGATTGCCGGCGAGGAGCCGTATCTGGACCTCACGCCGTTCAGCTTTAACCGTTATAAGCGGCGGGCATAAATGGATACATCTAATATTTATAAATGGAGGAAAAGAAAATGAGCGGCAAAGCGCCTAAGGGTTTGTTCGTGCCTCTGGTCACTCCGTTCCACGCGGACGAGAACATCGACTATGAGGGCTACAAGAGAGTCATCGACTATGTGATTGAGGGCGGCATGGACGGCGTGCTGGTGGGCGGCACCACCGGCGAGTACCACATGATGAGCGTAGAGGAGCGCAAGGAGCTCATCAAGAAGGGCTGTGAGATCGTGGGCGGCCGGGTCCATGTGATGGCGGGCACCGGCATGAACACGGCAAAGGCCACCATAGAACTGACCAACTATGCCGCGGAGTGCGGGGCGGAATACGCGCTGGTGCTGCCTCCCTACTACCACCAGACCACAGAGGAGGGCATCTATGAGTTCTTCCGGGAGATCGCGGCAGGGTCCAAGATCGGAATTGTGATCTATCACACCCCGGGAGCCACCAATGTGGAGCTGTCTGTGCCCCTGATCCGGCGGCTGGCACAGATTGAGAACATCGTGGCGGTGAAGGAGACCATTGACGAGACCCACACCAGCCAGACTTACATGCACACGAAGGACATCCCGGGCTTCTGCGTGATGGAGGCCAACGAGCCGCTGCTGCTGCCATCCTATGCCATCGGCATTGATGCGGCATTCTCCATCATCTTCAACCTGCTGCCCCGGGAGATGCGGGAGCTATACGACTTGATCTTTCAGAAGAACGACCTGGCTGCGGCCCGGGCGCTGAACGAGAAGCTCTCCCCCATCTTCGACCTGATGGAGGAGGAGCCATACCCCGGCCCGGTGAAGGCGGGTCTGGACGCCATCGGGATGCCCGGTGGCATCGTGAGAAAGCCTCTGACCCAGCCCAGCGACGAGATGCGCCGCAAGATGCGCGAAGAGCTCAAAAAGCTGGGCTACGACGTGAAGTAATCCGGACGGTGCGTCTGGGAATCCCCCGGGTGCACCAGCCGCAGAAGTCTGGAGCAGGAATCAGAAAGAGCGATTTTCCGTAGAGAAAGGTGGTTTCCAGTGAGCAGATATCTGGAGGGCCGGAGGTATGGCTTTCTGACACCGGAAAATTCCGGAGATTTTTACAAGGGCATTCAGCACCAGCAGGTGGCTGGATATCCGGTGGGGATTGTGTATATTGAGCAAGTCAATTACCCGTTGCTGCCGGGAAATGTGGTCAATGCGTGCACATATGACTTCCCCGTTCGGATGAAAGCGGTGCCAAATCTGACCAACGACCGTCTTTTCAACAACGATCCCACGATTGTGGATGACATTATCGAAGCAGCCCGCTCTATGGTGGAGAATGACGGCGTGCGGGCAGTGTGCAGCGCCTGCGGCTTTTTTGGGAACTACCAGCAGCAGGTGCGGCGGGCCCTGGATGTGCCGGTGGCCATGTCCAGTCTGGTGCAGATCCCCTGGATTGAGTCGCTGATCCGGCCGGATCAGCGGATCGGCATCCTGACGGCCAACAAGGGCTCCATGACAAAGGAGTTGCTTGTAAGCTGTGGTGTGGAGCACCCGGACCGATTGGTGATCAAGGATGCTCTGGCGACAGAGGAGTTTGCGGCGGTGGTGGATATGCGGGGCCACTTCAACAACACCGTTGCTGCCCAGGAGATCACAGACCTCGCGGAAGAACTGATAGCGGAGAACAACGATCTGGGCGCCATCCTGCTGGAGTGCAGCGACATGCCGCCCTATGCGGCGGCGGTCCAGGAGGCAACGCAGCTGCCGGTATTTGACTTTATCACGCTGATCCGGTGGCTGCGCAGCGGTGTTGCCCAGCGGCCTTACAGCGGCTGGATTTGAAGAAGGAGGAAGAAGGATGACAATTCAGGAATATGTGGAGAGGGGCCGGAAGGCCGTAGAAGCGATCAAGGATTACGACCAGGCGCAGACCGACAAACTGGTGTACGAGGCGGCGAAGATCATCTATCAGCATGCTGCCGAACTGGCCCGGGAGGCCGTGGACGAGACAGGGCTGGGGTACTATGAGGACAAGATCTGCAAGAATACGGACACGCCGGCGGCGTTTTGGGCGTACCTGAGGGATAAGAAGTCCGTGGGGATCATCAGCGAGAACAAGGAGACGGGGATTATCGAGGTGGCGCACCCTGTGGGTGTGATCGCGTGCGTGACACCGGCGACGAACCCAAATGTGACCCCGCTGGGGAACTTCATGGACGCGGTGAAGGGGAAGAACGCGATCATCGTCTCTCCCGCGCCCCGTGCGGCGAAGTCCACCACCCACACGGTGGAGCTGATCCGGGAGGCAATGGTGAAGTGCGGCGCCCCGGCCGACCTGATCCAGGTGCTGAGCGAGGTGACGCTGGCGAACTCACAGGCGCTGATGGAGGCGTGCGACCTGGTGATCGCCACCGGCGGCAGCGGGATGGTGAAGGCGGCGTACTCCAGCGGAACGCCGGCATACGGCGTGGGCCCCGGGAACCCGCCGGTGGTTCTGGACCGTGGGTATGACCTGAAGGAAGCGGCGAAGATGACGGTGACGGCAGTGGGGAGTGACAACGGCATCCTGTGCGACGGGGACAACCTGCTGCTCTATCCCCAGGAGGAAGAGGAGAAGTTCTTCCAGGCACTGAAGGACGAGGGCGTGGTGCTGTTTGAGGAGAAGGGGGATGTGGAAAAGTTTGGCGCGGTGCTGTTCCACGACGGACATCCCGTGCCGGAGCTGGTGGGGAAAGACGCGCCGGTGATTGCGAAGGCGGCGGGCTTTGACATTCCGAAGGACACAAAGGTCATGGGCTTGAAGATCGACGCGGTGGGGAAGGCGAATGTGCTGAACAAGGAGATCATGGGCCCCATTGTGGTGCTGAAGGGGTATGAGAGCTTTGAGGAGGCCGTGGCGATGGCGATCCAGAACATGGAGGAGGCCGGTGGCATCGGGCACACGGCGGGTATCTTCAGCAATGACCGCAAGCATATTGAGTACTATGGCGAGCGGATTCCTGTGGCGCGGGTACTGGTGAACCAGCCGACTCCGGACGCATGGGGCCCGAGCACGAACGGGCTGAGTCCGGCGGTGTCTGAGAGCTGCGGCACGTGGGGGAATAACATTCTGTGCGAGAACGTGGACTACATCCACCTCATCAACGTCTCGAAGATTGCTCTGCCCCTGGATGTTCAGGTCCCCAGCCCCGAGGAGCTCTTCAAGGACTGAGCCGATTGCTATTTGTCAAAAAACCGAAGGCGGCGGGAGTGAAAACACTCCCGCCGCTTCCTGCTCAACTGCCGAATTTTAGCCAGAAAAGCTACGTAAATTCAGCAAATTCGGGGGAGGTTCCTCCTTGCAAATCAAAGAGGCTGTGCTAGAATAGGCACAGATAAAGGGAGGCGGTCTGATGGATATGTGGATGGAGCTGGAACAAGAGGGTGTGGACCCGGTGCTGCTGAAAGAAGTCCGTGCGTTCCATGACGCGAATCCGCCGGACCCGGCCGCTGCTGGGCGTGTTCCGCAGCCGCGATTTTTGTATTATGGAAAACAGGTTTGGGAGGCTGCGGCCGCCGCGCTGCTGTGCGGTGAAAATATTTTGCTGGCGGGACCCAAGGCGACGGGAAAAAACGTGCTGGCAGAGAATCTGGCCGCAGCATTCGGAAGACCTGCCTGGGATGTATCCCTCTATGTCAATGTAGATGCCGCGGCGCTGATCGGCGCGGATACTCTGCAGGACGGGCAGGTTGTCTTTCGAGAGGGACCCATCTGCCAGTGTGCACGACAGGGGGGCTTCGGGATTTTGGACGAGGTCAACATGGCAAAAAACGAGGCGCTGGCCGTGCTCCACGCCACGCTGGACTTCCGGCGGGTGATTGATGTGCCTGGCTACGAGCGGATTCCCCTGGACCCGTCCACGCGCTATATCGGCACCATGAACTACGGCTACGCTGGCACCCGGGAGCTGAACGAGGCGCTGGTGTCCAGGTTTGTGGTGGTGGACATGCCGGTGATCTCCTCGGAGAATCTGGAAAAGCTGATCCGCAAGGGATTTCCCACCCTGTCGGAGAGCTGGCTGAAGCAGTTCGCCGCGCTTTTCCAGGACCTGCGAAAAAAATGCGACAGCGGAGAAATCTCCACCAAGGCGCTGGACCTGCGGGGGCTGCTGGCCGCGCTGCATCTGATAGAAAAGGGGCTTCGCTCCGGACCGGCGTTGGAGCTTGGCATCGTCAACAAGGTCTTTGACCCTTTTGAACGGCAGCTAGCGGCAGATACAGTATGGGCACGGATTCCCAAAGACGCAGATCGGGCCCAGCTCTTTGGAGGCTGACATGGACCGCCGGGAGGTGGAGTCCCGCCGCGCCAACAACCAGATTTGGAATGGGGCGGGAGACTATGGGCTGCGTCCTCAGTTCCAGGTCTACGGAAAAGACGGTCGGGCGGCGCTTTATTTCAATACGGTGATCGGCCTTCTCTATCGGACCTATGACTATAAAAAGCTGTCAGCGCTGTTCTACTCGTTCCGAGAGCAGGTCAACGGAGAGCTGTACACAGACCTGTTTTGGCTGGGGCTGGAGCGGTGCGTGTATCTCAAGCACCGGGAAGAGCGCCCCGTTTTGGAGAAGCTCAGGCGGGACTATGCCCGCCAGATGGTAGAAAAGGCCCGGGCAAAGGCGGACCGAGATACCCTGGAGAGTCTTCGTACCGCGTGGTTTTGCCGGATTTTAGGAGAGGAACCAGAGGAGAGCGCCTGGGAGACAGGACTGCTGGACCGACTGGAATTTTCTGTGGAGCTGGACACAGACGGCGTGAGACAGCAGATGGAGGATTTGCTGTACGAGTACTTCCGCCGGCCCAGGCGCAGTGTGCTGGACGAGCTGGGGGGAAGCCGGGTCAACAAGGGCTTTTTCGCCACTTGGCATGTGAAGCATACCAGCGGAGACGCTCTGCGTCGCCTGGATATGGCCGGGGGAGCCGGGCGCAGTGGGGGCGGACTTTTGCAAAAGCGATTCGCCCCCTTTTGGCAGACGAAAACTAAAGAGGCCGCGCTGCGGGAGTATATCACCAATTGTTTCGGCGTCTCCATGCTTCCCGAGGCCAAACGGATAGAGGCGGAAAAACTGCTTTGCACCGGGGGGCACCGTCACTGCCGTCTGCATTTTACCAAGGGCTTACCACCCGAGAATCCGGGAGCGGCCAGGGAACGGGCAGCGTTCCAAGCCCAACGGGAGAGGAATCGGGCATATTTTCAAAATCATCTGGTACAAAACCGGCTCCTGATCCAGAAGCTGGCACAGGGGCTGCAGAACACGATACTGTTACAGATGGATGTCAGTGAGCACCGGACTCAGGCCGGCGTGCTGCAGCCATCCCTGGCATGGCGAAGCGGGAGTTTGGGAGAACGCAATATCTTCCTTCAACGCCAACAAAACGAGCCGGGCCAGCTGAGCGTGGATATTCTGCTGGACGCCTCCGCATCTCAGAGCGGCCAGCAGGAGAAGGTGGCAGTGCAGGGGTATTTGATTGCCGCCGCTCTGACCCGCTGCCAAATTCCTGTGCGTGTGGCGGGCTTTTTCAGCGTCAGCGGGTGCACAGTGCTCCGGGTGTTTCGGGACTATCAGGAGACGGACCGGAATGAAATGATATTCGATTATGTTTCGGCCGGCTGGAACCGGGATGGACTGGCTTTGCGGGCGATGAGATGGTTGATGGCCCAGAGCAGCGGAGATCGCCGGCTGCTGATTGTCCTCACCGACGCCAGCCCGAACGACGACCAGAAATTTCCGACCAGTGGTTTTCTCAGGAGCAGCCGGGACTATCGTGGAAAGGCGGCGGTGGAGGACACGGCTGCGGAGGCCGCCGCGCTGCGCCGCCAGGGGGTCACGGTGCTGTGCGTTTTTACAGGCGGGGACCGGGAGCTGCCCGCCGCACGGATGATCTATGGACGGGATATGGTCCGGGTCCCAGCAGTGGGGTGGTTTGCCGATACGGTTGGCAAGCTGATTCAAAGCCGTCTTGCGGAGCTGTAGTGGGCAGGAAAATTGGGTGGAAGCCAAAGGCTTCCACCCAATTTTTAAATGGCGCTGTCAGAGGCGACTACAGGGGAGAGGCGGGAGGCCAGAGCCGCCATATCAGCCGGCAGCGGCGCACTCAGATGCAGAATCTCTCCGGAAACAGGATGGGTCAGCGTCAGCGCGCAGGCGTGGAGGGCGGGGCGGGCGATCAGAGATGGGTCCTCTGTGCCGTAAAGCCAATCTCCGGCCAGAGGACAACCGACAAACGCCATATGGAGCCGCAGTTGATGGGTGCGGCCGGTCTCTGGAACCAACCGCAGAAGAGAGAGACCGGCACCCTGTGCCAGTACCTGATAGTGGGTGACGGCTGCGGCACCATCCGGCCGGATGCAGCGGCGGACGGCGGAGCTTTCATCCCGGCCAATCGGCGCGTCAATGGCGCCTGTAGAGGGAGTGGGGCGGCCCAGGCAGATGGCTCGGTACTCCCGATAAAAACGCTGGGTATGCAGCTGACGGCGCAGTAAGTCATGGATATAGCCGCTTTTAGCCACCACCATCAGTCCGGTAGTGCCCTTGTCCAGCCGGTTCACCGGATGGAAGATAAACGCCGTACCCCGGTGCCAGGCCAGGGCACCGGCTACGGTAGGGGTATCCGGCAGAAAGTTGGAGGCATGGGCCGTCATACCTGCGGGCTTGTTTACCACCAGCAGGTGACCGTCTTCCCACAAAATGGGAAGCGGCCAGTTTCCGGGAACAACAGCGGCCTTTGGCGGACGGTGGTCTCCGGTTTCCACGGTCAGAATATCCCCGGTGTGGAGAATATCCACCGTCCGGGCATGACGGCCATTGACAAGAATAC
This sequence comes from Pusillibacter faecalis, assembly GCF_018408705.1. GTDB lineage: Bacteria > Bacillota > Clostridia > Oscillospirales > Oscillospiraceae > Oscillibacter > Oscillibacter faecalis. The sequence continues at coordinate 2,405,642 of NZ_AP023420.1, forward strand.
CGCACTCTGCCCGGGTTAAGCGAGAGATCGCATGGGAAGAAAAGTGCAGGTGCGCCTTGAGTATGTGACGGACGGTAGCGCCATCCTCCTCCGGCGGGATTGTTTTACTGATGGTCTCCATGAGAGCCCCCCTTTTGTTCCTACCATAACACAAACAGCCGGCTTTGACCAGGGAAACGTATCGGGATACAAAAAGCCTCCGTTTTTTGTATAATTCCATTTGTCGGGAAAACACTATCCCTGTACCAAATCATACAGGAGGTTGAATCACCTTGAAAAAGCATTTGATGAGACGAAGCGCTGTGTTGGCTCTGGCAGCAGTGATGCTGACAGGCAGTGCCTCGGCACTGTTCGGCAGTAAAAAGGAGGCGGCGGAACCGGTGGCGGGTGCGCCCACGGTTCAGGATCTGGAGATCAGCACGTATCGGGACATTCCCTATCAGACCCAGTTCCTGCTGGCCAGCAGCGAGGGGGACGTAACCTACGCCGTGGCGGAGGAACCCAAGAAGGGGACTGTGACCATCTCCGGCTCAGAGTTCACCTACACCCCGGAGGAGGGAGTTACCGGATCGGACAGCTTCACCTATACTGCGACGGACAGCCAGGGCCGGGTATCCCAGCCCGCCACAGTACAGGTGCGCATTGAAAAGAGCAAATCCGGCGTAAAGTACGCCGATATGGGCGGCAGCCCCGCCGCTGCCGCGGCCCAATATCTGGCGGAGAGTGGAATTTTTACGGGTGCCAAGATTGGGGAGAACTACTATTTTGAGCCAGATGCAACCGTGTCCCGCAGCGAATTTTTAGCCTTGGCAATGGAGACGGCAGGCAGAGAAGTGACGAACGTCACCATCACCGGCTTCTGCGATGACGAGAGCATTCCGGCATGGGCCAAGGCATATGCCGCCGCCGGCGTGGCGGACGGCATTGTTCAGGGCAAGGCCACCGCTGAGGGTGCAGCCTTCCAGGGAGAGGAACCCATCACCTTCAACGAAGCCGCGACGGTGCTCAACCGGATGCTGAACCTGGGGGATGTGGATCTGGATGTATGGTATGCGGATCGGGAGGCCGTGCCTTCCTGGGCGGCTCAGGCCGTGGGCAATATGGAGGCGTTCAGCGTGCTCTCTGCCGGCAGCTTTGGAAGCAAGACCATGGAACAGGCTGTAACCAGGGCGGACGCGGCACAGATGCTTAGCGCGGCCAGCACCCTGCTGGCTGGCGAGGAGCCGGAAGGTCTGTTCGGCTGGCTTCAGTAATTGGAGGAATATCAGCCCCCGGGGCAGCCCGGGGGCGCTTTTCTCGCGCTGTATGGCTGCCCATACTTGGCATATGGATGCAAAATGGTCTCAGCTGTGAGCTTGAAAGCGCTCCGGTCCGTGGGCATCCGTCAGATACCGAACAGCAGACTGGACGAGCCCTGGTTCTCCATAGCCGTGAGAACTCCTGCCAAGCGCCGTACGGACTTCCCTGAGCGCCCAATTGACTGTTTTATGGTACTCTGCGGACTTTTTTCTGTCTGAAAAGAGACGCATTCTCCCAGCCTGCGAGCTGCTATGCCTGTGTTATAACATCCATCGGAGCGATTCTGCAACCCTCATTTTTTACTCTTGGGTGCAGAGCATTCCGGCGATTTCACCAATCGCATGGAAAACGATTGTATCAGATGCTGCCATGAATCCGGCAAAGATGAGTCTGATAGAAAATGTTTTGTTCAGCCATATGGGTTCGAGCACTTTATGGAACAGCAGGTATCAAAATACACCTAACCCGAAATGTGGGGGAATCATTTCTTTGGACGACCGTGCATGCAGGGAGCGCCAAGAAAAAATAAAATAGCAGATTCTGAGCAGTCATCAGGTTTCTGGCGACTGCTTTTCTCACGTTCACAAATCTCCCGGAAAAGGACCTCCTTTGCAGCAGGGAAGAGTGAAGGTGAGAACCCTTCTAGCGGTGGGGCCGGCACGCGTTTTGGCAGTTGTATTCCGGATGAATTTGTGCTAAACTATGGAAGATTATAATAGCATGAATATACGCCTCCGGCGGACCCAGACCGTAGATGGGCGCTGGGACTCCCGCGCCGGAGGTGGTTTGCCGCATGCTGCGGCAGAATGGGGGATGCGTAATGAAAATTGTTGTGCTGGCAGGAGGTATTTCCACGGAGCGGGACGTCTCTTTGGTAACGGGAGCCAGCGTGTGCCGCGCTCTGAGGGAAAACGGTCACAAGGCCATTTTTGTGGATTTGTTTTTGGGCCTGGAACAAGTGCCGGACCCGTTGGAGGCACTGTTTGACGCCCCGGACGGACTGTGCCCAGATGTGAAGATTTCCGCTGTGGCACCGGATTTGGAGGCTGTGCGCCGCAGCCGCGCTGACCAGAGTACCCGACTGTTCGGCCCCCATGTATTAGAGGTGTGTGCTCTGGCAGATCTTGTGTTTTTGGGCCTTCACGGGCAAGACGGGGAAGATGGCCGCATTCAGGCAGCCTTTGACCTGCTGGGAATCCGGTATACCGGCGGCGGGTACTTGGGAAGCGGTATGGCTATGGACAAATCCATTACTAAGATGATCATGGATCAGGTCGGAATCCCAAATGCACCCTGGCGGAACATCCCCCATTATACCGAGGCGGACATCCCGCGCCTGACAGAAGAGCTGGAGGTGCCCTGCGCGGTGAAGGTGGTCAACGGCGGCTCCTCGCTGGGCCTTGCCCTGCCGGACACGAAGGAGGAGCTGGCCCAAGCGCTCCATGACCTTCTGCGGTATGGAAGCCACATCCTCGTGGAGAAGAAGATCCATGGCCGGGAGCTGACGGTGGCGGTGCTGGGCGACCGATGGCTGCCGGCAGCGGAGACGATTCCAGCCAGCGGGGCCTTTGATTACGCGGCGAAGTATCAGCCCATGGCTGCCGGCGGCGCCCGGGAAATCTGTCCCGCGGAGATCACGCCGGAGCAGATGGCTGCTGCCGGGGAGTTGGCTCTGCGGCTCCACCGGGCGCTGGGACTGCAGGTTTACTCACGGACGGATATGATTCTGGACGGAGAGGGCAACCTGTGGTGCCTGGAGATCAACTCCCTGCCGGGCATGACGCCGGCCAGCTTCGTGCCAAAGGAGGCCGCGGCGGTGGGGATGAGCTACAATCAGCTTTGCGAGGAGATTGTGCGGCTGTCCTACGAGATTCAGAGGAAAGGATGAGTGAAGCATGCAGCCCTTCACCATAGAAGAGATTGCGCAGATGGTTCACGGGGTCTGGAAGAATCCACGACCGGGCATGGCGCCCATCAGCGCTGTATGCACAGACAGCCGCAGCATAATTCCCGGGAGCCTGTTTCTTCCTTGGGTGGGAGAGCGGTTTGATGGCCATCGCTTCATTGATGCGGCGCTGGAGGCCGGCGCAGCCGGGTGCTTATGCGCCCAGACGCCGGAAAATCTGCGTCCGGACAAATTTTACATCGAGGTAGCTGACACGCGCCTTGCGCTGCGGGACCTGGCGGCGGCCTATCGGGACCGCTTTGAGATTCCCTTTATCCAGATCACTGGAAGCGTGGGCAAGACCACAACAAAAGATATGGTGGCGGCGGCACTGGGAGCGAAGCTCCAGGTGCTGAAGACACCGGCAAACTTCAATAACGATATCGGCACGCCTCTGACGCTGTTGGGGCTGGAGGCGGAGCATCAGGCCGCTGTGATTGAGACCGGTATGAACCACTTCGGGGAGATCGCGTATTTGGGGAGCATGGTACGGCCCGACATTGCCGTGATCTCCAATATTGGCGACGCCCATATTGAATTTCTGGGCAGCCGGGAGGGAATTCTCAAAGCCAAGTGCGAGATTTTTGAGCACTTGAAGCCTCATGGATTGGCCATTTTAAATGGTGATGACGCTCTGCTCAATACGGTAAGCCTTCCCATCCGCATGGTGCGCTGCGGACAATCAGAGCACTGCGGAGTACGAATTACGGAGATTGATGACCACGGTGTGGATGGGATTACCTGTACCGTGGAGACAGCGCGATGCCGCTATGAGCTGGTCACAGCGGCGCCGGGAGAGCACATGGCCTATCCCATGGCCATCGCCGTGGCGGTGGGGGAGGAGCTGGGGCTGAGCCGGGAGGAGATCACACGGGGCGTGGCGGATTACAGGCCCTCTGGCTCTCGGATGCGGGTGATTCACCTGCCCCAGGGCAGGATTATCCTAGACGATTGCTATAATGCCAGTCCCCAATCCGTGGCGGCGGCATTGGAGGTATTGGCCAAGACGACCTGTGAGCGGAAGGTGGCGGTGCTGGGGGACATGGGAGAGCTGGGAGACCTGACGGAGCAGGCACATTACAACATGGGTGCCCTGGCCGCCATGCTGGGCATCGACTTCCTGGTGGCCATCGGTCCCAAGGCGGTGAAAATTGCCGATGGTGCCGCCCAGAGCGGAGGAGCTGTGCTGCACTTCTCCACCAAGGAGGAGGCTGTAGCAGAGCTGCGGGAACAGCTGGAGCCGGAGACTGCCATGCTGATAAAGGCTTCCCACGCTATGCATTTTGAACAGCTGGTGGAACAGCTGAGAGGAGATTATGATTGAGATACAGGTAAACGGCCTGGTGAAATCCTTTGAGGTGGGGCAAAACGTCCTGGACGGCCTAACCTTTCAAATTGACCAGGGCGAGCGGGTAGGACTGCTGGGAAAAAACGGCGCCGGCAAGACGACCCTTTTTAAGATTTTAACAGGAGAGCTGGAGTGTGACGAAGGCCAGGTGACGATCGGCCAGGGCCGCCGGCTGGGCTTGATTTCCCAGATTCCGGTGTACCCGGCGGACTATACCGTGGAGAATGTCCTGCGCTCTGCGTTTTCCAGATTGCACAAGCTGGCGGAGGAGATGGAGGCCCTGACTGCCCGCATGGCAGCGGGAGAGAGCGACAGCGCCCTTTTGCGGCGCTATGGCGTCCTTAGCGAGAAGTTCGAGGTTTTCGGTGGCTATGACACGGATGTTGCCGTCAACAAGATTGCGGGCGGCCTCTCCATTTCCCAGGAAATGCGCTCCCAGCTCTTTGACAGTCTCTCAGGCGGAGAGAAGACCCGGGTGAATCTGGGCCGCCTGATCCTGGAGGACACGGACATCCTGCTGCTGGACGAGCCCACCAACCACCTGGACCTCCATGCCACCGAGTGGCTGGAGGACTATATCCGCTCCTTCCGGGGCACGGTGGTGGCAATTTCCCACGACCGCTACTTTCTGGACCGCACAGTGACACGCATCATTGAGGTGCTGGACGGCAAGGCGGAATTTTACAGCGGCAACTATAGTTTTTACGCCGTGGAAAAGGAGCGCCGCTTTCAGGAGCGCATGAAGCAGTACCAGAAGGAGCAGGCTAAGATTGAGCAGCTGGAAAAGGCGGCGGAGCAGCTGCGGCTGTGGGCTTTCCAGGGTATGGACAAGACATATCGCCGGGCCATCTCCATGGAAAAACGCATTGAGCGGATGCGGACCACCTCCAAGCCCACGAAGGCCCGGAAAATGGACGCCCGCTTCTCCACCGCCGAGTTTCACGGCGACGAGGTGCTCTCCCTGCGGAGCCTCTCCAAATCCTATGGGGACAAGCATCTATTTGACGGCATTAACCTGAAGGTGGAGGGAGGCGAGCGCATTGCCCTCATTGGTGACAACGGCACCGGAAAGTCCACCCTGATCAAAATGATCGTTGGGGAGCTGTACCCTGATGACGGGCGTATTCGGCAGGGACCACAGGTGCGCCTTGCCTACCTGCCTCAGATCATCCGCTTTGATCACCCGGACTGGAACCTGGTGGAGAACATGATGGCCGCGAAGAAGGGCCTCTCCGCCCAATCTGCCCGGAACCGGCTGGCGGCCTATGACTTTCGGGGGGAGGATGTGTTCAAGCCTGTTTCGGTGCTCTCTGGCGGTGAGCAGAGCCGGCTGAGGCTTTGTATGCTGATGGATGACGAGATCAATTTCCTGATCCTGGATGAGCCCACCAACCACCTGGACATCGCCTCCCGGGAGTGGATTGAGGAGGCGGTGGAAGCCTATGACGGGACGCTTCTCTTCGTCAGTCACGACCGTTATTTTATTAATCGCTTTGCAACCCGCATCTGGGAGCTTGCGGACGGCACCATTACGGACTACACCTGCGGTTTTGCCCAGTACCGCCAGCTCAAGGCGCAGGAGGCGGTGGAGCGGGCGGAGCCGTCCAAGGCCGTGAAGGAGAGAACAGAGCGTCCGCAGAGGGGCAATAAGGCCCAGCAGGCGGCTCGGCGGCAGCTGACCATCTGTGAGCGGGATATTGCAAAGATAGAGGCCCGGATCACAGAACTGGACGCGGCGATGGAGGCCGCCGCCTGCGATTATGAAAAACTCCATGAACTGCTTCAGGAGAAAGAGCGGGTCCAGAGAGAGCTGGACGAGCTGTATGAGAGGTGGGAGAGCCTGAGTGAAGAGGCTGAGGGCTAAGGCGCGTCCTAGACGCCGGTACACAGCCTATCGAGGCCGCGGCCGGTTAGAAAGCTGGGGGTTCCTCTTAGCGGGAGTGCTGGCGCTCATAGGCCTGGTGATGAGTCTGGTTCGGAGCTGGGGGATGCGTTTTTCCGGCTGCCTGCTGCTGGGGGCCGCCGCACTTTTGACGGCGGATCTTCTATTCAGCCGTTGGGCCAGGCGCTCCAGTATCGGCTGGAGCTGCCGCTTTGCCTTTCGGGCGGCGCTGGCGCTGGTGCTGGTGCCACTGAGCATCCTTGAAATCTGCATCATTCACGAGGGGCAAAAGCCCCCGGCGGAGCGGGACGCGGCGGCGGTGGTGGTGCTGGGGGCTGGCGTCAACGGTAAGGAGCCGTCACTGTCTCTGCGAACCCGCCTGGACGCGGCCCTTACGTATTTGGAGGGCCATCCGGAGATCCCGGCGGTGCTCACCGGCGGGACAGGCTACGGCGAGGAGATCAGCGAGGCCCGATGCATGTATGACTGGCTCACCGCCCGGGGTGTGGACCCGGATCGACTGATCCTGGAGGAGCAGGCGGAGGACACATCGGAAAATTTTGCCCTGGCCCGGCCGCTTCTGGAGGAGGCGGGCGTGGACCCGGCAAGGGACGCCGTGGCGGTGGTAACCAACGACTTCCATATGGCCCGGGCGAAGCTGCTTGCCCAGCGGCAGGGCTATGGGGATGCCCTCGGCGTTCCGGCGGAGCTGCCTTGGGCGCATCTGGAAATCAATTATTATCTGCGGGAGGCCTTTGCTATGGTAAAGGCACTGGTCTTTCCGCGAGTTCGTATTTGATGGGAAAAAGGAGTGCCATGAGCGACGTATTATGTATTTACTATTCCCGTACGGGACATACCAAAAAGGCCATGGAAGAGGTGGCGGCAGCGCTGGGCGCGGAGTTGCTGGAACTGAGCGATGGCATAGACCGAAGCGGGGCGCTGGGCGCGTTTCGCAGCGGACTGGACGCGATGCGCAAGAACTGCCAGCCGCTGCGCGCCTTTCAGACGGAACGGGCCCTGGGGGACTATCAGCTGGTAATCGTGGGCACGCCTGTCTGGGCGGGGCGGTGCAGCAGCGTGGTGCGCAGCTTTTTGCGTCAGTACGGAAAAAAGCTGCGGCAGGCCGCCTATCTCATCACCCGCGGCAGCGAAGACAAGTGCGAGGAGGTCTACGGGCAGATGGACCTGTATACGCCCTGTGGACACCAGGCGGCAGTGTCACTGCGCAGTGGTTCCGTGGGCTATGCCTTCTGGCAGGAGGAGTTTTTGCGGCAGGTGCGGGAACTGTTGGGTCAGTAGCAGATTCTTTTTCAAAGAACTTTTGGAAAGGAGCGGACAGATGCTGGACAAACTAAATGCGCTGGTCCTGCGCTGGGAGGACCTGGAGGCCCAGCTCTCAGATCCGGCGGTCTATGGCGACACGGAGAAGCTGCGGAATGTGAACCGGGAGCTAAAGGAGTTGGGACCAGTGGTGGAGACCTACCAGGCCTACCGGCAGGCTCAGCAGAGCCGGGCAGAGGCGGAGGAGCTGCTGCACGATCCGGAGTTCCGGACTCTTGCACAGGAGGAACTGGCCGCAGCGAAAGCGAAGCAGGAGCAGCTGGAGCAGGATTTGAAAAGATTGCTGCTGCCCAAGGACCCCAATGATGGGCGTAATGTCATCATGGAGCTGCGGGGGGGGGTCGGCGGAGAGGAGGGCGCGCTGTTCGCAGCCTCCCTTCTGCGTATGTATACCATGTATGCCCAACGGCGGGGCTGGAAGCTGGAGACGGTGAATCTGAACGAGACAGAACTGGGAGGCGTGAAGGAGTGCAGCGTCCTGATCGAGGGCGAGGGGGCCTTCTCTCGGCTGAAATTTGAAAGCGGGGTCCATCGCGTCCAGAGGGTGCCGGAGACGGAGTCCGGCGGCCGTATCCACACCAGTGCGGCCACGGTGGCGGTGCTGCCGGAGGCTGAGGATGTGGACGTGGAAATTGACCCGAAGGATTTACAGATTGACACCTATCGCTCCTCCGGCGCGGGCGGGCAGCACGTCAACAAGACGGAGTCCGCCATCCGCATCACCCACTTGCCAACAGGTCTGGTGGTGGAGTGCCAAGACGAGCGGAGTCAGTATAAGAACAAGGACAAGGCAATGAAGGTGCTCCGCTCCAGGCTCTATGAGATGGAACGGCAGCGGCGGGAAGCTGCCACGGCGGCAGAGCGCCGGGGACAGGTGGGCAGTGGAGATCGCAGCGAGCGGATCCGCACCTATAACTTCCCGCAGGGGCGGGTGACGGACCATCGGATTGGGTTGACACTTTACAAAATAGATACCGTGATGGACGGCGACCTGGATGAGCTGATTGATGCTCTGATTACAGCGGATCAGGCGGAAAAGCTGAAACAGGGGGAATCCGCATAGCATTCATGAGGTGTGCTGCCGGTTGGAAAGGGCCTGCGGCGTGATTCACAGAGGTTGGAGAAGATAGGGCACTGCCCGAGAAGAGATAGAGGCGAACACATATGATGCAGACGATATATTATGATTTACGGGACATCAAGGGCCAGCAGAAGGAAATCCGGGATAAGGTATCTGCCGCCGCAAAGATTTTGCGAGAGGGGGGGCTGGTAGGTCTTCCCACAGAGACGGTCTACGGGCTGGGGGCCAACGGTCTGGACGGCGCCGCCGTCCGCCGTATCTTTGAGGCGAAGGGGCGGCCCCAGGATAATCCCTTGATCCTCCACGTCAGCGGCCCTCAATGGCTGACCCGCTATTGCGCTCAGGTGCCGCCGCTGGCCTATGTGCTGGCAAGGAAGTTCTGGCCGGGTCCACTGACCATGATTTTGAAGCGGGACCCCTGTGTGCCGGACGAGACCACAGCGGGGCTGGACACAGTAGCGGTTCGCTGCCCAAACCACCCGGTGACACTGGCGATTATTCGGGAGGCGGGCGTGCCCATTGCCGCACCCAGCGCCAATCTCTCCGGCCGGCCCAGCTGCACCACGGCCCAGGACGTGCTGGAGGATATGGACGGAAAGATTCAGTGCCTGGTGAATGGCGGCCCCTGTGCCGTGGGCGTGGAATCCACGATTCTGGACCTGACGTGTACGCCGCCGCGGCTTCTGCGACCCGGTGGAGTGCCAGTGGAGCAGATTGAGCGGCTGATCGGGCCCATTGCCATCGACAAGGCTGTAAACGGAGTTCTGGACGGCGAGGAGCGGCCCCGGGCCCCGGGCATGAAGTACCGCCACTACGCGCCCAAAGCGCCCGTCATTGTGGTTTCCGGCGCGCCGGAGGCGTCTGCCCAGGAAATCCTGCGGAGGGTAGGGCCGGAGAGCGGCGTGATCTGCTTTGAAGAATATCTTCCGCTTTTTGAAAAGCAAAGGGTCCAGTCCCTAGGTCCCAGTCAGGATAAGCAGACCCAGGCCCAGCGGGTGTTTGACGCCCTGCGTGCGTTTGACAGTGAGACTGTCACAGAGATCTATGCCCAGTGCCCAGATAACCAGGGACTGGGACTGGCGATTGGGAACCGGCTGAAAAAGGCTGCCGGCTTCCATGTGATTGAGGCGGATCGGGAGCGGGTGGTGCTGGGCATCACGGGCGGCACCGGCGCCGGAAAAACCAGCGTGCTGGATGTAATCCGGGAGATGGGCGGCGTGGTGGTGGACTGCGACGCGGTCTATCATGAGATGCTCAATGGCAGTGAGGAGATGCGCAACACCATCAACGCGGTGTTCCCCGGCGTCTTTGATGCCGATGGGAAGCTGAACCGTCAGAAGCTGGGAGAAGAGGTTTTCTCCCGGCGGGAACGGCTGGCGCGGCTCAACGACATTGTCTATCACTTTGTGGTGCCAGAGGTGGAGCGTCGGCTTGGGAAGGACACGGGCTTATATGCCATCGACGCCATTAATCTGCTGGAAAGCGGTATTTCTGAGCTGTGTGACAAAACTATCGCCGTGACTGCGCCCACGGAGCTGCGGGTGCGGCGTATCATGGCCAGAGACGGCATTTCTGAGCAGTATGCCAGGATGCGCATCACCGCTCAAAAGCCGGACGAATACTACCGCACGAAGTGCGACTGCGAATTAACCAATGCTGCCGATACTCCGGAGAGCTTTCGAGAGGAGGCACGAGAATTTATTCGGCGGCTGATGGAGACGATCAAGGAGGAAAAGACCCATGGAAACGAGTGAATTCAAGGCGCTGAAGGAGAAGCTGTTCTCCGCCAAGAAAAACGGCTATGATCAGCTTGAGAGCGCGGAGCTTCAGGCGATGGAAGAGTATTGCAGCAACTACAAGGCCTTTTTAGACGCAGGAAAGACGGAGCGCCTTTGTGCCGCGGAGAGCGTCCGCTTGGCAGAGGCCCATGGATACCGCCGCTATACGCGGGGCATGCCGCTGCAACCGGGAGACAAAGTATATGTCTGCAACCGGGACAAAGCGGTTCTTCTCGCCCATATTGGCAAGCAGAGCCTGGCGGAGGGCGCGCAGATTGCCGCCGCCCACATTGACTCGCCCCGGCTGGACCTCAAGCCCAATCCCCTTTATGAAGAAGGGGAGATGGCCTATTTCAAGACCCACTATTACGGGGGTATCCGTAAATATCAATGGGTGACACTGCCCCTGGAGCTGCACGGCGTGGTGGTGCTGTGCAGTGGGGAGCGGGTCACGGTGAACATCGGTGCAGCCCCGGACGACCCCCGCCTGGTGATTACGGACCTGCTGCCCCACCTGGCCCAGGAGCAGTCCAAAAAGCCTCTGGGCGAGGCAATTCCCGGCGAGACTCTGAATCTGCTGTTGGGCAGCCGGCCTATCGGCGGAGAAGAGGACAGCGGCCGGGTGAAGCTGGCTGTTTTGAAGCTGCTGAACGAAAAGTACGGTATCACCGAGGACGATTTCACGTCCGCCGAGCTGGAGGCTGTGCCGGCGCTGAACGCCTGTGATATCGGCCTGGACCGCAGTCTGATCGGCGCCTACGGACAGGATGACCGGGTATGCGGCTATGCCGCTCTCCGGGCTTTGCTGGATCTGCCGGAGACGCCGGAGCGGACCGCCGTGTGTGTGCTGGCAGACAAGGAGGAGATTGGCTCCGACGGCGTGACAGGCATGCAGTCTGCTGCTTTTGACACCTTTATGGAAGACCTTTGTGCTGCTCAGGACGTGCCGCTTCGGGCTTGCTTTGAGAAGTCTTTCTGCCTCAGCACAGATGTGACTGCGGCCTATGACCCAGATTTTGGGGATGTCTATGAAAAGCGGAACGCGGCATTGATCAACTATGGCGTGGGTCTTTGCAAGTATACCGGTGCCCGGGGAAAATCCGGCGCCTCCGATGCGGATGCGGAGACGGTGGGCTATGTCCGCGGTCTTTTCGAGCAGGCCGGAGTCATCTGGCAGATCGCAGAGCTGGGCAAGGTGGATATCGGCGGCGGCGGTACCGTGGCCATGTATATGGCCAACCGCAACATTGCTACGCTGGACGCCGGGGTACCGGTTCTGAGCATGCACGCGCCATTTGAGACTGTCGGCAAGCTGGACTGCTGGGAGACCTACAAGGGCATCCGGGCGGTCTATCAGGCGAAAACCGGAATTGTGGAGAAATAATCAATAAGCCGTGCCATTTGGCACGGCTTATTGATTCCAAGCAGCAGCCTGTGTCCGCAACGGGTTCCGCAGCGCTGAAAAGGGCAGGAGGCGGAAAGCACAGAAGAGGGGGGAGTTTTGTCAAAATGCCCACGGTATACGGACAAATGCCCGCAACTTTCCCTGTATCCGCCAAAATTATTTGGACCATTTTACTTGCGTCCACTCCTAAAATATGATACCATGAACAATATGTAAGGACAAATGACCACAGGAGGTGGACGAATGTCAAAGACGACCAAGTTTTATATTGTGGCGGCAGATGCCCTGCCGGAGATTTTTATCAAGGTGGCGGAGGCCAAGCGCATGATGCAGACTGGGGAGGCGGACACTGTGGGCGCTGCCACCAGACTGGCGGGGATTAGCCGCAGTGCTTTCTATAAATACAAGGATTCCGTTCAGCCTTTTAACGATATGAAGGCAGAGCATATCATCACATTCTATGCCATGCTGAAAGACAATGCCGGCGTGCTGAGCCGGGTGCTGTCTGTTTTTGCATCGTCCGGCGCCAATATTTTGACCATCAACCAGTCCATTCCCACGAACGGCTGTGCGGCAGTCACCATTTCGGCGGAGACCAGCGAGATGGAGGAATCCCTGGAACAGCTGCTTTCCGACGTATCTGGGCTGGACGGAGTCGTTCGGCTGGAAATCCTGGCGGGTTAAATCAGAGAAAGAGGATCAGGCATGATACAAATTGCAATTTTGGGCCTTGGAACCGTCGGCACCGGCGTTGCCAGGGTAGTGGCGGAAAACGCCCGGCAGATTGAGCGGAAGCTGGGAGAGCCGTTGCAGGTGAAATCCATTTTGGTGCGGCATTTCAAGGATGGCCCCTACCGTCAGCTGATGACGGATGACTTCCGGCGGATTGAAGAGGACGAGAGCATCCGCGTGGTGGTGGAAACCATTGGCGGGGTAGACGCGGCCTATGAGTACACCAGGCGTGCTCTGGAGGCGGGCAAGCATGTTGTAACCGCCAACAAGCAGCTGGTGGCGGAGAGAGGTTTTGAGCTGCTGGCTTTGGCAAAAAAGAAGAACGTCAGCTATCTCTTCGAGGCCAGTGTGGGCGGCGGTATTCCCATTTTGCATCCGTTGACCCAGTGCATGGCGGCAAACCGCATTGACGAGGTATACGGCATTTTGAACGGGACCTCCAACTATATTCTCACCCGGATGGTCCGCACCGGCGCGTTCTTTACTGACGCGCTGCGGGAGGCCCAGGCCAAGGGATATGCAGAGGCCGATCCTACCGCCGATGTGGAGGGTGTGGACGCTGGGAGAAAAATCTGCATCCTTGCAGACCTGGCTTTTGGACACCAGGTAGAGCCGGAGCGAGTACCTATGGAGGGAATCCGCAAATTGTCCCTGCGGGATGTAAGAATTGCCCAGCGGGCGGGATACCGCATCAAGCTTCTGGGGCGGGCAGTCCGGCTTCCGGGCGGCGGGCGTACAGCATATGTCGCCCCACACCTGATTTCAGAGGAGAACCCCGTCGCCAGCGTGGAGGACGTATTCAATGCCGTGGTGGTCCGGGGGAACGCCACCGGTGAGGTGATGTTCTATGGTAGGGGCGCCGGCGAGCTGCCCACCGCCTCCGCCTGCGTAGCGGATGTGATGGAGTGCCTACAGTCCAGCGCCCGGCGGGAGGAAATTGGATGGTCCTCTGAAACGGATGGATTTGAAGACCCGGCGGAGCTGAAAACCCGGTACTATTTCCGCATTGAGGGCAGTCTGACGGACGCAGCCATGGCTTTTGGCCAGGTGGAGGTTCTCAGTGAGGACGGCGAGACCGCCTTTTTGACAGATTCCATCAGCGGCACGGACGCCCTGCGGCAGTCCAGCTTTCTCAACGTTCTGGCCTGTATGCGGGTCCTGGCCTGATCTCCAACACCCCACCACCTGCGTATGATGGGATGGGAGACCCGAATTTGAAGCAAAGAAGGAAAAGCTATGAGTTTGATCGTACAGAAATTCGGCGGCAGCTCCGTGAAGGACACCCAGCATATCCGCAATGTCGCCGGTATCATCGCGGAGACCTACTTACAAGGCAATGACGTGATTGTGGTGCTCTCTGCTCAGGGAGACACCACAGACGATCTCATTGCCAAGGCGGAGGAGATCAATCGTCACCCCTCCAAGCGGGAGATGGATATGCTGCTTTCCACCGGAGAGCAGATTTCCGTTGCGCTGTGCGCCATGGCGCTGGAGAGCATGGGCCTGCCCTGTGTGTCCCTGGCGGCGTGGCAGGTTGGCATTCACTCCACTTCCACGCACTCCGATGCCCGGATTAAGAAAATTGACCCGGAGCGGATTCAGGCGGAATTGGACCAGCACCGGATCGTGTTGGTGACGGGCTTCCAGGGGATCGATCGCGGCGGAGACGTCACCACCCTGGGCCGCGGCGGGTCTGACACCAGCGCCGTGGCGCTGGCAGCGGCCTTCCGGGCAGACTTGTGCCAAATCTACACCGATGTGGATGGAGTGTATACCACAGATCCCCGCATCGTTCCCAACGCCAGAAAGCTGGAGGAGATTACCTATGACGAGATGTTGGAGCTGGCGTCTCAGGGAGCCCAGGTGCTCCATAACCGGAGTGTGGAACTGGCCAAGAAGTTCAGAGTGAATTTGGAAGTCGTGTCCAGCTTGGAGCGCAAGCCCGGCACGAAAATTAAGGAGGTCACCAAAGTGGAAAAGACAAATATTGCCGGCGTCGCGAAGGACACCAGCATTGCCCGCGTAGCCCTGGTGGGCCTACAGCACAACCCCGGCGTTGCGTTCCAGGTTTTTGACCTGCTGAGCAAGCACAATATCAATGTGGACGTGATCTTGCAGTCCATCGGCCGGGAGGAGACCAAGGATATTACCTTCACCGTCCATAAAAAGGACTTGGATGAGGTGGAGGACATTCTCAACCAGCATAAGGAAGCGCTGCGCTTTGACCATATTGAGGCCGACGACAAGATTGGCAAGGTCTCGATCGTGGGTGCAGGGCTCATGAGCAACTGCGGCGTGGCTGCCAAGATGTTTGAGGCGCTCTTTGAGGCCGGCATCAATATTCAGATGATCAATACCTCCGAGATCCGCGTTTCCGTTTTGCTGGATGAGGCGGATGTGAACCGGGCCGTCAAGGCGATCCACGCCAAATTTTTCGACGAAGTCTGAAAGCCGCAGCCGTCTCCCCTCTATGGGGAGGCGGCTGCTTTGCATGGCGGCCCTGATTTCGATCGCCATGTGCGGGGAGCCGGTTGATCAGGCCGTCTGTGGCGCGGCGTTCGACATACTGGAAAACCGTGTCTGGACGGTGCTTCTGGCCGTGTTCCTGAGCGTCCTGTGCGCAAAGTGCGCGTTCCGTGGGCTGGAGGGCAGCGAGTGAAGCGGGAAGCTTTCCCGATAAGACGGCGGAGCTTTACATTACCGCTGCCCTGTGCTACAATAAACCGGCTATGAAATGTGAGTCTACTTTGCGAGGAGGAACGATATGAACGCCATCGTGACGGTTGTGGGGCGGGACAGGGTCGGCATCACGGCCTCTGTCTGCACGCTGCTGGCTGAGAACAACATCAACATCCTGGACATCTCTCAGACGATTCTGCACGGCTCCTTTACCATGGTGATGACCGTGGATGTGGGCGAGTCCAAGGCACCGCTTGGGCAGCTGCGGGAGCTGCTGGAGGAGCTGGGGAACAGCATGGAGATTTCCATCCGGATTCAGCGGGAGGAGATCTTTGACGCCATGCACCGCATCTGACGGGGAACCCACCGCCCCGGGACAAATACGATGAAAACATGCAGCTGTCCATGTATAGATGCATGATGGAGGAAGCTATGCTTAACCAAAAGGAAATTCTCTCCACCATTGAGATGATTGACCAGCAGCACCTGGATATCCGGACCATTACCATGGGGATCTCCCTTTTGAGCTGCTGCGACCCGAACGCCGAACGGGCCTGTGAGAAAATCTATGATAAGATCACCCGCTATGCGGAAAAGCTGGTGAAAACCGGCGAGGACATTGAACGGGAATTTGGCATTCCCATCGTCAACAAGCGGATTTCCGTGACCCCCGTTTCTCTGGTGGCCGGCGCCAGCGAGACGGAAGACTATGTGCCGTTTGCTTTGACCTTGGACCGGGCGGCGCAAACCACTGGCGTGAACTTTCTGGGAGGCTATTCCGCCCTGGTGCAAAAGGGAATGACGGCGGCGGATGAGAAGTTGATCCGCTCTATTCCGGAGGCTTTGGCCCGGACGGAACTGGTGTGCTCCTCCGTGAACGTGGGGTCCACCCGAGCGGGTATCAACATGGATGCGGTCGCCCTGATGGGCCGGATTATCAAAGAGACTGCCGCGGCCACGGCGGACCGGGACGGCCTGGGCTGCGCGAAGCTGGTGGTCTTTTGCAACGCTGTGGAGGATAACCCCTTCATGGCTGGCGCCTTCCACGGCACTGGAGAGGCGGAGAAGGTCATCAACGTGGGCGTCTCCGGCCCCGGCGTGGTGTATCACGCCTTGCAGGCCGTGAAGGGACAGCCCTTTGACGTGGTGGCGGAGACGGTGAAGAAAACCGCCTTCCGGGTGACACGCATGGGCCAGCTGGTGGCGCAGGAGGCCAGCCGCCGCCTGGACACTCCCTTTGGCATTGTGGACCTGAGCCTCGCGCCCACACCGGCAGTGGGAGACAGCGTGGCCCGGATTCTGGAGGAGATGGGGCTGGAGACCTGCGGCACCCACGGCACTACTGCGGCGCTGGCCCTGCTGAACGACGCGGTGAAAAAGGGCGGCGTGATGGCGTCCTCCTCCGTGGGCGGCCTCTCCGGTGCCTTCATCCCCGTTAGCGAGGACGAGGGTATGATCGCCGCCGCCCGCGCCGGGACGCTGTGCCTGGACAAGTTGGAGGCCATGACCTGCGTGTGCTCTGTGGGACTGGATATGATCGCCGTCCCCGGCGACACGCCGGCGGAGACCATCGCTGCCATCATCGCTGACGAGGCGGCCATCGGCATGGTCAACTCCAAGACCACCGCCGTGCGCCTGTTGCCGGCCCCCGGCAAGACGGTGGGAGACACCATCGAGATGGGAGGCCTTCTGGGCAGCGCCCCGGTGATGCCGGTACATCCTGAATCCAGCGTGGACTTTATTGCTCGGGGGGGCCGGATTCCTGCACCCATGCAGAGTTTGAAAAACTGATGGACAGCAATGGGCGGTTTCAGGCTGCTTTTCACTTGCCCTGGGGGAAACAGTGGGAGCGAAATGCCTTTTGACTCTCTCGCAGAAAAAGAATGTCAAAAAACAGCGGTTCCCCGCAACCGGGGGCCGCTGTTTGCCGACTTTATGGGTGAAAGCGGCTTTCAAAAGGATGTGAGCACATGGAGGACAGAGAGATCATCGCCCTGTACTGGTCTAGATCCCAGGAGGCCATTGGTGAGACTGCGAAGAAATACGGTGCCTACTGTGCCGCCATCATCCGCCGGGTGCTGGGAGACGGCCGGGACCAGGAGGAGTGCCTGAATGATACCTGGCTGGGGGCCTGGAATGCCATACCGCCCCAGCGGCCGGTGCGTCTTGCAGTGTTTTTAGGCCGGATTGCCCGGAATACCGCCCTGGACCGTTACAGCTATAACACCGCCCAGTGCCGCAGCAGCGGGTTTGAGGCGGTTCTGGAGGAGTTGGCGGAGTGCGTGAGCGGCGTGTCGATGGAGGATGATCTGGAGCTGCGGCAGTTGGGGGAGAGCATCTCCCGCTACTTGGCCACTGTCTCACCCACGGCGCGGTGGGTGTTTCTCCGGCGGTATTTTCACTGTGAGAGCATCCAGGAAATTGCCGTAGTCTCGGGCTTCACCCGCTCCAAGGTGACCGCTCTGCTCCACCGCACCCGGAAGGGCCTGCAGGTGCATCTGAGAAAGGAGGGCTATGACCCATGACAAGAGAGGAATTGTTCCGCGCCGTGGGGGAGGTCCGGGAGGACCAGATTGCGGAGCATTTCACAAGATGTCCCTGGAAACGATACGGGGCGCTGGCGGCATGTCTCGTGGCGGTGCTGGCGGGAGTCTTTGGGTGGAACAGGCTGTATCACACCGGCTGGGATCTGCCGTTTGCTGCAGAGGACGGCGGCTTTGTGGATGGGAGCGACTACTCCGCGCCGGAGAGTGCGGAGGACTCCTCCCCCTCGCCCGTCTACTCCGCGAACGTGGAGATCGGGGAACTGGACGGCTCCGCCGACCACGGGAAGACGGCGTCGGACGCCTCGGCGTGCCTCGTTTGGCTGGACCCGGAGGAGGTATTCTCAATGGATACCGTCATTTTCCGGGGCGTGGTCCGGAATCTGCGGTACTACACGGTGACGGCGGGCGGCACAGAGTTATCCTACACCGTGGCCTCCGTGGAGGTCACAAGCTCCCTCCGGGGAGACCTGGCGAAGGGGGACATCTGCGACGTGCTGTATCTGGGTGCCCCGGGCAGGCTGTCCACCTCCATTGCCGGGGACCTGGAGGATCTAGAGATCGGCAGCGAGGCCATTTTCATGCCTTTCTGGGCCACAGAGGAGACTGGATGGCGGGACGGGGAGGCGTATTTCTGCTACGCTGACCTGGCGGAGTTCTATCTAAGCGAAGGAATCCGTTTCCTCTTCCTGGACACCGGGGACGGTCTGTCCTTTGCCAGAGATGTATACACCGATATTGCCGATGCCAAGACCCTGGATGAGGTGGAGGACTATATCCGGGATATGCTGACGGAGCTGTGAGCCTGCCAGAGAAAAGCAAGTCCTCCGCGCAATCAAGGCCGGCGGGCCGGAGCAATCAGCTCCGGCCCGCCGGCCTTGCATTTGCCTGTTGGTTGACGTTGGAAAAGCGCTTAGAAAATGCCCTGAGCCATCATCGCATCCGCCACCCGCTGGAACCCTGCAATATTGGCACCAGCTACCAGATTATACCCGAGGCCGTACTTCTCCGCAGCCTCCACACTCATCGTGTAGATGTTGTTCATAATCTGCCGCAAACGCTGGTCCACTTCCTCCTCTGTCCACACCAGACGCTCACTGTTCTGCGCCATCTCCAGCGCACTGGTAGCCACGCCGCCGGCATTCACCGCCTTGCTGGGCGCCACAATCACCCCCGACTGAGACATCAGATACGACAGTGCTTCGTTGGTGGTGGGCATGTTCGCCACCTCAATGTAGTACTTCACCCCATTGCCAACAATCTGCCTGGCATGCTCCAAGTGCACGTCATTCTCCATCGCGGACGGCATGCATACATCCACCTTCACTCCCCAGGGCTTCTCACCCGGATAGAAGGCAACGCCGAACTTATCTGCATAGTCCTTCACCTGGTTCCGTCCGGACGCCCGCATCTCCACGATGTAGTCAATCTTCTCCTTTGTGGTCACTCCGTCCGGATCATAGATGTACCCGTCCGGGCCGGAGAGAGTCACCACCTTGGCGCCCAAATCCGCCGCCTTCTGGCAGATGCCCCATGTCACGTTGCCAAACCCCGCGCACGCGATGGTCTTGCCCTCAATGCTCTCGCCTTCGTGCTTCAAGACGTTTTCCAGATAGTATACCGCGCCATACCCCGTTGCCTGAGGACGTACCAGGGACCCGCCCGAGGCAAAGTCCTTGCCGGTCAGTACCCCGTTTTCCCATGCGCCGCGCAGACGCCGGTACTGGCCGAACAAATAGCTGATCTCCCGGGTCCCCACGCCCATGTCACCTGCCGGCACGTCCACGTCCGGCCCGATGAACCGGTGCAGCGCCGTCATGAACGACTGGCAGAACCGCATGATCTCCGCATCCGACTTCCCCGTGGGATCGAAGTCGCTGCCGCCCTTCCCGCTGCCGATGGGCAGTCCCGTCAGCGCGTTCTTGAACGTCTGCTCGAACGCCAGAAACTTGATGATCCCCAGGTTCACGTCCTTCCGGAACCGCAATCCTCCCTTGTACGGCCCGATCGCTCCGTTGAACTGCGTCCGGTACCCCGTGTTCGTGTGCCACGTCCCGTCGTCCGCCATCCACGTCACCCGGAAGCTGAACGTCCGCTCAGGCTCCACCATCCGGCTCAGCAGGTCCGCCGCCTCGTACTCTGGATGCTGCTCGATCACCGGCTCCAACGAGGAGAACACCTCCTCCACCGTCTGTACAAACTCCGGCTCGTCTCCGTGTTTCCCCTTCACTTCTTCGATCACTCTTGCCAGATACCCATTCATCTCTTCGTTTCTCCCTTCATTTGGCGTGGCCCGGTGCGTACGGGGTCTCCGCCGCGCCGGAGGCGTCCTCTGTGAAATCCAGTATATCGGGGCATTTGCCGGAAGTCAACCGCAACAGCGGTTTTGGTGAATTTTCCGGCAGGGGCTGCTAAGATTCCGATAGTTTCATCAGGCAGCAGATGGTATAGTCCTTCCAGGCAGGGATATATGGTTCGTGATTTGATGTCCCGCAGCTTTACTGATATTGATATCATATCATACCGGTGAGCCTGCCGCAAGGAGCTGCGGCAGGAGGGATCATACGCAGTTTTGGGGAAGCGTTCTATATTGACTTTCAGAGTGAAGCAGTATAAGATATTTGAGGATCTTGGAATTCCCGGAGATGGGGAGAGAAATCTTGAGGGAGGCGCACCTTATGCATACTTATCCAATTCATATTGCGGGCCTGGAGCGGCAATTGCCCATCTGCAGGGTCACAGACGATCTATACATCGGCGCATTTATCTGCTTTGGCGACGCGGAGCTGACAGTTGCCTGTGCCCGGGAGCTCTTAAAGCTGGCGCCGGCGGAGAGCTATGACTATCTCCTGACAGCGGAGGCTAAGAGCATCCCGCTGATCCACGAGATGGCGCGCCAGAGCGGCGCAAAAAAGTACTTCATCGCCCGTAAGGGCCCCAAGGCCTATATGCCGGACCCCATCCACGTGGAGGACACCTCTATCACCACCGCAGGGACACAGCGGCTGTACCTGGGCCGGGACGACGCGGATATGCTGCGGGGAAAGCGGGTGCTGCTGATGGACGACGTGATCTCCACTGGCGGTTCCCTCCACGCCATGGAGGAACTGGTGGCGCTGGCAGGCGGCATCGTGGCTGGTCGGGTGGCGGTGCTGGCAGAGGGCGATGCCCAGAAGCGGGAAGACATCAAATTTTTGGCGCCGCTGCCGCTGTTCAACGCGGATGGAACGGTGAAGGGTGAATAATGGAAGGCGGCACGCTGCGGCGTGCCGCTTTTTTTGCGCCGAGACTTGACAAGAGAGCACCACTGTGTTATATATGAAGTATACTTCATGTGAAGGAAACTTCATATTTGGGGGAGGGATGGGATGAAAAACCGTGTCAAGGAGCTGCGCCTGGCGGCAGGAATGACTCAGCAGCAGCTGGCGGAGCTGGTCCATGTGTCCTCCCGGACCATCATCTCTCTGGAAAAGGGGCAGTACAACCCATCCCTGCTGCTGGCATACCGGCTGGCGCTGATTTTTTCCACTACGGTGGAGGAGCTGTACTGCCTGCAGGAGAACAAGGAAGAGGAGGACCGGCGGTATGAGGAATGGGAGTAAATGGCTGTGGCGCACGGAGCAGACAAAGAGAGGAGTTTTTGATGAAGATTTACTATAAAAAACGGTTTTACAGCGGCCTTTTCAGCCTGCTTCTGGGGCTTGCCAATCCAGTGACCTGCTTACTGCGGGGCTGGGAGCGGTTTGACTGGAAGGATGGGATTCTCTGTGTACTGCTGATCCTCACAGGACTTAGCTGGATTTTGAGGAGTTTGGACCGGGAAAAGGCCAGAGAGGACCGGGACGAGGACCGGGACGAGCGCAACCACTGGATTGAGCTGCGCAGTAAGGCCACGAGCTACCGGGTGATGTTCTGGATGAACGCAGCGTGGATGATTGGATGCATCCTAGGCTATACGATGGCAAAAGATGAGATTTATATTCAGATGGGTCTGCCATGTATGGTGCTGTGGATCGCAGCCGGAGCCGCCCGGCTGGTGAGTGAACTCTACTATGAGCAGAAATCTTGAGAGGAGATTCTATGAAGATTTATCATAAGCGCAGTTTTGCCGGCGGCATTCTCTGCCTGCTGCTGGCGGTGGGCTGTGGTGCCCTGCTGGCGGCGGAGGGATTTCAGGTCAAACTCCTGGTAAGCCTGGCGTTGCTGCTGTTTTTAGGGGGTGTGGATTTGGTCTGGGCCATGTCCCGGGAATCCCGGATGCCCCGGGGAGATGAACGGGACCGGCAGATCAGCGAGAAAAGCGCCTGGTCCGCCTATCTGGTGCTGACCAACGGCTGCTGGATGGTGTCTGTCGTCGTGCTGCTGCTCTATGCCGTTTTCCGCAGCGTGGCGTTGCTGGCAGCGGCTGTGACATTGTTCTGCGTGATTTTGGCGGCATTTGTCATCTTGCTATGTACAAACGCCTATTACGAAAGGCATCTGTGAGCATGCCGCTAAGACAAGGAGGAAATGAGATGGATCGAGCTCATGACCGCAATCAAATCCGGCAGCTGCATCTGCTCCGGGATGAGCGGGACCGGGAGCTTCTGACCGCTGCACAGAGCCGGGCTGGAAATGCGGTGCTGCGGGTGTCTCAGCTGCTGGCCGCAATCTGCCTGCTGCGGGGAGAGCCGGTTTGGACGGCTTTGCTGTCCCTGACCTTTGTAAACGCCGCGGCCCAGTGCTTTCACCAGTTCCGCTGTGACAGGGAGAGAGCATACCTGCTATTGGGGCTGGCTGCGGGCGCGGTGGCCCTGGGGCTGTGCAGCGTCTTTCTGATCAAGGGGGAGGCGGCGCTGACCATGGGACGGCTGGTGGCTTTCGGTGTACTTTACTATATGCTGCGGGCTCTGGCGGGACTTTTGTTTGTGGGGGTGCTACTGGCCATGTTCTGGATTGCCCATCGGGTAGGCCACCTGGATGGGGAGCAGTGGGAGGCCTATTTCCAATCAGTTTCCACAGTGGGACTCCTCCTCCGGGGCGGGTGCATCCTGCTGTTGGCGCTGGGGATGGTGACGGCGCTGAGTTGGCCGCTATTTTCCCTGCTGGGCTTCCCCACGCCGGGGAGACTGGCCCTGATTTTCTTTGTGGCGGCGGGTGGCCACTTGGTAAGAGCATTCAGCGATCAGCGGGAAGAGCTGATCAGCAAGCTGCTCCGACTGAAGTCGTAAGGAAAGGCGCCCGGTAAACCGGGCGCCTGAGTCTATTTCCATTAAGGCCGCTGGCGGGAGATTACCCGGCAGGATGGCTTTTTTTATAGGTGAGATAGCCCTCCAAAATCAGGGATGCCGCCACGGCGTCCACAACCTTCTTCCGCTTCTTGGCGTTTTTGCCGTTGTTCAGAAGAATCTGGTGGGCGTCAATGGTGGTGCGTCGCTCGTCCCAGAGGATGACCGGCAGGGAGGAGGTCTCCTCCAGCAGGACCTTCATGGCCTGGGCCTTTTCGGAACGGGGCCCCCGAGTGCCATCCATGTTGATGGGGTGGCCCAGCACCAGTTCCTCCACGCCATGCTCCTGAGCCAGCGCGGCCACGCGCTCCGCCACAGCCTCCGGACGGTAGGCGTCGATGGTGGTGGTGAAGCCGGCCATGAAGCCAGTGGGGTCTGAGATGGCGATGCCAGTGTGGGCGTCACCGTAATCAATGGCCATAATACGCATCAAAATCCTCGCTTTCACTTGGGAGGGGACCAGCTTTCCTCCACAGGATAATTATCTAGATCGGAAAAGTGCCACCACTCGCCGGTATAGGGCTGGAAACCGCATGCTGTCAGCACGTCCTCCAGCAGCTGGGCGTTCGCGGCGGCGGAGGCCGGCACATCGCTGTAATCCCGGTCCGCCAGGGGGGAGAAATCGTCAAAGTCCGTAGGCATCTCCACAGGCTCCCCATCCAGAGCCGCCAGAGTCAGGTCCACTGTGTTTCCCCGGCTGTGGGAGGAAGAACCTGTCTCCGGGTTTGCAACATACACCGGGTCCGGACAGATCTCCCACAGGCGGAACTGGGCCTGTGTGGGACGAAAAGCGTCCCAGATCAGCAGGGTATAGCCCTGGCCCATGAGAATGTCCAATGCAGAGGAGAGCTTTTGTACCGTGCCATAGCGGAGATAGGCATCCGTAAAGTCATAGACAGCCTGTCCAGTAAAATTTTCCGCCCCTGCGTATTTCAAATCCACCAGGATGTCCGGCAGGTATTCCTGCACCCGTACGAAGTCTGCCGCCTCGGGCTCCGGCATCGGTGCGGGTTCGGACTCTGGGACTGCCTGGACAGGGAGGATAGACGCATCTTCCATTGGCTCGGAGACGCCGCAGCCGGTGAGAACCAGGAGAAGCAAAAGCAGATACCATCTCATAGGGGGCCTCCTTCCTGGGAGAATATCATACCATATCGGGGACGTGGGCGCAAGGGGGCGGAAGTTCCCAGCAGCGCAGAGGACAATTCTAAAAAAATGGAAGAAAATGATTGACGGCAGATTTGACTTGTAGTATAATCTTTCTTACCTGTGAAAAAGGGTTTTCTTGTCGCGCCTGTTTTTCGCTTTCCAGGTCCGATGGGGAATTCTTTCAAAAAGGCAGGGAGGCAATCGGTATTCACCCGGCGTCAGCCGGACATGATACCAATAATAAGGAGGTGCCGTTAAATGCGCGTGAAAGTCACACTGAGATGCAACGAGTGCAAGCAGAGAAACTACAATACGATGAAGAACAAGAAGAACACTCCGGACAAGCTGGAACTTAACAAGTATTGCCCCTTCTGCAGAAAGCACACGCTCCACAGCGAAACCAAGTAATGGCGACGAATTTAAGAAAGGGCGTGTAACGAACATGGCAGAAGAGAAGAAGAGAGACCGCGGTCTCTGGTTCCGCGAGATGAAAAGCGAAATGAAAAAGGTCGTATGGCCGACCCGGCAGACCGTGCTGAAGAATACTGGCACTGTGTTGCTGTGCTCCCTGTTGATCGGCGTGTGCATCTGGGTCTTCGACTTTGTGGCGTCTTCCGCCGTTGAGATGATCCTGAACGTATTCAACGCCTAAGGGGTATTGATATGTCAGACGACGCAAAGTGGTATGTGATTCATACCTACTCCGGCTATGAAAACGCCGTAAAAACCAGCATTGAAAAGTTTGTTACCGGCCGCGGTATGGAGGATATGATTCTGCGAATGGAAATCCCTATGGAGACCGTGACAGAGGTAACAGACTCCGGTGCCACCAAGCAGGTGGAGCGCAAGGTTTTCCCGGGTTATGTACTGGTCAAAATGGTCATGACCGACGAGACCTGGCATCTGGTGCGGAACGTCCGCGGCGTCACAGGCTTTGTGGGCAGCGCCAACAAGCCGATTCCTCTGACAGAGGAAGAGGTGCTGGCCATGGGCATGGAGAAGCATGAGATTGTGGTGCAGTATCAGGTAGGCGACCACGTCAAGATTGTGGATGGCCCGCTGGCTAGCTTCACTGGCGTTGTGGAGGAGATTGAGCCGGAGAAAAACCGGGTCAGCGTCATGGTATCCATGTTCGGAAGAGAGACGCCCGTGGACCTGGAGTTGGACCAAGTAGAGGTCCTGAACTAACGTGAAACCAAGCCGGAGGATTCCGGCACAAGTGGGAGGAACCAGCCGGTTCCGCCAAGGACGGACGAACGCCCGCCACCACATTTTGATTTAGGAGGTGCTACTGAAGTGGCACAGAAAATTACTGGTTATGTAAAATTGCAGATTCCCGCAGGCAAGGCAACCCCGGCGCCCCCTGTCGGTCCGGCCCTGGGCCAGCATGGTGTCAACATTGCCGCCTTTACCAAGGAATTTAATGAGCGCACCAAGAACGACGTGGGTATGATCATCCCCGTGGTCATTACGGTGTATGCTGACCGCTCCTTCACCTTCATCACCAAGACGCCCCCCGCGGCCGTCCTGATTAAGAAGGAGTGCAACATTGAGTCCGGCTCCGGTGTCCCCAACAAGACTAAGGTGGCAACCATCTCCAAGGCCTCCATTCAAAAGATTGCTGAGATCAAGATGAAGGACCTGAACGCCGCCAGCCTGGAATCCGCTATGAGCATGATCGCCGGCACTGCCCGTTCCATGGGCGTGGTCGTAGGCGACTGACAGCCAGCGCGGTCTTTCTGACCGCTTGATACAGTGGGAGGATACATTCCGAAGAACCACTATGAGGAGGAAGTAACATTGTTTAGAGGCAAGAAATATCAGGAAAGCGCCAAGCAGATTGATAAGAACATGCAGTATGATCCTGCGGAAGGCTTGGCTCTCATTTGCAAAACCGCCAGTGCCAAGTTTGACGAGACCGTTGAGCTTCATGTGAAGCTGGGCGTGGACTCCCGTCATGCTGACCAGCAGGTGCGTGGTGCCATCGTGCTGCCCCACGGCACCGGTAAGAGTGTGCGCGTGCTGGTGTTCGCCAAGGGCGACAAGGCTGACGCTGCCCGCGAGGCTGGTGCCGACTATGTGGGCGAGATGGACCTGGTGGAGAAGATTCAGAAGGAAAACTGGTTTGACTTTGACGTGGTGGTTGCCAGCCCAGACATGATGGGTTTGGTGGGCCGTCTCGGTAAGGTATTGGGC
The DNA here is from genome assembly GCF_018408705.1 of Pusillibacter faecalis. GTDB lineage: Bacteria > Bacillota > Clostridia > Oscillospirales > Oscillospiraceae > Oscillibacter > Oscillibacter faecalis. Next base: position 2,432,290 of record NZ_AP023420.1, read on the forward strand.
CCCAAGGGCTTGATGCCCTCTCCCAAGGCCGGCACCGTCACCCCCGACGTTGCCAAGGCCGTGCAGGAGGTTAAGGCCGGTAAGATCGAGTACCGCCTGGACAAGACCAACATCATCCACTGCCCCATTGGCAAGGTGTCCTTCGGCGCGGAGAAGCTGACGGAGAACTACAATGCTCTCATCGGCGCCATCGTCAAGGCCAAGCCCGCCGCTGCCAAGGGCCAGTATATCCGCAGCTGCGTCGCTGCTTCCACCATGGGCCCCGGTGTGAAGTTCAATACGTCCAAGCTGGTGTAATGGTCTCAAGGGGGAGCAGGCTCCCCCACCACCAGTGACGTCGGTCATTGGTGTGCGTGCCCCGGCGCGTGGGTCGGAGAATTTTTGCCACGTACACGCCGCGGCGAAAATGATTGAAGAATTTTTCACCGGAGACGAAAGAATTAGGGGGAAACCGGAGGTTTCCCTGTTTCCGGATTTGGGAAATTTTCGGGAGAAAATAGTATTTGAGGGTTGACATGGCGTCTTTCCTTGAATATAATATCAGATGCGTTCCAAAGACAGCAGGTGAGAACTCTCTCATAAATCCTGCCGAGGGCGGCAAAGTCGATTTGCTATCCGTCCTTGTGTCTTTGCGGACATAAGGACGGTTCCTTTTTGAACGCACCTACAAATCCTATGGAGGTGAAACCAAACATGCCTAACGCAAAGGTCTTATCTGAAAAGCAGGCCATCGTGGCCCAGCTGACCGAGAAGATCCAGAATGCCACCGCCGGCGTCCTCGTCGACTACAAGGGCATTACCGTGGAGGAGGACACTGCGCTGCGCCGTGAGTGCCGTGAGAACGACGTGGATTACGCCGTTGTCAAAAATACCCTGCTGCGCTTTGCCTTCAACAACGCCGGCCTGAGCGAGCTGGACGGCCTGCTCAACGGTACAACGTCTCTGGCGCTGTGCTCCGATCCTGTGGCTCCCGCCCGGGTCATGGCCAACTATGCCAAGAAGCTCAACGACAAGTTTGAGATCAAAGGCGGCTTCATGGACGGTAAGCCCGTGGACCTGGCCACCATCAACTCCCTGGCGTCCATCCCCGCGCTGCCCGTCCTGCAGGCGCAGGTCCTGGGCACTATGCTGGCTCCTATCACAGGACTTGCCGTGGTCCTCAAGCAGATCGCCGAGAAGAATGGCGCGCCTGCCGAAGAGGCTCCCGCCGAGGAGGCAGCTCCGACTCCCGCCGCCGAGTAAGCGGCCCCACACCATTGACTTAAAATTTACAAATAGGAGGCAAATACAATGTCTGAGAAAGTTACCGCTATGATCGAAGAGATCAAGGCTCTGACCGTTCTGGAGCTCAGTGAGCTGGTACACGCCCTGGAGGAGGAGTTCGGTGTTTCTGCCGCCGCCATGGCCGCTCCCGCCGCAGGTGCCGCCGCTCCCGCTGCTGAGGAGAAGACCGAGTTTGACGTGGTTCTGACCGGCTTTGACGCCGCTGCCAAGATCAAGGTCATTAAGGCTGTCCGTGAGATCACCGGCCAGGGTCTGGCCGAAGCAAAGGCTACCGTTGAGGGTGCTCCTTCCACGCTGAAGGAGGGTATTTCCAAGGACGATGCCGAGGCTCTGAAGAAGCAGGTCGAAGAGGCCGGCGGCAAGGTGGAGCTGAAGTAATATCCATATGCCCAAAAAGATTCCCTGTCCATTGGACAGGGAATCTTTTTGTTTGAGCAGAACTCGCTGAGAACTTGAGAAGAGGCCCCTGGAGAAGAGTGGCGTAGAAGGATTTCGATTTCCGTGATAGAGCGGCGGTAACCGACCACAGCACAGATACGGACAGCAAAAAATTGCGGCGCATAGGATATCTTTTCGATTTCACCGTCTTATCAGTGAAAAGCTTTTCCAAGAGAGAGTATGACGGAGAGAAATTTCAGCGCCGCAGCGGAGCAGCGCCTGAATAAAGTGTCGGATTGTCCTGAACTGGTTCCGACAGCCAGCCGACGCGGCTGAAACCATCATGCCTGTGGCAGAGGCGGAACCCGTTTTTAATAACCGGGACATCGTTCACTGACGAAAATGACGCTGAACATGTGTCGCAGCCCTTGGCGGCGCCGGATGGCCGCTATGGCTGTGTGCCCTCTCGGAGGCGGATCTGCCAGCCAAATACCGAGTGCCGCTCTACCGCTACCATTACGAGGGCTATTCCTTCGCGGAGGTAGGAGAGCGACTGCGCCTGATGGTCTCCACAGTCCGGGCCAAGCTGGCACGGGTGAGGCGGAATTAGAGGAATGAACTATAAAAGACGTTATCTAGCGGTATTTGGAGAAATTGGTGCCTCGAAGCCCTTGCGGCAGACGTTGAAGAGATTCCGCGGTAGGAGCGGCGGAGAACGCACGGTTTCTCCCGGCCGGCAGTGCTGGCGGCGATATTGGTTTTAGCCTTGACTGGAACGGCTTTCGATTTCATTAGGATTCACTATCTGGCCCCAGGCCAGGATGAGATCAGCGAACATGTGCCGGAGGCAGAACTTTAAAGAAAATCAAGTTAATCTTTGGAAGGAGGGGCTTATTTGGACTGGAAGCTGCCAAATCCTCTGAGAACTATAACAAACCTTATATCAACTTGGACAGGGGATATGGCAACGTTCTTTTTGAAATATGCGCACTGTGGCGATACAGAACCTCCGGTTAATGTGTCTCAGGAGTACGAACGGAGTATTGGGAGGGAGTCAAGGACTATAGTTTTTTCAGCAGCAGACTTACAAAAGAGCCATTTGTTTCTATACAAGTGGTGAAGATGGCCGGCCGGATAAAAAGAAAAATTGTCCGCCTTGCTTTTCTGAGAGAGCAAAACGGACAATCTGACTACAGGACATTATCTAGCGCTCTGTAACTCACATCCACAGGCACAGCAAGATGGGTAAGAAAATTGCTGGTACCAGGTTCATCACCTTAATTTTCGTCAGGTTCAGCATGTTCAGGGACAGCGCCACAATCAGCAAGGAACCTACACAGGTCATCTCCGCGATGACCGCGTCTCCCAGCAGAGGTGAGAGAAAAGAGGCCAGTACGGCAATCACTCCCTGGTAGAGGAAGATTGCGATGGCGGAAAACATCACACCGACTCCCAGAGAAGCGGCGAAGACAATGGAACTGATGCCATCCAGCAGGGATTTGGCAAACAACGTGGAATGGTCTCCGGTAAGCCCATCCTGAAGGGCCCCCACAATGGCCATGGCCCCCACACAAAAGAGCAAACTTGCAGTGACAAAGCCCTCGGAGATGGAGGTTTTACTGCCGGCAGACAGACGCGCCGTGTGCTTTTGCACCCAATCCCCCAGAGCCATCATGCGTTTGTCTAGATCCAGAAGTTCCCCGATGATGGCACCGAGCACCATGGCCAAAATGGTGATGAGGCTATTCTGCCCGCTCAGACTTCCGCTGATGCCAAGGAACAGTACACACAGGGCTACTCCCTGCATGATGATGGTCTGCAGACGTTCCCCCAGCTTGATGCTGCCAGCGGGCAGCACGCTGGAAAAACGTCCGGCCAGCCAGGCCAGCAGCAGCCCCGTGGCGGAGCCGGCCAGAACAGCCAGCGTATTGACAAGGGTACCAATCAGTATCATGTGTCGCTCTCCTTTTCCAAGAGGTCGCGGACCACAGCGCTGCCCAGAAGAAGCCCTGCCGCCGCAGGAACCCAGGGATTGCTGGCGGGAACGCTGCGCCGCCCTGGCGGCGGAGCCTCCAGCTGTGCGGTGGGGATGGGCTCCTCCGGGCTGAAGACCACTTGCTGGTGGTGGATTCCGCGACTGCGCAGTTCCTTGCGCATAACCCGGGCTAGGGGACAGCCATAGGTTTTGGAGATGTCCGTGATCTGAAGGCGTGTGGGGTCCAGCTTGTTTCCTGTCCCCAGGGCCATGATGAGGGGAATCTTTAGGCGCCGGGCGGTTTCGGCCAGGTCCAGCTTGCAGCTGACCAGGTCGATGGCGTCCACAATATAGTCATACCGGCAGCCCTCTGGAAAGAAGAGGCCCCGATGAGAAGCGTCATACAGAGCGTGCATCGGGCGCACTACGGCATCTGGATGAATATCCCGAACCCGAGCGGCCACGGCCTCTGCCTTTGGCTGTCCCACCGTGGAGCTGAGGGCTTCCAGCTGGCGGTTGATATTGGTGAGAGATACCACATCGCTATCCACCAGGGTCAGCGCTCCAACTCCGGCGCGGGCCAGACACTCGGCGGCATAGCTGCCAACGCCCCCAAGACCGAAGAGAATCACATGGGACGCTTTCAGCCGCGCCTGGGCTTCCGGCCCCCAGAGCATCTCATTTCGCAGAAAACGAGCGTCTATGATACATTCCCCCATTCTATACAAGAAAAACGGAGCCGGCACGCAAGGCCGGCTCCGTTTTGTTATCAGCCCACGAACTTCAAACCAAAATCACCACGAGTGATCGTGCTTTCGGCAGCAAGACCTTCCTCCCACGCCGCGTAGTCCTCGTTCTTCAGGGTGTCGGTGACGGCCACCTGCCAAGCGGGCAGATCATAGCCCACAAAGTACATCACATGATAGCCGTATTCAGTCTCCACGATGTCTGTATCGCCGCTCTGACGGGCAGGATCGAAGCACCAGTCGTTGAAGGCCTCAACCATATCGCCCTGGCAGACTCGGCTGTACAGGCCGCCATCATACTTAGAGCCATCCGTAGATTCCTGCATGGCCAGAGTAGCGAAGCTTTCCTCAGTTGCCTCGCCAGAGCGCCACTGCTCCAGCAGTTCCTCAGCCTTCAGCTTGGCGTCGGCGCTAAGCTGGGACTGTTCCTCGTCATAGCCTTCATCCTCAGAACTCAGCGTACCGGTAGAGGGCTGAACCAGAATATGGCGGACATTGATGGAATCATACTCTTCCCGGAAGCGGTCGTGGAACACCACCACGTAATAGGTGGAGCCGCTCTCCACCACAGCGGAGTCCCCGGCGGTGCGGGCATCGTCAAAGAGCCACTCTGAGAGGGCGCTGCCAGCAGAATAAGAGGCACGGTCATTTTCGTTGTAGGTGGCGTCCTGGGCCTCAGCCAGAGCACCCAACTCGCTGCCCGAGCGGAAGGAGGCCAGCATGTCATCCGCCTTGGACTTGGCGGCCTCCTTGGCGGCAGCCGTCTCCTCCTCGGTGGGCTCCACGGTGTTACCCTCCTCGTCGGTAGTGCTGGGAGCAGTGCCGGAGATGGTGACGGACTCATAGGAGACCTTGTCATAGTCGTTAGGATTGGCGGCGTAGGTCTCCTCCAGCTTAGCCTCGTCATAAGAGAGGCTGCCGGCATGCGCGTTGGCATAGGCGTCAAACTGCAGCATACGCATGAGCTGATCGCCGTAAACTGATTCAGTGATCAGGTTATTGCCGAAGACATTGGTAAGATACTGGTTTACCGAGACACCGCTGGCCTGGGCTGCAGACTCCAGGGTAGACATGGAGTCATCATATTGCGCCTGGACACCGGCGGGGTAGGTAAAGCCCTCATCCTCCGCCTGGTTCAGGGCAGTCTGAATCTGAGCCATCTGCGTCAGAGCCTGGTTTAGAATGAAGTCATACCAGGTCTGACCGGCCTCCGCCTCGCCAAGACCGAGAGCGGTAATGGTTTCTACAGTGTCCTCGCTGATGGTCTGATCCTTCAGGGAAGTGGAGGTGTCCATTCCCAGGTAGCTGAAATAGGACGTGTTGCTCAAGAAGCTCCGATAGGCATTCTGATAATAAAAGGAGACTTCCGCAGCAGAGTATTTCTCACCGTCAATGGTGGCGGCGGTGCTCATCTTAGGGATGATATTGGAGCGGTAAAGGATGGCTGCTGCGGCCACCAGCACAAATACCACGGCGATGATGCCATACAGGGTATTGCTGCGCTTTTCCTGTTTGCGCTGCTGCGCCTCTCGGGCGGTCTTGGGGTCAATCCAGCCGGAGCTGGCCTGCTCCTGGCGGTTTTGCTTTTCTCTTGATGCGCTCATTTGTTGTTTCAGTCCTCTCAATATACTCAGGTGCTTGTTCGCAATTTACGCACTTTACCATTATACCGAATAACGGCGGATTGTGCAAGTGGAAAATATGGTGACAGCATAAAATACTTTCCTGAAATGAAGCTGAAAAAAGCAGGGCAGACATCTGCCCTGCATATGGAGCCCCGCGATGGCCGTGTAGGTCCCGTTATAACCTGCACCTTCACTGGCCAGGTGGGTTGCCTCCAACTCGCTTTACCGCTTCCAACTTCCAGCCGCAGACAGCAGCCGGGAGGCCTGCGAACCACGAGCTGATCCGGCATCCCGTATAACGAAATGTGGGTTAAAATGAAAACCTATCACGCACCTCGCAGGGCGTCCCGTCACTCCTCGTCGTCGAAAAGGTTTTCCATAAAGAGGTCGTATACCGCATCCAGTTCCTCATCAGAATCCAGGGTGGAGAGCAGATCCTCACCATCCTCATGAATGACCTTTAAAATGACCAGGCCATTGTCCGGATTGTCCTCGTCGTCCTCTGTCTCAGCGGGGAAAAATGCCTGATACAGCTGACCATTGTGCTCCAGCGCATCGATGAACTCCAAGACAATCTCCTGACCGTCTTCGTCGGTCACAGTGATAAAGGTAGGGCCGAAATCCTCACTCATGCGAGTTCTCCTTTCCGGCGGCTGAACCGCTTTGTGGTTGCTATTTTACACGAAAGCAGATGGAATTGCAAGAGGGAAAGGTGTCAAAAAGACGAAAAGTAAGTCCTTTCTACAGGAATTATCCTGCCCCAAAACGCAAAAACCATTCCAAGCGGGAACTTTTTTTCGGGAAAATTCGACATTTTCAATGTTGACACGGGATGATACAATAGGAGGTGTATTTTGGCATACTTTGAACTTTAGGTGATTTGGCCCGCTGGTGGACAGGCCCGGCGGGGAGAGATGGAAGAAGTTGAAAAGGAGGTGTCTCCTATGGAACACGGAAGAAGACAGGCGGAGACGCACGCTCCTCGGCAAAAACGCCGCACTGGAAAGGGCGGGACCTGGAGCGTGGGCTTTATCTTGCTGACGATTCTGCTGGTGGGAATCTGTACTGCCGGTATCTTCGCGGCTATTTTCATGAAGTATGTGCAGAGCAATGTCATGCCCGTTGTGCAGATTCGCGCAGAGGATTACACCATGGATCAGAGCTCCTTTATCTACTACCAGGATCAGGAGTCTGGGGAGTGGGTTGAGTACCAGACCATCCATGGCGAGGTGAATCGGATTCCAGTAGAGATTGAAGACATGCCGGACGCACTGTGGCAAGCTGCCGTGGCGATTGAGGATGAGCGTTTTTTCCAGCATAATGGCGTGGACTGGTGGCGTACCGGCGGTGCGGTGGTCAACATGTTCCTGGGCATGCGCAGCACGTTCGGCGGCTCCACTCTTACCCAGCAGATGCTGAAGAATCTGACGGATGACGACAAACCCTATGTCAACCGCAAGGTGCGAGAGATTTTCCGGGCGCTGGAGTTTGAGAAAAACTACACCAAGTCGGAAATTCTGGAGCTGTACCTCAACAACATTTACTTGGGCAAGGGCTGCTACGGGGTGCAGACGGCGGCCCAGTACTATTTCGGCAAGGACGTCTCGGAACTGAGCGTGGCGGAGTGCGCCAGTCTGATTGCCATTACCAACAATCCCTCCAAGTATGGCCCCATGTATGATATCACCATTACAAGGGAGGATGGTTCTACCGTGACTCCCCGAGAGCTTAATAAGAGCAGGCAGGAACTGATCCTGAGTAAAATGGCGGAGGTTGAGGGGCCCGCTACGCTGGAGGATATTGATAATCCAGGCAGCTGGAAGACCTATCTCACAGAAGCGGAAGCTGAGGCGGCCGGAAATGAGGTTCTCCAATTTACGGATGGATCTACCTCCGCGGACAACATTGTGGCCGAGGCTACCGATGGAGCGATTGAGATCAACAACTGGTTTGTAGACCAAGTGTTCCGGGATGTGACAGCGGATCTGGCTGAGGAGATGCACATCTCCTTGGAGGAGGCAGAGAAAAAGGTCTACAGCGGCGGTTACAAGATCTACACCACCATGGACCCGGAGATCCAGGAGCTGGCAGAGTCTGTCTATGCGGATCGGGGAAATCTGAATAACCTTACCAGCCGGAATGGGCAGCCCATCCAGTCTGGTATTACAGTGATGGACCCATATACCGGTGACATTGTGGCGATTGTAGGGCAGATGGGAGAGAAGGAGAGTAATCTCCTCTGGAGTTATGCTGCGGACAAACACCAGGTGGGCTCCTCTATGAAACCGCTGACTGCCTATGCCCCGGCGATTGACAGCGGCGCGGTGACACCAGGCACCACCTTTGATGACTATCCGGTGGAGACCATGAACGGGAATTATTGGCCTAAAAACTCACCACAGCGCTACCGGGGCTTCACTTCTGTGGCGTCTGGCATTCAAAACTCCATCAATACCATTGCTGTCCAGACCTTGATGGCTGGCGGCGTGGCGGAGGCGTTTGCCTTTGCAACAGAAAAGCTGTGCTTGGACCTGGAGCCGGAGGATATGGACCGCAGCCCGCTGGGGCTGGGCGGCCTGCACCGGGGATTGAGCACCATCGAGATGGCTGCGGCCTACTCTTGCTTTGTCAATAAGGGCGTCTATAATGAGCCGCGGACGTACCTCCGGGTCGAGGATGGCGAGGGCAATATCATCCTGGAAAATGAGGGCGAGAGTCACGTGGCCATGAAAGAGACCACTGCCTATCTCATGAACAAGATGTTAAAAAATGCAGTGGCAGCTGGTACTGGTACCCAGGCCAAGTTCAGCGGCATGACCATTGCAGGTAAAACCGGTACCACCAGCGATAACTACGACCGTTACTTTGTGGGGTATACGCCGTATTATGTGGCGGCAGTTTGGACAGGTTATGAGTCTAACGCCAAGATCAGCTACTCCGGCAATCCAGCCATTACGCTCTGGAAAAAGGTCATGCAGCCGCTTCATGAGGGCTTGGCAAATAAGGACTTTGACAAACCCTCCAGTGGGTTGACCACGGTAACGCTCTGTGCGGACAGCGGTTTGCTGGCTACGGATGCCTGCCGGGCTGACGTCCGGGGGTCCAGGGCAGTTTCTGTGGAGATCGCCAGCGGTACCGCCCCCAAAGAGAAATGCACACTTCATGTGATGCGAGACTACTGCACAGAGGGCAAGTGCCTTGCGACGGAGAACTGCCCGGCGGAGTCTGTCACCCAGGCGGCGTTCCTGGATCACGAGAGGGTGGACTATGGCTCTGGCGTGGTGGCGGAGGACAACGCATATCTGCTTTCCACCATGGAGAAGGCTGTCGGCCTGCAGCCTGGCGACACGCCGGACGGCACTTTGGCGGCGTCGGGCTGTCCGGTTCACACGGAGGGACAGGAAATCATAGACCCGGACAATCCAACGACGGACCCAGACCAACCTGACACTGGCCCTCAGGACCCCAGTGATCCCACCAATCCGCCCCCGGATGAGGGAACCACACCTCCGGAAGGCGGAACCACGACGCCGACAGAACCAGGAGAACCAACGACGCCTGACACTGGAGGAACTACAGGAGATAATTGGTGGAGCATGCTCGGATGAGAGTAAAAAGAGAACCTGCCACCCGGCAGGTTCTCTTTCTTTGCGCGGAGAAAACCACGCAGGCTGACGGTTGTGATTTTACGCACCGGACCAGTTTTTTTCCATAGCCTGAGGGCGAAGCGGCGCACCTCTTTTCTTGACGCGGTTGGATTCCGGTGTTATGCTGAAAAAAGGAGGTGGTTGAATGCGGCTGGCAGCGCAACTGAGAATTTTCACCGGTGTCACCGCAGTGATCGGCAGCGGCGGGAAAACCATGTTGCTGCGGACGCTGGGAGAGGAGCTGGCGGCCTCTGGCCGGGTGCTGCTGTGCACCACTACCAAAATATTTCCCTTCCCCGGCCTGCCCTGCGCCCGGACAGCGGCAGAACTGGACCAACAGCGGCGGAGCCACCGCCTTATGTGCGCCGGAAGCCCTGTAGCGGACGCAGGGAAATTAACAGCTCCATCTGTACCGCTGGAAATGCTTACAGCATGGTTTGACTATATACTCGTAGAGGCTGACGGAGCGGCTGGCCGTCCGTTAAAAGCCCATGCACCTCACGAGCCGGTGATACCGCCGGAGGCAGGGAGGATTATCTGCGTAGTGGGAGCAGCTGGCTTTGGGCTCCCTATTGCAGAGGCCGCTCATCGGCCCGAGCTCTATGCACGGCTGGCCGGTGTCCAGCCCTGGACGCCAGCTACTCCGGAGACTGTGGCAGCAGTTTTGAAGGCAGAGAGGCTGTATCAGACCCTTTATATCAATCAGGTGGAGACAGCGGAGACACGGGCAGCGGCCCTGGCACTGGCGGCACAGCTGGAAGGACCTGTGCTGGCAGGGAGCTTGCAGAAGGAGGCGTATTTTACATGCTCGTGTTGATTCGCGGCGCCGGGGATATCGCAACGGGTATCGCTCTGCGGCTTTGGCGGAGTCATATCCAGGTAATTATGACGGACTTGGCGCAGCCCACGGCGATCCGCCGGACAGTGGCTTTTTCTCAGGCCATTCTGGCTGGTGATGGAATAGAGGTGGAGGGTGTGACGGGGGCTCCGGCGGATACGCCGTCCCACGCACGGGAATTGCTGGCGGAGGGAATCATTCCGGTACTAGCAGACCCAGAGGGCCGGTGCATCCCCATACTTCGACCGGATGCGGTTGTAGATGCGATCTTGGCCAAGCGCAACCTGGGCACCTGCATCACGGATGCCCCAGTGGTGGTGGGAGTGGGACCGGGGTTTACCGCCGGTCAGGACTGCCATGCGGTGATAGAGACCATGCGGGGGCACACACTTGGACGGGTCATTTATCATGGAAGCGCTCTACCCAATACAGGTATTCCGGGACTGGTGGGCGGTTTTGCTGGAGAGAGGGTCCTCCGCGCTCCGGCGGCGGGATATTTCCATCCCTTGCTGGAAATCGGCGCACAAGTCCGGCAGGGAGACACGGCTGCCACAGTGGCGGGAGTGCCCATGCTCTGCACCCTGGACGGTATTCTGAGGGGGATTCTTCCAGAGGGGACGCCAGTGTATGCGGGGATGAAGGCGGGAGATATTGATCCCCGGTGCCGCCTGGAGCACTGCTTCACCGCCAGCGACAAGGCTTTGGCGGTTGGCGGAGGTGTTTTAGAGGCTATTCTCCATCTCGGCGGTATGTTGAAAATGTGAAAAAGACTCCCCCGACGGATTCTATCCGCCGGGGGAGTCTTCTGTGATCTGAAAGCGGCTTAGAACGCAGGGATGACAGCGCCGCCGTAGGTCTCCTCAATGTAGGTGCGGATGGTGTCGGAGTGCAGAGCCTCGATCAGGGCCAGAACAGCGGGGGCTTCCTCGTTGCCCTCCTTGACCACCAGAACATTCACATAGGGGGAGTCAGCGGACTCCAGTACCAGAGCATCCTCCGTGGGGTTCAGGCCAGCACCCAGAGCATAGTTGGAGTTGATCACCGCCAGGTCCACGTCCGCCAGACTGCTGGGGATCTGAGCAGCTTCCATCTCTACAAATTCCAGATTCTTGGGATTCTCCACAATGTCGTTGGGTGTAGAGGAGAGATTGGTGCTGTCAGCCAGCTTGATCAAGCCTTGCGTTTCCAGCAACAGCAAAGCGCGGCCCTCATTGGTAGCGTCACTGGGGACAGCAATCGTGGCGCCGTCAGCTAGCTCCTCCAGGGAGGCGGTTTTGCCTGCATAAACGCCCATAGGCTCAATGTGGACGGCGGCCACATTCACCAGGTGCGTGCCACGGGTGGCATTGAAATCATCCAGATAGGGGATGTGCTGGAAGTAGTTGGCGTCCTCGTCGCCGTCCTCCACAGCGGTGTTGGGGATCACATAGTCGCTGTACTCGTTGACTACCAGATCAATTCCCTGCTCCTTCAGAATGGGAACGCACTGCTTGAGAATCTCAGCGTGGGGAGTGGGAGAAGCGGCCACAGTCAGCGTAACAGTCTCCGCGGCGTCTGCGTCGCTGCTGGTATCATCATCGGTGGTGTTCGCGCCGCCATCGCCGCCGCAGGCTGTAAGAGAAAGGGACAAGGACAGAGCCAGCAGCAGGGCCAGTAATTTTTTGTTCATGATTCTTTTCCTCCAATATGGTTTTTGAATGGTTATTTCAAACGCTTGCCGGAATTCCAAAGAGACAGGCGATGAAAACGGTAAGAATTTACTTAATGTGGGTAAAGCGGAAGAGCATCTCATGAGGAGCAAAGCTCTTGTGCGTCTGGTTCAACCGCTTGTCAATGCGCTTGGCAAAGTTGTTGAAAACCACCTGGATGATTTGGACAAAGATAATCAGAAAGACCACCGTCACCCACATCACAGAGGTGATGCCCCGCTGATGGCCATAGCGGATGGCAATGTCGCCCAAACCGCCGGCGCCCACAGTGCCGGCAATGGCGGTGTAGGCTAAGATGGAAACAATAGAAATGGCGCCGCCCAGCACCAGGGAGGGCATGGCTTCCGGCAGGTAGACTTTCCGGACGATTTGGAACGTGGAGGCGCCCATAGACTGGGCAGCCTCGATCACACCGGCGTCCACCTCGCTCAGGGAGGTCTCCACCATGCGGGCGATGAAGGGGGCCGCAGATACGACCAGAGGTACAATGGCGCCTTTCACGCCCACAGCGGTTCCCGCCACCATACGGGTGAAGGGCAGAATTGCCACCAGCAAAATGATAAAGGGGAGAGAACGTCCTACATTGACGATCCAATCCAGCACCCGGTAGAGTCCCCGATGCGGCCGGATGCCATGGGGCTGCGTCAGAATCAGTGCCACCCCCAGGGGCAGGCCGAAAAGATAGGCAAATACCGTGGAGATACCGGTCATCAGCAGGGTGTCTCCAATGCCTTCCATTAAAACATTGCCGTATTCGGCCCAGAAAGCCGTGATGGTCTCACCCATGATACTCTACCTCCTCTGCGGAAACGTTGGGCTGGGAACGGATATAGGAGAGGGCTTTGGCGGCGTCGTTGGGGTCGTCGGGCAGCCCCAGCAGCATGGTGCCGAAAGCCTTGCCGTCAATTTCCCGGGTGTCGGCACCCAGAATGTTGACTTTGATGCCGCAGTCGATTGCCAAGGAGGCAATCAAGGGCTGATATGCGGTACCGCCGTTAAAAGCCACTCGCACCGCGCGGGTTCCCGTTGGATATTGTTCTAGGCTCACACCACCGGGATAGACCAGACGTCGGGCAGCATCCGTATGGGGATTGGAGAAAATATCCTCCACTTTGCCCTGCTCCGCCACCACGCCGCCGTCTAAAATGGCGACCCGGGAGCAAATCTCCTCGATCACGCTCATCTGGTGGGTGATGACCACCACCGTGACGCCCAACTTCTGGTTGAGGTCCTTCAAAAGGTCCAGAATGGAAGCGGTGGTGGTGGGGTCTAAGGCGGAAGTCGCCTCGTCGCACAGCAACACCTTGGGATCTGTGGCCAGCGCACGGGCAATGGCGATACGCTGTTTTTGCCCGCCGGAGAGCTGGGCTGGATAGGCGTTTGCCTTTTCCAGCAGTCCCACCAGCTCCAATAGCTCCATGGCCCGCTGCCGGGCTTTCGCAGCAGGAACGCCGCTAATCTCCATGGGGAAGCAGATATTTTTGAGGCACGTGCGCTGCATCAGCAGGTTGAAGCTCTGAAAGATCATGGTGATCTTTCGGCGGGCCAGCCGCAGCTCCCGCTCGCTGATGCACCGGAGTTTTCCCTCGGCTCCGTCTGGTTCCATCCACACAAATTTTTGACCGTCCACAATCACGGTGCCGGAGGTGGGGCACTCCAAAAGGTTCATGCACCGTACCAGGGTGGACTTGCCTGCGCCGGAAAGGCCAATGATTCCGAAAATTTCGCCCTGCTGAATATCCAGATTGATATCATCCAGCGCGTGAACCGCGCTGTCGCCGGAGCCAAAAGTCTTGAACAGATGCTGAATTTGAATGATCGGCTCACCCACAGTATCAAAGCTCCTTTTATGAATGAATTTTAGCAACAAAAAAGCCCTTGAAGCAAAGCCTCAAGGACGGACGCTGTATACGCCGTGGTACCACCTTGGTTCGCACGCCTTCTCACAAAGGCGGCCTTTGGGAGTGCCAACACACTCCTGCGCTGTGACGTGCGCTCACGTCGCGGCCTATGCCTTTGCAGTCAACCGCGCAACTCCAAGACCATGTTCAACAAGCCCTTCTGTGCCCCGTTCCACCTATGGAGGCTCTCTGTAACAGTCCTGCCTGCCTACTCTTCTCTTCATCGTCTTTTCTGTATCAAGTTTTCTGTTATCTGCATTTTAGTTTACACGTTATCGCTTTTTCTGTCAACTGATAAAATCTACAGAGAAATGCGCGGCAACTTGGATATACCTTGTGTGAAGTATACAACAACATCCTCGGATAACCGGCCGTGCGGCTTGTAGAAGCCAGCTCTGACTGAAGTTTAGAAAAATTTACATTTGCAGCGCGGTATCGGATTGAAAGCCGAAGGTAAAACTGCTATCATAGATACAGTACCTGGAAAGAGAAAGGAAGCGGGTTATGAGGTCTCCGCGGAATCAAAACATGATCCTGCGCTGGCTGCGGGATTTTCTGTGCGGTGTGTTGATCGGGGCCGGCGCGATTTTGCCCGGTGTGTCCGGCGGTGTGTTGGCGGTGGTTTTTGACATCTATCGCCCGTTTATGGAGGTGCTGACCCGTCCAAGAACCGCCGTTCCAAAGTACTGGAAGATGTTTGTCCCGATTGTACTGGGTTGGTGCGCGGGTTTTTTAGGGTTTGCCAAGGGAATTTCAGCAGCCTTCTGCCTCTCCAGTACTGTAACCACCTGGCTTTTCATCGGCTTGATTGTGGGGACCCTGCCCTCTCTCTTTCGCGAGGCGGGCAGGGAGGGGCGCTCCGCCTCCTCCTGGATCAGCCTGCTTCTTTGCGCCGCCCTGATGTTCGGGGGGCTTTTCTATGTGAGCCATGTGGCGGAGGTGTCTGTGACGCCGAATTTTTGGTGGTATAATTTTTGCGGCGTCCTGTGGGGAATGAGCGTGGTGATTCCTGGAATGACTTCCTCCTCTGTAATGATGGCGCTGGGATTATATCAGCCCATGTTGGACGGGCTGGCCAATCTGGATCTACTGGTGCTCTCCGCCAGTCTTCCAGGAATGGGGCTGGCGATTATTTTGCTGGCGCGGCTGATGAGCTGGTTCTTCCGGACACACTATTCCGTGGCGTTTCACGGCATTTTGGGAATTGTGCTGGCCTCCACCCTGGTGATTATTCCCATGGAATATAAGGGAGGCGAAGTTCTCACATCTATCCTGTGCTGCGGGGGCGGCTTTTTACTGGCCTATCTGCTGGCCAAGCTGGACCGGAGAATTCAAACCTGAGAGAAGGAAGAGGAGCGCCTGGTGGGTCTATCCATCAGGCGCTCTTTGACATGAGGAAAGACTAGCGGCTGAAGCGGTCGATCTCCGCCAGAAAGGCTTTGCCATAACGGGCGGCTTTGGCGTCACCTACGCCGCTTACGGCACGGAATTCCTCTATGGTCTGAGGCCAGGCCACCGCAAGCTCCCGCAGGGTCTTGTCAGAAAACACCACATAGGCGGGCACGCCCTGACGGCGGGCGACGGAGGCGCGCAGCACCCGCAGGCGGCTGAAGAGCTCCGACTGCCGATCATCCAGCTCTTCAGGGGGTCTGCGCTTGGCGAAAGAGGATTCCTCTCGAGCGACCCGCATGAGCAGAGGGGTATCCGCACTGAGCGGCTTCCCGAGGAGCACCACCGGATAGGGTCCGGAGGAGAGCTGCAAAGTCCCCGTGTCCAACAAGAAGCGGATGCGCTCCCGCACCTGAACCTGGGTGAGGTCCTTCAAAAGGCCGTAGGAGGGCTCCCGCTCCATGTGGAACTTGCGGATTTTTTCCGTGTCCGCGCCGCAAAGCGTTTCTGCCACGACGCCGACACCGAAGTGCTGGCCCAGTTCGGCCACGCAGCGCACGATGATCTGCGCCTCCCGGCTGACGTCCACCTCCTCGAAGTTGTGCAGACAGTTGTAGCACGCGCCGCAGTAGTCCGATGCGAATTCCCCGAAATACTGCAAAAGATACTGCCGCAGGCACCGCTGGGTGCGGCAGTAGGCCGTCATCCGCCGCAGCCGCTGCAAATCCCGCTCCCGTAGCAGCTCCGCGGTCTTGGCGTCCAGCTCCTCACGGGGTTCGCCATGGGTGATGAGAAACTCGCCCGTCCGCACATCTTGGCCGCTGAAGAGCAGAATGCAGCTGGAGGGCAGGCCGTCCCGGCCGGCACGACCTGCCTCCTGATAGTAGCTCTCCAAATCTTTTGGCATGTTGTAGTGGATCACATACCGGACATCGGACTTGTCAATGCCCATACCAAAGGCATTGGTGGACACCATGACCAGCGCGCGGTCATAGAGAAAGTCCTCCTGATTCCTCTGGCGCTCTTCCGGTTCCAGCCCCGCGTGGTACCGGGTGGCGGAGACGCCCCGCTCTCGGAGCAGGGCACAGACCTCCTCCACGGCCTTTCGGGTGGAGCAGTAGACGATGCCGCATTTCCCTGGACGGCTCCGGACCAGCTCCAGCAGGGCGGCGCGCTTGTCCGATGGCTGGCGAACTTCGAAATACAGGTTTTCCCGGTTGAAGCCGGTGGTGATTCGCAGCGGATTCCGGAGGGAGAGCAGGCGGGCGATGTCCTCTTGAACCTCCGGCGTGGCAGTGGCCGTGAAGGCGCCCACAGGCGGACGCCGCAGTAACCCCTCCACAAAGGCGGGAATGTTCAGGTAGGAAGGGCGGAAGTCCTGGCCCCACTGGGAGATGCAGTGGGCCTCGTCTACCGCCACCAGGGAGATGTCCGCGGCCTGGGCAAAGGACTGGAAGCCCTCCGTCTCCAGCCGCTCCGGGGCGACATAAATGATCTTGTACCGCCCCGCTCTGGCCCGCTCCAGGGCCAGCAGATACTGTTTGAAGGTTAGCGTGCTGTTGAGATATGCCGCTGGTACACCCATTTGAACCAGCTGTGTCACCTGATCCCGCATGAGGGACACCAGCGGCGAGATCACCAGCGTGATTCCCGGCAGCAGCAGGGCCGGGATTTGGTAGCATACGGATTTCCCGGCTCCGGTGGGCATGATGCCCATGGCATCCCGTCCGGACAGTAGCGCGTCGATCACCGGCTCCTGTCCGCCGCGAAAGGCGTCGTAGCCAAAATAGGTTTTCAGGGCTTCCTCTTTGGTCATGGTTTCCTTCCTTTCTGTTAACAAGGACCATTGTACCACAGATTCCGCCGTCTTGGGACAAAGATTTTCTGTTTACGCCTCCTGAGGTTCCCAGGGGATCACTAGGTCTCCGAACCGGACAGAGACCACTTGATCTAGCAGGATCGGGGCTTCTGCGCCGTAGGAAAGGTAGTTTTCTCCAGCGTGAAGATGAGAGGGGTCATAGATGTGGGCACCGCCCTCCGGTATCAGGGAAACCTCGCTGCCGTCTTCCAGGATCACTGTTGGGAAGGGGAGGTCCAGCCCCCCAGTGACGGGTTCCGTGACGTACCAGAGCCTGGCCCCCAGGGGGCGCAGGGTGAAGGTCAGAAGCTCTCCGGTTTGGGGTAATTCACCGCTGAGGGCGGCGTTGCCCACTAGCGTATAACCCTCCAGGTCCATGGTGATACTGCGGCCGTCACAGGGCAGGGCAAAGGCCATAGACCAGTTTCCGGGGACTAGGATTTCCGCCCCGTTAGGGCCGTAGGAGGTTGAGTCCACCAAGTTTTCCAGGCGCAGGGTACAGGGCACGGTGCCCTCTGCTGGGAGGGACAGGGGAGCATAGGTGTCCCGCTCGATCCGCAGGAGAAACCGCTCTGGTCCCCCCAGCTGAGATTCCTCCTCCAGCCAATGGAGGGAAGTGGAGCTGCCTGCAAAATCCTCCCAGCCGTCCGCGTCCATTTCCACGTCCAGGGTGTCAAAAGTCATGGTCTCCGGGTTTACGTATTCTGGCAGGTCCATGATCAGATAGAAGAAAAAGTGATTCCCATCGCCGTAGGCCTCCTCTAGAGTCACCGTCACCCCGTTGTCAGCAACGCACCTGCCTGGCAGGGCCGTGTCCTGCTGGATGACCGTCTCCTGATCCAGCGTCAGTCCACCACTGCGCTGGTGGAGGTAGCCCAGGATTCCGGACAGGGCCCCCGATGCAGCCAGCGCGGACACGGACAGCAGCACTGCTGCTGCAGCCGCCAGCAAGAGCACCTTGCGGGGCCTGTGCCGCCGCTGAGCAGAACGGGGCAGGGTTCCAGAGCGGATTTCCCCGCAGATCCGATTGATCCGATCCTCATAAATCTGTGGAACCGGCAAGCGTTCTTCACGAGCCATATTCCGCAAACGCAAATCCAACTGCTCATTCACCATGATTCACCTCCAGCATCCTCCGAAGCTTCTCCCGGGCCCGGCTCAGCCGAGTCCGCACCGCCCCCGGCGAGACTCCTGTGACCCGGCTGATCGCCTCGGTGGGAAGGTCCTCGTAGTAGAACAGTACCACCGCCTCCCGCTGCTCCTGAGGCAGCCGCTCTACCGCCCGCCATAGTGTGTCGTCCAGGTTCGGGCCCGGCACGGCGGCATCCTCCATCAGATGTTCCAGGGGCACCATCCGGCTCCGGTGACGGCAGAGAGCATAGGCCTCATTCCGGGTGATCTTGAGAATCCACGGCTGAAATTTTTTCCGGTCCCGCAGCTGGGGGAACTTTTCATAGGCCCGGCACACTGCCTCCGCCGCTGCCTCGGCGGCGTCCTCCGGGTTTGCTGTGATGCTGAGTGCCAGCCGGTACAGACTGGTCCTGCATCGCTGAATCTCCTCGCAGAACCAGGTACGGTCCCGCTCCTGAATCTCCATGGCCTCACCTGCTTTCTGTCTGTATGATGCCGCGGGAGGAAAAATTGTTACCAGTACACAGAAATTTTTCGTCTGCGCAGGTTCTGACCCTGTCTTGGGGTATGGAAACGCTCCCCTTTGGAACTCCAAAGGGGAGCGGGAGATCAATACCCATTGACAATAACATCCAGGACCTTGCCCGCCACGGTGCCGGCCACGGAGTTTCCGCCGCCGCCATTTTCCACCATTACCACAAAGGCATAGGGAGTATCCTCATCTCGCAGAAATCCGGCGAACCAGGCGTGAGGTGTCTGTCCCTCGCCTACCTCGGCGGTGCCGGACTTGGCGCATAACTCCATGTTGGGGAAGCGGCTAGTGCCATAGGTTTTCTCCACATTTTCGGACATCATGTCTGCCAGTGTCCGGGCTGTGGAGTCGGAGACTAGCCTTCCGGTTTTTCGGGTGATATGCGGCAGGGATGGAAGCCCTAGGGGAGATACCGTCTTTTCAATGAGATAGGGTTCTGCCGCCTTGCCGCCATTTGCAATGGCACCCATGTAGACCATCAGGGCGCAGGGGTTCACCAGGTCCTGCCCCTGGCCGACGCCGGACCAACCAAGCTCACCGTCCGTGATGCCGGTCCATTGGAATGTTCCCCTCGCGGTGGGCAGGCCATTAACGGAGTAGCTGTCGGTCAGGCCCGCCTTTTCCGTATATGCCTCCAGGGTGTCTCCACCAAGCTCCTGGGCAATCAGGGCAAAGACCACATTACAAGAGTTGGCAAAGGCGTCTCCAATGTGCTGCTCGCCGTGGGTGCCGGAGCAGACGATGGTCTCCCCGCCAACCTCCACACTGCCCTCGCAGGTCCAGGTACGGGCAAAGAGGTCGGGAATCTCCTCAATGGCCGCCGAGAGCGTGATGGTCTTGAAAACCGAGCCCGGTGTGAAAGTCGAGGAGAGAAAGCGATTCAGATAGGCACCCCGGTAGCGGTCATTGGTCTCCAGGTCCGTGGGAACGTTCAATGGGTCATAGCTGGGAGCAGATACCATGCAGAGAATTTCTCCGGTTTTGTAGTTGTATACCGCCACTGTGCCGGACTTGCCGCCCAGTGCTTGGTAGGCCTCATAATTGTACCGGGCGTCGATGGTCAGATACAGGTCGCTGCCCTGTTTGGCACCAAATGCTCCGTTGAGCAGGCTGTAGCCTGTCAAACGGTCGGCAAAGGCGTTCAGAGCACCTGTACCGATATTGCCCTGCAGATCGCCCACTGCATGGAGGGTGGCCTTGCGAACGGTAGCATTGTCATAATAGGTGCGCTGGCCGTTTTCCATCGTGGAGAGCACATCACCGTCCTGGTCTAACACAGTACCGGAGGAGAGGACGCCGTTAGTGTTGTAGAGGTGCCGGTTAAAGGCGGAGGAGGCCCAGCTGCCGCCGTCCAGACAGTATCTCACCAGAAATACACCAAGCCCAGCGGCAAGGATCAGCGCCAGAAAGACGCACACCACCGCACGGCGTTCAATCTTCTTCATGCTCTGCCTCCTGTTCCGCAAAGGGGTTTCCAATGGGCTCCACCCGGCGGCGGGCATCCTGGGTCAGCCGTTTTTGATGGCTTCGCCGAATGGCAAAGCTGGCGTTTTCCCGGGTGTCGGTGGCCTTTAGATAGGCCAGCAGTCCCCAAGCGGACATCATGGCAGAGCCGCCGTTGGAGATAAAAGGGAGGGTGACACCGGTGAGCGGCAATAGGTCTACAGAGCCAAATACATTCAGGCAGGTCTGAAAAACCAGCAGAGACCCAGCTGCGCAGGCGGCAATAATATAGAAGCTGGAGCGCCCCACCCGGCAGGCCCGTACAGCAAATACTGCCAGCGTGATGATAGCCCCCACCGCGAGAATGGCAATCAGCAGCCCCCACTCCTCACACAGCATCCCAAACACCAGATCCGTGTCCGCCGCCGCTACGTTGTGGAGCCAGCCGTTGCCGCCTCCCATGCCGAAGAGCCCCCCAGAGGCAGCCGCGGACATGGTGCGGGTCTGCTGATAGCCGGTGGTGGAGGCGGCCTCCCAGGCGTGGCCCCAGGTGGCAAAGCGGCTGAGAATATAGGGCTTGAAGGTCATAATGATCCCGGCACCGAATACTGCGCCGCCGCAGATCAAGGAGAGGGTGGCAAAATCCCCCGAGCGCATGTAGGCAATGACCAGGAAGGTGACGAAGAAGATGGCTGCCGTACCGAAATCGCTCATGATACCAAGAAGCGCGATGCAGGCGCCGGTCAGCACAATAAAGAGGGTCAGGTTCCGCTTGTGGAAGAGCCGTTCCAGCGTGGCAGAGCCAGCGAAGATATAACAGATTTTAGCGATCTCCGAGGGCTGAAAAGACATGCCGCCAATAGAAATCCAGTTGACCGCTCCATATTTGGAATGACCGAATACCAGCGTGAAGGCCAGCAGGCCAATCGCACCGGCTGCCATGAGCCAGCGGTTTTTCTGAACTCGGGAGAGGTCTCGCAGAAAGATTCCGAGCACCAGAAACAAGATGACTCCCAGCAAAATAGCCACGAACTGCTTCAGGAGGCTCTGCGGAGCGCTGGAAGCCGTCACTGCCAGGCACAGCGTACAGAGAAAGAATGCGATGGTTTCCATCTCAAAGCCCACGCACCGAGTGGCCCGCAAAATAGCGGCATACAGCCACATGACGGCCGTCAGCCCCAGGAAGGCGAGGGGAATGGAGACAGACGCGCTCTCACCTGCCGCCACAATCAACTGCACACACGCCAGAACCTGAAAGACCGTCAGCCATAGGAAGGAGGGCCACATGGCAGCAGGCCGTTCCGCCCGACGCTGATTTTCAATTTCCTCCCGCTCCGCAACGGTCTGGGGCAGAAAAATCAGCGGAACGCCGCCCAGAGAAATCGTATCTCCCAGCTTGACGGGGCGGGCTCCTGTCACAGTTTCGCCATTGACCTGTGTGCCGCCCTTGGAGCCCAGATCATAGAGCACCCACTGATCGTCCTCGCCACGGCAGATAGCGGCGTGCTGACGGGAAACGCTGGGATAATTGAGCTGTATATCTGCAGTCTGTCCCCGGCCGATGATATTCTCCCAATGGGTGAGGGGAATCGCGGCTCCGTTGGGCAGGCTCAGCTGCCCCCAAATCTCCGGCGTATGGGGCATGGACAGCAGGGAACGGACAGCTCGGGACAAAATAAAAACAGCCAGCACCGGGAACAGAAAACGGACCACAGCCGTATACCAGGTGCCTGCCAGCGGATAGGCTGCAAGCAGCGCTGTGATGCTGTCCAGCTGTGTTTGCAGGAAAGCTTCGATGTTGTCCGCCTCCTTTTTTGAAATTGGTCTTAGTATAGCATCTTTTTTGCAAAGTGTACAGTGTTCCTCGGATACTCTTTCCAACGGATAGAAAGAGGGGGACAATCGCGCAAATTTTACTTTTTACTCTTGACCTACAGAAGAAAATACATTAAAATATGATAGCGTCAAAACATAGCGATTCGTGAGCGGCGCGTAGCGCCGCTCCAACCATATACACGAAAGGCCGATCAGAATCATGAAACATCCTTATAAGACGCGCGAGGGCGGCGCGACTGTAACCATTTTTGTTCCCTATGACTGTAAGAACCACTGCCCCTTCTGCATCAATAAGGAGGAGTATGCGGATATGACGGGCTTCTCAGTGGAGAAAATCTGCGATAGCATCCGCCGGATGGATGCCATCACGCCCCGCTGCGACTTTGTCTTTACCGGCGGCGAGCCATTTGCAGACCTGGAGTCCCTGCAGGTCATGCTGGACGAGATTCCGACCACCCATAAAATTTATATCAATACCACTCTGCCGGTGTCCGAATACCAGTCGGAAGAGGACATCCTGACTTTTTTGGAGAAAAACAAAGAGAAGATTACCTGTGTCAATGTATCCCGCCATATGCAGCACTATGTGGTGGAGTCTAATGACGATCTGCTTGCCCGCTTGCCGGTCCCCTTCCGGGTAAACTGTGTACTGTACAAGAACTATCCTGTCAAGGACCTGGTTCCCTATCTGGAGCGGTTCCACAAGATTCCGGGGGCCTCTATTCAGTTCCGCTTTGATTATACCGCCACCACGCCGGAGAATTTGTATGAAGAAGAACACGATAAAATCCTCCATGACCTCAAAGAAGTAGCCAGATATACAGGGCTGGACGGCTGTCGGATGCGCTGTGGCTTCCACTTTGACTACAAGGGCATGGAATTGACGTATCATAAGACGCTGCCCTATTCCACCATTGTGGAGACAGACCCAAAGGACGGCGTGACCTATGATATTTTGTATGACATCCTCATTAAGCAAAACGGAGATATCCATTCGGATTGGACCGGGGTATTGATGGATGTGGACGCCTATGAAAAGGTAGTCTTTGAGCCCTATGATTTAAAGTGGCTGGAGCGAATCGCGTAAACAGGCAATCAACGAAAGCGGCGGATTTTCCGCCGCTTTTACTTTGACGGAATTTATAAAATTTTTGTTAAAAAATATGGGAAATATTATAGTGGTTTTCCCGTAAAGACGGTGTTAGAATATGGCTATTGCTCATAAAAGTTGTAAAGCCACATCTTTGTACAGGAGGAGGAACCTATGGCATTCCGGCGTGATAGAGCCTATGAGATTGACATGTGTCAGGGGGCGATTCTGCCAAAAATGCTGCAATTTGCCCTGCCGCTGATGTGCTCCAGCATTTTACAGCTGCTGTTTAACGCGGCAGACGTGATTGTGGTGGGGCGGTTCGCAGGGGATAACTCGTTGGCGGCAGTGGGGTCTAACACATCGCTGATTAACCTGTTGGTCAATCTATTCATTGGTTTGTCTGTGGGGGCGAATATTCTGGCGGCCCGGTGTTACGGAGCTGATGACCAAGATGGAATGCGCCAGACCGTACATACCGCTATGCTGCTAAGCCTGGTCAGTGGTCTTGCATTGGCCGTGGTGGGCGTGGTTGGTGCGGGGACTATCCTGGGGTGGATGCAGTCTCCGGAAAAGGTCCGAGGGTTGGCCACCATTTACCTACGGATTTATTTTCTCGGGATGCCGGCCACCATGCTCTATAACTTCGGCGCGGCGCTGCTGAGAGCCATTGGAGACACCCGCCGGCCTCTGTACTATCTCTTCACAGCTGGTGTTGTGAATGTGGTGCTGAACCTGTTTTTCGTGATTGTTTGCAAACTGGATGTGGCGGGTGTAGCAATCGCCACGGTGATTTCTCAGGTTATCTCGGCGCTGCTGGTGGTGCGGTGCCTGATGCGGGAGCAGGGCGGCGTGCATCTGGAGCTACGACAGCTACATATCTGGTCGGCACGCCTGAAGCAGATTTTGCAGGTGGGGCTTCCGGCTGGCTTTCAGGGTGTGCTGTTCGCTCTATCTAATGTGGTGATTCAATCTTCGGTCAACTCCTTCCAGGAGACGGTGGTGGCAGGCAATGCGGCATCGGCGAACATTGAGAGCTTTGTATATGCTGCGATGAATGCCTTTTACCAGGCTAATATTTCGTTCAGCAGCCAAAACTATGGCGCAGGCCAGTACGACAGGCTGCGTCCGATCCTGTTACGGGCACAGGGGTGTGTGATTGTTACAGGGCTAGTGCTGGGGGGCCTCGCAACGCTCTTTGGCCACCAGCTTTTAGGCATCTATTCTGACAGCGCCGCTGTAATTGATGTGGGAATGGAACGGTTGGCCATTGTCTGCAGCACCTATGCCCTATGCGGGATGATGGATGTGATGGTGGGCTCCCTGCGGGGCCTGGGGTATTCCATTATGCCAATGATTGTATCGCTGCTGGGTGCGTGTGCGCTGCGGCTCATCTGGATTGCCACGATATTTCAGGTTCCCAGGTTTCACACACCTGCCATGATTTACTGGTCCTATCCGTTTTCCTGGGTTGTCACCCTTTTAGCACACATTTGCTGTTATATCTGGGCCATGCGGCGTCTGAGACGCCACTTGGAAGAAAACAAGAGGCTGTATACTCTGTGAGGAGTATACAGCCTCCGATTATTCCGGAAGTTGAACCAGACCTGCCTCCACCAGCTTTTGAAGGCTCATGAGGATGCCGAGTTTTGCATGGTACCACGTCAGACCGCCCTGAAAGTAGACGGCATAAGGGGGGCGGATCGGCCCGTCTGCAGAGAGCTCGATGCTGCTGCCCTGGACAAAACAGCCGGCGGCCATGATCACCTCGGAGTCGTACCCAGGCATGGCCCAAGGCTCCGGCGTCACATAGCTGTCCACCGGTGCGGCGGCTTGAATTCCCTGGCAGAAGGCAATCACACCCTCGGGGCTGCCCAGGGTCACTGCCTGAATGATATCATGCCGGTCCTCTGAGGCTCCGGGCACACAGGCAAAGCCCAGCTTCTCGTAGATATTGGCAGCAAAGACTGCGCCCTTCAGGGCCCCGGCCACCACAGTGGGGGAGAGGAAGAGCCCTTGGTAGAACGCAGGCATCAGCCCCAGGTTGGCACCTACCTCCTGCCCCAGTCCTGGGGCGGAGAGGCGGTAGGCACAGCGTTCCACGCACTCCCGGGTGCCGCAGATATAACCTCCGATGGGAGCAAGGCCACCGCCGGGATTCTTGATGAGGCTCCCTACCACCATATCGGCCCCCAGGTCCGAAGGCTCCAGCGCCTCCACAAACTCACCATAACAGTTATCCACCATCACCTTTACATCCGGCTTCACCTGCTTACAAAAGGCGATTACCTCCCCGATCTGAGCGACGGAAAAGGAAGGGCGAGTGGCATAGCCCTTGGAACGCTGGATGGTGATGAGTTTCGTACGGTCATTGATAGCGGCCCGGATGGCGTCATAGTCAAAGGCGCCGTCCGGTGTCAACTCCGCCTGGGCGTAGGTGACGCCATACTCCCGCAGGGAGCACTGGCTCTGGCGAATGCCGATGACCTCTTCAAGGGTATCATAGGGCGCTCCCACAGGAGAGAGCAGCTCGTCCCCGGGCAGCAGGTTGGCACTGAGGGCCACCGCCAGCGCGTGGGTGCCGCAGGTGATCTGCGGGCGCACCAAGGCGGCCTCCGTGTGGAATACATCCGCGTAGACCCGCTCCAGATTGGCCCGGCCCTCATCATCATAGCCGTAGCCAGTGGTAGCGGCAAAGTGAGTGGCGTTTACCCGATTTTTCTGCATGGCAGCGATGACCTTGCCTTGGTTGAATTCTGCCATCTGGTCAATAGCGTCAAAGCGGGGCCGCAGGTCCCGCAGCACGCGCTCTCCATATTCATAGACAGCCCGGCTGATGCCGAGCTGCTCGTACATGGCTTTGATTTCCATGAGCTTCCTCCGTATCTTTGGTACTTGGTGGCTGCAGGCGATGCTGTGCGGCCCCCGATGTTTTCCTTATGCATGATAACGCAGCCGGTGAAAAATGGCAAGTGGATTCCCACAGGGAGAAAAAAATCGTGCAAATTGCCGGGAAATCTGCTATTATGGAGAGACCAACAAAGCGAAAGGATGATGGGAAATGGGTTGCAGGATCGTGGAGATGTCCCAGGACCCCCGCAAAGAGCAGTTCGCCTATTTCCGCAGCTTGGCAAACCCCTATGTGGGTGTGACGGTGGAGCTGGATGTGACGGAGCTGGCGGCTTGGTCAGGACAGACAGGGACCAGCTTCTTCCTGGCGGTGCTTTACGCCGCCGTCCGGGCAGCCAACAGTGTGCCAGAGCTGCGGCGGCGTATCCGGGGAGAACAGGTGGTGGAATATGACTGCTGCCCCTCCTCTCACACCGTGGCACTGCCAGACGGGACGTACTGCTATTGCCGTCTCTGGGCGGACGCGCCATTTGCGGAGTTTTTACCCTATGCGTCTGCGGAGCAGGAACGGGCCAAGTATGCCCCGTCTCTGGAGGAAGGGGATGCGGAGAGTCCGTTTTTCCTATCTTGTGTCCCGTGGTTCTCCTATACGGCGCTGACGCAGCCCACGCCTTCTCCGGCAGACAGCAACCCGCGGATTACCTGGGGGCGCTATCAGAAAAGGGGAGACCGCCTGCTGCTGCCGGTGACGCTGCTGGCAAATCACGCCTTGGCGGACGGTATTCATCTGGCCCGGTTCTATGCGCGCCTGGAGGAGGAAGTCCGGCTGCTGGCAGCAGGCACATCCCTGTAAAAAGTCAAATCTGAAGAGGAGGCGTGTGGGTGAGGCGCTGCATTGCAATGGCCGGAATCGTATGAACCGTCAAAAGACAGGAGGAAATAGATCATGCGAATTCCGGCTGAAACAATTTATCCCCGGACCGGGGACCGGCAGACCGTCTATCTGAGGGCGGTGGTCCATGGCCACAACATCTCCGTGGGGGACTATACGATCTACAACGACTTCGTACGGGACCCAGTGGAGTTTGAGAGGAACAATGTTCTCTACCACTACCCCGTCAACGGCGACCGACTGGTGATCGGAAAGTACTGTTCCATTGCCTGCGGGGCTAAGTTCCTGCTGAACAGTGCGAACCACACGCTGCGGTCGCTCTCCACCTATCCGTTTCCCATCTTCTATGAGGCGTGGGGGACGCCGGTTTCCGAGGTCTCGTCGGCCTGGGACAACCGGGGGGACATCGTGATCGGGAACGACGTCTGGATCGGCTATGAAGCCGTCATCCTCTCCGGCGTTCACATCGGGGACGGCGCCATCATCGGCGCCCGGGCAGTGGTCACTCGGGATGTGGAGCCCTATACCATCATGGGCGGCGTGCCGGCAAGGCCCATCCGAAAGCGGTATGACGAGGAGACAATCCAAAGGTTGCTGGCCTTGCGGTGGTGGGACTTCCCGCCGGAACAGATGCGAAAATGTCTGGACGCCTTGGAGCAAGGCGACCTCCAGGCTTTGGAGCAGATGGCGGGCGTATAAAAAGAATGGGAGGCACACCATGGTGTGCCTCCCAGAATGGTTTCTTAGACGTGAATACCGCCAATGAAATATGTATTATAATACCCGCTGGTCAGATCGCTAATGATGACACCGCCGCTCCTGGAAGAGGAGGAGTGGATGTGTTTTCCGTCGCCCACATAGATGCCTACATGGGAGCAGGCCTTGCCCGCATTGCGGCTGGGATCATTGAAAAACACCAAGTCACCGGGCTGCAGAGCATCAATGCTCCATACCTTGGTGCCGATACCGCTCTGCCACTGGCTGGTAGCAGAGTGGGGGAGAGAATATCCCATCTGGCCGTAGATGTACATCGTAAAACCGGAGCAGTCAAAGCCGCTGGGGGAAGCGCCGCCGTAAGAATAGCGGGTGCCCAGATACTGCTTGGCAAGAGAGACAATGTCACTCGAGGAGGAGCTGGAGTTGGTCAGCACCAGGAAATCGCTGCGGATATATCCCTCCGTACCGTATTCACAGGTGACATCGTACCAGCCGTCCACAAAACCGTTAACTGTGACCATGGCGCCGTCATTGACGGTGGCCAGCGTACCGCCGCTGGTGGAGGGAGCGGAACGGACGTTCACACCGTCGCCGCTGACACGGCCATAGGATGTAAAGACGTTGTCCTGATCGATGACCAGGTAGTCAGCAGATACATAACCGACATTTCCGTTGTAATTGACCTTATACCATCCGTCGATGGAGTCATCCAGCACGGCAACGGCCACATCCTGATCCAGTGTGGTGATCACAGAAGCAGAGGTGGAGGCATCTGCCCGCAGACGCAGGGAGGAACCAGTTGTTGCGCCCACGGCAACAGCCTGTTGAGACTCAGCGGCTGCGGCAAAACCTGCCAGCAGCACAGTAGAGATGGCACTGAGCAACAGCATACGCACCATCTTACCAGCAAAGTGTGTCATGGGTGTACATCCTTTCTTTGTTGTTATCTTTCGTGTGACGCTGTTTACTTTTCCTTGCCGGCCAAAGCCCGTTCCAGCCAGATGGCGGCGATGTCCATAGCGGCGTAGAGACTGTTCTTTTCGCTCTTTTTCACAACCCGATCCCGGGATTTCAGCTCCGGATCAGTCAGCTGCAGCTGGATGGAAACCTTGGTAGCCAAATCCAGGTCCTGTTCCTTTTTGGTGTCCAGCACCTGCATCATAATGATATATTTTTCAGCCATCGTCCCGTAGTAGATCAGATTGTCTACCCGGCGGAGCGGGTGGCCTTTATAAATGAGGCCCTCTGCAGTTGCGGTTTTGTTTGCTGCCATGGAAACACTCCTTTAAAAATTGTAACCGAATTGTAACACATTTTTTCCGGATTGTCAATATTGTAAACCGGCATTCGGATGGAAAATCTTTTAGTAAATCTTGGAACAAAATGCCCGAACCAGCTTTCTGACCAGGTGGGAATTTTTGTGCCAGACAAAGAGACACTGAGAGGCCAGTCCCGGTGGGACCGGCCTCTCAGTTACAGGAGTATGCCACTTCAGGAGACAGAGTGGTCAGCCGTAGCTCTACGCTTTGACGAATTCCGCGGACGCTTCTTGCGGCGGATGCCCTTACAGTCCAGGGGGCCGGCATGAATGGCTCCGCCAAAATCTTCAAGCAGTGCAGGCGTCACCTCTGGTACCGCCAGCCTGCCCTGCCACTGGCCGCCCTCCATGGGAGAGAGCGTAAGGCGGCAGAGAAAGCTGCCGTGAGCGCGGCAACGGAAATCAGCGTAATAGCGGTCCGGAGCAGCGGTATACCAGTGTCGCACCCATATCGGCTCGCCACACAGAGGGCAGGCCAAACGACGAGAACTACGACCATTGAGTGCAGCCATCAAAGAGGGATAGGGCCCCACCCTCCGGCGGGGCTGGGGTGGAAACTCCGGACTGTCCGCCAAGCGGCGAACCTCCTTGGGCAGCGTCAACAAAGAGAGGGTATTCGGCCCAACCCAAGCGGTTAGGAGCGCAGTGTACATCGCATCGTTGAGGGCATTGTGAAAGGTGAAGGAGGCAGGGATGCCGCAGTATTCCACGGCACGATACAGCGCCACACCCTGGCTGGTTCCTACCCGAAGGGAAAAGGCAGCCTGCAGGTCAATGAGCTGAACGGGCTTTGGCGCGGAAAGCTTCCAGTAAGCGCAATTTTGGCGAAGAACCTCAAAATCGTCCCCGCCCCAGTCGGCAAAAACCGTCTCCTCCCCACACCA
This sequence comes from Pusillibacter faecalis, assembly GCF_018408705.1. Taxonomy (GTDB): domain Bacteria; phylum Bacillota; class Clostridia; order Oscillospirales; family Oscillospiraceae; genus Oscillibacter; species Oscillibacter faecalis. The sequence goes on from NZ_AP023420.1 coordinate 2,462,333, forward strand.
GTCTGAAAAGGCCTGCAGCGCGGCGGGAAACCGGACTTTGGAATTTAGGGCGCGCTGTAGTTCAGGAAGAGCCTTGGCCGTGCGGTTGAGCTTTTTATGTACACAAGGCCGAATGAAGACAGAAAAGGTGTCCACAATGGGGCCGCCCATTCGCTCCAGCCGAACAGCTCCAATCTGCAGTATTTCTTCCAGCGGAATCTTGTCATAGCTGCGATTCCACTCTAAGTCCATGATAATCATAGGAATTGAATCTCTTTCTTGCTTACAGAATTAAATTGGCATAAAACGCCAAACCAATGACCGGGTACTTATGTTCAGGGTTTACCTTGAACATGATTGGGAACAACCCGGGACAGGGGAATGACAGGCTTTTCACCACAGCCAAAAAAGGGGAGAGTAGAGCTCCACAGAGGAGGGCATTATGGTATAAGACGCACAATACCGTCGAAATCAGGCGTACCATAGATGCTTGGCGTATGATACCATAGGTGCAGCACCTTGTGGCGCGTCTGCAAAATCCATGTACAATGGCTGCTTTGCAGCTATTGTACCATGCTAGGGCTAAAACCGCAACCACCTGCCTCTGAGTGCTGCTGATTGCCTTGTGAGAGACGGTCGTTTATGATATCATCATCCCTGATGAAAGTGATATTTAAAAAGGAGGCTTCCGAATCCATGCGACAATATGAATATCAATTTTTAGAGATCCCCGCCAGAAAAGCGGGGAAGACGGCGCGCGGGGATGCCTGGCGGGAATGCCAGAAAGTCATTGCCGCGGAGGCGCAAAAGGGCTGGCGGCTCAAGCAGGTTGTGGTTCCCTTTCATGAAAAGATGGGAATTTACGGCGCATGGTGCTATCAGATCATCTTTGAGAGAGAGGCAGACCAATAAACCCGCTGTCTTGGGTGATTCCGGCAGAATTTGATGCAGATTACGGAGAGATCAATATGGAAGAAATCAAACAGCTTTTGAAGTTCTTAAATGCAAGCCGCAGCTGCTACCATGCCGCGGACCAGGCGGCACAGATACTTGCTGCGAATGGTTATATCCGGCTCTGGGAGGAGCAGCCCTGGCAGTTCACCTCCGGTGGGAAGTATTTCGCACTCCGGGGAGATGCCAGCCTGATTGCGTTCCGCCTTCCCCGGCAGGAGGCCGTGGGATTCATGCTGGCAGCGGCTCATAGCGATTCACCCTCTTTTAAGGTGCGGGAGGCGGTGTCCTCCGCCGGCAACTGCCTGAGGCTGAGCGTGGAGCCATACGGCGGCATGGTGATGCGTTCCTGGCTGGATCGCCCCTTGTCTGTTGCCGGACGGGTGATGGTGCGTCGGAACGGAGCGATCATATCTCAGCTGGTGGACGTGGACCAGGACCTGCTGGTGATTCCCAGTGTGGCGATCCACATGGACCGGGAGGTAAACAAAGGGACGGTGCTGAAACCTCATACAGATCTGCTGCCCCTACTGGGACTGGGGCGGGAACCGGGGGCCTTCCGGCGCCTGATTGCGGAGACAGCAGGCGTTGGGGAGAAGGACCTGCTCTCCACCGATCTGTATCTCTATCCTCGGGCGGAAGCCGTGCTGAGCGGGATTCACAAAGAGTTTGTGGCGGGGCCCCGACTGGATGACCTTCAGTGTGTCTTCGCCTGCCTCCAGGGCTTTTTAGAGGCGGCGGAGAGCGGCAGCGTCCCGGTGCTGGCAGTCTTCCATAATGAGGAGGTGGGCAGCGGTACCCGCCAAGGGGCGGATTCCACCTTTCTACAAGACGTGTTGCGGAGGATCAACGGCGCACTTGGCAGGGGAGAAGAGGACTTCCAGGTAGCCGTGGCCAACAGCTTTCTGGTGTCGGCAGACAACGCCCATGCCGTGCATCCCGCCCATCCGGAGTACGCCGACTCCAATGAGGCTCCGGTATTGGGCGGCGGCGTAGTGATCAAATACAACGCCGCCCAGCGCTACACCACTGATGCCGTATCCGACGCCGTTTTCCGCCAGATCTGCGCTGAGGCTGGCGTACCGGTGCAACGCTACAGCAACCGGGCGGATCTGCCTGGTGGGTCTACCCTGGGCAACATCAGCACCGCGCACCTCTCTGTCCACAGTGTGGACGTGGGACTTCCCCAGCTTGCCATGCACGCGGCCTATGAGCTGGCGGGTGCGGCAGATACTGTCTATCTGATCCGGGCTATGGGGGTATATTTCAGCAAGAGCTTCCGGGCAGGGCCGGAGGGCTTTCGACTGTTGTAAGGGCTGTCATTTTTTTGTAACGCTTTGCCGGCGGAAATCTGGTATCATGAAATAATCATGGATGCGGGAGGCGGCATTATGCGGCTTTATTTCAAGCAGAGATTGTTTTCCTGGTTTGACAGTTATGATATTTACGATGACTCCGGAGCGGCCGTCTACACGGTCGAGGGCCAGCTGGCATGGGGCCACTGCCTGCATATCCTGGACGCGGCAGGGAACCATGTGGGCACAGTGAAGGAGCGGGTGCTGACTTTTCTGCCAAAATTTGAGATGTATCTGGGCGGAGAGTATGTGGGCAGCATTCAAAAGGAATTCACCTTCTTCACCCCCCGCTTTGACATCGACTGCAACGGCTGGCAGGTGGAGGGGAGCTTCCTGGAGTGGGATTACACGGTAACAGAACCCTGCGGCGCCTTGGTAGCCAGAATTTCCAAGGAGTTGCTGCAGTGGACGGACACCTACGTGATCGATGTGGCCAACCCCATGGATGCGCTGTGCGTGCTGATGCTGGTGCTAGCCATTGATGCGGAGAAATGCTCCAGAAACTGAGAAAGAACCCGGTGCGGCACGCTGCACCGGGCTTTCCTATGCTTGGTCCTCGGCGGCCAGCTCATCTTTGGCCTGCTGCAGGACTTTTTTTTCTGCCTTGGTGATCAGCTGGGACTCGTCAAATTTGGCGAACAGGTCCGGACGGCGGCGCATGGTACGCTTGTAGCTCTCCTTTTTCCTCCAGTCGGCTACCTTGCCATGGTCGCCGGAGAGAAGCACCTCTGGCACGACCCTGTCGTGCCAGACGGCGGGGCGGGAGTATTGGGGATACTCCAGCAGGCCATTCCAATGGGATTCCTCCTCAAAGCACTCCGGGTCCGGCAGAACGCCGGGGACCATGCGGCACACCGCGTCCGTCACCGCCATAGCGGCGATTTCGCCGCCGGTGAGGACGAAGTCGCCCAAAGAGAGCTCCTCATCCACGCACTCATCCAAAAAGCGCTGGTCCACCCCCTCGTAGTGGCCGCAGACCAGAATCAGATGGTCGTAGCGGGCCTTGAGTTCCTTGGCGGCCTCCTGGTCAAAGGTGCGCCCGCAGGGAGACATGAAAATGGTGCGGCCAGGGCCGTGGGTCTCCAGGATGTAAGCCCAGCAGCGATAGAGGGGGTCCGCCTGCATCACGGCGCCCCGTCCGCCGCCGTAAGGATAGTCGTCCACCTGCATCTGCTTGTTGGTGGTGTAGGAGCGAATCTGGTGGGTGCGGATGGCGATATGGCCCCGCTCCTGGGCGCGGCCCAGGATGCTGATGCCCAGCATGGCGTCCACCGCCTCAGGAAAGAGGGTCATGATGTCAATTTCCATCACATGCCCTCCCACACTCGGACGGTCATCCGCCCCGCGTCCATATCGATACTCAAGATAAAAGCGCCTTCCACGGCGGGAATCAGATACTCCCGCTCGCCCCGCACGGTGTAGACCTTGTGGGCGGGATAGTTCTCCACTGCGGTCAGCTCTCCTAACCGCTCGCCGGTTTCGTCGAATACAGGAAGCCCCAGCAGCTCGTCGTCAAACCACTGTCCCGGAGGCAGTTGGGCATCCTCCCGGCGGATATAGAGTTCCTTTCCCTTGAGGGACAGGGCGGCGTTCATGTCCTCCACACCGGGGAGCCTCATCAGCACAACGTTTTTGTGGACGTGGACGGCGGTGGGGGTTATGGGGCGGCCATCCATATAAAAGGTTCTAAAGCGAGTCAAAAAGCCGGGATCGCCATCCCGGGGCTGGACCCGGACCTCGCCCCGAATGCCATGGGCATTGACGATACGGCCGACTTTGATGGTTTCCAATTTCATGGAGGCGTCTCCTTCTTAGCTAGATAACGACAGTATACCCTTTTTTTCAGAGATAGACAAGTGGCCGCTTGTGTTTCCACAGCAAAAAGCGTATCAGACTGCACGAGAGAAACGAGAGGAATAAGAAAATTCGGGATTTTTTGGAGCGGAAGCCGGCTGCAAAACGAGCGTAGGTGCAGGCGGAGCGGAAAAATGTTGCTCCGCCAGGCGCTTTAGGAATCCGCACCGCTGGATGCCGCCAGCCAAAAAGCTATCCAAGCGGTGATCGAGGAAGGCCGCCGCTGGAGAAAGGCGCCGCTCGCGGAAGAAGTGTAGGAGGTCATCTGGCGATATGCGGGAGGACAAGCTGCTGGATCGATGAAAAGAGACGGTGCACAGCACCGCCTCTCTCTTTTAGTCCACAATGTCGACGGAAACCTTCACGCCGGTGCGTTGAGCATAGGACCGGACCACAGTCCGAATCTCTTTGGCGATGCGGCCCTGACGGCCAATGACCTTCCCCATGTCGTCGGGAGCGACACGCAGTTCCAGTGTCAGCTCCTCGTCGCCTGGGACCTCCGTAACGGAGACTGCGTCAGGATCATCCACCAGGTTTCTGGCAATGTAGAGCAGCAAGTCCTTCATGATCCGCCCTCCGGATCAGAGGACATCCACTTTTTTCAGCAGAGCTCTGACCGTGTCGGTGGGCTGGGCGCCGGACTTGATCCACTCCTTGGCGCGCTCGGCGTCAATCTTGATGGCGGCGGGGGAGACGCAGGGGTTATAGGTGCCAATCTCTTCAATGAAACGGCCGTCGCGGGGGAAGCGGGAATCCGCTACCACAACGCGGTAGTAAGGGGCCTTCTTGGCGCCCATGCGGCGCAGTCTGATCTTAACCATGTTGTACCTCCGTAAATGTGAAATATGAGTTATATCTATAAATGCGAGAGCACTTATATCCGTTGGATTGCCGCCGGAAGGCATGTTACTTCAAACGCTTTTTCCGGCCAAAACCGTGCATCCGCCCGCCGGCTGCGCGGCCCTTGGAAAATTGCTTAACGATCTGCTGCATAGCGTCGAACTGCTTGAGTAGGCGGTTTACGTCCACCACCTCCAGCCCGCAGCCGGCGGCGATGCGCCGCTTGCGGCTGGCGTTTAGAATCTGGGGATTCTCCCGTTCCAGCGGTGTCATGGAGAGGATAATAGCCTCGGTGTGGGCCATCTGCTTTTCGTCAATGCTGGCGCCTTGGAGCTGCCGGCCCAGCTGCCCAGGCATCATGCCAGCCAACTGGCTGAGATCGCCCATGCCCCGGATCTGCTGGAGCTGGTCGTAATAATCCTGAAGGGTGAAGCGATTTTTGCGGAGCTTTTCCTCCAGCTTGGCGGCCTGCTTCTGGTCAAAGGCCGCCTCCGCCTTTTCGATAAAGGAGAGCATGTCTCCCATGCCCAGGATACGGGAGGCCATCCGGTCCGGATGGAAGGGCTCAATCATCTCCAGCTTCTCGCCGGTGCCTACAAATTTGATGGGCTTGCCGGTGACTGCCCGGATGGAAAGTGCCGCGCCGCCACGGGCGTCGCCGTCCAGTTTGGTGAGCACCACGCCGTCAATCCCCAGCGCCTCATCAAAGGAGGAGGCGGCGTTCACCGCGTCCTGGCCGGTCATGGCGTCCACCACCAGCAAAATCTCATGAGGGTGGACGGCGGATTTCATTCGCTTGAGCTCGTCCATCAAAGCCTCGTCCACATGGAGCCGGCCGGCAGTGTCCAGAAAGACCAGATCATTACCATGGTCTCTGGCATGGCGCAGGGCGGCCTGGGCGATTTCCACCGGGTCCCCCTGGCCCTGTTCAAAGACTGGCAGGTCCAGCTGGCTCCCTACCACCTTTAACTGCTCAATAGCGGCGGGGCGGTACACGTCACAAGCAGCCAGAAGCGGCCGTCTTCCCAGCTGGCGGCGCATAAGCCCTGCGAGCTTGGCCGTGGTGGTGGTCTTGCCCGCGCCCTGGAGGCCCACCATCATCACAACGGTGGGGCCGCTGCTGGCCAGGGAGAGCTTGGCGTTGGCACCGCCCATCAAGTTCGTCAGCTCCTCGTTGACGATTTTGATAACCTGCTGGGCGGGGGTCAGGCTGTCCAACACATCGCTTCCAACAGCCCGCTCTGTTACAGTGGCAACAAATTCCTTGACCACCTTGTAGCTCACGTCTGCCTCCAGCAGCGCAAGACGTACCTCGCGCATGCCCTCCCGGACGTCGTTTTCCGTTAGGCGGCCCTTGCCCCGCAGACGCTTGAATGTGGCGTTGAGTTTTTCAGAGAGTCCTTCAAATGCCATCGTGTCAATCCTTTAAAGCGGCGGTTTCCGTATGGATCAGTTCCACCAGCTCCGTCAGCCGGGGATTGTCATACTGCCGGTAGTTGATGGTCTGCACCTCGGCGGCGGCGGATTCAATCGCGTCTAGATGGGGCCGCTGGGCTTCAAACCGTTTGATAATACCGGTTTTGTCCTCTACCTCCTGCATGGCGGCCTCGGCTCGAACAATGACATCCCGCACGCCCTGACGGGAGATACCGGCATTTTCCGCAATCTCTGCCAGGGACAGATCCTCATTGTAATAGAGATCAAAGAACTCCTTTTGCCGTGGGGTCAGAAGCTCTCCATAGAAATCGAAGAGCATCGTCATGCGGTAGGTCTGATTTTTCACGGGAGTCCTCCTCTCTGTAAAGCTCATGAACTTTACAACGAGGATTAGTTTACAGGAATTTTTGAAAAAAGTCAAGGGGAAAATCGGAAGAAACTGATAGAAATTTTCCTGTTTTCGGTGGCGGCGGAGGGGGAAACAGCGTATACTGGATACAACATATAACAAGGGGGAGAGCACATGGTTTTGGACGGACATTCCGACCTCTTATATGATGTGACACGGCGGCGCCTTGAAGGGGAGCGGCTTGTACTGGAACGACATCATCTGGACCGGCTGCGCCGGGGTGGCGTAGAGGGGCTGGTGTTGGCGCTGTGGACGACAGCGGCAGAGGAGACCTTCTGGAAAGACATCCCCGGAATGGAGAGTGCGGCGGTCCGTACAGCTGTGATGATGCGCTGTACGCGAGCGGAGGTGGTGGAAAGCCCCTGGCTCGCGGCAGTGCGCACCGCCGCTGGGGCGGAGCAGGCCAGAGAGCAGGGGCAGATATACGCCTTTTTTGCCATAGAGGGCATGGCTGCTATCGGGGAGGATCTGACCGGCATCAACCGCTACGCGGATTTTGGCGCCAGGATCGGCATGCTGACCTGGAACGAGACGAATGCCTTGGCTACAGGAGCTGGCGGGGACCGCTATTCCCCATTGACGGACCTGGGTCAGCAGGCAGTGACCAGAATGCAGAATCTGGGGATGCTGCCGGACGTATCGCACCTTAACGACGGCGGCTTTGCCGATGTGATCCGTCTGGCCAGAGGGCCGGTGATTGCATCTCACTCCAACTGCCGCGCTCTGTGCGATGTCCGGCGGAACCTGACGGACGATCAGCTCCGGGCCATCCGGGACACCGGTGGTGTGGTGGGGGTGAACGTCTACCATGGATTTGTCCACGCCGATCCGGAGCAGCAGACGGCGGAGATGTTGGCCCGGCATGCCGCCCATATGGCGGATGTCATGGGTGTGGAGCACGTAGCCTGTGGCTTTGACTTCTGCGAGTTCTTCGGACCGGGAAACGAAGGGGCCCAGGGCCTGGAGGACTGCGGGGAAATCCCGGCCTTTTTTTCCTGGTTGGAAAAGCTGGGGATGAGCCAAAGGGAGCGAGCGATGGTCGCCAGAGAAAACTTCCTGCGAGTATTGGCGTAATAGCCCCATCGGTTTTGGCCGGTGAGGGCAGTGGCGGGCGCTGCCAACAACGCTGGCGGGAAAGGCGCTGTCGCCTGCGGTCAACAGCAGGCGGCATCCAGGGAATTCTCCTTCGTGCAGCAACAGCCCCGCCCCCAGGACCAAGAGGAAAAGTGCCGTTACGAGATTCTCAAAACGCTGATGCATCGAGGAGCTCCTTATGAAAAGCGGATTTCTTCTGAGGTGGTTTCATTTTAACATCTGGCAGAGTGCGTTACAATCTGACAGGGACGAATTTGGAAAAAAGTTTGAAAAGCGCGGAAGACTATACTATAATACGGTTCATATAGGATTCCAACAAAGGAGCTGAGAATTTGGAAGTTACCAGAACGAAGCTGGCTGAGGGCGTATACCTGACGTATCTGCCGGCTCAAAAGTTTAAGACGAGTCTGCTTTCCGCCCAGTTTGTGACGCCATTGCGGGAGGAGACTGCCTCCGCCTATGCGCTGCTGCCATCCGTACTGCGGCGGGGCACCGTTTCCTGCCCGGATATGGGGAGCCTTTCCGCCCGTTTGGACGAGCTGTACGGTGCCCGGATTGAGACCACGGTTCGGAAAAAGGGTGAGAATCAGTGCGTGGGCTTTGTGGCGAGCCTGATTGACGATAGCTTTGCACCCGGCGGGGAAAAGCTGCTGGAGCCGGTAGCAGAGCTGTTGGGGGAGCTGATCTGCGACCCAGTGACCGAGCGGGGCCGCTTTGTGCCGTCCTACTTTGAGAGTGAAAAGACCAACCTTCTGGACGCTATCCGCAGCCTTGTCAACGATAAGCGGGACTACGCAGACAGCCGCCTCCTGCGGGAGATGTGTGCGGGGGAGCCCTATGGGATTCCCCGCCTGGGCGGTGAGGCGGGCGCTGAAAGCGTGCAGCCCAAACAATTGTACGCGTTGTATCAGGAGTTGATCTCCACCGCGCGCCTGGAGTTGATCTACAGCGGCAGCGCCCCGCAAAGAAGGGTAGAGCAGGCGCTGCTCTCCGCTCTCGCCGCCTTGCCGCGGGAGCAGGTGCGGGATATCGCCCTGTATCGGCCCCATCCCGCCCGGCAGGAGGTGCTGCGGGTAGAGGAGTCTCTGGATGTGACCCAGGGCAAACTTGGCATGGGCTTTGCCTGCGGCAGCGACGACTACGCCGCCATGATGGTGGGCAATACCCTCTTTGGCGGCAGCAGCAACTCCAAGCTCTTTATGAATGTACGGGAGAAGCTGTCCCTGTGCTACTATGCGTCCTCCCTCTATCACCGGCAGAAGCGGTTGATCACGGTCTCCTCCGGCATTGAGTTTCAGAATTTCCAGAGGGCGTATGATGAGATTTTGGCCCAGCTGGAGGCTGTCAAAAACGGCAAGCTGGAGGATTGGGAGATGGAGGGCGCCCAGAGCACGCTGCTCAATGCCTATGCCTCCATGGAGGACTCCCAGGGAAAGCTGGAAAATTTTTATCTTGGCCAGGCGGCCACCGGCCAATCCGAGACGCCGGAGGAGCTGGCGGATCAGGTCCGGGAGGTGACAGGGGAACGGGTCCACCGGGCCATGGAGACGGTCCGCCTGGACACGGTGTATTTCCTGCGAGGGGAGGAAGCCCAATGAAACAGAGATTTTACGAGCGTATCGGCGAGTCCGTCTATCGGGAGACCCTGCCCAACGGACTGCAGGTCTGTGTGGTGCCAAAGCCCGGCTATGCCAAAAAATACGCCTTTTTTGCCACTCGTTACGGCGGCATGGATGTCCGCTTTCAGCTGGACGGCCGGTGGCTGGACACACCGGCGGGCATTGCCCACTATCTGGAACACAAGATGTTTGACACCAAGGAGGGCAACGCTCTTCAGGAGTTAGCGAAAAACGGCGCGGAGCCAAACGCCTTTACCGCCAACGCCATGACAGGCTACTATTTTGACTCCACGGAGCATTTTGAGGAAAACCTGGAAATCTTGCTCTCGTTCGTCTCCGTTCCCTACTTCACAGAGGAGAGCGTAGCCAAGGAGCAGGGGATTATCGGTCAGGAAATCCGAATGATTGAGGACAATCCTGACTGGCAGATTTACACCCGCATGATGCAGGCACTCTATCATACCAGCACCGCCCGCACCAGCATTGCCGGCACAGTGGAGAGCATTTCCCACATCACGGCGGAGACGCTTTACGACTGCCACAAGGCATTCTATACCCCCTCCAACATGATACTGACGGTGGTGGGAGATGTGGACCCGATCCATGTGGCGGATATGGCCCGTAGGATTCTGCCCCGGGAGGGCGGCCCGGCGATCCCCAGAGATTACGGCGAGGAGCCGGAAACCGTGGCGGCGGCGGAGACCTGTCGGGCGATGGAGGTGGCCAGTCCCCAGTTCCTGGTGGGCTTTAAGTGCCGCCCCGCGGCAGATGGAGAGGACTATCTGCGCCTTGCGGTGCTGGGTGACATGGCCTGTGATATTCTGCTGGGAGATTCCAGTCCGCTGTATTTGCGGCTCTATGATCAGGGCTTGATCAATTCCAGCTTCGGCGGCGCCTTTGAAATGATGCCGGGGATTGCGTATCTCTACGCTGGCGGAGACAGCAAGAACGCAAGAGCTGTGGCAGTGGAGATCCAAAAGGAGGTGGATCGCCTGGCCCGAGAGGGAATCGATGAGGGCTTCTACCAGCAGGTCCGGCGCGCCGCCTTCGGCTCCAATCTGCGTGGGCTGAACTCCTTTGAGAACATCGCCGTCTCCTTGACGGAAGGGTACTTCCACGGCTACGACCCCTTCCGCTTCCCCCAGGTGTTCGACACCGTCACCCGGGAGGACGTGGCCGCCTTCCTGCGGGACAATCTGCGCCCTGACCGCATGGTCCTCAGTGAGATCACACCCAAGGACTAAGAGAGAAAGAGAGGAACATCCATTTTGACTTCGTTGCAAGCGTTGAAAGATATGCCTATCAGCTTTCCCGGCCTCTTCGGGGACTGGGAGTTCAACCCGGACCCCATCGCCATCCATGTCGGGCACGGCATCTACTGGTATGGGATCATCCTGGCGGCAGCCATGCTGGCGGGTCTGCTGCTTTGCATGAAGCAGGCCAAGCGGTACGGCATCAAGGAGGATCATGTTTTGGACATGGTTCTCTGGGCGGTGCCAAGCTGCATCATCGGCTCCCGCATCTATTACGTGATTTTCAATCTGGAACTCTACCGAAACGCAGATGGAACCCTGAACTGGGGCAGGATGGTCGCCATCTGGGACGGCGGCCTTGCAATTTACGGTACGGTGATCGTGGCAGTGATCGTGGTGTTCTTCTACACCCGGCATAAGAAGCTCTCCTTCTTCGCTATGACGGATCTGGGCGTACTGGGGCTGATTCTGGGACAGATCATCGGCCGCTGGGCGAACTTTATCAACCGGGAGGCTTTCGGCGGCTTGACGGATCTTCCCTGGCGGATGCGGCTGTGGGTTACTTCCTCTCAATATATTGAGGTGCATCCCACCTTTCTCTATGAGAGCCTATGGAATCTGGTGGGGCTGGGGCTGCTGCTGTTTGTGATTTCGAAGGGCCGCCGTTTTGACGGAGAAAACACTTGGTTCTATTTCCTGTGGTACGGACTGGGCCGGTTCTGGATTGAGGGGCTAAGGACAGACAGTCTCTATCTCTTTGACTGGACGTTTATGGGACAGCCGATCCGTGTGTCTCAGGCGCTGAGCCTGGTACTGGCGATTGTGGCGGCACTGATGCTGTTTTACAATATCAGGATTAAAAAGCGCACGGCTGAGGGGCTCTTGGTGAACCGGCTGGCCCGGGAGCAGCTAACCGCTGATACGGAGGCGGTCAGCCCTTTGACGGAGGAACCGGAGACTGCGGAAGAGACAGCTGAGGCTACCCTGGGGGAATCTGAGGAGCCCAAATCATAAATAAATTAGAGGGTTCGGCAGTATGCCGAACCCTCTAATGATAGAACTGGGTAATGAGACAAGACCAGTACGGGAGTGATATTCTCAACGCAGCAACGGCAGACTGCCGGTGAGCTGATTTACGAGCCTCTTGCTGCCGCAGATGGCAAGGCCCAGATATGAGAGATCCGTTTCGGGAGTGTTTCCCATTTTCGTGATATAATCGCAATAGGTTTTACAGCCCTGAGCCAACTCGGAAAAATCTACTGCGACCACCCCCTGAAATTCCGGCTGGCGGAGCTTTTCCAGCAGTTCCCGGATGCCTTCCCGAGACCTCTTTAGAATGGGGACGGGGAAGGCGATGATCCCCAGGTGCGTCTGTCCGCTCTGATCTACTACATCGTCGCCCACAACCTCCGGCAGCTTCTGCCCCAGGGTGATTCCCAGGATAGCCGCCGTGTTTGCCAGCATGCCGACAGGCAGCTGCTCGTCCATCACCATGACGCACTTTTCGTTTTGGTAGTCCATCTGTCATCCTCTTTTCTCTGCCCGGGTGAATATTTCCTGATAGGCGCCGGGCGTTAGTCCAATATATCGGCTGAAACAGTTTGTGAAATGACTTTGATCGGAAAAGCCTGTTTGCATGGCTGCTTCCAGGAGAGAAGCGCCTTGCTCCAGAAGGCGCTTAGCCGCACAAATCCGAAGGTTTACCAGATAGTGATAGGGAGTGATCCCCTTGGCGCGTGTGAAAGCCCGCAGCAAGGTGGACTTGCTGAGATGTACCAGGCCGCACAGCTGCTCCAAATCCAAGTGTTCGGCAAAGTGCTTCTCCATGAACGCGCGGGCGGACTCCACCTCGCTCCGGCACTCCGAAACGCTGCGGGGAGGGGGCTGTCCATACTGTTGGAGCAGCCGGGAGATCAACAGCAAAAAAAGCTCTTCCTTTCTAAAGCTGCTGTCCTCCTCCATGATCGCCTGGTGGAGAAGCCGCAGGCAGCAGGCGGCTTCCGCATCCTCTAGAGCGGGCTGGGAAAACTCCGGAAGGGCCGTGTTTCCAACAGCCTCCCGAACCTCTTTCAGCATGACCTGTGAGGGGATGTTCATGCCTCGATAGTCAAATGGCTCCGCATTTGCCTGTACGCAGGCATGAAGCTCCCCTGGACAGAAGAGGACCATGCTGCCCCGCTGGAGCGTCCAGGTCTGTCCCCGGCAGATCATGCGGCGCTCTCCAGCCTCAGTCAGGCCGATCACATAGTGGTCGTGGAAGTGGGCTGGAAAGGGCTGAGCGATTCCCTGGAGACGGTAGGCTTCCACTTGTAGCGTCCCGTCGTAGACGGCGGTTCTGACCTCGTTTTTCATATGCGCGCCTCCTTGGAAGCTATGATACCAATTGGCAGGAGAAAAGGCTTGTAAAATATCTTCATCTTTTCAAAAACACGGCCGGTCTGATTTCATCAGACCGGCCGTGTCATTAGAGGGCATGGATTACCGCTCCTCTCGGAAGTAAGGCAGACCCAGGCTTGCGGGGGGCTGATTTTCCCGCTTTTTCCGCAGCGAGATCACAACCAGCACCAGGATGGTGACAAGGTAGGGCAGCATCTTGAAAAGCTCAATGTCTCTCCGGCCCAGACCCGGAATAATCAGGTAAACCCAGAACAGCAGTCCGAAGAGATAGGACCCCCAGATGGCGTTGAGCGGCCGCCAGATGGCGAAAATCACGAGAGCCACTGCCAGCCAGCCCAGGGATTCGATGGTGCCGTCGTTGGCCCAGGTGCCCTTGATGTAGTCCATCGTGTAGTACAGGCCGCCCATGCCGGAGATGCCGGCACCCACGCAGGTGGCCAGATACTTGTAGCGCGTCACGTTGACACCTGCCGCGTCCGCAGTAGCGGGATTTTCACCCACTGCGCGAAGATTCAATCCGGCCCGAGTGCGGTTTAAGAACCAGGCCATGACGATGGAAAGCGCAATCGCCAGATACACCATGAAGCCGTAGCTGAGAAACAGCGAGCCGAAGACGCCCAGGTCTGTAGAGTTGTTGAGATTGGCCCGGTAAACGGCGCTGGTGGCGGCCACAGAAATCTGGCCCACGCCGCCGGCCATCGTATTCAGGCTTCCACCGAAAAAGTTGGCAATGCCGCCGCCAAAGATGGTCAGTGTCAGGCCGGTGACGTTCTGGTTAGCCCGCAGCGTAATGGTTAGAAAGCTGTATAGCAGCCCCCCCAGGGCCGAAGCCAGAAACGCCGCCCCAAAACTCAACAGCAGGCATATCAGCGGGGAGGGGGAGGGGTTGTTGAACTCATAGAAGAAGGAGGCAGCAAGGCCCGCGATGCCGCCCAGGTACATGATGCCCGGGACGCCCAGGTTCAGGTTGCCGGACTTCTCCGTCAGAATCTCGCCCAGGGCGCCGTACATGATGACGGTGCCAAAGCACACGGCGGATTGAAGGAGCCGGATCAACAGATCCATGAAATCAGAGCCCAGACTCATTTCGCACCCTCCTTTCTGGAACGGATAATCACACGGTAGTTGATAAAGAACTCACTGCCCAGAATGAAGAACAAGATGATGCCAGTGATGATGTTGGAGGCATAATCGTTCAGACCGAACTGAGTGGCAATCTGAATAGCACCCTTTTGCAGAAAGACCAGCAGCAAAGAAATCAGAATCATCACAAATGTGTTGAACTGTGCGAGCCACGCTACAATGATGGCGGTAAAGCCCCGGCCGCCAGCAGTGGAGGTGGAGATCGTGTGGCCCACGCCGGCCACGGCGATGAAGCCTGCAAGACCGCAGATAGCGCCGGAAATGGCCATAGTCCGGACCGTGACCTTTTTAACGCTGATGCCAGCGTAGCGGGCAGTGTTCTCACTGTCGCCTACCACGGTGATTTCATAGCCGTGCTTGGAGTATTTCAAATAGATGTACATGCCCACCGTCAATGTCATCACCAGGATGACGTTCAGACCATACTCCTGACCGAAAATTTCAGGAAACCAGCCGTATTTGGTCTGCTGGTGAATCACACCCACCGTGTTGGAGCCGACGGGAAACTCCCATAGGGCCACACAATAGCTGGTGATTTGGATGGCGACATAATTCATCATCAGGGTGAACAGAGTCTCGTTAGTGTTCCAGCGGGCCTTGAAGGTGGCGGGAATCACACCCCAGACACCACCTGCCGTCAGGGAGACGGCGGCCATCAAGACCAGTAGGACGGGGGTGGGAATTGTACCGCCGTAAAACCGCATGAATCCGGCGGTAATGACGCCGCCAATGAGAATCTGCCCCTCTGCGCCGATGTTCCAAAAGCGCATTTTGAATGCGGGAGCCAGGCCTACACCGATGCACAGCAGCATCATGGTATCCCGGATTGTGGCCCAGAAACGGCGGGGAGTGCCGAAAGCGCCGTCATAAATCCCCTCATACACGGCGATGGGGTTGAGCTTGGTGACAGTGAAGATGAAGATGCCGCTGACCACCAGAGACAACAGTACCGCAGCAGCCCGGACGCCGTAAGCCTTGGGACGAGAGATGCCTTCTCGTTTGGCAATCCGCAGCAGAGGCTCTCTGCTATGAGATTTTACATGACTCATACCTCAGCAGCCTCCTTTTTGAAACGGGTCATCAACAGCCCTACCTCTTCTTTTGTCGTGGTGCGGGCCTCCACCACACCGCTGACCTGCCCGCCGCACAGCACCAGAATGCGGTCGCACAGCTCTAACAGCACATCCAAATCTTCACCCACGAACACCACAGCTACGCCCTTCATCTTCTGCTCTGTTAACAGATTATAGATTGTGTAGGAAGTGTTGATGTCCAGGCCCCGGACGGCGTAGGCCGTCATCAATACCGTGGGCTCCTGGGCAATCTCCCGGCCCACCAACACCTTCTGCACGTTTCCTCCGGAGAGGCGCCGGACGGGAAAATTGACACTGGGAGTGATGACATCCAGCTCCTCTTTGACCTGCTCGGCCAGCTTCCTGGGGGCCTTGCGGTCAGTAAAGGCGCCGTGGCCCTTCCGGTAGCTGCGCAGCAGCATGTTGCCGGTCATGCCCATGGTGCCAACCAATCCCATGCCCAGCCGGTCCTCTGGTACAAAGGCCAAGGACACACCGGCTCGCTTGATTTGCAAAGGCGTTTTCCCCACCAGCTCCATGCCCGGGGCCTCCGGAGCGGTCCCCAGGGGACGGTAGAGAATGGAGGCGCCGGGCTGCATGGGCTGTAATCCAGCGATAGACTCCAGCAGCTCCTTCTGGCCAGAGCCAGCGATGCCGGCGATGCCCAGAATTTCCCCGCCCATGGCGGTGAAGGACACCTGGTCCAGGCGCTTGACACCCATGGCATCATAAACGGTGACATTTTGAACCTCCAGCCGGGGTGTGGGGTTTTGAGGTTCCGGCCGGTCAATATTCAGCGTGACAGCCCGCCCTACCATCATGTCGGTGAGAGACTGAGGATTGGTGCTTGCTGTGGGTACGTCTCCGATGTATTTGCCCTTGCGCAGAACGGCGACCCGGTCAGATACATCCATCACCTCGTGGAGCTTGTGGGTGATAATCACCATGGCCTTGCCGTCAGAGCGCATGTTGCGCATCACAGCGAACAGGCGGTCTGTCTCCTGCGGAGTCAAAACAGCGGTGGGCTCGTCCAGAATCAGGATTTCCGCGCCCCGATAGAGAACTTTCACGATCTCCACAGTCTGTTTTTCCGATACAGACATGTCGTAGACCTTCTTGGAGGGGTCAATGTGAAACCCATATTTTTTACAAATTTCCGTGATCTTGGCAGAGGCGGACTTTAAGTCCAACTTTCCCTCGTGCTCTAGCCCCAAGACGATGTTCTCCGCTGCGGTGAAAACATCCACCAGCTTGAAATGCTGATGGATCATGCCGATTCCGTGTTCATAGGCATCCTTGGGCGAGGCAATGGTAACAGGGGAGCCGTTTACCAAAATCTCCCCTTTGTCAGGGAAATAGATGCCTGCCAGCATGTTCATCAGGGTGGTTTTGCCACTTCCATTTTCTCCCAGTAGAGAGAGGATTTCCCCCTTGTTGATATCCAGGGAGACACTGTCATTGGCAATAACACTGCCGAATCGTTTCGTCACGTGCTTCATTTGGACCGCTGCAACAGTTTCCAAGAAGACCATCCTTTCTGCCGCGGGGCATAAATTCAAAAAGGCGCCGGTGCGATGAGGACCCCAGCGCCTGGGAAAGGCTTCTATGGCAAGTATACCATGGATTGCATCTGCTGTAAATCCAAAATGGCAAAAAAATTGTTAGGATTGCACACAAAAAATTTGAGTAAGGGAGAGTTGGTACCCATTTTTAACAAGCACAAAGGCGGGGCCGCATCGCGGCCCCGCCAGTGGGTGGAGAATTAGTTGTTGTTCAGCTCGGTAATGCCGTCAATCCGCAGATCGAAGTAGGGAGCGGCACGGAAGGTGGACTCCTGGAAAGCACCGTCCACAATGACGTTTTCCGTGGGGCCCTCGAAGATGACATTGCCGGTGGCAAAGTCCACGATGGAGAAATCTACCTCATAGCTCTCTACCGGCTGGCCGCCCACAGTGAACTTGCTGGTGTCAAAGACCTGCAGGCTGCCATCCTTGATGGCGGACCAGGCGGCGTCCACAGCCTCCTGAGTGCCCTCAGCGCAGTTGGGACCCAAGGCGGAGATCATCACGGCATCCTCAGCGATACCGGCGGCGTAGTTGGAGGGAACCTCCTCACCGGCGATGAACTTCTCCAAGGTGTCCTGATACAGGACAGACCAGTTGTTCTGAGCGGAGGTCAGAGCGGCATCGGGGGCGACAGACAGCATGTCGATGTTGTAGCCAACGGAGAAAACCGTCTTGCCAGCCTCGTATTCAGCCTGCACGGCGGAGGGAGCGCCGGTGGAGTCGGCGTGCTGGCCGATGATAACGCAGCCGCGAGCCATCAGAATGTTGGCTGCCTCGCTCTCCGCCGGGGGATCATACCAGCTGTTGGTGTACTGAACGTCCATGTGAGCCTCGGGCACGATGGACTGAATGCCCAGCAGGAACGCGGTGTAGCCAGATACCACCTCGGCATAGGGGAAGGCACCCACATAGCCCACATAGGGGTCTGTCACGGTACCGGCGTCCATCAGCTCCTTGAGCTTCATGCCGGCCACAACGCCGGATACATAGCGAGACTCATAGACATTGGTGAAGAGGTTCTTGAAATTGTCCAGACCAGCAACGCCGGCCTGATCACCCGTACACGCCACGAACGTGACGGCAGGATACTGCTCGGCGGCGCTGAGCATGTAAGTTTGATGACCATAGGAGTCGGAGAAGATGATGTTGCAGCCGGCTTCCGCCAGGTCAATGGCGGCGTCCTCGCAGGTTTCATCCTCAGGGATATTGTAGCGCATCATGACCTGCTCAGGGTCGCTGGCGTCGATTCCCAGAGCCTCGCAGGCGGCGGTCAGACCGTCAATGTGGGCTGCGTCATAGCCGGAGTTCTGATCGTGAATGCAGATCAAGCCAATTTTTACGCTGGAAGAACCCTCTTCCGTGGTGTCATCTGTGGTATCATCCGTGGTGGTGTCGTTTCCTCCGCAGGCGGCCAGACTCAGCGCCATGGCCAGGGAGAGGAGCAGCGCAAGAAACTTCTTCATTCTACTTTCCTCCTTATCAATCACTCTTGATAAAATTTGGCGGAAAGAACTCCGCCTGCCTTCATCATACAAGGTCACAAAAAAAAATTCAACTATAATCTTATCATTTTAGAAGCTTTTGGGAAAAATGACACTCCGGAGGTTGTGGAGAAAACATCCGAGCAGCAGAATGGCCGCTGAGAGAGGACAACTAAATGCTAGGGAAAATTACAAGACTGCTGTGTTAGAAACACCAGGCCGCATGCGCCCGGAATACGTCTGATGGTAAACAGAGAAGTACAGGGGATTGGTGTATGACAAAAAGCCAGGGACATTCTGAAGGAATGTCCCTGGCTTTTTGCAAGGAAAGTGTTTACATGGAAATCAGGGTGCCGGTTTTTCCGCGGATGCCGTCAATGGCCCGTTCCAGAAGAGTAATCAGGGCGGCCCGACCGGGCTTGGACTGAGCAAATTTCACAGCAGCCTGAACCTTGGGCAGCATGCTGCCGGGAGCGAACTGGCCCTCCTCCGCATAGACAAGGGCTTCCGCCGGAGTCAGGCGGTCCAGCCACTGCTGGTCGGGTTTTCCAAAATTGACGGCCACCTTTTCCACCGCCGTCAGAATGATCAGTATGTCGGCATCCAACAGCTCCGCCAGCAGCTCGGAGGCCAGATCCTTGTCGATGACGGCGGGAGCGCCCTTGAGATGATGACGATCCTGAAGGAAGACGGGAATCCCGCCGCCGCCGCAGGCGATGGCCACGGAGCCGGCGTCCATCAGAGCCTGGATGGTGGATAGCTCCACCACCGCCAGAGGTTGGGGGGAGGCCACGACCCGCCGCCAGCCCCGGCCAGCGTCCTCCGCCACCTGATAGCCCTTTTCCCGGACCAGGACCTCCGCTTCCTCTTTCGTTAGGAAGGAGCCGATGGGCTTGGTGGGATTCTGAAAGGCCGGATCGTCCTGGTCCACCACCACCTGGGTCAACACCGTGGCCACGCCCTTTTGGATGCCGCGGTCCAGCAGTTCTGTTTTCAGGGCATTTTGCAGGTCGTAGCCAATGTAGCCCTGGCTCATGGCTACACAAACGGACAGTGGCATCACGTCGCTCTGAGGCTCCTGGCGGTGATAGGCGGCAAAGGCGTTTTGGATCATGCCCACCTGGGGGCCGTTGCCGTGGGCGACGACCACCTGATGGCCATCTTCAATGAGATCAGCGATGGCCTCGGCGGTGTGTTTTACCGCGGCCATCTGTTCGGAGAGGCTCTTGCCCAAGGCGTTACCGCCCAGGGCGATGACAATGCGTTTACCCATGATACAATTACCTCACGGAGAAAGTCAGGTTTCCTGCTGCTCCACCGGAAGTTTCCGGAAAAGGAACTGGCGGTCGGTTGAGGAAACCGGCGGATTATGATAGGGTAACAGACAGACCATGATGGAAAGGAATGTGGAACATGAGTGGGCAGACCTTGGGACAGATGATTGCGTCCCTGCGGAAAGAACGGGGAATGACCCAGCTGGAGCTGGCGGAGCGGATGGGTGTTACGGACAAGGCTGTGTCCAAATGGGAGCGGGACCTGTCCTGCCCCTCCGTGGAGACGCTGCCCAAGCTTGCGGAGCTGTTCTGTGTATCGGTGGATGAACTGATGCAGGTTCAGTCGCAGACTCCGCCCGAGGCGGGATGCACAGAACGCGGGGAGATCACCGTTCTGGCGCTCCGGGCGGTGGCTCTGGCCATGGGCGTGGCGGTAGCGGTGCTGTCCATGATGAAACAGCTCGACCTCAACAGCGGCTTTACCATGCTGGGGGTAGGCCTGGCCTGTGGAATGCTCTCCCTGTTTGGCAGGAAGAGCCGTTAATGGGGAAGGCGTCCGCTGGCTTGCCATTAAAACACCTTGCGCCTGCCGCCGGCGTCCATGGCCAGCAGAGCGGAGACTGGGTCCTTGACCTTGCTCATCAGGATCATGGCGGCGATGATATAGGGCTTGAAGCTGGCTTGCTTGTAAAGAGGAACTAGATAGCGGTCAAACACAGAGTTCGCAACCTCGCCCTCAGGGCAGCTCAGGCCGGTGATGTCAGCTGGCAGGCAGTGGAGATACAGGGCGCTGCCGTTTTTCGTGCGCTTCATCATCTCCTCGCTGCAGGTCCAGCTCTTATATTGAGCGTTCTGGGTCAGAAGCTTCTGCTCCAGCGCATCAATGCCCGCCTGGTCCCCAGCCTGATAGAGCTTCGTGCGCTGCTCCATGGCGGCGAAGGGTGCCCAGGACTTGGGATAGACGATGTCGGCGCCGTCAAAGGCCTCCTCCATCGAGGCGGCTTTTTTGTAGGACCCTCCGGTGGCCGCCGCGTTCTTCCGTGCAATCTCTTCCACCTCGGGCATTACATCGTACCCCTCTGGGTGGGCCAGTACCACGTCCATGCCGAAGCGGGTCATCAGGCCGATGACGCCCTGGGGGACGGAGAGGGGCTTGCCGTAGCTGGGGGAGTAGGCCCAGGTCATGGCCAGCTTCTTGCCCTTCAAATTCTCCACGCCGCCGAAGTGGTGGATGATATGGAGCATGTCAGCCATGCACTGAGTGGGATGGTCCACGTCGCACTGGAGGTTTACCAGGGTGGGCTGCTGCTCCAGGATACCGTCCCGATAACCCTCTTTTACAGCATCCATAAAAGTCTTTTGATACTTATGGCCCTCACCGATGTACATGTCATCCCGGATACCGATGACCTCTGCCATGAAGGAGACCATATTGGCGGTCTCTCGGACAGTTTCGCCGTGGGCAATCTGAGACTTCTTCTCGTCCAGGTCCTGGCACTGGAGTCCCAGCAGGTTGCAGGCGGAGGCAAAGGAGAACCGGGTGCGGGTGGAGTTGTCCCGGAAGATGGAGATACCAAGTCCTGAGTCAAAAATCCGGGTGGACCTGTTTCGTTCCCGCAGGTCCCGCAGGGCATCGGCCACAGTGAAGATGGCTTCCAGCTCCTCGTCGGTCTTGTCCCAGGTCCAGTAGAAATCGTTTTTGTACATGTTGTTGATGTGCAGCTGTTCCAGATGTTGGGCAAGCTTGACAGTTTTGCTCATAGTCATGCGCTTCCTTTCCGCTTAAAGTTCAGGGGCAGACTTTGGCTGCCCAAAATAATCTTTTAAAACCTGAAGGCACTCCTCCCGGAGCACCCCTGAAGTCACGGCAGGGCAGTGGCCGGAGTGGGCAAACACCATACTGCTGCAGTCGCAGCCCTCCTGCCCCAGAATCTTTTCCAGATCCCGGTTGCTGGCGCCGTAAACCAGCCGGCCCAGCTTCACCCACACCATGGCGCCGCTGCACATGAAGCAGGGCTCACAACTGGAATAGAGGGTATAGGCTCTGAGGTCCGTGATGCCGGTCTCCCGGCAGAACTCCCGCAGGAGGCCCGCCTCCGCGTGGAAGGTAGGGTCATGGCGGGTGTAAATTTGATTTTCATTGGAGTAGACCAGTTCGCCATCCTTGACCAGCACGGCGCCGAAGGGCTCGTTTCCGTGGGCGACAGCCTGCTGGGAGAGCCGGAGGGCCTCTCGCATCCAGGCTTTATCCACTGTTGTCATAAGTATGCCCCCCCAGGTTTACTGAATGTTGTTATCCGTTAGACCCTGGCGGAATTCAGAGACATCCCCGGTCCGATTTTCGGGTTTGTAGAGCTTCACTGCGGCGGCGTAGACAGCGGCACAGGTTACTAGGTCCTGCTTCCAGTTGATCTCGTTGGGAGCGTGGGCCTGGGCCTCCGCGCCGGGGCCGAAGCCTACGCAGGGAATCCCGTACCGGCCCTGGATGGACACGCCGTTGGTGGAGAAGGTCCACTTGTCCGTCAAGGGACGGGTGCTGCGCAGGGCCATGGTGTCATAACGGGGATCGGGGTCGGCGTGGCCCACCCGGGCGTCCCCGTAAAGGCCGCGGTGGGCCTCCACCAGAGCCTGGACGTGGGCGGCGCTTTCCTTGTTGATCCAGGTGGGGAAGAAGCACTCTGTCTCATAGACCTCGCCGGTCCAGGAGGGGCGGCTGTACATGTACATGCTGACCTTCACATCGTCGCCGTATTTCTTCACGCTGGGAAGCTCCTCAATTTCTCTGAGGCAGGAGTCCCAGGTCTCCCCGGCGGTCATGCGCCGGTCGATAGAAATGGCGCAGCTGTCCGCCACGGCGCAGCGGCTGGGGGAGGTGTAGAAAATCTGGCTGACGGTGCAGGTGCCCCGGCCCAGGAACTGGGCGTCCTCGGCGTGCTGGGGATTGAACGCCGGGTTGAGCATCTTCACCAGGCCCTTGATGGGGTTGGAGGGGCCGTCGCCGCTTTCGTTGAGAGCACGGACATCCCGGATGATGTCCGCCATCTTGTAAATGGCATTGTCTCCCCGTTCCGGGGCGCTGCCGTGGCAGCTCACGCCCTTCACGTCCACCCGGATTTCCATGCGGCCCCGGTGCCCACGGTAGATGCCGCCGTCGGTGGGTTCCGTGGAGACCACGAACTCAATGCGCCGCTGGGCCTCCTCCTTGCTGGGGAAGTCCTTGTTGACGATGTACTGCCAGCACATGCCGTCGCAGTCCTCCTCCTGAACGGAGCCCACCACCATAATCTGGTAGCCCTCCGGAATCAGGTTCAAATCCTTCATAATCCGGGCGCCGTACACGGCGGAAGCCATGCCGCCCTCCTGGTCGCTGCCGCCCCGGCCGTAGATGATGTCGTCCGTCTCAAAGCCTTGGTAGGGGTCTGCCTCCCAGTTGTCCCGGTTGCCCACGCCCACGGTGTCGATGTGAGCGTCAAAGGCGATGATCTTGTCGCCCTGGCCCATATAACCGATTACGTTGCCAAGGCCGTCTACCTCCACCTTGTCGTAGCCCAGCTTCTCCATCTCCGCCCGGATACACGCGACCACCTCCCGCTCTCCACAGCTCTCGCTGGGGTGGGAGATCATGTCCCGCAAAAAGCGGGACATATCGGCCTTGTAACTCTCCGCTGCCTGTCTGACTGCCTCGAAATCCATCGCGATACCCTCCATCATCTTTGTTCATATTCGATAGATTTGAAATGCCTATGTGTACCTTCTTCTATCATAGCATAAGAACAGCACTTGTCAAACAAAAAGTTTGAAACGCAAAAAAATTTTTTGAAAAGCGGTTGATTTCCATAAAAACTATGATATGATAAAGAGGATAGATTGTGCGAATATGCAGAGAGGAGGGGGCCTCACGGAGAGCAAAAGACTGGAGCTTTTGCGGCAGGTGGCCGCAGGCATCGCCGCCCAGTTCGGCAGCGGATGCGAGGTGGTGGTCCACGACCTCAGCCGTCACCCAGACCATTCCATCGTGGCCATTTTCAACGGTCATGTCACCGGACGGAAGGTGGGAGACGGCGCGTCCCATGTGGTGCTGGAGCAGCTGCGCAGCCAGGACCAGACCACCAAAGACCACTTGTGCTATCTCACCAAAACGCCGGACGGAAAGATTTTGAAGTCCTCCACCATCTATATCCGCAACAGCCGGGGAAAGGTGGCGGCCATTCTCGCCATCAACTACGACATCTCCCGCCTCATGATGGTGGAGAACGCCATCGCGGACCTGATCTCCACCCCTCAGCCGGCGGAGCCGGAGAAGATCGTTAATGTCAACGATTTGCTGGAGGAGCTGATTCAGCAGTCCGTGGCTCTGGTAGGTAAGCCCGTAGTGCTGATGAACAAGGAGGACAAAATCCGCGCCATCCAGTTTCTCAGCCAGAACGGCGCGTTTTTAGTGACAAAGTCCGGCGACAAGATCGCCAAGTATTTTGGAATTTCCAAGTACACCTTATATTCTTACATTGACACAAAACAGCAGGAGGGTAAACATGATTGATCTGCACATCAACCGGGAGGGCCTGGACCACAACATCCAAAACGCCAGGGAGAACGGCATCATCATCCCCACCATCGCCCAGATGCGGCATCCAGAGACCATCCCTGAAAAGATTCAGGAGCGGCTCAAGAGCGTGGGACTGTGGGAGGTCAACCCCCTGAACCTCTTCCGCATCACCTGGAAGAACGAGGCGAAGGAGAGTGGGGGCCTCTTCCAGGCGGTGCCCAATTACATCGAGCTGCCCCCGAAGCTCACCGGCGTGCCCTGCCGGATCATCGCCATGGTGGGCAAGTGGTTCCCCACCGGCTGCCATAAGGTAGGCGCGTCCTTCGGGTGCCTCGCGCCCCGGCTTGTCACCGGCCAGTTTGACGTGAAGGCCCACAAGGCCGTCTGGCCCTCCACCGGCAACTACTGCCGGGGCGGCGCGTTTAACTCCGCGCTGCTGGGGGCCCAAGGCGTGGCGATTCTCCCGGCGGAGATGAGTCGGGAGCGCTTCGACTGGCTGCGGGAGATCGGCGCAGAGGTCATCGCCACCCCTGGCTGCGAGTCCAACGTCAAGGAGATTTTTGACAAGACCAACGAGCTCAAGCAGGACCCCCATTACATGATTTTCAACCAGTTTGAGGAGATGGGCAACCCCCTCTGGCACTACAATGTCACTGGCAACGCCCTGGCGGATGTGTTCGAGACCGTGAAGCTCCCCGGAGACCGCTTCGCGGGAGCCTGCTTCACCTCCGGCTCCGCCGGTACCCTCTCCACCGGCGACCGGCTCAAGGAGCTCTACCCCCACTTGAAATTGGCCGTGGGCGAGGCGCTGCAGTGCCCCACAATTCTGGAAAACGGCTTTGGCGGACACCGGATCGAAGGCATTGGCGACAAGCACATCCCCTGGATTCACAACGTGAAGAACACCGACATGGTGATCGACATCGACGATGAGGACAGCCAGCGGCTGTTGCGCCTGTTCAACACCCCGGAGGGCCGGACGTATCTAAAAGAGGAGCTACGCCTGGCCCCGGAGCTGGTGGAGCAGCTTACCTGGCTTGGCATCTCCGGTATCGCCAATGTGCTCTGCTGCATCAAGATGGCCAAGTACTACGAGTTCACCAGCCGGGATGTGGTGGGCACTGTCCTCACCGACTCCGCCGCGATGTACCAAAGCCGCATCGGGGAGCTGAACGGGGAGTATGGCGCCTATACCGTTCATGAGGCGGCGCTGGACCACGGCGTCCATATGCTGGCCGTCAAGACGGACAGCATGCAGGAGTTGACCTATGCGGACCGCAAGCGGGTTCACAATTTGAAATATTATACCTGGGTGGAGCAGCAGGGCAAGACCGTGGAGGAGCTCAATGCCCTGTGGTACGAGGGAATCTGGGATGCCGTCCATGCCCAGGCGAAGGATCTTGACGAGCTGATTGATGCGTTTAACGAGGCCACGGGCCTTTTAAAAGCGCTGTAAGAAAACCGCAGGGCGGGGCCTTGCCCCGCCCTGCGGCGGTTGTATGGGGGCTGATCGGGGTATCGTCTCCCACGGTGGCGCGCCGGGATGAAACGGCGTGCCGGGGTAGGAAAAGGAGGTGCCGCAGGAGGCGATCCCCCCGTCAGTCCTCCGGGGATGCCGGGCTGCTGTCGGCTTCAATATAGGCGTCCTCTGCGCGTATTTGGGCGTCTTTCAGCAGCAGGGCGGCATCGGCATGCCGGCTCTTTCCTATGAGCCGAAGGGCCTCCGTGATGGCATTGAAAAGCATCGTATAATAAGCAGGGAAGTTCTCCATTTCTATTACCTCAGGTAAGCATCTGTCATACGATTTATCGTACAAATTGTAATGCAGACAAACACGTGTTTCTGTATGATAATTGTAGCATAAATGTAGTGCAAATGTGATGCAGACACAGGGAGTTAGTTGCATTACAATTAATCGTATCAACAAGTGCGAGGCTGATAGACGTGCGAAAGTTCCACATTCCCAAAAATCCACCGACGACCAGTAAAAGCGTTCGGTTTCCGAACGATGTGATCGAACAGGTGGAGACTGCGATTCGTGGAACAGATTGCACATTCTCAAACTTTATTGTGGAGGCCACACGGGTGGCTCTGGAGAATTTGGCGGAGAACTCCCAGGAACATGCAAGGGAGTAGGGCGGGCGGCCTACTCCCGCCCATTTTCATTTCGTTATTGATGGAAAGGAGTAACTCTATGAAAAACGTCAAATACGGCCAGTGTATCAAGTGCGGCAAAACCTATCCGGCCACGCCGGACCTGACCACCTGCACGTGCGGCGGCGTGCTGGAGATTGTCTACGACTACGACGAGATCAAAAAGCGGCTGACCAAGGCAGTGCTGGCGGAACGGACGGAGCGGACCATGTGGCGCTATCGTGAGCTGTTGCCCATTGAGGAGACCACAGAGCCTACCCCCCTGCGGGTGGGCTGGTCCCCCCTCTATGACGAGCCCCGCCTCGCCGCACAGCTGGGCCTCAAACAGCTCTGGGTCAAGGACGACGGACTGAACCCCACCGGCGCCCTTAAAGACCGGGCCAGCGCCATGGCCGTCGCCAAGGCCCGCGAGGCCGGGGCTGGGGTGATCGCCTGCTCCTCCACTGGCAACGCCGCCTCATCTCTCGCAGGAAACGCAGCGGCGGCGGGCCTTGCGACCTACATCTTTGTCCCCTCCCGGGCGCCCAAGGGCAAGGTGGCCCAGCTCATGACCTTCGGCGCCACCGTCATCTCCGTCCAGGGCAGCTACGAGGAGACCTTTGAGCTCTCCAGACAGGCCATTAACCGTTGGGGCTGGTATAACCGCAACGCCGCCATCAATCCCTATCTCTCTGAGGGAAAAAAGACCGTGGCCTATGAGATTTTAGAACAGCTGGGCTGGCAGGCACCGGACTACATCGCCATCTCCGTGGGGGATGGCTGCACCATTGCGGGACTCTGGAAGGGCCTCAAGGACCTGCATGCCGTGGGGCTCATCGACCGCCTGCCCCGTCTGATCTCCGCTCAGGCGGAGGGCTGCTGCCCCATCAACCGGGCCGTCGTCCGGGGCGGCAGCTGGGAGCCTATGGAGGAGAACACCTTTGCCGACTCCATCGCCGTAGGAGTCCCCCGCAACGGCGACAAGGCGCTGATGGCCATCCGGGAGTCCCAGGGCCTTGCGGTGAACGTCTCCGACCGGGAGATCATGGAGGCCCAGCAGCTCCTGGGCAGAAGCTGCGGGGTCTTTGGTGAGCCGGCGGGTGTCACTGCAGCCGCGGGTGTGAAGAAGCTCTGTGAGCAGGGTATCCTGGGGCGGGAGGAAACCGTGGTCAGCGTGGTTACAGGCAACGGCCTCAAGGACGTGGCCAACGCCATCAAGGCCTGCGGCGAGCCGATCTCCATCCCCGGCGACATGAACGCGCTTTTAAGGGCTTTTTCCGACAGCGGAATTGTGGTAGAATAGCATATCGGCCCGTCGCCAGCTCTCCGGCCGGCGGCGGGCACTTTGTTTCCCGGGAAAGGATGAGGCTATGAAACGCTGCTGTGCGCTGGTTCTGGCGCTGCTGCTGGCCATGGGCTGTATACCCTGGGGGGCGGCTGCGGATGCTCAGGAGGTCACGATTTTGTTTACCCACGACCTCCACTCCCACTTTCTGCCCCAGCGGGCAGAGGACGGCGGGGAGAGCGGCGGCTACGCCCGGCTAAAAACCGCCATTGACGCGGAAAAGGCGGCTCACCCCGATGCGCTGCTGGTGGACGGCGGGGATTTTTCCATCGGCTCGTTGATCCAGACCCTCTACACCACCCAGGCTGCGGAGCTGCGGACCATGGGGGCGCTGGGGTATGATGCCGCTACCATCGGAAACCACGAGTTTGACCATACCGGCCTGGGCTTTGCCCAGATGCTCAACGCCGCCGCAGACGCCCGGGACGCGGCCTGGGCGGCGTTGGATGAGGCCCAGCCGGACCAGCCGGGGCCCCTTGAGGTGTTCCAGGAGCTGTACGGTCCTGCGACGTTCTTCTTCCCCGCTCTGCTGACGGCCAATTACACCCCGGCCCCGGACAACCCCGACCGGACCTATATCCAGGAGGCCATGGACCGCTATGGCATGGCGGAGACCCAGCTCATTGAGCGGGGCGGCGTCTCCTTTGGAATATTCGGCCTCATGGGGCAGGACTCCCACGACTGCGCGCCCACCTCCGGCTTTGTGCTGGAAGACGCCGTTCTGGCGGCGGAGCGGTGCGTGGAGACCCTCCAGGCCCAGGGGGCGGACGTGATCGTATGTCTGTCTCACTCCGGCACAAACGAAAACCCCAAGCGCTCTGAGGACGAACTGCTGGCGAAGGCTGTGGACGGCATTGACGTGATCATCTCCGGCCACACCCACACCACACTGACAGAGCCGTTGGTGGTGAACGACACCTATCTCGTCTCCGCTGGGCCGTACTGTGAGAACCTGGGGTCCCTCACTCTCCGGAAGGACTCCTCCGGCGCCAAGACCCTGGTGGACTACCACCTGACGCCCATTGACGAGACGCTGCCGGAAGCGCCGGATATCAACGCCCTGGTGGAGGCGTGGAAGGTCCAGGTGGGCGAGACGTACCTGGACCGCTATGGATTCACCTATGACCAGGTGCTGACTACGGCGGAATTTGACTTGTCCACCCCGGCACCGGGGATTCAGCAGGGGAACAACCTGGGAAATCTGGCTGCGGACGCCTTTTTGTGGGCGGCCGAGCGCCTGGAAGCCGGCGCACCGAATGTGCAGACCGTCAGTGTCACCGCGGCCGGTGTGCTGCGCGCGCCTCTCCATGCCGGAGAAATCACGGTTTCCCAGGCATTCGATGTGCTTTCTATGGGCGTGGGGGCTGACGGTACCTCAGGCTTTCCCCTGGTGGGGGTGTATTTGACGGGAAAGGAGCTGAAAGCCGCTGCGGAGGTGGACGCCTCCGTGACCCCCATCATGCCGGAGGCTCAGTTGTATCTCGGGGGTATGGAGTATGCCTTTAACACGCACCGGATGTTTTTTGACCGGGTGATGGCGGCGCGGCTGTACGAGCCCTTTGCCGGCAGTGAGGCATTCTCTGACTTGAAGGATGACCAGCTTTACCGAGTAGTCACCGGAATGTACTCCGCCCAGATGCTGGGGACGGTAAAGGCCAAATCCCTGGGCCTCTTATCCCTGGAGCCAAAGATGGCCGACGGCACGCCGGTAAGGGATTTCAACGACTGCATCCTCTATGACGCGGCGGGCAATGAGATCAAGGAGTGGTATGCCCTTGCGTCATACCTTGAATCCTTTGGAGAGGAGGGTGTCCCGGAGCAGTACGCCAATGAAAGCGGTGACGGCCGCAAGCAGGTCAGCCAGAGCTGGAATGTGGTGGAGCTGATGAAAAATCCGGGATGGACTACACTGGCAGTGCTGGCTGTAGTGATTCTGACCGTGGTACTTGCCGCCCTGCTGACACGGCGCGTCCTCCGCCGGAGGCGGTAAAAAAGAGAGGCCCGACAACTGTCGGGCCTCTTTTGATACCATCCGATCATACGATCTGGCGCAGGTTCCTTGGCAGGCTGTCCTGCTCCGCGAAGTGGCGGATGATGTCCTTGCGGGTGACGATGCCGATGAAACTGCCCACGTCATCCACGA
The DNA here is from genome assembly GCF_018408705.1 of Pusillibacter faecalis. Taxonomy (GTDB): domain Bacteria; phylum Bacillota; class Clostridia; order Oscillospirales; family Oscillospiraceae; genus Oscillibacter; species Oscillibacter faecalis. The sequence continues at coordinate 2,492,226 of NZ_AP023420.1, forward strand.
CAGGGATGAAGTTCTGATTCATTGCGCTGTCCAGCAGTTCATCCATCGTGACGGTGATGCGCACGGGCGGGTAAGCTCCATCTTGAAGGATATCTCGCACCCGAAGCTTTTCCAGCTCCTTCATCGTGCAGCGCCTGCCCTCCTCCTCACTGAGAAGCCGCCAGAGGAAATCCCCCTCGCTGACAGTGCCCACGTATTGCCCGGTGCGGGAGATCACAGGGATGGCCGTGTAGCCGTGGTGACGCATTTTTTCCAGACCCTGGCGGAAGGTGTTGTCGTCGTACACATGGGCGACACGGGCTTTGGGGAGTAAAAAATAAGCAATATTCACCAGTCTGCCTCATTTCTCATAGACGGAGGGTCCGCCTGAATTTGGACCTTGCGGCCTCTATTCATAATATACAAGGTCCATGGAAACAGTTGGTGAACAATCTATGAAATTTGATGAAATGTTTCTTTACATTTCCATGAAATCTTGATAAAATTATATTGTGATATATGCAACAACTAGGGAGGGGTATCATGCTGACACAAGAGGATTTGGAACGAAGCCCGCTGTTTGAAAACATCAGCTATCAGGAGTACTGCCGAATGCTGACCTGCTTTCAGGCCGTGCAGAGGACGTTTCGCCCGGATGAGCTGGTGTATGACTTCGGAAGCCCTAAAAATGATGCCGTCGGAATTATGGAGCGGGGAGAGGCGGCGCTGATTCGGATTGATGAGGATGGGGTCTCCACTGTGATGGAGGAGCTGGGTCCCGGCGGCGTCTTTGGCAGGACGCTGGCCTTTTCCGGCACAGCTCGCGACAGCCTGGAGGTGATCTGCCGTACCCCCTGCGATGTGCTGTTTATTGACTACGCCCATATTCTCAAGCGATGTGAAAACGCCTGTACGCATCACAGCCTTCTGGTACAAAATATGTTGAAGCTCATGAGCGACAAGGCTCAGGGACTTTCCCGCCGGGTGGATGTACTCTCCCGCCGGTCGATCCGGGAAAAGCTGCTGTGCTATTTCCGCCAGCTTGCAGATCAGGAGGGGGAGGAGAGCTTTACACTGCCATTTTCTCTCAGCACGCTGGCGGATTATATTGCCACGGACCGCAGCGCCATGATGCGGGAGTTAAAACGCCTGCGCACCGAGGGAGTGATCCAGTCGGACGGCCGCAGAATCACCCTGTTGGCATAGTCGTTCAAATTGTCTGAAATTTATCAATCTTGCAAAAACAGATTGACGAAGTTGGGACGCCGTATTACAATACATACGATATGGCAATTGCAGACACGACCGCTATGTCTCAAAATTGATCATTTGGGAAAGAGGGAAGATTCAGTTATGTTTCGTATCGTAAGAAAAGAAGAGCTCAGGCCCACTGTAACACTGTACGAGATCGAGGCACCGCTGGTGGCTAAGAAGGCCCAGCCCGGCCAGTTCATCATTTTGCGGGTGGACGAACAGGGAGAGCGGATTCCGATTACCATCAATGACTATGACCCGGACAAGGGAACTGTCACCATCATTGTCCAGACTGTGGGTGCTACCACGGAAAAGCTCAAGCAGCTCCAGCAGGGCGACTGTCTGCAGGACTTCGTGGGCCCCCTGGGTAAGGCCACCGAGACGGAGGGAAAGAAAAAGGTCTGCGTAGTCGGCGGCGGCGTGGGCTGTGCGATTGCCTATCCGGTGCTCAAAAAATTCCATGACGACGGGGCCGAGGTCCATGCCGTGGTGGGCTTTAAAAATAAGGACCTGGTGATTCTGGAGGATGACTTCCGCAAGTCCTCCGACGTGCTGAAGATCTGCACAGACGACGGCTCCTATGGACAAAAGGGCTTGGTGACAGACGCGCTCAAAGAGCTGATCGACGCGGGCAACCAGTATGACGAGGTGTTCGCCATTGGTCCCATGGTGATGATGAAATTTGTCTCCAAGACCACGGAACCCTATGGTATTCCTACCACGGTCTCCATGAGTCCCATTATGATCGACGGCACCGGCATGTGCGGCGGCTGCCGGCTGAGTGTGGGCGGCGAGATGAAGTTTGCCTGTGTAGACGGCCCGGATTTTGACGGACACAAGGTGGACTGGGATCTGGCGGTCAAGCGCAATCAGATGTATCAGGCCTTCGAAAAGCACAAGTACGAGGAGACCTGCAATCTGCTGAAAAAGGAGGCCAAATAAGATGGCGAACATGTCTTTGAAGAAGAACCCCATGCCCTCCCAGGAGCCGGACGTCCGGAACAAGAACTTTGACGAGGTGGCCTTGGGCTACACGGCGGAGATGGCCATCGACGAGGCTCAGCGGTGCCTCAACTGCAAGAATCCCAAGTGTGTGAACGGCTGCCCGGTGAATGTACATATTCCGGAATTCATTTCCAAGGTGGCCGAGGGCAAGTTTGACGAGGCCTTCGGTGTCATTACCTCTACCAACAGTCTGCCCGCCATCTGCGGCCGTGTCTGTCCCCAGGAGAACCAGTGCGAGGGCCAGTGTGTGCGCGGCATCAAGGGCGAGCCGGTGGGCATCGGCCGTCTGGAGCGGTTCGTGGCCGACTATCACAACGCCCACGGACACCAGGGCGGCGCCCCCACTGTACCGGAGAGCAACGGCCACAAGGTGGCGGTCGTGGGATCTGGTCCCGCAGGTCTTACTTGCGCCGGAGATCTTGCCCGGAAGGGGTATGACGTCACCGTGTTCGAGGCGCTGCACCAGGTGGGCGGCGTGCTGGTGTACGGCATCCCTGAGTTCCGTCTGCCCAAGGCGATTGTCGCCAAGGAAGTGGCCCGTCTGGAGCACTTTGGCGTGAAGATCATGAAGGACACAGTGGTGGGCCGCACCATCACCGTTGACGAGCTGATGGAAGAGCAGGGCTTCGAGGCCGTGTTCATCGGCTCCGGCGCGGGCCTGCCCATGTTCATGGACATCCCCGGCGTCAACTACAAGGGCGTCCTCTCCGCCAACGAGTTCCTCACCCGTATCAACCTGATGAAGGCCTATCTGCCGGACTCCGACACCCCCATCATTCACCCCAGGAAGGTGGCGGTCGTGGGCGGAGGAAACGTGGCTATGGACGCGGCCCGCTGCGCCAAGCGCCTGGGGGCTGAGGTCTACGTGGTTTACCGCCGCGGTATGGAGGAACTGCCCGCCCGAAAGGAAGAAGTGGAGCACGCCGAGGAGGAGGGCATCATTTTCAAGACCCTCTGCAACCCGGTGGAAATTTTGGCCGATGAGAACGACGATGTCAAGGGCATTCGCTGCATCCGGATGGAGCTGGGGGAGCCTGACGCCTCTGGCCGCCGCCGGCCCATTGAGGTCCCCGGCAGCGAGTTCGACGTGGACGTGGACTGCGTGATCATGGCTTTGGGCACCAGCCCCAACCCTTTGATCAAGTCTACAACCAAGGGCCTGGAGATCAACAAGAAGGGCGGCATCGTGGTGAACGAGGACGGCCTTACCTCCCGCGACCATGTTTACGCCGGCGGCGATGCCGTCACCGGTGCGGCCACCGTCATCCTGGCTATGGGTGCAGGCAAGACTGCCGCCAAGGCCATCGACGAGGCTCTGAGCAGGACATAAGCGCATGAGAGGACAAGACGGACGGCAACGCCGCCCGTCTTGTTTTTTTCCAAGCTGTGTGCTAGAGTAGGACGCAAGAGAGTCGAGGCACCCGAGAAATGCCGGAACAAGGCAGGCACATAAGGATGCCGAGCCTGCACAGGAAATTTCATGTGGTGGGGAGTGAGTGGATTGCTGGAGCTGTGTTTTGATCAGTCCACGCAAGGCGGACTTAAGATGGCGCAGCACTGCGGAGGCGTGAGCACTGTGGGGTTGGTCTATGGAGCTGTTGAAGGGGCGACAGATTCTTTGTCCCCGCCGGAGAAACAAGAGGCGGCCCTGGAGCGGGCACGACGGGAGGCGGCGGAGCGGCGGAGAAAGGCGGTACCGCTGGGCGGGAATCCGCGGGATGTGCTGGCGCTGCCTCTCGCCCTCTCCATGGGGGATATCCGGGAACCTATGGGGGAGACCCGCCGGATGCTGCTGGAGCACTGGTATGAGGAGATCATGGAGCGGGATTGGCGGAGAACTCTGGAGGCGGCGGAGCGTCTGAAAAACTGCGGCCCGGACGAGACTGTCCGTATCTGGGCAGACGGTCTGCCGGATAGCGCCTGCGGGCTGCTCCATGCCGCCAGCCTCCTGGCAGGGACCCGGGCACAGATTTCTGTGGTGCTCCTCCCACCTTGGAAGGTACGGCTGGATGGAATCGTGGAGATCTACCAGGGCTGGGGAGAGGTTTCTCCGGAGGAATTCGGCGCTTTTTTGCCGCTGGAGCAGCCGTTGACGCCCATCGTCCTCCGGATGCTCTCAGACCGCTGGCACCATCTGCAGGAGGAGAATGCCCCCCTCCGGGCGGTGGTCAACGGCCGTGTCCGAAGCGTGGATGCGGACTTCTATGACGATTGCCTTCGCCGCGCCTTGCCTATGGGACGGAAGAAGGTCGCAAGATTGATCGGGGAAATCCTGGGCCGGGAGCAGCCCGGCGTGGGAGACACCCTGCTGGCGAACCGGCTCCGGGTTTTGCTGGAACGGGGCGAGTTTCGGATGGTGCAGGAGGACCCGCAATTTTACCGCTCTGTGGTAGAGCGGGTGCGATGAGGAGGCAGGTATGGTTTATCTGCTGACAGGTCCCTCCCACGTGGGAAAAACGCTTTTGGCGCAGAGACTGATGGAGCGATACCGGCATCCATATCTCTCCCTGGATCTTCTCAAGATGGGGTTCATCCGGAGCGGGCAAACAACCCTGACGCCGGAGGAGGACGACCGCCTGCGAGAGTACCTCTGGCCCATAGTCCGGGAACTGATCAAAACGGCGATTGAAAACGATCAGAATTTGATTGTGGAGGGAATCTTGATCCCCCTGAACTGGACAGAGGACTTTGACGAGCGATATCTAGGAAAAATCCGGGGATGCTGCCTTGTGATGACGCCGGCATATGTTGAACGCCATTTTGACGATATCCTGCGCTTTGCCAATGTGGTGGAACACCGCTTAGAGGACTCTGGGTGCACGAAAGAGAGCGTGCTAGAGGACAATGCCCGCTGTCTGGAGCTATGCCGGCGGTATGGGTGCCCCTGCCTCGTGATAGACAATGATTATGAGAGGACGCTGGAACAAGCGATTTCTTTGTTGGAGGAAGCCGGTTGTTAAAATGGCAAGAGAGCCGCTGCGCTACAACGCGGCGGCTCTCTTATCGTTTTGAAATGGGGGAAGCATGGCGGGGAGTGTCAGCGATGTTTGCGCCGATGTCTGATTTTGTGGGCGCATAAAACTGCAAAGCCGACGAAAAAAGTGGTGCCCAGAATCACAAGCCCTGTGCTTTCAGAGACAATTCCAACCCCAAACAGCAGTCCGGCAATCCCGAAATAGAAGACGAGCAGGATGCCAGCCAGCAGAACGCGCACCGGCATGGGGAAGCGTTGGGACCCAGCAGCCTCTGAGGCTCCTTCCAAAATCACTCCCAAAACCCATTCGAGAAGATCGTCCAGCATACGTACAGACCTCCACACCTTATCAATCCACGACAGTGACGGGATGTCCCGTATAGGGGAAGAAGATGTTTAGCAGGTCCCGCGTCTGAATGCGCAAGGTGGCATCACTTTTGCAGGGATGGCAACCAAACCACTCCGATTCATAGACCTCCCGGTCCATCAGCAGATGAACCTGATGGCTCTTGTCGTAGGCCATTCCCAGCACACTGGCAGAACCAGGGGCGCAGCCCAGCAGCTCCTCCATTCTCTCCGGCGGAGCGAAGGAGAGACGGGCAGTACCTAGCTGGCGGCTCAGCTCCTTGGTTTGAAAGAGCTTGTCCCCCGGCATAGCCAGCAGATAGAACTCCGTCTTCTGCCGGTTGCACAGGAACAGATTCTTGCAGATGGAGATACCCAGCGCCGCATCCACGGCGGCGCAGTCCTCAATAGTGTTGGCCATATCGTGGGCCACCCAAGTATAGGGGATTCCAAGGCGGTCCAGCAGGGCAAAGGTCTCCATCTCCACGGCGCAGCGCTCCTCTGAGGGGGCCGCAGTATAAACTTGAGAAACCCGCACGGCTCAGACCTCCTTCAGCAGCTTTTCTCCCACCCGGTAGATATCGCCGGCGCCCACGGTGAGGATCAGGTCCCCTGGCTGGGCGATCTGACGCAGCTGCTCTGAGACCTTTTCCAAAGTGGGGCAATAGATGGCGCCGGGAATCCGGGCACACAAATCGGCGGAGGAGATACCCAGAGTATTCTGCTCTCGTGCCGCATAGATCTCCGCCACCACCGCCAGATCCGCCAGCTTCAATTCCTCCACAAAGCGGTCAAAGAGTTTTGCGGTGCGGGTATAGGTATGAGGCTGGAAGGCCACCACTAGGCGCTGATAGCCAAGCGCCTTGGCAGTGGTGAGCAGGGCATGAAGCTCATCGGGATGGTGGGCATAATCGTCATAGATCTCCGCCCCATGATAGGTCCCCTTGTGCTCAAACCGGCGGCTGGCACCGGAAAAGGCGTCCAGCCCACGCTCCACAGCCTCCCCAGGGACCCCCAGAACATAGGCGGCGGAGGCAGCGGCCAAGGCGTTGAGCACATTGTGCCGGCCGTAGACGTGGAGCCGCACATGGGCATAGGTCTCACCGTGGATGACGATGTTAAAAGAGGGGGTACCCTCCGTATCTTTGAGGATCGCGGCAGTACAGTCGGCGTCACGATCCAGACCGTAGGTGAACACCGGACGGGACAGGTTTGCCACCGCATCCATGGCGCCGGCATTATCCGCGCAGGCGATGACGTGCCCTGTGGGAGGAACCAGCTCCGCAAACTGCCGGAAGGAATGCTTGATGTCGTCCAGGTCCTTGAAAAAATCCAGGTGATCCGCCTCGACGTTCAGAATGACCGCCACCGTGGGGAAGAAGCAGAGAAAGCTGTTGCAGTATTCGCAGGACTCCAGGATGATGGTGTCCCCATGGCCCACGTGATATCCGGAGTGGAACAGCGGCAGCGTGCCGCCGATCATCACCGTGGGGTCCTTCTCCGCCGCCATGAAGATATGGGCGCACATGGAGGAGGTGGTGGTCTTTCCGTGGGTGCCAGAGACACACAGGGCGTTGGGATAGCGGCGCATGATGGCGCCCCAGGCCTGGGCGCGTTCATAGACGGGGATATGGCGGGCGATAGCGCCGGCAATCTCCGGATTATTGTCGTGAATGGCGGCAGAGCGGATGACCAGATCACACTCCCCCAGATTTTCGGCGTTGTGGCCCACAGCCACAGGGATACCCAGGGAGCGCAGGTGCTCCACTGTGGCGCTGTCATTCATATCAGAACCCTGGACATGCAGCCCCATGCCCTGGAGAACCTCCGCCAGCGGGCACATGGAAACGCCTCCGATCCCTGCTAGATGGACTCGTTTGTCAGGGACCAAAAAGGTTTCGATGGAGGTGGAATTGTGCATCATATCAGCGGACTTCCTTTCCAAAACTGATTTCCCGCATTGCGAAACCGGGAAAAACAGAGTATAATCAAAAGCAACTTATTATATTCCAAAAAACAGGGGAATGCAACAGGAAAGTAGGTGAAAGGATGCTGGACATGCCGGAATCTGTGCAAACGGTGCTACAGAAGCTGGAGTCGGCGGGCCACGAAGCCTGGTGCGTAGGTGGATGCGTCCGAGATGCGCTCTTAGGCCGGACGCCGGAGGACTGGGATGTGACCACCTCCGCGCTGCCGGAGGAGACCATGGCGCTCTTTGGCTCCCATGCCTTTCCAACGGGGGTGCAGCACGGGACGGTCACAGTGCGGGCGAACCATTCAAGCGTGGAGGTTACGACCTATCGCCTGGATGGGACGTACAGCGACCACCGCCGGCCGGACACCATTTCATTCACCCGTTCACTGGAAGAGGACCTGGCACGACGGGACTTTACGGTAAATGCCATGGCATTCAGCCTGCGGGGAGAGCTGCGGGACCCGTTCCATGGCCAGGAGGACCTGAGAAGGGGGATGCTGCGCTGTGTCGGGGACCCGGACCGACGCTTTGGCGAGGATGCACTGCGCATCCTGCGCTGCCTTCGTTTTTCGGCGGTGCTTGGATTTTCGGTAGAGTCTGCTACCGGGAAAAGCCTGTGCCGGAAGCGTGGGTTACTCCGAGCCATCGCTGTGGAGAGGATTCAGGCGGAGCTGTGGAAGCTGCTGTGCGGTGGAGACGCGGCGAAGGTACTGCGGGCCTATCCGGAGGTGTTCGGCGTATTCTGGCCGGAGCTGCTGCCGATGGTGGGCCTGGACCAGCGAAATCCGCATCACTGTTATGATGTGTGGGAGCACACGCTGCACGCGGTGTCAGCGGTGCAGCCGGAGGCAATCCTTCGCTGCGCGGTGCTGCTGCACGATGTCGGTAAGCCCTCCTGTTTCACTGTGGATGAAGATGGCATAGGGCATTTTTACGGCCACGGAGCTGTCAGCCGGGATTTGACGGACCAGATGCTGCGGCGCTTAAAATGCTCCACCCAGTTTCGAGAGACCGTAACACGGCTGGTAGACTGGCATGACCGGAACATTCCCCGGACGGAGAAGAGCATCCGGCGGGCACTGCGGATTTTGGGCGAGGAGGACCTGCGCCGTCTGATAGCTGTCAAGCGGGCGGATAATCTGGCTCAGGCACCGGCCTATTGGGACCGTCAGCGGGAGCTGGACCGGGCGGAGGAGATTTTAGAGAAACTCCTCGCGGAGTCTGCCTGCTTTTCTCTTAAGCAGTTGGCAGTGAACGGCAGGGATTTGCTGCAAATGGGACTGTCAGGGCCAGCCATTGGCCAGACATTAGATAGGTTGCTGGATGCGGTAGTAAATGACGAATTGCGCAATGAGCGGGAGATGCTTCTGGAAAACGTCCGACACACGATGGAAAATCAGGAGTGAAACCGAACTGGCGCGGCGCAAACCTTTGTGTATCAAGGAGTTTAGACCGCGCAGCCAAAAAAATGAAAAGATACTGTATTTTTTGAAAAAATCTGTTGACAATGTGGCGGATTCCTGCTATACTATCAACTGTTCCGGTTCGGAATCTGCAGCTCCAAGGAGTGTGGGAAAGATCTTCATAATCTTACAAGGGGCGGCAGAGACAATTGGGGGTATAGCTCAGCTGGGAGCCCGGTTGAAGCGGTTACACACCCCTCTCGAAAATTGAATAAGAAATACTCAGCACACCCTTTTATTTGGGGGTATAGCTCAGCTGGGAGCCCGGTTGAAGCGGTAAACAACCCCCGCACTAATTGAATAAGAAATTACTCAGCGCACCCCTTACATGGGGGTATAGCTCAGCTGGGAGAGCGCTTGACTGGCAGTCAAGAGGTCAGCGGTTCGATCCCGCTTATCTCCACCAATCGGGTGCGCTGAGTATTCTTAATAAATGCTTGCTTTGAAAAAAGCGAGTTTTTTGTTTTATGCCCACTTCTCTTTTGAAGCGGGCTTTTCTTATGCGGCGATTGCCGAAATGTCCAGCCCAGCGCTGAACTGCTCAAAGTCAATGTTGAAGTCGATATGCAGCCGATAGTCTCGATACACTTCCACACGCCGGATCAGGCAGCTCACAATCATTTTCTTTGACTCCATGCTGGCGCTGTCGTACATATCCGCCCATGAGATAATGTCATCGTACTGAGCGTTTAAGGCATCCAGCATGACCTGCCCCTCATCGTAGGCCGCCTGCGCCGCCTCCATAGTATGCTGAATGGTGAGACATTTTTTCTCACCGTCCGCAATTAAGGAACTGAGCAATTCCTGCGAAAAAGCACTTTCGCCCCGGAGGGCTTTAATGACCTCTCCACGGAGTGTATCAAGCTCGGCGGCAGCCTTGGCATAGTCAGATTTTGCGCTTTTGAGAAGCGCTTTCCGTTCTTCCATCTTTTCACGATAGCGGATATTGACGATCTCACTTTTAGGGATTGCTTTCATTCGCTCGAAGATCTGCCGGACCACTTTATCAATGATACCGTCAAGAATATGCGCCGTGTAGCCCGTCTGCCCGTCACATTCGGTTTGCTTGCGTGTCTTGCCGTAGCAGATATACCGCACACGCTTCACAATGCGGTGAGCATCTTCCTTGCACGGATAAGCCTTGCCGTTGGTGGTGAGCGCCAGCCGGGAGCCACAATGCCCGCAAAAGACATTCCCGGCCAGCAAGGACTGGCCACGGGTATTCAGCGGTACATGCCGTTCCTGTTCGGCGGAGTTGGCGCGGGAGGTACGAATGTGCTGTGCGGCCTCAAACAGCTCCGGCGCTATGATCTGCAAATGGGGCAGCGTTTGGGAGCGGCTTTCGCCGCTGCGAAGCACCCCGGTATATGTCAGATTGCAAATGATACCCCGGATGCTGGCGTGATGCCACATTTTGCCCGTTCTCGCTCGATAGCCGAGGTTATTTAAGTAGGTGGCGATCCGTTGAGCGCCGAAACCCTCATGCACATATTTGTCAAAGATGATCCGTACCACAGCGGCCTCGGCCTCGTTGACAGCCAGCTCAAAAACTTCGTGCTTGCGTTTATTGAAGCGCCCACTCTTTATAAGGTCATACCCATAAGGAGCAAGACCGCCCTTGAAACCGCCGTCCTCGACGAGCTGGCCGAGAGCGGTTTTTGTGCGAATTGAAGTCTTTTCGCTTTCGCCGTCAGCCTGCCAGAAGCGGATGTAGTTGGTGAGCTTGTCCGTGTGATTGTCAAACCGCTGCTCACCCTCTTGGGTACTCCAGACCCGGATTCCGTTCTTAACAAACCATTCTACCACAAAGGGCGTTTCATCAGCGATACGCCCGATGCGGTCAAACATGAACACGAGCAGAATATCGAATTTCCCCTGCTTGGCGCGCTCCTTGATGATTTGCAGCTTGTCCCGGTTTTCAGCTCTAACCTTATGCCCGGACACGCCGTCCTCCTGTTCCTCGTGAACAATCGTCCAGCCCATTTTTTCACAGAAGCGATGGCACTCTCTGCGCTGCATGGGAATGTCGGCTTGGCTTTTGTCGTTGTAGTCCACCTGCTTGTCGGTGGACACGCGGTATAGGCAATCAACTCGATTACCTGTCATCAGTCTGTTTTCCATCATATTGATCCGTCCTTTCATTTGTCGATGGGTCAATGAAAAAACGCAATCAATACGCGGGGAATATGAAGTTTTCAAGGTACATAGGGACTACCCCCACTATTATTATCCCTCTGTTCGGGAGGGATTGCAAGGATGTCGCCGGAGCTATTTTTTGCCGTATTGTTGGCAAAGGAAGATAGTAAAATCTGCTTTACATGATGGAGCGCTGCCGCATTTTTGCAGTCTGCAAAGCTGGCGGTGATGGCGTAGCCATCCACCGCAAATGCGGTATGTTGTTTTCTCTGCTGCATAAAGACCTCCTTTTCAATTCTCGGCAACAGGGAAAGGCCAGCGCCTCATAAAAGCACTGGCCTGCGACTTATGACCTTGGGACGAAATGTCCCAAGGTGTTTTTGACAGTTGGGAGCGCCGCACCCGCTCCTGTTGGCCTGTCATAAGACAGCTCATATTCAATGCGGCGCTCCCTCACAGCGGACAGCGACGATCCGTGACGGAGCATCAACTACCTTGCTGCGGAGAGGTGAAAACTACCTTTCATATACCAAGGACAAAAATCGTGCAAATGGAGATACCCTTAGAGAAATTTTTTCAAATATTTTCTCATGGCAGCCTTGCCGCTTTTGACGGAATGGCGAACGGCGCTCTTGTCCACGCCCTGCTCCCGGGCGATCTGGCGGTAGCTCTTGCCGAGGATCAGATGCGCCTCTACCCGGACGCCCTGCACCTCTGGCAGAGAGTTGAGGGCATTCCACAGGTGGACGAACAGCTCCATACGATCCAGAAGCTCCTGCGGCGTCGGCTCATGCAGACAGGCCGAGTATTCGATCCCATCGTCACAGTCGAGGGAATACTGCGCCTTATTGCGGGTCGTGCGCCGCTGATAGGCTGCCTCATACAGCTTGTCCGCCTTCAGCTCGGCGGCCACTTCGTCGGAAACTTCGATGTATTCATCATGGGTGTACCAAGCGTAAAAGTCCTTCAGATTGATGGTCGTCATTTGTATTTCCTCCATTCGGTTCATGTGTGGGTGGGTGAACAGAACGGAGGACCGGCGGGGATCGACAGCCGGGGCTGGCTGCTTTGGGACAAATTGTCCCAAGGTGCAGGTATATAAAAACGCCCGCACAGCAAGACGCTATGCAGACGCATGAAATTACATTATCATAATTGTACTGATATATTGTACCTTCATAGACAGACTGTCCCGGAGGGGGAGCTACGCTTTTTTTAGCTGGTGGAAATTAAAGAAGTTATAGAAAAGTGAAATGGACACGGCGGCACCCTCCTATGGGCCGCCGTGTCCTCTATCGTTTATCCAAAGAGAAGCGGCGGCTCTGAAAAATGAGCCGCCGCTTCTTGGGCGCATGAAAATGTATCTGCTGTACGACGGCTTTTTTTCTTTTGCCGTCGTGCGGCAGGCTTTTAATTATTTACAATTTCTTCTCCAGCATTATGGACTTCAACGCTTTCAACCTCACAGGACAATTTCATTTTGGCTGTGGAAAGACTATTTTCCAATTCATCAGCTTTTTCAGACAAGACCGTTTTGATATTGGAGCTTGTCAGATCAGCTTCGCTCAAATTATCCACATAGTTTTGAAATTCGGTCTTGAACTTTTGCAAGGCATTGTCACGATCCGCAACAGTAATTTGGGTTGGGTCAGAAAATGTGTAACTCAATCTGTATAGAGCATTAAAAACAAATTGATAGGTAATCTCTGCCCCTGCAACGCTTTCCTCGTCCGGAAGTTTTTCCAGCGGCCTTTCCTCCCTTTTCAGATAGGCAGAAAGACCAACACTGTCATTCATTTGTTCACAATACAATTCGTCAAGAGAGGCCGCAAGTGTCATCGTGATGAACTCGTAATTTTCATTATCTGGTGAAATGCTTGCCAGCACCTCTGCCTGTGCGTCTAACAGCCCGGAAATATCTCCATTATCCGGGGCAAGCGATTGGTTGAAATCGGCTACACTCTGTTGCTCATAATTTGCTGTTTTGAATGCGACCAGCTTTTCATAGGCGTCCGAGGTATCAGAACTTGTAACCGTGGCCTGTGCGGAGGTGTTGGCCTGCTTGCTGTTGGGGGGAGTAGAGCTATCTTTGGCACTACAGCCAGCAAGTAAGCTCAAACACAACACAGCGGCAAGCGGGATAATTATGCTTTTTTTCATATTGGAGAGCTCCTTTCTGTACTCTATCGAGTACGCTATCAGAATACCGCCGCAGTTTGAATTGATATTGTATTGAATATGTTTTTTATATGGAGTTGCAAAAGCGGCAACAGGTAAACCTGTCACCGCTTTTGTTGGTTGATAGTTCAAAAAATTACTTTTATGCTAACACCATCGTCTGTATTTTGTACGCTTACTTCAGCATTATGCAAATTGATGATTGTTTTGACAATATACAAGCCTAATCCGCTACCGCCTGTTTGACGGTTGCGTGATTGCTCCACACGATAAAACGGCTCAAACAGTTTGGAAATATCATCTTCTGGAATGTGAACGCCCGTATTTTCTATTGTTAAATATACTTTTTCTTCTGCTTGGCGCAAATCGACACGGATGCTGTTTCCGGGCGGCGAATATGTCGCAGCATTTCCAAGAAGATTGTCAACTACCTTTTGAAGCAGCCCCATATCGCCATCTATATAAATGTCAGGTAACAGATTGATAGCCACAGACAATTCTTTCTGCACGAACAGATCATCGAAGGCCGCTAACCGCTGACGCAGGAATTGAGTAAAATCGAAATGTGTTTTGACGCATGAATATTGCGGGGCTTCAATTCTCGAAACAGTGAGTAGCTCCTGCACCATTTTTTCTAACGAATTTGTCACTTCCAATGATTGTGCCAAATAAGTTTCTCTGTCCTTGTAGCGTCCTACTCCGCAAAGCATTCCTTGCAACTGGCCTTTGATAATTGTGATTGGAGTTTTCAGTTCATGGGAGGCCGCAGAGAAGAACTCCATCCGTCGAAGCTCTAACTCTTTTTCTTTATCAATATCGGCCTGTAGTTTTTGGTTGGCCTCCTTTAATTCCATAAGAGCCGCAGAAAGATTGCTCGACAAACTATTCAAGCTATTAGCCAATACGCCTATTTCATCTGTTCGCTCAACAGGACAAAAGTTGTTAAAATCCATATTTGCCATCCGTCTTGACATTTTACTGATTTTCTTAATGGGGGCAGTTATATACCACGCATAGAAAACCGCCACCAAAACAGAAACTATTACAATGACAATCACTAATGCTGGAAGTGCCTTATGCAACGCCTCCACCACTTGGCTTTCCTTGTCTGTGTTCTTGGCAAGTAACAAAGTATAGGAGTGTGTCTCCCCGATAAAGGAAACAGTATAGTGTGCGCTTGTGTCGTTGGGGCTGTAGTCACTTATTTTCTTTCCTGTGGCTGTGTCCGTGTCTGTAAGGCCGACTTCTTCTCCGGCAGAGTTAAACAGATGGAATAGATATTCATTGTTATAATCCCCAGTTAGCGTATTATTGGCGATTGAAAAATAAATGGAAGTTTCACCCTTGTCTGTCATGGACAGCTCTTGTGCAAGTTCGTCAGCTAACCACTCAACATCCGATGGAGCATAAGAATAGATATACGGCGCAAAATGGAGAATGAAAAAATAAGTTATGCCACAGCAAAATGCTATCAAAAGTGCCGATATAATAAATACCTTAACAGACAGCTTGCTTTTAATCTTCTTTATCAATTCTATATCCCACCCCTCTGATTGTTTCTATATAATCGGCCTGCCCCAACTTCTTCCGCAGGTTTTTTATATGCGTGTCAATAATCCGTTCATCTCCGAAAAATTCATATTTCCAAAGTGTTTGTAACAAATTTTGCCGTGTCAATATCCTGCCTTTGTGGGTCAGCAATTCCCGCAGGATTTCAAACTCACGAGGCGTTAGGTCAATAGGCTCTGCTGTTGTATAAACTTTGTAACCGTCCAAGTCCAAAGTTAAATCCCGATATGATATGGTGTGTGGCATATCTTCTTGTTGGGAAGAACGGCGCAATATCGCCGCAATTTTTCGTATCAACACAGACATGGAAAACGGTTTTGTAATATAATCATCCGCCTCTAAATCTAATCCCTTGATCTGATTTTCTTCTGCGTCCAAAGCTGTGAGCATAACAATAGGAATATTGGATTTTCGCCGGATAACTTCACACACTCCGTAGCCGTCGATTTTGGGGAGCATAATATCGAGCAAAACCAAATCAAAACTCCGCTCGGAAAAATAGGAAAGAGCTTCAACCCCATCGGAAGCCAAAGTAACCTCATAGCCAGCCTCTTGTATAAAGTCATGTAATAGCGCCTGTATCGCCAAGTCATCTTCAACTATCAAAATTTTCTGCATAGTCCCACCTCCCGACTTCTAATTGTAGCAGAGGAATATGTATCTATTGTGGAGTTTCAAAATTTTTGTCAGTATCTATTATACCGCCGTCCCTTCGGACTATCAATGATGTCGTGCGTCCCGAAGGGACAATAAAATACTACTAAAACATAAAATTGTGTTTCGTTCTCATAATCACACCTGAAATGTAAAATGATATAGGGGTGATATGAGAATGTACCAAGACACCAGACGGCTTGACTTCCACGCATTAGGCCGGGAGATCAAGCGCAAAAGAGAGGCGAAAGGCTGGACACAGGAATACCTTGCACAGCTCGTAGACCGTACCCCTCGTTCCATTATGTATTTTGAGAACCGGGGCCAGCATCCGAGCCTGAACACCTTTTACCAAATCGTCACCCTGTTGGACATTTCCGTAGACCAGTTTTTCTATCCTGACAGGCAGAATGGCGAAAGCGACTGCCGCCAGCATATTGACAGGATGCTAAACTCAATGGACGAGAATGAATTGACGATCATGGAAGCCACCGCAGAGGGAATACAAAAAGCCAGAGAAACGGAGGGAGCGTAAGAAACGGCGCTGCCTCCGTTTTTCCGTGGAGTTTCCGGGGGACGCACTAACGGCAAGCAGGGCAAGTGTAGCCACACTTGCTATTTTTGCAATCCTGCGGGCTGCAAAAACGCTTGTTGGGGAGCCTCCCCAAACCCGGCTTTGGGACTTTTTGTCCCAAAGTAATTTGTCTGCGTCACCGTTCGCTATCGCTCCTGTTCCTTTTTGCGCTGGCCGTCCGTGACGCCCAGCAGATGGTCAATGTTGGCCTTGACCGCCACGGCCTGCCGCATTTCCTCCTGCGCCGAGCGGTACTCGGTATAGAGCGCCTTTTTCTGCGCCGCCAGTTGGCGGCGTTTTTCTTTTAGCTCTGCCATCTTGGGCAGCTTTTCACCGCCCAGCAGTTCTCCCATCGTGGCCTTGGCTGCCCGGTAGTCCGCCAACTCCGCTTCATGCTCGGCAAGGTATTTCCGGCTGTACTTTGTAGCCTTGTACCCGTCAAAGACGGGGCGGGTCTTGGCGTACCGCACCACGGCTCCCATCAGCTCGGAGGTTACGGACAGGTCAGCCTCCGTCCGTCGGAGCTGCTCGGTCAGAGTGTGAAAACGGGAAACGGCGTTCTCGGCCTTTGCAGAGAGCTGGTCATACTCGGTGATATTCTGCTCCTGCATGAATTGAAGCGCCGCCGCCATCTGTTTAAGGTTATAGACCTTTGCCCACCGTGCATGGGCCGCACCCTTGCCGGAGCGCAGGCGCTCCTGTATATCCACGATCAGATTGACACGGCGAGGGGCGGCAGGCGCAGGAACAGGCTGCTCCGGGAGTGGGCGCTCCCCGGCGATGACGGCCTTGATGTCCTCGGGATCGTAACCGTCCCCGAGGGTGGTCGCCCGCAACCGGGTCGCCCGCTCCTGTCCCGGAACAAGAAAAGAAATCACACCGCCGCGCCCATGCTTGACCGTGAAGCCGGACGCCTCCATGAGCCGGAGGAAATCATCAAAATCAGCGGGGCGTTTAGCAAGAGCTTCATTGATGGCAAGCCGTAGCTGCTCCTTGTATGGGGGCTGCCGCTCCGTCCCCAGCCATGCCCCGTAATGGAGAAATCGTCCCTTGCTGTGCAGTTTGGGATTGGTAATGACGGACAGATCATTTTCAAGACAAATGCGGTCAGAGAGCCGCCGCACCGCACGGCCAGAGCCGATAAAGTCCCGGAACTTCCGGGTGCAGTCCAGCGAGGTCGAGTTGTAATAAATGTGATTATGGATGTGCGCCTTGTCCGTGTGGGTGGCAACGAAAAAGGCGTACTTGCCCTTTGTCCAGCGCATCGCCGTTTCATAGCCGATGTGGTTGGCCTCCTCCGGCGTGATCTCCCCGGGCTTGAATGACTGGCGGATCTGATAGCAAAGCACATCCGCGTCCCGCCGCTGCTCCCGGCCTGTGACAGCCTTGTACTTGGCCTTGCTTAGTAGGAACTCGGCATCGGCGGTCATGTGGTCGCAGCCGTAGGACGAGATCAATTCGCCGCCCTCGGTCTTGTCCGGGTTTTGCCCGTAGTCAAACCGCTCTTTCAAGGACTGCGCGATGGTTTCGCCCTTGCTGATTTTGTGCTTCTTGTAGTAGGTCGTGGCCGTAGGCAGCCCTCCTTCCGATATGATAAACGGCGGCTGTGGTCAGCCGCCGTCGTTTCAGCTTTGGGACATTTTGTCCCGAAGTATCAGCCGGTGATGAAATCCCGCAGGGCGAACTTGGCCGAGTGCAGCTTGTCCACCAGCCACTCAGCGATGGCGGGAACGCCAAAGGGAGAAACGAGGAACGCAAGGGTGAGGAACACAATCCCGCCCGCCGTCTGCCCACCAATGAACAGGATGATGGAGAGCAGCGTCAGCACAATGCAGCCCATCTCACACACGGCGGACGCCACGCAGAACAGGAATGTGACCATAGCGGCCAGCAGGGACAGCGCCACCATCACGGGGGCGGCAAGGATTTTGAGAACGATCATAGCAGCTACCTCCATCAAAAAATCGGGTTGGTCAGTCCTTCTACCCATATTATACCGCTGGGAAAATAGGCACACAAGGATGTCGAGCTTTCTCCGCTTTGGGACAAAATGTCCCGAAGTCTTATTGAGTATAGGTAGAGATAGTTGTATAATATATAATCATATTTGGAGGAGGATGAGATGATGGATTCAAGTCTATTAGTTTTTGCAGCAGACATTTTAGGTGATACTACAGGTGGCTTAACTGGAAGTAAGATTGCAAAATACTGTGTAGGATATTCAATAGAATACAATGTTAAAATTCCTTATGCTACTTATCCTTTTCCTAAAAATGTCCCTAACAAGCGAACTGCTCTGTTTGAAAACTTAAAGTGCTTCAGCGATGTTCAACGCACCCATATTATTAAAGAATTGTGTGAACTTCCCGAGATGGAAAACAATCCCCAAGTCGGAATCTTAAAAAAGAAGTTATCAGAGCGAACAGGGAGCACCACAAAAAATTCTGTAGATGCTAAGATTATCGCAAAAACACAACATTGGCTCGCCTCATATCCTCGAGCTCTCAAATCGTATGAGCAAGCTATCGAAAAATTTGAAAATGGAGAATATCAGAGGAACACCTTAGATGACATGAGATTTTCTCTTGAAATGCTCATTAAAGATTTATTGGGAAACGAGCGATCATTAGAAAACAATAAAAACGACTTGGGTACACAGTTAAAGCAAAAAAATGTTTCAAGTGAATTTAGGAATATGGTAACGACGCTTATTACTTACTTTTGCTCATATCAAAACGATCATGTCAAACATAATGATGACATTAAAGAAAATGAGCTTGAGTACACCATTGAATTTACCAGCACATTGATGAAGTTCTTGATTAAAACATTAGGATAATACAAGTAAGGTGGCATATTCGCAAAATATACCACCTTACTTTTTGCTTAAAGTGCGACCACCGCCGACAGCTTTTTCAGCAACTCGGACAGCGGCTCCCAAAGGTCGGCATAGTCCTTTTGGAGCGCCGCGATCTCCGAGGGATAGATACCGTAGGTGTTGGCATGGATGGCCACTTGATTTAGGTTGTTGGCGCACCGCCGCTGCAAGGCCACCAGCTCCCGGATGTCCGAGAGGTCAACATGGAGGACATAGCCGTTGAGCGCCATTTTCCGCATATAGGCTCCCATGTTGGAAATCCCGGCCTCGGCCATGCGGTCAGCGATCAACGCCTGCTCCTCTGGCGTCACCATCACATGAAGATGGACAGAGCGCCGCCGCTTTTTTGTCAACGCTCCTCACGCTCCCGGCTGCGGCGCTTGGGCGGATGCTCCCGCACCTTATCCAGCGGCTTCTCCTCCGTGGGCGGCACAGGCAGATTGTTGATGATGCCGTCAATCATGTTCCCGTTCTGCTCCATCGCAAGCTCAGCGTTCTTGTTGGAATTGCGTTCCTGATCCATAAATATCCTCCTATCTGTCGCCCCGGTCAGGGGCGCTTTTCTTTGGGGCAGCTTGCCCCCGGTCAGCTTTGGCCAGTTTTGCGGCAGTTTTCATCTGCTCTCGGATCGGGCGAGGTCTGTCGGGATTGTCAGGTGCAGGCCGCAGCTCATAGTCAGACGCCTGCCGTTTCGTCAATGGCCGTGTGTAGGTCAAATACCCCACGCCAGAAACGATCCATTTTCAATCGGGACACGCTGATCGTAGTTGACGATCTCATCCGGGGCGTTGCGGGGCGGCTTCGGGAATGTCCCAATGTCCACGGGGCGCTGGGTGGAGTAATACTTGTAAAGGCCGGGAGCCTCGGTCTGCTTGACGCCGACATTGTAAAGACGCCGGTATTCCTGTACCCGCGCCGCAAAATCCTGTTCCAGAGCGGCACGGTCACAGCCGTAATGCCCCCACTCATACTGCCGCTGGCCGTCCTTGTCATCATAGCAAGCCCATGTGACATAGGGCGAGGGCGCTGCGGGGTTATGCCCCAGCGCAAAGCCCCTGCCATTTTCCAGCATGACGGCTTTAATGATCTCATAGCCTTGGTTTTTGTCCATAAACCCTCCTCACCGTGATACATCTTTCTCCGCCCGTTTCGCAAAGGGCTGGAGCTGATAGGGACTTTTGCCGTCCTCCGGGCGCAAGAAGTCCAGCCTTGCGGCGGCGCGGATGGCGTTCTGATTGAGCTGCCGCTGCCATGCCCCTTGGCTGGGCGCCCACTTGAAGCCCTCGCTTTTGAGCGCCTGCCGGGTGTCGGCGTCCGGCTTATCCGCAAAAACGAGCTGCAATCGGTTCTCTGCCTCATTGACCTTGACCTCCCCACCGGGGAATGTCCAGCCGACAAACTCCGCCTTGTGGCTCAGCTCCTCGATGCGCTGGCGCACACGGCGGATATTGGCGTTATTGTTGGTGAGCAGATAGGACGGAAACGGAACGGGGTCTTTGCGCCAGTCTTGGGACATGGACGCCGTGACCTTTTCCACCTGCTCCGCCGTCAGCTCGGGGCAGCCCTCCAGCGTCTTGTGCTTGCGGTAGTAGGCATTGACCGCCTTCATCATGGCCTGCTGTGACTTCATTCCCTCCAGCTTTTTCGTGAGCTTTTCCACGGCAAGGTCATCGTCGGCGCTGATACCGCCCCGGCCTGTGGAGCGGATCTTATCCAGCAGCTTTTCAATTTCGGCGTACTCTCCGTAGTTGCGATCCCGGGCGGCGTTCTGCTTGGCCTTTTTCGCCACGGGGAAATTGCCGCCCCCGGTAATCAGAATAGACGGCACACGGGCGTCAATGGCGTTGCGCTCATTGAGGTTTTCCGCCAATCTGCGGGCGTAGAGGTCAACAAGGGCGTCGATCTTATCGTGGTACATGGGATCGACCCGCGCTTTCTGCTTCTCTGCCAGCGCATAGGCTTCATCCACCATCGCCCGGTAGCCCGCCGTGGCCGAGCCGGGGGCATAGTCGGAATAGCTGTTCATGTCCTTTGCCCGCTTTGCCGCCGCCTCGCTGATCTCATAATATTTAGGCATAAGTCCTCCTTTCAGCCGGGACTTCGGGACAAAATGTCCCAAAGCCCCAGCGCTTGGATGTGGAAAGTATTTCTGCGAAAACAGGGGCGGACGGGAAAACATACCGCCCACCCCGAAAGCGCCCCGGAAAAGCCTTGTAAATACAGGCGTTTTCCGGGGCTATTTTTCCATGCGCTACCTCCGTTTGCGGCGCATATACGCCCGCTTCTGCTCCCGCAGGGCAGCCCCGGCGCAGGCCGGGGAGCAGTACCGCTGCCGCCCATCCGGGAGGAAAGCCCTGCCACATACCGGGCAAGGCCGGGTTTCTGTGATACGCTCCACGGTCAGCGACCTTTCCAGCACAGGATCAAGGGGCAGCACCGCCGCGCGGAAATAGCGGCAATAAGCGCCCGTCCAGCACTTGCCCAGCATATAGCAGGGACAGTCCAGCGGCAGGCAGCCATAGTCTTTATTGTAGTTGGCGCACCATTTTGTCACCAGCTTGCGGATCGCCGCTTTTTCCTGCCGGGTCAGCTCACGGCTCATGTTTGCCCCCCGTCTTTGGCGCAAGCTGTTCTCGATAGCAGAACATACAGCCGATCCCGCGCCAGTAGGGGCAGCCATCACAGCGGGAGCCTTTGGGCGGCAGGCTGGGCGGAACACCCTTGAAGTAGCTTTTTTCTTTCATAAAGTCCTCATAGGGGCTGTTGGTAAATCTCATTCCTTGCCCTCACTTTCCGTTTCGTCCTCGTCCTCCCAAGGCGGGGTATCGTCATAATCGTCACCGTAGTCCTCCGCAGCGTCGGCGGCCTGCTGCTTTTTGGGGCGGTAGATCTTAAAATACCAGCCAGCCACGCCGCCGATGACCGCCACGGCCAGCACCAGCAGGATCGTCCCGCCGCTGTTCTTGGGCTGCTCCGGCTCGGGGTCAGGCTCCGGCTCTACCACAGGCACAGGTTCGGGAGCCTTGCCCTGGCACTCGCCAATATTCACGGCGCAGACGGTGCAATCTGTGTTGATAGCACCCACGGTGCATTTGTCCGCGCAGGCACACTCCGGCAGCTCACCGCCCGCAGCCTGCATCGCCGCCAGCAGGTCGGCCTCGTCCACCATGTTCAAAAAGTAGGTCTGGTACTGCTCGCCGTCCTCGTCGGTGGGCTTGTCATAGTCGATGACGATGTAAAAGGTGCTGCCGCCGCTGGTCTGCACCGTGATGAACTGCTTGTTGGTGGCCTTGTCGTAGAGCAGGTCACGGGTCACAAGGTTGCCGTCCTCGGTGAAGCCCTCGCCGGGGTCAACGGTTTCGGCGGGCAGCGCCTCCACCGGGGCAAGCCCGTCCCATTCCTCACCGCCCCCGGCGTAGGCCGTGACCGCCATGCCGCACATCAAAACAGCGGCGCAGAGCGCCGCTGTCAGCTTCTTCATCCACTTGTTCATTCGCTGTCCTCCTTATCCGCAGACTTCGGGACATTCTGTCCCAAAGTGCCGCCGCTCTTGATGGTCTGAAGCAGCACGGGCAGGTCGGTGAGCGAAACGCTCATACCGCGCACGATCTCCACGATCTCGCTGTTCTCGGCCTCCAGCTTTTTCTGTTCCAGCTCCTTGAGCCGTGCCTGCTGCTCGTTGATTTTGGCCATGACCTTTTCAATCTCGGCCTGAATTTTTGCACTTTTGGAGATAGCCATAAAAACCTCCTGTCAAAATAGTTTTCCGTAGGCGCAGAAATGGGACTGCCAGTAACTCGTGTTGAGGTTGGCATAGCTGATGGGGTCGCCACAATGAAGCATCCAGCCGTCGCCCACATAGATGCCCACATGGGAAATCCCCGGCGTGTCATAAGTCCCCGTGAAGAACACCAAGTCGCCGGGTTTGGGGCTGCTTGTCCGTGCGGAGATGTTGTATAGCCCCTGCGCCCCCAGCCGCCCGAAGTCCCAGCCGCATTGGTTGTAGACATAGCTGACGAAGCCGGAGCAGTCAAAGGATGTGGACGGGCTGCTGCCGCCCCACACATAGGGATAGCCCACATACTTCTCCGCTTCTTTCAGAATGGCGGCAAAGGTTTCATCGGCAAGGTAGTCCTCCGGGATCTCATGTGCCGGGGGCTTGCTGGTGTATTTTCCAACATAGGGCGAGGACGGGAACAGGTCGGGACGGTTGCCCAGCGTCGCCATGTATAAGGCATACCGGGACAGGGTTTCCTCGCCCATGAGGTAAACGGGCAGATGGGAGAGATTGAAGTTTTCCAGCGTCACGGTGCAGATGTAATAATCGTAATACACCCGGTAGGTGTCGCTGTGGGTGTTGCCGTCCTCGTCTGTCCAAGTGTCCGTTTCCAAGTAATACCGCCGTTCCACCACCACATCCTCGGTCAAAATGTACTGGCGGTCAAAGAGCATTTGGAGCGTCCCCCGCACCTCGTCCAGCGTCCACGCGCCCTCATGGAGCGCGCAGACGATGGACAGCAGCACATAGGGATCGTGTTCAATGGTGTCGAGGTCAAAATGGTATTCGTCGTAGTCGTGGGTGCGGGTGTAGGTGTCGAGGTAGCGTTGCAGCTCGTCCTCCAGAGCGCAGTAGGCGGCCTCCGCCCCCAGCAGGTCAGTGTCCTCGGCGGCATAGGTAGACGCGCCGATGGCTCCGGCCACGCCGTTGCCCACCGTCACCAGCGAGGACATACACGATTGCAGCACCACCAGCAGCAGAAACGCCGCCAGCAGCAGAAGCAGCCCGCCGGGGTGTTCCTTAATGTAGGCGGACACTTTTTCCGCCAGCTTGCCCGTAACGGACGCCGTACCCTCGGCAGCCTTGGCGGTCTGCTGGGCAGCCTCCCGCGCCTGCTTTGCGTACTGGCGCTTGATCTTCTGCTTTTGCAGATACCGGGACACCGCGCCGCCCTCCTGCATTTCCGGGTGTTCCTCCACGGTCTTGCGGTAGTAATAGTCCGCCGTGGCCTTGATATGCTTGCTCTCGGCACGCTCCACGGCTTTTGCCGGGTGTTCCCGGATGGCCTTGCGGAGCTTGCGCCTGCCGAAGCGGTACACGGACTCCGCCGCCAGCTCGGAACGGTGTGCGCCCTCCGTGCCGACATTTTCATGCTCGACCTCATAGAGCTTGCCATGCACAAAGCCGTGGACGCCGTGTCCGGCGGTGTGGGCAAGGCGCTTGACCGCCCCGGGCTTTTTCGGCGGCTTCTGCTTTGCCAGCTTCTCCCGGGCGGCGTCCAGCTTCTCGCCCCGGCGCTCCATCCGCAGCTTGGACGCCGCCGTTTGCTCCTGCCGGCTTTTCCACCGAAACTTGGACTTCGGGACATTTTGTCCCGAAGTGGGGTTACTCGTCTGTTCGCTCATGGGCAAGATCCTCCGGGCGGGTCGTCAGCAGGTCATAGATCTCTCCACGGGGGAAACGGTCTACAAACGGGATGGTGACATTTCCATAGAACAGCAGGCCCTCGCCGGAATTGGAGTGCGTGATGTAGGAGAGCTGATGCTCGGAAATGCCAAGCTGTTTTGCCAAGATCGCACGGTCGCTCTGCGCCTGCGACAGCAGCACCATGAAGTCCGTGTTGTCCAGAATGTTCTCGATCTCCCGGCTGGCCAGCAGGTCTTTCACATTCTGCGTCAGCGCCGAGGGGACGCAGCCCTTTTTGCGGAGCATCTTCCAGACGGTCACAAAGTAGCTGGCGGTCAGCGGATCGCGAAGCAGGATATGGAACTCGTCAAAGTAGCACCAAGTCGCCACGCCCTCGGTGTGGTTGGCGTTCACCGCCGCCGTGACAAATTCGTTGGTGGTGTGCATGGCGATCTTGCGGAGGTTTTCACCCAAGCCCTTTAGGACGATGCAGACCACACGGGAATTGAGATCAACATTTGTGGGATGGTTGAAAAGGTTAAGGGAGCCGGTGCAGTAAAGCTCAAGCGCCGTCGCCACCCGCCGTGCCTCCGGCTCGGGTTGGCGCAGCAGCTCCTCATACAGATCTTGCAGCAGCGGCGTTTTCGCTGGTTCCAGTCCCAGCGCCATCTCCCGGTACACCAGCCGCACACAGCGGTCAATGACGGTTTTCTCGATGGGCTGCAAGCCCTCCTTGCCGCCCACGATCAGCTCGCACAGGGACAGCAAAAAATCCGCCTTCATGGAAAGCGGACTGTCCTCGTCATTGATATTCATTTGCAAATCCATAGGCGAAATATGGTGGGGACTGTCCGGGGCGATCTCAATGACCTGTCCGCCCAGCCGCCGCACCAGCGGGGCATATTCGCCCATCGGGTCAACCACAATGATCCTGTCCTTGGTGGTAAGGAACACATTGATCAGCTCCCGCTTGGCGGCAAAGCTCTTGCCGCTGCCCGTAGAGCCGAGGTACATTCCGTTTGCGGATTTGAGCTTTTTGCGGTCAGCCATGATGACATTGTTGGAAAGGGCGTTCATGCCGTAGTAAAGCGCCTGTCCATCCATGCGAAGCTCCCGGGTCATAAAGGGAATGAAAATGGCCGTGGAGCTGGTGGTCATGCCCCGCTGGATCTCAATGCCGTTGTAACCGAGAGCCAGCGAGGACACAAAGCCCTGTTCCTGCTGCCAGTCCAGACGGCGCAGGGCGCAGTTGTATTTCTGGGCGATACCGCTCACCGTGAACACATCGTTTTCAAGCCGCTGCCGGGTGGGAGCGAGGTTCACCACCGTAAAGGTCAGCAGGAACATTCGCTCGTTGCGGCTTTGCAGGTCGGAGAGCAGCTCGGCGGCGTCCTTGGAAAAGGTAATGAGGTCAGGCGGCAAAATCTCCATGTCGTACCCGGCACGGACGGCCTTTTTCTGCTCCTCCGCCTTCATACGGCCTATGTCGGAGATCTTTCCCTTGATCGTCTTAATGGCCTTGAGCTGGTCTACTGTCTGAATGTGCATGGTGACGGTCAGCTCGGCGTCCAGCTCCAAAATCTCCGCCAGCAGCTTATCCGAAAGCTCCGACGCCATGATCTGCAAATAGGACGCTGCGCCCCACATCTGGCCGACACGGAAAGTCCGGCTCTGCCGGAAGTCGAAGCTGTCCGGGGCAATGTAGTCCTTTGTCCCCATGCCCGCCTTGGGAATGTCTTTCCACGCAAAGCGGAACGGCTCACGCCCGCCGGGGTGCATCTGCCCATGCAGCACCGCCAGCCGATCCCGGCCATCCAGCGGGCGGGACTGGACGCCCAGCCGCTTTAGGTTGCCCATGACATCGGCCTCCACGCGCCCCAACCGGGGACGCGCCTCTGCCACGCCCTCGGCGGGCAGGCCAAAGGTAATGTACTTGTACCGCTCAATACCGTTGTTGCTCTTGGCGATCTGGCCTTTGAGCATTTCCACATATTCGCCCCGGATGCTGTTGAAGTCATCCTCCTGCGCCGGGATATTCACCTTGTAGCGGTTGGCATTGCGGCTGCGGCGGTTGACAAAGGAAAGCTGGAACGGCAGAGAACTGTCAAAATAATTCAGGCACGCGCTCCACCCGCTGATAATGGCAGTCTGATCCTCCGTGGACGCCACGGCATAATTGATGTCCTCATATTCCAGCGTCTTTGTGTAAAGCCCGCCGGGGAGCTGGCAGATCCCGTCCGGGTGCATGGCGATATAAGGAATGGTCTGCTGGGCGGACAGCACCCGATGTTTACTTGTGTTTCTCTGCTTTTTTGCTTTGCTCAATAGGCTCCTCCTTCCGTGCAAATGGGGCGTAGATATTTTCTGTCCGATACGGGCGGATGCCGGGGCGGGTAAACTTGACCCGGATGATGTTGCGGATCACCTTTTCAAAGGGCAGGCCGTCCTTTTCATACATCGCCAGCAGAAACGCCGGGAGCATGATCGCCAGCATAGCGAACAGCGCCCCGGTGTTGCCGATGGCCTGCCGGATCAAAAGATAGGTGGGAACACCGATAGCAGCTCCGATGCCGAAACAAACAAGCTGCCGTTTGGTGAGGTTAAACGCGATCTTTGTCTTGATTTTGGAAAGGTCATTTGGGACATTCACATAGGGCATTATTTGTTCACCTCCAGTTTGGGACAACTTGTCCCAAAGTCCGGGATCGTCGGCTCTACCTCGTTGCCCCACACATCCCAGCCGGGAGTGGCCTGCCGTGCGAACAGTTCCACACGGGGCAGCTCGCCCATAAGGGCAACGATCTTGTCCCGCGTTTCATCTGGCTTTTTGCTGTGGGCCTCGATGGGCGAAATGATAAACTGGTGAATGTCGGCAGCCTGCCGTTTGGGGTGGCCCTTGGTCGCCAGCAGGCAGATCTCGGCGTTTGCCCGCGTCCAGAAACCCAGCCCATAAAACCAACTGTCCGCCTTGCGGTTTTTCTTCAGCCAGACGAACGCAACGGATTTATAGGTGAAGCCCCACGCACGGATAAGCCGCAGGGCCTCCGGGAGCTGGGGAAAGGTCGTCCACATGAAAAGGGCGCTGTCCTTGGCCGCAAGCTCGGCCACAGGCAGCGCACACAATTCATCAATGCTCATGGTGGGGTAGTGATTTTCCGCCGCGCCCTGCACTTTCTTAGCCGAGTAGCGCCACGGCGGGTCGGCGTAAATGATGGGGTATTTTTCGATAGCTATTCTCCTTTCCCGCCCCCGGCCATAGCCAGCCGCGCCTGCTCGATGCGCTGGGTGGCGATGGTGTAGATGGAGGGGGCATTTTCAAAGCAGATGAAGCGGCGGCTTGTGTTCATGGCGGCAACGGCAGTCGTGCCGCTGCCCGCGCAGATGTCCGCCACCACCTCTCCTTCGTCGGTATAGGTTTTGATGAAATACTCGCACAGCTCCACGGGCTTTTGCGTGGGATGGATGCCGCCCGTCACCGTCGGCACAAACAGCACATTCCCCGGATACCGCCGTCCGTCGCTGGACTCTGAGCCTGTCCGTTCAAACTTGCCGTAGTTTGTACTGCACCCGCTACGGGGATTGGTCTTGCGGTACGGCTCCCCATAGGTGAATTGCGGATGGTACACCGGGGACTTCTGATAGAACACCAGAACGTTCTCGGACTTTTTCAGCGGCGCACGGTTGGCATTGAGAAAGCCTGTTGCCCGGGACTTGTACCACACCCACTCATAGCGGAGCATGGCGAGGTTGGATGCGCCCAGCACCTTATCAAAGGGGCATTGAGCGAAAAACAGGATGGCTCCGTTGGGTTTTACCGCCCAGCGCACCGCCTCCCACAGCTCCGGGAGCGGCAGCGGCACATCCCAAAAGTTCCGGGTCGTGCCGTAGGGCGGATCGGTCAAGAGCATATCCACGCTATGTTTTGGCAGAGAGCGCAAGCCCTTGATCCCGTCCATGAGGTGCAGCGCATCCAGCTTTGGGACATTTTGTCCCAAGGTCATATTCATCCCTCCTTTAATGTGCGCTGAACACGCTGCGAGCGATGGAGCCAGTCTTGAACAGGCAGAAGCAGAGCAACACGGAATAGCCCATGCAGCCCCATATCGCGCCGATGGGGTCGCCGCCCGTGGCGATGCCCTGTATCAGCACCGCATAAATGGCAACACAGACGAGGATCAATAGCCCTTGAAAGCCCACGGCGAACAGGGACTTCAAATAGTTCTGCCCGGTATTGCCCAGCTCCCGGTTAGAGAGCGTAGCAACGGGGATGGGGGCTAAGCTGGTCAGCAGGTATATCTCGATCATGCGGCCATAGACGATCACGAAGATCACGATATTGATCGCCCACATGGTCACATGAATGAGCAGGGATTGCAGCCACAGCCCCAGCAGAGAGCCAAGCCCCAGCGTTTCCAGCGTGGCCTCCAAGTCGGCAAGCATGGCCTCCGAAATATCCGTTGAGCCCTGCACGATCCCGGCTGCCCGAGCGATGACGCTTTGGGACACATCGAACACGGCCATAACGATATTGAAAGTGTTGGACAAAATCAAAATGGCGCAGGCCGTTTTGAATATCCACTTGAAGAAGATCCAGTAGTCCAGATCATGCAGGTTGTTCTTCTCGATAATGAGCTGGATCAGCTCATAGGTGGCAACAAAGGTGAGGATCAGACCGGCAATCGGCAGTATCACCGTTTCAGAAAGCTGCCGGATCAGGGAGAACACCCCGGCGTTCCATGCCGCCGGGGTGGTTCCCACTTGCACCGCAATCTCTCCGACACGGGAATTGACCGTATCAAAAAGCCCCGTGAGGTTGCCCATGATCCCCTCGATCAGCAGCTCTTTTAGCCAGTCTGTCAGCCAGTCGGTGAGAAATCCCATGTCCTACGCCCTTAAAACAGGGTAGACAGCAGAGGGATCAGGGTCGTACCAAGCACGATGATGCCGCCGCCCGCCATGAGCTGTTTTATCCCCAATTAGGTGTAAAACTCTGCTCGATGGCGGGCGGCGGCGTACAAAAAATCTATATGGTGTTTTTAAGAGAACCGTCCCGGCGGGACAGGTCAGGCAGTGACCTGTTCCACCTCTGGGATGGGTTTGAGATTAAAATGAATTTCGATAGAAATGTGTCTTGTTTTATCTTCGTCAATGCGCTCATGCACGACGATTTCTTTGATTAAGCGGTTAAGGGTGGCTGCGTCCAGCTCTGTAATGTTGGCATATTCCTGAATGGCTTCCACCCATTGTTTTGCGTCATTGGCAAGCTGGGCTTCATCGGACAGCCGCTTCCTGCCCTCGGACACTTTTGCTTTAAGCTCCGTCTGCTCGGTCTGTGTCTTTTCCAGCATGGTGTTGAAATTCTGCTCACTGATACGCCCTGCAATCATATCCTCATAAAGCCGCATGACCATTTTATCCAGAACCTCAATCCGTTCCTCGTCCCTTGTAAGGGAGCGTTCCATTGCTTCCCGCTGTTCCCGCTGCTCGGCTTCACAGGTATTAGTCAGGCGGTCGGCAACCGCTTTCCCGTCCATCAGGGCAGCTCTGGCACATTCCCGGATTTTTCGCAGCACATGGCTGTAAAGGGTGTCATAGTCAATCCGGTGCTGGGTGCAGTGGTTCTTTCCAAAGGCATTGTAGGTCTTGCAGGAATAAATCTGCTGGGGATGTTTTGCGTTTGTATAGCGTATCGTCAGCGACTTCCCACACTCGCCGCATTTTATCAGTCCGGCAAACAGGCTGATTTCATTGGTCTGCCCCGGACGCTGGCGGGATTTCAGCTTGTTCTGCACAATGTCAAAGCTCATGCGGTCAATCAGCGGTTCATGCTGTCCCTCCACTACAATCCAGTCCTCCGGCTTCTTTTCCCCAATCGTGCCGATTTTGAAACGGTAGTCTTTTTTCTGGGAAGCAATCGCCCCGGTGTAAACGGGATTCATCAAAAGGTCTTTGATAACGGAGAAGTCCCACATATACCGTCCGTTTTCCGGGTCTTTCTTTTCCCATTTGGTTCGGGTATTGCGAAGCCCCCGTTCCCGGTTCCACCATGTGGGGCAGGGGATTTTTTCTTCCTCCAGCCGTCTGCGGATATAGTTCGGACCATGACCGTTTAGGGCATATCCGAAAATCAGCCGCACAATCGGGGCGGTTTCCTCGTCAATGAGCAGATGGTTTTTGTCCTCCGGGTCTTTCCGATACCCAAACGGGGCAAGACACCCGGTAAACTGTCCTTTCTGCGCTTTCAGAAGATAAGAGGAATGGACTTTCTTGGAAATATCCTTGCTGTACATCTCGTTCAGGATATTCTTGAACGGGGCAATATCGTTGTTATCACGCAGGGTGTCGATACCGTCATTCATGGCGATATAGCGGACACCGTTTCTTGGGAAAAAGTCCTCAATCAAATGCCCGGTTTGCAGATAGTTACGCCCCAGTCGGCTGAGGTCTTTCGTGATGACAAGGTTGATTTGCCTGCGCTCAATGGCTCTCAACATTCTCTGTAAATCAGGACGCTCCATATTAAGACCTGTGAAACCATCGTCCTGATAGACTGCCACAACCTCCCATCCCTGCTTTTCGCAGTATTTTTCCAGCATATCACGCTGGTTTGCGATACTGGCACTTTCGCCTTGCAGGTCATCGTCCTTTGACAGCCTGCAATAGACCGCCGCACGATAGCCCCCGGCAAGTGCCGAACCGATTGTTCTGTATTCCATTTCGTTCATCATAGCCATTTACCCACACAATCCAGACGGTATCTGGCTCTTTTGAACCTCATCTTCATTATAGCTCATATCTTTCTTTTTAGCAAGATATTCTTTCGTATTTGTCTTTCCGTATTTCTGGGAAATCAGGCTGACGAACACATCGGTTGCATCCAGCTCCCCGTCAAATACAGTGGTCACATGAATCTCTGTTTTGTTTTTTGCCATAGGCAGTTATCCTCCATACATGAAAATAGCCAGACAGAGGGTGTCGGCAACGAAGTCCGGCAACGGGCTTCAAAAGACCTTGCAAACAATCTCAATCTGGCGGTGGTTACTATTTATACTTTTCTTTTATTTTTCTGTTGTTTTGGTTGTTATAAGGGAGAAAAGCCCGGAAATAAGGGGTTTTCCCCGGCAACCGGCTCGGCAACGGGATAGCAACAGGGGGTGCAACGGGTGGTCATTTTCAGAATGGAAGCTCCATCTGTTCTGTGACCTCCACAAAACCGTCCATCGTTTTTTCAGACGGGTTGCCGGAGTCCGTTGCCGGGTTTTCTCGCTCCCAGCCCTTTTGTCTGCCATATTCGGAAAACATTCTTGGGTTCGGGAAGTACCGCCAGCGGTCAATGCACTGGTTCATAATCTCGTTGATTTCCCGGATTTCCCATTGCTTCGGCTCGTCAAAGGCATGGTTCAAGGCTTCCTTGTAGAGCTGCTTGGAGCAGACCATGCTCCCGGTGTACTTATCAAGATACGCCTGTATCATCCCGGCTTTGGTGTCCTCCGGCATAAAATCCCGCTGGTGTTCTTTGAGATACCGCTGCATGGCGGGGCTGAAAGCCAGCTTGAACCTGCCGCTTCGGTAAATCTCCATAGCTTCTGCCCACATTTGCTCGATATAGGCTCTGGAAGCAGCTTCATCCTCCAAAATGTGAACCTCGGCTTGTTCCGGGTACACCATGACGGGGATAAAGCGGCGATTGCCGGAACGGTCAAGGGGCAGGAAGTCAAGAGCATTGGAAGTGCCGCCAAACACGCACTGGCGGGGGCGGTCTGCCGGGTGGGTTTCATAGGGTATCTTGTAGACCTCCTTCTGCCGGCTTAAAAATGACTTGATTTCTTCGATGCTCTTGGCGTTTGCGGTTGCCATCATTTCCGACATTTCGATAATCCAGTGACCTTGCAGCTTGCGGTACACATTGTCATCGTCCAGCTTCCGCAAATCATCGGAGAACCACTCGTCCCGGACTGCCAGCAGACGGAAGAAGGTGGACTTGCCAGCCCCCTGACCGCCTACCAGACAGAGCATGATTTCAAATTTGCACCCTGGCTGAAAGGCTCGTGAGATTGCACCCAACAGGAACAGCTTCAATGCTTCATAGGTGTAATCATCTGCGTCAGCCCCCAGAAAGTGCCGCAGGCAGAAACGGATTCGCTCTGTCCCATCCCACACAAGAGTATTGAGATAGTCCCGGATGGGATGGTACTTGTTTTCATTCGCCACAATCCCGATGGCATTATCAATCTTTTTCTCATTGGTAAGCCCATAGGTTTCTTCCAGATAAAGAAGCAGATACTTCATGTCCGTATCGTTCAGGGCGGTGCTTTCTCTGTGGAAGCCGATGGGCTTTATGATGTCCTTGCGGTCGGTCAGGATGTTGTATGCGATAGCCCCGGAAAGCAGAGGGTCACGCTGGAATACGGTCAGGCAGTTCCGTATGCTCTGACGGACACCGCCTTTCTCGGTAGTTTCCAGCCCCGCCTTGATTTCCTCAACGCTCTGTGGCGGCTGCATGGCGTTCATGGTGTTTTTTAGTTCTTGCTGCGTCTGCGGCTGCAAACTCTGCCATTCGTTGTTCAAGCTGTATCACATCCTTTCCGTAGTCCGTAATCAAAGCCGCTTTTTCCTCTGTCTCCCCGAACAGCAGCACATCCAGCAGATATTCCACTTGGGCTTGCTTCTGTAAGGCTTCCACAAACCGGGGATGAAAGGCTTCCTCCGGGGAGTGCGGGACATAATCCTTTCTCCATGCCCTAAGCAGGTGGAGATAATCGGCAAGGATACGGGAGCAGCGGTTCTTTGCTTCCTGAAACTGTTCCTCCGGGGATTTCTGCCGGGGCTTGGGCTTTTTTACCTTTCCCGGCGGTTTCCAGTCCTCATAGGAAATTCCAAAGTCCTGTGCCAGTTGTACGGCGGCTTCTTTCTTTCCCAGCCCATACAGAGCGGCGGCAAAATCAATCACATCCCCATCCGTACCGCAGCCGAAGCAGTGGTAACGCCGATCCAGCTTCATGCTTGGGGTTTTATCGTTATGGAACGGGCAACAAGCCATCCCGTTCCGACCTACATGGATTCCATAATGCTCCGCAGCCTGTCTTGTTGTGACGGACTGCTTCACAGCTTCAAATACATTCAAATCTATCCCTCCTTGAAAATAAGAAAAGCACCTGACATTCTCTGATTGAAAATGGCAAGTGCCTGTTAAAGTTCCATATCCTGTTGTCTGTGTTTCGCCTGTGCCGGGGCGGTTCTTTGTGCTTTTTTCTCGTCTGCCTTATCCTGCAAGACTTCCTTGATGGGCTGCTTCTTGGGCGGCTCTTTGCTTTCCTCTGTGCCGGGTGTGGCTTTCCGTACCCAGTAGCGGATGTCCCGCAGCTTCTTCAAATCCTCCTGTACCTCGGTCAGCGGTACTTTCAGTTCTGCGATTTCGCTGAGAAGCGTTTCCTGCTCCTCTTGCAGCTCCTTTTGGGTACTGTCCTTATCGTCCGGGTGCTTGGCAAGGTAGGCGGCGGCTTTCTCATACCGGGCAACCTCCGGGTGTTCCTGTTTGAATTTCTCCTTTGTTTTCTTAAAAAATATCTTCTGGTACTTCTCATAGACAGCCTTACATTCTTTGCAGTCTGTCCGGCTGGCAAGAATCCCGTCAATCACTTTGCTGCGGGCTTCCTTTGGCTTCATCTGATTGCGGTAATCGGCGGCTGATTTCCCGGACGCTTCCAGAAACGCTTCTAAGTCCTCCACAGTGGAAAGTCCCTTTTGCCGGAGATAGGACAATGCTTCGCTGACTGCCTTTAAGTCCTGTGAAGTCCCCCGGTTCTGTCCAGCCCTTGTCCAGTCCCTCCGTTCTTCTTTTCGTATCTCCATATACTTCATCAGCAGATTGGGAAGAAGTGTCGCTTCCTCCGCCGTTTTTTGTGCAAGCAGCTCTTTCCGTTTTTCTCCCAGTTCGGTAATCCAGCCTTTGAGGTTTTGAATGAGCTGCCGAATGGACTGCATCAGGCGGTTGGCGGCTTTGATTTCCCGGTTCAGGTTGCCGATATTCGTCTGGATACCACGCTTTTCCATCTGCTGGACAGCAGCCCCCTCATGGACAGTGGGGACTATATCAAGCCCCTGTCTGGCATAGGAACGCAAGTCCACACGCTCCGGGCGGTCATTGGCTTCCAGATAGCGGTTCTGGATGACCTCCCATTCATGCCGCCAGATTTCACAATACTTCTGGTCGTTCCAATCAACCGTATCCTCCTTGTGGCTTTTCCACCTGCCGGACGGAAGTTTTATCCGTTCTCCGCTTTCATCAAGGTCATAAACCTTGCGGCTCTTGGGAAGCCATTTCCCATGTTCGTCCATTGCCCTCATAGTGAGCAGGACATGGGCGTGGGGATTGTGTCCCGGCGGATGGGGGTCATGGATGGCAAAATCAGCAATCATGCCTTTGGAAACAAACTGCTGCTGGCAAAACTCCCGAACAAGGACAGCATATTGGTCAGGCGGTATCTCTCTGGGGATGGTAAGCACCCACCGCCTTGCAAGCTGGGAGTTCCATTGTTTTTCCACAGCTTCGGCGGCGTTCCATAGGGTATTGCGGTCTGCATACGACCGTGGGGCATTTGCCGGGAGCAGGATTTCATTGTGGACGATACCACGCTTTTCCGGGTAGTGCTTCACTTGCTGGTCGTATTCACAGAACAGCTTTTCGCCACTCTGGTAAGCAGCGGCGGCAACCGCAGACTGTCGCTGGCTGCGCTGCACAATCGTGATTTCGTTGTGTGGACAGGGCATTTCGTGTCCCTCCTTTCGGTAATTGGTGGATGGGGTGGCGTTTTACCACCTCATTTTGGGCAGAAAAAAAGCAGGAGACCTTTTTCAGATTTCCTGCTCGGTGTGCCGCTGTATGGGCGGCGGGTATTTAGTTGTAAAAGTTCGGGGCAAGTTGCCCCGATGTGAAGCTGACAAACTGGAATTTTCAAATTAGTCTTTGCAAATAACCTTTGAATCTTCACCATCAATTACAATTCCCTGACGGTTGTTAATTGGGCATAGATTCAAATCCGAAAACTCAGTCATTATTTTCTCGGTAACTTTCTTAAATGGTGCTGTAAGATAATGCGGAAGAACATAGAAATCAATCAAATCAATCCCTGCATCATCTTCTTGTGAGTAGTCCTCCGGCTTTTCATCCATTTGCTCGATATATTGGATGCTTGGAGCGCATATAATTGCGCCTGCCGACTCGCCGATCATCAATTTTCCATTTGCCAATTCCTTTTTCAGCAGTCCATCAGTTCCCGTTTTACGGAGCTGGTCCATAAGAAAGAAAGAATTTCCGCCGGTAAAATATATCACATCTGCTTCTTCAAAAACAGACTGTATCGTTGAATAAGCCTCCGTTGAAATATCAATTTCAGTTACGATCGCTCCCAACTTTTTGAATAATTTTCGAGCCGAGCCGACATAACCGGTGTAGCCTTCACGCAGTGAAGCTGTTGGAATAAATGCGACTTTCTTATTTTCAATTTCTTCCTTTATCAGACTTCCTACACTTGAAAAGTGCGAACATAAAAATAATTTCATCAATATTCTCCTTTATAAATTTCGATTTGTTGTCATCTTCATTATACTTCATTGGCTATCGAAAAGATAGCATATTTTATGAAACTTGTCGGCTGGGAACAGCTTGCAACGCAAGGTGTCCCCAGATGGCAAGTCCACAAAAGGGTAGCTGACGGCAGCCAGCGCAGGGGAAGCGTAGCGTCCCCTGTTTGATTTGGAGCAGACCATGACTGCGGAAAATCACAGCCCTCCGGCGAGGAGCCTTCGGAGAACGCAATGCACCAACCTCTGGGTGGTGTATAATTGCGCCCTTAGTAAACTAAGGGGTTTCCGGCTTCTCCCGTTCCAGCAGTTTTTTCAATAGTTCCTGCGTGTCCTGCCTGTGAAAAATGAGTTTCAACAACAGCATGACATCATCATCTGTCAGGCGTTCCGGCTCTTGCAGAAAACTTTCCAGCATACCGCCACGAGTACAGAGCCGGTGCGTCCGTTCCTTTCGGGTAAGCTGCTTTAACTGGTGCTGCAATGCCTTTTCATCATTGATGGCTTTCCGCAGTTTCTTTTCGCTTTTCTCCAACTCCCGATTGAGTTTTTCCAGCTTTGAGGTATCAGGCAAGGGCAGCGTCCTCCTTTCCCGGTATCAGCACATAAATCCTGTTTGGTTCTCCAACGCCCTGACGCACCCGCATGATAAGTCCGGCGTTTTCCAGTTCATTCAAAGAACGCTTGACCGTCATAGCGCTGCGGGACAGGACTGCGGCAATGGCTGTGACAGGGAAGCAGACAAACAGGATTCCGTTCTCGTCCTCCTGCCCATTGGAGAGCATAGCGTTCAACATCCGGCAGTACATGACCTTTGCGGTGCTGCTGACTGGAAACCCTGTCAACGCTCTTGGAAAAGCCATACAGGGCGGCAATGGTGTGTCTATCGTCATAAATTCAAAATTCATTCGGTGTGTTCCTCCTTTTTCTTTGCTCGTTTGGATAAATAACGGGGGCAGTCAATCACAACCGCCCGGAAGCTCTGCTTGCACCCATGCTGGCATTTCCGGCATAATTCGTTGTAAGTGACACGCCCCCGGTCATTGAGGTAAAAAGAAAGCTCATGCTTCCTCTTTTTGCTCATTCTCGGCATATTGCGCTTCCTCCCGTTTTCGTGTATGGTTTCGGGGCGATTTTCGGCAAAATTACAGCCATAGAGCCGCCTAAAATCTCCCGAAGTATCAGCGATAGGGTAGACTATCCCCCTATCAGATTGTCGTGTTTCGGTATCATTTCGGTGTCAGTTCGCCAGTTCTCCCCGGTGTCGTTCCTCCCCTGAATCTCACAGCGGCGTATCGCTCCCTTTGGTATGCTCGTTTTGGTAAGGGTTCCTCCATATCCCTGCCAAAAGTCATGGCACTACATCGCCGGGGAAGCATATCCCACACAGGCTGGTCATTCGATTGGAATAATCCATCGATGAACTACCTGTATCATAGAACATTTTTGTGCCCTGTGCCGTATGTCCACAAAGTAGGAATTAGGGGTAAAAATCAGAAATTTCCACGATTGCGGAATTGATATGGTATAATCAATTCAACGGTTATAAATGTCGTTAGAAAGGGGGAACTGCTTCAATGAACGGAGCTACTACAATACAGGAACGGCTAAAAGATTTACGATTAAACAAAGGATTAAAACTGGAAGAACTGGCAGAGCAAACAGGTATTTCAAAATCGGCTCTTGGCAGTTATGAAAAAGATGACTATAAGGAAATCAATCATGGCAACCTTATCCTGCTGGCAGATTTTTATGGGGTGTCCCTCGATTATCTCTTTTGCCGGACAGAGAACCGGGCGGAGATCAACACGCCATTAAGGGAGCTGCATTTGAGTGATGAGATGGTAGCACTTCTGAAAAGCGGTCGGATTAACAACCGTCTGCTCTGCGAACTTGCCACCCATAAGGACTTTATCAAGTTTCTTGCGGACATTGAGATTTATGTGGATGGGATTGCCACCATGCAGATTCAGAACCTCAACGCCCTTGTCGATACCGTCCGGCATGAAATCATTGAACGGTATCGCCCCGGCGAAGACGACCCCCATTTGAAAGTGTTGCAAGCCGCCCATATCAGTGATGATGAATATTTCAGCCACATGGTTCTAGATGACCTCAACCTCATTATCCGGGATATTCGGGAAGCCCACAAAAAGGACAGTGAAAGTGCACCCCAGACCACTGTTGCCAATGAACTGAAAGAAAATCTGGAAGCGGTCGAAAACTTCAAGGGTAGCCGGGATGAAAAGCTCGTTGTCCTTTACTGCAAACAGCTCGGCATCAACTATAAAAATCTGTCAGATGAAGAATTTCGCTGGCTGATTCGGATTCTCAAAAAATCAAAGAAAATGGGAACGCCTATCAGTCAGAGGAAAAAACGGTAAAGAAAAACCGCTGTTGCATGGTTTGTTGGCTTCCATGTAGCAGCGGTTTTTGCTGGGATTATTCAGTTGAATTTTTAGAACGACAAACTTGAATTTTTCTTTTTAGAATGAATTATTTATTTTCTACAATAGCACCATATTTCGTATGCGGAAGATATTGTACCTTTAAATAAGTATTTTTATCAACATACCTTGAAAATACTGTGATTTCGATTTCATCATCTTTAACTTTATCATATAGAAAAATACTTCTTCTTTCAGAAGATATATCTGCACCACCATGAGATTGTTCAGTTACATATCCTTCTGCATAATTATACTGTTTGTTTATGATGTAAGGCATATCTAAAACAAAATCTTTCAAATATAAGATTAAAAGAATAGCTACTATAACAAGAACGGTATTAGCCAATCGAAGAAATATTATATCATTTTTTCCAGTATATTCTTTTTTATCGCTTCTTTATCAAAAAATATCGAATAGATAAGTTTTCTTTTTTTAATTAGATAGATAATGCAAGCAATTAAAGCTATAACAAATAATGAAACTCTTATAAACAATCTAAATATAGCAAAATCCATAATATCATTCCCTTAAACTTCTAATTTGTCATAATCATTCTATCATACCGTTATGAATAAATCATCTCATGCAAAACAATTTCTTCTGCCCGGTTGTGAATGTTATTGCAACGCTGCACCCATTCCATTTGACGGGTACGCTTCAATTCCTCGGTCACGCCCTCGGCAGCTTTCATTTGCTCCATGATGGTGTCTAAGCGTTCTTGTGCCTGTTCGTTCAGGTCTGCAAGATATGTCCATAACTCCCCGGTCAGTGTCAATGTGTTCAATCGGGCTGGGTGGACTTCTCTTAAATATTCCCGGTGCATCCGTCCATACTTTCCGATGGGGCGGTGTTCCTCCGGCAGTTTCAAGTCCGGGATGTAGTAATCTCCGACAAGGATATAATCAATTCCGTTTTCCGTTATTCTTGGTTTCAATTCGCTCATGTTCCTTACCTCCTGTGGAAGCAGGCTCGTCTGGTACTAACTCAATCACATCGGTAATCTCACAATTCAGCGTTTCGCAGATACGGGCTAATGTGTCCATGCTGATGTGCTTTCCCTCTTTGCTCATGTTGGCAATCATATTTGTTGTCATACCGGCGGCAAGCCTTAAATCTTCTTTTCTCATATCACGCTCTAACAGTGTATGCCAGAGTGGTTTATAGCTGATGTGCATACTGTTTTCCTGCCTTTCTATCCATACCACCGGGGCGGCTGCCCCGGCAGGAACTTTTCTCTTATTATAACACCAATCTTGTGTAATCACAATTTATTCTTGTAGCTTGCCGCTGATACCGTCTGGATTGTGCTTTTCCTTTCTTTTTGTTCCCTTTAATTAGCCATAAACTGTTTCATGCCCTGGGACTTAGCGCCGGGGTTGTCCGAGCCGTAGCCCTCCAGCAGATTGACCACGCCCCACACGCCAAGGCCAGCGCCGAGGGCAATCACAAGGGTCTGCAAAGTGGTGATGGCAGAAGCGAAAAACTGCATATAGCCTCCTATTCTCCGGGGACAAAGCCCCGGCCATGAAAAAAGCCGCCCTTGCGGGCGGCAGCCTACTACCTTGGGACGAAATGTCCCAAAGCTCTATACAAAAGCGTCCGGGTCGTCGAGGTCGTCATAGTTGAGGATGTCCTCGTCCTCGTCTGTGAGCGCCTCGTCCGGCACGGACACTTCGTACACCTCACATTCCTCGTTCATGCCCGGTCGCCTGCGGCGGTCAATGAGCCTGTCGAGGTCAAAGGCGTTTTTCACTTTATCGGCCTCCGCCGTAAAGCGATAATTGGGGTGCTGTTTCAAATCGTATTTCTTGGAATAGAACGGCGGCAGCCCTCGGAGCTGCAAAATGCACCGATCTCCGGGCATGGTGGCAAGCTCGCTGGGGGTCATCAGCTCCCGCCCGAGCCGCTGGGTGTTCTGGCTGTAACTTTCGGACTGCCCACGGGAGCGTCCCTCAGTCTGCATCGAGATGGTTGCCTTGCCCAGCCAGTTTTCCGAAATTTCCTTGATGGTACTGGCCTCACGGCCACCGAGGAACAGCACACTATCCATGTTGCCGAGAATGGTTTCTGCGTTCTTATCGTAGATGGCCTTACATTGGGCAAGCTGCTGATACAGCAGGCACAGGCTGATCTCACGGGAACGGATGACCGCCACCAGCTTTTCCAAGTTTGGCACCTGCCCGGTGTTGGCCGCCTCGTCCCACAGTACCCGCACATGATGGGGCAGCCGCCCACCGTGAACATTGTCCGCCCGTTCGCACAGGAGGTTGAACATCTGCGAAAACGCCAGCGCCACAAGAAAATTGTAGGTGCTGTCGGTGTCGCTGATGCAGAAGAAAGTAGCCGTCCGGCGATCTCCCATGCGGTCAAGCTCCAGTTCGTCATAAGACATGATCTCCCGAAGCTGCGGGATGTCAAAGGGCGCAAGCCGCGCACCGCAGGAAATGAGGATGCTTTTGGCCGTCTTGCCAGAGACGAAAAGTCAAGGACTTTTTCATCAAATTCAAAAAGCAGTCACATTTTGCGGACTTCCTCACGGAGCAGACGCTTGATTTTGTCCTCCATCGTCTCTTTTGCGGTCTGGCTGAAATGCACACGGACGATATAGGTGGTCTTGCCGATCTGCTTTCTGACAGTCGGGCAAGGGGTGTTGGTGGTGCTGTGGGTTGCGGTATTGTTCATTCAAAATCCTCCTGTAAATGAAAAATGCCCGGTGACTGTTCATCATCGGGCGGTGTCGGTATGAGGGAACAAGGCAAGGCGGCAACATTAAGGTATCTATAAAACCTTTGCCGTCTTTGCCACGCTTGCCGTGTTCCCGTTGTCAGTCTCGGAGATAGCAGACCCATGCTGTGCCGTCTTTCTCGGTCACAAGTCTGTCCCCGATACGGCTCTTTGCCGTTCTCATGGTGCGTGAGGAAATCCCACGCTCATTGACCGCTTTTTCCAGCTCTGCGCTCGGCATACGCTTTCCGTCCGCAAGCAGTTCCAGAATGAGCATTTGCGCCTGTGCGGTCTTACTCTCGGTCTTGCCGGAGTCCGTCCCAGCAAGAAGCTCGTCAGCGGTAATGTCATAAGCTCCTATCCACTCAAAGCCTTTCTCGTCTCCCAGAGAAAAGGCAAGGGACTGTCCGGGCGGCGCAAGGGAGCTTTTCTCATGGATAAGCACCCTCATTGTGGGGCTGTCCTTCAGCTTGCCGATAAAGAGCAGACTGCGGACTGCCGCCGTAATGTCGATAGACCCTAATCCCCGGTAGGTGCTTTGCGTTCCTGCGGCTTTGTTGAGGTGTCCGATCAGCATGATAGCGCACCCGGTAGCCTGTGCAATGTCTCCCAGACTGCGGAATATCGGGCGCACCTCGTTTGCTCTGTTCATGTCCACATCTGCACCCAGAAACGCCTGTACCGGGTCAATGATAACCAACCTTGCGTTGTTCTCACGGATTGCCCTTGCTATGCGCTCATCGGCAAGGGTCAGCGGTGTGTCCCTATCGTCAATGACAAGCACTCTTTCAAGGTCTGCGTCTGCTTCTATCAGTCGGGGCTTGACGGTATCACCCAGACCGTCCTCGGCGGTCTGATAGATGATATTGAAAGGCTCAAGTGTCTCCATACCGGGCAAAGGCTTTCGATTGGTGCAAGCCGCCGCAAGGCGCATGGCAAAGTAGGTCTTGCCCTCGCCGGGATTGCCCTGAATAATTGTCAGCTTTCCAAATGGGATATAGGGAAACCATAGCCATTCCACGCTCGTCAGCTCCACATCAGCCATACGGAGCATTGGGACAGGCTGGGCGGTGGGCAGCTCTCGCAGCGTGATTGTCTCGGCTATGAATTTGCGGCTCGGAATGTCCCCTTGCTGACGGAGAACATCGTTCCAGTCTTTCCTTGCCGGGACAAGGCGAATGACGGCGATCTCGCCGGGAATGGACTGTGCCAGTCGGGTACAGGCTTCGCTTCCTGCGGTGTCGCTGTCAAGGCAGAGGATCACTTTTTTGGTGTCCTTGCGTTCAGAAAGAAAACGGTCAAGGGCTTTGCCTGAAACGCCGCCCAGGGCAAGGTAGCTCCTTGTCTGCCAGTCCTGCGGATAAAGGCAGATAAAGGACAAAAGGTCAATCGGTGCTTCAAAGACAAAGAGCTGGTTGCCGTTTCCCTCATATCGGAACGGATAGGACTTGTCAGATCCGGCAATGTCCTGTCTGAATGAGTCTGCCGTTCCTCGCACATGGGCGTATCTCGGTGTGCCGTTTCGGTCTCTGCCGACAAACACAACATTGTGCCGCTTTGCGTCCTCGTAAATATCCCCGGAAAGAAGAAAAGCCTCAACCAGTTTCGGGTTGAGACCTCGGCTTTCGCAAAGATATTGAATTGCTCTGTCGGCTGTTCGGTTGTGCAAGGGCAAGTGGAACGCTGTGGGCGGTGCTGTGGTGGCTTCGGTCTGTCCCTCGCCGTTTTCGCCTGTCAACATCTGAACAGCTTCGGGAAAGGACTTGCCGTAAAACTCCATGACGAAATCAATGGGATAGCCGCCCTTGCTCTGGCTGTGGCGAAACCACTTGTTTCCCCGGACGGTCAGGCTGTCATGTTCTTTCCAACGGTATTCCCGTCCGCTTTTGATAAGTGTCTCTCCCTGTGTGCGGAGAAAATCTTCCAGACTGACGGCGTTTGCCCGGTCAATCTGTGCTTGGGTGTAATTCATCGGGATAGTTCCTCCTTTTTCTGTCGTGTTTGGGGTCGATTTTGGAGCTTTTGTTCCTCTGTGCGCTCGTTAAATCGGGCGGCAGTATCTACACATGACTTGACCTTCCAAAGGCGGTGTAAATCGTCTCTGACAGCCTTAAACTCGCCATAGGTGGTTTCGTGCGCCTGTTCCAGCTCGTCATACTCGTCGGACAGCTTTTTTCATATCCACCTTGCCGTCTGGGAACTCCCCGGTCAGCTTTCGTCTGGCGGCGTAGAACTGTATCAGTTCCGCTTCATGCTCTGCCTTGTACTTGGCTCTGGGCTTCTCAAACTTGATTTTCTGCAAGCCGTCATAGACAGGCTTCAAGTTCTGGAAAGCAGCGGAGCTGTCATAGAGCTGCTTGATTTCTTTCATTCGTGCGGTCTGCCCGTCCAGCGTTTTCTTCAAGCTCTCTGTGGTGGAGCTGTGTTCATTGACACGGCTTTCCAAATCTTCAAGGTTGTAAATGCCGTTTGCCCGGAGATAATTGAAAGTCTCGTTCATCTCCTTTAGGTTGCTGATTTTGCCTTTCTGGGAATAAGCCCCGGCTTTGCGCTGGGTGTAGTAGGCGTTCAGCAGAGAAACAAGGTTGGGTGCCTGCGGCTTGGCAAGCTCCGCTTTTGCTTCGGCAATCCAATCAAACAGGAGAGCGATTTTCTTCTTGATGTCCCGGATAACGGCATTGGTTGCTCTGATCCAGCGGTTGAACTCGCCTTTCTCGGTGCGTATGCCTTTCTTCTCCATTGCCCGGACGGTTGCGCCCTCATGGACGGTGGGAAGAAGCTCCACGCCCTGACGCTCATAGCTTCGGTGGTCGATACGAACATCAAGCCCTTTCTCCGCAAACTTGGCGTTGCATAGTTCCGCCCATGTCTGCCGCCAATGTTCCAGCGTTTCGGGACTGCCCCAGTCGGTAGTGGGAACGGCATTGAAAACATACTCGCCGTTCTGGTCTCTGATACGATTTCCGTCCTCGTCCAGCTCGTACACTCGTCGTTGCTTTAGCCCCCCATTTACCGTCCTGCTCGATGGGGGCGGATGGGACAAAGCACATGGAAGTGTGGGTTTGGTATGCCGCCGTCCTCCCAGTCTGGCTGGTGTACGGCGAAGTCAACCACCATGCCACGGCTCACAAAGTTCTCCAATAAAAATCGCCTTGCAAGAGCGATGTTTTCCTCAAGGGAAAATTCATTCTGCAAGGCAATGTCAAAGCTGTATGCAAGCTGGGCGTTCTTTCCACGCTCGGCTTTTTCCACGGCGTTCCATAGGGTCTGGCGGTCTGCGTATTCTGGCGGTGCATGGGACGGCAAGAGAATGTCAGAGCAGATCACGCCGCCCTTGCGGGTGTAGTCGCTGTATTCGCCGTAATACTCGCTATACAATCGCTCCCCGGCACGGTAGGCGGCAGAAGCAATAGCGGACTGTCCTGCGCTTCGCTTAGTCTGCGTGACGCTCAGATGAAATAGTGCCATCGGCTTTCAACTCCTTTTCTCTGTTCGCTTGGTTGGTGTGAGTAATCGCCATGTGACGGACGGCTCGCTGGACTTCGGACAGAGAA
This sequence comes from Pusillibacter faecalis, assembly GCF_018408705.1. Classification (GTDB taxonomy): domain Bacteria; phylum Bacillota; class Clostridia; order Oscillospirales; family Oscillospiraceae; genus Oscillibacter; species Oscillibacter faecalis. The sequence continues at coordinate 2,536,926 of NZ_AP023420.1, forward strand.
AAGATGTACTCCATCAGCTCTGTCATTTCGGTGCGTGTGAGATCTTTGACCTCCGGGGCAAGGCTCTCAATCGTGCCGCCCAGATTGCAAAGACGATGGGTGCGTTTCTGCCTTTCGCCTTTCTCCAGATATTTCTTTCTGTTCTCAAGACGGTTGAGCTTGTGCTTCTCCTGTGCAAGCTGCGTCTCGGCTCGTTCCTTTTCGGCTCGGAGCTGTTCAAGGGTTTTCGGTTTTGTCATTGTGATTGACCTCCTTTTTTTGATTTTTGGGATAAAAAAAAGACCGTCAACTTTTCGCATAGTGCGACCAGTCAACGGTCAGTTTTTCGGTATTCAGTTTTTTCAAACTTGCTGGCGGCGAACAGCATTTTATGCTGTTTGCGGACGGCAAGTCCACAAGGGATAGCCGCTTTAGCGGCGCAAGGGGGTGTAGCCACCTTGACGGAACGAAGTGACGCAACATTCTCGGTCAAGCAGTTTTCTTCTGCTGACGGAGAATGAAGCTCCGCAGGACGCACGATACTCCCGATAGGAGAGTATAGAAGTGCGCCCTTTAGTTCCTAAAGGGATTTTCTTCTGACCCAAATTACATAAAATGTAGATCAAGACATTTCTAAGAGGTACTCTCAGATTTTCACAACATAAGGTTCATCTTCAATAATACCCTGATCGTGGGTAACAATGATAACCGTTTTACCTTCTTCATTGAGTTCGTGCAATAACCTCATAACAATATCTCTATTTTTCTTGTCAAGTGAGCCAGTAGGTTCATCTGCCAAAACAACAGAACATTTTTTCATCATAAGACGAGCTAAAGCAACTCTCTGTTGTTCACCACCGGAAAGCTGATAAACTTTTTTGTTAACTTCCTTTGATAACCCCACACGATTAAGAGCTTCTTTAAGTGATACTTTAGTTCGGCTTGATTTTTTAATCAAACTTAAATTTTCTTTAACTGTCTTATTTTCAAGCAGTGCAAAATTCTGAAAAAGAAACCCCACTGTATCCGCAAAAAAACTGTTTTTATTTTTAAGCCGGGTAATATTCAGCCCTTCGATTATGATACTGCCGCTATCCGGCTTTTCGATACCACCAATCATATTGAGCAAAGTGCTTTTTCCACTGCCGCTATCCCCGCTGATTACTACAAAACTTCCATCCGGAATTTCCAAATTAAAGTTGGAGAAAATTATTTTCTCTCCAAATGCTTTATTTAAGCCACGAATTATAATCATAAACATCCACCTTTCAAGGACTTTGAGATATTTGTTTTTTCAACCCACATAACATTTGTGAAAATGATTGCCATTTCAATAATGGTGAGCAATGCTCCAACCAGTAAAGCAATCCCGACACTTGCGTTAGATATAAAAAGCGAAACAATGCAAATCAATATCACAACGGCTATATTTTCTAAGAGATTAACGGAAATAAATCTTTTGTGCCTTTCATAAAAGCGATAGCCCAAAACCTTTTTGAGGGAGATTTCCATCGCATTAAGTCTAAATTCCATTTTCACTTCAGATATGATGATAGCGATATCTAACAGCAATACTAATACGCAAAGAGAGCTTATAAAGCCAATCAGTTTCACGAGGAAACTATGACTATAAGTATAATCCTCCCCGACATTCGTCAGCATAAAATAGTGTGGACCAAGCTGTTCTGCATATTTTTTCGCAGCATTACGAATTGTGCTTTCATCGCATCCGTAGATCACCTCACCATTATATGTTCCTGTTTCGATATAACTTCCATTCAAAGCAACAGCCTCATTTGCCTGATAAATAACAATCGGATTTGTTGCTCTTGACAATCCGTCAATAGCCTCTTCTCTGTTCGAATTGAGATAATAAAATTGCTCTCTGCCAGAATATTCTTTATAAACAACACGCAGTTCTTCTGCATTTTGGGTAAGAGAGTCAATTTCCTCTTTTGCGATATCTTTGTATGATTCCGCATTTTTTCCCTTTGGCACGAAGACCACGATATCCTCTTTTTCATCATCTTCAGTAAGCATATCAGAAAACCCTTGCAGCATATCTCTGGCATTATGATTTACAAAAATATAATTATCCGTATCGCTTATCCGGCTGCCTATGCAGACCACCGGATTTATAGTGTTGTATTCATTTTCGTAAAGGTCATTCCAAAATTCGCTCTCTTTGGATTCCTCCTCATTTTCTTCAAAAGGAGGTTCAATCTGCATAACTCCAAAATAGTAATCATTATAATGATTTTCTAAAAGAGTAGTGTTTGTAAGTAAATTACCTTGAATGCTACTGAGATTTGTAGTTATTGTAAAAATCGTCATAGCAGTAGCAAATACTTTAAGACCGTTCAGAAGATAAAACATACCTTTTTTATCTGAAGCATTGGCAAAGGCTTTTTTTACATCAAAGCGGACAAAAGCAGCATAAGGAATTACGGAAAGAACTGCTCCGGCACAATACACTGCCAAAATGAGATGATCTTCATACGCTCCCGATATAAATTGAGAAACAAGCAACTTTGCTAAGACGAATAATGCAGCATATGAAATCATATCAGCCACTACAGCTTTTAGAGCAATCACAGCAGCATTTTCGCCCAGAGAAGCTCGTACAACTACTTCCTTTTGTCTGCGTATCACCTCAATCATATTAAGTACAATCATCAATATGGCAACCAGGCCCCAAACAATGAACATCATATCAGTTTCGGTTGATTGCCAAAACTCTGGCTGCGATATAGAATATTCTTTTGCCAAATCTTGATATGTGGCAATAATGTCATCATCGTCACCGATATAGCTGACCATTATTTCCTGTCCATTGCCTGTGTTTTTTGCTTCTCTAAAATCTTCAAATTCTATTACGGTGATTCCGCCTATCAAAGCCGTATATGTTTTTTCCTCAATATCCATTGTGCTTTTAAGACTATCCCGAACAACGGTATCATCACCATAAATATAAAGTCTTGTCTGATAATTAGAAACTCTCTGATTAAAAGTCGAAAAAATATGAACACCATGCTTCTCAGCTGTATCTTCTGCATTGGCTAAAAATGAATCCATATCGTCATTAGTAGTTGTGTATCTGGACGATAAATAATAAGCACCATTAAAGTTCCAGAGCATATTTTGATATACTTCAGCTTGCATAACAAAAGCAAAAATAATCGTAATCAACAGCAATATATTTCTTATATGTTTCATTTAAAATTCTTAAACCTCCTTTGAATAGGTAACAGACACACGATTGCCCAAAATACTAATATGGATTTTTTCATACAACCACATTCTCTTGTTAGATTCTAATTTTCCGTTTTCTTTATTCGCATAAATTGTACCATAAAACTCGTGAACAATTCTACCGCAACTTTGGACTACATGAGAAAAGTCCGAACAGTTTTCTGCCCGGACTTCCTCGCTCAATCATAAATCAATTCCACTTTCACAATCTCCTCTGCCTGTGCCTTGCAAGCGTTCATCTGCCGCACCCATTCCATTTGGTTTTCGGCTTTCAGTTGCTCGGTCACGCCGTTTTGCTCTGCCAGTGACCGCACGATCAGCTCCATGCGGTTTCGTGCTGTTTCGTCAATCTCGGCGCAATGCTCAAAGAGCTTGTCGGATAGCACCAGCTCATTGAACAGTATCGGACGGTGCATTTCCAGATACGCCTTGCGAAGTCTGCCGTAGTGTCCGAGGGGCTTGGTCTTGCGGATAATGATGTTTGGGATAAGATAATCGCCGTTCTGTGTGTAAGTGATATTCATGCTGTTTGTACTCCTTTCATCGGCTCTCTCTGCGGTAAACTGCTGACAGGGACGAACACGCCCTTTGCAATGTCCTCCGCACGAATGGCGGCTTTCTTGGCTTCGATTTCTGCCTTTTTCCGCTTTTTGATTTTGTCCTCGTATCGCTTCTGTGCTCCGCTGGCTTTCCGCTTCAAGTAGTTCTGGTGGAGCCTGTCCTTGCGTTCCTCACGCTTGCGGATTTCCTCTAATTCCTCCGGGGTAAGCTCCACTTCGCCAAACGCAGGGGGAACGAAACGACCCACGAAATTGAAGTAAATCTCGACCTCCTGTGTGGTCTGAATACTGCCCTTGCGGTCACGCTCATGCACAAGGATTTTCTCAATAAACTCATTGAGCATGGCAATCGTCAGCTTGTCGAAGTTCTCATACTTGTCAATCAGAGCGATAAAACGGTCAGCGTCCTTTTCGTGCTTCTCGTAGCTCTTGATAGCCTTTTCCAGAACAGAGATTTCAGCGGTAAGCTCGGTCTGCTCCTTTTCATATTGAGCGTCCAGAGTGGCATATCTGCTGTCAGACAGCTTTCCTAAAATGTTGTCCTCATAGATTTTGCAGAGCAGGACTTCCAGCTCGGAAACTCTCTGCTTTGCGGTGGCAAGGCGTATCCGCTGTTTCTTGACCTCTGCCGTCTGCTGGCTGGACTGCGCTTCCTGCACCACTCGGACAAACTCGGCTCTGTCATGCTTCGCATACTCGGCAATAGCTTTGAGCATTTCGGAAACAAGGGACAGTACCACATCTTCATTGATACGGTGCTGTGTCGTGCAGAGCTTTCCAACTGGGACTTTGCTGTATTGGGAACAGGTATATTGAGAAATACGCTTGCCGTTGTTGGTACGGTGGACATACATCTTGCCGCCGCAATCGGCACAATAAAGCAAGCCTGTGAGGGGAGCTGCTTCGCCCCAGCCGTCCGGGTAGCGTCTGACATTCCCACGGATTTTCTGCACAAGGTCAAAGGTCTGCTGGTCAATGATAGCTTCATGGGTATTCTCGAAAATTGTCCATTCGTCCTCCGGGACATAATGGCTTTTCTTGTCCTTGAAGTGCTTTCGGGTCTTGAAGTTGATGGTGTGTCCCAGATATTCACGCTTTTCAAGAATGTTGCAGATGGTGGAAGAACCCCAGCCGTACACATCTTTGAAGGTCTTATTTTTGTTCACGCCCTCGCCGTGCCGGGCAAGGTAAGCGGACGGAATGAGGACTTTTTCTTCTTTCAGCTTGCTGGCGATCTGATACGGACCGTAGCCGTCAATCGTCATGGCAAAGATGCGCTTGACCACCTCGGCGGCTTCGGGGTCAACCAACCATTGGTCTCTGGCTTCGTTCCAAAGATAGCCGTAAATGACCGTGCCTGTGAGGTGCTTGCCGGACTTGCCTTTGGACTGGAAAGTGGAACGGATTTTACGGCTGGTGTCTCTGGCGTAGTATTCGTTCATAATGTTGCGGAAAGGGGTAAAATCATCGTCCCCTCTGGCACTGTCCACGCCGTCATTGATGGCGATAAGGCGAACGCCACGCTGACGCAGGATTTCCATAATCTGACCGACTTTCAGATAGTCACGACCCATGCGGCTCATGTCCTTGATGCACAAATACTCCACATTCCCGGCTTCCACTTCTTTCATCATTGCTAAAAATCCGGGACGGTCAAAGCAAGTACCACTAATGCCATCGTCCGTGAAATGGACAATGTTTGTAAAGCCCTGCCGTGCGGCGAACTCCTCCAACATTGCCTTTTGATTGGATATGGAATTGCTCTCACGCTGTTGGTCATCATCTTTGCCAAAGTCATCACGGCTCAGTCGTTCGTACAGAGCTGTGATTTTCTCATTTTTTCTCATAACTTGCGCTCCTTTCTTCGGTTTTAGGTTGTGTGTTCTAAGAGACTTCCCAACCGCTTGATTAAGAAGTCTTTTAGAGCATACAACACCGCTGCTGAGCTTGTATTTTTTATACTGCTTCACCGCAAAGCAATTCGGCTTGCGTTGTTCCAGCCCCTTGAACATATAGTCCACGGCGTTGAGAAAGTCCTCGTCATCCTCCTTGACCTCCATGCCGGAGATCATGTCCACCAGCGTATTCATGTTGCGATCCTCCTCGGCTCCCTCAAAAATGATGTAGCCCAGCAGAGCGCAGTACAAAAGCGTTTCCGCCTTTGTCCAGAACGGATCGCCCTCCTTACCCTCGCCCTTGGTGTTGGAAATGAGGGCGTTGACAAACTTCAGAATGTCCGCCTCGGTCTTGATATACGCCAGCGGGTTATAGTGCATGGATTTTGAAAAATCAATGCTGTTGAACACCTTAATTTTGTAGACCCGCTTTTGCAAAAACGAGCCGACCTGCCCCAGCACACCGCCCTTGGGGTCTACCACCACATAGGAAGAATGTGCTTGCAGGAGTTGGGGCGTGAGCCAAAAGCGGGTCTTGCCGGAGCCGGACGAGCCGATGCCGCAGAAATTGAGGTTGCGGGCGTTGGCGGGATTTTTCGGACGGGTGTTCATGGTGAGCCGTTCTGTGGCGGTCAAGATCATATTGTTTTCAAACTTGGGATCGACAAAAGGGCGTATATCTTTTTCAGATCCCCAACGGGCTGAACCGTACTCTTCATCACGCCGGTATTTCTTGGCGTCCTTGCTTTTGAAGTAGATCAGCAGGCGGAACGTCGCCGCACCCACAATGCCCACCAGCCAGTCAAAGGGAGCAAGGCCGGGGGCGAAGTTGGCAAAAGCCGCTCCGACAGTCTGACCCAGCCCGATGAATTTATGTGCGAAATCGCTGCCCACCGCCAGACGGTAGGCCGTCCCCAGCTTGAGGAACACCCAGCCGATGAACACATAGGGAATGTTTGGCAGCACATATTTACGGAGCTTATCTGTCATGCGACACCTCCTTGATGTGCTCCTTGGGCGGCTTTTCCTTGGCAAGCTGCTGTTCCGCCTGCTTCATCTGTTCGGGGATCGTGGGCTGGCGGGACTTGGCCTTATCCAGCACCTTGCGGGAATATTCCGAAAAGCAGGCGGTCATAGCGTCCGCCTGCCCGGACTTGAAGAACAGCAGGTATTTCCCCGGTTCAGTCTGATAAAAAGCATAGTCCACATTCCATTTCCGGGCCACCCGGTCAAAGAGCTTGGTATCCCCGGACAGTTCAAGGCTGCTGGTGGATGTGCCGTGCGCCATGAGTTTTTTCACGGTTTGCTTGCCGTGGGGCGTCTGCTTTGCCCGGTGTGCCTTGGCGATCTTGCGCCCCACCGCCCGGACAACATAGGCAAGCCCCCGGGCGGTCAGCTTTGACGCCTTCACCGATACGGCAATCGTGCGCCGGGAAATATCCTCGTCTACCAGCCGTCATCGCCTCCTCTCTGATAGAATTATGACCTTGGGACAAAATGTCCCAAGGTCAGCGGTCATCATGCTCCTTTCTCGGGTGCAGGCGCTCGCCCTCTAAAGAGGAACGGTCTATGACCTCCTTGTAGGCCGCCATCTGCTCCCGGATATTCAACTTGGGGTACGCAAAAATACGGTGTTCGGCGGGAATGTCCTCGATCCCGTGGTACACCTCCTTGAAATCGCCGCTGCGGGTCAGATAGCCCGTGGGGGCAAAGTGGCCGCCCTCGTTGATCCGCATGTCCCGCCCATAGGCTTCAAAATCGAAGTAGGGCAGCACATTGTCCGGCACATCCAGTAGTTCCATGTCCTCCACATAGATGCGCCCCAGCGTTTCATCGTCGGTCACGCCGGGGTGCAGGGAATAGCAGTCCAGATTGTGAACGAGGTTGATGATGTCCGCCACGCTGGAAGTATGGTCGCCCTTGTTGAGCGCAGCCTCCAGCGTTTCGATCTCGTCGCTGTCCAGCTCGGAAATGAGATGCGCCAGATGGTTCAGCTCGTCCAAGTTTTCATACTCGGTGAGATAATCGTATAAGCCCATCACATCGCCGTCAAAGGCGGTGATGAAAAATTCCTCATACCGCACACCGTCCACGCCGATGTTCTTTAGAAGCGATTGCACCTCCTCCGTGGTAGCCGGAAATTTCAGCGTTTCGCCCACAAGCTGCCCCTCGGCGTATTTGCCGAGGTTGGTGATGTAGGCTTCAAATACCGTCATTTGCACCTCCTTTTGTCAGCGCCTCCGCAATCCCCGCCATGATGTACTCGGCACAGGGCAGCGCGATGGCGTTTCCCAACGCCCGGTAACGGTGGGAGGATAGGATTTCCTCGCCGTCCGCACCGTACCTTGTCCAGCCCTCCGGCAGCCCCATCAGCCGCTCACATTCCGTTTCCGTGGGAAAGCGGACGCAGCCCCCGGCGGGATCGTCCTCATACCAAAAGGCAAAGGGCGAAATGCCGCCCGCTAACAGAGTGGGAAAAGGGTCAGTTGGCAGTCCGAAGCTGTTTCGGAACGCTGTTTCCGTCCGCTCCTTGGCGGATGCCCGCATACGAAAGCATTGAAAGGGTTGGGTGACTGGTATGCGCCGCCCTGCTTCAATAAAAGAGCCTCGATCTCCGCAGGCGGCGGGCAGCCCGCGACCTCCGCCAAGTGCAGGAAGTGACTGCATTGTGCGGGGCTTAAAAAGTATTTCGTGGGAACGCCGTCCTCCAAAGTCTGCCACAAGAAAGATGCGCTGCCGTCGTGCCAGCCGGGGGCTTGCCCAATGCTGGGCGTCCATGAGCCGCCAGCAGAGGTCAGGCGTTCGCCCTCGCACCATTCCGGCTCCTGCCCATCTTCCAGAAGCAGGCATTGGAACATCGGTGTCTGTGAAAGCGGATAGGACGGCTCTAAAATCCATCCTGTTATTTGATGAAAACGCTCCCATGACATTTTCCCAAACAGCGATTGCTGGAAATAGACCATTTGTCGCCTCCCTCATTTCACGGATAATGCGGATGGCTTGAAAAAACAGACTGGATTTTTCTCCCGCAAGTCCCTTGCGGTTGCCGATCTGCGAGAGATTTTGACACGGTGAGCCAAAGGTGATGATATGGACGGGCGGGAGTTCCCGCCCGTCCAGCTTTGTCACATCCCCCAAATGCGCCATATCGGGAAAGTGGCGCTTGGTGATGGAGATAGGGGCTTTTTCGATCTCGCTTGCCCATATCGGCTCAATGCCGCAGCGCACCGCCGCCAGCGGGAATACGCCGATCCCGTCGAACAGGCTCCCCAGCCGGAGCGCTGTCATCTTATCTGCGCCCCTGTCCCTTGACGGTCAATATGCCCTCAAGGGTGGTGGCGGTGATCCCGAGCCTCTGGGCAACGGCGATGTCATTTTTCATGGCCTCGGTGACAGTATGACCGCACACCACCAGCACATGAGAACGGCGGAGCAGGTCGCGCCCCATGTCGATGCCGCTCTTATGTTCCTCTGGAACGGCGTCATTGAGGAAAAGGGGCTGATAGAGCGTCGGGCAGATAGGCGAAAAGCCCGCCTCATACACCGTGCGGCAATACTGCGCCGCCAGTTTCGTGTTTTCGTGGTCGCTGCTTACGCCTGCGGCGGTAATATACGCGAGGGGTCGTTTCATTGTAAAAACCTCCAATTCATAAACGAAAGACCTCGGGACAAAAAGTCCCAAGGTCACTTTTCAAGATCCGTTTTCTTTTCGGGCTTGCCCAGCTCGGGCGGCTGCTTGGCCTTCCAGTCATCCAGCAGGGAAATGATCTTGTCTTTCATTTCCCTCGGGGACTTGTCCTTGCCGAAATACTTTTCCAGTTCCGCACTATTGATGATCACCTTGTCTACCTCCTTTTTCTCCTGTGACAGAATACCGTCGATCACATCACCGTTGAGCTTGCCGTCCTTGTCCAGCTCCCGCATTTTCTGTGCCTGCGACAGCGAGGGCGAGGACTGCTGCCCCTCGATGGATACGGCGATATATTTCTGATGCTTCGGACGGATGAATGAGATCTCTACCGCCGGGGTAAATGCCAGCTTTTTCTCGTCTACCATTGCCTGCAAGTCCGGCACAAGCTCGGTCAGACGGATATACCGCTGTACCTGCTTGTAGTTCATGCCGTTGCGATCTCCCACGACCTGCGTGGAGCGTTTTCCGGCGTCTTTGTCCTCTTCGCCGGGTCGAGAGCCTTGGTGCTTGATGGCCTCCACCTGCATTTTGAGCGACTGCGCCTTTTCCGTGGGCAAAATACGCTCACGGTGGCGGAGGTTGTCATCCGTCATAGCGAGGATGGCTTCATCGTCCGTCATGCTGCGGACGATACACGGCATATTCGCAAATCCAGCAAGCTCGCTTGCCCGCTGGCGGCGGTGGCCTGCGATGATCTCATAGCCGCCATCCTCACGGGGACGCACCAGCGCAGGCTGATTGACACCTGCCGCCTTGACCGACTCCACAAGCCCCTGCATCTCCGCATCGTCCCGGACACCAAAGGGATGATTTTTGAACGGGTGCAGATCAGACAGGTTGAGATAAACGATCTCCTCTTTTTTAGCACGGGTGGCGTCACGGGACGCAGACGGCTCCGGCGTGACCTCCGCACCAGTGGGAGCACCGCCCTTATCCACGGCAGGCTTCTCCGGGGCGGGCTTGCTTTGGGACTTTTTGTCCCGAGGTTTGGACGGCTTTGCCTTATCGGGAGCGGCCTTGCCATCCTTGGGCGGACGCCCCTTGCCGGATTTGGCAGCCTTGTCCTTTTCCGTGGGTGGCCTCTGCTTGGCTGCCTTTTTCTCCTCCTTGGCCGCCTCGTCACGGGCGGCGGCAAAATCTACCACCTCGCCGGAATGTGCCGGGACGGGATCGTCCTTGCCGGGAGTAGGCGGCTGCCCCTGTTCCTTTTCAGCCTTGGGGGTATCGGGAGCGGCAGGCTCATCCATCTCGGCGTGGATAACAGCGTCAGCGGGGTCAGGCACGGCCTCGCCCATTTCAAAGAGCGCCGCCTGCCCCTCATGTTCCAGCATGACCTCCTCTGCGTCGGTCAGCGCAGGCTCGGGAGCGGGCGGCTCCAGCACGGCGGCATTTTCCACCGTAGGAGCGGGAGCCTCGGCGGGCGGAGCTGCCTCGGGAATGTTTTTCTTATCATCTGCCATTTGCAAACCTCCTTTTGTGGCATGAAAAAAGCCAGTCCGCAGACTGGCCAGCAACGGGAAACCTCCTTTCAGAAAGGTGTATATTACATTACCGCCCGTTGTCCTATTGAACGGTATTATTATTGTAGAAAATACTAGAATTTGATGCTATAATTAATGTGTTCTATGATTAGTTTTCGGAAGAAATAGAGGACTGTTGGTATGCCAAACTACAAAGAGAAAATAGCTGAATTTGAGAACAATTTTTCTACTGTCATAGATAAATCCGTTAGAGACTTGTCTATGGCCTTTGACAATTTATACCTCGACAAGAATGCTAAGGAAATTCCGCCCACTATCAAGTTAGCGGAAGCCTTGCTGTCTGGCGAGCATAATATATCGACCAAAATGCAGATTCATTATGACATTGCGAATGCATATCACGATCTCCGCATGATTGAAGGAGTATATAGCGAGCGTTACCTTGAAAAAGAATTATACCATTTGCGCTGCGCCTTAGATATGTATGAAACCAATTATTATGATGCAGACAGCGACAGTGCTGAAGTAAAAGTAGCTCAGTATATTGCCATGCGGTCATACACAAATCTCGGAAACGCTTATCGAGCATTAGGTCGCCATATTGTGGCAATAGACTGTTTTCAAGACGCTTTGCTGATTAGCAATGATTTTGCGATGGCAAGTCTCAATCTATCGTTTTTGCTGTTTAGGTGTGCACCGTTGCAAATCAAACGTTATGAGCAGAGCTACTATCATCATGCCTGCTATTACTATTATAAGCAAACAGAACGTTGCAAGATAAACCTAGAAGATCAAGATTATTTGGAAGGTTTGAAATCCAATATTTCTTTGTTCGATTCTGCATATGTTGAGAACTATTTGAACAAACCACTAGAACTTCCACTATTTGAAGTAGACAACCAAGATGAAGCCGATTATCGAAACTATTTGCTTTTATTCCGGCTTTTCTTAGACCCGTGTTTGGAAATATTATCTGATCACTGCTTTGCAGTTGATAGCATCAATCTTCCCTTTGAAGCGCCATATAGTGACAGAGAAAAAGAATTCATTGGCCTGTTTAACCAAATCAAGCAAGAATATAATTGGGCCAGACTCTTATGGTATAAGACATCAACGGAAGAAGCAAACGAGCATTATTCGGATCGGGAATTGGATTTAGTTGATACGGGGGATTCTTCAGATCATTCTTTAAGAGAAAGTATGTTACGAACTGCCTTTAAGGCAGCATACTCTCTATTTGATAGGATTGGATTTTTCATCAACCAGTATTTTGAAGTGGGGCTTACAGATACAAAAGTAAGTTTCAAAAATATATGGAAAGAACAGCTGATTGATGGAAATGGACAAGTGTATTTCACAATTCCCAAGCCTATCATGAATACTCATTCGGATAACCCTCTGGTTAAAGCAATGTATTGGCTCCAAAAAGATTTCTACGAAAGAAAAGAAATTAATGTTACTACCCCTCACGCAGAACGAATCTTCCAGATGAGAAACGACATAGAGCATAATTGTCTACGCACTGGAACGCAATCGCATAATACATCTTTTACAAAATATACTACCGAGGGAAAAATTGAAAATAATACATTCCGTCTCTTAAAGTTGGCAAGGGAGTTGATAATATACCTTTGCCTTGCAGTAAATTTTGATAGAGAAAAAGATAAAAGAGCATCCATGGAGGAGTAATAATGGGGGCAATCAATCCTTATCGAGAATTCGTTGCGAGTATATCCCCAACGGAATTTGAAGAACTTTGCTTGGAAATATTGAAGGGCTATGCAGAAGCTGAGCATTTATCAGACTTCTCGATCCAGCATAATGTATCTATTCCTGCTGATGATGGTACATACCAAATAGATGTCTATGCAAGGTTTATTGCCATGGGCGTTGAGTTCAAAGTCATAGCAGAGTGCAAGAGATACTCTTCTCCCGTTTCTCGTGAGAAAGTTGCTGTGTTAGCCGATAAAGTAAAAAGCCTTGGTGCACATAAAGGAATTATGATCTCCACCTGTGGCTTTCAAAGTGGAGCGTATGAATACGCCAAGAAACATGGAATAGCACTTTTGCAAGTCATTAATAGAAATGTAATGCACATTATGAATGCCGCCACTCCAGAAACAGAAGAACAGAAGCAAAAACTCCACCTTATGTTGGACTGGTATAATCGAATGCCAAAATACTACGCCAAAGAGTATGCAACAATGGATTTTCCGGACAAAACAATTTATCCTTCTCCCAAAATGCTGGAAGCGATAAGGCGGGAATTTGTTTTAGCGCATAAAGATATACTACCAAGGTAACCCCCTTTGTATCTTACATATCGGTTAACAAATAATCCTTTGGGACATTTTGTCTCAAGCCGCTTTGGCTCCTTGATCTTGTGGTTGATGTTCTCTATATCGCCTGCCACAATTAACTTTCTTCGACATGGCATAAAAAAGACCAGTCAGCAGACTGGCCAGCAGTGGGAAACCTCCTTTCTGTTTGGGATATTGGAAAACGCCCCCACAGTCTTCTCGGACAGTGCAATTCTCAAAACGTAATTTTCTGTCGCTTTTTGCAATAGCGTATGATATAATAATAGCGCAAAATTAAATGGGAGGTGTATCTATGAGCGTAATTAACGACTCCAAGGATTATTTTTATCTTGGATTACAAAATAAAAAGGAACAGATTGACCTGCTATGGCCAGGCGTTGAAAACCTTGAAAGCACACAGTTTTATGAGCTGTGCCAGAAGTATTCTGACATAGCGCTTAATGCAATCAAACAGAGAATTCCGGGGACTTGTGATGTGCAAGGTTGTTTCCAGTTTGCAGATATAGAGATTGCAAAGCGTGCAACAAAAGACTATGTTGTAGATCGGGAGATTGAAGATGTTGATACTCTTTTGTCTTTAATCCATGAGTTCCATTCGCACGCAGTTGCATGGGATGACAAGAGGACAACGAGCGGGAGAGTGCTACCCGAAAACTACAACTACCAATCTATCTATGGCGGACAATACTTTAATTTCAAAGAATTACCCGAGGATATTTGGGGGGACATTGCAACCGAAGTCAAAGAATATATCTGCGGATAAATGGCCAATCATTCTTTGGGTAGGGTGTCCCGCGTATTGAAGCACTTATTTGACCCGGTTTAGGGGGGTATGTAACCGCACTAACCGGGAGAGCGCTTGAATGGCATTCAAGAGGTCAGCGGTTCGATCCCGCTTATCTCCACCAAACTTTGGTGTGCTGAGTATTCTTAGATGACCTGCTTCATACGAAGCAGGTTTTTTCATGCCTGTTCCCTTTTGGGAGCGGGCTTTTTGTTTTATGCGGCAATTGTCACAATGTCCAGCCCTTCACAGAACTGTGTAAAGTCAATGTTGAAATCAATGTGCAGCTTGTAGTCACGGTATACCTCTACCCGCTTTATCAAACAGCTCACGATCATTTTCTTTGCCTCTATGCTGGCTGTGTCATACATTTCTGCCCATGAGATGATGTCGTTATATTGCGTGTTCAGCGAGGCCATCACCGCTTGTCCTTCGTCATAGGCCGCTTGCGCTGCCTCCAAATTCTCTTGGAGCTCTCTGCATTTCGTTTCGGCTTCGGCAATTAGAGAGTTTAGCAGCTCTTTAGAAAAGCTACTCTCTCCACGGATGGTCTTGATGACTTCACCTTTCAGCGTTTCAAGGTCTGCGGCAGCTTTGACATACTCGGAGCGAACACTATGGAGCAGGCTTTTCCGCTGCTCCATCTTCTCTTGGTAACGGGCACTGACAATCTCGCTTTTGGGAATTGCTTTCATGCGCTCAAAGATTTGGCGCACCAGCTTATCAATGATACCGTCAAGAATATGGGCGGTGTAACCCGTCTGCCCGTCACAGTCGGTTTGTTTGCGGGTTTTGCCATAGCAGATATACCGCACACGCTTCACCACCCGATTAGGGTCATCCTTGCAGGGATAAGCCTTTCCGTTGGTGGTGAGGGTCAGCCTCGACCCGCAATGCCCGCAATACACGTTTCCGGCCAAAAGCGAGTTACCCCGGGTATTCAGCGGGATATGGCGTTCCTGCTCGGCGCTGTTGGCCCGCGAAGTGCGGATATGTTGGGCGGCTTCAAACAGCTCCGGCGAAATGATTTGCAGATGGGGCAGCTCTTGGGAACGGCTTTCTCCGCACCGCAGAACGCCCGTATAGGTCAGATTGCAGACAATACCTCGGATGCTGGCGTGGTGCCACATCTTGCCCGTTCTGGCCCGGTAGCCCTGTTTGTTCAAGTAGGTGGCAATCCGTTGAGCGCCGAAACCCTCATGTACATACTTGTCAAAGATGATACGCACCACGGCGGCCTCGGTTTCATTGACGACCAGATCATAAAGTTCATGCTTGCGCTTGTTGAAGCGCCCGCTTTTCACAAGGTCATAACCGTATGGAGCAAGGCCGCCTTTGAAGCCACCACTCTCAACGAGCTGGCCCAATGCGGTTTTGGTACGGATAGAAGTCTTTTCGCTTTCGCCGTCAGCCTGCCAAAAGCGGATATAGTTTGTGAGCTTGTCCGTGTGGCTGTCGAAGCGCTGCTCCCCCTCTTGGGTACTCCATACCTCGATTCCGTTCTTTACAAACCATTCTACTACAAAGGGCGTTTCGTCAGCGATACGCCCGATACGGTCAAACATAAACACCAGCAAAATATCAAACTTCTTCTGCTTTGCCAGTTCCTTGATGATTTGCAGCTTGTCCCGGTTTTCAGCTCTTACCTTGTGGCCGGAAACGCCTTCCTCTTGTTCCTCATGGACAATCACCCAGCCCATCTTTTCGCAAAAGGCATGGCAAGCTTTCCGCTGCATGGGAATGTCGGCCTGGTTTTTATCGTTGTGGTCCACCTGCTTGTCGGTAGAAACACGGTATAATGTACAAACTCGATTTTTCATAGTTGACCCGTCCTTTCATATTGTCAAAAGGGCAACATGAAGATGCGGATCAATACGCAATCTATGCAGTTTTCAAGGTACATGGTGTCTATCACCATCTTTATTATACCGCTGTACAGGAGGGGCAGCAAGGATGCCTCCGGCTTGGAATTTATGTCCTCCCGCGATATAAGAGGACAGCAGGATTTGTTTCAGATGGCCGGAAATGGCCGTGTTTCTGGTTTCGGCAAAGGTGGCGGAAATCTCATACCCGTCCACCTTGAGCGTGGTGGCATTTCGTGGCATAGCGTTACCTCCTCAACGGAACGAAAAACAGTAAACTCCCATTTCCCCCTTGTCCTGTGGGGAAATGTCAAAAGACGGCACCCGCAGGTGCCGCCCTTTGAGCTTTCTCCACTTCGGGCCGATGTGGCCCGAGGTCAGTACGGACTGGAGTGGAACTTCTGTTTGGCGTCCTCCACACTGTTGAGATCAAAGACTTCATAAAGCTGTCCCACAACACGACGAATATCCTTCTTTGAAAAGCCGCAGTCCTCCATTGCCATGATAACATAGCCGCGGCAAGCGTCATTACTCCATTCATCCGGCTCAAAACCGGGAAACATCCCAAACGCATTTTCCATAAGAAACTCCTTTGAGAAAAAAGATGGGGAGCCCCGCCGGATTGGTTGGCCTATCATCAGACAGCATTGCCGGAGGGCTCCCCACAGGTTTTTACTACATCACAGGCACATCGGACGGGCATAGGCTTTCTGCCCCATAGTATTTCAACTCTCCCCATTCTGATGGCAAGGCGTTCTCATTGCCTGCGACGGCTCACGGCTTGCAAGGCCGCTTCAACGCTCGGACTGTGACTAAACGCAAGTATCCGGGTTATGTACCTGTTCCGGTGGAGCCAGCCTTGCCCCACCTATGGCATGAGCCTGATCGCTCGCCCTGTTTTTATAGAGACTGTAATCTCCAAAACAGAGGTCATGGCGGGCCTGTCACACAGCGCATTTCCCTTCGTATCCGGGTGCCTTTTTATTCAGTTTTCGATTTGCATGAGGGCTTGTCCGAACCTCGGGCCACCTTGACCCGAAGTGTTTTGCCTCTCATAAGCCATTTCATTTTTTGGCCTAAATCGGTACACCTCACAAAGATTTTTTCAAAATCTTTTCCAAGTGCCGCAGACCGCGCTCGATTGCCACACGGACAACTTTCTCATGCACCCCTTCTGCTCGGGCAATATCCTGTTTCGTCATGCCAAGAATGAAGTGGGCGTAAATCCGTTTTGCCTGTTTGTCTGGCAAGCTGGCAATAGCAGCGTGAAGCTCCTGCATGGTAACTTTCCGTTCGTACAGCTCATGGGGCGAAAGTGCGACAAAGACAGCCTCATGCTCCAGCCCATCATCCCGATCAAGGGAATAGTAGGCTTTATGGCGATATGTACGCAGCCGGTAGGCAGCCTCCTTGCGGTCAAATTCTTTGAACATTTCAGCAACTTCGTCCGATACTTCCATGAAGCAATCCGATGTATAAAACGGGTAGTAGTCCCGCAGATTGATAATAGCCATATTGACCTCCGTTTCGGTTGGTGGTTGACGAGTGACCGAAACGAAGGCGGCGGGGAGCGGCACCGGGGAATGACCTCGGGCCAACATGGCCCGAAGCTGCCCCATAAGAACGCAAAAGCGCCCGGGCGGCACAAGGCCACTCGGGCGCATGAAACGACATAACAGTTAAGGTTCCAACAAATTTCGCGTACATAGCCGGAATAACCCGGAGGCGGGGCTATGCTTTTTTTAGCTGGTGCAGGGTATGCGGACTACGAAAAAGTAAAACTGGCATGGCGGCATCCTCCTAATGCCGCCGATACCTTTGGTTTTGGACAAAAAGAATAGCGGCCTTGATTATTCAAAGCCGCCGCTGGTCATATAGGCGTGTCAAAAGGGCTGCTGTACGACGGCTTTTTTTCTTTTGCCGTCGTCCGGCAGTATGCAAACATATAAAAAAGCCGACAACTGTAAGAGATCAAATGTCTCAAACAGCTATCGGCTCAGCGTCTTATGCGTCTGGCTCTTTAGCGATTGTTACCTGCAAATTATGAACATGAATTATTGTCTCGCGTTTGCATTTCGGACAAAAGAGCGGGAAATTCTTTATGATTGTATCATATTGGATTTGGAGTCTGGTTTTACTAAAGCAAATCGGGCATAATAACCATTTCCTATTGGAACTTTTATTATTCAAGAGCTTGTAGTGCTGCTCTTTTCGCATGGATTAGCGTAGTATCGAAAAGGGGAACATCGGTGTCACTCTGCTTTACAAGAAGCCCGATTTCTGTACACCCTAAAATAATACCTTCCGCACCGTTTTTTGATAGTTCGGAAATGATTCTCAAATATTTATCCTTCGACTGCTTTGATACGACCCCCACGCATAATTCATCATAGATAATATGATTGACAGTCTCTATGTCGGAACAATTAGGAATCATAACATCTATGCCGTTAGATTTCAAAACGTCTTTGTAAAACTCTTGCTGCATCGTGTATTTTGTGCCCAACAGCCCCACTTTTTTTATATTGGATTTTTTTAATTCAATGGCTGTCATATCGGCAATATGTAAGATAGGTATGCTTATCTTTTTGCTGATTTCGGGTGCAACTTTGTGCATGGTATTCGTGCAAATCACGATGAAATCTGCGCCTGCACGTTCCAATGCTCTTGCAGCCTCAGTAAGAACATACGCGCTTTTATTCCATTCTCCACTTGATTGATATTTTTCAATTTCATCAAAATCGACACTATATAAAATACATTTGGCAGAATGTAAGCCGCCAAGTTGCTGTTTAATCGTCTCGTTAATCACTTGATAGTATGTCACGGTGCTTTCCCAGCTCATACCACCAATCAAACCTATTGTTTTCATCATAAACCACCTCTGATGACATTATATCATTGCCCTACTGTCAAGACAATGCTATAATTGTACGGATGACAATGTTTATAAGGGAGACCCCGTTATGCCAGTAAATTCTTTTGAAAATTATCCAATGAGTTGGAAACCTGTTATCTCTGATCGTAAGAGTGCCATTTACACACAACTTGCAGAGCAACTTGTGAAAGACATTCGTAATGGTTTATTAAAACCGGGTGATAAACTTCCACCGCAGCGGGAACTTGCCGATTATTTGGATCTGCATTTAAGTACTGTTACGCGAGCATACAAATTGTGCGAAGAGCGAGGGTTAATATGCGCAAAGGTCGGGCAAGGAACTTTTGTATCTTCTGATGTAAACACAAGTGACACTTTGCTTTATGCGAATGAAGAATTAAATTTTGTTCAGTTGGGAACTGTACTTCCACCTTATAATGGAAATCAAAAAGTAATAGAATTTATAAAAAGTCTTTTGTCGCAACCAGACATCCAAGGCTTTTTGGAGTACCGATCTCCAACAGGCACTTATATTCAAAGAAAAAATTTCTCGGTATGGGCAAAAAAAATAGGCATAGATACCACATCGGAAAACATTTTGTTTGCAACCGGAGGACAAAATGCGATATGCGCAACCATTCTAGGATTATTTCATCCCGGAGATCGTATCGGAGTTAACGCTCTAAGTTTTTCCGGCTTAAAAGCTATTGCAAAAATGATTGGAGTTCAATTAGTACCATTACCAGAGAAGCAAGGACATATAGATCTGGACACCATCGAACAGTTTTGCGAAACAGAAAACTTAAAAGGCTTATATTTTATTCCCGATCATCATAATCCCACAACCTATACGATGAAATCCGATGAGCGAAAATTTATTGCAAACATTGCTGTAAAAAACAATCTTGTAATCATTGAGGACGCAATTAACCGTATGTTTGTTGGGCAAAACATTCCGCCTATTTTTTCATACGCACCCAATAATACTATTTACATTTTCAGCACCTCAAAGTTTTTGTGTGCGGGTTTACGAGTTGCTTATATTATAGTGCCAAATCAATATCGTCAGTCGCTTGAAAATGCACTGTACAACATGAATCTTATGGTGTCTCCGTTTAATCTGGAAATTGTAAATCGTATATTTAGTTCTGTGTTATTGGAGGAATTGATTACCGAGAAAAAGCAAGAGCTAATGGAACGGAATACAATAGTCAATTCAATTCTTCAAGGATACGATATTTTAGGCGAATCCACTTGTAATTTTCGATGGCTATTTTTGCCCGACAAGTGGAATAGCCACGATTTTGAAATAGAGGCAAGAAAAAGAGGGGTACAAATTTTTTGCGCAGATCGTTTTGCAATAGGAAAAACTGTACCACCAAAGGCCATTAGATTGTCCATATCTTCGCCATCAAGCAGGGTTGAATTAGAAAATGGAATTACCATAATCAAATCATTACTATAACTCCATACAGGAAATAAAATAGCCCATGAAATCAAATTTCATTACATTCTCATAATCAGACCCGAAATGTACAATGATATAGGGTGATATGAGAATGAACCAAGACGAAAGAAGGTTTGACTTTCACGGGCTCGGGCTCGCTTTGAAACAAGCCAGAGAGGAAAAGGGCTGGACACAAGCCTATGTGGCGGAACTGGTCGGCAAGACTGACCGCACCATTATGAACATTGAGAACAAAGGCCAGCACCCCAGCTTCAACCTGTTTTTCAAACTCGTCACTCTGTTCGACATTTCCGTAGATCAGTTTTTCTATACAGAAGGTCAGCGTGGAGAGAACAGTTGCAGAAAGCATATTGATGTGCTTTTGAGCTCGATGAATGAGAAAGAGCTTGTTGTTATGGAGGCCACAGCCGAAGGGCTCAAGAAAGCCAGAGAAACGGAGGTTCAGGAGTAAGAGCCTCCGTTTTTTCATGCCATTTTGAGGGTTGCCGCTAAGTGGCAAGCAATGCCTCCGTGGCCACAAAGGCCCGGACGCTGCTTGTTGGGGCTCGCCCCAAACCCGTATCTTCGGGCCAACATGGCCCGAAGTATTTGCGTCGCTTTGCTCCTTGTTTTCATAACCTCAACGCTCCTTTTCCTGCTTTCTGCCCGGCTCGGTGTAGCCCAGCAGAGTATCAATATTTGCCTTGATGGTGACGATTTCCTGCATATCCCGGCGCGCTTTCTGATACTCTCCATAAAGGCGCTTTTTCTTTGCCGTGAGCTTACGGCCTTCCTCCTTCAGCGCATCTATTTTCGGGAGCTTCGCCCCGCCCAGCAGGCGGCGCATTTCCGCCTGTGCCGCCCGGTACAGTTCAATATCGGCCTCATGCTCCGCAAGAAATTTCCTGCTGTACTTCGCTGCCTTGTACTGCTCAAAGACCGGGCGTGTTTTGGCATACTGAACCGTTGCGGCCTTTAGCCCGGCATTGGTTTTCATGGCCTGTTCCGTCCGCTTAATCTGTTCGGAAAGCTCGTGGAAATGGTCGGTTGCCTCGGTGGCTTTCTGCGCCAACTGCTCATAATCGGTCAGGCCGTTGTCCTGTATATAGGCGAGGGCGGCAGCCATCTGCTTGATGTTAAACACCTTCGCCCATCGCTCATAGCCCGGCCCCTTACCGGCGGCCAGCTTTGCTTGAATATCCACCGCCAGACTGATTTTCCGCTCCGGGCGTCCGGGGCGTTTTTCTTTGCCCTCAATGGCGGCCAGTATATCTTTCAGATCGTAGCCGTCCCCCAGCGTAGAGGCCCGCAGACGGGTAAAGCGTTCCTGCCCCTGCCCGGTCAGCCGGAAGCTGATACCGCCGCCCCGAACCTTCTTGACTTCATATCCGGCCCGCTTCATCAGGGAAAGAAATTCGTCCAGATCGGCGGTGCGCTCGGCCAGCGCGGTATCAATGGCAAAGCGCAGCCGGTCCTGATACGAAAGCGGGCCTTTTCGTTCTTTCTGCCACTCCCCATAGTTCCGATACTTGCCCTTGCTCCGGGGCTTCGGGTTCTCCACGATGGACAGCCCGTTTTCAAGGCACAGCCGGTCGGAGAGCCGCCGGAGGGCAAAGCTGGAGCCCCAGAAGTTTCGGAATTTCCGGGTGCAATCAAGGGTGGTGGAGTTGTAATAGATGTGACAATGGATGTGCTGGCGGTCTGTGTGCGTGGTAACGATAAAAGCGTGCCGCCCCTTCGTCCAGCGCATAGCCAGCTCATAGCCGATACGGTTCGCCTCCTTCGGTGTGATCTCCCCCGGATAGAAGGACTGTCGTATCTGATAGCACAGCACATCATTGGCCTTTTTCTGTTCCCGGCCTGTCATGGCGGCATAGCTGGCTTTCGCCAAAAGAAACTCGTCCGCCACGGTGGCAGGGTCGCACTCATAAGCGGAGATATACTTTCCACTTTCTGTTTTCTCCGGGTCCTTGCCATAGTCCAGACAATCCCGGATGGCCTCGGCAATCGTTTCGCCTTCGCCCGCATGGCGCTGCAACAAGGTTGTGGTAGCCAGAGATCATCCCTCCCTTCCAAGAGAAAAGGGCGGACCGTTCAGACCGCCCCGGCTTCGGGCCAACATGGCCCGAGGCTGCTTAACTTAATAGGAACCGATAAAAAGCGGACTTGCCTCCGTCCAGTGCCCACAGGATCGAGGACGCCGCCGCTTGCAGCCCGTAGGGAGAAAGGAGGAAGGCAAGGAACAGGAACACAGCTCCACCCAAAGGGGAAGGCACGAAAAAGAGGGCGATCCCCAGCACCGCCAGGATCACGGAGGCTATTGTCAGCAGGAAGGCGCAAATATCAAAGAGAAACATGAAAAGAGCAGTCAGGACGGACAGGCTCAAAGCAACGGGCAGGACCAACATTTTCAGCAGAATCTTCATTTTCAAAACCTCCTTTATCTTTTCTACCTTCATTTTACCATACCTACCCGAGGACATAAATGTTGCGAATAAATAGTGAATCCTGTCCTGTAAAAAAGCTGTGTCATGCAGACACAACCCCTTTTAGAAAGAATTATTTAATCAGCGATTATTTGAATTGAATCATATTGATTGATGGTGCCTTAGGTCAGATTACAAGGAACTACACGCAGACCACTAAGCGAAGACTCTGTGACTGTGTAATATAAAGCCGAAAACGAAGGTCTGGTTCCATCAACAGACAGGATGTATATGAAATTCCGTGTCCATCGTTCCAAACTCCGACTGGTGGACACACTCCCTGAAAAATAGCAGGACAGCAGACAAATATCAAGGATAAAACGAACGAGTTGAACTGCACCCCTTTCGTTGGCTTCTTTGTCCAACTTCTTGGGTGCAGTTCAACGTGCCATTTATCTTGACTGTTGATTGACTCGGCTAGCTTTGCTATTTTTATTGAATCGCATATTGGTAAATTGCGTTGATATGTACTTGGGTGGTATTCACAATTGGAACATTAACATCTTCAGATTTTATAGCAAGTGGCAACTCAGTACAGCCGAGAATAAGTGCATCTACATTTTCTTTTGCAATATACTTATTTGCCAGTGCAATCATTTTCTCTTTATCGCTTGGAATTACTATACCATTCTCTAAATTGGGGTATATCAGTTTCCCTAATAGAGATATTTCTGCGTTAGATGGGATAACCGCTTTCAGCCCGTTTGCTGTTAATGCTTTTTCATAAAGACCGCTACGCAAAGTCAATTCTGTACCAAAGATAAGTGCTTTTTTGAAGCGAAGCCGCTTAAGTTCCTTAATGGTTTCCTCGACAATGCTAATTACAGGTAGCGGGAAATTATTGCATATTCTATCCCACACAATATGTTCTGTATTTGCGGTAATAGCGGCAATCTCTGCACCAGCCGCTTTCAAATTAGAGAGACTGGAAAGTAAATATTCTCCTAAAACTGAATAGTCACTATTTTCGAGCGCCACATCATGTTTAAGCATATTTACACTATCAATCACAATTTCTGGATATATGCTGTTATTTTGTTCATGCAAACTTTTTTGTATAAGTCCCAAATAGTACTCTACTGTTGAAGCAGGGCCAATCCCTCCGACAAGTCCAATTTTTTTCATTTAGTAACCTCTAACATTGTATAGATTATTGATTGGTATGTTCCATCATCCTTTTCGTTAATTGTTGGAACAAGTTGAAAGTTTCTTCGTCCATTGTTTCAGGACGATAATTATTGTAATTCTTTTTAAGTTTACACCCAAGCTATTTCTCCGTCAATCTTCGGGTCAGCATGGCCCGAAGCGGCAAAAAAAGAGCAGGACGGCAAGCCCCCAAATGGAAGCCTGCCGCCCTCGTCTTACTTCGCCACCAGATCGGAAAGCTCCCGCAGCACCTTTGACACCTCGCCCCACAGCTTTTCATAGTCCCGCTTCAATCCGTCGATTTCCTCCGGGTACACGCCGTAGGTATGAGCGTGTACGGCGACCTGATTGAGATTGTTGGAACAGCGCCTTTGCAGAGAGATCAATTCTTTTATGGGCGCAAGGTCAACGTGCAGGATATACCCGTTCAGAGCCATCTTTCGCACATAAGCCCCAGCATTGGAAATGCCCGCTTCGGCCATCCGCTCATGGATGGCCGCCAGCTCGTCCGGCGTCACCATGACGTGCAGATGGACATTCCGCTTGCGGTTCTCCATCAGCGTTCCAGCTCCCGGCCCTTTCTGCGCTCTTTGGGCTCCTTTACCTTGTCCAGCGGCTTTGCGTCCAGCTCCGGGGGCATAGGCGGGATGGGCGTGTTGTTGGGTACGCCGTCGATCATGTTGCAGTTCTGCTCCGTGGAGAGCTCGGCGGTTTTCAAATAGTTGTCTTTTTCGTGCATGGCAATCCTCCTTATCGTTCCTCATGGTTTTTATGGCTCCGCTTCTGGCCGGGTTCCTTCGGGGGTTCCTGCCCTCTGGTTCCGTCTTTGAGCCGGGCGGTAATGGATGGGCGCGCCCGGTCAGGATTGCCCGGTGCGGGTTTCATCTCATAGTCCTCCATCTGTTTTTCGGTCAGCGGCTTTGCATAGGTCAGTTCGCCCCATGCCATCAGCCTGCCATTTGCCACAGGACGCCGCCTGTCGTCATCGTAGTTGACGATGGAAAGCGGAGGGTTATCCGGGGACTTCGGGTAGGTGCCTATGTCCACAGGGCGCTGGGTGGAATAGTAGCGGTAAACACCCTCCGGGCCCAGCTCCGTATTTTTGACTGCCGCATGATAAAGGTACTGATAATCGTCCACCCGGCGATCAAAGTCTCGCTGCGCCCATTCCAGACTGTTTCCATAGCGGCCCCAGTAGTAATCCCGCTGGCCCTTTTCGCCTTCGGTAAACTGCCAGGTCACAAAGGGGTCCGGCGCTCCCGGATTATGCCCCAGCGCAAAGCCGTGTCCGCTATCAAAAGTGGTTGTTTTCAAAACGGCATAGCCTTGTACAATCTCCAAGAGATACCTCCTTTCTGTACCTCGGGCCAACATGGCCCGAAGTGTGGTATGTTACGAAATGAGGGAGTAAACCGGGGCGGGATGGGTTGCAGTATTCCCGCCCCGGAAACGCCCTCAAAAAAGCCCGGAATATCAAGCCTTTCGGGGCGGTAAATCGTAACCGCCGTCCGGCCTTTTCTCCCGCATTTTCCTCATGCGTTCCCGGCTTTTCCGGCGGTTCCCTTCGGCCTTGCAGGCGTCGGAACAGTAGGCTTGACGGCCTTCGGGTAAAAATGCCCGCCCGCAGACCGCACAGGCTCGAAGCTGCGGGGAGCTACCTTCTGCGGTCAGCGCCGCATGAAGCTCCAGGTTAAGGGGCAGGACAGCCTCACGGAAGTAACGGCAGTACGCCCCTGTCCAGCACTTGTGCAGCATATAGCAGGCACAGTCAAGAGGAAGGCACAGGCCGCTTTCCCGGTCATAGTTGGCGCACATCCCCGTGACCAGAGTGCGGATTTTCTTCTTCTCGTCACGGGTCAGCTCCCGGGCGTCCATTTAAGACTTCGGGCCACGATGGCCCGAAGGGCGGGGCTCCACAATCAGCGCCCGGAATTTCTTCCGGCACTGTTTTTTCCTGCCTTTGCACTCCTTGTAGTAGCGGCATCCGGTACAAGGGTCGTCGCTGCCCCGGCCCGGCCACGGCACTTCCTTCATCATTCGTTCAAAGGGACTGTTGGTAAAATTCACTGGCGGGCCTCCTGTTCTTCCGTGTCCTCGTCCCACGGAGGGGTATCCTCGTCCTCGGGTTTCTCTGTGATTTCCTCCGGCCCTTCGTCCTCATATTCGCAGTAGTCATCCTCCAGGTCCGGCGCTTCGTGCTTCGGCTTGTAAATCTTGAAGTAATAACCGACACCGCCGCCAATCAGCACCACCGCCCCGATCAGGAGCAGCGAAAGAAATAGGCTGTCTGTTTTTTCGGCCTCGGCCTCGGGTTCGGGTTCCGGCTCGGTCACTTCCTCCACGGGTTCGGTGGACTCCGGCTCCGGTTCGGGGGGCACTTCCTCGGCTGGTTCCTCGCCCTGTTCGGCAAGAGGCAGAAGGTCATCCACGGTTACAGCGTTGAGGAAATAGACGTTTTCGCTGGTTTTCTGCTTGTCGATCACCAGATAGAAAATACTCTCGTCTGCGGTGGTAATGGTGTAGAACTCTTTGCCGTCCTCGTCGGTGGCGTTGTCCACCACCGTTCCCGTTCCATCCGAGGTGAAGGGGTTCTGGGTTTCCGGCTCCGCTTCGGTTTCCACCGGGGCGGGGGTGGCCTCGGGCTGCGGCTCATTGCTCTGGGCGTAAGCCGGGACCGTAAAGATCAGGCAACACAAAAGGCAGGCAGTCATCACCGCCAGCCTGCGAAATTTAGTTTTCTTCATGGGCCGTGTCCTCCTTTTCGGGTGCCTCTGGCTTCGGACCATTGTGGCCCGAAGCGGCAAGGCTGTTTTGGGGGTCGTTCAGAAAGGCCATCAGCTCGGCGGGGGTCAGTTTGAGAGAGCGCACCGCCTGTACGATCTGGCTGTTTTCTTCCTCCTGTTTCTGCTTTTCCAGTTCCCGGATTTTGGCCTGCCACTCGGCGGCCTTCTCCCGGGCCTTTTCCAGCTCCTTATCGAGCTTGTCGATCTTGTTCATGCAAGGACTCCTTTCTTCTGGCTCACAAGCGCCCGAAGGCGTAGAAATGTGTCTGCCAGTAGCTTGAATTGATATTTGCGTATTGGATGGGAGAACCACAATGGAGCATCATCCCGTCGCCCACATAAATCCCCACATGGGACACAGGGCCGGGGCTGTCATAGGTTCCCGTGAAAAAGATAATGTCGCCCGGCTTTGCCTCGGAGGGGGAAATGATGGCACACTGGTTGTAAATGCCCTGCGCCGTGGTACGGGGCAGGTTGTGGACGCCGCTGGCCGTGTACACCCAGCAGACAAAGCCCGAGCAGTCAAAGGAGGTGGACGGGCTGGAGCCGCCCCACACATAAGGCCAGCCGATGTACTTTGTCGCCTCCGCCATGAGCGCCGCAAAGGCCGGGTCATCCAGCGCCTCGCCGGGTATCTCATAGCTGGGGCCGGTGTCCTCGCCGCCGGTATAAATCCCTTCCCACAAATAGGGCTTGTTGCCTTTGAGCTGCTGCATGACGGTGTAGATTTCCCGCTGCTGTTCATCCAGCCTCGGCAGGATCACGGCAGGCAGCGTTTTGTTTGTGAGGGTCACATTGAGGATGTAATACTCATAGGGGACTTCCTCGGTGGTGGTTTCTCCGGTTTCCGGGTCGGTGCTGGTTTCGGTACGGTAGCGTATCTCGATTTCTTCCGTCAAGGTCAGCTCATACTGCGCCTCGAAGATCTCCCGTAGCTCGTCCTGCACCTGCTCCCGGAAATAAACATGGTACTTTGCCGAGAGATAGGACGCCAGCTCATAGGGGTTGTGGCCGATCTCGTCCACGGAATAGCGGTACTCGTCATAGCCGGGATGGGTGCTTTCGATGTTCGCTACCGTCTGCGCCAGTTCATTTTCCAGCGCCGTGTAGTCCTCGTCCACGCCAAGCAGGTCGGCGTCCTCCGAAGCATAGGAAGTGCCGGACACCGCATTGGCAAGACCGCTGCCAAGCGTGGGAAAGATGGAGCTTACCGCCGACAGGAGATAGCAGACCAGCAGCAACAGCACCAACACCAAAACCGCCACAGGATGACGGGTCACAAACTGCGCCGCCCGCCAGGTCACATTCCCCGAAGCGGCAGCGGCTTTCTTTGCGGCCTTTGCGCTCTGTTTTGCCGCCGCCTTTGCCTCTTTGGAATACCGGCGTTTCAGTTTCCACTTCTGCTGTATCCGGGACAGCGGATTGCTGGCAAGCTCCGGGTGCTCGGCGGCCATCTTCTGAAAATCTACATTGGCCCGGGCTTTTATGTCCTTCCGTTCCCACTTTGCCACCTTCCGGGCCGGGTGTTCCCGCCAGCGCCGTTTGGCATACCGGGTCAGTTTCCGGGTCCCGGCCTCGGCGGTCAGCTCGGATTTATGCGCTCCTTCCACGCCCACATTTTCATGCTCGACTTCATGGATTTTGTTGTGGAGATAAAACCATGCCTCGGTGCGGGCTCCCCGGACAGCTTTCTTCGCAAGCCCCGGCGGCTTCTGCGCCGCCCGTTTCGCCTCGACCTTATCCAGCTTCTCCCGGGCCTTTCCCAGCTTTTCCCCGGCGCGCTCCGCTTTGGCCTGCGCCTTCTGGTACTTGTCCTTTTTACTCCCGGCTTTCTCGGCGGAGCTCTCCGGCTCCTGCGCCTTGCCGGTATCCTGCGGACCGCCCCGGTCATCCTCCTGCCTCATGCGGTCAGAAGGGCGGGCTTTGCGGCTGTCCTCTTGAAACTTGCCGCTTTTGGACTTCGGACCATCATGGCCCGAAGCGCCGGTCTGCCCGGTGTCCTCGTCCTCAAACCGCAGGCGTCGGGACGGTGCGGGGGAAGCTCCTTCCCGGTCAGCCGGTCCGGGGCGAGTGCTCCCGGTATCCTCCGGCGGCCCCGGCCTTTGAAAATTCCGTTTATCCGGTTTCTTTCCGATGGTGTATCCCTCCTTTCCGAACCTCGGGCCAGCATGGCCCGAAGTGTGTTACGCCCGCTTCATTTCCTGTTTCTTGTCCTCCGGGCGGGTGGTCATAATGGCGTACAGCTCGGTATTCTGCGGGAAGCGGTCAACAAACGGGATGGTGGTGTTCCCGAAGAACAACAGCCCTTCGCCGGAATTGGTGTGGGTCACATAGGAAAGCTGGTGGGGGCTGATACCGAGCTGTTTGGCTAAAATCTGCCTGTCGCCCTGCGCCTGCGAGAGCAGCACAAGAAAGTCCGAGTTTTCAAAGATGTTCTCGATCTCCGGGCTTGCCAGAAAATCCTTCACGTTCTGCGTTAAAGCACTGGGAACGCACCCTTTTTTTCGCAGCATTTTCCAGATCGCCACACAGTAGCTTGCCGTCAGCCGGTCACGGAGCAGCACATGGAACTCGTCGAAGTAGCACCATGTAGCGATACCGCGGAGGAAATTCATGGACACCTGCGAGTTTACCAAGTCCTGCATAATGAGCATGGCAATCGTCCGAAGCCCGGCCCCCAGCTTTTTTAAGTCAAGGCATACCAGACGGCGGTTCAAGTCCACATTGGTTTCATGGTTGAATACGTTAAGGGAACCTGACACATAGATTTCAAGGGCCGTTGCCAGCCGTACCGCCTCGCCCTCCGGCTGGGAACAGAGCAGGTCATACAGGGTTTGGAGAGTCGGCATTTTGCTTGTTTCCGGGTCCTGCAAGTGTTCCCGGTACATCTGGCGCACACAGCGGTCAATGACGGTCCGCTCCACCGGCTGCAAGCCATCCTTGCCGCCAACGATCAGCTCCATCAGTGACAGGATAAAGTCGGCTTTCAGCGCCATCGGGTTTTCCTCGTCAAAGCTCAGGTCAATGTCCATTGGATTGATGTGGTGGGGGCTGTCCGGGGCGATCTCGATGACCTGACCGCCCAGCCGCTTGATAAGGGGCGAGTATTCGCCCATCGGGTCCACCACAATGATCCGGTCACGGGTGGCAAGGAACACGTTCACAAGCTCCCGCTTTGCGGCAAAGGATTTGCCGGAACCCGGCACACCGAGGAACAGGCCGTTGGGGTTTTTGAGCTTCTTCCGGTTTGCCATGATGACGTTATGGGAAAGAGCGTTGAGCCCGTAATAGACGGCCTCGCCGTCCATGCGGAGCTCCTGCGTCATAAAGGGAACGAAAATGGCCGTGGAGCTGGTCGTCATGCCGCGCTTGATCTCAATGCCGTTATGGCCCAACGGCAGGCTGGAAAGAAAACCGTCCTCCTGCTGGAAGTCCAGCCGCTTCAAGGTGCAGTTGTATTTCTGAACGATACCCGACACCGTGAACAGGTCATTGTCCAGCTCCCGGCGGGTCGGGGCCATGTTCACCACAAGGAAGGTCAACAGGAACATTCGCTCGTTCCGGCTCTGCAAATCTTCCAAGAGGGTCTTTGCGTCGTTGCTGTACGTCACAAGGTCGGGCGGGAGTATGTCCATGTCGTACCCGGCCCGGGCTGCCTTCTTTTGTTCCTCCACCTTCATCTTGTCAATGTCGGAGACTTTGGCCTTGATGGATTTCACGGCGGCGGCCTGATCGACGGTTTGGATATGGAGAGTGATGGTCATTTCCGCATCCATTTCCAAAAGCTCCGCCAGCAGCTTGTCCGAGAGCTCTGAGGCCAAAATCTGCAAGTAGGAGGCAGCGCCCCAAGTCGTCCCCACCCGGAACAGACGGCTGAAACGAAAATCGAAACTGTCCGGGGCGATAAAGTCTTTGGTGGAGAGCCCGGTTTTGGGGATCATATCCCATGAAAACCGGAAGGGGGAGCCGCTGCCGGGGTGGAGCTGCCCGTGAAGAAGCTCCAGCCGTTCCAGCCCCGAAAGGGATCGGCACTTGACGCCCAGCTTTTTGAAGTTCCCGCAAATGTCCGCCTCTACACGTTCCAGCCTTGCCCTGGCGGTGGAAAGGTCGTCCACATTCACGCCGAAGGTCAGGAGCTTTGTGCGGACAATGCCGTTGTTGCTTTTGGCGATCTGGTTTTCCAGCATTTCCACATACTCACACCGGACGCTGTTGTAATCATCGTCCTGCATGGGGATGTTCACGCTGTACCGGCTGCCCGGGCGGCTCCGGTGGTTGAGGAAGGAAAGCTGGAACGGAAGGCTGCTGTCAAAGTAGTTCAGACAGGCGCTCCATCCGTCAAAAATGGCTGCCTGATCTTCGGACTGTGCGAGCTGGTAGTTGATGTCCTCGTATTCAATGGTTTTGGTGTAATAGCGGTCCGCTACCCGGCACACCCCGTCCCGGTACATTTCCCGGTAAGGGAGGGTCTGCTGGGCGGTGGTGGGAATGTTCTTTCCCTTTGTGAACAGGCCGAGAAGGCCCTGCTTTTCAGGCTTTCTGCCTGCGGGCTTTCCGGCCCTTCTGTTGTTTCGCAATCGGCTGCGCCTCCTTTCTGGCGCTAAGCAGCGCATAGAAGTTTTCGGTTTTGTAAGGCCGCACACGGGGATAGAGGAACCGGGTGCGGATGATGTTTTTCAGCACTTTTTCCAGCGGCAGACCGTCTCGTTCATACATAGCCAGAAAGAAGAACGGGAGCATGAGGCCGATCATCAGGAACATGGCGGCACTGTTCCCGATACTGCCACGGGAAAACAGGTAAGCCGGGAGGCCCACCGCCGCTGCGCTGGAAAAACAAACAAGCTGGCGCTTCGTTAGGTTGAAGGCCAGCTTTGTCTTGATTTTGGAAAGGTCTTTTGGTACTGGCACATAGGCCATTTTGGTACACCTCCTTTATTGCTTCGGGCCAGCATGGCCCGAGGTTATCTTGCGGCCTCTTTGGCCGGGGCTGTGCTGCGGGCAGCTTCGGCGGCCTCTCGTCCGCTCTGCCTTGCCCGCCAGTATTCGGGGTGATACTGCCGGATGGACTGATTGAGTTTTTCTTCAAACTGTCCTTTGTCCTTAATGCGGTCAGGGATGTTCCACAGTTTTTTGTCCAGCAGTTCCCGGAGCACCACACTTTCCTGTGCGTCCTCCTCATAGCAGATATAGCCCTTATCCTTGAAGCCGCACTTTTTCGCCGCCGGGGAGAGGACGGCGGCTACCTCGTTTGCCACCATCGTTCCGCCGTGGCTGGCGGTAGATACCAGAAACACCCCCGGACAGAGGGTTTCACAGCTTTGCACCTCGCCCCATGGGGAGCTTTTCGGCGCATGGAACATTCCGCCCGTCCGGCTCCGGTCCGCCTGCATGAGTGCTGCCTTTTCTAAGATGGCTTTCAGTTCCGGGGAAAAATAGGCATATTCCCGAAGGACACGGGCGGCGTCCCCGCCGCAGGCGTTCATCAACAGGGTATAGGCGTCGCTGTCCGCTTTGGTACAGCGGCCCAGCAGTTTTCCGTCATAGTAGCAGGCCGCGTCATAGCCCGTCCGTTTGCGTGGCATGGTTCCCGCCTCCTTTCTGCTTCGGGCCAGCATGGCCCGAGATCAACGCTCTGCGCTGCGGCTGGGTTTTTCCTTCGGAGGCCGTTCCGCCTTTGCCTGTTCGGCAGCCGCTTTCCCGGCCTTGAGCTGTTCACTGATGGACGCACGCTCGGCAGAGCCGCGCTCCGCCATCTGTTCCAGCTTTACTTCATAGGCTTGCAGAACAGCGGTGTTGAGCTGTTCCCGGAACTCCTTCGTGACAGGATAGGCCATATCCCGGTAGCCGCCCTTGCCGTCCGGCTGGCTGGGCATCCCAAGAAAGAGGCCCTTGCTGCCCTGTACGATTTTCAGATTTTCCACCACAAAGCAGTCATTGAATTTCACGCTGGCAAAGCCCATGAGGTTTTTCACAGGTTCGATGACCCGCACGCTTACATCCAGTTTCAAAGGGGCGGCTGGTGTTCCGCCCGCAGTTTTTTCCTGCATGGATTTCTCCTTTCCGCTTCGGGTCAACATGGCCCGAAGTCTCTTAATGGCAGCCGAAGATGGATTTTGCAAGACTGCCTGTTTTGAATAAGGTAAAACACAGCAACACCGTATATCCCACGCATCCCCAGATCGCCCCGATGGGGTCGCCGTCGGTGGCGATACTCTGGATCAGCACCGCGTAGATGGCGACACAGACCAAAATGAGCAAGCCTTGAAAGCCCACCGCAAAGAGGGAGCGGAAATAGTTCTGCCCCATGTGTCCGGTTTCCCGGTTGGGGACGGTGGCAAACGGGATGGGTGCCAAACTTGTGAGTAAGTAAATTTCAATCATACGGCCATATACGATAACGAAGATCACGATGTTTAAGGCAATCATGGTAAGCTGAATCAGGAATGACTGGAGCCAGAGGCCAAACAGGGGGCCTAACTCCATTGCCTCCAGCTCGGTCCGCAGACTGTCCATTACATCCGTTGTGATCTCTGTTCCGTTCTGGATAATGCCCGCCGATTGCTGGATGACGTGCTGGCTCACGTCAAAGACGGCCAGCACGATATTGAAGGTATTCGTCAGGATCATTACCGCCACAAAGGTTTTGAACACCCACTTGAAAAACATCCATGTGTCAACATCATGGAGGTTGTTGCGGTCAATGAGCATTTGTATCAGCTCATAGGTCATTACAAAAGTGAGGATGACCCCGGCGATTGGCAGGATGGCGGTTTCAGAGATTTGCCGTATCATGGAAAAGACCCCGGCGTTCCAGTCCGCCGGGGTCGTGCCTACCTGTGTGGCGATCTCGCCAACGCTCTGATTGACGTTATTGAAAAGGCCATCCAGATTTCCCATGATACCATCGACAAGCAAACCTTTGAGCCATTCAACGATTGCGTCGATGATAAAGTCCATACATCAGCTCCTTTTCTGGAAAAAGGGACAACGGGTAAGGGTTAGCTGAACAGGCCGGACAGCAGAGGGATAAGCTGCATACCGATCAGGACGACACCGCCGCCCGCCATGAGCTGCTTAATGCCCTGGCTCTTTACTGATGTGCGATAAAGAAGTAATAGAAGTGTAAAAAATTTTGCCGTTCCTATCCGGCACTTGCGCATTGTGTCGGATAGGTCGGGCGGTTATTCGGGCAAGTCCACCTTGCCAACAAAAGAATAATAAATCTCAATGTCCTGTCTGCGGGTCTTGTTCTCGTCATAGCTGCACTCATGCACAACGATTTTCTCTACAAACTCCCGCAGCAGAGTAGGGGTAAGTTCTTCAAAGCTGGTATGCCGCCGGACAACATTCATAAACTTTTCTGCGTTCACGGTGGCTTCCTGTGCTTTGGAAAGCTCCGCTTGAATAGCAGCGGCTCTTTCTTTCAGCTCCCGTTGCTCTGCTTCATAGTCTGCCGACAGCTCTGTGAAACGCTCGTCTGATATGCGCCCGGTCACGCTGTCCTCATACAGCCGCTTGAAGATAGCGGATAACTCGGCTATGCGTTTCTCGGAGGCTTCCAGTTCCTTTTTCTTGGCGGCGTTCCTGCGTTTGCCCCCGTCCTCGTTCTGCTCAATCAAGAGTTTCATAAACCGGGCTTCATGCTTTGCCGCATAGCTGGTCACTTTCCGCAGATTGGAGAGTACACCAGCGGTCAAGAGGTCGGTGCGGATAAAGTGCGCCGTACAGTCATGGGTGCGTTTCTTGTAGTTGCCGCAGATATAACAGTCCTGCTTGCGCTTGTCCGTCTGGTATCGCTGCTGATACATCACGCTGCCGCAGTCCGCACAGAACAGTATGCCGGAGAACAAACCCACTTCATCATAGCGGTTTGGGCGTTTGCGCTGTTTGCGAAGCTCCTGCACCCGTTCCCATGTTTGGGTGTCTATGATAGGCTCGTGGTGGTTCTCGAAAATCACTTGCTTTTCCGGGGGATTTTCTACACTGTGCTTGACTTTGTAAGAAAGTTTTTCTGTCTTGAAATTTACCAGACAGCCTGTGTATTCCCGGTTTTCAAGGATATGCACTACGGTATTGGTCGCCCACTTGCACTCATAGCCGGGGTGGTAGCGGCGGGTGCTGCCCGTCCTGCGGTATTCAAGCGTTCCCGGCGTGGGGATTTGCTGCTCTGTGAGCATACGGGCTATCTTGGTCGGACCATTCCCGGCAAGACAGAGGTTGTATATCTGCTTGACTACGGGTGCAGCTTCCTCGTCAATAATGAAATTTTCATCCTCGTCCATGAGGTAGCCATACACAGGCTTGCTTGTGATGGGCTTGCCATTCATGCCTTTTGAGCGTTTTACTGCTTTGATTTTCTTGCTCGTATCTCTCACCAGCCATTCGTTAAAGATATTCCGCAGCGGGGCAAAGTCATTGTCGCCCTGTGCGCTGTCCACTCCGTCATTGATAGCGATGAAGCGGACACCTTTCTGTGGGAAAATCATTTCCGTGTACATTCCCACTTGCAGGTAGTTTCGCCCTAACCTCGACATATCCTTTACGATAACTGTCCCGACTTTTCCGGCTTCAATGTCCGCAAGCATGGCTTGAAAACCGGGTCTTTGAAAGTTCGCACCAGAATAACCGTCGTCCGTGTACCAGCGCAGATTGGAAAAGCCGTTCTGCTTTGCATAGGTTTCAAGGATACGCTTCTGATTGGAAATGGAATTGCTTTCGCCTTGCAGCTCGTCCTCATGGGATAGTCTTGGGTAAAGGGCGGTAATTGGTTGTTGGTTGGTCTGTCTTAACATAAAATCCTCCGTTTCCGACAGCCAGCCCCACTATTCCGTACCTTGATTGTACCACATGGGGCGGCTGTCTGTATAGCGGCAAAAGCGTCAAATCTGCTTCTTTATGGTCGGTCAAATCGCCGTTTTTTGTGTAGCAGCTTCCGCTTCCAGCACTTTCATCATCTTGTCGGCTGCGGTGTCGGTTGCGCCCTGCTTGAAGAAGCCGGAAACGGTAAGGACGGAGTTGCCCATGCGGATTTCCGTCACACAGTCCGGGCGGCGGTCTGTTTTGGTGGTGCTTGTCTGTTTCGTTTCTGTCATAGGCTCTCCTTTCGCTGCTTCATCAGTTGCTTTAAGCGTTCCAGCTTTTCCTGTGCGGTTTCCTTTCGGAAGTTGCTGCCCGTGAAGCGGACGGGGGCGCACATGGAAGTCAGCCTGTCATAGATACGGGCGTGGGGCGTGTCCTGCGGGTGCTGCAATTCCTCCAGCGTGAGGTTGGTCGTGGCGATCAGCGGCTTGCCGCTTCGGTAACGGCTGTCAATCACGCTGTAAACCTGTTCCAGCCCGTATTCTGTTCCTCGCTCCATACCGAAATCATCAAGTATCAGCAGAGGGTAGCTGCAAAGGCGGGAAATATATTCGTTCCTGCCCTCAAAGCTGGCGGCAAGGTCACCCAGTATCGTTGCAAAGTTTGTCATGCAGACGGCAACCTCTTTTTCCATAAGGGCGTTGGCGATACAGGCGGCAAGGTAGCTTTTTCCCGTCCCCACGCCGCCCCAAAACAGGTAGCCGATATTTTCAGCCTGCATGGTTTCCCAGCTCTCCACATAAAAGCGGGCGGTTTCGGTCTGCGGGTTTCTGCCGTTGTCATGCTCAAATGTCCAGTTCCGCATAGCAGGGTCGGTAAAGCCCCGGCGTTTCAAGTCCTCCACTTTTTCAAGGTGCTTCTGTCGGCTTTCGGCGGCTTGCTGCTTTTCACGGGCTGCCCGCTGGCAGTCGCACTCTGCCGGGTGGCGGTCACGCCCGAAACAAGTCTTTCCCTCTGCAAAATAGGCTTCTTTGGGCGTATGGCACTTACCGCAGTATAAAAGCCCGTCCTCGCCTGTGTAGTCCTCCGCTTCGGCGGTAGTGGCTGTAATGTCCGTAATCATAGCTTCAATTCCGTTTTTCATAAGCTCTCGCCCTCCTTGCATGAATAATCGGGTATGCCCTGTTTCGGGGCAGCCTTGCCTTTGGCAGCGTCCTCCTGCGCCCACTTGTAAATGGTGGCTGCATGGCTGTGGTACTGTTTCCCGGTGGAAGCGATATGGCAGGAAAGCCGGTCAATATAATACTCCCACTTGTCGGGCAACTCTGTTTTTAGCCCGGAAAGCTCTGTATCGGTCAGTATCACATTGTTGTATCTGCCATAAGCGGCGGGGGCGGGGTGTCCCGTTTCTCCCTCTCTCTCTTTTTCTATCTCTATCTCTTTCTCTAACTCTATCTCTATCTCTGGTGGACGAATGTCGGACAAATGTCCGCCTTTTGTCCGGGGCGGTAAAAGTGCCTTGTTTTCCAGTCTTGCAGCCCGTTTCCGCTCGGCTTCGGTAGAGGACTGTCCTATCATCAGCTCAATGTCGGTCATATAGAAAGCCCCGCTGTCAAGCTGCTCCACAAGCCCCAACTGCCGGAAAATCTCTAAAGCCCTCTCAACCGTCCCTATCTGGTGGCGGGTCAGTGTCGCTATCATCTGCGCTGTGTAGGGGATATGCTCGTCAAGCTGCAATTTCCCGCCGTTTTTCAGCGATTTTAAGTACAGCTTCAAGAGGATATTGGAGTATAAAATCCCGTCTTTCATATCTTCCAGCAGCACAATGGAGTCGCTGTCAAAAAAGTTCTCTTTCAGCTTGAGGTAGTAATACTTGCGGTTATCTGCCATTGTCCCTGTCCTCCTTTTTCCGGCGTTTGGAGTAGTAGTGGGGGCAGAGTATGATAACCGCCCGGAAGCTCTGCTTGCAGCTATGGGTACAGCCCCGGCAGAGGTCATTGTATGTGATACGATCGCAGGTGGAATTCCCGACTTTCACTTGCCGCAGGAAAAAAGACCATTCCAGCCGCCGTTTCTTGCTCATTCTTGGCATGGGTGCGCTCCTTTCTGCCGTTTCCGCTGGTGTGGCGGTATCGGCGGTAATTCTGTATCATCTCGGTATCATTTTCGGGTTTTTTCTGCCCTATAAGCCCGTTAAAAAATCCTTTGGTATTTGCGGATAGGGTACGGGGCAGCCCCCTTGTTCTGTATAGGTTCGGGTACATTTTGGGGCGGTTTTTATCGTTCCTGTTCCTGCCTTTTCACAGGCTTGCGCTCCCGGTGTAAAATCTGGTCGATATTGCCCTTGACAGTCTGTAAGCGGCGGTATTCCTCCCGTTTTGCCCGGTAATCGTTGTAGCCGCTGTTTTTCTCTTGGATAAGGGTTTCAATCTCTGCTTGCAGGGCTTTATAGCTCGGCAGCTTGGAAATGCCGTTTTCCCTGAAATAGCGGGCGGCTGCGTCTGCTATGATAAAGTCGCTTTCGTACTTCTGACGGTAGGCTGCTTTTGCTTTGGCGTTTTTCTGCTGTTTCAGCCCGTCCCGGACAGGGCGGGTCTTGGAATAGGCAAGCACCTGCCGTTGCAGCTCCTTTTTCCCGTTCAGCGTCTTTTCCATCTGCTTCAGCTCTGTAAGGCTTTCCCGCATGGCGGTATAGGCGGCAGAACAGGCTTCGTCCAGTTCCTCCGGGGAAGAAAAGCCGTACTGCTGATAGGCGGTAACGGTAGCTGCCATTTGCTTTAGGTTGTGCTTTGCCGCCCAGCGGTCATAGCCCACGCCCTTGCCCTCGGCTCGCTTGGCTTCCCGGTCAACCATGCGCTGCAAGGTGTTGTCTGCCGGGGTGGTTTTTGTGGTTTTTTCCCCTTGTGACAGCTTTTTAACCGCGGCAGGGTATTCGAGTATGGCTTTGCTCTGTTCGGCGGCTCTGTGGGCGTTCTGCGTAAGCAGGACAAGGACAGCAGCCTTGTCAAAATCGTCCCCCAGCTTCCGGGCTGTGATAGGCTTTGTCCTGTCCGGCGTGAGGTAGGAAAGCCGCCCCCGGCTCTCCTTGACGGTCACACCCTCCCGCAGCAAAAGGGAAGAAAATTCGTCAAAGCTGCCAGCTTGGGAAAGTGCCTGCCGTATCGTCCGGCGCAGCTTCGCCTTGTCCGTTTCAAACTTGGTGGGCTTGGTCGGCTGTCCTGCGGCTTCTCTGACAGCGTTCTCTTTATCAAGGGCAAGCTGTCCTTTCTTTGCCGCCCAGTATTCCCGTTCGGTTATCCGTTCCTTGCTGCCGCTTAGGAGGTCGATTTGGTAAAGCCCCTCCCGGTGGCACATCTCCATGACTTCACTCTTGAAATATTCCATAGCGGCGTTGGTGCAGCGGTGCTTGCAGCCCTCCCGTGTGTCGGCTGGTCTGTCCATGTAGGGCAGAAGCGGGACTTCATAAATCCGCAGGGAGTTGATGACGATATGCACATGGATATTGCCGCTGTGGTTATGCCCGTCCGGGTGGGTGCAGACTAAGGCTTGGTGTCCGGGGAAATGCTCTTTACAGAACTGCTCGCCCAGCTCCTGCGCCCGGTCTACGGTCAAGCCGTTGTCTGTCCCGTCCCGTGGGTCAAAGCTGATGATATAGTGGTGGCTTTTCACATCTTCCCGTTTTTGGTTTTTCTCATAGCGGAGATTAGCCCGCATACAGGCAACAGCGAAATCCTCGCCCCCACAGTTGAGGGAAGAAATGCGGTAATCCTCCCTCGGTATCAGCCGCCCGTTTTCATCAAGGGTGGGCTTCATGGTAAACTCGTCATGCTCAAATGTGAGATAGGC
Source organism: Pusillibacter faecalis (assembly GCF_018408705.1). Taxonomy (GTDB): domain Bacteria; phylum Bacillota; class Clostridia; order Oscillospirales; family Oscillospiraceae; genus Oscillibacter; species Oscillibacter faecalis. The sequence goes on from NZ_AP023420.1 coordinate 2,576,136, forward strand.
TTCCGCTGCGCCATAGTCCGCATTTTTAGAGCTGATATGTTTGAATGTTGCCAACAGCGTCACCCACTTTCTGCAAGACTTCAAACTTTAGGGCAGCAAGGTCGGAAACCGCCGCCCGTACCTCCCCGGCAAGCTGCGGGTAGGGGCTGTGCCACTCGTTCAGCGTCCGGGCTATCTGGTTTAAGTTGCCGCCGATCCTGCCGTATTCGGCGGTCAGCTTCCCGACAGCGGCAAGCAACTCGTCATTGACGGGGGAAACGGTTATGATGGGGCGTATGGCTGCCCCGGTTATGGCTTGCCGGATAAACTCGGCTTGGCTCATGTTGTAAGCAGAAAGCCTTTCCGCAAACTCGGCGTATTCTTCCTCGGTCATGCGTGTCTTGACTACCCGGCTGCGGTGCGGCGTGTTATATCGTTTTCGCATGGTAAAACCTCCTTCGGCTGTGCGTGGTGTCCTCTCACTAATAGGAGAAAAACAGGGTGTAAAGCGGAACTGTTTTTGAAAAATCCGAAAAATTATTTTGAGGGATTTTCCAGCGGCGTAAGCCGCATAAGCAGGGTTTGGGGAAGGCACTCCCCAACAAGATTCCCGCAGGGGCAAAATGAGCGATAAGCGAATTTTGGTACTGCGGTAGAATCTTGCTCTGAAAAACTCCGGCGTTCCCCGGCTTCCGTACTTTCCGCTAACAAGACGTTTCAAAAGGGCTTTGCTACCCGCTATTCCGGCATATCTTGAAAATTTTCCTTTCACTACCTACAACACCACGCAAAGCAAAATGGACGGAGATTTTTAGAATTTCCCCTTATTCCCTACAACACCACGCAAGCCGAAAAAGGCGGACAATGGCAGTATTTTTTTCTTTGATACCCTCCACGGATAAGTAAGGGATTTTGCCAACTGCGGCGGCAATTTTCCCTTTTGTTTTTTCATACTGGGGATTTTCAAAAATGCCAAACAGGAACGAAAAAAAGCAGCAAATCTGTTGAATAGATTTACTGCTTTCTGGTTGCCGGCGAAGCGGCGGTTATTCAGTTGTAGGCGGTAGGGCTATCTCCCAAAGCGGAACTTGAAAATAGCTGTGAGAAGCGTCTGGGTGATGTAGTCCTCTGTATCTTGGTCTACCCGTCCATTCACACGGGCGGCACATTGTATGCGGCGGCGGTAATACTGCAATACAGTTCCCACCGCTTCCGGCTCCCCGCTGGTGGCTTGGACGATTGTTTCATAGGGGAGAAGCCTATTATTTCTCATATGCCATTCCCTCCATTTCCGCTTGGAGCTGCCGTAGGACTTTTCGGATATGGTAGCCCGCTGTGCTGCGGCTGCGCCCGTACTGTCTGCCAATTTCGTGCTGTGGAATACGCTTGAAAAAGGACAGGTAAATCATTTCCCGCTCCCGTTCGTCCAGCCGTGACAGGGCTTCCGCAAGTAAGCCGCTGCTGAAAATGACCGTATCGCCGCAAAGGGTAAGTATGTATTCCTCGTCCGGCTCCGGGGCTTGGAAATATTCATCTGTCGTGCCTAAAGGGTAGTGCTTTTCGTCTGTGAGGTATTCAAGGGATATTTCTCTTTTGTGCTTCCTGCTCCGTGTCCTCGCTGCGTTGATCGTTGCATTTCGGATAACGACTTTGCAAAAGGCATGGAAAGTGTACTCGATATGTTCCCGATATTCTTCTGTACAGGTCATGGAAAATCCCCCTTTCCTCCCAAAAGGGCTGTGGCTGGTTAGTAGTTGCTTTTTATGATAGTAAGGGGCGGCAGCACTTTAGGCTGTCGCTCCTTGACTGCCTAACTGCAAAACCGGGCGGGGCTGTCAACGGCGGGCGAAGCCCGTTCATCTTGACCGTTGACTGGCTCGGCCAGGTTTGCTATTTATCCGGCAAACTTGAATTTATTTTAAGCTATCACGTTTTACCTTTTTAAGCCTTACTATCATTACCATAGGAATTTCTTTGTTGTTTTTGAAACATTCTTCATAAAATCCATCAATGACAAATCCAGCTCTAAAACAAAGGTTAAAAATATCTTGTATGGAACGATGATAATAAATCTGCTCCTCCGGTTGCCCTTCAATCGCTATACCATAGTAACTGTGCGGTGTCATATATTTTTCAGTCAACGTGATAAAACAAGGGTGTTGCGTTGCAAAGACAAAAATTCCGCTTTCCTCCAACAGTTCATAAACAGCCATAAGAAGTGGTTCAATATCCGTAATATCCATAATTGCCATATTAGAAACTGCTTTCGTAAAGGCTCGATTTCTTTTTAATTCTAATATACTTTCTCTATTGGTCGCATCCGCTACACAAAATTCAATTTGTTTTGCATATTGTGATTGCCGTCTTTTAGCCAATTCTATCATTTTTTTGCTGTAATCAAAAGCGACAATCGAAGCGCCTCTTTGTGCAAGATACGAAGAATAATTTCCATTGCCACACGCAATATCCAAAATGTAATCCGCAGGATTAGGAGATAGAAGTTCCGTTACTTTGGGACGCACTACCTCTCTGTGAAATTCATTAGATTTGTCACCCATTGCATTATCCCAAAATTGTGCGTTTTTCTCCCAGATTTTTTTACTTTCCTCTGTTCCCATGTTCTCTCCCACTCCCAAAATTTGCCTTTTTGCTTCCATTAAATCTTCCTTACTATATTCCATTGTTACCCTCCATAACTTCTGATTGTTGCCGTCTTGACGATTATGTATCTTTACATTACCTTCTGAAACATATGGCGCACCTTGTCCAGGCGGCTGTTTGGACGGCGGGGCTGGATGACCGGCTGACCGACAGCGGCCTGATATCCTTTCAGCTCTGTAAGGCATACGCTCCGCCCGTTGGTGTAAAAGGCCAGATCAGTACGGTATGCCTGTATACAGCGGGCGGGAATCTCGCCAGTAAAGACAACTTCATCCTTTTTTACCTGGGCCGTTTCGATGGTGGCACAGTATTTCGGTGCATCATGATAAGCCCTGGAAAGGTATTCCTGGGGCGCATAGAGGATGAAGGAGAGATAAGGTTCCAGCAGCTGCGTCCCCGATTCCTTCAATGCCTGTTCCAATACAATCGGGGCCAATGAGCGGAAGTCCGCCGGCGTGCTGACCGGACTGTAATAAAGCCCGTATTCAAAGCAAATCTTACAGTCCGTTACGTTCCAGCCGAACAAGCCCTGCTCCAGCCCGTAACGGATACCATCCCTGACAGCGTTTTGAAAACTCTGGTTCAAGTATCCCAGCGAAACCCGGCTCTCGTATTGTACACCGGAGCCAAGCGAGAGTGGTGTAACAGACAGTCCTATGGATGCCCAAAACGGGTTGGGCGGCACCTCGATATGGATGGTGTGGCTGGCTGCTTTGAGCGGCCGCTCCATATAAATGACGGAGGGTTCCTTTACCACTGTTTCAAGCTTGTATTTTTCCGACAGCAAAGCGGAAACAACCTCCAACTGCACCCGGCCCAAAAAAGAAAGAATGATCTCATGGGTGATGGAATCCACTTCGCAACGCAAAAGCGGGTCAGTATCCGCAAGTTGCGTAAGAGCGTCCAGCAGCCGTTCTCTTTGCGCTGCCGTTTTCGGCGCAATCGTCGTCCGCAGCATGGGGAGGGGGTCCTCGCGCCACCTTTTACGAGGGAGCCGGGTTTGGTCCCCTAATACATCGTTTAACCTCACGCTGTCGCTGGGAAGGATAACAATTTCACCCTGATAAGCGGTGTCTGTCCGAACAATTTCCCCTTTGGATGGAATACGCATCTCTGTGATTTTCAGCTTTTCTCTCCCGGCCAGGGCCACCGTATCCCGCAGGCGCAGCGTTCCGCTGTATAACCGTAGATAGACACGCCGCTGGCCGCAATCGGTGTACTCAACCTTGAAAACGCTGCCGCATAGGGCGGCGCCCCCCTGTTCCCCAATCGGTTGGAACAGCCCTGTCACCGCATCCATCAACGGTTGAATGCCAAGGCCATTTTTGGCGCTGCCATGATAGACTGGGAACAGGGAGGCGTCTTGAACCCGCTGCTGTTCCTCCCGCGCAAGTTTTTCCCGGCTGATTGGTTCTCCTGCGATATACTTTTCCAATAATTCATCGTTATTTTCGATGACCGCATCCCATGCTTCTATGTCGGTATTTTCCTCCAGGACTATTTCCGGGGACAGCGACACCGTCTGCTTGATGATAATATCGGCGGAGAGCTTATCCCGAACAGACTGAACCACGCTCTGCAAATCAACGCCAGCCTGGTCGATCTTGTTGATAAAGATAACGGTGGGAATGTTCATTTTCCGCAGGGCATGGAACAGAATACGGGTCTGGGCCTGCACGCCATCTTTAGCGGAGATCACCAAGATGGCCCCATCTAAAACAGCCAAAGAGCGGTACACCTCCGCCAAAAAATCCATGTGGCCGGGCGTATCCACAATGTTAACTTTACATCTGTGCCACTGGAAGGAAGTGACTGCCGCTTGAATGGTAATCCCACGCTGCCGCTCCAAAAACATGGTGTCCGTCCTCGTTGTCCCTTTTTCGACGCTCCCCGGTTCTGAAATGGCTCCGCTGGCATATAGCAGGCTCTCCGTCAAGGTCGTCTTTCCAGCGTCTACATGGGCAAGAATTCCAATATTGATTATTTTCATGTGATTGTCCTCCCTTTACAGCCCCAAAGGGCATAAAAATCCCCAGCAGTAAAATACTTTTACCACTGGGGATTCTAATTTGCGGACATACACATATACAGCATACACCTATTTGTGATTGCTGTTTTTTGAATATGTCAAAATTGATAAGGCAAAAGTATTCTTAAATTGGGTACAAAAAACCAAGCCCCCACAAAAGGAGCTATCATAATTCTTTGTTCCCACTATTTGATTATAGTTTTATTTAAGAATACCTTGCCGCATATTTTTTACTCCTTTTCTGGAATGAAGCTATTATATCACATCAGTTTTAGGAAAGCAAGTACCTAAAAGAAATTTTTCTTCCCCTTATATGTAACAATCATACCGGCTTCCTGGTGTTCAGAATGGTTTCTGCTGTCTGCTGTGGTGTTTGATTGGAATTGTCCAGCCAAAAGCCGATCCGTGGTGTTGTCTGCATAAATGTATCGTATAAGGTTTCAACCGTAAAGCCGGAATAGCCTGTTTTCTCCCTGTATCGTTCCCTTTCTTTTATTGTTTCCACATCTGGACAAAGAACGACAACCTCAACAGGGTATTTATGCAGATAATTTATCATTCGGTTTAATTCATCACCGTAGTAGTTATCTTGGATCACTACAGAAAAGCCGTTGTCAAAGTATGACCTTGCCGCATCAGCAGTCAATTTGTATCGAAGGTACAGCTGGCGGACTGCTTCCGCTGATGGGGTAGCTGACATATTTTCTCTGCCTGAAATAATCATTTTTCGGAACACATCACCACGAAGATGGACGCATTTTTCTATTGATTTTGCCAGTAAATCGGAAACTGTAGATTTTCCAGAAGCCATTAAGCCTGTAATGAGATAAATTTTTTGTTTCATTTCACTTCCTCCGGCACAAAAAATATGTACATGTAACTAATTCAACACATTTATAATTTGAATAGGGACATTATAGCATTTACTAAATACAAATTCAATGTATACGGAAAGAAAGATATAAGGAGTGGGAGGGATTCCGCCGTAGTCGGCATTGTAGGAAAATCCAAAAGTTTAGATTTTCCCACAATGCTTATCTTTTGGTCTTTGGTTCGGAATAGTGTAGTGCTGGCGGTCTATCTCTTGTTTTCGGTTGCTTGCTTCCTTACCGTACATGAGCATTTGCCGCGGGGTTGTCGGACCCGTAACCTTCCAGCAGATTGATGACGCCCCACACCGCCAGACCAGCGCCCAGCGCCATGACCAGAATCTTGAGAATGTCGATAGCAGAGTTAAAAAATTCCATATACGTTCCTCCATTTTGTTTGTTGGTTTTGGGTACAAAAAAAGCCGCCCACATTGGCGGCGCTTCGGGCCATCATGGCCCGAAGTTACACAAACTCGTCGCTGTCCAGATCGTCGAAATTCAACAGGTCAGCTTCTTCGTCTGTGTCGGAGCAGTCCACCTCGTACACCGTGTATTTGTCCTCCGGCTTTAGTCTCAATGGCCGGTGGCGGAACAGGCTTTCCAAGTGGAAGGCGTTTTTCTTTTTGTCAAACTCGGCTGTGTACTTGTAGTTGGGGTGCTTTTTCAAATCGTATTTGGGAGAAAAGAAGGGCGGAAGCCCTCGAAGCTGCAAGATACACTTGTCTCCCGGCATGGTGGTGATTTCGCTGGTCGTCATCAGCTCCCGGCCAAGCCGCTGGGTGTTCTGGTTGTAGCTTTCCGACTGCCCACGGGAGCGGCCCTCGGTCTGCATGGAGATAGTGGCCTTGCCCAGCCAGTTTTCCGAAATATCCTTTAGGGTGGAAGCCTCACGGCCTCCGAGGAACACGATACTGTCCATGTTTCCCATGATGGTTTCGGAATGGTCCTTGTACAGCGCCTTGCATTGGCTCATGGCCTGATAAAAGAGCGTCAGGCTGATCTCTCGGGAACGGATAACGGCAACGATTTTTTCCAGCCCCGGCACCTGTCCCGTGTTGGCCGCCTCGTCCCACAGCACCCGTACATGATGGGGCAGGCGTCCGCCGTAGGTGTTGTCGGCACGTTCACACAGAAGGTTGAACATCTGCGAGAAAGCGAGGGCCACAAGAAAGTTATAGGTGGTGTCCGTATCGCTGATAAGGAAAAACAGCGCCGATTTTTCATCCCCCAGCCGGTCAAGCTCCAGCTCGTCATAGGACATGATCTCCCGAAGCTGGGGAATGTCAAAGGGAGCGAGGCGGGCCCCGCAGCTAATCAGTATGCTCTTAGCTGTCTTGCCAGAGACAAATTGTCAAGGACTTTTTAATCAAATTCACAAAAAATCTACAAAAAAGGTGCCAGAAGCACTGTATGGCTCCTGACACCTCGTTTGATAGATTACATTTTTCCGTTCAGCAGGTCTTTGCAGAGATACGCATAGTCTGGCAGTTGGTTGATATATGGCTCCCAGCGCCGCTTGATTTCGGCCAATTCCAGCGGATCGGCTGCTTCCAGTGCATGATCGTTGCCTGTCATATATAAAACATCCGTAGCAACATCATCCAAACACCTGCCGCAGAGATCGGCGGCAGATTCTATCCTGATACCGGTATCCACATAGACTGGATTGACGCCAATCGTCAGCCAGACATAGCCTACCTTGTCCGACCAGAGCAGTTCAAAATCAGGGCTTTGCCGCAGATGTTCCGCAAAGACTTCCTTTACTCGCTCAATTTCATGTTTCTCTTTTTCTGTGTAAAGCATTTTCGTGTCCTCCTTGACAAAAATTTTGGTGCGTACCATCATCAGTTTAGCACAAGGCGGCTTCGTTTATCAGTCTGTCACATTTGCTGAATTTCATTTTTGAGCATACGCTTGATTTTATCGCTCATGGTTTCTGTGCTGGTATTGCTGAAATGGACATGAACCTTGTAGGTTGTCTTTCCGATTTTCTTTATCATCGCCGGCGTGTTTTCCGGCGCTCTGGACGCAGTAGCGGCGTCTGACACCTGCATAGTACGGGGTTCTTTGTTCATGGCGCTCCTTTCTCCGAACGGGTCTGTGCCGCCCGGTAAAAAATCAATCGTGCTTACTGTTTACAATGTCTTTTGCTGCCTGTCGGGTAGCACCGGCATTTTCTTCCCGGAAATTCTTCCCGTCAAAGAGAATCGGCGCACACCGTTCCAGAATACGGTCATAGATACGGGCGTGAGCCAGATCAGGCGGGTTTTTCAACTCGGACAGTTTCAAGTTTGTTGTGATAATCATGGGTCTGCGGCTGCGATAGCGGCTGTCGATGACGAAAAACATCTGCTCCATAGCATATTCTGTACTGCGCTCTACACCCAGATCGTCAATGATAAGCAGGTCATATTCGTCAAAGCTGGCAATAAACTCTGACCTGTCCTCAGAGAACATCCCGGTCAGGCGGTTCAGAATGGTGGGGAAGTTCGTCATCAGCACCGGCACATCCTGGTCAAGTAGAGCGTTGGCAATACATCCGGCGAAAAAAGACTTGCCGGTTCCCACATCTCCAAACAGCAAAAGCCCGATATTGCTCTTATATGCCTCTTTCCAGTTCTCCACATAGGCGTGAGCCTTGTCCATCAATGGGTTTTGCCCGTTATCATTGAAAAATGTGTAGTCGTACAGATAACGGTCTTGCAAGCCCTGTGCCTTTCGGCGTTTGATACGCTCCATGCGGCGCTGCCGTTCTTCAGCAGCCTTGCGCTGCTCCTCAGCCTCCCGCTGGCACTGGCAGATGCAGCGCGGCATAAAGTAGCCGGATTTCCCAAAGCATGGCACAACGGTCTGCCTCTGGCCGCCGCATTTCTTACAGTGGATGAGACCGTCTGACGGATCTATATACTCGTCCTCAGCCAATTCCACACCGACAGCTGCCCTGTCGATGAACGCCCGGATTTCTGCGGTAATCTCAATCATACAGTTTCATCCTCCTTTACGCTGTAATCCCGGTTGCGTGAGGGTGTGACAGCTTTTTTAGCGTCCTCACCGGCCCAGCGCCGGATGGTCGCTGCATGGCTCTGATAACGCTTGCCGGTAGAAGCCATGTACTCGGACAGTTTTTCGATGTACTGTTCCCATACAGCAGGAAAGCTGGCCTGCAAGTCTGCCAGTTCTTCATCTGTCAGGAAAACATTCTGGTAATGGCCATAAGTGTGGGAAGGGTGCCCCGTTTCAGGGCGTACCTTCTCTATCTCTCTCTTTATCTCTATCTCTTTCTCTAACTCTATCTCTATCTCTGGTGGACGAATGTCGGACAAATGTCCGCCACTTATCCGGAGCGCAGAAAGAGCCTTATTTTGAAGCCTTGCAGCCCGCTTTCGCTCGGCCTCAGTAGAGGACTGGCCGATTAAAAGTTCGATGTTGCTCATGTAGAATGTGCCGCTGTCCAGCACTTCCACAAGACCCAGCTTCAAAAATATCTGCAAGGCCCTCTCAACAGTGCCGATCTGCTGGCGGGTAATGGTGGCGATCATCTGCGCCGTGTAAGGGATGTCCTCGTCAAGCTGGAGCCGCCCGCCATGTTTCAGCGATTTCAGATACAGCTTGAGCAGAATGTTAGAATACAGCACACCGTCCTGCATACTTTCCAGCAGCACGATGGAATCATCATCAAAATAGTTTTCTTTGAGTTTCAGGTAATAATATTTTCGATTGTCTGACATAGGGTTCCTCCTTGTGGTTCTCTTGGGATTCTGTACGCATTTTAAGGCTATTTTAGGGGGCAGAGGATAAATCTATCAGACTGCCTTTGACACCCCCGAAAAAAGCCTTGATTTACAAGGGTTTTTCAGCCCCTAAAGCGTGACATTTCTCCCGTTGTTTCCGCTTGCGCTTTGCGGCGTTGATCCGCTTCATGCGTGCGGCACATTCCGGGCAGTATTTGGCCCGGTTGGAACCGGGGGTAAACAGCGCCCTACATACGGAGCATTTCTTAGCATTCAGCCGGTGGAACAGCGCCGTTTCCAGTTCCTTATCCTGCGGTAATACCGCCGCCCGAAACCACCTGCACAACAGGGAGTAGGAAATAGACTGGACACAAACACATTCCTCCCCATCGTCCAGAGCGATACAGTTTCCGTCGATGTAGTTACAGCACTCATGCACCAGTTTCCGCGCTCTGCGATACTGGCGGTAATCCATGACAGGGATAGGTTCAGTCTTGTTGTTCTTCATAAATGATTTCTTTCATAAAGCGTGTAACCTCCTCGAATGAATTTATTGTTAAATATTCGTGCAAAGTATTGTTTTCTTCGTGCAAATGGCATATACTATAATTGCCAGCAGAAAGGGGTTGATCGTATGGCTGGAAATACCACAAACATCAGTATCCGCATGGACGCAGATTTGAAAGCGCAGGCGGACGCACTGTTTACTGAACTTGGCATGAACCTGACTACGGCGTTTAACATCTTTGTGCGCCAGTCGCTTCGTGAAGGCGGCATTCCCTTTGAGGTAAGGCTGGAACAGCCGAACAAAGAAACGGTTGCTGCCATGCTGGAAGCGGAAAGGATTGCAAAAGACCCGTCTGTAAAGGGCTACAATGACCTTGACGAGTTGTTTGCTGACCTGAAAAGATGAAAGAAACCAAATATACCGTCAAGTACACGACCAGTTTCAAAAAAGACTACAAACGAGCCATAAAGCGTGGCTTGAAGATTGAGCTGCTGGAGCAGGTCGTAGCATTGCTGGCAATGGGCGAACCGCTGCCGGATAAGAACCGCGACCATGACCTGTCCGGCGATTGGGCGGGCCATCGGGAATGTCATATTCTCCCGGACTGGCTGCTTGTCTATCGCATAGAGGATGATGTTCTGGTGCTGACGCTGGCCCGCACCGGCACACACAGCGACTTGTTCGGCAAATAAACAGTCTGCCGCCGTATGGGGAAACCTGTACGGCGGTTTTTCTGTATGCAAAGGTATGTCGTGAAACGCGACGCACTTGACAGAGGTACGCCAAAACGCGGTAGCCTTTACCGCTCCGGCCCACGGTCGTGAGACTTGTCCCGTTCCTGTCGGGACAGCTGCTCGGCGGTTTTGCGGAGCCGTTCCACTGCTTTCAAATCCTCCCTCATGGATTTCATGGCAAGCGTGTCCGTCTGCTTTCCGGCGGTCAGCTGGTCGATCTCCCGCTGCCATGCCTTCGGGGTGATCCCCTCGCCGCTATCTTTCAATTCTTTCAGATACCGGGCTGCTGCGTCATACAGGATCAGTTCCCGGCTGTGGCGCTGCTCAAACTGTTCCCGCTTTTCCGGCTTTACTTTGGCAAGCTGTTTGTGGATGGACTTGTACTGGTTGTATTGTTCCCACATCTCCCCGCGTTCGGTAAGAATGGCGATCCGGCGCTCAGCCTTGACGATCTTTCCCCGCAGGTCATAGTAACGGCTGTTCATATCAGCGATTTTTTCATGAAGCTGCTGCATAGACTGGATGCCGTTTACCTGTAAAAAGCTAAATAGTGCAGCGCTTTCCTGCAAAGCCCGGATTTTGCCGGTGCGGGTGCGGGGAGTGTTCAACTGCTGCTGGGCCTCCCACAAAGCAGTCAAGCTGCTTTGCTGTGTTTGTGGTTTTTCCGCTTCGTCTTTCGACCAGCGATAAAGACGGGTAATGCGGGCTTTAATTTCTTTCAGCAGTTTGTTGTCGGCGGCGATCTGTCGGTTTACTTCCCCCTTGTCGGTGCGGATACCGCGCTTTTCCATTTGGCTGGCAGCTGGCCCCAGATGGACAGAGGGGATTTTATCAATGCCCTGCCGCTTGTAGCTGCGGTGGTCAATGCGCTCCGGTCTACCGGCAGATTCCAGCGCCCGGTTGGTGTAGGCTGCCCACGCTGCCCGCCAAATCTCCACATTTCCTTTATCGTTCCAGTCGGTCGTATCCTCCCGATGATTTTTCCAGCCGCCTTTCCCATCCGGGATACGCTGTCCGTTCTCGTCCAGATCGTATGCCTTGCGGCACTTTGCGCCCCACTGTCCATTTTCTTTCAGAGGCCGGAGCGTCAGCATGATATGGACATGAGGATTGCCGGTTCCCTTGTCATGGATAGCAAAGTCGGCACACATTCCTTTGTCTACAAAGTTGTCCTTCACATAGGCACGCACAAGGGCAAGCTGTTGTTCGCCGGACAGTTCACGGGGCAGGGCTGCTTCGATCTCGCGGGCAAGCTGACTGTCCCTTGCTTTCTCGATTTGCTCCACGCTGTTCCAGAGGATAGAACGGTCTGCAAATTCCGGCGGGGCGTGGGCGGGCAGCATGATCTCCGCATGGACAATGCCGCCTTTCCGGGTGTAGTCGTGGGTCATTCCATCCCATTCATTTGTCATCTTGGTTCCGCTGCGGTAAGCAGCTGCGGCAACGGCAGAACGGCCTGCGCTGCGCTTGATGATACTGACGGGGATATGACAGAAATCTATGGGGAACACCTCCTTTCAGTGAGGGGATAACAGGCTCTGTGGAGCCGGACAAACGCAAAGCGGGTGTTTGGCTGTGCAGAGCGCACAAGGGGTTTGGGGAGCGTAGCTTCCCATCGCGGACGAAGTACGCAATGTCCCCGGCAGGGCGCACAGCACCGGCAACGGTGTATAAGTGCGCCCTTGTAAACAAGGGACTTATGGCGTGTCCCCGGATTTTGGAAGGATTGCAGTCAATTCCACAGCCCCCGGAAGGTGGGACAGGGCAATCAGAAATGCTTTGACCTCTGCGCCGGAAAGGTTAGGAGCCAGCGGGAAAATCCCCTCTAAAATGGCTCCGCGCTCAATCAAGCGGCGGGTGCGAACCCTGCGTTCTTCATTCCGCTGCTTGTTCTCTAAAATCTTCTTGCGGTTTTCAAGCTGCCAGATCTCCTTCAGGACTTTCTCCCGTTCTTCTTTTGAGGGGTGGGCTGTAATTTTTTCGTTCATGTCATGCACCTCTTTTCTTTGGAAACGCTCATAGATTGACCGTCCATTTCTGACGCGCAAAGTACCGGCGTAGCCCCCGCAGTGCAGCGTGGATGGATTTTCCCGCCTGCGATGGTGTGATACCCTCCATTGCGGCAATATCTTTCACTTTCATACCCAGCATATAGCGGGCATGGACACGGCGAGCCTGCATAGGCGGCAGAGAGGAAATGGCTTCGTACAATCGCCGTATCAGTTCTTCGTATTCGGCTAATTCCTCTTTTTCTATCAGATGATCCTCTGGCGATGGCTGCGCCCAGCCGATTGCAGCATTTTCGATTCCGTCGTTACAATCGAGGGAGTAAAACGCCTTATATCGGAACATCTTGCGCTCTCTGGAAGCCTCGGCCCTCTTATCCAGAAGAAACGCTTCGACGATCTCATCGGACACCTCCACAAAAATGTCCTCTTTGCAAAATGGATAATATTGTTTGAGATTGATGGTCTGCATAGGCACGCCCTCACTCTGTTTGAAAAAGGTCATCATAGCAGCGGCGCATATTCCGCAGACCTCGACGGATGGCAACGCTGACCTTGCTGCTGTGGATGCCCTCTCTCCGGGAGATTTCCGGCTGCTTGATACCGGCAATGTAGTAGGCGTGAACACGGCGGGCCTGTGTCGGAGTGGCATGAGCCAGAGCCGCAGGCAGAGCTGCAATCAGGTGCAGGCGGGTGGTCATTTCTTCTCGTTCCAGCAAAATATCTTCCGGCGATCTGCTGTGTTCCAGTGCGTAATTTTCCAGCCAGCTGTATGCGTCCAGAGAGTAGTAGGCGCGGTGGTAGACTTTCCGACGCTCATAGTTCTCCATCTCCCGCTGGGCCTGATACATCGCTGCCCATACCTCGTCCGTAACATCCACAAACTCGTCATGCCGGTAGTGGGGATACATCCACCGCAGATTGATTGTTTTCATAGGCTTACCTCCTGAAAATTGGAGAGGCGGGCAGCTCGTCCGCTGTCCGCCCCTCGCTGAGATAAGGGAAATGATCCCTTTCACTTGGTAGCCAGAAAACAGGTCATTCGTTAAGCCTGTTCCCAAAGAAATTTATAAATTTTTTTCTGACCGCCTCCACACTTTGATACACAGCCACTTTGGAGCAGCCGCACAGCACACCGATCTCTGCAAGGCTCAGTCCGTCAAGCGCGTAGAGCAGGAACCGGCGGCGCTGGGCCTCGGTACAAGTGTCCAGAACTGCCATCAGCTCATGCAGCGTTTCCATGCGGCAAAGGTATTCTTCCGGCGTTTCGCCGTAGGCTCCTACGCCCTCGGTGGTAATGATGTACTCGTCAAACTCCCGGCCATCCCAATGCCGCCGCTGTTCATGGAACAGGTTCTCCGTTTTGTGATCGGCCCGGTCAAGAAATTCATAGACTTCCAGCGTGATCTCCACGGTCACAGCTTGTCCGTTATAATTGATGGTAACTTCCATCTGCCTTTCCTCCATTCAGATTTTTTCGGGAAAATCTGAATGGGGTGGTGGAGAACGGCACCGGGGATAAAGTTCGGGCCATGCTGACCCGATGTTCCGGCTCCATAGGGACAAAAAAGCGCCCGGACGGCATAAAGCCATACGAGCGTCATGGAATATATTTTGCTGTTTAATTACATGGTATAGTGCATACCACCGGCCGCATTGCTCCGCTGCTGGGAACAGGCTTTTTTTAGCTGGTGCAGGTCATGGGTGCTGTGAAAATAGGCAAAAATAGACACGGCGGCAATCCTCCTATATGCCGCCGTGGATTTACACGGTGTTAGGTCGTCGTTGGTTTAGGATAGGCGAAAAGAAACGGCGGCTCTGATTTCTCAAAACCGCCGCCAGAGTATGTAGAGTAAGCGCACAAAATCAACCTGCCCAGCTACGGTTTTTTTCTTTCCCCGTTGGGCGGGGCAGGCTCTCGTCGTATATTGAAATAAAAAAGGACCGATAACCACAAGTGAATTTACCTTGTGTATTATCGGCTCTGCGTCTGTGCGTCTGGCTCTTGAACGATGGATAAATTTAGTTTTCTTACTGTAATCAGGGTTTCATGTTTGCATTTAGGACAATATAACGGAAAGTTTTCCAGTACTGTATCATCGCGGATTTTCAATCGCGTTTTGCTGCCGCAAAAGGGGCATAAAATCCATTCTATCTTCATGTTATCTTCCTCTGTGCTTGGCTTTCTTCTTTTCCTGCCGTATGGCAAACTGACGGTCTTTCTCAGCCTCTTTCTGCTCACGGCTCTTGGTTTTCCGTTCCAGCTTACATTGCTCATGCTGGAGTTTCAACGCCTGCTGTGCCTTTGTGCCAATGCCTTTATCTTGCAGTTGACTTTGGATTTCGCGCTGCATTCGTTTGGGATTGATTTTTCGCTCTATGGCTACTTCGGTCTGGATCGGGGGACTGAATTTCAATTTATGCCAATTCTTCAGCAGAAACTCATAGACCTCATAGTCTTTGGGCTCTGAACCAAAAGTGATTTTACATACCTCGTACTTACCGTTATCCGTTCTTTCGTATAGACCAATCCAAAATGGAGCTTCAAACAGGATGGTCAAACTGCTTTGGGGGACTGTGCTCATTCTTTTAAGAACTGCCCTTCAAAGTGATCCAGCCATTCCAAAAGGGCGCGATAGAGAAACTGCTGCTGCTCAAAAATCGTTCTCCCAACCAAAGGAATGTCTGTAAATTCCCGCGCATAGCCCTCGTTGGATTCAGCCGAGGACTGTATGCTCCGGCGCAAAGCCGAAACCAGCTCCAACGCTTCGGCCTTGTCCATCTTGTTCAAATTGGTAATAACCACATTGAAATCGAATAGCAAGGGTACTGGGCCAGCGGCATAAGAGGCCATCAGCTCCTTGAAATACGCTCTGCCCTGATCGGTAATAGAATAAATAGCTTTATCCGCAAACTTATCGCCCTTGACAATATCGCTTTGCAGATAACCCTTTTCGCTCAACTGGAGAACCTTGCGATAAATAGAAGGTACGCTTATTTTTGTCCAGCGGGAAAAATGGTGGTACTCCACATCCTTTTGAATGTCATAGGCGCTTTGTGGTTTTTCCAATACAATACCAAGTATGACTAAATCGATTGACGACATAACTACACCTCCAACTTTTACTATTATCAATAGTACTATTGTTGATAGCAAAAGTCAAGGGGAAGTACTTTATATTTCCGAATTGGACATAACCTGTTTTTCAGCCATAGACAATTCCCGATGAAGGTGTAACGCCATAAATACAGTGATTACTACGGAAATTACATCCGCGATGGGTTGGGCATATAGGATTCCGTTCATTCCCCATACCATAGGCAGCAGCAAAATGACAGGAACAAAGCAGACACCTTGTCTACATGCTCCCAAAAAGAAACCTGCCGCACCTTTGCCCAAGGCAAGGAACAAAGAGGAGTAAACCGTGTAGAAACCAAAAAGAATGAATGTGATCCCATTTGCAAACAGTGATTTTTGACCTGCTAAAATCATTTGAGTATCTCCCTCAGTAAATTGAGAGATAATCTGCGTAGAAAAAACGGCCATCACCAAGCCCACAACTAAGCAGAAACTTGTAGACCAAATGATTGAGGTTTTGATTGCTTCGCGCAGGCGATCAAACTTCTTTGCCCCATAGCTGAATCCAGCAATAGGCTGGAACCCTTTCAGAAATCCAAAGACAACAAGAGTTCCCATAGAAGTAATTCGCGTAACCGCCCCCATGCCTGCAATGACCGAATCGCCATAATTGCTGGATGCGCGGTTAATTAGCGCAATCGAAAGACTTGTCAGCAGTTGGAACACCAAAGTGGGAACTCCAATTTTCAAAATTTCCGCCATCATTTGCCTCGTAGGAGAAAATATTTTTATACTGAACGAAAATACGCTTTTTTTTCGCAGAACATAGGTAAGATAAACAAGCGTGGATACCATTTGCGAAATTGCTGTGGCGATTGCTGCACCTTCTACTCCCATGTCCAAAGTATAAATGAAAAGAGGGTCTAATCCGATGTTCAATACGGCTCCCAATAGCAAGGCACACATGGTCGTTTTTGCTGCCCCCTCGCTACTTACAATATTGTTCATTGTTACATTAAACACATTGAAAATACAGGACAGCACATAAATTCTTGCGTATGTCAAGGCATACGGCATAATTGTTTCCGTCGCGCCCAACATTACCAAAATTGGTTTAAGGAAAATCGTAGAAAGTAGGATGATAATAGCACCAATCAGAATACTGCTATACAGTGCGGTGCTTGCCACTTTATCGGCGGTATCTTTATCTCCGCGCCCCAATAGTCTTGACAGATAGGATGCGGCTCCGTTACCGAACATAAGGCCTAAACCAACCACGACTTGTCCCAACGGAAATACGACAGAAATAGCACCCATTTGACTTTTGCCCAAGCCACTCACAAAATAGGCATCCACCAGATTATAGAGTGCATTGATCAACATCCCAATCATAATCGGTATGCCGAGAGCCATCAGAGCTTTGGGGATTGGCGCACTGCCCAAAAGCTCAAGTTTGTTGTTGCGTTCATTCATTGTTAATTCTCCTTTCGCTTCTTTAAGTATAATTTACAGTAGTATAGATTATAGTATCATACCACATAAATCATAGTACTATAATTTATAGTATATGTCAAGAGAAGCGAGGCGATTTGTCTTGACAAAGAGTATAAAATCTAATACTATAATTTATAGCAAATTTGACAGTATTCTTTCATGCAGAAAGCATAGTGAAAGGGCGTGATTCCACATGGCGACCATAGATTTAATCGTGTTGGGAATATTGAAAAAGGAGCCAATGAGCGCCTACGATATTCAAAAGTTAGTAGAATATAGAAACATATCCAAATGGGTAAAAATCAGCACTCCATCCATTTATAAAAAAGCCATTCAGTTAGAAGAAAAGGGGCTAATCCGAGGCGAAATCGTAAAGGAAGGGAAGATGCCAGAAAAAGCGATTTATTCCCTGACGGAAGCCGGAGAAGCAGAATTTGAACGGCTCATGTTTGAGATTTCTGGAAAACCTATTAACATTTTTCTGGACTTCAACGCTGTTATTGTGAATTTGGATTCCTTGCCACCTGAAAAACAAAAATCGTGCATAGCAGAAATTGAGAAAAATATTAGTACTTTAAAATCCTATTTGGAACATAATATACAGAAAAAAGAAAATGAGCCCAGTATTCCCGCAACAGGTATGGCTGTTTTGCGTCAGCAGTATGTACTGGTGGAAGCAATCCAAGCATGGATTGCTTCATTAAAAGAGAATTAACAATAAATCATTATGCGGAAAGACCAGCAACTTTGAGTGGCGCTGGTCTTTTATATATGAATTATAAACTTCAATTAACCTGCATATAGCAATATTCCACGGGCAAAGTATGAATTATACAATGTAGCTGGGTGATGTTATATGACGAAAGTTGAAGATTGTCCCGGTTTTGAAACCTTCGGTGCAGATGTCAAAGCCGCACGAGAGACAAAGCGTTTGGCACGAAAAACATTGGCAGAAATGGTTGGGATTGAATGGCGGTATCTTGCCAACATTGAGAATCAAGGTGCGATTCCGAGCCTGCCTGTGATGATCCAGTTGATTAAGGTCTGCGGACTTCCCGTGGAACGGTATTTTAACCCGGAGATCATGCGAGAAGAAAGCGAACAGCGGCAACGGGTCAGCCACAAGCTGAAGCTCTGTCCTGAAGAATACCTGCCGATTATCGAAGGTGCCATAGACGGGGCGCTCAAAATGGAACAGACTGCGAAGCAGAAGGAGGACGCATAATCGCGGCCTCCTTCTGGCATTTCTATATCAAGGTTCCCGGCACTTTTTCAAAAGTTCCCGACACCTCTGCTGGATTTCTCTGGTTTCTGTCACAGTCAGTTCACGCTCGTTTCCGGTAATTTTATCTTCCAGAAAGTTGGCGTATGTACCCAGCAAAGCGTTCCGTAAATCCTCTGGGGTTTTCTGTATCTCGGCGCTATACCAGTCATTCCGGTGGGGTTCCCATGCCATTAATGTATAACCGTGGCTGGTCTGAACCACCTCATACAGAGGGTCATCATCCAGATATGCCTGAAACACTTTCAAAACCTTTTCAAAGGTCAACATTTCCCACACCTCCCATTCAGCTGCAAATCAGTTCCCTGATTAAAATTTCCTCAATCTGTGCCGTTAATGTGTTCATCAGCCCCACCCAACGCATAGGATCACAGGCTTTCAGTTCCTCAGTGACACCCGCAGCCTCCATCATGTGAGGTAACATGGTGTCCATACGCTCCTGCGCTGTCCGGTCAATCTCTAACAGGTGTGGATACAGCTCCTCGCTCATCAGCAGTTGGTTGTAGAGAATGGGACGATGTTCCTTCAGGTAGGATTTTCGCATCCTGCCGTACTTGCCGATAGAAGTTTCCGGCTGTTCAGAAAGTTTTAGGTTGGGTATATCATAATCTCCACAACGAATGTAAGTCAACTTACTCATATTCATTCTCCTTTGCTCCGTGATGATTAGACTGCTGCGCTGGCTGCTATGCTGCCTTTGCGCGGTTCTTCTTTCGGTAGCTGTCCGACAGTAGAAAAAACACCTTTTTTCATATCCTCAGCCCGGATCAGGGCTTTCTTAGCGTCCATTTCCGCTTTTTTCTTCGCCTTGATTTTGTCCTCATACCGTTTCTGTGCGCCGCTGGCTTTCCGCTTCAAATAGTTCTGATGGAGCCTGTCCTTGCGTTCTTCTTTTTTCCGCAATTCTTCCTGTTCCTCTGGAGTTAAAGGAACCGGCTGTAAGGATGGCGGGATATAGCGTCCTAAAAAATTGAAGTAAATTTCAATTTCCTGCGTGGTATCCTGACTGCCTTTTCGGGAGCGTTCATGGACAAGGATTTTCTCTACAAACTCGTTGAGCATGGTATTTGTCAGCGTGTCAAAATTCTCGTACTTATCAATCAGGGCTATAAATTTCTCCGCTGATTTCTGGCTTTGCTCGTAGCCGGTCACAGCCTTTTCCAGCTCCGCAATTTCAATCTCAAGTGCGTCCTGCTCTTTGGCATACTGTGCATCAAGCGCCCTATATCGTGCATCCGGCAGCTTGCCGAGGGCATTGTCCTCATAGATTTTGCAAATCAGTTTTTCCAGTTCTCCGGCTCTCTTTTGAGCAGCGGCCAGATGCCTGCGCTTTTTCGATATATCGGCACTCTGTTGAGCAACCTGCGTTTCCTGAACGGTGTGAATAAATTCCGTCCGGTCATTTCTGGAATATTCAGCGATAGCCCGGAGCGTGTCAGAAGCCAATGTCAGAACAGCACTCTCATTGATACGGTGTTGTGTAGGGCATAGTGTCCCACACGGAACTTTGGTATAATTGGAACAGGTATATTGAGAAATCCGCCTGCCATTGTTGGTGCGGTGGACATACATCTTGCCGCCACAATCTGCACAATAGAGCAAGCCTGTGAGGGGAGCTGCTTCGCCCCAGCCGTTTGGATAACGCCGTACATTGCTGCGGATTTTCTGCACCAGATCAAAGGTCTGCTGGTCGATAATGGCTTCATGGGTATTCTCAAAGATCGTCCACTCGTCCTCAGAAACATAGTGGCTTTTCTTGTCCTTAAAGTGCTTGCGGGTCTTGAAATTGATGGTGTGCCCCAAATACTCTCGTTTTTTCAAAATGTTCACGATGGTAGATGACCCCCATCCATAGGGGTCTTTGACCGGCTTTGAACGGTTCACACCCTCGTTGAAGCGGGCAAGGTGTACGACAGGAATTTCAATCCGGTCTGCGGATAATTTGCAGGCGATCTGATAAGGCCCATATCCCTCCAGCGTGAGGGCGAAGATACGGCGCACCACTTCGGCAGCTTCCTCATCTACCAGCCAATGCTCCCGTTTTTCGTCCCATAAGTAGCCGTAAATCACAGTGCCGGTCAGGTGCTTGCCGCTCATGCCTTTTGACTTAAACACAGAGCGAATTTTCCGGCTGGTATCACGGGCGTAAAATTCATTCATGATGTTGCGGAACGGGGTAAAATCGTCATCGCCTTTCAGACTGTCCACACCGTCGTTGATGGCAATCAGACGAACGCCTCGCTGCCGCAAAACCTCCATAACCTGACCGACCTTCAGATAGTCGCGCCCCAACCGGCTCATGTCCTTGATGACGATTGCCTCTACACGCCCTGCCTCCACTTCCTCCATCATCGCCAAAAATCCGGGGCGGTCAAAACGGGTGCCTGAGATACCATCATCGGTAAAGTGCGTAGGGTTTGGCAGCCCGTTCCGGCGTGCAAAATCCTCTAACATCTGTTTTTGGTTGGATATGGAGTTGCTCTCGCCCTGTAACTCATCGTCCCGGCTCAGGCGCTCGTACAGTGGGGTGATTTTTTCGTTTCTCATAGCTGTACCTCCTGAAACAAAAATGCTCTAAGTGATTGCTTCACTAACCATGACACAATCATGATTAAGAAGTCACTTAGAGCATATATCACCGCTTGCCAGCTTGTACTTCTTATACTGCCTCACAGCAAAGTGCTGGGGACTCCGGCGCTCCAGCCCGTCAAACATATAGTCCACCGCGTTTTTGAAGGTTTCGTCATCCTCCCGGACTTCCATGCTGTTTATCATTTCCACCAGCGTATTCATATTGCGTTCTTCCTCCGGCCCCTCAAATACGATGTAGGCCACAAGGGCGCAGTACAAAAGGGTTTCGGCTTTGGTCCAGAACTCGTCGCCCTCCTTGCCGTCGCCTTTGGTGTTGGCGATCAGGGCGGTGACGAATTTCAGCACGTCGCTTTCCGTTTTGATGTAGGCCAGCGGATTGTAGTGCATGGATTTGGAGAAGTCGATACTATTGAACACCCGCACCTTATATTTCTCCCGTTGCAGGAACCGCCCGCATTGGTCGAGGGTGCCGCCCTTCGGGTCCACCACCACATACGAGGAGTGGGCTTGAAGGAGCTGCGGGGTCAGCCAGAACCTTGTCTTGCCCGAACCGGACGAGCCGATGACGCAGGCGTTCAGGTTGCGGGCGTTGGCGGGTATCTTCGGGCGGGTGTTCATGGTAAGGAACTCCGTCCCGGTCAGAATGACATTGTTCTGAAATTTGGGGTCTACAAACGGCTTTATATCCTCCTTTGTTCCCCAGCGGGCGGTGCCGTACTCCGCATCCCGCCGGAATTTCTTTGCCTGCTTGATTTTGGACTGTATCAGCAGATACACCCCAGCCGCACCGGCGAGGCCCACCAGCAGATCAATGCCACCCAGCCCCGGCCAGTAAGTTTCAAAGGCTTTGGGGA
The DNA here is from genome assembly GCF_018408705.1 of Pusillibacter faecalis. Lineage (GTDB taxonomy): Bacteria > Bacillota > Clostridia > Oscillospirales > Oscillospiraceae > Oscillibacter > Oscillibacter faecalis. Next base: position 2,597,954 of record NZ_AP023420.1, read on the forward strand.
AGGTGTCGAGCATCCCCATGAGCTTTGTCCCGAAGTCTGCGCCGGGCGCGATACGGTAGGCCGTCCCGATTTTGGAGAAAAACCAGAACACAAAGAGGTACGGCAGGTTGGGGAGCACATATTTTCTGATCTTGTCACTCAACGTCCGTCCTTCACCGCCTCTCTGGTCCGCTGCTTCTCCTTCGGCTTTGTCCTGATCTGCTCCGTGAGCTTGCGGAGCTGGCCGAGGATAGAAGTCTTGTCCTGGTCTTTGTTCAGCACCTTTGTACTGTATTTCTGGAAGGCCGCCGTGATGGCGTCCGCCTGATTGGCTTTGAAGAACAGCAGGTAATGGCCGGGGCTCACTTTATGGAAAGCGTAGTCCACATGGAACTCCTTCGCTATCCGGTCAAAATCCTTCGGCGCACCCACATACTGCATGGCGTTTTTGCCGCCGTAGTGGTTCATCAGCTTCTTCACGCTCTGGCGGCCCTGCGGGGTCAGCGCCTTTCGGTGCTGCTTTTGCAGCGCCCGAACCACCTTGCCAAGAGCGGCGGCCAGCACTTTTCCCGTCAGCTTCGCCGTCTTGATCGAAAGTGCAACTGTTTTTTGGTTTACTTCTTCCTGCATAAAACCTCCTTTCCGTCAGGGCTTCCGGTAGACGGGAGGCCCCCGTACACTCCGGGACAACAGAAAACCTCGGGCCAATGTGGCCCGAGGTTTACCGCTCGGCATCCCTGCCGGACGGAGCTTTCTTTTCCGGCTCCGTCTGGACTTTTTCGCCCTGTTCCCGCATGGTCTGCAAGATAGAGGGCTTCTTTTGAAGCTGGGAGGGCTTTTCGCCGGACAGCGGCTTGATACATTCCAGACGGTCAGCCGCCCGGATGGCGTTGTCCGTGAGCTGCCGCTGCCATGCGCCCACGCTGGGAGCCCAGCGAAAGCCGTTGCTTTTCAACTCGGCCCGGGTGTCTGCGTCGGGCTTTCCGTCAAAGAACACCTGCAAGCGGTTGTCCTCCCGGTTCATTTCCACACGGCCCCCGTCAAACTCCCAGCCGGAAAACTCCCGCTGCGCCTGTTTGGAAAGCTGTTCGATACGGGCCTTTACCCGGCGGATCTCCGCGTTGTTGTTGGTAAGCTGGTAGCTTTCAAAGGGCCTCGGGTCGCTCCGCCAGCTTGACGCCATGCTGGCTTTCAGCTTTTCGATCTGGTCAGGCGACAGCAGCGCACAGCCGTCCAGTTTACCATGCTTGCGGTAATAAGCGTTGACCTCCTTCATAATGAGCTGGGAGCGTTCCAGCCCGTCCAGCTTTTTCTGGAGCTTTTCAATGGCCGCCGGGTCGTCGGCGCTGATACCGCCCATGCCGGTGCTGCGTATCTTATCCAGCAGCCCTTGAATATGCCGCCATTCCTCCATGTTGCTGTCCCGCGCCCGGTTCTGTTTTTCTTTCTTTCCCACCGGGAAATTGGAAGGCCCGGCGATCAGCACAGAGGGAACCCTCGCGTCAATGGCAAAGCCCTGGTTCATGTTTTCGGCCAGCTTGCGGGCGTAGGTGTCTAACAGATGGTCGATCTTCTCATGGTACATGGGGTCCACCCGGGATTTTTGCTGTTCGGCTATGGCTGCGGCCTTGTCCACCATTGCCCGGTATTCCGCCGTTGCGCTCCCTTCCTTATAGTCAGAAAAGCTGTTCATTTCCTTTGCCCGGCGGGCGGCCCCTTCATTGATGGGGTAATAGTTGATGGTATGCACCTCCTTTATGCTTCGGGCCATGCTGGCCCGAAGTCTTACCGTTCTTCATGGGAAGGCCCCGCCTTGTCCTTTTTCGGAGCGGGTGGGGCTTCTTGAAACCGTTTGAGCGCGCCGAGAATGGAATGGACAGGCTCGGCCTTTTCGGGATAGGCAAATACCCGGTGTTCCGGCGGTATGTCCTGCGTCCCGTGGTAATGCTCCTTAAAGCCCACCGAGTCCGCCGCCACATATCCGCCGGGAGCGAATACGCCGCCCTCGTTGATACGCATATCCCGCCCGTATGCCTCATAATCGAAGTAGCCTTGAATGTGCTCCGGTATGTCGATGGTCCCCAGCTCGTCGGCGTACAGATGGCCCAGCCCTTCATCATCGGAAATATCCGGGTAAAAGCGGTAGAGGTCAAGGTTCTGCGTCAGGTTGATTAGGTCCTTCACGCTGCTCGTGTGTTTTCCCAAGACAAGCGCGGCCTCAAAGGTTTCCAATCCGCCCTTGTCCCGTACTTCCAGCAGAGCATGGCCCAGCTCGTTCAGCTCGTCGATGTTCTCGTACTCGTCCAGATAGTCGTACAGCCCCAGCACATCGCTGTCAAAGCTGGTAATAAACACTTCGCTGTACTGCTTTCCGTCTATCCCGATTTTGGCAAGGGCGGCCTGTACCTCCTGTGTGGTCGTGGGAAAATGCACCGTCGTTCCCACCTCAATCCCCATCATGGGGTACAGGGCTGTGTTGGTTATATAGGCTTCAAACATGGGCTCATTCCTCCTTTCCGGCCCTGTCTGCCAGCACTTCATAAATCCCGGCCATGATGTAATCGGCGCAAGGGAGAGCAATCGCATTTCCCAGCGCCTTGTAGCGTTGCAGCGGCCGGATTTCCTCGCCGTCCGCTCCGTACTTTGTCCAGCCCTCCGGCAGCCCCATCAGCCGCTCACTTTCCGTTTCCGTCAAGAAGCGGATACAGCCGCCGTCCGGGTCGCCCTCATACCAAAAGGCGAAGGGCGTCACGTCGCTGGCTAAAAGAGTGGGAAAAGGGTCAGTTGGTAATCCGAAGCTGTTTCGGAAGGCGGTTTCTTCCTGCCTTTTTGCCGCTCCCCGCATACGGAAGCATTGAAAGGGGTGGATGACTGGTATTTGCCGCCCTGTTTCAAAAGAAGATGTTCGATCTCCTTCGGCGGCGGTCCGCCCGCCCTCTCGGCAAGGCGGAGGAAGTGGGAGCATTGGACGGGGCTTAAATAGTATGTCGGCGGCACGTCTGCCTCTAAAATCCGCCACGATGAAAATTCGCTGCCTTCGCGCCAGCCTTCGGGAGCCTGCCCAATACTGGGCGTCCATGAGCCGCCAGCACACATCAAGCGTTCCCCCTCGCACCATTCCGGCGTTTCCCCATCTTCCAGAAGGAGGCATTGGAACTTCGGTGTCCGAGAAGGCGGATAGGACGGCTCTAAAATCCATCCGGTCATTTGTAGAAAACGCTCCCATGACGTTTTCCCAAACAGCGATAGCTGGATATATGTTATCAGTGGCATCCCTCATTTCCTGTATGATACGAAACGCCTGATAAAACAGGCTGGATTTTGCCCCGGCAAGGCCGGAGCGGTTGCCGATCAGAGAAAGGTTCTGACAGGGAGAGCCGAAGGTTATCACATGGACAGGCGGGATTTTCCCGCCGTCCACCTTCGTAATGTCCCCCAAGTGCGCCATATCGGGAAAGTGCCTTTTGGTTATGGAGATCGGCGCTTTTTCAATCTCGCTGGCCCACACCGGACGGATACCGCAGCGGGAGGCCGCCAGAGGGAAAACGCCTATCCCGTCAAAAAGGCTCCCCAGCTTAATGTCCGGCATGGCCCGGGCCGCCGTGTCCCTTCACGGCAAGAACCCCGTCCAGCGTAGTAGCCGCGATACCCAGCCGCCCGGCAACCGCAATGTCGTTTTTCACATCCTCGTCCACCGCACCACCGCAGACGATCAGGGTATGGGAGCGCCGCAGCATATCCCGGCGCATATCAATCCCGGCCTTATGTTCCTCGGGAACGCTGTCATTCAAGAACAGCGGAAGATACAAAAGCGGGCAGATGGGGGAAAAGCCCGCCTCATAGGCAAGGCGGCAGTAGTGGGCCGCCAGCTCCATATCAATATCCGGCTCACCGCTCCATGCGGCGGTCAGATAGGCCAAAGGTCGTTTCATTGGTTCAACCTCCATTTCTTTCTGATTTGCGGAAAGCAAGGTTTCGCCCAACCCCTCCGCCCCTTCCCCCGGGAAGGGGGACGGCTCTGGAGAATTTATATCCCCGTCGCTTGTCCGGGAAAAAGCATAACCGGGAGAAATCCGTCAAGGGTGCCTCTGGCACCGCCTGCGGCGGCGTTGCCCTTGACTGATTTTCCCGGCTATGCTACGGAATAACTGGCGACGGGGAATAATTTATATCTCCAGAGCTTCGGGGCGCGGGGCAGCGCCCCGCAATCCTCGGGCCATCTTGACCCGAAGTTTCGGCTTACTTTTCCGGCTCGGTTTTCTTCTCCGGCTTTTCGTGTTCCTTCTGCTGGCCCTTCCAGTCGTCCAACAGCTTGATGATCTGATCCTTCATTTCCCTCGGCGTGGTTTCCTTGCCGAAGTATTTGCTCAGTTCCGCACCCGTCAGAATCACTTTGTCTACCTCCTTTTTGTCCTCCATCATAATGCCGTCGATCACATCCCCGTTGAGCAGCTTCTTTTCGTCCAGCTCCCGCATACGCTTTGCCTGCGCCTGCGAAGGCGAGGACTGCTGGCTGTCGATGGCGACGGCGATATAGTTCTGGTTCTTCTTGCCGATGTAGGAAAGCTCTACCGCCGTAGTGAAGCCCAGCTTTTTCTCGTCCATCAGCTTCATCAGGTCGGGGACCAGCTCATTCAGCCGGATATACCGCTGCACCTGCTTGACGGCCATCTTGTTCCGCTCGGCCACGATCTCGTTGGAGCGTTTGCCTGCGTCCTTCGGGTCAATCTGGCCCGAAGTGCGGGAGCCCTGGTGCTTGATGGCCTCAAGCTGCATTTTCAGAGCTTTGGCCCGCTCGCTGGGGAGGATTTCTTCACGCTGGTTCAGATTGTCTTCCACCATCTGCGTGATGGCTTCATCGTCCGTCAGGTTGCGGACGATACAGGGCATATCCGCATATCCGGCAAGCTCGCTGGCCTTCTGGCGGCGGTGGCCGGACACGATCTCATAGCCGCCATCCTCACGGGGACGGACGATAGCGGGCTGGGTAACGCCCTTGTCCTTGACGCTGGACACCATAGCCCGCATTTCTTCATCGTCCCGGACCTCAAAGGGATGGTTTTTGAAGGCGTGGAGCTCGTTCAGCTTGATATATACGACCTGTTCCTCGCCACGGCGGGGAGCCTCCTTCGGTCCCTCGGGTTCCTTTGGAGCGGGAGTGGCCTGCACCGTGGGAGCCACTTTTTTCTCCGGTTTCTCTTTGGGGGCCTTTTCCTGTTTTTTCTGTGCGGGGGCTTTGGGCTTCGGAGCGGTGGCCTTGTCCTTATCCTCTTTCGGAGGACGGCCCCGGCGCTTCGGCTGCTCGGGCTCTTTGGGCTTTTCCTGTTTTCCCTCGGCCTTTTTCGGAGCCTCCGGCTGCTTTTCCGGTTTCTCCGTTTTTGCCGGGGCAGGCTTTTCCCCGCCGGAAGCTGCCGCCCGTTCCTCGGCTTTCTTTCCTTTCATAATTTCAGCGAAGTCATAGACGGACACCTGCGGGCTCTTTGCCTGCTGTTCCGTCTTTTTTTCGGCCTCCGGGGAAGTAGGCGTTTTCTCCGGCTCGGGCGGAGTTTCCTTGCCCGGCCCGGTATCCGTTACCGGCTGCTCCGGCATTTTCGTGGTTTTATCATCTGCCATAAGCATTTACCTCCTGTTTTTGGGTATGAAAAAAGGGCTCAACTTTTCAGTCAAGCCCCCGTGGGTAGTTCCTCCTTTCCCTATATTAAATTCGCTAAGATATAAAAACTGCCCGTAGTCTCGTTTGGGCAGGGATATAAAAAACTGAAAGAGTACCGTTGACTTTTTGTCTCTAACACACAAAAAGTCGATTGTGCAATTAGGAAGAATATGCTAAAATACAAACAAAAACCAATAGTGTCTTACACAGAAAAGGAGGACAGCTCAAATATGGATAATTTAGAATCGGTGAGCAATGCTGGCCTCAATAGCCTTTCTGGTTTTTCTTTTCAAATCAAAGTTTTCATATATCGACTGACCATGCTGACGCCTGGACAGCAGGTCGAATTTGAAACTCTGGATGATGTCGCTGTTCGATCTTTGCCGAATGCAGATACGGTATCAGATTCTTGTCTTAAATGGAGTGTCAATAATAATCTAGCCGTTGAGGTCTTTCAGGTAAAGCAAACTAATGTTACAGAAAAAGTTGGGAGACAAGTCTTGTACAACTGGCTTTTGGCATATAATCAACGGCCTGAAATCACCAAGTTTATTCTGTATATTGCAGACGATTATAAGTTCAGTAGAGCAGCATTTACTAATGATCCGAAGATTGAATACGAAAACATAATTAGTTCCAATCAATCGGAAAATGCTCTTGTAAGTCGTGTGAAAAAAATTTATACTGGCAATTTTGAAAAATTTGAAAAAGATTATAAATTGATTTGCGGAAAATATGAAATTGAACGTCTGAACAATATAGATGAACTTATTGAAAAACAGTTAATCACAACGTTCCATGCGACCGGTACAGATATATATTTTGACAAACGCATCAGTGAGTTATTTACAAGAGTTTGTGCGAGAATAATGGATTATGCAAGTAACCGCAGAGCTTATGTGTGTACCCAAATGGAGTATATGGAACTATGTGAGGAAATCTGCAATAGTATTTCATCTACACAATATTCACCAGACTATGAATCTTTTTGCCAAGTATTTGCCCAAAGAGACTTGACTGACAAAGTCAAATCTTCTAGGGAGTACCGGCAACTATGTTATTGTGATCTTCCAAGTACAGAAATTTTGGAACATTTACGCTGGGAGCAATATTATCAGAATATTAGACAGCACTTGCTTTCCGATGCTAAAAAAGATACTATTTCAAAAACAGAAAAAATCGCTCATCGAAATCATGCTGATGTGGTTTATGAACTTAAAGAAGATAAAAAGGATTCACCTCGGCGCAGGTTAACACAAACGCGTCGCTGTCCAATTTCGACCTTGCATGATGAATTTTCGAGATGGGGAGCATACATTTTTTTGACAGCAGACAGTGTAACTAATCAAATTTCTTGGAAAGATGAAGATGAGGAAGTATATGAATAGCCAAATTGATGATATTTTGGATACACAAATTGAGATAATACAGATCAGTATTTATTGCGATATAGTTAGAAATCTATTGTTAAATTCAAAGAGTATAAGTGTCGCCAAGATCGTTCCCTTTAGCTTTGTTATAAAAAAGAGAAATTATTTGCATGGTAGCTTGTATAGAGGAAACAATAAGTCCGATTTGGTTTTAAAGTTCTTATCTCAGGTTAGAGGTTTATTTGACGAATTATGTGAACAAATGCCCTATATTTTTGAAGCGATTGATTTACTCGTGCAAGATGGATTCTGCGAAATACACGAGGGAGAGTTGATTTGCTGCGATGTTAATCAACAGAGGACAGAGAAATATGGTGCATTTACAGAAGCAGCGCTTCAAGAAAGCAAAGGATATTCCGATAGACAATTTTTGAGAGAGGTGATAAGCATTGTTTAATTTAATAGAATTATCTCTCTATGGAAAAGACGAAAATCAGGTTTTTTCTTATCCTTTTGTAGCTGGTATTAACTATTTCAAGGGAAAGAACGATACTGGTAAAACAGAATTCTATACTTTCCTAGACTATATGTTTGGCTCTAGCATTAATCTGTCAGAGAAGGATTGGTTTAAAGGGTCGTTGCAATCTGCGGAACTTGTGTTTTTATATGATAATCGAAAATTCGCAATTAAACGTTTTATAGATGATCCGAATAAAAATTTTTTCAGATATTTCGATGAGGACGAATCCGAACAAATTCGGCTTAGCGAATATAGAGCAAAATTGAACTCTATTTTTTCAAGCGACCAAACGACTTTGAGAGAACTTCGCACTTTCGTAGAAGAAGATATTGGGTATAGAACCTTTACTTTATTTAATTTCTTTGGCGAAAATAGACAAGGCGTTCTAAATGATTTTTTCGATAAATGCAGTCGCTTGGAATATTCTATAAAGTTGCCTGCTTTGTTAAATTATATTTTTAATAAAAATATTGCTCGCATAAATGATCTGAAGAAACAAGAGGAAGAATTAAAATCTCAACTTGACAGTCTTGAATGGAAAGTATCAAAAAACGATGATATTCGTGGTAGAGTAAATCATCAGCTCAAAGTTCTTGGAATACATAAAGTCTTTACAGGTAAGAATTCCAATGACATTCTTGGCGAAATTGCAGCCTTGCAAAATTCTTTGGAAAAGGATGAATCTTCTTCAAGGTCTCAAACGATTACAGAACTTGAAGCGATGTATACTAGCCTAGATGAACAAATCAAAAAACAACGAAACCTAGAATCTGACCACAAACAGTTTATCGAAGATGAAGTTAAGCAAAAAGTCCTGCTTGATAAATTGCAAGAAATCGTGGGTCAAAAAGCAGAATACATGTATCTGGTCGAACCGTTAATTAGTTTGGTTTCGGATTTGGATAAAAGTATCTCGTTCAATAAATACTTAATACAGGAATCGACAACTAGAGAATTGAAAAAGCAGCGGGATAAAGTAAGACAGCAAATACTGGCAAATAAGTCGAGATTTGAAATCTATTCAGTATCACAAAAAACACAGGCAATCACATTAATTAAAGAATATCTAAGTTATTACGATGATAACCTAAACAATGATAACCTACTATCAATCAGAAAAAAGTTAAAAAGCATTCGAGAAGAAATTCGTATGCTTCAAAATGAAAATGATACAGAAAAACTAAATAATTTGTCCATGGATATAACTCGATTGTATAAGTCCTCTGTGGATGTCTCAGAATTAGCTGAATTTGATTTCAATAAAGACGGATTTCATATTTCTTATTTAAAGAACGGAAATATTTTGCAACCACAGATTTCAGACACAGAAGAAAATAATGCTACATCACAGATTAAAAACTATTACACGGGCAGTATGGCAAGACATACTTTAATACAGTTGTGCGGCTATTTGGGCTTTCTACGTATGTTAATCAAAGAAGGAAAATATCCGTTAATTCCGTTTTTAGTTATAGATCATATCTCAAAACCATTCGATAGCAAAAATCAAAAAGCATTAGGTGCGGTTCTGCATGAGGCATACAGGGATATTCAGAAGTCAGATATGCAAGTCATCCTATTTGATGATGAAGATGCATCAAATCTCGGGATAATACCCGATCTTTGTACTGATCTGCTGAATGAAGAGAAAAGCGGTTTTAATCCGTTCTATACTCCTGCTAAAGGGACATCAGAAGACACAACCAATTAATGCCTTTTTGATAACTGTGTGCTGCACTATTTGCGTATTGAAGCGCATATTCAAGGCCCGTTTGCGGGGGTATGTAACCGATGGGTTCAGGAGAGCGCTTGACTGGCAGTCAAGAGGTCAGCGGTTCGATCCCGCTTATCTCCACCATTGGGAAAGCTCGTTTTGATGAAAGTCAAAGCGAGCTTTTTCCTTTTCTCTCCATCCGGCAGATTGACATGTCGCAGACTGCCAGTTTTGCATTCTCACCCAAACAAGCGTTCCAGGAGAAACGCCCGTTTTTTATGCTCGAATATCAGAAGATTGACTATGAAATTATGCTATAATCCATAACCATAATGTCACTACGTAGAGGGGGGCAGGAACACCCTCTTTTTTACTTTCCAGGACAGGAGAACCGTGAATGAGCGACAACAGGTTTTCGGTTACTGCTACGATGACGAGAGAGCCAGTTCGTTTTTTAACGCATCTCGCCCCTTGATCCGTGACAAGCGGTTTCAAAGGTTTGTTGCACGACCTTATGCTGAACCGTATGAGCCTGTCCATAAAAAACAGCTGGTATGACGAACAGGGGCGGGTCTATATCTACTGCACTGCAGAGGAAACCCGTGAGGACCTGCGTTGCGGCAATGATAAGGCGCTGAAACTGCTGGCAGAGCTGGATGTGAAGAAAGGCTTTGGGCTGATCGAGCGTATCAAGCAGAGGCAAGGGAGGCCGACCAAGAGATACGCATTAAACATTTCACCACCAGGACGGTCCCGGAACCGTCTGCCCAGCCGGAGCTCAGAGGTGCAGACCTCGACCTTTCCGGCTTCCAGACCTCGGAAAAACCGATATCTGAGCCTCGACAAATCAGAGGTCTTGACCTCGAAAAACCAGATCCATCTCCTGTCAGTGATTGGTTCGGAAATCGTGTTACTTACAGTATACAATAGATTAGATGTGGCGATAATCGCGGCATTGGCAGGTACTAATTTTGAATACAATTTTGATAACCTGTTTGAAAATCTCATTTCTCCGGCCACAGGAACATAGATGATTTCGCAGTCACCCCGCAGCAGACTTCACCATCTAGTACTATACCCCCGCCCGCTTAAAATGCCAAACTCTGTGGTTGGCAGCATCACCTAGCTCAAACCCGTAAAGATATCTGCCGCCTCTCTGTATGGTGAGGCGGCAGATTTTTATCGTTTTGTCGGGTCTTAGCAGAACTGCGGGAACAGGCAGAATCTGCCGATCACCCTTCTACCTCTTTAAATCTGAGAGCGTTCGTCATGATTGGCCCCGATACCCCAGACGAATTGAGAGTTTTCTGCAGGCAGGTGCAAGTTCTTCCACGATCTTTTGGATGCGGTCCAACGGCATCCGGCTTGCCGGGGCGCTCACGCTGATGGATGCCACAATTTTTTCTGTGTAGTCCCGCACAGGCATGGCGACGCACCGAATCCCATCAAGATTTTCTTCATCATCAATTGCATAACCGCGGCGACGCGTTTCCAGGCACTCAGAAATCATCTGCTCTGCATTGTCGATGGACTTCTGCGTAACCTTTTTTGTGCGGATGGTGTCAAAATAATCAACGATCTGCTTTGTCGGCCATTCACTCATAAAAACCTTCCCCAGTGCAGCTACATGGAGGGGCTCCACAGACCCCACTTGGGTGCTGATCAATGTAGATCGGTTCGGGTTTACTTTGCAGAGAATAATGCATTCATTGTTTCCGCTGCAAATTCCCATGTTCACTGATTCTGACACACGTGAGCACAGGTCTCCCATAACGCTTATGTAGTCTGATGTATTGATATTATGGTAGGTTGGAACTGTTTTTGAGAGCTCATACAGCCCCCATCCGAGCATATAACTCTGCTTGCCGGGAAGTCTGTCCACAAGTTCGCTTGCCAGGAGCGTATCTAGAATCCGGTGGACATTATTTTTGCTCAGGCCTAAATTGTCACTCAATTCCGTGATTGTGATTCCCTCCGGTGAGGCATTCGCAGACATATATTTCATGACATCGATTGCCTTTTCCAGGGTCAAGACCGGATATTTCGCTTTATAATCGGAATGTAATTCCATCACGACTCCCCCATCTTATATTTACTTTTCCCTCTATAACGAGGCGCGAAAATGTTGCCGCTAACATGGATAGTTGCTTCCAAACGCAAAATGGACCTGTTAAAAAGCATGCAGTAAGCAGGACTTCTTTCTAAATCTTTGTGAAACCCGTTCTAAATAATCTGTTCAAATTGAGTATATAGAAAATTGTTTAGAATGTCAATTTCTAAATAAAAAAATCTATATATCAAATTTTAGAAACTTGTTGACATCGTGCTGTAATTTATCATATATTTTAATTATAAAATTCTATTTAATGACTCAAAAATTTATTAAATAGAATTTTTAGAAATTACGCCACCAATTACTCGTATTCATGCATGATTACAGAAAAGAGGCGCATAAAACAGGAAAAGGATTCTAAGAAGGGGGGAATACGTCGAAAGCAGGGACTCTCAGCATATACATGGAGATCATCGGAGTTTATTAATATTGGGAGGAACGTTTATGTCAGAGAAAGAGATGACGATTAAGAAAAAACTTTTAGCAGATATTGACTGGAACTGCGCAATCCCTTCCCTGGTCATTGTAGCGCTCATAGCACTCCCGGCAATTCTTTTTGAAGAGCAGACCAGCACCTTTGTCAACAATTTTTTCAATACGTTTGTAGAAGCCACCAGTGCCTTCTACATTGTGATCCCTGTATTTCTGATCGGCATTGGTCTCTGGATGGCCTTTTCCAAATATGGGAAGGTTGTTCTTGGCGATCCGAAGGAGCGACCCGCCATCAGCAACTTCACTTATATCGCAACGCTGATGGCCATGTGTTATGGTGCGACCATCATGCGCACTGGCACCATTCAATGGGCATACATCGCGGAGGACCCTCCATTTGGCATTGAGCCCTATACTAATGCGGCCATTTTGGCAGGCTCCGCCTATTCTATTTTTCTCTGGGGACTTCAGCTGGCCGCTATCTATGTGATTACCGCTCCGGCCGTTGCCTATTTTGTTCATGTCCGCGGCCAAAATAATGTGAAAATTTCCCAGCTCTGCCGCAGCCTGTTGGGGGACAAGTTTGCTGACGGTATTCTCGGCAAAATGGTGGATATTATTTTCGTCATCGCACTGGTTCTGGGCGCCGCTACCACCATCGGACTGGCATCTCCCGTTCTGAGCGCGGTATTTGGGGAACTGTTTCACCTGGAACCCGGCTTTGGCCTGGACTTTATCATGACCGTCTCCATGATTGTTATTTTTACCACCAGCGCTTTCCTGGGGATTGAAAAGGGAATTGAGCGGCTGAGTGATTTGAACATCTATCTGATGATTGGCCTGGTCGTTCTGATTATGATCTTTGGCCCTGGCCTGTTCATTCTGAATTTTTCTGTGGAGTCTCTCGGCCAGTATTTGGACAACCTGCTGCTGTTCTCTTTTTACAGCGACTCTTTAAATTTTGGCGGTACAGGCTATACAGAGAGCTATACCGTATTCTGGTGGGCGTATTGCTTTACCTGGGGCATTATTCAGGGTATTTTCTGTGCCTTGATTTCCAAGGGCAGAACCGTGAAGGAAGTCATCCTGTATTACTTTGGAACCATTTTCCTGATAGTAGTTCCGCTCTCCTGCATTCTGGGCGGTATGGCGGTCTACTCCCAGCTGACAGGTGCAGTGGATGTATTTGCCGCGCTGGAAGCTGGAGCTGGTCCTGCAATCGCAAAAGTTCTCTCCGTCCAGAAGCTGGCGCCGGTGATCATGGTAGTCTTCTTCCTTTTGGCGCTGACGTTCTGTGCTACGACCATGGACTCCACCACGTATACCCTAGCCGCATTTGCCAGCAAGGCAGATATTGCCAAGTCTGCGCCATCAAAGAGTTCCCGGCTGTTCTGGGCGATTCTGATGTCCGTTTCCGCATTGGCTATGATGAAAGTCGGCGGGCTCGGTCCACTGGAGGTAGTCAGCGGCATCGCGGGGGTTCCCATCATTGTTATCACATTCCTGGTTATCTTTGCCGGAATCAAAATGATGAAGCAGGATAAAGCGTGGGTGACTCACGTTCGCCCCGACGATTGGGATGCTGAAAAGGCACCGCGGGCTGAACACGTGGAAGACCGCCTGATTTAAGCGGCAGCAAAAGGCTATATCATGAAGGAAAAGGTATCATGAACGGAAAACATATCAAAGAAAAAGTGTATCAACTGCTGGATGAACGAGCTGAAGAATACTTTCGTTACTTAGGCGAGTTTCTTCACCATCCGAGCACCTTGGGCCAGGAGGAGAGTGCCCAGCAATATTATGCAGAGCTGCTCCAGAACTTGGGGCTGGAGGTTGATCTGTGGTATCCGCAGCCACAGGATATGGCGTGCAATCCTTACTTCCTGCCTTGCCGCGACGATTATGCCGGAAGTCCTGACGTTGTCGGTATCTGCAAGGGCTCCGGCGGGGGCCGGTCCCTGCTTCTGAACGGCCATGTGGATGTTGTTCCAGCGGGAAAAAATGACTGGGAGGACAGCCCGTGGAGTGGCCTTCGCAAAACGGGCCGCGTCTACGGCCGCGGCTCCAGTGACATGAAAGGCGGGCTGATTGCCAATTTGATGGCCATGGATGCCATCATAAAATCCGGTATCAAGCTGAAAGGCGATGTTCTTCTGGCAAGCGTCATTGGTGAAGAAACCGGCGGAGCGGGGACTCTGTCTATGCTAAGCCGTGGTTATCGGGCTGATGGTGCAATTGTACCAGAACCCAGTGATCTGAATATCTGTCCAGTTTCCTTGGGCGTCATCTGGTTCCGGATTCGCGTGAAGGGCCTGGCTGCTCATGCCGCCAACGCCTATCTTGGGGTCAATGCGATCAGCAAGGCGACGCTCATCATACAGGCATTGGACACCTGTAACGAAGAGAAGCGGACGCGGGTCCAGCATCCGCTTTACTGCGGAGATAACCACAATCCATTTAACATCAACATGGGACAGATCCACGGAGGTACCATTGCAACCAGCGTTCCGGATGAGGTTGTGATTGAGGGACGAATTGCATTCTCGCCTGACGAAGATGTTGTGGATGCCAAAAAGGTCGTAGAAGATGCGGTGGTGAAGGCTGCAGAACAGGACTCCTGGTTGCGGGAGCATTCGCCAGAGGTGGAGTGGCATAGCTTCTGCCTGAATTCCGGTCAGATTCCCACAGATCATCCCTTGACAACAGCCGTCTGCCATGCATATGAAGAGGTTGCCGGCGAGCCGCCTGTGATTTCCGGAACCCCCTGGGGCACGGACGCCGGCGCCATGATCCGGGTCGGCGGAATTCCCACTGTGGTCTTTGGCCCGGGGCCAAACGCCAAGGCCCACCAGGCAAACGAATACGTGGAGGAGAAAAAACTCCTGCAAGTGGCCAAAGTTATCGCGTCCACCATTTTGGACTGGTGCGAAGTACAATGATCCGCGTAGGAGGTAACAGCCATGAACGCCAGTATTTTCAATGAAGTTCTCGGCCCCATTATGATTGGTCCCTCCAGCTCCCATACCGCCGGCCCAGCACGCATTGGGAAGATGGGATGGCAGCTTTTGGGTGAACCGGTCAAAAAAATAGTTATCCGGTTCGACCCGGCGGGGTCCTTTGCCGCCTGCTATAATTCCCAAGGTTCAGATTTTGGCTTTGTAGGCGGCTTGCTCGGAATTGATCCCTCGGATGACCGCATGCGCAGTGCCCTGGAGATTGCCACCCAGCAGGGCGTGCAGGTCTCTTTTCTGAAAGAACCACTAAAAGAGGTGGTCCACCCCAATCAGGCGGAAATCACCTTGACCGGTGAGCACGGCCGTGTAGTGGAGTTTACAGCCATATCCACTGGCGGAGGTATGTTTGAGGTGGTCTCCTATCAAGGGTTTTCCGTTAGTCTCAAGGGCGACAGCTATGACTTGCTTCTGATCGGTGGCGCAGGTCTTCACGGGGAAGTCCAGGCATGCGTACAGGCGCTGCAGACGTGTGAGCTGACGGAAGGCTCCTCTAAAAGTGGCAAACAAGTTCTGGTACAGCTGAAACTTGATCGAGAGCCACTGCCTGAACTGATCCGGCGTCTACAGGCGTTGCCCACATTGGGGGAACTAGTGGAGCTGGGGCCTGTTCTGCCGGTGGTCAAGCGGCGGGATGCGCAGGTGCCCTTTTGCACAGCGGAAGAAGCTGCTGCCTATGCCGGCGAACATCATCTGCGGCCCTGGGAACTTGCCTGTATTTATGAAGAGGCGATCAGCGGCAAATCTCGTGAGGAGGTTTTTGCCCTAATGGATCATATTTTGGAAATTATGCGTGACTCTGCTGTGCGGGGTGTCGCAGGCGGCTATCCGCAGCGCGGCTTTTTGCCTCCACAGACCTGTAAGGTTGCCCAAAATATGAAGCAGCCCGGAGCCAAGGTGTTTGACATGGGACTTTT
The DNA here is from genome assembly GCF_018408705.1 of Pusillibacter faecalis. GTDB lineage: Bacteria > Bacillota > Clostridia > Oscillospirales > Oscillospiraceae > Oscillibacter > Oscillibacter faecalis. Next base: position 2,613,663 of record NZ_AP023420.1, read on the forward strand.
GACAAAGGCATCCCTCTGGGCTGCAGCCACTATGGAGTATGATATCTGTATGGGACGCTGTGTGGCCGCGCCGACGGGCGGCTCCTGTGGAGTTCTGCCGGCGGCAATCATTTCCATCGGCGAGGATCTAGGGCTATCCAAAGAGAAAGTCCGCGAGGGAATGCTGGTTGCCGGCTTGGTTGGTGTATTTATTGATCATGGTGCGACCTTTGCTGCTGAGATATGCGGTTGTCAGGCAGAAAATGGGTCTGCCAGTGCTATGGCTGCAGCAGGCCTTGTACAACTCCTGGATGGTAGCGCGGATGAAGCGTTTGCTGCCGGTTCTCTGGCGTTGGAAAATATTCTGGGTCTGATCTGCGACCCTGTCGCGGGTGTTGGCAATATCCCCTGTGTCAGCCGCAACTCCATGGCAACCGTCAATGCTGTGCTGTCAGCGAATCTGGTGCTAAGTGGGTTCGATCCCTATATCCCTTTGGATCAAGCAATCAGCGCTATGGCCAGCGTCGGCAGGCTGATGGCGGAGGAACACCGCTGCACGGGTCGCGGAGGACTATGTACCACAACTGCAGGACAGTGCGCGGAGCAATATTGGCAGCAGTGCTGCGCAAAAACCTGAAATTAATCAGATGAGGAGGAACTAACGATGTTGCCGTTTACCAAAGAAGAGTATCAGGAGAGAGTTCAAAAAGTCAAATCCACTATGGCGGAGAAAGGAATGGATGTGCTGTTCCTGGTCGAGCCTGCCAATATGAACTGGGTGAGTGGTTATGACGCCATGTCCTTTTATGTTCCCCAGGGTGTTGTGGTAAGCCTGGATGAAGAAATGCCGTACTGGATTGGCCGCTTTCAGGATCAATACAGCGCCCATGTCACCACCTGGCTGGATGACGAGCACATTCGTCCCTACGCGGACAAGTATCTGTGGGAACCCAAGGTCGTACATGTGATGGACTTCGTCGCCGACTTTATCAAAGAAAAGCGTTGGCAAGCCAAGACCATCGGCGTGGAAAAAGACGCCCATTACTTTACGGCGCACTGGTTTGAGCGGTTGACGGCGGCGCTCCCGGACGCCAAGTTCACCGATGCGACCAACATGGTGAACTTCCTGCGCGCTGTAAAATCCAAGCAGGAACTGGACTATATGGGAATTGCCGCCCGGATTGTGGAAAAAGCCATGGGGAATGCCATCCATATGATGGAGCCGGGGGTCCGTGAGAACGCGGTGGGCGCACAAATTCTCTACGACCAGGCTATGGGGACCGGGGCATTTGGCGGTGAGTACATCGCGCTGAATCCCATTATTCCCTCCGGAGACCGCACTGCTGCTGCCCATTTGACCTGGAAAACCGAAGGATGCTACGAAAATAATCAGCTCGTATATATTGAAATCGCGGGGTGTTACCGGCGGTACCATGCCCCGCTGGCCAGAACCATTTTCATCGGAGACCCGCCCAAGATTGTCAGCGATACCGCTAAGGTCTGCGTGGAGGGCATCAATGCCGCGATGGAAGCGGCAAAGCCCGGCGTTACCTGTGAGGAGGTAGAGCGGGTTTGGCAGACTACCATCAATAAGTATGGATTGGAAAAGGAATCCAGAATGGGTTATGCGGTTGGAATTGGATATCCCCCTGTCTGGATGGAGAACACCTCCTTGTGTTTCAAGCCCGGAGAAAAAACGGTGCTGCAGCCCAATATGACGTTCCATATGATGCCTGGACTCTGGCTGGAGGGCTATGGTGTGGCAATTACGGAGTGCATTCGGATTACAGATCGCGGTGCGGAGACTATTACGAAGTTCCCCCGGCAGCTATTTGTAAAATAAGGTGTCCGCTTCCGGAAGTTACAGGTATAGCCACTATGACGTAACGCTGCGGACACGGCAGAATCCATAAGCTGATAAAAAGGACTTGCTCAACGCAGAGGGCAAGTCCTTTTTATCAGCTTATGCCAAGCACCTGATATGGACTTACATATTTGATAACTGGAGAAATTTCTTTACAAATAGTTCTACCATCACTTAATCACCAGAATCACATGCCTCCGGATAAGATCTTGGAGGCATTTTTCTGTTTGTGGGGAGGGGAAACGGGGACTTATGAGGAGTCTAAGTTCTATTGTGGTGGATTATAATAAGAATCCGCTATGTCCGTCAGACAAATTCCCGCAAACATCATAAGACCACCATGCAACGAACAAACGGGGTACACGCCTACCATCCTGAACGGAATGATAAACGATATCATCCTCCTCCAGGTTTTACGGTATGTGAAGAGTGTATCTAAAGCGGAAATTTTTGAGGCGGGATACCAAGCACAAATGAGCGAAAAAGCTATCGTCAACAAGGCGCAGAGGACAAACAGAAAGAGAAAAAACAATTTGCAACATATACCCGTTCCCGTTATGGCTGGCAGGACTGCGGATTTATCTGCCTCAGATGAGTCCTCTGGGGATTTACGACTTGTCCTCAGCTGAAGAAGCGGCTACAACACAAGATTTATGAGAATTTTACATGGATCAGATAGCGGAAAAGGCCTATTTGAATTATCCTGTGAATAAGAAAATGATTAGGAGAGGTCGCATGAATTTTCTTGCAGCAGATTTATCGGGCCATCCTCAGATATGCAGACTGCTTAAAGCCGACAGGTGTACGGATGCAGATGTCGGCGTTGCTGTGCCGCCCAACGATAAGTATAAGTAAGGAGGGATGTCACCATGCTTCCCTGTCAACGTTCCTGTAGTGCCTACTGGACCGGCTGCCATAAGACCTGTTCCCGGTGGAAAGATTTCCAGGCAGAGCAGCAGCTTCAACGGGCTGCAAAAAAGCGGTATCTGCAATACCACAGTCTGCGCTGCGCACAGGAGACCAGACAGCTTTTGAGTCTTCAGGCCAGGCGGCCTGCAAGGTAAAATGTACTCTGAGTGTTGGATGCAATATTCTTACTCAGGGCTCCATTGGAACTCAGGAGATTTCCAGCTTCTCTCTGAGTTTGCAACCGCCAAACCTTTTGTAGCCGAGGCAGTGAGGGAAGTGCGGGAGATGGGCTGAGCCAGACGAAATTTGAAGCGTTCCCCCCCAAGGACCGCACGGCTGTCCATCTTTGCTGGAGAGCCCCTCTTCGGCTCACGTTTTCATTTGTTTTGGGACAACGAATCTTCATAGAGAAAGCTGAAAGGAAAAGAAGCATCCGCGGGTTTATCGCGGACAAGTTGACAACAGGCGCGATAGATCCCCCTGGGAAATCTGGATTTCCCAGGGGGATCTATGTGTTGGGGACAAATTCTTCCTTTTTCCGGGCGTAGAGAGGAAGCGTGACGGAAAAGGTGATGATTCCGCCTGCATAGCGGTTTGCAATGTGGCCGTGGTGACGGGTGACGATGGCTCTGGCGGTGGAGAGGCCAATCCCGTAGCCTCCGGTGGCTCGGGTTCGGGAGGAGTCCGCCCGGTAGAACCGGTCAAAATACCGAGGTAACTGAGAGGGGTCCAAGCCGGCGCAGGGGTTGGAGACTATGATGCTGGCCAGCCGTCCCCGGCGGGTTATCGTGAAATCAATTTCTCCACCGGGATCACAGTATTTCACGGCGTTGTCCAGCAGAATGGAGAACAGACGGAATAAGTTGTCCTGTATCCCGCGCATATGCAGGTTTGGCGCGATGGCTGTCCGCAGGGATTTTCCAGCCGCCTCCGCCAAGGGCTGGAAGGAATCTCCGCAGGCCAGAGCAATGTCACTGAGAGAGAAAACTGTGCGGGATGCATCTTGAATGGTCTCCTCCGTGCGGGCCAGCTCCACCAGATTTTTGATGAGGTTATCCAATCGGGAGATCTGGGCCTGAGCGCTGCTCAGCCACTTGCGCTCTCCCGGTGAGGACTCTAGCAGCCCGATGTCCGCTGACAAAATGGCCAATGGTGTTTTCAGTTCATGAGAGGCGTCAGTAACGAACTGCCGCTGACGCTCCAAATTTTCCACAAAGGGGCGGATTGCCTTTTCCGAGAAAATGAGCAAGAGAATGAATACGATCAGTGCGCAGGCCGCGGAGGCCAGAATCGTCATACGGAGCATGTTATAGGCGGATTGAACCTGTAGAAAACAGTCCAGTCCGATAATGGTGGTTCCCTCCTCGTGGTGAAAGATTCCGAAACGGTAGTGCTCTACATAACCCTGGTCGGCGCCGGTTGCCAGAATTTCACTGACACTCTCCACCACCGTCTGCCGGTCCAGAGCGGCAATGTGTTCAATGTCCACAGAGGAGACCTCCTGCTGGCTGGTGAGAGTAACAACAAAGTACCTGGTTTCAAAGGGCGTCTCCATAGTCACCTGGAAGTCCAGGCCCATGGACGGGTCGGTGGCCTCTGGTGAGGGAAATTCTCCACCGTTTTCATAGAGAAGGCTGATGGCCCGGTCTGCCCGCTGAATTACGATATGGCGGATGCCAAAGCCAACGGCGGTACACAGAATCGCCAGCGTCCCCAGCAGAGAGAGCATGGCGATGAATAAAAATTTTCGGCGGAGTGAACGGATCATGCGCCCACCTCCAACAAATAGCCTCGGCCCCGGCAGATGGTGATGGACACATTTGCACCAATGGACTCCAGCTTCCGACGCAGGTAGGAAATATAGGCCCATACCACGTTAATCGCTGACTCGCTATCATAGCCCCAGATGCGCTCCATGAACTGCTCTGTGGAAATGGGGCGTCCTTGCTGACGTAGAAGCAGTTCCAGCATTTGAAACTCCTTGTTGGCCAGCCGGATGGCGGCGCCTCCGCATCTGAGCTCAAAGGTGGTGCAGTCCAGCTCCACATTGCCGGCAGAGAGAATGCTGGGTGAGAATTCTCGTCCGCGCCGGGTCAGAGCCCGTACCCGGGCAATAAACTCCCCGTTGTGGAAGGGTTTTGGCAAATAGTCATCAGCGCCGCTGTTGAGACCAGCGATCCGGTCCTCTACCTGACTTTTGGCCGTCAGCAGAAGAACGGGTGTGGAAATGTTTTTTCTGCGCAGAGCTTCCAGAACTTGGATGCCGTCCAATCCGGGCATCATGATGTCCAGCACTAGGCAGTCATAATTTTCTGCCAGTCCATAGGCCAGCGCATCCGGACCGCTGTACACCGTGTCTACAGAGAAGTGTTCCCGCTCCAAAAGCGCTTGTAAGACCACGGCCATCTCCAGTTCGTCATCAGCCACTAAAACTCTCATTCCAATTCCTCCTCTGGCGATTCAATCAGCTCCCGGATGGCTTGCAGGGATAGGTCTGTGGAGGTGATTTCATCAGCGCATCGCTTCAATTCCTGTACGATCAGCTTTTGACTGGGAACACTGCGCTTGTATTTCAGTTGGTGTTCCATACAGGTCCAACAGTCCATGGCAATGGTACGAAGCTGAACCTCCAGCCAGATGGTAGAGCTGAGCTGCCGCCCCAGGAACCGCAGTGGAAGGGAGAGAATCATATGGTAGCTGCGGTAGCCGTTGGGCTTTGGCTCATGGTTGGAGTCCTTCTGAATCCGGACGCCGGGAATGGCCCGAATCAGGTCTGTAGTTTGATAAATGTTCTGCACGAAAGGGCAGACTAGACGGCTGCCGGCCGCGGCCCACACTGCTTTCAGGGCGCTGTCTGTTGTAATTGGAAGTCCATGCCGCTCCAGCTTTTCCCGTATACTGTCAGCCCGTTTGATCCTGGATTGGAAGGGGGCCATTGGATCTCCCCGCCCAAGGCTGACCTGGCAGCGCTGGATCATATCCGTGCAGGAGAGAAGCTCCTCAATCTCCAAAAGGATCGTACCTTCGCAGAAAAACTTCCGTTCCGCAGCGGAAATCTCCAGAATAGACTGCTCATAAACAAGCTCCCCCTTGCCATTTATTCCTGAGATGTGAGCAGCAATGAGCACTGCAAAAAACCTCCTTCTCTCAGGGTAAAAATCAGATTCACCTCTTTCGTATCAGAGCGCAGGATCACGTATCCAACGCCTTCCTGATCCGTGGAGGCGTCAATCACAGCCCCGGTGGATACATGAACCTCGGTGCGCCCCAATTCCCGTGACTCTGGGTCCATAAGGCACAGCTGTAGCCCTTCCTGCCTGGAAAGGCCTGACAGGTGGATTTGTCCGCCATCAGCAAGGGGATATTCAGCGCTGGCCCCACCAACGGAGATCCGGACGCCCCCCTCAGAGAGAGGAACCCCATTTCCAGAGCAGAAAGCGGCAGTCAGGTCGAAGAAGTTGCTGTTCACCCCAGCGGATGCCTGAAACGACTCTGTGTCAGTATGCCCTGCGGGGGAGGAAGCGGACCACGCTGCCTCACCGGAGAGCCCATATAACAATAAGCAAAAGGAGGCCAGCAGAACGGGTCCTATGATATTCAGGTGAAATTTCATAAAGGTTTGCCTCCAATCCTCTATAATGCTTTCATGGAAGCATTATAGAGGGAGAACCCAAAAACAACCTTAAATTCAGAAAGAGAAAGATGTGAGGGCTGGTTTTAAACTTGCTTTTAAGTCCTGGCGGTACAATGGGGAACACCTGAGAAAAAGGAGGAGTCCCCCTTGATTGAAGTTGAACACCTTACAAAAGTATATGGAACCCACACGGCCGTGTCTGATCTGAACTTCCAGGTGGATAGCGGACGAATTTACGGCTTTCTGGGTCCCAATGGAGCGGGAAAGTCCACCACGATGAACATCATGGCTGGCTGCCTTTCAGCCACAGAAGGCCGTGTACGCATTGATGGCTACGACATTTTTGAGCAGCCGGGCGAGGCAAAGCGGCGCATCGGGTATCTGCCGGAGCAGCCGCCCCTCTACCTCAGTGAGAGTCCCGTGGAGTATCTGCGGTTTGTGGGGGAGGCGAAAGGCGTGCGAGGCGCAAGGCTGGAACGGCAGCTGGAGGCGGTGGTGGATCAGACTGGTCTGGGACCGGTGGCGCACCGCCGGATCTTCGCACTCTCCAAAGGCTACCGGCAGCGGGTGGGAATCGCCCAGGCTCTGCTGGGCGGCCCGGAGGTCATCATCCTAGATGAGCCTACTGTGGGTTTGGACCCCATTCAGATCATCGAAATCCGGGGCCTGATCCGGGAGCTTGGACAGACTCATACCGTGATTTTCAGCTCCCATATCCTCTCTGAGGTGCAAAATCTCTGCGACCAGATTCTGATCATCTCCAAGGGCCGGCTGGTGGCTTTTGACGATCCGGCCAGTCTGGAGCGTCGGCTGCGCAATTCCAAGGAAATTCTGCTGACAACAGAGGGAGCACCGGAATCTGTGGAGGCAATCCTAACCGGCATGGATGAGATTACAGAATGCCAGGTGGAGACGGGGGAAGACGGTCTGCTCTCTGTCCGTATTCAAACGGAGTGCCAAGACCTTTATCAGGTCTCCCGGGAGCTGTTCTTTGCCTTTGCAGAGCGGGGCCGGCCTCTGCTGGAACTGACGCTCAGGAAGGCCACCCTGGAAGACGTTTTTCTGGAGCTGACGGAGCATGAATCTTCGACTATGCCGGTGGAACCAGCCGTCTCAGAGAAAAGCGAGGCGATAGACCCATGATTGCCATTTGGAAACATGAGCTGAGGGGCTATTTCCACTCCCTTACCGCCTACGTGTTCGGCGCCTTTTTGCTGCTGGTGGTGGGCCTTGGAGCCATGCTCTACAACCTGCAGGCGGCGGTAAGCAACTTTGAGTTCGTTCTTAGTTTCAGCAGCCTGGTCTTTGTAGTCATCGTTCCCATCCTGACTATGCGGGTGATTGCCGAGGAGCGGCGGCAGAAGACAGATCAGCTCCTCTACGCCCTGCCTATCACCACAGCCCAGGTGATCCTGGGCAAGTACCTGGCCCTTCTAGCGGTATATCTTGCCCCTTTGGGAATCATCAGCTTCTATCCTCTGATCTTCGCTCAATTTGGTGAGGTGTATCTTCCCACCGCATACGGCTCCATTCTGGCCTTCTTCCTGCTGGGGGCGGCGCTGATGGCACTGGGGGTCTTTCTCTCCTCCCTCACCGACAACCAGGGGTTCGCGGCAGGCATCAGCGTGGCGGTGATTCTCTTCAACTATTACAGCGTCAGCTTGGCGGAGTATACCTCCTCCACCGCCTTTGGCTCCCTGGCGGCACTGGTGGTGCTGGCGGTGCTGCTGGGGCTTCTGGTCCGCTGCCTGACCAGGAACGAGACGGCGGCCTACGGCACCGCGTTGGTCCTGATTGCCGCGCTGACAGTGGCTTACTTTGTGAACCAGTCCTGGTTTGAAGGGCTGCTGCCCGCCATCATGAAAAAGCTCTCCCTGTTCGAACAGTTCCAATCCTTTGTCAATGGCGTGTTTGATCTGACGGCCGTGGTGTACTATCTCAGCGTGACAGTCTTTTTCCTGCTGCTCGCAGTGCAGTCCTTGGAGAAACGGAGGTACAACTGATGAAACATGCGCATATCCCGGGTGCCTCCGGCGCTGCCGGAAAAAATGCCTTTCGGGGAGGCACCTATTCCCTGGCCGTCGCCGCAGTAGTACTGGCCATTCTCATCGCGGTTAATGTCTTTGTCAGCGCTCTGCCCGCCGCCAGGACCCAATATGACATGAGTGCCACCAAGCTTTACTCCGTCACCAGCAATACGAAAGTAGTGGTCAATGCCCTGGAGGAGAATGTGACCCTCTACTGGGTGGTACAGTCCGGTGAGGAGGACGCTGTGGTGGAAAATCTCCTGAGCAAGTACGAGAGCCTCTCCGGTCACATCCAGGTGGTAAAGAAAAACCCCGACGTCTACCCCACCTTTGCCCAGCAGTACACAGATGAGGAGGTGCCCAACAACAGCATCATCGTGGAGTGCGGGGACCGCAGCCGCTTTATCAGCTATCATGATATCTATATCCAGGACATGTATGCCTCCTCCTTTGACGGAGAGGGAGCCATCACCTCAGCCATTGACTATGTGGTTCGAGAGGAACTGCCTCAGGTGTACCTGCTGGAGGGTCACGGTGAGGCAGCGTTTCCCGATACTTTCCGGGACCAGATCGAAAAGGACAATCTGGAGACACAAACGCTGTCCCTGCTGACTGCAGATGCAGTGCCGGAGGATGCGGCCTGCCTGATGGTTTACGCACCGTCCAGCGATCTTTCGGAGACAGAGGCGGAGATGCTCTCCGACTATGTTGCCGGCGGCGGGAAGCTGCTGGTTATTGCTGGCCCCACGGAGAGCGGAACATTGGAGAACCTGTATGGACTTCTCAACGATTATGGTGTGGAGAGCGTTGACGGCATCGTGGTGGAGGAGGACCGGGAGCACTACGCCTTCCAGATGCCGTATGTTCTTCTGCCGGATATGGCAGCTAGTCCTGTCACCGATCCCTTGATGGAGGGCAGCTACTATCCCATCCTCCCGATCTCTCAGGGCCTGACGGTCTCAGGTGGGAACAGCCGGGGAACGGTGAGTGCGCTTCTTACCACCTCGGAATCCTCTTTCAGCAAGGCGGCGGGCTATGAGCTGGCCACCTATGAAAAGGAGGAGGGGGACACGGACGGCCCCTTTGCCGTGGCGCTCTCCATAGAGGACAGCGGAGGCGGCGAGATCATCTGGTTTGCCTCCTCCGTGTTTCTGGAGGACCTGTACAACGCCTATTCCTCCGGGGCCAATGTGAATCTGGCCATGAATGCCCTTTCCTCTCTGGTGGGCGAAAGTGAGGCGATGGCCATCCGCAGCAAGTCCCTGGACTACAACTACCTCACCATCAGCGAGTCTACCTCCTCGCTGCTGAAAACCGTGATGATCGGCGTCTGCCCCCTGGCCTATCTGGGAATGGGGGTTGCTGTGATCCTGGTAAGAAGGAGGAATCAAAATGTACCGTGTTAAACGGCTCTACATCCTGGCAGGAGTCCTGGCGCTGACCTGTGCCGCAGCCGTGTGGGCTCTCCACCAGGAGGAGCGCCAGGAACAGATTGCATCCAGCGGGGAGACCGTCTTGGAAATTGATCCGGACACGGTCCGCTCCCTCTCCTGGGAATACGACGGAGAAACCCTGTCTTTCCATCGGGATGGACCTTGGATTTACGACAGCGACGAGGCATTCCCAGTCAGTGGGGACAGCATGCAGGAACTGCTGGAGACATTCCGCTCGTTCCGTGCAGCCTTTGTCATCACGCAGCCGGAGGATTTGAGCCAATACGGGCTGGACAACCCGGTATGCACCATTGAGATGACCACGGAGGACCAGACCTATGTGATCCAGCTGGGGGATTACAGCACCATGGACCAACAGCGGTATGTCTCCACCGGGGACGGAAAGGTTTATCTGGCGGTTGCAGACCCACTGGACACTTTTGCCGCAGAGCTCAGCGATTTCATTGAGCATGATGAGACTCCCAACTGGAACCAGGTGACCCGGTTGACCGTTTCTGGCAGCGTGGAGGAGAGCCTCTTCTATCAAAAAGACAACTCCTCCTCATATAGCGCCATAGATGTCTATTTCACCCAGCGGGGAGGAGAGATTCTTCCCCTGGACACAGACCGTGTGGAAAGCTATCTGGACGCGCTTAAGTATCTGGGGCTCACCGATTATGTGACCTACCACGCCACCGATCAGGAACTCTCGGCCTATGGCCTGGACAATCCGGAATTAACCATCACGGCGGAGTATACCTGCGAAAATGAAACGGGTGAGGCCGCATCGGGTACCTTTGTCCTCCACATCAGCCGGGACCCGCAGGAACGGGAGGCAGCCAAGACCGCGGAGAAACCGGAGGATGATTTGTCGGAGATCACTGCCTATGCCAGGGTAGGGGATTCTCAGATTGTATATCAGATCAGCGGAGAGGAATACGAGACCCTAATGGCTGCCTCCTATAATGATCTCCGGCACACCCAGGTATTCTGGGCGGACTTTGATGGGGTCTCTCAGCTGGATATCGCTCTGGATGGCTTGGACTACACCATCACCTCAAAGGGCGACGGTGAGGACCGGCTTTGGTTCTATGGAGATGAAGAGCTAGATATCACAAATCTACAGCGTGCGCTGGAAGGGGTGACAGCGGTGGAATTCACCGACGAAGCCGCCAAATCGCGGCAGGAGATCGAACTTACAGTCCATTTGGACAGCAAAGCCTTCCCGCAAGTTCAGATGCAATTCTACCGGTATGACGGCGCCAGCTGTCTGGCCGTGGTGGATGGAGAGCCGGTGTCCCTAGTGGCTCGCTCTGCAGTGGTGGATCTGATGGAGGCTGTCCGCGCGATTGTTCTGAATGAAACAGAGGTCACTTAAGAGGAATGCATCCGGAATTGCGTTTCCAAAGCGAGGTCTTATGTGGAGAATGCTGATCGCGGGAATGTAGATATGCCAGTGTGCGGGCGCTCTGGGCAACAGATCGTCTGCGCGGCGGAAAAAATGCGATTGTTAGAGTGGCCGCTGGTCCTATCATGGATGGAAAGTGGAATAGAGATGTCCCCAAGAACGACATGGTAAAACAGAACTGAGGTTCACTTTGCTTGTGGGTTTCACCCATTCCAAACATGGCTTGTGGATGGAGAAAACGACCGCGGAGCGGCAACTTCATCCCGGTGAGCAGCGCTATCCCCAATATACAAATCTGCGGCCTTATGCAGTAGATTGGACGATGAAAAGCGCCCTATGTTGATTGCAACATAGGGCGCTTGATTATTGGGAGACGGCAAAGGGGCAGAGAGCAAACAAGCGGGAAAGCTGGTCAAAGAGAGGACGACCACGCCTAAATCTATATTCTATTTCCAACAAGAGAAATCGACAAGATTCGACAGCTTTCACAAAGCGAACGCGAGAGACGTCGACATTTGGTACGTTTTTGGAATATTCTTCCTTTTAAAAGGAGGAAAGAAACGATGAAAAGAAAAATCAACCATTGCTTTGCCAGCGCCCTATATCAAGGACGGATCAAGTCTGACATGAAGCAGCAGGCAGTTGCCGATTTTCTCGGCCGTACCAAACGTTGGTATCAGAAAATTGAGAGTGGAGAATCAGAGCCAGATCTCAATGATACACTCCGTTTGATGGCAAAGTTCCAGATCAATGCGGCGGAAATTGTGAAGGAGGCGGATGGCGATGTTCCAGTATCTTCCGATACAAAGTGAAGTGACCTCTCCGGAACTGGGGACGTATCGGGCGTTTGGACTGCGGGTTTTCCAGGTCCAAAACGGAGTGGATGAGGAAGTGATGATTTTGCCGGATATCTCTACCAGCTTTCTCTTTACGCTGCGGCTGGCTGCACTCTTTACCAGAAAACAGCTAGACCCCGCCCACCTGCTGGATGTCATTGCTGATTTCCTGTAGAAACTGCGGCATCAAGATAGCCAGTTATCAAGAGCGCACCGTGGCTGTGGCGGAGCGTTCAGGGACTGTGCATCAAGAAAGCGGACAGCTTGCTGCCCGCTTTCTTGCAGTTTGATTCGCCGTTATTTCCGCGCAATGGCCTTTTTGACAGCCGACACAATATTGGCGGCGCGGAGGCCGTATTCGTCCATGAGAAAGCTCTGAGGGCCTACCTGACCAAAGGTGTCCTGCACACCCACAAATTCCTGCACCGTAGGATGGTTCCGGGCGAGACAGCCCGCGACAGCGCTGCCAAGGCCGCAGGTTACATTGTGGTTTTCCGCGGTGACAATGGCGCCGGTCTCGGCGGCGGCCTTCACCACCAGGGCCTCGTCCAGGGGCTTCCAGGTGAACATATCAATGACCCGCACCGCGATTCCCTCGGACGCCAGGAGCTCCTGGGCCTTGAGAGCCTCGTCCACCAGGATTCCGGAGGCGATGACCGTGGCAGCGTCCTCGCCGCTCTGACGCAGCGTCACACCTTTGCCAATCTCAAATTGAGTGCCGTCCCCATAAACCTGAATCACGTCCTTGCGGGGAAACCGGGTATAGGTGACGCCCTTCCGGATACCCGGCAGCTGGCTGACAATGCTTTTGAGCTGAACATAGTCCGCTGCATCCAGCACGGTGGCCTCCGGAATGGAGCAGTACATGGCGCCGTCTTCCAAAGGCATATGGGTGCCGCCGTTATAGGCAGCGGTCACACCGGGGTCGGACCCTAAAACGTGTACGGTCAGTCCAGCGTAGGCGGCAGACATATAGATCTGATCGTAGCAGCGGCGGGAGGAAAAAGTGCCGAAGGAATGGAAAAACACGGTCTTTCCGGCGGCGGCAAGGCCCGCGGACACACCGGCGCCGTTGGCCTCGGCGATTCCGGCTTCGAAGGCACGGTCAGGATAGTTGGCCCGCAGCTGCTTGGTGTTGATGCAGCCCATCAGGTCGCAGTCCACATAGCAGATGGACTTGTCCTGTGCCATCATGTCATTGAGGGTCAAAGCGAGGGCATCCCGGCAGGCGCGGGAATCCTTTTCGTGTTTGCCAATGATTTTGATCTCCATGGTTATGCCCCCTTAAGCGTTTTTGATATCAGCCAGAGCCTGCTCCGCAGCAGCCAGAGCTTCGGCCCAAACATCTTCCTTGGGCTGAGAGGAGTGCTCGCACTTGGGCTCGGCAAAGATGGCGCCCTTGCCCTTGACGGTGTTTAGCACGATGCAGCTGGGCACGCCCTTCCTGGCATAGGCGTTCTGAATGGCGTCATAGATGGCCTTCACATCATGGCCGTTGATCTGCTGCGTGTACAGCCCAAAGGACTCCGCCTTTTTCGCGATATCGCCGTGATCCAGGATATCCCGGGTAGAGCCGTCCAGCTGATAGCCGTTGTTGTCGATGATATAAACGATATTGTCCAGCTTGTGGGCAAAGGCGAAATGGAATGCCTCCCAGACCTGTCCCTCGTCAGCTTCACCGTCACCAATGACGCAAAACACGTGGTTATCCCGGCCGTCAATCCGGTTTGCAAGAGCCGCGCCGGTAGCGGTGGAGACGCCCTGGCCCAGGGAACCGGTGGTCAGGTCCACGCCGGGGGTGAGCTTGCGGTCCGTGTGACTGGGGAACCGGGTGTGCGGCTGATTCAGGGTATAGGCATCCTCCATGGGATAGTAGCCCATCAGACCAAACGTGGCATAGGCCACCGGGCCGGCGTGCCCCTTGGAGAGCACCAGCCAGTCCCGATCCTCCCACCGGGGATTCTTGGGATCAAACCGCATGACCTCTCCGTATAAAACGGCCATCAGGTCTGCTAGGTCCATGGAGCCGCCCACGTGGCCAAAGCCCAAGGAGTGAATAACCCGCAGGGTTTCCAGCCGGATTTCCGCCGCCAGAACCTTGCATTTTTTTTCATTCATGGGGTGTCGCTTCCTTTCCGTTTATAATCAAACGCCAAACCTTATGATTATTTTATCATACCCCAAATCGCGATGCTTCGTCAATGGGCATTCGTCATTTCAAGGAGAAAAATGACGTACTTGGCTGGACATGAAACCTTCGGTATGGATGAAGTGGGATTTTATAGGGAAGCCTTGATTTATTCACAAATTTCAGATATGATATGTCTAACTTTGTGCAAAAGGAGAAAGGAGCACACAATATGCCGTTTTCGTTTAATTTCGGCGGCTTTAATCCGGGCGATTTCAGCGGGTTTGGAGGATTTCAGGACGAGGGGGCCGCACCCCCGCCAAAAAAGCCCCGCAAACCCCGCAAGGCCATCGGCAACGCCTTCACCAGGACCCTGATCAACCTGGGAGTAACCCTGGTTTTCGCTCTGGTCTATTTTTATGTGGAACTGCCGGCGCTGAACTTCCATGCGGAGGAGTTCTACGTATTCGCATTTTTAATCTGCGCGGTATACTGTATCTGCGCGGTTGTGACCTCCGGCTTTCAGGGGGAGGGAATCAAGGGCTATGTCGGCTTTGTGAAAAAACAGTGCGTCATTCCTTTCCTGGCCTTCATTGCCCTGATCGCCGCTATTGCCATTGGAGCGGTCACATCCTGGGTGGTGCTGCGGGCGGGCAGCTACAGCGAGCTGCTGAGCATTGAGACCGGGGACTTCGCCTCCGAGGTGGATGAGATCAGCTACGATCAGATTCCCATGCTGGACGAGGACTCCGCCGCGCGGCTGGGCAACCGGAAGCTGGGTGAGCTGGCGGACATGGTCTCCCAGTTTGAGATATTGCCCTCCTACACGCAGATCAACTACCAGGGCCGCCCGGTGCGGGTGACATCCTTGGCATACGGAGATATTGTTAAGTGGTTTACAAACCGCTCCGAGGGCCTGCCGGCCTATCTGGTCATCGACATGGTGACTCAGGAGGCGGAGGTGGTCCGCCTGAAGGAGGGAATGAAGTACACAACGGCAGAGCATTTCGGCCGGAATCTGTACCGCCACCTGCGGTTCCACTACCCCACCTATATGTTTGATGAGCCGGTCTTTGAGATCGACGAAGAGGGCACTCCCTACTGGATCTGCTCGCGGATGGTCAAGACCATCGGACTTTTCGGCGGTACAGACATCCGGGGCGCTGTGCTGGTGAATGCTGTCACCGGCGAGAGCGAGTATTATGAGGAGGTTCCCAATTGGGTGGACCACGTGTATGACGCGCAGCTCATTATGGAGCAGTACGATTACTACGGCATGTACCACAACGGTTTCCTCAACTCCTTGTTCGGCCAGCGGGGCGTGACACTGACGACGCCTCTGCACAACTATATTGCCATCGGTGACGATGTCTATATGTACACGGGTGTGACCTCCGTCACCTCGGATCAGTCCAACATCGGCTTCATCCTCTCCAACCAGCGGACGAAGGAGACTCGCTTCTATTCCGTGGCCGGCGCCACGGAGACCTCCGCCCAGGCCAGCGCCCAGAGCCAGGTCCAGCAGATGCGCTATACCGCCACGGAGCCCCTGCTGCTGAATATCGCCGATCAGCCCACCTACTTTATGGCCCTGAAGGGCGAGGACGGCCTGGTGAAGATGTATGCCATGGTCAATGTCCAGCAGTATAACATTGTGGAGACAGGCAGTACCGTGGCGGAGTGCGAGGCCAACTACCGCAAGACCCTGGCAGACAACGGGCTTGTGGACGAGGACGATGCGGATGTGGCTCCCTCTGATCAGGCGGAGGTATCCGGCGTCATTGCGGAGATTCGTTCCGCCGTGCTGGAGGGCAACTCCTACTACTTCCTGCGTTTAGAGGACGGGGAGACGTTCTATGCTGTGAACGCTGCGGAGAATCCCTTGGCTGTAATTTTGAATGTAGGAGATGAGGTGAGCATTCAGTACCATACCGGGGAGGGGAGCAGCATCCTCAGCGGCACCACGGTGAAGAAGGCCGACGGGAGCGGAGAGAGTGCCCCCTTGGTTGTCGCTCCGCCGGATGCGGCAGAGCCTGGGAACCAGGCGGAGCAGCCGGTGGAGGACTACACCGCCGAAGTGCCGGCAGAATAATCTGAAAAGGGGAATCTCCCACTTGGGAGGTTCCCCTTTTGCTGAAAAAAGTTGACAACTTTTTTCAGGTGTCCTATACTGTGCATATTCAAAAAGGAGGGTGAAGCCCATGGAACTGACCTTGAACAGCGCTGTACTAGGCGTGGAAATCACCGGCATCCGCCGCTTTACATATCTGGTGCGAGATACCCCCGGCGCCTGTGCCCTGACTATCGGAGAGCCGGATCAGAACACTCCCGACGCCATCAAGGAGGCCGCCAAGGCCGCCCTGGACGCTAACGACACCCACTATCCCCCCGGCAATGGCTACCCTTACATGCTCCAGGCCATCTCTGATTACGAGGCCAGAGCCCACGGCCTGCGCTACGACCCGGAGGAAATCATTCTGACCATTGGCGCCACCGAGGGCCTCTTTATTGGACTCTCCACGATTTTGAACCCCGGAGATGAGGTCATCATCCCCACGCCGGCCTTTGGCCTGTATGAGTCCATTACCCGGTTGCTGCGGGGAGTGCCAGTGAGCCTGCCCACGGAGAAAAACCACTTTCAGATTGATCCGGAGGCCTTGCGCGCGGTGATCACGCCCAAGACAAAGGCCATCGTGCTGACTTCTCCCAACAATCCCACAGGCTGCATCTATACGGAGGAGACGCTCAATGCCGTCCACGAAGTGCTCAAGGACCAGCCGATTTTCGTGTTCTGCGACGATGTGTACCGGGAGCTGGTATATACGGACGGCTACCACAGCTTTGCCGAGTTTCAGGACATGCGGGACCGAATCATCGTGATCCAAAGCTTCTCCAAGCCCTATGCCATGACTGGCTGGCGGCTTGGCTACTGCATGGCGGACACCCCGATCCGGGACCGGATGCAGATTTTCCACCAGCACGCTGTGGTCTCCGCACCCTCTTACGTTCAGCCCGCCTGCGTGCAGGCACTGAAGACGGACGTGAGCGGTGTCCGGGAGTTGTTCCGCAGGCGCCGGGATGATGTATACCGGCGGCTTACGGACATGGGGCTGGAGGTGCAGAAGCCGGAGGGTGCCTTCTATATGTTCATCAACATTGAGAAGTATGGCATGGCATCGGAGGCGTTCTGTACCAAAATGCTCCAGGAGGGGCTTGTTGGACTGATTCCGGGCGTGTACTTTGGGACGGAAGGTTACATGCGTTTGAGCTACTGCTACTCCGATGAAGACCTAAAGGAGGGACTGGATCGGATCGAAAAATTTTTACAACGGTTTAAGATTTTTTCTTTATGTTTCAAGTGGTCTATTACTATACTGTGTATTGTATGTGAATTAAGAAAACCGCCCTGCTGGGCGGTTTTCTTTTACTTCTCCCAAGACTGAGGAGAAATGTCCTCCAGCACTTCAATGCCGGGGCGCTGGCGTTTTAGTTCTTCAAACCTGGATATGGCTTTCCTGCGCTCTTTCCCTGGGTATGTTTCTGAAAGCGTTTTTGCTTGAGTCCCATCTTCGTAAGTTCTGACGATACGAACGTAATACGTCACCAGATTTCCACGGTAAGACCGGTACCGTTCTATCTCAAGCCGCTCCTGATATGGCATCGTGTTCAGAGCGGCGTACCTGGAAGCCAGAGCTTGGCGGTACTCCCGAAGGGTTTCCGCGGTCCGCTCACACTCCAGTATTAGCCGGGCGGCAGTCTCATCATTCCGTTTGATCTGGTATTCTTTCAGCTTGTCCGGCCGGAGCAGATACCCGGTCAGCCGAATATCCGCTTCATCGCTGGGGCTGCCGTAACGTTGGAAGAGATGTTCATAGCTCATGATGGAACCTCCTCTTATCGCAGGCCCTTCCCCGTCAGGCAGGAAGGGCATCGGAGCCAGCGCCGCCACGGGTGAAGCTGGTGGAGCCGTACTTGCTGCGAATCTGTGCCATAGATTTGCTTCCGCGGTGCCAATGGCTGCCGTCTTCTGCATAGTGCCAGGACCAGAGCTTTTTCTGACTGGACCAGCGGCAGCCGGCAGCCTTCAATGCATCCTTATGCTTCCGGGTCTCTCCTCCAATCCACAGCCACCGGCCGCAAAGCTCGATCTCCAGTCCGTCCAATTTCAGCAGCGCGGAGACAATGGCGATGAAGTCGCCTGCGCTCTCCGTCGTGGCCTTTGTCTGTCCGGTGGCATCCTCTGCAGCTTGCTCGTTTTGGGACCGCTTCAATACCTCGAAACGGGCTTCATACTCTGCATTGATTGCCTGCATGGTGGCCGTATCGCCGCCCATGTCCGGGTGATATTTCATCGCGGCGGCTTTATATGCCTTTTTTAGCTCATCCAGATTTTTGCAGTTCATAAAATACGTTGTCATGGTTATAACCTCCTGTTTGATGGTTGTCGTGGTTGCCTTGGATGATGTAATCATACACTTGTGTAAGTGTACTTGTCAAGTGGGATGCAGAAAAAAACTGTACCAAGGTTTGTCGTTTGTTTTGTGCAGATTGTACACTTGTGCTGGTGTACGCATATGGATATAATAAGTGTATGAGTTGGAGGTGAGCGCATGGCAAAGCAGCGATATACAGAGGCAAAGAAACAGGCAAACAGGAAATGGGATGAGGCCAACAAGGACCGTTACGCACGGATTTCCCTGGTTGTGCCGGTCGATGTCAAGCCGCAGATTGAGGACGCGGCCAAAGCTGACGGGAAAAGCGTCAACGGCTGGATTCTTGATCTGATTCGCCGTGAATTTTATGGATGATTTCTGGCGGCGGCGTTGGCGGTGTTATGGGGGATAATAGGGGGGTAATAGATAGGGGGTTTAAGGGGGAAAGAAAGAGGGGGGAATAAGGGGGAGAAAGAGTGATTCATGCGTATGGTTGTTGGTGATATGGTTTTCTGATAAAATGCGGACTGCCTATGATTAAAAAAATAGCAAGTGCATGAAAAACCGAAAGATTGCGAGAAAACAAGAGAAATCCGGATATCAGCAAAACGGCTCAAGGACGTTGAATTTTAAATGGCATTAAATGCTTTGTTTTATGTTTCAACGCTTTGAGCCGTTTCTGTGTATGTAGTGTGTATTACCGCCCGCTGCGGCGCGCTGATCGTACTCCTCCCGGGGCTGGGTGCGGCGGTGGGTGGTCCTGGGCGAGGATGGAGGTTGGCTGGATGACAGAGTGTGAGAGTCCCCTGGGGGTGCCGGAAAAACAGGGGGCGTTTGCGGAAGACGGGATAGGTTATATCACACACATTCCCCACGCTCTTCACAACCCCGTCGGAAAAAGGGGAGGATATGCAGCAAAAACGGGAGACAATTTTTGTGAAGAAAAACAAAAACAGGTCTTGACTATTCATGAAATGGCTGTCATGCTTTTTGTAGGAACAGGGCTAGACTTGTTCCAAATCTCCCATCAATGCCACCCACCTCCTGTGGCTGACACCCCGGAAAGACGGGGGCATGCGGAACATAGGCACCCCCAAAATGGGGAGGTCACAGCAAGCGAAGGGCACGTTGCCCTAAGTGCTAAAGCGGGGCAGGGCCGCGATGTTCCACCAGAGGCCGGGTCGCTCCCGGATGATCTGAGCGTAGCGCAAGTCCTCAGAGAGAATGACAATGCCCGCTGAAAACTGCGCCAGAGTTCCGTAATCGGGGCCGATATGCGGCGTGTGACAATTTAAGCGAGAAGCGCACATATACGGGTGTAGCTCAATGGAGAGCGCCGGTCTCCAAAACCGGAGGTTGGGGGAACAGAGCCTTCCACCCGTGCCAGGGCGCAAGTCCTTACAGAATTTCTTGGCGAAAGGCAAGTGAGAAAAGCCGAAAAACTCACAGCTCCCCCGCAAAGGGGGATATGCCGCCCCGCAGTTGCGCGAGACGGGGGCGGCTCCAACAAACGAAAGGCGGCGAGTGCGATGGCAAAGAAACCGGAGAACGGAAAGCAGCGGCACAGCACCGCCGCGAAATTTAAGACGGCGGAAGAGCTGCAGGAGCGTCTAGAGCGGTATTTTTCCCAGTGCGATGAGGAGGGAAAGCTGTACACAGAGGCTGGAATGGCTGTGTTTCTTGGAACTGCCGTCAGCACCTTGGACGATTGGTGGAGAGGGCGCAGAAGCGAGCATTTGCAGGAAACCATCCGGATGGCCTATACCAGAATCGCGGAGCAGATTGCCTCTGACCCGCGGTACAGCGACAGGCAGATGGTGTCTTACCGCATTTTCCTGCTGAAGCAGGAGAAATTCGGCGGTTACCAGGACAAGATTGAGGCAAAAAGCGATCTGAACGTAAACGTGAAGATGGGGAAAAACATGGAAGAGAGTGATTTTGCCTGATGGAGCTTTTGATCTGTTTTGCAGCCGGCGGACTTTTGACAATGGCCGGAGTCATTGTCGGGGCCTGGACCGCAGGGAAGAAAAACGAATCCCAGCAGAGCGGCAATCCCACGCCGGCGGAACCGCAGGGGGAGGAAGAGAACCGTCTCTCCAAAGCGATGGAGGAGGGCATTCAGAATTTGCTGTCATTCCAGGTCCCCGGACAGGATGGAGGGCGGTAGATGATTGTACAAAACGTCTTTGATCAGGCGATTCACCTGATGGATGCCCAGAACGAGAGCACTGGTTCCACCACCACGGCGGACACGAAGGAGTACGCTTTGCGGACACCCAATATCATCAACACGCTGCTGGACCAGGTCTATCCGTACAGCGGGACCTATCCGAGCGTGGAGGACGGCTCTTCGGAGCGCCCATTTCTTCCAAGCGTTTCCAGCTTGGAGGATGAGCTGGACCTGGACGCCTATATCTGCCGGAACGTCCTCCCATTTGGTCTTGCAGGGCTTTTGCTGACAGAGGAAAATCCCACCCAGGCGAATTTCTTCTGGCAGACGTATCTGGAAAACCTGAACGCGGCAAAAAGCCGCCTGCCGTCTTCCGGGATTGAGAGCGTGGAGGATGTGTACGGAGGCGGTGAAGGCGGCGAAAGCGCCCTGGGATGGGGCGGGATTGAATATGGGGGCTTTGGACGATGGTAGTCAATGGATGGTTTACCTGCCCCCGCTGCCGGAAAAATTTGCAGCAGGTCCGTGGTAACACGGTGATGCTTGGGGCGCCGATTTACTGCCGGAAGTGCAAGATGGAGTGGTTCCCCAAAATCTACATGGGGAGAGAATTGGAAGATCTCTCCGGGAAAATTGAATCATAAGCGAGAGCGCTTGGCGCCAGAGGTTGGAGGAATCCGACCTTTGGCGCTTTCTCTTTTTGCTCACTTTCCCACACCAGGGAGATGAAATACAGCCGCCAGACCAGGCGGAGAAAGCGTGATCAGATGGAAGAGACTTTGAACACCCAGGACCAGACGCCCGAGACCACGGACGGCTTTTTAGAGGGACTGGACGACATGGAGCCCACGGCAGACCAGCCGGAGATCCCATCAGAAACAACACAGGACAGCGCGCCTCATGAACAGACGAAAGCTGAGAGCGGGGAAGAGCCGCAACCGGCTCAGGAACCGCCCGCAGAAGCCGAGGAAGGGCCGGCAGAGGAGCCCCCGAAAACCTGGACGCTGCAGCATCTGGGCGAGAGTCGGACCGTGAATGAGGCGGAGATGACCGCGCTTGCCCAGAAGGGGCTCGACTACGACAGGCTGCGGGAGAAATACGACGAGTTCAAGCCTGTGATGGACATGTTCAGCCAGTTCGCGAACCGTTCCGGCATGAACACGAGGGACTACATCTCCTACATCCGCCAGGAGGCGAAAAAGTCCGAGGGCATGAGCTCTGAGGAAGCCAAAAGAGCCGTTGAGCTGGAGGACCGGGAGGCGACGGTTGCGGCAAAGGAAGCCGCAGAGGCCGACCAGAGGAAGGCTGTGGAGGCGGCAGAGGCAAAAAAGCGGTCCGATGAGGACCGCCGGATGGCGGATATTCAGGAATTTCAAAACACATTTCCAGAAGCGGCAAAGGCGCCGAAGGACATCCCCGCGGAGGTTTGGGACGGCGTGAGAAACGGGCTCTCCCTGACGGCCAGCTACGCAAGGTGGCAGGTGGAACAGGCAAGAGCCGAAGCCGAACGGTATCAGCACGCCGCGGAAGCCGCGCAGAAAAACCAAAAGAACGCGGAGCGCTCCACCGGAAGCATGAAATCCGCCGGTGAAGAGGGCAACAGCAAGGATGATTTTCTGAGGGGATTTGACTCCTGAACGACGGCGCCCTTTCCGCAGATACGAAAGAGAGGGTCAATATGGCAGTCAATTATACCATCAAGTATGCTGACAAAATTGCGGAGCGATTTCACAAGGCGTCCATCACAGACGCCGCGTGCGGCAACGACTATTCCTTTGTGGGCGCAAAGACGATTCGTGTCTACTCTGTGGACACCGTACCCGAGCAGCCCTATGACCGGAACGCGGCTAATAACCGCTTCGGCACGCCCCAGAACCTGGGAGACACCATCCAGGAGATGACCATGACGCAGGAGCCCTCGTTCACCTTTGTGATTGAGGCGTTGGACAACTCCGACCAAGCCATTGAGAAATCCGCCGGCCGCGCGCTGCGCCGGCAGCTGGACGAGAGGACAGTCCCCGGTATGGACAGATACCGGCTGAAAAAGTGGTGCATGGGAGCCAACATCCAGCACAAACTCACCTCCGCCCCCACAAAATCCAATATTGTGGAGGCCATCATTGACGCCAATGCCAAGATGACGGATGCGTTTGTTCCGCTGGAAAATCGGACGATGTACATTCCCACGGAGTACTACAAGCTCCTCAAGCAGAATCCGGATTTCCTGGCACTGGAGAAAACCGGAAACATGGCGCTCTCCCGCGGCGTTGTGGGCGAGGTGGACGGTGTGAAGGTGATCCCGGTCACCAAGAGCTATCTCCCCAATGGCGTGTACTTCATGATCAAGTTCAAGGGGAGCACCGTGGACCCGGTGAAGATGCAGCAGTATGACGTGCTGACCAAGGTGCAGGGCTTTTCCGGGCCTGTGGTGCAGGGGGTTACCTACTATGATGCGTTTGTCCTGGGCACCAAAGGTGACGGAATTGCGGTTTGCGGAAGTGCGGACGCAATTTTGGATGCGCCAGCGATCAGCGTTTCCACCCATGTGGCGACGATCACGGGAGCCAGCGGAAAGAATTATCTGTACACGCTGGACGGAACCAATCCCCGCTATAGCCACACCGCGGCGGCCTATCCCTCCGGCGGCGTCACGCTGTCCGAGGGACAGACGATGCGCTGCATCCAGGTCAAAGATGGCTGTGTCGGCATGGAGGGAACGAAGGACTACGAGTAAGCATACGGGCCCCCGCAAGGGGGCCTTTCCCCTATTTCCGAAGAGGTGAGCGCATGGCTGGAAAATACAGAAACCACAGCGGGATGATTTCCGTGGACTTGGGAGAACTGAATCCCAAACAAAAGCTCTTTTGTCAGGCCAGAACCCGGTATGTGGGCTATGGCGGGGCAAGAGGCGGCGGAAAGAGCCACGTGTTGAGAATCAAAGCCTTTGGCGGTGCGCTGACCTATCCGGGAATCCGGATTTTGATTGTGCGGCGGGAATACCCGGAGCTGGAGCAGACCATGATTCTCCCCATGCGAAAGCTGATCCCGCAGGAGGTCGCGGTCTATAACGGCTCCATGCATATGTTTTTCTTCGCCAACGGTTCCACGATCAAGTTTGGACATTATGGAACGAGCGATGACGACGAGTACCAGGGCCAGGAATATGACTGGATTTTCATGGACGAGGCCACGCAGTTTACGGAGAGCCAGTTCCGCACCTTGGGCGCATGTCTGCGCGGCGCGACGAATATCCCCCGCCGGATGTACCTGACCTGCAACCCTGGCGGCATCGGGCACCTTTGGGTAAAACGGCTGTTCGTCTCCAGGCAGTACCGGGACGGCGAAACGGCGGAGGACTATACCTTCATTCACGCGACGGTGGACGATAACCCCCAGCTGCTGGCGGCGTCTCCGGAGTATGTACAGATGCTGGACCTGCTGCCGGACAACGTGCGCAATGCCTGGAGGTTTGGCGACTGGGACGCCCTATCCGGGTCCTTCTTCCCGGAGTTTACAAAGAAAACTCATGTGATGGAACCGTTTTGGCGGATTCCAGCGGAGTGGAGGAAATACCGGGCCTTTGACTATGGCCTTGATATGTTCGCCTGCCTCTGGATTGCGGTGGATTTTGACGGGCGCTGCTATGTATACCGGGAATTGCAGCAGTCCGGTGTGATCGTCTCAGAGGCCGCGAAGCTGATGCTGGACGCGACGCCGCCGTGGGAACACATCGAGTTCACGATTGCGCCGCCGGACATGTGGAACCGGCAAAAGGACAGCGGCCGCAGCATGGCAGAGCTGTTCATGGAGAACGGCGTGGGCATCATCCGTGGCAGCAACAACCGGGTACAGGGCTGGATGGCTGTGAAGGAGCTGCTCAAGCCCCTGTCAGGGCCGCAGGACCGCCCCGGGCTGCTGGTGACCAGCAACTGTCAAGCCCTCATCTCCCATATCGCCGCCATCCAGCACGACGAGAAGAACCCGTCAGACTGCGCGGTGCAGCCCCATGAGATCACGCATATCTGCGACGCCATCCGGTATTTCTGTGTTACCAGGACATTGGGCGCGGAACGGGTGGAGTCCCCTGTGCCGGAGGATTTTGAAGATTCCGGTATGACGGATTACGACGACGAGATGACCGGCGGAGAGATGTCGGAGGATTATCTGGAGTACGGAGGTGGTTGAGCTTGGCGCAGATGGCAGCGGGCAGCAATATCACGATTATGCGGATAAAGGAGTTCCTAGGTCTCAATGAGAATCAGGACGGCGACACCAAAATCCGTGTTGGAGAGATGTCCGAAATGCGGAACTTCTCCATTACCAAGGACAGCCACTTGCAGATTAGGCCGGGTACCCACACACTGCTGCATTTGCGGACCGCCTGGGATGCCTGGGCAGAGGACCAGGAATCTCCTGTCGAGGCGCCGGTTTTCTGCGGCGCTTGGTATGGGATGGTCAACAAGGCCTATCACCTGCTGTGCGCCTTTGGCGGAGCTATTTTTGACGTGAACATCCTGACGGAGGCCGTCACCGCAGTAGGGGCCTGTACCCAGGATGAAACTACCACCTTCTTTGGATTTGACGAGAAAGTATATCTCTTGAACGGGCACGAATACATGAGCTGGGGCGCCGGGGAGGACGAGACGTTTTCCGAGGTGGAGGGCTATGTCCCGGTCATCCAGACGGCAACGGAACCGGGCGGGAGCGGGACGCTGCTGGAGAATGTAAACCGGCTGACGGGCAAGCGGCGGGTCAAGTTTTCCCCGGACGGAACGGCCAAAGATTTTTTCCTGCCGGAAAAGGAGATTGACAGCGTGATCTCCGTGACGGGAACGGAGGCCACCTATACGGTGGACACGGCGGCCGGAAAGATGACGTTTGCAACGGCACCGGAAAAGGGCACCAACACCGTGACCGTGACCTATAAAAAGGGAGATGGAGCGCGGGCGGAAGTTACCTCCATGCATTTCTCCGAGCTCTATAACGGCTCTTTGGACAGCCGGGTATTCCTGTATGGGGACGGCAGCAACAAAACGATTTACAGCGGCATTGACGGGGACACGGGCCTTGCCACGGCGGAGTACTTCCCGGACCTCTATGAGGCCGCCATCGGAGACAGCAACACCCCCATCACAGCGCTGGTTCGACATTATGCAAGATTGATGGCTTTTAAACGGGACAGCGCGTGGTCTTTGCAATACAGCACCACCGTGCTGGACAACGGAATTACCACGCCGGCATTTTATGTGCTCCCGGTAAACCGCCAGATCGGAAACGACGCCCCGGGACAGGTCCGCCTTCTGGAAAATAACCCCCTGACCCTGGACGGCGGCAGCATTTATCAGTGGAGCTCCACCTCCTCCAGCGGGAACATCACCGACAGTGAGCAAAACGCGACCCGTATATCGGACCGGATTGCCGCTACCATCAGTGGTTTTGATCTGGAGAAGACGAAAACCTTCAACCGGAAATATCATCACGAGTATTGGTTTTTGTGGAAGGAAACCGCATTGATTCTGAACTACTCCAACAATACCTGGTACACCTACACCAACATGCCATTTGTCTCTATGCTGGAGGTGGACCAGAGGACCTTCGGCTTTACGCAGGAGGGCAAGATCAAGGAGGTGTCCCGGTCCTATCGCAACGACGACGGCGAAGAAATCAGCGCCTATGCCGCCACCGGCGCGATGGATTTTGACCGGGACTGGCAGCTCAAGTACTCCCCTGTGATCTTTGTAGCCATCAAGCCGGAGAATAACGCGAGAATCACCGTCACCGCCGAGAGCAACCGCCGGAGCGACTACCCGGACAAGGTGGTTGCAGCGTCCTTCGCCTCCTTTACCAATGTGGATTTCAATCACTGGTCCTTTCTGACGAACCGGAAGCCCCAGGTAGAACGATTAAAGCTCAAGGTCAAAAAGGCAACATTCTACCGATTGATTTTCAAGAGCGACAGCGCTTCCGCAACCGCTACGGTGTTGGAGACGGATGTGCAGCTGCGCTATGCCGGAAACGTGAAATAAGAGGAAAACACACATGGAAAAGTATCGTCCCACACCGGAAAAGGTGTCAAATGAATATGAGGCCGGCCTTCAATTCAACAACGGCATTTCGTTTTATGACTGCGTGAATGTCAACGAAAACTTCTTCATTGGAAAGCAGTGGGAGGGCGTCCGTTCCAACGGCCTGCCGACGCCGGTTTTCAATTTCTTAAAGCGTGTGGTGCTGTTCTCTGTCGCCAATGTGTCCACGGACAATTTAAAACTCCACGCAAAGCCCCTTCCATCCAGCGGCAAGATTTCCGGACAGAGCGCCGAAATGCTGACGGACCTCTTGAACGAGCAGTTTTCCGGTATTTTTGAGTTCAACAAAATGGGCTCCTGCATTCGGGAGTTCTGCCGGAATGCCGCGGTGGACGGAGACGGCTGCCTTTATACCTATTGGGACCCCGATGTGGAGACCGGACAGCCCAGCAGAGGCGCAATCAAGACGGAAGTCCTGCCAAACACACAGGTTCTGTTTGGAAATCCCAACAGCCGGGAGGTGCAATCTCAGCCGTACATCCTCATCGAGCGGCGGATGCTGGTGCGGGAGGCCAGGAGACGGGCAGAGGCTAGCGGCGTCAGCCGGGAGGAACGAGAGGGAATCGCAGCGGACACCAAGCAGAGCGGCGATCCCCGCATGGATAACCTGGGCGGCAGCAAGGTTACGGTTCTGCTGAGACTTTGGAGAGATGAGAAGAGTGGGACCATCCACGGTTATGAATGCACACGGGACCGGGAAATCAAGCCGGAGTGGGACCTTGGCATCAAGCTGTACCCAATCACCTGGATGAATTGGGACTATGTACAGGATTGCTACCATGGTCAGGCCATGATTACCGGGCTGATTCCCAACCAGATTTTTGTCAACAAGCTCTTTGCCATGTCCATGATCTCCCTCATGATGCTGGCCTATCCCAAAATCATGTACGACAAGACAAAGGTCCCCAAGTGGAATAACCGAGTCGGCGCGGCAATCGGAGTGAACGGAAGCGTAGAAAACGTGGCGAAGATCATCGACCCGGCCACCATCTCCCCGCAGATTTCCCAGTTCATTGACATCGCCATCTCCTACACGCAGAAATTCCTTGGAGCTTCCGACGTCGCCCTGGGCGATACCAGGCCGGACAACACCTCCGCCATTATCGCGCTGCAGCGGGCGGCCTCCACACCAATGGAGCTGACCAAACAGACCCTGTTGCAGTGTATCGAGGACCTAGGCAGGATTTACATGGAGTTCATGGGTGAATATTACGGGGAGCGATATATAGAGATCAACATCAATCCCACGATGAAGATGCCGGCTCTGTTTGATTTTGAGGCTTTGAAGGACCTTTACTTCACGGTGGAATTGGATGTAGGCGCGTCCTCCTACTGGAGCGAAATCGCCTCCATGCAGACGCTGGACAACCTGCTGATGCAGGACAAGATTGATACGATTGAGTATTTGAAGCGCCTGCCCGCCGGTCAGATTACGGACCGGGAAACCCTGATTGCCGTATTGGAGGCCAGCCGGCAGCAGCAAATGGCCGCGCAGATGGGCGCTATGGGCGTCCCGGTCTCCGGCCAGGCCCCAGGACCGACAGATGAGGCGCAGCCGCCTTTGCGGGGCGGCCCCGGATATGGGGCCTTGCAGAGGGCCATCAACCAAACTGGAGAAATTCCCACGGAGAGAGGAGCGTAACACATGGATTTTACACCGCTGGAAAAGGACATGAATATTATCTCCGCATTGGATGACGAGCCCAATGATGTGGGAGGGCTGACCGCCACGGAGCTGAAAGCCAAATTTGACGAGGGCGGAAACGCCATCAAGGACTATCTGAACAACACCGTGATTCCGGAAGTGAAAGTTGCTCTTGGAGACAAGGCGGGTAAAGATGAGCTTCAGGGCCTTGTTCTGGGCCAGATTCCGGACGGGACCATTACGGAGGATAAGCTGAGCGAAGAGCTGAAAGAACAAATTGGCTCTATGGCTCCCGCTTCCGATGTGTTCACGAAAGAAGAGACGCTCAGCCCTGAGACGGCGGCATTATATGAGCTGGATGATACGGCGGCTCCGGATGATGTGTTTATCATTTTGGCATTGGGAGCCGGGAAATACGGCTATGGCATCACGGTCAAATACCCAGATGGGACACCGGCGGCGGGGCTGTCAGTAACCGGAGTAACAGGCCGGCTTGGTGAGGCCATCATCACAGATGAAAACGGTTATTTCCTGGCGGTTAGCGAAAACAACAAAATTTCTTTTTCCATCAAATCCCCCTATTTTGACATTGCAAACATCTCTAATCAGGCAGTAAACGCCGCTGGAGTCCTGACCAGGCAGACAGTGGAGTTTGCCTATAAGACCTATGAGGACTATATACTGCTTACTACTTCCCAGGTTATGAAGTTCTCCAGGGCTTACAAATTAGACTTGACCGCTGTGGGAGGGGGAGGTGGTAGCACTGGAGTTAACACAAAATCAGCTTTTGGAGCTGGAGGCGGTGGAGGTTATGTTGAAACACAATTAGATATAGATGTAGATACTTCAGATAAATTAACGGTAACTATTGGAGCGGGAGGTTCGATACATTATATAACAAATGCAACTACTGCTGGAAATCCTGGAGGGCACACTGCTGTAGACAAAGGTAGTATACGATTAGTTTCAGCATATGGAGGCACAGGGTCTGGTGTTAATAATGGTGTTCCTTTTCAAGGAACTGGAAATGGTAATGGGGGAGTGAGATCAAATTCAGTAGTAAATCCGACTAATGGAACTGGGTTCATTTTTAATGATGCTAGTTTAGGATTGGCTGGTGGAGGTGGAGGCGGAGGTTTTCTTGCAGGTGCTGGACAAACTGAAATGAGAGGTGGAACTCCTAACGGAGCAAATGGCGGCTATGTAGATACTAATAATAACACTGCGTACCGTGCTGGAAGTGCTGGTGTAGGTGGAGGTGGTGGTGCTGGAGGTTCGCAACAAATTTCAACAAAAGCTGACGCTTCTCCTGGTGGAACCGGTGGTGTATACATTCGTTTTAAGTCTGCTTAAGCACTTTTCAACCTTAAATATGTACTTCCATTACCATCAGCTGGACCTCTTGCTATTCCATTTGAATTGGAAAATCCTCCTCCCACAGCAGTCAAGTCTAATTTGTAAAGAAAGACCAGCTATAAAAAGTCAAGAGGAGAAAACATGAATTATTGCATTGTTGAAGATGAAACTATAGTAAACATGATTGTCTGCGAAGATGACACCACGGCGGAGCTGTTTGGCGCGGTTCCTGCCTATGAGGGGGCAAGGATTGGAGACCCATACGCTCCGCCTTCCCCTGCGCCTCCGGAACCGACAGCGGAGGACATTACCCTGGATATGCTGGCAGACCACGAGGAACGCCTGTGTATGCTGGAACTCACCACCCTATGACGTGAAAGGAGAACCCCTATGTCTACTGTGTACAATCTCTGCAAGCTGTTGATTGACCGAGGCCGGACGGAAGGCCTGCAGGAGAAGATGGATGTGTATCTGGCGGCGGACAGGCTGACCCCGGAGGAGTACAGCGCCCTCAGTGAAATGCTAACTGCGGAGGCGGCTGAGTGAGGAGGTCCGCGTATTGAACACGGAGATCATTTGCGCCCTGATTGCGGGCGGGGCTTCGGTACTGGCGGCACTGGCGGAGCGGCGCAGCCGACAGAGCGCCAGGCGGACAGAGGCGCGGGCCCAGCGCCGGGAGAAGGAGAGCCGCCTTGCCATGGAGCTGATGTACGCGAATTGCGCGCTCTCTCTCACCACTGCCAAGAAGCTGGCGGGGATGCATACCAACGGCGATGTGGAAGAGGCCATGGAGGCAGCGCGCAGCGCGCAGGAGGCTTATGTGGATTTTGTCAGAGATGAGGCGGCCCGCAATTTGAGCAAAGTTTAGAACCGGCACAGCCGGAAATTTAGAAAGGAAGTACATATTATGAACAAGACTATCAACGACATCATGGAGCAGTACAAGGCCGGTAAGATCACGGTGGAGGAAGCCAACGCGAAGCTGAAAGAGGCTGGCGCGAACTTTTCTCTGGACCCGAACAAGAATCCTGGCGGCGGCTGGACGAAGGAAGAGATGGAGGAGGGCTTTATTCCCGCTCCCGTTGAAACTCCCTGGTGGGCCTCCATGCACACCTTCACCGGCGCTGTCGCGTGGCAGGAGGAGATCGACAAGTACATCCCCGAAAAGGATATGGTGTACAACCGGCCCAAGTATCATGGCGTGGACGTGGTGAAGGGCGCTCTGCGGTACATCTATGCCGAGGACGGGTCCTGCAAGTATCAGCCCAAGTCTATGGCGGACTACGACAAGGACCATGGGAGGGCATGACATGGATGACCTGAAAAAGCGCCTTTCTAATCTGCTGACCGTAAAGAGCATCGTGACAGTGATTCTCACGGCGGTGTTCGCGTATCTCTCCGTCAGCGGTCATGTGACTACAGATCAGTTTTTGACGGTGTTCACAGTGGTGATCGCGTTCTATTTTGGTACCCAGGCGGAGCGGAAGGTCCGGACAGGCGGCGAGAGCTCGTGAGCTATATTCTTCAGGAGCGGTTAGCCAACCCCGGGAACTATGGCGGTTCCCGGGCTGTCAATCAGATCAAATACCTGGTGTTCCACTACACCGGCAACGACGGGGACCAAGCAGCCAACAACGCCGCCTATTTTCAAAACAATATCGTGCAGGCCAGCGCCCACTACTTTGTGGACGATACCACGGTCTGGCGTTCTGTGCCTGATCTGAAGGTGGCCTGGGCGGTGGGCGGTAAGAAGTACGCCAACGCCGACAAGACCGGCGGTGGGACGATGTATGGGATGATCACCAACACCAACAGCATCAGCATTGAGATGTGCGATACCATCAAAAACGGCGTCTACCAGGCCAGCGAAGCAACCCTGGCAAATGCCGCCGTCCTGGGCCGGGAGCTGATGGAAAAGTACGGCATCCCGCTGAGAAATGTGTACCGCCACTTCGACGTGACAGGAAAACACTGTCCGTCGTATCTGGTGAATGCCCAGAAGTGGGCGGAGTTTAAGAAGAGATTGGAGGAAAAGACCATGGACAATACACCATCTCCTGCCCACAAGGAGGGCGTGGAGTGGGCCGTGGAGAACGGCATCCTGCGGGGAAATGCGGAGGGAGATTTGATGCTCTCCCAAAGCGTGACCAGGGAGCAGATGTGTACCATGCTGTACAGGCTGGAAAAGAAACAGAGAAGAACATAAAGAATCCCCCGGAGAGTCAATAAGGCTCTTCGGGGGAAGATATGTTCCGAAAATAGTGTGCCAGCAGAATTTAAGGGGCCCCGCCGGGGAAAGTCCGGCGGGGGCTTTGAGTCAGGAGCCTGGGTAGAGGAGGCGGAAGGTCTCCCTGCCCTTTGGGGTAATCAAGGTTTGAATGCCGCTCCACTGGGTCTTGTCGTTGAAGCACTCCTTGGTCTCAAACAGGCCGTTGTTCTTGTCCTCGTAGGGCATGAGCTTGCCTTTCTTATCCCGGTAGATGTACTTCCTATCCAGCAGGAAGCGGACGAACTTCTTAGGCGGGACACCCAGCTCCTTTGCAGTCTCCCGGAAGCTGGTGAGGGTGTTGCGCTCCACCAGCTCGTCGAAGTAGTCCGCCTTGGGCTTCATGATCTGGTTGTCCACGGTGAGGGCGGAGTTGAGAGCGCGGACCTGTTTCAGCTCCTGTTCGGCGTACCGCAGGGCACGGGACATGACCTTCTCCGGGCTGTTCCAGTCCCGCTCCAGGGCCAGAAAATACTGCCGGGCCAGCTTGCCCTTCTCATTGCGCTGAAGCATGCAGATTTCTTTCGCCATGTCGAGGGAGAGGATGGCGTCATCAACCATACGGGAGACCATGCGGCCGCCCTCCATTTGAACCCGATCATTTTTGTACGGGTTGAAATCTTCCCCATCTTTGAAGCCATATTCGCACATACGGGGGAACCAAATCCTATACGGGGTTTCTACTTCGAGGAACTCGTGAAGTTCCCGGGCGGAGACTGCGGGCTGGTCGTTGTGATAGGTGATCTTGATCAGTTCATTCATTGTGATACCTCCATGATCTGGCTGCGCAGGTCCCCGATTGCTGAGAAAATGGCATCATAAGCCGGGATGTAGATGCTCTGCAATCGACCGGAAATGGAGGCGAGGATGCAAGCGGCATCGTTGCTTTTCGCATTCACAGCGGTATGGATATCGCTCTCCATGCCCTCCTGGGTCAACTGCATCAGCGCAAGAATCGAATGCAGCGAAACTTCGACCTCTGTCATGGTAATTGTGTTGTTCATACTGGCTCCTCCATAAATTTTTCTTGATTGGAGGTCCCTCTGGTGGTATCATAGATTTACCGGCAGGGAGACCTCCGGGCGGAGAAAACAGCTCGTAACTTTCCACGGTGCCGGGCTGTTTTCACTTTTCTGCGGCTAAAAGTAGATGGATTCCTTGTCGTATGGCTTCACCACGAGAAATATTGTGTTTCTTGCAATATTCTCTGAGGGCCTTTTCGGTTTCCGTGTCTAACCTGATTGTCAGGTTTACGCCCTTCGGATTATCTACTTTCGGCCTTCCTGTTCTAGGCGACATTTTATCACCCCACTTTTCGCCTTGCATTTAATATAATTTATGAAAGGCAAAAAGTCAAGAAGAAAATTTATAATAGAAGATCATGGACGCATTGAGGCTCTAATAGAAAAAATATTCCATTCAGTCTTGTTAAATTACGGCGGATAATGTATGCTGTCTGGCGGAGGGATGAATCATGCACATTTCTATCGGGAAAAAGGTTCTTGCGACGGTCGCTTTCTGGCTTCTGGTGACGTTCGGCGGCAGTCTGGTGATGCTCTTGAACGCGCTGTCTCCATATTTTGCCCAATACCGGCCCGGGGACTTGGGGTATCTGGTCCTGCAAACGGTGTCAACTGCGGCGGGCGCGGGAATTGCGGTCTGGGCGGAAGAAAGCATTACGCAGGGGAAATGTAAACTTCTGTATTTTGTGAACTGCGTGATTGCGGCAACACTTTGCTCGTCTCTCACACTTCTGAACCTTCTTATCGGCGGAGCGGGTTTGCAGAGCCTGATCGCCGTGGGGATTGCCAGTGTACTTCTGATCGTTTTCGCCTATCAATACGGAAAGAGCATTGCCGGATCGCTTGAATACCATAAGCAGATCACCTCTAAATATGAAGTATTTCTGCCGGGGATGGAACTTATAGAACGATTCGCCAGACAAGAGAACCGCTCCGTCCCGGACTATATTCGGTATCTCCGAATTGAGTCCAAAAGAGCGGAAGAAGGAATTAGCGAAGCGGAAGCGGCACAAAAGGTGGACGAAGAAGACCGCAAGCGGGCAGCGAGGGCCGGGTTATGAAGTTTGCTTTCTGAAAAATGTGAATCGGATTTACAAGAGCCGCCTTGCGAGGCGGCTTTTTTTCGTATATAATGAGGATAAATGAATCATAAGCGAGAGCGCTTGGCGCCGAAGGACTGGAGAAATCCAGCCTTTCGGCGCTTTTATTTTTGCAAAGGAGTGATCAGACATGGCAAGCACCTGGACAAAAGAGGAGATGGAGCAGGGCTTCACGGAGTCCTCCAAGCCCCATAAGGTATACCCAAACACACCGGACATGTCCAAGCGGCCGGACCTCGCCGGCCAGACGGTGGAACAGACCACGACCAGCGGAAAGTACAAGGTTACATACGATGAATCGGGCTATGCGGTCAAGGGGACCAACACCTCCCACGAGCTGTTTAACGACTCCGGAAGCAGCGGAGGAGGCGGGGGTGGTTCTTCGGGTGGAAGCCACAGCCGCGGCGGCAGCGTTTCGGACTTGTCTGAATATCTTAACGCGATGTACGCCGCGAACACACAGGCCCAGCTTGCAGCGCTGCAGTCCGCCTATGAACAAAACCTCGCGGGCCTGCAGGCCAATGCGGAGAAGATTCCTGTCACCTATCAGGCCGCCAGAAACGAAGCAGCCAGTCAAAATGAAATCGCGCGGCAGGCGTTTAACGAGTATGCCAACGCCCGGGGGCTGAATACCGGCACCTCTGGGCAGGCAGCGCTCGCAAACTCCGCGACGCTGCAAGGCAATCTCTCCGACATTTCCACACAGGAGTCCAATGCGCTGGCGGAGAACGCCTTACAGCAGCAGCTTCTTGCCGTGGAGTACCGGAATGCGGCGGCCCAGGCTCAGGCCCAGGGTAACGCGCAGTTAGCCCAGGCGCTGTACAGCGAGTATGTCCGGCAGGACGACGCCTCCATGCAGCTTGCCCAGCTCGCCCAGGAACAGGCAAATTGGGAGGCGCAATTCAACACCGCAAACAATCAGTGGAATCAGCAGTTTCAGGCCTCGCAGCAGCAGTATCAGGATAGCCTTGCCGCGCAAAACCGGGAGTACGCGTATAACCTGGCGATGACCATGCTAGGCGCCGGAATTATGCCTGATAACGCTACACTCACCCAGGCTGGGATTTCCTCCTCGGACGCCCTCTCCATGCGGATGGCCGCGCTGCAGGGAGGTTCTTCCGGCAGTAGGTCTTCCTCTTCTGGTAGAACATCGCCCAGCAGAAGCCAGACGAAGAACAACACCGTGACTGTTGACTACGCAAACCTTCCGGATTATGATACGATTTTGAAAAATTCCAGTGCCGGACTTTATGGATCGCAGTATGGACACACGCTTCAAATGGTACAGAATATGATTCGAAACGGTAACAGCGATGCTGAGATTAAAAATTATCTCACACAGCAACTTGATGGCGGAAAAATCAATGAGGATGGACTTGCTACTATTTTGCAGGCGCTTGGAAACGAAAGGGAATAACCATGTCAAAAGAATTTGATGATCTGAGAAGACGGGTATACGGTTCCGCAAACCCAACCGAAGAACAGGTCCAGGCGGTTCGGAAACGCGCACAGGCCCCCGTTCGAAAGCCGACAGGACGCAATCCAGAAATCAAAAAGGATGCACTTGTCAATGCGATAACTTCTAGTATGAAAAAGAATACTGCTCAGGCAGAAGATTCTTTGCCAGGTCGCGCCTTAAGCATGAGGAACCAGCTCAAGCAGGAGGCGCAGCGTGGCGTTGACGAGATTTTATCGTCGCGGACCGGCGCTGTCATTCGAGGCGCCGCAAAGAGTACGGCGTCCGGATTTGCCAATACTGCGGGGACCGCGCTGGACGCCCTGCGGCAGGCGGACATCAACGCCTCTCAGGAAAACCAGAGGGCTCGTCAGGAGCTGGAAAATGCCAGACGCTACCGGGAGATGGTTTCGGCCGGAAGGTTCGCGGACGGCAGGACGATGGAGGACGGGGACCGTGAACGCCTCCTCCGTCTTGCGGAATTGGCGGAACAGCGCGCTGGCGTCTACACGGAGAGCGCAGCTGCGCAGCATGAGCCGCTATCTCAGGCCGTTCAGCGCATCCAAGGCGGTGCGGACCGGTTGAGCGCATCTTCTCAGGAGGACATTGCCACCGCCAAAGAAGGTCTTGGCCGGGCGGGACAGTTTGCGGTAGATGTGGGCGTGGCTGGGACACAACTTCTAGGGGATATTTTGGCCGGCTCCGTGACAGGCGGCGGCGCTCTTTTGCCGATGGCGGTCCGAAGCTTTGGTTCCTCCGCGCAGACGGCCAGACAGTCCGGTGCGGACCTGGGGCAGCAGCTTCTATACGGCACGGGCAGCGCCGCGCTGTCCGTTGCCACAGAGAAAATCTCAAACGTAGCCGCGCCGTTTAAGGCCGCATTCGGCGCAGGCGTTTTGGATG
The DNA here is from genome assembly GCF_018408705.1 of Pusillibacter faecalis. Classification (GTDB taxonomy): domain Bacteria; phylum Bacillota; class Clostridia; order Oscillospirales; family Oscillospiraceae; genus Oscillibacter; species Oscillibacter faecalis. The sequence goes on from NZ_AP023420.1 coordinate 2,650,318, forward strand.
ACGCACTCTCCCGGCTTCCCGCAAAGCTGTCACAGTCCGCGGCAGGTCGAACCGTGCTCTCTGCTATCGGTGAGGGCGGGGAGGAAGTGGTGGAAGACCTGGTGCAGCCGCTTCTTCAACGAATCACCTATGACAGCGGAGCTCTCTCCCAGTACCAAAACCCGGAATTTCTTTCAGACACGTTATATGATGGGCTGATAGGTGCGGCGCTGGGTGGCGTCGGCGGCGCCGCAGACGTGGCCGTGAACAGAATAGGCCCAACGGCGGCACAGGAGGGCGCAGGAGCGTTTGGCAGGGACAGCGGGGGCGCGGGTGCCCCTGGGGTGCAAGATGGCGCACATGGCATCCTGGGGCAAAACAAGACCGCCCCCGAAGTGGGGACGGCGGTGAAAGCGGACCGCGATACATACACCGTAGTCCAAAAATTGAAGGAGAGTATACCGGCGCTGAAAGAAGTGGAGCCGGTGGCAAGGACAGGCATACAGGCAATAGAGCGTGTGAGCGGCAGTACAATGGCCGAAAAAGCACGGAACTTGTTTGAGACTGTCAAGGGTATTGTAACAAGACCAGACTTTGGAGATGTGGAAATCAATGGACGCTCTTTGAAAGATGACCTGAGTCACGGAGTGGGCCCTGCAAAAGCTGCTACAATTGCTACTGTTCCGGAGGTAATACGGCGCGGGCAACAAATCTATTTCGCGGAAAACTGGAAAAATAGAGGCTATGACGGGTATGTGTTTGCCGCTCCGGTGATTATGGACGGGCAGACCGCTTATGTGGCAGCAGTGGTGAAACGTACCAGTAAGAACCGATTCTATCTGCATGAAGTAGTTGATTCCACTGGAAACATCATAAAAATAGACGCGGGAGAAAGTGCCACTCCAACCAGCCTTGCCGCCAATGGCGACGCTGGGACACAATCTCCGGCGTCTGGGGACCTGACGCCTGCGGAGGCCAGCTTGGTAGGTCCATCACCTACGGCTTCCACCGAGACGTCAAGCCCGATTGAGGGTACGCGTACCCCCAATCCTGATTCTATCATAGCACCGGGGGCGGAAAATGTCAATCCGCCGGATGGATTAGGGGCGGCGGATGCCGGAACTCTTGGTGACTTCACGACCATGCAGAACGAGAGCGACGTTTTCCATCCAATCAACCAGCAAACCCAGGAACGGGAAATAGAGATGGGGAGAGCGCCGGAGGAAGTTCCTGTTATCAACCCGCGAACCGGTCAGAATATCACAAAGACTGTCTCCACGATTTTGAATAGTCCCTTGACCTCCAATGAGATGGCTAGAACGATTGAAGCATCCGTATCGGAAGGACAGTTTGACTATGCACCCGTTACAGATCGAGCTGCCAATCTTCGCGCGCAGCAGGACATTTCAAAGCAGGGACTGGATGATGTTGCTCAATACTTCATTGCTAAGGTGGATTTTGGTCAGAAAATCACTAAGCAGGATATGGCCTCCGGAATCGCCGCGTATAATCAGGCTGTCGCGGATGGTAATCATATGCTGGCGCTTAATTTGGCAACTGCCATTTCCGAAAGCGCGCATAACAGCGCGCAAGTGGTTCAGGCAATGAACTTAATGAACCGCCTGACACCGGAAGGAAAGCTTCTGGCTCTGCGGAAATTCCTGACCAGAATGAATCGCAAGAGACAGGGAACTCAGCAGCCCAGGAATGTTAATACGCACTCACAGGAGGATGTGGATGCCGCGCGGCTTGACTATGTGGAAAACAGCACAGGCTTTTCAATCAATGATGAACTTGCCGCCAACTACCTGATGGCGGAGACTGACGCGGAGCGGGCGGCTGCCTGGGATGTGCTCTTGACGAATGTCGCTCAGCAGGTGCCGTCTACCTTCCGGGAAAAGGTCAATTTCTGGCGTTATACCATGATGCTGCTGAATCCGACAACACACGCAAGAAACCTTGCGGGCAACGCTATCCAGTGGGGAGCCAGAAAGATCAAAAATGGCGTGGGCGCTGCCATTGAGAGAGCTGTAATCCGGGACCAGAGTCAGAGGACAAAATCCTTTACCACCAGCAAAGACCTGCGGTCATTTGCCAAAGAGCAATATAAAATTGACCAGGAAGCAGCTATGGGAAGCGGGAAATACTCTGACACGTCTGCTGCCGGCATTAACCGGGAGATTCAGGAGCGGCGCAAAGTCTTTTCTGCCGGGACGAATAGCATCCTAGCAAAAGGCGTTCAAGCTGTTGGAGACTTCAATGCCTGGCTGATGGATGCGGGAGATGTTCTTTTTAATCGGCCGGCCTATATAGATTCCTTCGCCCAAGCACTTAAGGCCAAAGGAATCACGGCGGAACAGGCGAGAAACGGGGGACCGGAAGTGGATGCCGCGAGAGCCTATGCCATCCAAGAGGCGCAAAAGGCTACTTACCGGAATACAACCGCGCTTTCCGAGGCAGTTTCCAGAATGGGACGCTATGAAGGGGACAATCCTGTTTTGAAGGCCGCGTCCTTTTTAGCGGATGCTGAATTGCCGTTCAGAAGAACGCCCGCAAACGTGTTGACTACTGGTCTTGACTACAGTCCTGTTGGTCTGGCCAGAGGCATAAAGAACGCTTTGTGGGATGTCCGCAAGGGGAATATGGATGCCGCCGCCGCTATTGACCGGATTTCTGAGGGATTGACCGGGAGCGCAATTATGGCGCTGGGTGCTTATCTGGCTGCGGAGGGATTTCTTCATGTGCGCGCGGGAGGAGATGACGACGAAAAAGAATTCAACCAAGATCGGGGAATGCAGGATTACTCTTTACAGATCGGGGATATGTCGTATTCTCTGGATTGGGCGCTTCCCGCCGCAATGCCGCTGTTTGCGGGCGCGGCTGTCATGGAATCCGTGCAGGAGGCCGACGGGACATTTTCAGCGTTAGCGGACGCGATGACCGGTATTTCAGAGGTTGTGCTTGAATCATCCATGATGTCCTCTCTGGACGACCTGATTGCCAACTGGAGCTATGCGGACAACAAGGCGACATATCTCATCGACGATGTGGTGACAAGCTACTTGGGGCAATATGTTCCGACCATCGGCGGAAAAATTGCCTCCACTATGGATGAAACTGTCCGAAGGAGCTATACGGAACCTGGCACGGGGCAAGTTTCATCTGATGCGCAATACTTTTTGCAAAGCATCATGAAAAAAGTGCCTGGAGTCAGGAATCAGCTTCAACCTTCCGTTGACTTGTGGGGGAATGAGAAATCGAACGGCAGCTTTGAAGAGCGGCTTTTCCAGAGCTTTGTTTCCCCGGGTATTCTGCGAACGACTGACACCGGTCCGATTGACCGTGAAATCCGTCATTTGGCAGAGGCTACGGGAGATTCTTCTGTATACCCAAAAGAGGCTGAGAAATCATTTGCTGTAAACGGAGAACGAAAAGATCTCACGGCAGAGGAATATACGCAATATGCTAAAGTTCTTGGGCAGACCAGGTATAAAACCATTCAATCCTTGATGGAAGACCCGGCCTATAACCGGCTTAGCTACGATGATAAAGCAAAAGCCATCAGCTACGCATATCAATACGCGACGGCTATTGGCAAGCAAGCTGTCAGTGCGTACAAACCGGCAGACAGCAGCTTTGCGAAAGGCGCTATAAACAGCTCGCTTCCCATCGAAAGCTATATTCTGTATCAAATTAACTCCGACAGGAATCACAATGGCAGTACGGACAGCGTTGAATCTGCGACCACGCTGCAAGAACTTACTGGCATCACAAACCGGCAGAGAGGCGCCGCTTGGGCGCAGAAGAACAGCCAGACCAGTGAAGCGAAAAATCCCTTTACCGGCGCATTGCCGAGCGCCGGGGTCTCCGTCAACACCTCGATTGCCATACTAGAGAAGTATCGCGCCCTATACAACGACGACAGCATGAAAACCAGAGAGAAGGCACAGGCATTCAAGGACTATGTCTATGGCCTGGGCCTCTCCGGTGGCCAGCTGGCCGCTGTCAAAGAGACCTATACTTGGTGGGGCAGCTACCCCGTTGAGTGGTGAGAAAAGCCCCGCCGTCTGGCGGGGCCTTTTCTCACTGTTTAGAGATGATTGTTTCCAGAACGGGCAAGACGCTAGCGTAGTAGCGGAAGGAGGAGACTTCCTTTCCAGGGCAGTTCTTGGCGACATCATTGAACCATGCCCCGTACTGCTTTGTTTTCAGGTGGTTGCGGTTGGCGAGCATCCCAACCTTGTTTGCGGAGATTCCCAGTTTTTCGCCGATCTCCTGTGCTGAGTAGGTCTTTTCCCCGGTATAGGGCAGGGGGAGCAGGTATTCCCCGGTCAGCTCCTTTGTGGCGTGGGCCTGGAGAACTTGTCTGTAAGTACCGTCGTACTCCTTCGCCAGACGCTCCAGAAGCTGGGCCTTGCGGATGCGGATGCTCTCCAGCTGGTAGTCGGTCATGGGCTTGGCTGTGTACTGTCCCGTCTTGCGGATAGTTGGGAGGACCTCGTCAAAAATCCAGCTTTCGAATTTCTCTGCGCCAGGGAGCTGGGAGGAAGTAGCAAGGCGGTAGATATCACCCTCAGGGATGAAGTTTGTGAGCTGGTTTCTTCCCAAGTCATCGGTGAGGTGGCGTTTCACCACCCCACGGCAATGTTGCTTGATGGCGTTGGTAGTGTCCTTGTAGCCAAGAGCTTGGGCCACGTCTTTTGCACAGAACAGAGTCTTGCCCTTCTCTGTGATAGTGCGAATCTGCCCGAATTCGGGATTGTTGAAAACTTTCAGTTCATTCATTGTGATACCTCCATGATCTGGCTGCGCAGGTCCCCGATTGCTGAGAAAATGGCATCGTAAGCCGGGATGTAGATGCTCTGCAATCGACCGGAAATGGAGGCGAGGATGCAAGCGGCATCGTTGCTTCCCGCATTCACAGCGGTATGGACATCGCTCTCCATGGCCTCCTGGGTCAACTGCATCAGCGCAAGAATCGAATGCAGCGAGACTTCGACCTCTGTCATAGTAATTGTGTTGTTCATACTGGCTCCTCCATAAATTTTTCTTGATTGGAGGTCCCTCTGGTGGTATCATAGATTTACCGGCAGGGAGACCTCCGGGGTGATAAAGGGCGGACCGCTTGTAGAAGGGTGGGTCTGCTCTTTATTTTTGGGCCAGATATTCCAGAACGATCATGCGGACAAGCCCGCTGACAGTTGTGCCTTTTGCCTCCGCAAGTGCTTTCAGCTTTTGAAGTACATCTGGAGGAAAAAAGACATTGATCCGTTCTGAATTGGCCTTTGGCCGTGGGGACACTATTTCCACCTCCTTTGTGTGGATAATATCACCCTTTTATCACCACGTCAAGAAGAAAATTCACAGTAAGACATTAAACGCTTGCGGCTCTAAGAAGAAAAATAATTTTCTGTTAAGTATTGCAATTTCGTGTGGCATCGTGTATGTTGAGCTTGGAGGCGATGGGAGTGTTTGGGCTTTCCACACGAGAAACGTTGGTTCGGGCGATTGAAAATGCGTGTAGGAATGAGATTTGCGTTTACAAAAACTGCGTAAAAGACGGCCTTGCTCATTACTCTGAATGGAGTGAAGAAGAAATTTCACGACACGCATTATTAGCAAGAAGAGAGTATGCAAACGCTGTATTTGATGCTATGCTGGAGTCCTTTCGGGTTAGTAGTCCGATTATCGATGCAAGAATAAAACTGGTAATATGGAACCCTCGGGTGACTGGGGTTCCTGATGAAATCGATACTGATTATTTAGCGGACAATGGTTTTTCAGCAGGGGTTACATACGCAATCTGCTATTTTGCCGTTACGAATAAAAAGATAAATCCATCAAAAGATTTCAAGATAATATCTGCATTGAACCACTACCAGACTAAACTAATGAATGATGCTCTGGATGAGCTGGACAAGAATTGATACTTCGGCGGGGCGGTTGCCCCGCCTTTCTCATTCCTCCCGGTATTCGATGTACTTCTTGAATGGAGCTGACTTGTTGGTGCCGGAGCGGTCCATGACAGCGCGGACGCCGGTTGTCTGCGGGGATTGACTTTTTTACTTATGCTGTCCGCCCTCCCCATTCTTATTGTCCTCCTTTTTCCTTGACGAAAACAAATCATCATCCATCGCAAAAACACTTCGTCTGTGATACATCGTTGCGCTGTTTGAGTTGATGACAAAATATGTGTCGTGTGGATAGTTTTCCTGAAGCCACTTAATCGTATTTTTTAGCAAAGGATAGATTTCATTGTACTGCATAATTCACCTCCTCAGCCTATCCGGGAACTCATTCAAGGGCTATCCCTCCTCACCTTTGGCGTATAAATTCGATTCTCGGTGTTCTTCTCAGCTTTCCGCACATCTCCCAGCAACCGCTCAAGGCTTTTGATCGTTGAGCGATTTGCGTCTATCCAGTCAAGAACCGGAGCCGTCTCACTCATAGTGTCCTTTGCAGCCCGTCTTTTCTGACGGACTCCTCTCAGCTCCTTTGATAGACGAGCAAAGTCGTGATAGTCATGATCTTGAAGCTCCAAGCTATGTAGGATGTCCTGTGTCTCGTCATTTGCTTCCTGCTCGTCCAATTCTGCCATGTGGTAACGTTTCTCGGTTTCTCGTAGATAGGAGAGGAAGGCTTCTATTCCTTGACTGGTCAATCGCTATCCCTCCTCATGCTTGTCTCTGTTCTTGCTTGCAAGGGCATTCGCAATTGCGCATACTATTTCGTCGATGACGAGCAGAGCAAAAGTCAGCAAGAAAAAGGTCATCCACGGATGGGCAAGACACCATTCGGTCATGTGGCTATCCCTCCCACAATTCTAGCGCCCGCTTCAGACTCCAGGACGGTATGTAAATCCTCGATGTTGCAATAGCCTTCCGCAATGCTATCCGCCAAGTCTCCAACCTCTTTCCAGACCTTTTGCAGAGCTTCCAGATCAAAGCCCTCCTTATCGCGCAGGGCCATCAAAAATAGAGCGCTTGCGAATTTGATGCCATCATCCCGCCCACGAAGCTCAGCCCGTTTTACATCTGCCTTTGACGCCGGCTGTCTGCGGGGGTTGACTTTTTTACTCATGCTGCTGATTCTCCTTTGGTGGTTCGGGGAGGGGCATCCATGCAACAACCTCAATCCAAGGTCGGCCTGTATTGTCAAGTAAATACCAATGGTCCCCTGTGTAATGTGTCAATTCAAAATGTTCCGCTTTTTGAGATGTATTCCGCCAGTATACCAACACTTCTTGCCTCACTTCCGGCAACCGCTCCCTGACGCTAATCCAATCGCTCATGCTGTCCGCCACCTCTCTAACACATTGATTATCTCAACTGCCGTGTCATAGTCGATACGGAATCTATTATAATATAGTTCGGAAATCAGGTTCCGCGCCTTGTAGATGGTGTCTCGCCGCTTCTTCTCAGCAGCATCTTCCGCTTCTTGAAGCTCTGCCTCGATAAGCAATTCTGCCGTTGGCGGGCTAATCTCTCCAGGTGTTTTCCCATAGCCGCCTACTCTTCCAGACCAGCTCCATGGAGATTCTTTAAAACTGCCCCGATTGGTCCTGACAATACCAGATGGAGTGACTTTTTCTACTTTGGCAGTTTGAATCCTTCCCGCAACCCCAAACCCGCTGTATATCACGATATCTCCCGGCTTTAACGATTTCACCCATGCCAGTGATTCTTCTTTTGTCATTGCCCGCCCTCCCCGTCGTGGATGTTGCTGATGATCTCAATTCCGCTCGTTGAAAGGTGCTTGTTTGCGCCCATACTTTCAGCGCCATTCAGCCAAACGCAAAATCTATTCCATTCTGGGTCATAGCATACAGGAGCTTCTTTTTGTTCACCTTTCCAGTTCGTCCAGCGGATAATATCCCCCTCAAAAATCTTCTTCCTGTTCCTGTTGGTCAGGCCGGTGTACTCGCAGACCGTTGAGGGGTCAACCTCGTAAGCTTCACCATGTCGATTTCTGAGCATAATAAAGGGATTTAAGCTATCATGGAGTCGGTATAGATAACCTTCCACCCATGCACCATCACTCAGCCGTTTGGCTTTGAAAAGGATATCTCTCATTCTTTGCCCTCCATCTCAATCAAAAACGCCGCATTGCAGGCCAGATGCCATAGATGAGGCAGGCCGCTTTCCGGATCGCACTTCTCACCCTTAAGATAGGACAGCCAGTGCCGGTATAAAGCATCCTGATAGCGCTGCGGCTCCACCTGCCGCCAATTCTCCGGGTCGTGGTACTTTTCATTTCCGTACATGCGGACCGCCGTCACAGCCTCGATCAGAGACACAGGAACCAGAGTAGGGCGAGGCTTCCCTGCGTCGGCTTTGGCCTTCTGGTCATCTTCATGGACCCATTTGTTGGTAATCATAACTTCGTTCATTCCGCACCTCCGCTGTTCTCATCCGAAAACGGGTCAGGAGTCAGAATCTTATCTTCCCATCCAAGCTTCTCATAATTCGCCCTGCAAGTTGGGCAATTATGACCTACACGAACTTCCAGCGGATCATAGAAACAGCCGCCCAGAACATCCCCAATTTGTTCTCCACACCGTGCACAGTAGACATACCCGAAGCAACCTGTGGTAATATGGCTATGTCCAAGGAGCGCACACGTCACGCTTTTTCGCCTCTCCTCATCGAGCGGTTCCAATGCCGCAATTTTCTTTTCATATTCTTTTCTTGTCATTGGGCACCTCCGATTGTTGGAATATAATCCATGCTGAAAGAAACTTCCTCCATCATAGAGCCGCATGGGCAAGTGCATATTTCCTTCCGCTCCTCCTCGGAAATATCGTCAGGAAAATCTATGCTGAAAAAGAACCCGCAATCAGGGCATTTCAAGGAAATCATTGGGCACCTCCGATGATCTCGTCAAGGGTGGAAATTTGTCCATTTTTCATGCTTGGAAATAGGTCAGCATGCAGATAGGCTATTGCCCCAATATCCGTGTAAACACGAATAACACATGGTATTAATTCCAGTTTTTCAGCATTTGGATAAATAAGTTTGATCGCCTTCGCCCTCTCCACCTCCTGCTCCGTCCAGCGGGGCTTTTCCTCCAAATCCCACTCATGTACCCATTCACGACAGCAAATCCCTCTCTGATAGATAGGGCAGGTCTGTTCGCACGGCTTATTTGTGTGGGACTTTCTGTATTGATAACACCACCTTGGTATCACAAAGACGGATTTCAAACTTATAGTATTCCGGCTCATCCTCCACCACCTCATAGCCCATCAGGCGGGCGGCTTCGTGGGGATTTTCTTTTAGTCGTCCGCATGAGACATTTTTCCAAACCAGCTTACAGCCAGAGCTTCCTGCCCCACACGTGTCACAATGAGTTTCAAATACTTCCCCTGTCTCAGGGTTCCGAAACTTCATGGTCGGCCTCCTTTCGCTCCCACTCCCTGCACCGTTGCTCCGGCTCCGTGAAGTCGGCGCAGTTTGGGGAATTCCCGTTAAAGCACACGCCCTGATAGTCCTCGTACCAGGCGCAGGTGGCGCAGTTGTGGCAATGTTTTGGTTGCCAATCAGCCCAAATATCAGCATCAAGCCCATTAAACTTGCTTTTCCCACACACTGGACAAATTGGGTCGCTAGGTTCCCACTTCGCCCTCACCACAGGCGCAACGTCGGCGGCGGAGATATTCTCTACTCCATAACTAATTTCACGTAAGCATTCCTGCACAGCGCTGTGTGCTTCATAGTCAAACATAGAGCCGAAATCAACTGGATTGATTTTTCCCAGCAGATTCAGGATAGTCGTCCTCTCGATGTACTCCTTCATTCCTTAGCCTCCCGATTCCCCATAGCATAGTGACACCCCATACACATAGGAACTAAACTGTCAGGGTTTTCTCTTTGATATTTTGAAAAGTCCTTTGCTTCGTCTTTTGATTTGAAAACATAAGAATAATGCACAGTAGGATAAGGATTGAGCCTAAAGGACGGGCTATAAATATGACAATATAGTGCGCCTTGATAATCACAACAGGTTATTCCCTCTATAACGCCCTGATACACCTTCCCAGAGCAATGAACCCACCAAACAACATCACCAATGTTCAGTTTTGTTTGGATTTCACTCATTCCTGCTCCCTCCGTAGTGCGGCCTCAATATCCATAACAATAGTTAGCTTCTTTCTCCCGCTTCATCTGATCCAACTCGGTCTCTTGTTCTTTCAGCAGTTTGTCCCGCCGTTCCAATTCTGCGGCCTGCTGAGCAATCAGTTTTGATTTCTGCTCCAGTTCGGCTTGTACCGCTTCCAACCCCTCGTGCGCCTTGATGATTTCTGTCTTGGCGCAGACGATTGGGCAGTCGTGGCATTTGTCCTCATATTTTTTCAGGCGGGCGTTTTCGGCCAGCAGGGCGGTGATGGCGTTGGCGGATTGTTCAATGTAGTACGGCTCAGGGTCAGTCCACACTAAGTCACCCGCTCTACCGTAACCACCTTCCGCACAGACCAATTCACCATATGGGATTTTTTCCCCATACTGGCCCAAAAGGCTTCTCAAGTCATCAATTAGTTTTTCGTAGTCCATCAGGGTTCCTCCTCTCCCTCCGGCGGGCGGCGGTAGTAATTATCTTTTTTGTCTCTCATACAAGACGAGCATTTTTCAAGTGCCCCCATTTCCGCCCATAGACACCCATCGCATATTAGCGCCTCGTTCGGCGGGGTGAGGGTGGGTTGACGCAAGGTCAAATTTGCAGCAACTTGTGGAGAAACGGCTTTTGTGAGCGCCAATGTACCGCATTTCTCGCAGGCAATCAAATGCAGCCTATCTTCGCAGTAATATGTCATAAGAGGGCCACCGCAACGGCGGCATTTTCCATCTACCTGAAAGCCTCGCCCTTTTGGTTCATCATAGAGCTTGTGGCACAGCTTATCGAGGTACGTTGCGCCCTTCTCAATCGCCCTTGCCATCTTTCACCTCCTCCAATCTCCATGTACTATACGGAGCATGATACAATCGCCCATCATCTGTACACACCATAATCTGCATTGCTGAGGCGGTCGGGGTGTAAATTTTTGTTATCACGCCCCGGACACCGCTCACCATGCAAACGACCCTGTCACCTATCTCCATACAGCGCCTCCAATCTCTCCATCACCATCTCCGCGGCCTCGTCCGTCATGGGAGCACCGCACCATGCGCAGAAAGGTGTTTCTACATCAGGGGTTCTCCCGCATTTTGTACAGCGGCACTGTATATTTCCAGCTCCCAAAGGCGGCAAATAGTGTTTCCACACACCCCTCCAGACCTTCTCCACCTGCTCCCGGCTGACGGGGCGGAGGGCGGAAATAATCTCTAACGGGTCTAAGGCCGATATGACCGCTTCTGCGGCCTCTCTGCTGGGAGTATAATGGCAAAGGTTCCAATCCTCTAAAATTTCGTTCGCTTCTTCCCGCGTCATTTTCATGGCTGGGCCTCTTTTTTCGCCTTTTTCCTATCGGCCAGTCAACGGGGATAACCGTTTTTTAAGATGCAACCATCATCTCCATCAAATCTGCAACCACTACATGAAAACTGTTTGGCGCAATATCCTTTCAGCCTTTTATAGGCCCTGTCTACTGGGTCAATACGCTTGAATAAGTTCATTCCATCCCCTCCACTCAATCTTCTTTGATACGAACAGGAAGAACCATCTTAATGTCCTCCTTGTTGGTGCGGAGAAGAATAGGCTCTACATTGCTGCGGAATTCCAAAATTACCGGCTGCCTAAAGCTTTCTCCAGCAGATACCTTTGCTGCCTGTAAAGCTGCCAGGAGGTAATTTCCGTTGAAGCCAATCCGGTATTTTACCTCACTTGTTGGAATTGCTTTTTCCCATTCAAATCCGCTGTCCTGCGGCTGGGTATATCCGAACGAGAACCCACCGCACCGGATTACAGCCTCTTTCCCTTCTTCTGTCAGAGAGATGGTTGCATACTGCTTGTTTGGGAGTTTGGTATTGCTCTTGATGAATGCCACAAAGTCTTCGTCGCAATCACTGATAATTGAGTGCTCCACAGACATCCGATAGCCATCAACGGCCATAGCCGCGACTTGATTTTCTGCTGCATGGAACTCCAGCTTAATGTATTGATTGCAAGGACAGGTGGCGCTATCGCTCACAAAAGACTTGGTGGCCGCAATCAAGCGGTTCAAGTCGTTAGTGTAAATCTTTGCCGACTTCATGTGTTTTCCTCCAATCTTTGTAATTCCTCCGCGCTCAGAATTGGTGTACGAGTATTCCAGGCGAGGCGGGTTTTATAATAGTCATAGCTCCAAATGGAAAAGTTAATTCCGCACTCGCACTCAATGCTAACCGGATCGCCGCCACTATCAGGGTCATAGAAGGTCGGCTTCCAGTCCTCCGGGCCGTGTTCCTTTGGTGTTCTGCCACACATACACGGCACCAGCACCCCCGCATCCGTCAGCCGTTTCGCCGCCTCGTGGTCGCCCAGCAGGGCGCGCCTTTCGGCTGTCATGTCATCCTCCTGACTGGCTCTGCGTAAATCTCAAGCAGAAGCGTTTTACTTTTCATGCCGTCCAGCCTCCCACTCCCGGTAAATGGTCATGAAATCCTCTGCCCGGAGCGTTACAAGCCACTCCTCCCGGCTGTGCCTGTGAAATACCACGGGAATCAAAGAGGCAACCGCGTCCCTGACAGCTTGCTTCAATGCCTCCCGAACATTCAGCCGTTCAACGGCCTTGCACTCGATATGGAGGCCCGGAAGCCCGATCACGTCCGCTGCCTCTCCGGTTTTTCCGCAGTACTGCGCTGTTCTGCGGCACTCATAGCCCTGCTCCCGCAGGAAGTGGACCAGCCGCAGCTCTCCCTCTTTTCCCTTGCGCTTGCTGTTCATTTCACATACCCCCAGGCGCTTTTGTTCGAGCTCTCCGCTGAGGACTTCTTGCCGAATTCCCGCTTTTTCTCCAGCGCGTCCCAATCCGCAAGGCACCGGACGCCGCGCGATTGCTTGTCCTGCAGGATTTTGCGGATATACGGCCATGTGGCCGCTTTGCTGTCCAGGGCGATGTCAAAGGCCCTCCGGCATACTTCTGCGCCCATGACTTCTGCAAACCCGCGCAGTTCGTCAAGGGAGGACGGGGACGCGGATGGGTTTACCCGGTTCAGATAGTCAGACACTACCTCCGCTTCCGCTCCTGTTGGCAGTGGGGGGGTAGGGGGGGGACAACCCTGACCCTGACCCTGACCTTGTCCTTGTCCTTGACCTTGTCCATGGCTTTTTTCGCTTTCTTCAAAACCCATTGGGTTTTTTGGGTTTTCAGTAAACCAATTCGGTTTTTCTCCCTTAGGTGGTCTTCCGCCTTTTTTACCATTTTCCCGGTTGGTTGTAGCGGTTGCCTCTTGCGCCTGCAAAGATTCGTCGATGTCCCTTTTGATGGCTGGCCAAACGTACCGTTCATTCCCGTTGAATTCTGGCTCCACTCCCGACGCACGATATTTCATCATGGCCAGCACCAGACGCCCCACTTCACCGTCACTGTACGGCTCGAAATAGCTTTCGTAGCTCATCCAAAGCTTGACATATTCCTTTTTTTCCGCCATTGCCTTACTCCTCTTCGGAGCGTCGAACTACAACGTCAAAGTTGTTCTTTCCTGCGGTAAACAACCGGAGCAAAGCGGGAAGTTCGCATTCACGCACCCCTTGAATAGTTACCGTATCGTTTGCATCGTCCAGATAACCACCGTCAATAACAAACAGTGTATATTTCATTGATAGCCCTCCAATCAAAACGGTAGCTCGCCGTCTTCCTCGCTGATCTCTGCAAAGTCGGAGGCGGAAACGTCCACACCGCGGGAGACAGGACGGGAGCCCTGGTCATCTTTCTTGGAATCCCCAAAGTAGACGTTATCCGCGATCACCTCGGCGCTGCGGCGCTTGCCGCCGTCCTTGTCCGTCCAGTCCCGGATTTGCAGGCGGCCCTCCACCACAGCCATGCGGCCTTTGGAGAAGTACTTGCTGACAAATTCAGCGGTAGAGCGCCAGGCCACAATATCAATGAAGTCCGTCTCCTTCTCGCCGGACTGAGACTTGAAGTCCCGGTCCACGGCCAGGGTGAAGGATGTAACAGCGGTGCCGCTCTGGGTGCGGCGCAGCTCCGGGTCACGGGTCAGGCGGCCCATGAGTGTAATGTGGTTAAGCATCGGCACCCTCCAATTCCTCCAAGATAGTATCAAAATCCTTTGTCAGGATGTCTTTGGCACTGGAATAACCGTATTTCTTCAGCAGCGCTTTGGCGTCTTGCTTGGTCAGTCCGTGCCGCCCAGCGGCGGCATAGAAGAACTTCACCTGGGCGGGGGAGATGGGAAATTCCGGATTTTTGGCGTTGAAGTAGGCGCTGGCGTCCTCCGTGTCGCTCTCCACGTCCTGGGTGAAGCTGTCGGACATACAGCCAAGAGACAGCGCCGCAGAGACCAGGGCCCGCTTCTGGGCCATCTTTAGGGCGCTGTTTGCGCCATCAAAGGGGGACTGCCGTCCGTTGCGGCCTTCCCGGGTGTTAGCAGAGCCGTAGGAGCTGGTGATGGTATACTCCCGCCCGTCCACGATCTTGACCAGGTCGCAGCGGACGGCGTAGAAAAAGAACCCGCTCTCCGCGTCTTCCAGCTTGCTCTCTATGTGGTATCTCTGGCACAGGCCATAGGCCACGGCTACCTTTTCCGCGCCGGCCTTAAAGAGCGTTGGGTGCTTGGTCTGGGCACTGCCGTCCTTCCGGCGAATCATGCCGAAGTCCACGCCCCGCCGCAAGGTGGCCGGAGCGCCGCCGAAGACAGATATCTCATAATCCCCGGTGTGGGGCTTTTTCTGGACAGCCAGCGGAGATGCGCTGTAACTATAAAGCATCAATTCCTCACTCATGTGCGTTTCTTCCTTTCGGTGGCGTTGTTCAGAAACAAACAGGCATCCAGCAGGGCCCGGTCCGCCGGGACTTCCCGCAGCTGATAGGTGCCGTCTGCGCTGAGTTTTAAGGCGTAGAGGTGTGTACAGTGATATCGTGGCGGAAGGAGCGCTTGATAGGCCGTCAGCTGAGCCCGGAGTGCGGCGCTGTAAAGCTGCCCGGTCTTGATATCCAGGATGCAGGTGCGCCCGTCATAGAGGGTTCCATACCGGTCCAGAGTCCCGGCGTAGCCAAGCTCCAGGGTTCCCATAGGGTGCTCGATCAGCTCCCAGTCCGGCCGGTAGTCCTTCAAAAACCGCCGATAGGCGTTGAGATACCCGGCGATCTGCGCGGATTCCTCCGGCTCTTCGCCATAGTCAATCAGGGCGCAGGCCTCGTGGACCGCAGTCCCACGCCGGGCCGCTGCCTCCGCGAGCCATGGCTCATCCGATTTGTAGTCATAGGCCAGGAAGCGGCAGATATGGGTGACGCTGGGGAGGTCCACGCCATCCAGCGTATAGGTATGGGATGCCTCATGAAATTGAATCATGGGAACGCCCTCCTCTCCGTGATGCTGGAGCCCTCCATCCAGGCGTCAAACTGCTGCTCTTCCTCAGCCGTGAGGGTATCAAAAAATTCTGTCACCCGCCGCTTCAAAGACATGCGGCAGCTCTCACAGAGCACAGGCCCCACCGGCATAGGCTGGTCGCAGGCGGGACAGAAGGCCGCCTCTTCGATGTGGGGTTCCAGGCAGACCGGGCAGACAACCTCCTGGAATTCTGCCCTGGGGTCCACCGTGGGGTCTTGATATGTTCGGATGTGCGGCTTATCGAAAAACGTGCCGCAGAGTTCGCAATAGTACACGCATTTGGCCTCCTTTCATTCCTCGCACCACCAGATATCAGCCGTTTTCACGCCCAGGGATAAGGCCTCTTGGTGCCCCTGGACTGCCAAATCTATACGGTTTCCCCGGATAGCAGGGCCGGTATCGTCCGCCCGCAGGCGCAGCATTTCGCCGTTGCGCTCGATCATGATGGTGCTGCCCAGCGGAATCACGGCAGGGTCCACAGCGCAGCTTACATAGGGCGTCACGCGCCGTCCGCTGGCAGTGATGCCGGAGCCTGTCCCGCAGATGTGGGGCCGTTCCTCGCAGCAGTAGAAGGTGATGGTCACGTCCTCCAGCTTGGTTGAGCGGGCCAGCAGTGCGGCCTCAATCAGCTCATTTTCAGCCGCCTCCAGCTCGTCCAACGGGATCTCCGGCATGATGGCTTTTGTGTGTTCCGGGCGCGGAGGCTCCGCATCCACATTCAGCGCCAGGAATCCAATTAACCAGATTGCCAGAAGCCCGATGAAGCAAAGATATGTAAGAATCTGCCGTCGCTTCATACCCGCCCCTCCAGCTTGTCCACCACCCAGAAAAGGCCTCTGGTAAATGTGCATACTCCCAGCAGCACAAAGAAAAATGTTAAATTGCTCATTGGCTTCTCCTTCAGTTCCATCAAATGAATACCGGGGTCATGCGCCGCCCGATCAAGAATCAGTTCCTTCAACGCGGCAGAGATTGTCAAACTCGCGGTTCACGTATCGGGCCATACCTCTTAATTCTTGAATTGTTGTCGGTTCATTTTTCATGTTAAAAATATCCTCCTATTCTTGCCAGAGGCCGGAGGATGTGTTATACTGTCTCCGATACCTCGTGGTCCTTTCACGTGGTGTCATGGGCTGTCCTCTGTTACCGACAGAGGCAGCCCGCTTTTTATTTTTCGTCCACAATGATTGTCCCTGTGGTGTAATAAATCATGTGACGATTTCCGTCTTCATCATCGAATAAAATGTAACTCTCCCGGTCTGTTTCAACGTCAAACTTTCCCGAATACTCCTTGATAAGCTGACCGTTTATGTCGTAGACAGATACTGTTCTCTCAATCCCACCAGACAAATTGCTCTGCTGGTCTTTCAAAGCCCTATGTCCGCTCTCAGAATTAAGCCGATACCAGATATAGGCGCCACAAATCAGCGCAGTAATTAAAACTGTTGCCGCTGTTGCGATTGAGAGTCCAATTTTCAAGCCCTTTTCGTATTGTTTATCAGTCGCTATTGCTCCCCGTAACAAAAATCCTGCGATAGATAGGCCGAAAACGCCTGTGATAATAACGAATACCCATGCTCCGATTGTCATAGTTTATAAACCTCGCTTTTTTATTTTCCTAAAAATAGGTGCGCTGTTGTGCTCACTTACTTGCCATGGTAGAATGTGGGCGAAATAGGTAAACAATGTTTTCAATCAAATCCCGCCTGGAAACTCTGACGGATTTTTGTCCCGTGGAAGTCAAATTCCACGGTGTAATAGCGGCCTTTTGGGTGGATGTAGACCACCTCGCAGGGGTACAGGCGGCCATCCGTGGAGCCCCAATAGGTCGTGTCCAGCTCCAACGGGCGGCGGAGCTTGTCCCCAATGTTCATTTACCGGCCATCCAGTTGATTGACCAGGCGGAATATCCATTCGGTGGCCTTCCAGGCACCGATGGCTGCGAGCGCAGCGGTTAAAAACCAGTTCATGATCTGGCCCCCTCGCACAGACGGCGGGCCAGGGTTTCCGCGGTGATGGTGCCGTCCTTGTTGAGCGGGTAGCGCTTGCGGATAGCCCGGTGGTCTTTGAGGCCGGTGTATCTATAGATATCTCCATAGCCCAGCAGGTGCCGGCCTCCGGTAAATTCCAGAATCGCGGCCAGATTGTCACGGTAGTATTTGTTTTCCATGGGGTCCTCCTTCTATAACAGTATGGGGGCGAGCAGCAGGGTCAGAAACGTTCCGGCGGCGATCAGGGACAGCAGCAGGATCAATTTCTGCTCCCCGGTCATATGCCGGTTCGGCCCCTCATGCCGCTCCAGGCGGGCGGCGTCCAGGACCTTGTCCACGTCCTTCTCCGCGCCGCGGATGTTCTCTACCACATCTTTGAAGTTTCGTTCCATAAAAAATCATCCTCCTTGTCTTGTGCCCGGCAGGAGGATGTGGTAAAATCATCCTGCGGGCCTGTTGGTTGGTTCAATAGGCTTCCGCCGCCCCGCCAGGTGTTGTCCGCGCCTGGCGGGGCATCTTTTTTCGCTTGTCGTGGTTGCGTTCTGGGTTTTGGAATGGTAAAATTTTCCCGTATATCCAACAAAGAAAGAGGGATAAGCATGAAAAAAATAATTGTGTGGTTTTTGCTTGCAATCTCTGTCTCTGCCTATGCCGGCTATTATGTAGGCAGCGGACACGGATATGACTCCGGGTATGAAGCTGGATATGACTACATGGAAAGCTATATGGCTGAGAAGGTTTCCGCCGAAAAAGTCGGTGCGTATGATGAAGGCTACCAAGCCGGCTATGAACGTGGACTGGAAGAGGCCGCATCAAAAAGCAATTCTTCAGAGATCACCTCTAATCCCCAATTTGTTCCGATTACGCCGGACAACGGGAATCAATCTCAGATGGTCTACATCACAAACACCGGCGAAAAGTACCACCGGAATGGGTGTCAGTATCTGCGGCAGAGCAAGATCGCAATCTCCCTTGATGATGCTATCAACCAGGGGTATACTGCTTGTTCTAGGTGTTGGTAGGAAATTATTTGCCTAAACGGGAAATGCGTGGTAAAGTGAATATGCCGTGCGCGGTACTCTCGGTCATTCCCCCTCACGGGAAAGAGAGGAGGCGTATCAGATGGACAAGCTCTTTACGAGCGTTTCCCTTATGACACGCCGCCATTTTCGCACATTGCTAGACCAGGCGGTGTAACCAGAGGGGCAAAGGTGCGGAGCCTCGCCTCTGGTTTGCGATGTCTAAAGTGGGTGCAACCGCTTTTCACGACCCGGCGACCATACCGTAATGTGAAAGATTCACCGCAGCGAAAACATCTCCGCAGGAAGCGTCTCAGCGTTGCACCGCTGGGGCGCTTTCCTTTTTGCCACGCATTTCCCGGGTCAGCTTGCGTCATCCTCCAGAAGATAGTCCAGGTTATATTCCGGAAGAAATGCCTTGAGTCGCCGGACTTCGCTGTATGTAAACTCAGACCGGCAGGACATCTTGTTATAAAGGCTTTTCTCAGTGATTCCCAAAAGCTCAGCACATGACTTTTGAGAAATTCCTCTGGCATCCAGTGCTTTCTTTAATCGGAGCATAGGCTCACCTCCTTATCGAGTTACCCTGCGGGGTATTTCTGTTTTTATGATATACCCCACAGCGTAATCTGTCAATAGAAAATTACCCTGTGGCGTAAATTTTTTCTTGCATTTTACTTTTCACTGTGGTACTGTTGGTGTAGAGAGGTGACGAGCATGAATTTTTTAGAAAAGCTAGATTATCTCATGAAGAAGAAGGGCCTAAATAAGAGCAAACTTTCCAAGTTGTCGGGCGTTCCTTATACGACCATCGACGGTTTTTATAAGAAGGGGTACGAGAACACCAAGATTTCCACCATCCAGAAGATTGCGCTTGCGTTGGATGTGTCCCTGGATTATTTGGCGGACGACAGTATTTCCGATGAACATTTTCAGCCGAAGGTTCTTCGTGTGGACTTTGGGCATGGGGAGATGGGCGCAAAAAAGGCCCCGCCCTTGTCGGGCGAGGCGATGAGGCTTGCAAAGGATTATGACAGCCTGGACCGCTGGGGGAGGCAGGCGCTGCGAGAGCTGGCGGAGACGGAGCTCCAGCGGATGGAGGATGAGAAACGCTTTCAGGAGGAGGCAGAGGAGCCGGAAACACCACCTGTTATCAACCTGTTTATCAATCCCTCCGCCGCCGGCCCTGCCCTGGGCGAGACCGGACAGAGCTGCGAGCCTTACGAACTGAAACCGGAGGACCCCAGAGGTGCCTCCTATGCCATTCGGGTACAGGGAAACAGCATGGAACCGGACTTCCCGGATGAGTCTATCGTGTTTGTCAATCATGATGAAATGCGGGATGGGGACATCGGCGTTTTCTGCGTGGATGGAGCTACCGTCATCAAGCAGTGGCACTATGACCGCATGTTGGGGATTACCTACCTCTTCAGCCTGAATCGGAAACGGTCGGACGCTGACTTGGTGATCACCGCCAGCAGCGGAAGGTCCCTGGTCTGGCAGGGGCGGGTCATGACCAAAAAGAGATATCCCCTTCCGGGGAGATAAAAAAGCCGCCGGAGGGCGGCGAGGAGGAAGATCATATGAACCACGAAGAAAAAATGATATCCATGCTGGAAGAAATCAATCAACGTCTGGTAAGTGTTGAAGTCGCGCAGGAGAACATCTTAATCCCCCAAATTCAAGCGTTAGCCGAGGGCCAGAAAACTATTCTCGATACTTTGGCCCCAAAGAGCAAGGTGGAGGCGTTGGAGGAGGAAGTCGAGCTTCTAAAGAGCATCATCAAGATGCATACCAACCAGATCAATGATTTGAAAAAGGCGCAATAAAATGCCGCTCCGGCGCTGCAAACACCGGAGCGGATCGATCCAAACCACCCAGCAACCACGACGAAGCGGGAGGTCTCAGGCACAGTATAGCATGGACCTCCGGAAAAAACAAGGAGGTAACGATGGCAAAGCAAAAATATTACCAGCGGCCCGACGGACTCTATGAGTCCATCCGGAAAATCAACGGCAGACGGGTGGCCTTTCGGGGCAAGACCTGCAGGGAGGTGGACCGGAAGATCCTGGCGTATCAGGAACAGGCGCAGGCCGGGAGGCCGTTCCCGGTGGTGGCAGCGCAATGGCAGCGGGAACACGACAAGACGGTGTCCCTCAGCACGCAAATGGTGTACGGATATGCCGTAAAACGGCTTTGCGCGGCATTCCCAAAGAGCATTCGGGACGTCAAGCCTCTGGACGTGAAACGGTATCTCAACGACTTGGAGAGAGCTGGTTACAGTGCGCAAACGGTACAGACTGACTTGAGCGTATGCAAGATGATCTGTTCCTACGCCGTCATTTCCGGCGATATCGACGTGTCCCCGGCTACGGAGATACGCAAGAGCCGGGGGCTTCCGGTAAAACGCCGGGAAGCGCTGACGGAGGAACAGGAGGCCATTGTCAAGCGGGTATCTGCAGAGAGAAAAGCTCACTTTTGGCTGTTCGGCTGTCTGTTGCTCTACACCGGGATGCGGCGGGGAGAAGCCCTGGCGCTGACCTATGGAGACATTGACCGCAAGGCCGGCGTCATCCATGTGACCAAAAAGCTCTCCTATGCGACGGGGCAGGTGCCGGTGCTGGAGGACCACCTCAAAAGCGAGAACGGCCGGCGGGACATCCCCCTGCTTCCGCCCCTGGCTGCGGCGCTGCCGCGAAACCGGGCGGGGCTGATCTTCCCGGGAGAGGACGGGGGCTTTATGCGCTCCTCGGAAATCACAAAAAACTGGCGGCGGTACTGCCGAGACGCGGGTCTTTTCGCTGCAGAGCGGGCCAGCAACGGCGAAACCGTGGAGACGTTCCACATTACTCCGCATTGTTTCCGGCACTCTATGGCCACGATCTGCTATGAGGCTGGATTGGACCCCAGGCAGACGGCCCGGATTCTGGGGGATGCGGTGGAGACTGTGGAGGGGGTTTACACCCACCTTAGACAACAGCGCCAAAAAAGCGCGGCGGAAATCCTGGCGGAATACTGCAAGTAAGCTGCTGTGTATTTTCTGTGTATTTGTACGCGCTAAATGATACCAGATTGCGCAGGTTTGTGCTTGAAATAAAATGAGGTTGCGGCCTTGAAATATGGTGTAAACGTTGGCGGATAAGCATGGGATAGATATAGGGGGATATTTACAAACGGTTTAAAAAAACACGCTGTGCTTTGCACAGCGTGTTTTTCCCTTCATGGATCACGGCTGAGGGGTCAGCTCTTTATCATCCGCCTCGGAGCGCTTCCGGCCCCTGCGGCTAAGGAGAAGGCCCTGAATTTTCTTGGGAGAGGCGTCAATTTGGATGCCCCAAATAGCCTTGGCCAGCCACAAGAAGAACCATAGGACCAGGATGGGGACCACACAGTTTACAATCAGCAGTACCGCAATGGCGTCGATAAAACGGCTCAGGGCCTGTTCGGCCGCGTCAATCGCCCCGGTGACTCCGCTGGTAATCTGCTCTCCGATCTGAGAGAGCCAGCCGCCGGAGACCGCATCATCCGCTTCGCCTGCCTCCTTCTCCACATCGTCGGCAGACTGGGCAGCGGAGTCAATCGTCTGCTGGACATCCAGAGTGTTCTCCACCAGACGGCTGACCCGAAGACTGGCAGGAACTACCAGGCAAATGGCAAGCCCAAAGAGGACCAGCTTGGCGGCAAAGCGCCGCAGCCCTCCGGCGGGACGCCACAGAGAGAGCGCAAAAAATACGCAGGCGGCCGGAATCAGGATGGTGAACGCGGCGTAGGGCAGCATGGTCAGCAGGAGCTTTTCCAGCATAATGGCTCCCACAACCAGCAGGAGATAGGAGCTGAGGTCCGCGATTTTGCTGGCCAGGGGCGTGGTAGCATCGCCTGGAACGGCAGAGACGGCTACAGAGGTGACAGCCGTGGCTGCGGTCAGCTCCATGACTGTGATCTTTTTCTCATCCAGCTCCGCCAGGGCTTTGGCATGCAGTTCGGGCGAGGAGACGGTCCCCGCCAGCCACAGGGCAGAAAGCAGAGCAACTACCAGCAGGAGAGCGCTGGCACCAAGTTTCTGCAGGGTTTCTGTTTTCACGATTTCATTCCTCCTTGTTTTGGTAGCGCTTCCGTATAAACAAGCCTTGCAGATTTCGCGGGACGCTGATTCTTATGCCAGCATCAGCAGGCGCTTCAAAAACGCAACGCCTTCCGGCAGCACCGTCTCATCGTCAAAACAGAACTCCGGAGCGTGAAGCTCTGCAGTTTCCCCGACGCCAAGGAAGAAAAAGACACCAGGTACCCGCTGCTGATAAAAAGAGAAGTCCTCGGCGGCCAGGACCGGGGTGTCCAGCAGGGCCGGCGCCTTCGGCCCCAGTTCCCGGCAGAGTTGCACATAGAGCGCCTCATGGTTCCACACCGCCGGATAACCGTCGCTCAGGTGGACATCCACCTCGCAGCCGCGCTCCTCCGCCACCTGGACGCCCAGTCGAATCAGACCCTCCCGACAGGCCCGGTAGGTATCCTCCTGATAGGTCCGCAGGCTGCCCTCCAGGATGGTTTCCCCGCTGACAGCGTTGCGGACGGTGCCGGAGACCATGCGTCCAAAGCCCAGCACCCGGGGCGGCGGCAGGGCCTCCACCAGCTCCAAGGCGCGGCGATAGTAGTCCAGCCCCGCAGCCAGGGCGTCCCGTCCCTCGGCGGCACGAGAGAGGTGGACGCTCTTGCCGGTGACGGTGATAGTGACCTCATTAGCCCGGGCCATCAGCGGCCCTGGGCGTGTATAGACCGCTCCGGCGGGAAGTCCCGGCCACAGGTGCAGTCCGAATACACGCTGGACATGGTGTTGCTCCAAAATTCCGGTGGCGCACAGGGGACTGGCACCGCCAAACGTCTCTTCTGCAGGCTGGAAGAGGAAGAGCACATTGCGCGGCAGCTCTGATAAACGCGCGGACACATGCTCTGCCAGTGCCAGTGCCATGGACATGTGACCGTCATGACCGCAAGCATGCATGCGTCCTGGATGAATCGAGGCATAGGGAAGACCTGTGCGCTCCGTCACGGGCAGGGCATCCATGTCCGCACGGAAGGCCACGGTTTCCGGCTTTCCGGCATCGAAAAAGGCGCAGATAGCACTGGGAATCGGGGTGGTAACGGTACAGCTCAGAGGTGCGAGGACAGAACGTACATACGCCGCCGTCTCCGGCAGCTGATCAGACAACTCTGGAATACGGTGTAAGGCCCGACGATGGGCGACAACAGACGGGAGCATGTAAAACCTCCTTGAGGATAGTTGGGATATGGGAATCTCCGGTATTGTAGCTATTGTAGCATATCTATAGAAAATCTGACAGGTTTTTTTTCAAAGTAACCATTGCAACGGAGCTGAAATCATGGTATGATGGCAAAAAATGAGATAGAGGCGCGGATGCGATGGACCCACGGGAGCTGGCAGGCAGAGAAGGTGGGAAGGGCAAGTCCGCCGAATTCCTTTTCCGGGCGCGGGAGAGGGATGGGTTCCCAGGAAAGACCTGTGAAACTGTCCGCGGCATTTGCCGCGGGTGCGCTATCCGCTTACAGGGAGTGCTGCTTGCACATACTGTCGGTAGGGGCGTGTCTCTACCGTTTTTTTATGAAAAAAATGGAGGACACTCACATGAAATTTGAAAACATCAAAGGTTCCATCGTCGCCATGATCACGCCTTTCCACGAGGATGGCAGCGTGAATTTCGAGGTGCTGACCAATCTGCTGGAGCGCCAGATTGCCGGGGGCACAGATGCCATTTTAACCCTGGGCACCACCGGCGAATACCCTACTATGACCCATGAAGAGGACGCGGCGGTGGTAGAGCACACCATCCGGGTGGTGAATGGCCGGGTACCGGTGATGGTGGGCAGCGGCTCCAACTGCACCGCTACTCAGATTGAAAAGAGCATCCAGTACCAGGACATGGGCGCTGACGCTCTGCTATTGATCGCCCCTTACTACAACAAGGCCAACGCTGAGGGTATGTACCGCCATTTTGCTGAGACGGCGGACAAGGTCCATATTCCCTGCATCCTCTACAATGTCCCTGGGCGTACTGGCTGCTCCATTCCGGTATCTGTGGTGGAACGGCTTAGTACGCATCCCAACATCGCCGGCATCAAGGAGGCCAGTGGTGATATGTCCTACATCATGAAGATCGCACACTGCGCGGGACCGGACTTTTCCTTATACTCCGGCAACGACGACATTACGATCCCCTTGATGAGCGTCGGCGGCAGTGGCGTGATCTCCGTTTATGCAAACGTCATGCCCGCTATGTGTCATCAGATTGTGGCGGACTATCTGGGCGGCAACCAGGCCCGAGCAGTGGAGAATCATCTGAAATACCTGAAGCTGATGAACCATCTGTTCATTGAGGTCAATCCCATTCCCGTCAAAGCTGCCATGAATCTGATGGGGCTGAACGTAGGGCCCATGCGGATGCCGCTTT
Organism: Pusillibacter faecalis; assembly: GCF_018408705.1. Taxonomy (GTDB): domain Bacteria; phylum Bacillota; class Clostridia; order Oscillospirales; family Oscillospiraceae; genus Oscillibacter; species Oscillibacter faecalis. The sequence continues at coordinate 2,675,253 of NZ_AP023420.1, forward strand.
GTGCGATGAGTCCGGCGAATGAGGCGGTTCTTAGGGAGACCATGAAGGAGGTGGGACTGCTGTGAGATATATCCTGATCGGGCGGGGAAAGATGGGGCGGCTCCTCCAGGAGACTGCCCGGGCCGCCGGCGACCAGGTGGAAGCGGCTTTTGGCCGCGAAGATCTGGACCAGCTGGGTCGGCTTGGCAAGGTGGCAGACGTGGTGATTGACTTCTCCCGGCCGGAGGCTTTGCCGGAAATCTGCTCCTATGTCCGCCGTACCGGAACGGCGCTGCTCTCCGGCACCACGGGCTACACGTCGGATCAGCTCCGGGAGCTGCAGGCGCTGGGAAGCGCCGCCCCGGTGCTGTGGAGCGCCAATTTCTCTCTGGGTGTTGCGGTACTTGCCCGGGCACTGCGGGATGTCACCGGGGTGCTGAGGCCGGAGTTTGACATTGAGGTGACAGAGGTCCACCACAATCAGAAGACCGACGCGCCCAGCGGAACCGCAAAGCTCTTGGTGGAGGCTATGGACCCGCGTCAGGAGCTGACGCCGGTCTATGGGCGTCAAGGTCAGACCGGTCGGCGGAACAGGGAGGAGATCGGCATTCACGCCCTGCGGGGCGGCACAGTGGCGGGAACCCACACTGTGCATTTCTTCGGCCCCGACGAGGAGCTGGAATTTACTCACCGGGCGGCCAGCCGTCAGATTTTTGTGAACGGCGCCTTGCGTGTGGCCCGGCTGTTGCCAGGGAGAGCAAACGGCATCTATGACTTGGAAAATATCTTGTTTGGAGAGTGACTATGAACGCGCAGGAAATTATTGACTATATTGCAAATTCTGAAAAGAGAACTCCGGTGAAGCTGTATGTGAATACCACAGGGCCGGTGGACTTCGGCAACGCCCAGGTATTTGGTGGAAACAACAGCTTCATCGTCTTTGGTGATTGGAGCCAGCTTCAGCCTGTTCTGGAGGCAAACGCCGCGGAAATCACGGATTATGTGGTGGAGAATGACCGCCGCAATTCCGGCGTGCCATTACTGGATATGCGGGAGATTCCAGCCCGCATTGAACCCGGTGCCATCATCCGGGAAAAGGTGGAAATTGGAGAGGGCGCGGTCATCATGATGGGCGCGGTGATTAATATTGGCGCCGTCGTGGGCGCGGGCACCATGATTGACATGGGAGCCGTCCTGGGCGGTCGGGCCACGGTGGGTGCGCGCTGCCACGTCGGCGCCGGCGCGGTGCTGGCGGGCGTCGTGGAGCCGGCCTCTGCCACCCCGGTCATTGTGGAGGACGGCGTTCTGATTGGTGCCAACGCCGTGGTCATTGAGGGCGTTCATATCGGAGCAGACGCAGTAGTGGCTGCCGGAGCCGTGGTCATTGAGGATGTGCCCGCTGGCGCCGTCGTGGCGGGAAGCCCTGCCCGTATCGTGAAGATGAAGGATGAAAAGACCCAGGGTAAGACCGCGCTGGTAGACGCGCTGCGGAAATTATAAGAGCTGAAAAGAGAGGCATTGCCTCTCTTTTTTCGTTTCCAGACAGCCGAAAGCCTGTGGGGATGTGCATCTTTCCTTGTGAGAAATTTGTGTGGACTGTCAAAAAAATGCAGGAAATATTTGTAATACTGTCGCGGACTTTTCGTTGCCCGGAATCATAGGGTGTGGTATTGTAAGAACCATAAAAGAAAGGGGGACAGGTGATGCTGGTACTGGACTTCATCAATGTGGGCAACGGCGACGCGATCCTGGTGCGGGAGGTGGAGGGCGGAAGCTGCCGCTTTTCTATGCTGGTGGACTGCGGCCACGATAACCTGGTGCGGGATGACCACCCGGAACCCTTGGATGCCAGGTCCTGTAGAATCTATGCCGGGGATTTTCTGAAAAAACAGGGGATTGAGCGGCTGGATATCCTGCTGCTGACACACTTTCATAGAGATCATGTGGGTGGCCTGGACCGGGTGCTACAGTGCGTGGCTGTGGACCGGCTACTGACGCCCTACATCCCTCCGAGGGAGGCGGAGAGCTTGGAACCAGACGGAGACAACGGCCTTCCCAAAGCGGCCAGGAATCTTCTGCGTTGCATGGATTTCTATGCGCGGCCGCTGAGACGGTATGAAGAACGGATTGGAACGCTGGTGGAGCTTGCGGGCGACCGGATGGAGACCCTTCAGCTCACGGAGGAACTGAGGATGGACATCCTCTTTGGAGAGCCGGCATTGTACCCCAGGCAGAGACAGGTGTTTGACGCAGCCTTTCAGGGGCGGCGGAACGCCTATGATCTAATCCACTGGGCCAAGTCCATGAATGTTGCCAGCCTGCGCCAACGGCTATATTACCATGGCCGGGAGATTGTTTTGGGCGGCGACGCCTATGCCCACATGTGGGAGACGGCAACAGCCACTCCCTGCGACATTTTGAAAGTGCCCCACCACGCCTCGCTGTCCTCTACCACGCGGAAGCTCCTGCACCTCCTACAGCCCAAGACAGCGGTGGTCTGTGTGGCAGCGGGCCGCCCGGATGAGCGGCCCCACCCCTACATCGTGCAGCTATTAAAAAATTGTGTGGGAGACGTCCGCTTTACGGACGCCGTGGAGATTCCCGGGATAGTAGAGCCGATCTTTCACGAGTCAGTCCATCTGGAGATTCCGTGATGCATTTTACTTGATAGCCAGCAGCGCCGCGCATAAAAGCAGCAAGGCGGAAGTCAGAAGACTTCCGCCTTGCCGCTTTTTAGGAGGTATGGCGTTTTCCGGGAACTGGTTTTCTGCACAACAGGGCCAGGAGAGCGCCGGCAATGCCGGCTCCACCTGCGATCCAGAAGGCCAGCGTATAATCGCCGTTTTGCAGCCGCAGAACCTGAGAGACAATCTGCGGTCCCAGCAGCCCGCCGATCCCGAAGGCCAGGAAGACCAGACCGTAGTTCACGGAATAGTAGGTTTTGCCGAAGTAGTCCAGGACAATGGAGGGATAGGCCCCCACCATGCCGCCGAAGCTGCAGGCCAGAATGGCGACAGCCAGCGCGTAGAGCACAAAGTTCGTCATCAGCTTCATGGAGAACATGGTGGCAGCATTGACCAAGTAGAGGAAGATAACCACCCGAAAGGGACCGAACCGGTCAGACATGGCTCCACCCAGAAAGCGGCCTAGCGTATTGGAGATCGCTAGGATGCTGACCACTGCGCTTGCCTGGGCGGTGGTGATATGAGCCAGCTGCTGCCCCATAGGGGAGGCATATCCCACGACCATGAGACCTGTTGCATTGGCTAGGATGTACATGATCAGGAGAATCCAGTACTGCCAGGTGCGCAGCATGCCGCCTGGCGTATAGCTGCCCGTCTGTCCGCCCGGAGCCGCCTGAGTGGATGGAGGGGCCTTGAGCAGCAGGCTTCCCAGCAAAATGCCGACGAAAGAGACGCACGCCTGCACCAGAAATGTACTCATAGGACCAATATGGCTGATGAGGTTCGTGGCAATGGGCGCATAGACACTGGAACCAAGACCGAAGCCAGCGACGGCAAGACCTGTGATCAGCCCGGTGCTCTCTGGGTACCAGCCGGCACAGGTGGCAATGGGGACACCATAAACCAGGCCAACGCCCGCGCCGCCCAGGAATCCAAAGCCTACGTACAGCATGACCAGAGAGTGGGATTGGCTGGCGATCAAAAGTCCGATGGCGAGGATGATGCCGCCCAGAGATGCAACCCATCTGGGTCCCCGGCGGGGCAGCAGCAACCCGGCGACGATCATGGCGACAGGAAGCATAAACGTGCTGATGGAAAAGGTCAGAGAGACCGCGCCGGTATCCCAGCCGAACATTTGAGAAATGGGGGTTTGAAACACGCTCCAGCTGTATAGCATTCCCACACAGAATTGGCAGATGATAGACCCTATCACCACCAGAACCCGGCGCTGCGGATGTGTCTGCTTCATCACTGCTCGTCGTACTCAGGGACGCGCTTTTCTATGAATGCAGTGGAGGCCTCCTTGAAGTCATGATAGGGCTGGTAGGCGATGGTGGCTTGCAGGTTGTTGTTGAACTTCTTGGGAAGCTCGTGCTCATAGTTTTCATTCAGACACTGCTTCCACAGAATCAGGGCGCGTCTTGCGTTTTGGGCAAACTCTGCGGCCAGCTTCTGGGCTTCTTCCAGCACCTGCTCCCTGGGAACCACCTTCCAGATGCCGCCCCACTGGGCAATTTGTTCCGCCAGTAGGGGATTGCCAGAGAAGGCCATGTAGCGCAGCACCTTCTCAGGAACCATCAAGGAGGCGTAGCCGTCCGCGCCGATGATACCCACCTTAATTTCAGAGAGGGCGAACTTGGCGCCCTGGGCGGCAATCAGAACATCGCAGCAGCCAGCAAACGCGCAGCCGGCACCGGCTGCAGAGCCGTTGATGGCGCCAATCACGGGATAACGGCAGTTTTTGACAGCAAGATAGGCGTTGCGGATTCTGTCGTAGTGCACTGTACACTTGCTGGGCTCCATGAACTCGCCGAATTCGCTTAGCTCATTTCCAGCCATGAAAATCTTGCCGGCGCCGGTCAGAATGACCACCTTGATGTCCTCCCGGCGGTCCAAGGCATAGAAGGTGTCCCGAATTTCATCATAGGTCTCCTTGCTGGTGGCATTTGCAGGAGGGCGGTCGATTGTGACTGTACAAATATAATCCTTGACTTCAACCTTACATGCGGACATTGCAATTCCTCTTTTCTATTACGTTGTTAAATGGATGGTTATTCCTGGGCTGCCAGAATAGCGTCCAGCAGCTCACTGCCATGTTCAGCAGTATAGTCGTCATAGACAGGCTGGGCTGCGTCGCGGAAAGCCTGCCGCTCCTCTGTGGTCAGCTCAATAATCTCACACTTGCCGGTCTCAATGATCTTGTCTTTGCAGGCATTGTCGTCATCCATCGCCATCTGCCACTGTTCCATGGTCATATTGGCGATTTCCTCGGATAGGAGCTGCTGATATTCCTCCGGCAGCTTGTCATACGCGGCCTTGGATACCAGAACGGGTATGATGTCGAAGATATGCGCAGTTTCAATAATGTAGCCCTGTACCTCGTAGATAGCTTGAGTGTAGATATTACAGTAGGGATTTTCCTGCCCGTCAATAGCACCCTGCTGCAGCGCGGTGAATACCTCAGAAAAGGCCAGAGGGATGGCATTAGCGCCTAAGGCGTTGAAATGCGCCATATGATACTGGCTCTCCATAGTGCGGATTTTCAGCCCCTTCATATCCGCGGGCGTATGGACCGGGGTTTTGGTTGTGGTCAGATGGCGGTTTCCCTGATACCAAGAGCCAAGCCACAGGAAGCCGGCGTCCGCCAGGTCATCGTAGATGGGCTGGAGAATATCGGAATTATAGACGGCGTCAGCATCTTCAAAATTAGTGACGTCCTCAATGAGATAGGGTAGCTCCAGTACGGAGATCTGGTCGGAATAGCCGCCCAACATGCCCACGTTGGGCATCGTCATTTGGAAGGTATCAAACTGCATGCCCTCCAGCACCTCTCGGTTGCCACCCATCAGGGAATTGGGATAGATCTCAATAACAAATTTGCCGTCTGTCGCCTCTTTAATATTTTCGGCCACCTGCACGAAAGCCTTGTGCAGGGCGATGTCCTCGGTGACGGTATGGGCCATGATCCAAACGACTTCATCGCCGGACTGCGTGCTGCTGTCGCCGCCGCAGCCGGAGAGGGACATGACCAGGGCGCAGGCTGACAAGACGCAGAGAAATGATTTCAGACGTCTCATAAATTTGCCTCCTTATCAGTTTTAGAATCGATAGGGGTTTTCATGCGGGTCCCTTAGAGTGGGGCACCATCTGCCAGAGTTCCGGCCGCATCGAAGCACAATTGGTTCAAAGTCGTTGACCAAAGCAGCGTCCGGGAGGTGGCGGATTTCCTCCCAGTAGCTGCGGCTGACTTGAATGCCGGACATACACTGGGGATGTTTGATGCGGACAATTTTCACTTGACGGTAGTCCTTACAGTTCAGAGAACGGATAGCGGTTCTGAGCGCATCCCAGTCGCTGTTTGCATACAAAGGCATAGAGGCGCTTTGAAGCATGGTGGGTTTGGAGGCGGTATCCAGGGTCAATCCCCGGGTCATGAGCCGCTTCAGATCCGGAATTTCCAGACCTAATCCCGGAAGAGCACTGCAATTCCGTCCGGTCACATTGGAGTCATGGCCGCGCCGCTGATGTTCTTTCCAATCTGATCAATGATCAGCACGTCGATCTCGACCTTTGAAAGTGGCGAGACGTCAGCGGGCGAGCTCTGGCAAGGCTTGGCTCCCGGGACAGAAAGTCCTCCGGCCGGAGGACCTCCAGCACGCTGATCTGGTCTACGCATTCTGGACAATACCCACCGCAAACACGCAACGGCATTTTTACAGGAACAGCTCCGCCATCCGGGGGATATGCCGGGTTCGCCCGGCATATCCCCTAGCGTGAAGGACGGAGGCCACCACATGCTTGCCAAGGCCGATGGCAACCATCTTGGCAAGTCCGCTCTTGTGGGGGCCGCGAAATTCAGAGTGGGGCTTGACCTTGTTGAGGAGGGCAATCCCATGGAACTCATAGGCATCAAGGCGTTCCATCCTCCAGAGAACCGCAGCAGACGATTTCTATGCTGGAGAGGATCGGTATGCCGATACTCTGTTTCGTAATGCCAAGCTCCCGGATCTAAGCGGTCTGTCCCTCGGCGGTGCCGTCGGCGTGGCTGCCCATGGCAGGCACCAAAAAAGGGCAGCGCGCCACACTCCTTCAGACGATTATACAGAACCTGCACAATCTGAGCCAAGTGCGGGATGATGCGGCTTCCCACGGTGATGGCAATCCGCTTCCTGCAAAAAATGCTCCGGAGTGGGAATCTCCATCTCCAACTGCATGAAAAAGTGCCGTTCAAGATCCCAAACGCGTCTGTGGATTTCGGTCATCTTCAGGACGAAAAATTTCACCTTGAAAAAATTTACAGCTATCCACGCCGACAGAAGGGAAATTTACGTGTTACATCGAAGCCAGCCGACGCAGACGGTCCCACTCTGCATCGCGATAGCCGCGAATCCGCTCGTAGTCCTCAGCCTTCAGGTGCTTAAAACGCTTTTGGGCCTTCAGATAATCTTCAATCGGCTTGAACTGCTTGGGCTCCTGGATGATGTACCGGCCGTTTTCATACTCGGCCAGATACCACAGGCCGCACTCCACGGCCATCTTGCCGATCTCGATGGTCTTCTCAGCGGGATAGCCCCAGCCCGTGGGGCAGGGTGCCATAATATGGATAACCTTGGTTCCCTTCATAGCCTTGGCCTTAGCAACCTTTTCCATGAAGTCCTTGGGGTAGGAGGTGCTGGCGGTGGCCACATAGGGGATACGATGAGCCGCCATGATCTCAAAGAGGGACTTCTTAAAAGCATTGTCGCAGCCCTTTGAACAGATGCCGGCAGGCGTTGTGGTGGTGGAGGCGCCGTAGGGAGTGGCGCCGCTGCGCTGCACGCCGGTATTCATGTAAGCCTCGTTGTCATAGCAGATGTAGAGAATATTCTCGTTGCGCTCCGCAGCGCCGGAGAGAGCCTGCAGGCCGATGTCCACGGTGCCGCCGTCTCCGCCGATGCCAAGATACGTGATGTCCTCATCCCAGCCCATCGCCTCACCGGCAACAGCCATGCCGGAGAGGGTGGAGGCCAGCGCGGGGAAGGCTGTGACTACATTGTTGACAAAAATGGCGCTCTCAGGGTACACGGAAGTCGTTGCGGCAAAGCAGCAGGCCGGGGTTGCCAGAACGGTCTTCTTGCCCAGCACCTTCATGGTCAGCCTGCCGGCCAGCAGCGCACCGCAGCCCTGGCAGCTTTTCTGACCATAGACGAGTTCCTCATCTGGTAAATCTTTGAATACGATTGCCATGGTTACCACCTCTTTCCAATAAACTGAACTTCATCTTCAAACTTGCCGTCACTCAGATTCTGAAGCACGCCAAACATCTCCGCGATCATATCCTTGGAGACATCGCGACCGCCCAGACCACAGATGAAGTTGGCGGTTTTGGTGCTGCCCTGCCCATACATGGAGGACTTGACATCGCCAAAGATCGTGCCGTCATAGCCGAAGGAAACACTCTTGTCAATGACGCCTAAGGCTTTGAATTTTCCGCCGATAGAGGCAAAGAACTCCTTGGGGAAGGGGCGGAAGCTCTTGAGTTTGATCATGCCAACCTTGCGGCCTTGTCCGCGCAGTTCGTCCACCACCACACGGGTAGTGCCAGCCACACTGCCGCTGGCCACCAGTACCAGGTCGGCGTCCTCGCAGCAATACTCCTCGTACATGCCATGATAGGTCCGGCCGAAGATCTTGCCGAACTCGGTGTCGATTTCCTGGATTTTCCGCTTGGCGGTCTCAAAGGCCAGGCACTGCTGGATGCGGCCCTCGGTGTGATAGGCGGGGCCCACTGTGGCGCAGAGCGTCATGGGGTTGTTCATATCCAGCTTATTCGTGGTCTGGAAGGGAGGTAGGAAGCGGTCTACATCCGTCTGGTCGGGGATGTCTACCAGATCATAGGTATGGGTTAGGGTGAAGCCGTCCAGATTTACCATAACGGGCAGCATTACCTCGGGGTCCTCTGCCAGACGGTAGGCCATGAGCATGGTGTCCAGAGCTTCCTGGCCGCTCTCCACATAGAGCTGCACAAAGCCGCTGTCCCGCATGGCCATGGCGTCGCGCTGGTCGCCGTAGATGTTCCAGGGCGTGGCGGTGGAGCGGTTGGCGTCGGCCATCACCACTGGGTGACGGGCGCCACTGACATAGCTGAGCATCTCACACATGTACAGAAGACCCTGTGAGGAGGAGGCCGTGAAGGTCCGGGCTCCCATCATGGACGCGCCCAGGGCGGCGGCCATGGCGCTATGCTCACTCTCCACCATCATGTACCGGGCGTCGGACTGCCCGTCAGCAATGAAGTCCGCCAGCTTCTCCACAAGCGTGGTCTGGGGCGTGATTGGATAGGCGGCAATCACCTGGGGCTTTGCCAGCCGAACGCCGTGGGCCGCAGCCTCATTGGCAGACAAAAATGCTTTCGTACCCATCCTTACTCCGCCTCCTTTACCATTTCAATGCACTTCTTCGGGCACTCGTGAGCGCAGATGCCGCAGCCCTTGCAGTAGTCCATATCCACCGTTAGCTGCTCGCCGTCCTTGCAGATCGCGCCCTCGGGGCAGTAGACGAAGCAGAACAGGCAGCGGATACACTGCTCGTGGTTGAATTTGGGGGCAAACGTGCGGTAGCCGGAGTTGGGATTCACCAGGTGGCCGGCGGGGAAACTCGCCCCGAAGGGAATGGTCTCCATGGAATCAGGCGCATGAAAGTCAATGTCGCGCTGCGGCTTCATTTTGCCATACCTCCTTTTACAATGTCATAGGCCATCTGTGTGACCTTTTTGTTTTTCTCCCGCAGGGAGGGGCTCATAGAGCCGTCAATCGCGGCGGCCATCGCCTCCGGCGTGACCAGATCAGTGCCGCCGACGGCAGCGCCCATCATGATGGTGTTGACGATGTTGGCACCCAACTCCTGGAGAGCGATGGCGGTGGCGTCGATAGTGACGAGATTTTTCACCTTGTCAAACCCGGGGCGTTTGCGGAACGCCTCGGCCGGAAGCGTGGAGTTGATGAAGACGGAGCCATCCTCCTTCAGCCCCTCCAGGATGTTTACCACCTCCAGCAACGTCTCGTCTAGAACAATCACGCAGTCGCAGGAGTAGACCTGGCTGTGGTCTGTGATGGGGGCGTCGTCAATCCGGGTGAACCCCAGGACCGGCGCGCCGCGGCGCTCAGGACCGAAAGACGGAAAGGCCTGTGCGTACTTTCCGCAGTGAAGAGACGCGGCGTAGCCCAGCAGACGTGCCGCTGTGAAGCCGCCGTTGCCGCCTCTTCCATGCCATCTGATTTCTTTCACAAATAATTCCCTCCAATAATATGATTTCGGAAAGCTTTCGCTTGAAATAGACAACTTGAATTTACGAGATCAGACCCAGAAGCCTCGGCAGGAACAGCGAGAGGTCCGGGAACGCGATGATAACCACCAGGAGTATGGCCAGGATGCCGATCATGGGCCAGACCTCCTTGATGATGCTCTCCAGCTTGGCTCCAGAGATTTTCTGAGCCACAAACAGGTTGACGCCCAGAGGCGGAGTCAGGAAGCCAATGCACAGGTTCACGCACATCACAAGACCAAAATAGGTCAGATCAAAGCCCATCGCGGTGGCCACAGGGCACAGCAGCGGAGCAAAGAGAATGATGTTGGAGGTGGTGTCGATGAACATACCGGCGATGAGCAGCAGCACATTCATCATCAGCATCACGACGATAGGAGAGCTGGAGATGCTCAACAGTGTGTCTGTCAGCAGGGTTGGGACCTTTTCCAAGGTCAGGATGCGGCCGAAGGTGCTGGCGCCGCCCATCACGATCATGACGGTGGCGGAAAGCACGGAGGCCTCCAGGAGACCATCCAGAAATTTGCGCAGGGTCAGCTGGTGATAGATGAATTTGCCTACAAACAGGGCGTACACAACGCCAACTACTGCCGCTTCGGTGGGCGTGAAGATGCCAGCATAAATGCCGCCAAGGACAATGACCGGCATGATGATTGCCCAGATAGCCTCCTTGAAGACATTTGCGCCCTTCTCCTCAACATCCTGGGTAGCAGGCGCATAGCCGCGCTTCTTAGAGACGAATTTGTTGTATAGGACCAGCACCAGCCCCATTAAAATGCCGGGAATCACGCCGGAGGCGAACAATCCGGTGACAGAGACGCCCACAGTGGCGCCGTAGACGATCATGGGGATAGAGGGCGGGATTACCGGGCCAATGGTGGAACCGCTGGCTAGCAGAGCGCCGCAGTAAGCCGGGTCATAGTTTTGGCGGCGCATGGCAGGAATGATAATGCTGCCGATTGCAGCCACACAGGCAGGACCCGAACCGGAGATTGCAGCGAAGAAACAGCAGGCAACAATGGCTGCCGTACCCATACCGCCGGGCTTGGAGCCCACAACGCGCTCGGCCAGCTTGATGAGGCCCTGAGCGATGCCGGTTTTCTCCATGATGATTCCCAGTAGCATGAAAAAGGGAATTGCCATCAGGGAGTAATTATCAACGGATGTCACCATGGACTGCGCCAGCATGTTCATCATGCCAGGCGGATAGCCGATAGAGATGACGCACAGGGAGGACAAAGCGAGACTGATGGCAATCGGCACTGTGAAAAGAAGACATACCGCCAGTGAAATAAATAGCAAAGCGACCATCTTTACTCACCTGTTCCTTTCGCAGACAATTCCTTATCTCCGTAGGACTCCTCAGTGGAGCCGCTGAAAGAGCGGAGGGCCGGAATAATTCCAAATTGCAGCGTTCGGATGGCCATGCCGCCCATACCGAGCACACCGGCCAGATACATTACCCAGACGGGGATGAAGGTTGCGCCGGAGAACACCTGTTTTTGCTGGTAGCACAGGAGCATCATATTGAAAATGCGGTAGCAGAGATATGCGGAGACGACTGCCATCAGGATATCTCCGATCAGAAATAAAATGGTTCTGCTGTATTTGCCAGGGAGAAATTCTGCAAGGAAACTCACCCGCAAATGCTCACTTTTCCTGCATGCGTAGCTCATGCCTGCAAAGGTGACGTAGACGAACAGCAGGCGGGTCAGCTGTTCCATCCAGCCCCATGCCAGGCCAAAGACATATCTAGCGACGACCTGTCCAAACATCAGCGTTACCAGGACCGTCAAGACGACATAGATGATATACTTTTCAATGTTGTCCAGAAATTTCTTCACAGCGATCAAAAGTCATTCCTCCTTTAATATTCCCTCAAGGTATGGCTGCTTTTCTAACGCGCCAACGATGAATGAAGTTCGCGGGAGATGGGATTTTGCTGTGTTATTGCTTCCAGAGCTCCCGGTTAATCAGGGTGCCGGGGTCCTCATTTTTGAGAACATGGATGGCTACATCCACAGTCTGCTCAATCAGTTCGTTGAACGCATCGTCAGAGTAATAGCCCACATGAGGTGTGGAGAGCACATTCGGCAGCTCCAGAATTTTTCTCTCCACGCCCGCAGGAGGCTCAGTGATATACGCGTCAATGGCAGCTCCGTAGATTTTACCGGTGGTCAGGGCATCATAGAGGTCATCCGGATTGCACAGCGCGCCGCGAGCGGTATTGACCAAGATGGCAGTGGGCTTCATCTTCTGGAACGCGTCCCGGTTGAAGATGCCCTCCGTGCTGGGGAGCAGGGGAACGTGCAGCGTCAAATAGTCAGACTCAGCCAGCAGTGTGTCGAAGTCTACCGGCTCCACACCGGCTTCGCGGATGGACTCTGCCGAAACAATGGCATCGTATGCAATGACACGGCAGCCAAAGCCGGAGAGCATTTTGGCGACATAACGCGCGATCCGGCCAAAGCCGTACAGACCGACGGTGCTGCAGGAGAACCGTCGCACGGGGGCGATTGCTTTATAACCGCCGCCCCATTTTCCATCCTCAATCCACTTGATTAGGTTTGGCATTCTCCGCTGCTCCGCCATAATAAGAGCCACCACGTGAACGGCGACCTCCTCCAGGCAGTAGTTAGGAACATTACAGACATAGACGCCATGGGCTGTAGCTGCGGACAGGTTGGCACTGTTATAGCCGATGCCAAAAGCGACCACCGCCTTAAGCTCGGGAGCCAAGGCGTCATAAACTGCGTCGCTGAGGAACTGATACTGGGTAATCATCACAGATGCACCCTTGGCGGCGGCAATCAGCGTCTTGTCGTCCTGCGGAGCGTCAAATAAAAACTGAAATTCTGCACCAGGAAGCTTGCGTTCCAGCAGTTCCTTCATGACCTGAAGGTTTGACTCTGTCATCACCCCCAATGTTCCGGTCATCACAACCTTTTGACTCATTCAACATCCCTCCGATTTTATAATTGGCCTTTAAGATAAGATCATCTGATGTTTAACCGCGGCCAAAGGTTATTATCAGATTTTATAGAGAAGTAGGAACCCCCTACACCCTAAACAGAAGAAAATGGATAAACGCCCTCAAAACATCATATCATCTTATCTTTTGGGGAAAACAAAAGAATCACTTAAATTCATATGTTGATCTGATGAATTTGAGAGATAAATTGTTTGAAATGGATCAATTTGAGCTTACACTAGCTCATGGGAGCGGCGTATTCTTATAGAGTTCCACCCTCCTGGATGAGGAGGACACCCAAAGAGAGCGGACGTCAAATTTCGTGCTGATGGGCGGGATTGATTCCTAAACGCTCGATATTCTGGGATACATCATTCAGATGAGCCATGACAGCCTCCACACACTCATAGACCTGCCCACCGCGAAGGGCTTCAATAATTTTTTCGTGATCTGTGTGGGCATCCTGTGCTACATCCGGATAGCACATCAGTTTATACAGCAGCTCACTGCGTGTCTGGTAAATCATTTTTTCAATCTGCAGGATAAGAGGGTTACGAACAATACTCATCAGCTTAATATGGAAATCTCGGTCTGCCTGCACGCAGATATCCAAGCCATTTTGATAATCAAGCCTGCTGTTGAGATTTTCCAGGTCCTGAAAATCCTTTTCCGTGAGCTTTCCACAGGCAACTGTAATCGTGCCGACCTCGATAACGCGGCGCAGGTCAATGAAATCTTGCAGATTAGAGCTGGGAATATATCCGAGAAAATCCAAGAAACGTTCCACGGTTTTATCAATGATATAAGTGCCATCTCCCTGGCGGATTTCCACGATGCCATATGTAGCCAGAATCCGCATCCCCTCCCTCAGGGAAGAGCGACCCACCCCAATCGTAGCTGCCAGCTCACTTTCATTTGGCAACTTGTCGCCCACATTATAGGTTCCATTTTTGACCGCATACCGCACGTAGGCAATGACCTGGTCGACAGCGCCTGTGCGGCCGGTAGCTGTAAATCCGTCCAATCCAGACATAGAAACTCCTTCAATGAGCCGCTGTGAAAACAGCTCGAGTCATTCGATCATCTGATGTATCTGCGCTCATAAATTACTATATTTTTCTGCAAAAATCAATGCTTTTTCCTATAAAAAATTTTTTTGTACGGTTCTGCATATTTTTCGCGTCATTTTTTGTGATAAATCGCCAGCCGCAACGCAGGACAAATTGCTGATATATGGTTATGCCGTATCTGCCGTGGAGCTACCCGGCTGTTGAAAGCCAATAAAAACAGATCAGGGGAGGCGTGTGGGGGCAGCTAAGAAACCGGCAGCGTGCATTTTTAACTTGTGTCCACGGATGATATGAGGAAAAGGCAGATATCTGCCACCGCAGAGGAAAAGCGGTTTGACTGCTTTCCAAAAAGCGGATCACCACATGGCATGGAAGGCCCCCATCTGATCACAAATTCTAATACTTCGCCCCATGATATGGGGCGGCTGAGGAACGGCTTCATATTTCCCGTTTGAGTTTCTCAGAGTATTCTGCTATAATCAATTTCGACAATCAAGATGCTACATACTGGAGGTTCTATGAAACAATTATCCGTGATGCTAAAACCTGCATCTTCTCTGTGCAATATGCGCTGTAAATATTGTTTTTACGCAGATGTCAGCAGTCTGCGGGATGTTTCCTCCTATGGACTGATGAAGGAGTCCGACGCGATCATCGCCAACATCTTCCGTGACCTGGAGCGCGGAGACATCTTGACATTGGCCTTTCAGGGCGGGGAGCCGACCCTGGCCGGACTGCCCTTTTTCCAGCACTTTGTGCAGCAGGTCTCCCGATATGAATCACTCGGCGTTCGGGTCTCTTATGCCTTGCAGACGAATGGGCTTCTTTTGGATGATGCCTGGTGTGCCTTTTTGAAAAAGCATGGATTTTTGGTGGGACTTTCCATAGACGGCCCATCGGCATATCATGATGCCAACCGCCTGGACGATACCCGCAAGGGGACGTTCCGACGTGTTTTGGAGGTCAAGCAGCGGTTGGATCATTTTGGCATTGAGTACAATGTGCTGATGACGCTTACGAAAACCTTGGCCAGGCACCCACAGCAGGTCTGGCGTTTCATGGAGGAGCAAGATCTTCATTTTGTGCAGATGACGCCCTGCATGGGGCCCATGAATCAGGCGGAAACACCGTATGCACTGACGCCTGAACGGTACGCCTCCTTTTACATAGCTCTTTTTGATTTGTGGTACCAGAGCTACCAGAAGGGGATTTACCGCAGTGTCAAGCTGTTTGACGACCTTGTGAACCTGCTGGCTGTTGGACAATGCAATGCCTGCGGCCTGGTGGGGAGCTGTCAGACTCAGATCGTTGTGGAGGCGGACGGCGGCGTTTATCCCTGTGATTTCTATGTGCTGGATGAGTGGCGGGTAGGCAACCTCTGCCAGGAGTCTCTCCGCCAGGTATGGGATCAGGCGCAGAAAAGCGGATTCCTCACCCGGGAGAGAGAGCCGCTCGCCCTGTGTGAACAGTGCCCATACCGCTCCATGTGCGGCGGCGGTTGCCGGCGGATGCGGAGAGAGGTCTACTATGCGCCGGGGGCGGCTGCTTGCGGACATCGGATTTTTCTGGACGCTGTGATTGACCGGCTACGGCAGCTTGCCGCGCTTCATCAGAGGCGGCCATAAGCCTTTCCTGAAGAGGAATGTTGTCGGCGCAAGGCGAACAGTGATATTGCTGCGGTTCTATCTCTATAATAGAACTGGAGGTACACGTGATCTTGGATGAACCCTTGGGTGTTCGCGGGTAAACAACATGGCAAGGGAGGCAGCGCAAGCGCGTAAGGACCTGGAAAGACCAGGAACTTGTGAATCTGATAGAGACCGGCAGGGCATCTATGATGCCCTGCCGGTCTCTATTACGAGCCTGTCTGCTGCGTTTTTTGGATAACTGATAGGGACGCAATGACTTGATCTGCCAGGGGCTCTAACAGTCCTAAATCCCAAATCATTTGGAGAATGGTGTAGCGGGCGCGAACTTCCTTGCAATAGAGATAAGTGCTGCGCAGCATATCGGCATCCACACCAATCTCTATGGGGAGACAGGGAGCGTCCAAAGACTTCAGCAAATCCATCACGGTCTGGGAAGAGGGAAGCTCTGTCAAAAGGGCATTCAGTTCATCCCAGTGAGCCTCCATCGTGTCAATACGCCGCAGGCGGGCAGTGGGCTCGTTTTTCCGGGCTGTCGCTTCCAGGGCGATGATGCCATCGGTGGCAGAACCATAGGCGGTCCGAATGTGAGCTTCCCAGGCGGTCTGGTCGTATGCCATGGCACTGGCCCGGGCAGCGTCAAAATCTACAATTGTGCTGCGCAAGGCCTCCACCAGCTTGAGTACCAGAACGGTCCCCACACCCACCTGAATGCCATGCGGAACAGGACGTCTGTGCTGCTGTTCAAACATCATTTCCCAGTAGTGGGACATGTGGTGTTCACAGCCGGAGGCAGGACGGGAATTTCCATATAGACTCATGGCGACGCCGGTGAGGACCAGTCCTTCCATTATATTACCCAGTACCTGAGGGTTGCGCTCCCTGGCCTTGCCGGCATCCTGCAGCACGCCTCGAACACAGGTTTCTACCAGCTCCACGATACGGCTGCAATAGTGTTCATGATTGATGAGGCGGGCCAGCTTCCAATCACAAATGCAGGTAAATTTGCCTAACAAATCGCCAAGGCCTGCGGCGATCATCCGATAGGGCGCACCTTTGAGAATTTCGGTATCACCAAGAATGGCCAGAGGAGTCTGAGCCTCAAAGGTGGTTTTTAAATGGTTGACATTCAGAGCGGCAATGCTGGAGGCAAACCCATCCATGGGAGCGGCAGTGGCCACGGTGAAAAACGGGCGGCCCATTTTGAAGCTGAAAAAACGGACCATGTCGTTGATCGCGCCTGTGCCGACGGCCACCACCAGATCGCAGTCTGCCGGCATGTGAATGACCAGTTCACCAAGGGTTGCCTCGTCGAATCCCGTATGTGTCAGTTGAATGAGCTTTGCTTTGGCGCCGGCGGCCTCCAAAAGCTCCAGGCACCGCTTGCCGGCAATTTGATACGTCGTTGCGTCACTGACTAAGTACAGGCTCTGAAATCCCTGCTCCCTGGCAATCCGGGGCAAATCATTCAGGGCACTTGGGCCAATACGGACTACCTTCAAAGGTGCGTAGTGCTCCTTGCCGCAGGAACATGTGAACGTCTGGTCAAGGTACGTATTTAAAGGCTGTGGTTTTTGCGGCATTTCCATGGGAAGGACCTCCTTTATGAGATAAAAGTACGGGAAATCATCACTGGCGCATTCTGGCGCACGCAGGCTATCAGGCACCCAGAAACAAAAATGTTATAGCAGCATGACGCCTGCCTGGGATAGCGCTTTTGCCGTAGCATTGCTCAGACCTCCGTCGCTGACAACAATATCTACCTGGTTGGTTGGAATGCTGCGGGCTGCACGGATGGCATCTACCTTGCTGGAATCCATCAGTACAACCGTTTTGTCCGAGCGCTCAATCAGGGTTTGAAACAGCGCGGCTGCATGAGCGGAACAGCAGACAAAGCCAAAATCCGGCCGATAGGCGTCCGTACCGAGAAAAGAAAAGTCAAAGTGCAGCTTGTTCAGCTCCTCAAACACTTTGAAGCCGCTGGAACGTACAGAATCTGTATTAATCTGCCCGCCGATCATGGTTGCCTCGATATTGGAGTACTTGGACAGCTCCAGGGCAGTTACCAGACCGTCTGTAAAAACCTGCAGGGGAATGTCTGGCAAAACCTTGGTCATCTCCGCGCAGGTGGAACCAGCTGCTATGAATAAGGAGTTATTTGGCCGCAGCAGTTTTACAGCCTTCGCTGCAATCACTCTCTTTTCCTCAATATGCTTTGTGGAGCGTGTATAAAAGTTATCCACAGTCCCAATTGCTGCGGGCAACGACTTGGCTCCGCCGTGGATACGGATAATCTGCAGAGTGGAATCCAGGTATTTCAGGTCCTTTCGAAGCGTAACTTCCGAAACCTCTGGGAAATGCTGTTTTAACTCTGCGAAACTGATCTCGCTTTCGCGTTTTACAAGTTCTACAATTTCCTGCCTGCGTTTTTCCATAAGCTCCCTCCACGATTTTTGTGAATATTAATAAAATAACACAGTGTTTAGGATTTATCAAGCAATAAAATTATTGACTTTGGCCAATCTGTATGCTATAAAAAAGATAGTTTCAAAATGAAATAATTTATTACTAAACAAAATGCATTTGGCGGGTTCGTTTTTCGCCTTTGTCTCACGAATGTCTTCTGGGTGTGGCACACCTGAAAATAAAAATGAAGGAGCGGAAGAAAAAATGAAAAAGCGTGTTCTTGCAATGTTGCTATCCATGGCCATGACGGCCACCCTGCTGGCGGGCTGCGGAAGCTCGTCCGATTCAACAGGAGACACAACGGATGGAGATGGGGCCAAGGAATATGATGTTCTGAGAGTTGCCATGATGCCGTTTGGTGGCAATGTGCCGGCGCAGTATGCCTACGATCAGGGGTATTTTGAAGAGCTGGGGCTTAACGTTGAATTCTACCAGTTTGCAAACGGTGCTGGCATCAATGAGGCGCTTGCTGCCAAGGAAGTCGATGTGGGAGTTTCTGGCCTGGCTATGATCTTTTCTCTGGCCAGCGGCACCTGCAAGATGATCGGTGAGTCCCAGGTGTCTAGTGCGATGGGGGTTTATGTTCGGCCGGACAGCCCGATTCTGGACCATGCAACAGAGGTGGACGGAACCACGATCTATGGCTCTGCTGACACAGTCAAGGGTATCACGGTCTTGGGGCAGACTGGTACATCTTCTCAATACAACCTGGACGGCTGGCTGGGCATGTTTGGTCTGACAGAGGCGGACATTGAGTTTGTCAATGTGGGGCTTGGCACAGACATGACCGCATTTCTCTCTGGCGAGGGAGACGCGATTGCCGCATCCCGTCCCTATACGTTCCAACTGGAGGCCGAGGGCTATGTCAATGCCGGCAACTTTGAGCAGACTACAGATACTGTTCTCACGGATGTGATCGTTGCCCGCAACGAGGTTGTTGAAGAGAGGCGGGAGGAGCTGGTCCTATTTATGCAGGCCTATGAAAAGGCGCTGGAGGAAATTTCCGCTGATGAGGAGCTGCGCTACAACACCTCCATGGATTATTTCAAGAATAACGGCCGCGACTACTCCGAAGAGGATATGAGGAACGAGATGAAGGTCAATGACTACATTACCACCGCATATATGAGCGGGGAGGACTATGTGTTCGGCAACGCTATGGTCAAGATCGGCCAGTTCTATAGCGACTGCGGCCAAATTGAGCCTGAAGCGCTTCCCAATGTCGCTGCATCCTTCGATGCTTCCATCATACAGGAGGCTTTGGGAATCACCTTTGACGTTGCTGGATAACCGGACTCGGCGGCAACCTGTTTCGTCATGGGGCCTCAGGGCCCCATGGCGAGATTTTTTGAAATTTTTTTGATATGGGAGTCAGGCATGAAAAACAATATGCGAAAGAAAGCGGCAGCCAGGAAATACGCGCTTTTGTCGGTGTGCTCTGTGTGCTGTTTTTTGCTGATTTGGCAGTTCAGTACCGACGTCTTCCACTTCTTTGATCCAACCACACTGCCAAGCCCCGTCACAGTGCTGCAGACCTTCTTTGACAAATTTACCAATACCAAGCCGGACGGCGCCACGCTCCAGGTACATACGTTAGAGAGCATGAAGGTCGCACTATCCGGCTACTTCATTGGCGTTGTGATTGGGGTTCCCCTCGGCATTGCCATGGCGTGGTTTAAACCTGTCGATTATTTTGTCACGCCTTTGTTTGATCTGCTGCGTCCGGTGCCCGGTATCGCATGGCTGCCGGTGATGATCGTTCTATTTGGTATTGGGCTTTTGTCTAAGGCAATGGTGATTTTCCTCTCAGCATTTATTGCTTGCGTCATCAACTCTTACTCCGGCATCAAACATACAAAACCCGTTCATCTCTGGGTGGGACAGACCTTTGGGGCCAGCAATCTCCAACTCCTTTTTAAAATTGCCATCCCCACCGCGCTGCCAATGATCTTTACGGGCCTGAAGGTAGCGCTGGGTGCTTCCTGGAATGCCCTGATTGCGGCGGAGCTGCTGGCGGCCACCAAGGGCCTTGGGTTCATGATTAACCAGGCGCGGGGAATTTACCGCCCGGACATTATTCTGGTGGGCATGATCACCGTCGGCATCACTGGAGCGGTTTTGGGCTGGATCATTGAGAGAATCCAGCGTATCTTCATCAAGCAGGAGTGAATGTGCCATGAAGAAAAAGAAATTCAACGCGATCAAATTTGCGGTGGGAACTTTGGCGATTGCCTGCTTTTTGTCAGTGTGGTTTTTTGCCACCAGGGAAGGCACGACACTGGGAAAGCTGATGCCCAATCCCGCAGAGGTGGCGTCCAGGCTCATGGAGGCCACCTATGAGAAAATCGGCCCCATGACGATCTGGGGCCATATGTGGAACAGCATGCGCCGTGTTTTGGTGGGCTTTTGCATCGCATCCGTATCCGGCATTTTACTGGGACTTGCCATGGGCTGGAACCGCACCTGCGAGGCTATCTTTCGTCCAATCTTTGAATTGCTTCGCCCCATTCCCCCGCTGGCGTGGATTTCCCTGGCCATTGTGTGGTTTGGCCTGGGGGAGGGCGGCAAGTATTTTATTATTTTCGTCTCCGGCTTTTCCAATGTTACCATCAATGTCTACACAGGAGCGAAAGCCGTGGACCCAGAGCTGATCGGCGCCGCCAAAATGCTGGGCTGCTCCAACCGGCGTATTTTTACATCCATTGTGCTGCCGTCCTCTGTGCCTTATATTTTTACCGGGCTTCAAATCGCGATTTCCAGCAGCTGGGCTGCGGTGGTGGCCGCCGAGATGGTGCGCTCTACCAACGGCATCGGCTGGCTGATTACTGCTGGGCAGAGCATTGGCGATATGGGGCAGGTGATGGTCGGCATCATCGTGATTGGGGTTGTCGGCTTCCTGTTGGCTACTATCATGAGAGGAGTAGAGTCCAAGCTCTGCGCTTGGAGTCGCGTGCAGGATTGATGAGCTATGTGATTGAATGCGAGCATATTTCCAAAACATTTGACACCCCTACCGGCGAATTTCAGGTCATCAAGGATATCAGCATCCAGGCGATGCAAAATGAGATTCTGGTGCTGTTTGGACCGGGGCAGTGCGGAAAGACGACACTGCTGAAAACCATTGCCGGGATTGAACCTGCCACCTCCGGCACAGTCCGGATCCACGGCAGGGAAAAAACGAAGCCTGGTCCAGAATGTGGGCTGGTGTATCAGACCACGGCGCTGTTTCCCTGGCTGACCACCATGGGCAATGTAGAGTACGGCCCGAAGGTCCGTGGAGTGGCAAAAAAGGAACGGCGGGAACGGGCGAAGCACTACATCGACCTGGTGGGCCTGAACGGCTTTGAGAAGAGTTTTCCGATTCAGCTCTCCGGCGGTATGCGCCAGCGTGTGGGGATTGCCCGCGTATACTGCAACGAGCCGGAGGTCCTCTTGATGGACGAACCCTTTGGGCATCTGGACGCGCAGACCCGATATTTGATGCAGGAAGAGCTGGAGCGTATCTGGCAGGCAGAGAAGCGGACGATTATCTTTGTCACCAATCATATTGAGGAGGCCTTGTACCTGGCGGACCGCGTGCTGGTGATGACCAACTGTCCTGCCACCATTAAGCAGGAATTCAAAATTGACCTTCCGCGGCCCAGGGACTATACGGACCCGGAATTTCTGCGCCTGCGGCAAACCATCACAGCCGTTGTGGACCCTGCGGAATGATAGGAGGTGTCAGAGTGGAAAACGAATACAAGGTTGTGGTCAAGAACCTGACCAAAAAATTTGGAGATCTGCTGGTTTTGGACGATCTCTCCTTTCATGTTCGAAAAAACGAGTTTCTCTGTATCGTGGGACCCACTGGATGCGGAAAGACCACCTTCCTGAACAGCCTGAGCAGGCTGTATGATGTTACGTCTGGGGAAATCCTGATCAATGGGGAGGCCGTTGATCTGAAAAGACACAACATTGCCTATATTTTTCAGGAGTACTCTAACATGCCCTGGCTGACGATTCGCCAGAATGTGGAATTCGGGCTGCGGATTAAACACATGCCTGAGGACTATATCAAGGAACAAACAGAGTATTTTCTGGATATGGTGGGCCTGACCAAATTTCAGGAGTATTATCCTAGGCAGCTCTCGGCCAGCATGCTGCAAAGGGCTTCCATTGCACGTGCATTCGCTGTGCGGCCCGAGGTGCTGCTGATGGACGAGCCCTATGGACAACTGGATGTGGAACTGCGCTTTAAGCTGGAGGATGAGCTGATTCGCCTCTGGAGGGAAGTGGGAACAACTGTGATTTTTATTACCCACAACATTGAAGAGGCAGTCTACCTCAGTGAGAGAATCCTGGTTCTGACGAACAAACCCACAAAAATTAAGGCGGAAATTCCCAACAGCCTGCCAAGGCCCAGGGACATTGCCGCACCTGAATTTGTAGCCCTGCGAAATCAGGTTACGGATTTGATTAAGTGGTGGTAACTGCCTGGATGTACCGCTTTGTTTGTATACAGGACGAAGGCTCTTGAGGATTGGAGTGGAACTTGATGTCTGAAAAGAAAAATATTCTGTTTGTTTTGGCTGATGACTATGGTGCCTGGGCAATGGGCTGCGCCGGAAATCCGGAGGTAAAAACGCCGCATTTGGACCGCCTTGCGGCTCGCGGTGTTCGCTTTGACAACTGTTTTTGCGCGTCTCCCGTCTGCTCTCCGGCCCGGGCTTCCATCATGACAGGGAAGAATCCATCGCAGCATGGCGTCCATGACTGGCTGGCCAAGGGGCATCTGGACAGCGGACGGGCGCTTGGAGAAGAGCTGCAAATGTCCTTTGCGGCTGCAAACGCGCCTTGGTATTATGCCTGGCCCAAAAATCAGCTCAGCGGCGACTATGCCATCCGCTATCTGGATCAGCACCGTACCTTTACTGAGATTCTTGCTGAAAACGGCTATGAATGCGGCTTGAGCGGGAAATGGCATATGGGGGACAGCTTTACGCCGCAGGCTGGTTTTACCTATTGGAAGACAACGGCCATGGGCGGGGAGAATTATTATTATCCCGTAGTACTGGAAGACGGAAAAATGGTTTTAAAAGAAAACCTATATGTCACGGATTGGATTACGGAGCAGTCGTTAAACTTTTTAACACAGCGGAATCAGGAAAAGCCGTTCTATCTTGCTGTAAACTACACGGCGCCGCATTCGCCGTGGTCGGCACGGAATCACCCCAAGGAGTACATTGATCTTTATAAGGACTGTCCTTTTCATTCCACGCCCAACGTACCGCCTCACCCTTGGGCGCCCAACGGCCACAAAACCCTTGCACAGTGGAACAGCGAGCCGCACCCAGGCATCCGTTTCAGCGGAGCCACATACGGCCCAATTCCGGAGACGTGGCAG
This sequence comes from Pusillibacter faecalis, assembly GCF_018408705.1. Lineage (GTDB taxonomy): Bacteria > Bacillota > Clostridia > Oscillospirales > Oscillospiraceae > Oscillibacter > Oscillibacter faecalis. Next base: position 2,698,758 of record NZ_AP023420.1, read on the forward strand.
GAGCACCGGCGGGAAAGCCTCACCGGATATTATGCGGCGATTACCGCAATGGATGCGGCGGTAGGGCGCCTGGTGGACCGGCTGGAGACGGAAGGGCTGCTGGACAACACACTGATCATCTTCTCTGGGGACAACGGCATGAGTATGGGACACCACGGTATCTGGGGCAAGGGGAACGGAACGAACCCTGTGAATATGTACGATTCCGCCGTGAAGGTGCCTGGAATCTTCTCGTTGCCTGGAACAATTTTACAAGGTGTTGTCAATCATGAAATGGTCAGCCACTATGACTTTTATGAGACCATCCTGGACCTTGCAGGCATTGCGTTTGAAAAACCGGATAACATGCCGGGCGTCAGTTTTGCGCCGCTGCTCACAGGCGAAAGAGAGCGCGTTCGGGACAGCGTGGTTGTATTTGACGAATATGGCCCTTGCCGCATGATCCGAACCAAGGAGTGGAAGCTGGTCCTGCGCCTGCCGGATGGGCCGAACGAGCTGTATGATCTGGTGGAAGATCCGGATGAGGAGAACAATCTGATGGGCCATAGGTCCTGCGCTGGAGTCGTTGCCGAGTTAACCGGGGAACTGAAGGCGTGGTTTGAGAAATATGTGGACCCGGCCTTTGACGGTAGTAGGGAACCGGTTTGCGGCAGGGGACAGCTCACCGCACACTCATTTCTCTGAGGAGAGGGAAGCTTATGCGATGTTTTATTGCCATTGATTCCGGAGGAACCAAGACGGACGCGGTCCTATTTGAGGAGACGGGGCATATTCTGGCCAGATCACTGACGCAGGGCTGTAATGCCATGGATATCGGGATTGGTTCAGCGTGTGAAAGCCTCTTGGGTGTTCTGCAGAATTTGGTGGCCCGCATACCAGGAGATGGAACACTGGTGTCCATATATAGCGGCGTGGCCGCCACCGATTATTTCGGCGGTGAGCTGGGACGGTATATCCGGCCCTATTTTCCCGACGTCACAATGCGATTTGAAGATGATGCTGTCAATCTGATCTCCGGGACCCTGGGACACCAGGACGGGTGCTGTATCATCAGCGGAACCGGCTCGTCCCTCTACGCCCGGATTGGAGAAAGGATTGTTCATTTAGGTGGATGGGGCTACCTCATTGATACTGGGGGCAGCGGCTATGCCATTGGACGCGATGCAATTCTGGCGGTTTTCCGTTACTGTGATGGCAGAGCGCCGTATACGCGGCTTTATGACCTGATTCAAGAGCAGATGGGGATGCCGCCGGAGAAAAACATCCCCGGTATTTATGAGGGGGGAAGGCCATACATCGCATCTTTCGCCCGCACGGTATTTCAGGCGCGAAAGGAGGGAGATGCTGCGGCGGAGGAAATTTTCCAAAAGGCCGTACATGCTCTGGCGGAGCTTACATTTGCGGCGGAGAGGCAGTTTGGAGGCCCCTACCAGGGAGTTCTGGGCGGCGGAATTTTTGCCGCATTTCCGGAATATGCAGAGGAGTTGAAGGCGCAGGCATCGCCTATGGCCACCCTAATCCGGGCCACAGTACCGCCAATTCTGGGTGGTGTGATTGAGGCAATGTGGGGACAAGCGGAGTGCTCCGCGAAAGTCCGACAGCGCTTTCTGACCGAATATAAGGCAGATGCCATGCAAAGAGTCAGCGAATGAGAGGACGGCCCGGTGCGGATATCCGCACCGGGCCGCTGTGTTCTCGGTTATTCAGAGTGCATCCCCGCCATTGCCTGTACCGGTCGCGGCTTTACTCGGGCTTTGAGGGCGCGGGCGTTCTCTCATCCTTCTCACGCAAGACTTTGCGGACCACCATGAGAAGAAGCAGAATGCCCGCATAGCCCACTAGGGGATAAAAGACACTGATGAGCTTGGTAAACGGCAGCAGCCCAATGAAAAAGGCTCCCGCAGCTACACCTGCGGCAAAGAGCTGCTGCGTGCGCTTTTCAGAGAAAGAGAAGCGGCTGCATACCGTCCACATCATGGAGGAGCAGGAGGAGAAAATACCAAGAATCAAAATAATGGAAAAGGCGGCGCCCAGGGGGTGGGAGATTTTTTCCGCCAGGTACAGAATTGGAATGGACAGCTCCGCCATGGGCTGGGCGTTGAGCAAAAAAGCGGTGTTCACGATGGCGATGGCGGCCATGAGAACCACAATTCCTACGATCATGCCGTATGTTACATCCTTTTCCCGCTCCGCGCTGACGCCCAGCTGCGTAAAATACGCACCGCCGGAGAGAAAGTTTAGAGAGAGGTATAACAGTGAGCTGATGCCCCAGTGCGGCGATGTCCGCAGGGGAGAGAGCACGGCAGCCTGGCTGGATGCCATGGATAGATCTCCCCAGTCCCGAACAGCCGTGATCACCCCGACAGCCAGGGTGAAGGCGATCACGGCAGGACCGACCTTGGAGATGACAAAGATCAACCGCTCAAACCCAGAGAGGTACGCAGCCAAAACTGCTGCCGCCATCAACAACGACCCTGCGAGGTGGTTCAGACCATAGTATTCCTGCAGGGTGGCTCCCGCACCCGAGATTAAAACCGCCATCAGCAAAAACACAATAACGGCGATCAGACCGGAATAGAACCGGCCTGCCCGATTCCCGCAGAAGTAAAGAAAATGGTTGAAGGGGGAGAGCTCCCGGTTCCGATACCCCGTCTCCACAAAAACAACCCCGAAAAACAGCGTGCCGATGAAATTAAGGCCGATGGCAGTGTAGCTTGCCAGTCCATAACTGGTGAAAAACTGCAGCGTCTCCTGACCTGAGGCAAACCCGGAGCCAATCATCCACGCGATAAAGGCCCCCGCGTATTTGGCAATCCCCCTGGCGGTATATTCCTGGTTCATCATTGGCTCCTTTTTTATACAAGATTCATTTCCTGGGAAAAATGCCCGTGTGGGGTGGAGCAGCACAAGAATGAAAGCCGGAGTACTGAAGCGGCCTCACCAGTTCTGCATGGCTGCGCCCTCGGAGGCTGGCCGGCAGGTGGCTCCATAGAGGGCCAGCACACCGCTTTTGATCTTGGGCTCTGGCTTCTTCCAGCGTTGCTTTCGCTCCGCGATCACATCCTCCGTTACCTCTAGCTGCAAGATACCCTCTGGAATGCTGTATGTAATGATATCGCCGTCCTCCACAAAAGCGATGAGGCCGCCGGCCATGGCCTCCGGTGCCACGTGCCCGATGATGGTGCCATGGTTGAAACCGGAGAAGCGCCCGTCCGTAATCAGGGCAACCGTCTGCTCCATACCTTTGGCGATGAGCCGATCTGTCACCTTCATCAGCTCGTTCATGCCGGGGGAACCCTTGGGACCCTCGTAGCGCAGTACGATTACGTCTCCCGCCTGGATTTCGTCCCGCATCACCGCCTCCGCAGCCAGTTCCTCCTGATCAAAGACCCGCGCCCGTCCAGAGAAGGCACGCATGCTCCCCGGTACGCCAGTGGGGCGGCAGACCGCGCCCTCTTCCGCCAAATTTCCCCGGAGAATCCGTATGCCGGCAATATCGCTGAAGGGGGCTTGCAGGGGATGAATGATACTGTCGTCTGGGACTTGGACTCCAGTGAGATACTCGCCCCAGGTATTTCCAAGCAGTGTTGTTTCCCCGGTATATAGTTCCGTCTCCAGGCGCTTCATCACGGCGGGCACACCGCCGGCACGATCAAGGTCAATCACGGTGTGACGGCCGCTGGGCACCACGCCCACCAGACATTTGATTCTCCGGGCGATGCGGTCGAAGTCATCCAACGTGAGTCCCAGCCCCAGCTCCTGGCTGTACGCCAGCAGGTGGAGCACTGCGTTGGTGGAGCCGGCTATGGCCAGATCCAGCATCACTGTATTGAAAAGAACCTCCCGGCTCATTAAATCTTCCGGGCATATGCCGCGCCGGACCTGCTCTACGATAAAGCGACCGGCCCGGACGCAGCTTCGCAGCTTTAAATTGTCTGCAGCTGGGATGGTGGAAGTTCCCGGAAGAACCAGGTTCAGCGCCTCGCCCAGAATCTGCATGGTGCATGCCGTACCCATGGATGGACAGGCTCCGAAAGAGGGACAGACATGCTCCTGTACGATGTCGAGAAGCTCCGAGTCTCCCCGGATGGCGGCCACATCCACATCGGCCTGCACCAGGGCTTGCCCGCAGTAGCTTCCTGCCCCCATGATGCCGCCGGTGACAACGATACAGGGGATATGAACCCGCAGAGCCGCCAGATATGCCCCGGCGATCACATTGTCGCAGGAGGCCAGAATCACCAGTCCATCCAGCTTGTGGACGCGGACAACAGCCTCAATGGACATGGCGACAATATCCCGCAAGACCAGTTCATAGCGCAGCCCGTCGGAGCCGGTGGCGATGTTTCCGCAGGTGGCGGGAACGCCGAACTCCATCGGCATCCCCCCATTCATCCAGATGCCCTTTTTGACAGACTCCGCCAGACTCCGCAGATGTCCGGTGCCCGGGGAACCCTCAAAGAACGTATTTGCGATACCGATGTGGGGCTTTTTGACAATGTCCTCTTGTTCATGGCCTGCCGCAAGATACATGATTCTCCGGTTGGCCGCGTGGGTACCCTCCCAGTAGCTGCGCTCTTTTTTCATGTTGTACATGGTCCTGCACTCCTTTGCTCCAGTGTTAGGGCTAGGCCTCCAGCTTTATTTTAGCAAGAGCGGTATGGAAAATGAAAGAAATGGTATTGTATGCAGCCTATTCTGAATGAGAATGATCTGGCTTGTGCGGTGCCTTTTTGCCAACTGCCGTTTGAAAAGCGGCTGCGGCAGAGCGTGTGTTCCTGCTTTTTGGAATGGATGGTATTCAGAAGATGAATACAGAGACTGGCAGAGGGCGGTATGAGAACAATTTGGAAGGTGTCCTGGGTAAGCGTTTCAGAATGATCTGTATTTTCTGCAGATGATCTTCCCAAACAGCTTGCATACATGCTATCATAGATGCGAAAGGCCGCTGGTTCCCGCCTTCGGCGGCACGATCTGCACTGCTATGAAAAAAGAAAGGAGAAATTATATGGCGATAGAGACTGGGTTTGATATTCCTGCCATTGAGATCAGTACGTTTGAACTGACCTTGGTGGGAGACTCTCCGCTGATTGTCCACGCGTGGAGCGAGAAAGCGAAAAAAGAGATTCTGGACATGCAGATGAAGGTGGCGAAGACCAAGGTTCGATCCATCCGCAACCCTGCCGCTGATTTTATTGACAGCCTCTATTGGCTGACAAAAAAACCGGCAGAGCCTACCATGGAGGCATTCTACCAGGCAGTGGCGGAAGGGGCGGAGTTTGGCTTTCCCTCTGTTGCGTTCAAGGCGGCGGCTGTCTCTGCCGGCTTCCGGACCGGTGTGACGAAAAACAAGACCATTCCCAACTCTGCCTTCCATATCAATGGTGACATGGTGAGAATCCACGGCACGCCTGAAATTCGGGAGGACATGGTCCGGGTGGGCATGGGTGCTGCGGACCTCCGCTACCGGGGAGAATTCAAGGAGTGGTCCGTGATTCTGCCCATCCGCTTCAATACGGCCGTGTTCACCCATGAACAGATCATCAACCTTTTTAATTTGGGTGGCTTTGCCTGCGGAATCGGTGAATGGCGCCCGGAGCGCGGCGGCTCTTTTGGAATGTATCACGTTGTCTGATCGAAATTGTCCCTCAGCACGGCAGGCGGGGGGCGATGGGCTAGGACGGCGGGACGATTTCTCACGGCAGGGCTGGAGCAAGGCAGGCATGGCTGGGCAAGCGGGGCAAGTTGTGGCTGCGTGTGGCTGTGCGGGGCCAGGCAAGGCCGGGTGGGGCATGGCAGGCATGGTTAGGTAAGTCGAGGTTCGTTTGTGCGAGGTACGGCATGGTTTGCTGGGGCAAGGCTGCGTGAGGTTTCATTGGCATGGTTTGTTTTGGCGGGGCGGGTTCGAGTGAGGCGCGGCAGGCGGGGTACGGTTCACCGGGGTACGGCGGAATGGGGTACGGTGTGGCATGGCGGGACACGGTTGGGCTCCATGAGGTGGATTGCAAGAGACGTGGCGCAAAGAGAAAGGGCCTGCCCAGGCGTGGGCGGCACGGCTAGATAAATGGGGCTGAAACAGAAAGAGAGGCGAGATGCATGGTATATGAGTGGAAAATTCCCAAGTATTCCCTGCCCGCCCAATCGGCGGGAGAAGAGTTGGAGCGCATTGAGCGCAAGCACGGCAGGATCACTCCGGGCAACGTGCTGGAGGAAAGCCGCCCCACGGGGGCGGTCCTCCACAGCCTGTTTGAGTGGAACGACTCTGCTGCTGCGGAAAAATTTCGTCTGGAGCAGGCCAGGGAGGTCATTGGCAACATTGCGGTGGTCCGCATGATAGAGGGGCGCCCCACAGAACCGGTTCGCGCCTTTGTGAATATTGTTCCTGCCGACCGGGAGCGCGGCTACTCCTCCATTGTAAAAGTGCTCTCTAACCGGGAGTACGCACACCAGCTGCTGGAGACCGCCCTGGCGGAGTTTCAGGCCCTGCGGAACAAGTATGCGATACTGGTGGAGCTAGCGGAGCTGTTTGATGTGATTGATGAACTCCAGACAAAATATTCTAATGAGCCAGCTTTCCCGCCAGTTAGGAATCGCCAACAGCCATGACCCGATGAGCCCCGGAAAGTGCCAAATCCTGCGCTTGACCGGAACCGGTATGAGAAAAAGATGGATGTAAATGTAAACCAGAGCCGAACGGTAACTTCCGTTCGGCTCTGGTTGTGTGATATACAATGGATGCAGGAGCTACGGGGTATCCGATGCCTGCTCCTGGAGCTGCACCGCAGCCCCGCGAATTTGGTTTTGGATCAGAGTGTCAGTAAATTGAATCAACTGCCCCGGGGTTTTATCAATCTCACCCAGCAGCCAGCTCTCCACAAGACCAGCCAGTGCAATGACATAAAAGTGGGTGAACATTTCCGGCTCTGTGTCATCGGAACACCCCAGGAAGTCGGTGATCTGCGTCACGCTGCGGCGGATGATGGCGTGGATGTCCGAAAAGAAGAGCCGCTTCAGGTGAGGACGGCTGAGGGAATTGAGAGCGCACAGACAGACCGCACGGTTTTCCTGCAGATACTGGAAGAGCTGCAGCAGTCCCTCCTGCCACAGCAGCGCTCCCTCTTGACGTTTCAGCAGGGAGACGGCCTCTTCCTGAAACATCCAGCGTACCAGGTCATAAATATCTTCAAAGTGATAATAAAAATGCTGGCGTACCATGCCGCAGTCATCCATAATTTCGCTGATAGTAATTTTTTCTAAAGGCTTTTGGGCCATCAGCTTTTTCAGGGAAGCGCAGATGACCTGCTTGGTGGCATAGGAGGATTCATAGGATTTGTGTTTCATAGGGGCCTCCGACAATTAGCTACATTTATAATTAGTATATCACGCCTCGCTCTGTCTTTCCAGTATGCAAACCGCCCTTCTTTGTCAGAATTCCGACAAAGGGGGGTGGTTTGCATGTTGTAGTCGCGGAATATAGGGCGTACTTTAAGCATGAAGAAACCTATCAGGAGGCTTTGTGATGCAAAAGGAGTACCAAGTAACCCTGCACAGCCAATTGGGACCTAGAGACGGACGATTGTCCATTACCAGTTCTGGAGGAAGCATTGCGGGGGTTTTAACACTGCTGGGGTTTGAAAATCCCGTCACAGGCCGTGAGAACGGCGGCGGAGGCTTTACGCTGTTTCATCCCCTCCGCACCACGGTGGGGAACTATCCCTGTGAGTCCGTTTTTACCAGCGTGGGAACGGAATTGAGTGGGACCGCTTATCTCAAGCAGTGCAGCATGCACTGGAGCGGAAAGCGGCTTCCCCAGGATTCTATGGAGGAGCACCGTGGATAAACAGACAGAAAAACCCTCCTTTTTCACCCGCTTGGCTACCATGATTGTAGACAAGCGGAACCTGATCTTTTTCCTCTATTTCTGCGCTGCGATTTTTTCGCTTTTTTCCAGAGGGTGGGTAGCCGTCTGCAATGATATTACAGAGTATCTGCCGGCTACCACAGAAACCCGGCAGGGCCTGACCATTATGGAAGAGGAACTGACCACCTTTGCAACCGCCCGAGTTATGGTGTCCCATGTGACGCCGGACATTGCCAGATCTCTGGCGGAGCGTATGGAGAGCATTGAGGGCGTCTCCTCTGCTGTACTGGGGGGAAGTGCTGGTGCAAACACAACGGCCGACGATGACGCGGAGGAGACGCCGGAGGATATCGCCGCGTATTTTAAAGGAGCGGACGCACTGATCTCCGTGACCTTTGACGGTGAGGAGGATGACGACATCAGCCTTTCCGCCCTGAACGGCATCAAGGAATTGCTGGAACCCTACGACTTTTATATAGACTCGCCGGTGGGAGCAGATCAGGCCGATACCCTGGGACAGGAAATGGGAGTGATCCTGGCGATTGCGGCGGTAGTGATTCTGCTGGTGCTGCTGTTTACCTCCCGGTCCTATGCCGAAATTCCGGTGTTGGTGATTACCTTTGCGTCGGCGGCGCTGTTGAACCTGGGGACGAATTTCCTCTTTGGAGAGATCTCCTTTGTCTCCAACTCCGTCACAGTGATTTTGCAGCTGGCTCTGGCGATTGACTACGCCATCATTTTACTGCACCGCTTTCTGGAGGAACGGGAGCACGCCGGAGATCGAGAGGCATGCATTACCGCTCTGAGCGCCGCGATTCCCGCGATCTCCGCTAGCAGCCTGACGACCATTTCCGGTTTGGCTGCCATGATGTTTATGGAGTTTCGCATTGGCTTTGATATGGGTATGGTGCTGATCAAGGCCATCTGCCTGAGCATGCTGTCTGTATTTACTCTGATGCCGGGCCTTTTGATGATTTTTTGCAAGGCGATGGAGCGGACCCGGCACAAAAATTTTGTTCCCAGCATCGACCGCTGGGGGGCCTGGGCTGTGAAGCTGCGCTTCATCGGGGTGCCGGTTTTCACATTGTGTCTGGTGGGCGGCTTTCTGCTCTCCAACCGGTGTCCTTACGTCTACGGCTACAGCCAGATTGAAACGGCCCGTCAGAACGAGGCTCAGATCGCCCAGCAGCGGATTAACGAGACCTTTGGCCCCCAAAATGTGATGGCTCTGCTGGTTCCCAAGGGGGACTATGACAGTGAAAAGGCACTGCTGGAGCGGCTGGAGACCTACGAGCAGGTGGACTCTGCCATGGGGCTTGCCAATATTGAGGCGATGGACGGCTATACCCTGACCGACGCGCTGACGCCCAGACAATTTTCCGAGCTGATTGATATGGACTATGAACTTGCCTGCCTTTTGTACTCTGCTTATGCTGCCGATCAGGAGGAGTACGGGCGGATTGTGGGGGGCGTGGACGACTACACCATTCCACTGATGGACATTTTCCTGTTCATCCACGACTGTAAGGAGGAAGGCTATGTCTCTTTGGACGAGGGTCTGAACCAGGACATTGACGATCTCTATGAACAGTTGATGGACGCCCGGGTTCAGATGATGGGAGAGCATTACTCCCGCATGGTCATCAGCCTGAATCTGCCGGAGGAGGGGGAGGAGACTTTCGACTTTCTCAAAACTGTGCATGCGGAGGCGGAGCGATACTATGAGCCGGACAGTGTCTATCTGGTGGGAGACTCCACCAGTGATTATGATCTGTCGGTTTCCTTTGCCAGGGATAATGTCATGATCAGTGTACTGTCGGTGGTGTTTGTCATCATCGTGCTGCTGTTCACCTTTATGTCCGTAGGGCTTCCGATTCTGCTGATTCTGGTGATTCAGGGCAGTATCTGGGTGAACTTTGCCTTCCCGGGCATCACGGGAAAGCCCATTTTCTTCATGAGCTATCTCATTGTCACCGCCATTCAGATGGGCGCCAATATTGATTACGCCATCGTCATCTCCTCCTGGTTCAATGAGCTCAAGGGCTCCATGTCCAAGGAGCAGGCCATGATCCGCGCGCTGAGCCTTGCCTTTCCAACCGTCCTCACCTCCGGCTCTATCCTGTCCGTAGCGGCGTTCCTCATTGCAAAAATCACCACGGAGGCTAGCATCGTCGGGATTGGAGAGTGTCTGTGCCGAGGAACCTTGATCTCCATGTTCCTGGTGATGTTCATCCTGCCGCAGATGCTCTATTTGGGAGACCGCATTGTGGAGCGCACCCGCTTCAATCTCAAATTCCCGGAGCATGAGCGCTCAAGTCTGCTCAGCGGCGGCACGGTCTATGTCAGCGGCCGGGTGCGGGGACGGGTCAGCGGTATTGTGGACGCCACGATGCATGGTGTCATCCACGGAGAGGTCTCTGCAATGGTGGAGACGGGAGACGAGGAACATTCCAAGGAGGAAGAGCATGAAACGCATACATAGAGGGATGGCACTGGCGCTGTCCGCTGTTTTGCTGCTGCTTACAGCGGCTCCATCTGCGTGGGCGGCAGAGAATACCATAACGATTGAAACAGCACAGGATTTGGCAGAGCTTTCTAAAAATTGCTCCTTGGACAGCTGGTCTCAGGGAAAGACGGTCCTCTTGGCCGGGGACATTGATCTGACTGGAACGGACTTCCGACCCATTCCAACCTTTGGCGGAACCTTTGATGGCCAGGGGCATACGATTTCCGGCCTGCTGGTTACAGGCAACGGCAATGTGCAGGGCCTGTTCCGCTATGTGCAGGTGGGCGGTGTCGTCCAGGACCTGAGTGTGCGGGGAACAGTCTCTCCCACAGATTTTCGGGACACTGCCGGAGGTATCGTAGGCAGCAACCGTGGGCAGCTTTTGCGCTGCACATTTCAGGGGACTGTCAAGGGTGAGAGCAGTGTGGGCGGGATTGCCGGCATCAACGAGGCGGAGGGGCGGCTGATTAACTGTACGTTTTCTGGCCTTGTGGAAGGAAACCTCCATGTGGGCGGAATTGCCGGACAGAATCTGGGTGGTGTGATTCAGTGTACCAATCAAGGAGACATCAATCCCACCTCCGAGACTCCCGCCAAGAGTGAGGACCCTTTGAACCTGGGGGAACAGGTTGCTGGTTGGACAGATGTGGGCGGCATTGCTGGATATTCCACAGGACTTTTGCAGAGCTGCCGCAACGAAGGTGCGGTGGGTTATCCTCATATTGGCTATAATGTGGGCGGGATTGCCGGGCGGCAATCTGGCTGCCTGGATGGTTGCGTCAACACGGGAAAAGTCATGGGCCGAAAGGATATCGGTGGAGTGGCCGGACAGATGGAGCCGGATGTGACGCTGCTATTCAACGAGAGCTTTCTTCAGCGGCTTGGGGATGAGCTGAGTACGCTCCAGAACATGAGTGACGCACTGCTGGATGATGTAGGAGTCATTGCGGATGATCTCTCCGCTCAAATGCAGGCGATCTCCGACCAGACCCGCTTGACAAAGGATGCCGTGGGGGATTTGAGTGACGCCATGACAGCGTGGGCGGATGAGGGTATCGGCCAAGTCAATGACCTGTCTGCCCGGATCTCTCGTACGCTGGATCAGTTGGAGCCGGTTCTGGACGATGTGGACGGACAGCTGAAAGACCTCTCGGATGTGGTGGAGGACTTGTCCGGCGCATTGGATCGAGCGGAGGAGATGGGCCAGCTGGGAGAGGAGAGCATCCGTAGTCTGCGCCTGGCTATGGAGGAGCTGCGAAAGATTCCAGAGGCGTGCAGGGGCGCGCTGGCAAAGCTGCAAGAGGCAGTCAAGGCTCTGCGGGATGCCCTGGGGGACGAGGAGAAAACACAGGAGGCACTGAAACAGTGCGTGAGTGCGGCTGAGGAGCTGGCGGAAGTGATTCTAGGAAGAGCCGGGGCCGCTGCTGACCACCTGTTGGAGAGCCTGCGGGCGTTGGCGCAGGGGGGAGACGAGGCCAGCGGCATCCTCTCCCGACTCAGCCGGTTGGGAGAGGAGCTCTCTGCGCTCATAGACGATATGGCGGACAGCGCTTCTGAGCTGCATCAGGTGCTGAAGGACCTGTCCGATCAGCCGGCGATTTCCTTTCCGTCCCTGGATAGCGCCATCACAGAGGAGCGGGATGCCCTGGATGAAGCCTTTTCGAGCCTGATGGACCAGGCGGATGGGCTTCATACACTGGCGGATTCATCGGTAGACACGGTTACGGCAGATTTAAAGGCGATCAGCGGGCAGCTCGGTGTGATTAGCAGCCTGCTCTCAGACGAGGGAGCCAGGATGCAGGAGACTGATTTAGAGGACCGCTTCCAGGATGTCTCGGATCGGGAGCAGATCGAGAGTCAGACCACCGGGCGGCTCTCCTCCTCTCGGAATGAGGGGGCCGTAGAGGGGGATGTCAATGTGGCCGGGATTGCCGGCTCGCTGGCTATAGACCTGGAGTACGACCCGGAGGATGATTGGAATCAGGCGGGAGACCACACGCTGGATGTTTGGGTGGAGACCAGGGCCGTACTGTTCAGATGTGTAAACACCGGCCTTGTGACAGGAAAAAAAGACTATGCCGGCGGCATCGTGGGCCGCATGGATATGGGGCGGGTGCAGAACTGCGAGAATTACGGTGATGTGGCTAGTACGGATGGAAGCTATGTGGGCGGCATAGCCGGCGCCTCCTGGGGAACTGTCCATAGCTGCTGGAGTAAATGCACGTTGTCCGGAACTCATTATATTGGCGGGATCGCCGGCCTTGGCAGCGATCTCACAGAGTGCCGCACACTGGTGGAGATTGCGGAAGGCGGCGCATATACTGGCGCCGTGGCCGGAAGTATAGAGACGGATGGAACGGTCTCCGGAAATCTGTTTGCCAGCGAGGATTTGGCGGCGATTGATGGCATCAGCTATGCGGGAAGCGCAGAGCCGGTCACGCTGGAAGCACTCTGCCTCCTGCCGGATGTCCCGACGGATTTTTCCAAGCTCACCTTGACCTTTACTGCGGATGATGAGCTGGTGGGCATCGTGTCAGTCCCCTATGGGGAAGGGATCGATGTTTTGCCAGAGCTTCCGGCTAAGGAGGGCTATTCTGCGGCGTGGCCGGATTTGGACTACCGCCATATTACTGCCAGCCAGACCGTGGAGGCGGTCTATACCCCTTACACCTCAGCGCTGTCTGGCAGCGGCGAGCTGCCGAGAATCCTGGTGGACGGCAGCTTCAGCAGCCGCGCGAAAGTAGCGTATGCCAGAGAAGAGGTGTGTTGGACCGATCAGGGTGGGACGCAGTACAGTGGTACCGCCTGGACTGTTACGGTGGATGATCCCGATCTAAAGACCGTGTCCTATACGATTCACTACCGCCTGCCGGAAGAGGGAGGTCGGTGGAGTGTCTGGGTACAGGGTGAAAACGGTTGGGAGTCACAGGAGTATACTGTAGACGGCCACTATCTGCTTTTGTCCGGCAACAGCGAGACAACCACATTCTGTGTTTTGCCTAGAGAGCTTCCTGTGGTTCAGATCATCCTAGCCGCCATAGCACTGGCGGCGGTGCTCTTGTTTGCACTCATCCGTAGGCACCGGAAGACCCAGAGACACCAGGCGCAGCCCTCAGACAAATCACTGCTGAAAGATCAGGAGGATCGTTGAACACTTTGCCGTAGATACGGTGATTTCGGGCAGCTGGAAACAACGCGCTGAATGAGCTTGCTTGTAAAGAAAGACAACACAGGTAATCTGCTGCCATCCTGCAAAAGTACACATGGAGATCAGAGAGCCCGTTTTTCGAAGAATCATTCGAAAAACGGGCTTCTTTTTAAACATTTAGAAGGCTGTACATTAGAGCTGGTGGCTTCCTGTTCAGTGAGAAAGGCACCGGATGTTCCGTGGGACGTGCGTGATATAGCAGCCCGGCAGATGACACAGAACATCTGCGTGGCACTTGACAAATTCAAAAACTATATTATAATATTATATACTATATTATAGAATTCATAAACCATACATCAAAACTAGGAGGATGCCACGATGAAAAATCTTACGATCGACATACAAGGCCAGATTGCGCTTGTGCAGATCAATCGGCCAAAGGCGCTGAATGCACTCAATTCCGAGACACTGGATGAGCTCTATGCGTGTTTGAAAGAAATGGAATTGCGCAGGGATATCCGGATTTTAATTCTGACCGGTGCTGGCACCAAGGCTTTTGTAGCTGGAGCGGATATTTCGGAAATGCACCAAGCGACCGCAGTGGAGGGATTGGCCATGGCCCGCTTGGCTGATCGGACCTTTTCTCTGCTGGAGAATATGCCTCAGGTCAGCATTGCCGCTGTCAATGGCTATGCCCTGGGGGGAGGCTGTGAGATTGCCATGGCCTGTGACATCCGGGTTGCGGCGGAAACCGCAAAATTTGGACAGCCAGAGTGCGGGCTTGGCATTATTCCGGGCTTTGGGGGAACACAGCGGCTGTCCAGACTGGTGGGCAAAGGACGGGCGAAGGAGTTGATTTTTACCTGCGATATGATTGACGCACAGGAGGCGTATCGGATTGGGCTGGTGAACCAAATTGTACCTGCAGAGGAATTAATGGATGCATGTTATGCCATGGGACAAAAAATTCTAAAAAAAGGCGGCTATGCTGTCTCACTTGCAAAGCGTGTGATCAACGCCGGTATGGATATGGACCTGGCCAGTGGACTTGAATTGGAGGCGACCTCCTTTGGGCTGGCATTCTCTACGCATGACAAATATGAAGGCATGGGAGCATTTCTGGAGAAACGCCCTGCCCAGTTGACAGATTTTTAAAATATTTTGCGTTCAAAGAAAAGAACTTTTCATGTGATTTAAATTTTTCAATGCTACGAAAAACAATCACTTAATTCGTGATTTTGCTGAAAACTTTTCCGGCAGTAACATAAGGAGAAAATAAGGAAATTACATTGTTTTTACTATGATTATAGAGTCCCGCATCATCAAACAGAATTCTGTGTGAAAAACATGCTGAAAATGCTGCGTGGTACTTGTGTGAAACTAGTAACTCTGCTATAATACTATTATATTGTATGATATTCTATAATATAGTAAAACAAAAAAGGAGATGCAAATGAAACAAAAAGCAATCCGTGTAACCATGGATGGCAACACCGCTGCAGCGTATGCATCTTATGCGTTTACTGAAGTAGCTACCATTTACCCCATCACGCCATCTTCTACCATGGCTGAGTTGATGGATGAATGGAGCGCGCAGGGACGGAAGAACCTGTTTGGGCAGACTGTGGACGTCCGGGAGATGCAGCATGAGGGCGGTGCTGCCGGAGCCATCCACGGCGCGCTTCAGGGCGGTGCGCTGGCCAGCACCTATACGGCCAGCCAGGGACTGATGCTGATGCTGCCGAATATGTATAAAATTGCGGGTGAACTGCTGCCCGGCGTTTTCCATGTCAGCGCCAGGGCACTGGCATCCAACGCCTTATCCATTTATGGCGATCACCAGGATGTGATGAGCTGCCGCAATACCGGTTTCACCATGCTGGCTGGCAGTTCTGTGCAGCAGGCATATCACCTGGCCTGCGCCGCGCACCTCAGCGCGATCTCCAGCCGTGTGCCGGTACTGCACTTTTTTGACGGTTTTCGCACAAGCCATGAGTATCAAAAAATTGAGCTCCTGGATGAGACAGATCTCGCAGATCTGATTGACCAGGAGGCACTGCAAGAGTTTCGCGCAAACGCCCTGAACTCAGACCACCCCAAGTCCCGCGGCTCTGCGGAGAGTCCCGACGTCTTTTTCCAGGTCCGGGAGTCTGTCAACAAATTCTATGAGGCTGTTCCCGGCATCGTGGAGGGGTATCTGGAGCGGATCAACACCCTGGCCG
This sequence comes from Pusillibacter faecalis, assembly GCF_018408705.1. Classification (GTDB taxonomy): domain Bacteria; phylum Bacillota; class Clostridia; order Oscillospirales; family Oscillospiraceae; genus Oscillibacter; species Oscillibacter faecalis. The sequence continues at coordinate 2,714,498 of NZ_AP023420.1, forward strand.
GGACAGATTACAAGCTCTTCAACTATTATGGCGCCGGAGATGCGGAGAACATCATCATTGCTATGGGGTCTGCCTGCGGCGTCATCCGCGAGACGATTGACTACTGGAACGCACATGGCAAAAAGCTTGGCATGGTGGAGGTCCACCTGTTCCGCCCCTTTGCCCCGGAAAAACTCCTGAGCGTCATTCCGCCGTCTGTCCGCCGCATTGCGGTTCTGGACCGCACGAAGGAACCCGGAGCGATGGGAGAGCCGCTCTACTTGGATATCCGAAATGTCTATGCAGGCCAAAAGGACGCGCCGTTGATTGTGGGCGGGAGGTACGGCCTTGGATCTAAGGACTTTACGCCCATGGACGTGATGGCAGTCTATGCAAATCTGGAGACAGATCAGCCCAAGAATGGTTTCACCGTTTCTATTACCGATGACGTGACCCACCGCTCTCTCCCGGAGTTTTCTCCTGTTTTTGATTCCACGCCGTCTAAGAACTTCTCCTGCAAATTCTGGGGACTGGGCTCTGACGGGACAGTTGGCGCAAATAAGTCCGCAGTCAAAATTATCGGAGACCACACGGACTCCTATGTACAGGCATACTTTGCCTACGACGCCAAGAAGTCCGGCGGCGTCACGATTTCCCACTTGCGCTTTGGGCCTGAAAAAATCCAAGGCTCCTATCAGATCAAGGCAGCGAATTTCATTGCCTGCCACAATCAGGCGTATGTACATCAATACAATCTGATTGCGGACCTCAAGAAGGGCGGCAGCTTCCTGCTCAACACAATTTGGTCTGACGAGGAGCTGGAGAAAAATCTGCCCGCCTCGTTGAAACGGCAGATCTGGGAGAAAAAAGCGGCGTTTTATACGCTGGATGCCTTCAGCATTGCAAAGGACTTGGGGCTGGGCGGCAGAATCAATATGGTTATGCAGGCCGGCTTTTTCGCCCTTTGTCCCATTTTCCCACTGGAGGAGGCGATAGCCTATTTAAAGGCCGAGGTCAATAAGACATACGGCGCCAAAGGACAAGATGTGGTGGATATGAACTGCGCCGCCATTGACCAAGGAGCCCGGCGGATTCACCGGGTGGACGTGCCTGACACCTGGGCCCGTGCTGAGGATGCGGAGGAGGACAGCAGAGGAGCCGCCCCAGAATTTTTCCGCAAGGTACTCTTCAAAATGGGACGGCAGGAGGGCAACGAGCTTCCGGTTAGCGCTTTTGAGGGGCATGAGGATGGAAGCTGGGAGCAGAGTTATACCCGCTGGGAAAAGCGGGGGATTGCAATTGAGGTTCCCTGGTGGGATGCGGAGAAATGCATCCAGTGCAACCGCTGCGCTGCCGTTTGCTCCCACGCGGTGATTCGCCCAACACTGCTCAGCGGGGAAGAGGCCGCCGCTGCGCCGCAGGCATATCCCATCAAACGGGCCAACGGTTTTCAGAATCTACAGTATCATCTCTCTATTTCTGGAATGGACTGCACCGGCTGCGGCGTCTGTGTCAAGACATGCCCGGTTCAGGCGCTGGAGATGAGGCCGTTCGAGCCGATGCGGGAGGAGCTGAACCAGGCGTGGAACTATACGCTGGAACATGTAACGGAGAAGGAGATTTCCGCGGCGCAGAAGGCAACGGTCAAAGGCAGCCAGTTCCTCAAGCCCTATGTGGAGTTTTCCGGCGCGTGTGCCGGCTGCGGCGAGACTCCATATATCAAGCTTATTACCCAGCTCTACGGCGACCACATGCGCATCGCCAACTCCGCCGGCTGCACACACATTTGGGGAGGATCTCCGGAGATTCCTTTCTGCACCAATGAAAAGGGCCAGGGAGTGGCCTGGGCCAGTGGCCTTTTCGAGGACACGGCCGAGTACGGATACGGCATGATGCTCGGCACCAGTGCTGTACGCAAGTGGCTCAAATCACAGGTGGAGTATATGGCGCAGCGTGTTGAGGATGAAGAACTGCGCTGTGCGTCCGCTGAATGTTTGGCCCGTTTTGACGACAGCCACGGGACCCGCCAGCGGGCGGACCGCTTGATCGCCGCCATGGAGCGGCTGGGCACGGAGCAGGAACCCATCAGGACGGTCTATCAGCGCAGGGACTATCTCTTCAAACCGTCCCAGTGGATTGTGGGCGGCGACGGCTGGGCCTACGACATCGGCTATGGCGGTCTGGATCATGTGATCGCCTCCGGGGAAAACGTCAACATCATCTGCTTGGACACCGAGGTGTATTCCAATACCGGCGGACAGTCCTCCAAGGCGACGCCCACGGCGGCGGTGGCGCAGTTTGCCGCCTCCGGCAAAAAGACCAAAAAGAAGGACCTGGGCGTGATGTGCATGAGCTACGGTTATGTATATGTCGCGCAGGTGGCACTGGGTTACGACCCCCAACAGACACTCCTTGCGATCCGGGAAGCAGAGGCCTATGACGGCCCTTCTGTCATTATTGCATACGCTCCCTGCATCAACCACGGGATCAAAGGCGGGATGAGCAACGCACAGTTGCGGGCAAAACAAGCAGTGGAATGTGGTTACTGGCACTGCTACCGTTATCATCCGGAGCTGGGTACGCAGGGGAGAAACCCGTTCATCCTGGACTCTAAGGTTCCCACGGCGAGTTTCCGGGACTTCCTGATGGGCGAGGTACGATATAGCTCCCTGTATCGAAAGTTCCCAGAGACAGCAGACGCGCTGTTTGCAAAGGCGCAGAGAGACGCAGAGGAGCGGACGGCATATTACTGCAAGCTGGCCGGAAAGTAATTTGACGCGTTAGGATAGGACGGGATATCTGCAGCGCTGGGGGGGGGATGCAGTCGATCAAAAGCGCATCGTGTACAATCGGGTGTCCGATTTACAATAGAAAATAAAGAGGGGATGAAGTGTATGCGTATCAATAAAGACCTGTGCGTCAACTGCGGTATGTGCATGAACCGCTGCCCGGTGTCTGCGATCAAGAAAACAGATAAGGTCGTGGATATTGATTTTGACGAATGCGTGGAGTGTGGTGTCTGTCTGCGCTCCAACGTGTGTCCGAAGAAGGCGATTTATCAGCAGCCTTTGGAATATCCCAGAAGTGTCCGGAGCCTGATGAGTGATGTGCTAACGATTGCGCCGGAGTCAGGTATTTCGGGCCGCGGCACAGAGGAGATGAAGACCAATGAGGTAACTGGACGGTTCCCAGATGGCACTGTGGGTATCGCGGTGGAGCTGGGACGCCCCTGCTACGGAGCGCGGCTGTATGACGCGGAGAAAATCGCCATGGCTGTTGCCGCTGAGGGAGTGGAATTTGAGGCTTGCAACCCCGTCACTACCATGATGAGCGACCCCAAGACGGGTAAATTTAAAGAGGAACTGCTGAATGAGAAGGTTCTGAGTGCGATTGTGGAAATGACGGTTCCCTATGAAAAAGCGGAGTCGGTGCTGAAAACCATCTATAAAACTGCCGAAACACTGGATTGCTTCCTGAGTCTGGACATCTGTTCCAAGGTCGATCAAGACGGCAATCTGCCTCACATGGAGATTGTCAAGAAAATGGGAGTCTGGTGCTCGCTCAACGGAAAAACCAATGTGGGCCTGGGGCGTCCCCTGTATCAGGAAAAGTAAGGAGGAAGCAGCAATGTCTCATACATTACACCGCGTGGGCACAGAAGAGAACCTGAAACATGATTTTGTATTCCTCTGCATGCCCAGCAAGGATATCAACCATGAGGGGTCCGCCCCCAAACTGCGGCGGTTCTTTCAGCTCTGCGAAAAAAACCACTGCGTTACCATGGGCGACTGCCGTGGCGGCAACGAGTGGTATCAAAAGGAAAAATATCATCTGCAGGACAATCTGGAAGGCCGTCAGCACATGATTGACCATGTGGAAGACCGCGCCGTAATTACCGCAACCTTTAAAGATGAGACGGATGTTATCAACATGCTGGCGGATCTTAAGAAGGAAGATCTGGGGATGTCGATTGTGGTCTCCGGCCTGGTGGACCATGTGAAGGAATGCTGCCACAAGGTAGGGCTGGAGCCCCATACAGTGGAGTCCTCTCTGGGCCGCATCGGCCGGACGGATCTGCTGCCTCCCGATGAGATTTTGGAGATTGCCACCATGTGCGGCCACTCCATGGTTTCCGTCAATTTCATCAACGAGATGATCGAAAAGTGCCGTAAGGGCCGCTGTACGCCTGAGGAGGCTGCCGCCGAGCTGTTCAAGCCCTGCATGTGCGGCATTTTCAACACAGACCGCGCAGCTATGCTGATTCGCAAAATGATCGAGGAGTAATCCCTGAAGCAGAGAGTGTTTGCTTCATCAAATATAAATAGAAAGGATACTACCGATGAAAAAGTTTTTTGCGTGGATTTTGGCGATTGCTATGACACTATCTTTGGCAGCATGTGGCGGTAACAACTCTGACCAGGATGATTCCTCTCAGCAGGGCGATACGGAAGCCAAGGCTTTTGAACTTTCAGGTGATGTGGAATTTGTTTGCCCCTTTAGCGCGGGCGGCGGCTCCGACTTGTATGCCCGTACCGCTGCTAACATCATCGGAGAATTAGGAGTGCTTGGCGGCCATACCATCACAATCAACAACAAAACGGGCGGCGGTGGCGCCGTGGGTGATGCCTATACTGTTACAAAAAAGCCTGACGGCACCACTATTACCACGTATGTCTCCGCACAGATCACGAGTCCTATGATTACTGGAAGCGGCATTACATATGAGGAACTGACCCCGATCTGCAATCTCGCCATGGATGAATATACCATCGGGGTTCTATCCACTGCTGAGTATCAAACTGTGGACGAGTTTATTGAATACGCAAAGGCCAACCCCGGCAAAATCACAGTGGGCGGTTCTGGCTCCGGTACTGAGGACGAGGTCTGTACGGGCCTGATTGAGCTGTACTGTGGTGTGGATTTGGAATATATTGCGTATGACTCCTCTGCGGAAGTTATGACCGCCATGCTGGGCGGACATATCAACGCTGGCATCTATAATCCGAATGAGGCCATCAGCCAATATGAGGCCGGCGAGTGCACGTTGCTGGCGGCCTTTGGCCCGGAGCGCATTTCTGTTCTGCCTGATGTTCCCACTTTCACGGAGCTTGGCTATGAAGATGTGCAGTTCCAGCAGTTCCGGGGCATTTTTGGGCCCGGTGGGATGAGCCAGGAAGCGATTGATTATTGGTGTGACATTTTCAGTCAGGTTATTGAGCATGAGGATTGGACAGAGGGCTATCTGGCCACCAATGGTTTGACAAGCAAATTTATTGTCGGCGCAGATTTCTCCACTTTTATTGATAATGAGGCCGCAAAGTATGAGGCGGTTTTGGATGCGCTGGGGCTTTTGGCTGCCTGATCTTTTCTCTGCGTATTCGTAAATAGACCGGCTATACTGCGAGGAGGGTATGGGAGTGGCTCCTCCCATGCCCTCTTTTGCGTATCAGGTCAATAACCAGCAGAACAAACTGGAATGAGGTACTGAAAATGACATATATCGTTGAAGTGGTTGGCATCATTGCCGGTATCGTCTATATGATCATGGGGATTACGAAATACGGCGTGTGGGAAGGTATTTCTATTAGCGGCGGATTTATGCCCCTGGTCTGCGGCGGCTTTCTAACACTCTTTTGTGTTTTAATGTTGATATCGAAAATTAAAAAAGGAGAGAAAGCGGATTCGATTGATAAAAAAGCCCTGATCCCGGTGGGCGCGATGATTGCAATCCTACTGTGCAACTACCTTGTGGGGTTGCTTGGAGCATGTATTGTGGTCGGTTTTTTATGGCTGAAGTTTGTTGAGAAATTCTCTTGGGCAAAGTCTCTTTTGGTGTCAGTGGTGATGTTTGCCGCTGTATACGGAATTTTCCGTTTGTGGCTGAATGTCCCCTTTCCAACAGGCTTGCTGGGCGAACTGCTGTAAGGAGGAAACACAACCATGGAAAATTTTGCGCTGTTATTTCAAGGCTTCTCAGTAGCGCTGCTGCCGCAGAATATTTTAGCGGCGCTGGCTGGCGCATTTATGGGAATCGTGGTGGGGGCCATGCCGGGAATTGGTTCCTTGGCAGGCTGTTCACTGCTGCTGCCTCTGACATTTCATATGAATCCAACTACCGGCATTATTATGCTGGCCGGTATCTACTATGGCAATATGTACGGCGGCGCCTTCAGTGCGATTCTTCTCAATATCCCTGGCGATGCGCCGGCGGTTATGACCGCACTGGACGGCTATGCGATGACGAGGAAGGGGAAGGCAGGAAAGGCTCTGTTTGCCGCCAACTTTGCTTCCTTCGTGGGCGGAACCATCGGTATTATTATCTTAACGGTTCTTGCACCAACATTGGCTAAGCTTGGACTCAAGTTTGGACCTGCTGAAATGGTCTCCCTGCTGCTGCTTGCATTTTGCTCGATAGGATGGATGATGGGGGACGATCCCAAGTATGGCTTGATCTCTACTTTCCTTGGCGCTATGCTGGCGCTGGTGGGGATGGACCCGGTTAATGGTCAAATCCGTTTTACCGGCGGCAACATCAATTTGTACTCTGGACTGACCTTCATTCCCATCGTTATTGGAATGTTCGGATTCGCTCAGGTCATAGAGATGGTCACAAACCGAGCTGAGTTCAATTTCTTGGGTGGGGAGAAACTCACCATCAAGGGAAGCCTTCTCAATAAAGATGAGGTGAAAGGCGTGTTGCCGAATGCGGCACGCAGCGGTCTCCTGGGATGTTTTGTCGGTATTTTACCCGGCGCCGGTGCGACCATTGCCTCTTTCCTTTGCTATATGACTGGTAAAAAGGTCAGCAAAAGGGGAAAAGAGTTCGGTCAAGGTGTTGTGGAGGGTGTAGCGTGCTCTGAGGGCGCAAACAATGCGGCAGCAGCCGGCGCTTTCGCCCCCCTGCTGTCATTAGGCCTTCCAGGTTCGGGAACGGCGGCCGTTCTCCTGGGCGGACTGATGATGTGGGGACTGCAGCCGGGGCCGCGGCTATTCACAGAACAGGCGGATTTCTGCTGGGGATTGATTGCCTCCATGTATGTGGGCAATGTAATTTGCATCATCATTGCGATTGGTGTGATTCCATTCCTGACCAAAATTTTAAAGGTCCCTGCTGGTATCATGGCACCTATCATCATGACTCTTTGTGTGGTTGGCGCATATGCTGCGAATAACAATATCTTTGATGTCTATGTCATGATCATCGCTGGCTTCATAGCATATTTTCTCAATCGAAATAAGTACCCGATTGCCCCGTTGCTCTTGGCGTTTGTACTGACCAGCACGCTGGAGAAAAATTTTTCACAGGCATTCAAGATTAATGGCGGTAGCCCTTCCATTTTCTTTACAAAGCCTATTTCCCTGGCATTGTTGATCGTTATGGTGCTGCTGATGGTGGTTCCTGTTATTATGAAGAAAATCCATGCGCGTAAAACAGCGGCTTGATGGTTAGGGACGAGGAATGTGGCTTTGAACGATTTTTGGTTCAGCTTTCATGCAGTAACCCCTATTTTTCTGTGCTGCGTCGTGGGGTACTTTCTGCGGCAGATGCGTGTGGTAGGAGATACCTTTGTAGAGGATAGCACAAAGGTGGTTTTCTATGTAGCAATTCCCTGTGGGATTTTGGAAAGTATGCTGTCCTGTGATTTAAAAACTGTTTTTAACCCCAAATTGATTCTTTTTACAGTAGCGGCAATTTTTTTGGCAGCGGCAGTTCTGGTAGTTACAGTGCCCCGTATCATACAAGATCGTGCAAAGGCGGCAACTGTTACCGTGGACATGTTTCGAGGGAACTTTGCCATTCTTGGGATTCCCTTGGCAACAAGTCTGTTGGGGGAGTCTGGGGCCGCCCCCACTATGACGCTGATCCCATTCGGCATGATTCTGTATAATGTCCTCACGGTTTTAATTTTAGTGATGTTCACGGAGGAGAGGCATAACAGAATTGGAAAGGCCGTGAAAGACGCGCTGGTGAAGGCTCTGAAAAATCCGCTGACCATTGCTTCCGTCATTAGTTTGCTGCTGGGGATTTTTACGCTGGATTTACCTGCGGTTCTTGACAACACGATTGCAAAACTAGCGGACATGACTACGGGGCTAGCCTTGGTAATGCTGGGCTCCCAATTTAATTTCAGAGGATGCTGGAGCCGTTTGCGCTATTCAATCCCGACGATTCTCGTTCGCCTGGTGCTCATCCCATTGGCGGTGGTTAGTACGGCGGCTGCCGTGGGCTTCCGCTCTGCAGAGCTGGTAGCTGTATATGTGTTTTTTGCGGCACCTTCTGCGGTAAACTGCTTTATCCTGGCCAGCCGCCTGGGGGGAGATCAGGACATTGCAGCGGATGCCGTGTTGACGACATCCTGCGCCTCTGTTGTGACACTGACACTGGGCATATTCCTATTAAAATCCATGCGGCTGATATAACTTGTGTGTAAAATTTCAGCAATTTTATACTGGGGCTTGTAAAAATACGGTGAGGCAGGCGGTGGGCTGATAGAGGCGTTTACCACTGATACCAAAGATGCCCACACAGGGAGGTTTCCAAGTAATTCCGTTTATGCGTATCTGATTGAACCGGCAGGGACGGAGACTTTGGGAGTAGCTTTGCACAGCCAATCCACCCGCTGTACATTCTATTACAAGAACCGGAGGAAGACCCTTTACGGTCTTCCTCCGGTTGCGTTCTAAAAAAGAGTATGAGCTTGTACAAAAATTTGGGTAAGTGTACGATTATATGGAACATCAGCAAATATTGCTTGAAAAAATAGTAAAAGATGCTATATTAAAAATGGAAAGTTTTGTGTAGAAAGGAAAAACAGCTATGCCGCCAAACGAGCCTGGCAAAATGAAGGGGCCGATTCAGTCCGTATCCCGGGCTGCTGCAATATTGAGGTGCTTTTTTGACTCCGCTGAATTGAGCCTGCAGGAAATCAGCGAGCGAGTGGAGCTGCACAAATCGACCACCTCGACTCTTGTGACCACATTAAAAAACGAACACTTTCTGGAACAGGACCCTCAGACCAACAAGTATCGGCTTGGAATGACTGCGTTTTTGCTGGGCGCGAACTCCAACATTAACCTCAGCACCATCACACAGCCCTTTTTGTTGGAGCTGAATGGAAAGTACCGCGAGACTGTAAATTTGGCTGCGCCAATCGGCAGCGATATTATTTATCTGAATAAAATCGACAGTGAACACTCCATGAGGACTTGTACACGAGTGGGGCACCAGCTTCCATTTTATTGTACGGCCAACGGTAAAATCATTTTTTCCTATTATGGGCAGGAAGAGCTGCACATGATCATACAGAGCCTTTCGCTGCAGCAGTTTACCAAGCACACGATTTCTGATCCGCAGCGGCTGGAGCAGGAGCTGACAGAGGCAAAGAAAAACGGATACGCGTGTGATAATGAGGAACTGGAGGTTGGCCTTTGCTGCTACGCGGCTCCTATTTTTGATTACACACATTATCCCACGGCCGCAATCAGCATTTCCGGCCCGTGTTTTCGAATGGGACCCCCGGCGCGGGAGCAAATGATTGCGGACCTGAAAAGCTCTGCCCAAAAGATTACAGACCTTTTGGTGGCCTCCAAGTATGTTTCCTCCAGAAATACAGGATGAACAGGCAGAAGTGCCTGACGCCATAGTTTGGGGGAAGACCGAGTAAGGTAAATTTAGTAATACGAAAAGCAGGTGCATCTATCGAACAGATGCACCTGCTTTTTAAAAGAACCGTCATTGCTGGAATCGCACCGATGACTGCGCCCATAATGATCGTGCCAACAGTGCTTGAATCCGTTCAGATCCACCCATCGTCTATAGTTTCTATAGAAGATGGTGGAAAGACCAACAAAATCCGACCTGTTTATCCATCATAATTTGAAACAATCATTATCGAAACCATTTGCTTTGCATCAAGTAAGTACTATGATAGGGGAAAGTCCATACTGTGGCAAATAGTTTTTGAATCATTTTTCTATATCCCAGTTTCCCTTTATACTAGCACAGAACAGGTAAGCTGAGAGAGCGTTACAGGTCTTTGCGCCATATATCCGGCTGATATGGAGCGAAATGATGCGTTGGATTTGGAGCTCAGACCGAAAAAATTTCATGCGCACGATATTCATTTGGAACAATTAGATAAGCCACATCTTACACAGATCGAACAATCATCCAAGTGAAAGAGCCTGATACAACAGGATGAGAGCCATAAAAGTCATTGCTCCTGATGTCTTACCTCGAGCCTTACAGCAATGCTTTCTCTCAGGCAAAGATGGTATCCAGGATCTCCTGGGGTGTCAGGGAGCCAAAGCAACGGTCCAGCGGCAGCGTTTTTAGAATTTTTTCCACCTCTCTCCGGCGGTAGGGAACTCCCCGCAGGGCCTCCACCGTACCATCCAGGGATGTGAGAGAGAGGAAATCCCCGTAAAAGCGGAGATCCTCAATGTGCCCTTCTGTCACTTGGAGGCCTGCCTCCAGCATGCCGCCTGGCCACTTACGCTTATTGATGAAGGTAAAATGCGGAGATCGGCCATAAGTCCACTCCCATGTGTCATACTTGTTCTCCTTCAGCGCCTGGACCGCTGCCAGCTCCTCCTGCGTCAGGCTTCCGCTCTCCAGCCCCTCGCCGCCGAAGGAACTCTTGAGATACTGCCAGAAAGCCGGCAGGTTCATATCCTCTTTCAAAAAGGAACGAATGTTTCCCACCCGTGAACGGACGGACTGTGCGCTCTTAGACTGAAACTTCGACGGATCTGCCCGAAGGGCGCCAGCGATCGTGCTGAGATCGGAATCAAAGAGCAGCGTCCCGTGGAAGAGCATTCGCTTGCCCAGCAGACGCTGGGCCGTACCGGAGACCTTGCGTCCCTCTACCAGGATGTCATTACGGCCGGAGGCTTCCGCCTGAAGCCCCAGTCCCTGAAGCGCTTCCACCACCGGACGGGTAAACTGCTGATAGGTCATGTCAGCGGCATTGTCCACATCTGTCAAAAAGGAATAGTTGAGATTCCCCAGGTCGTGATAGACAGCGCCGCCGCCGGTGATTCTGCGAACTACATGGATATGATGCGCCTCCACAAAGTCCGGATCAATTTCTGCGGCGGTGTTCTGATTTTGGCCTACTACAATGGTGTTGTCATTCTGCCAGAGCAGCAAATATGGCCGGTCCTTCCGAACCTTCAGAACGGTTTCCTCAAAGGCCAGGTTGTAGGCCGGGTCCTGGCTGTGAGTCTCCAGATATACGGTGGGCTTGGTGGCAGGCATTACGTTTTCCTCCTTGTAGTGATCGATTTTTCCGGAGCGGGTCCCGCGCCAGCTTCTGCTTTCAAAATGAGATCTCTTGAAATGCGCGGTTGAAAAGTTGGACCTCTGGCACCCGAACCTTGCCCAGTGCTGCTTCTGCGGCTGGGCGATAGCCGTAGGTGTCGTCTTCCGGCAGCGGCAGATGGTGAATGAGAAGGCGGCCTGGCCGGATGACCTGCTCTACAAAGGCCCGTCCTCTGGGCAGTGTGATCCAGGGAAATGGCAGCACTGCGAGATCAATGGAGGCGCCATCTACAAAATCCGCCAGCTCCTGCGCGGCAATGGCGCAGTCTCCGGCCAGCAGGATGCGAAAGCCCTCACGCTCCAGGATGGCTCCGTAGTGCGGCACTGCAGCATACTGCCTTCCCTCATGGGGCAGGCGGCGGAACCGGATCACAAGGTCCGTTCCCAGCCGCAGACCGGGGCTTTCCCCCTGCAGCAGGATCTGCGCGGTTTCCCGCTGCTCCGGAAGTGCCAAAAAGCAGCTGGGCCAGCGCCGCCGGACTTCCTGCACCTGTGCTTTGGAATAGTGATCTGGATGGCAGTGTGTGAAAAAAAGCAGCTCCGGACCCTGAAAGGCCGGGTGTGCCAGCAGACGCCGGAAGCGTTCCGGTGTCAGGGTGGACAGCCCAGGTACCCGAGTGTCGTGCAGAGCGTCACACCAGACCTGGTGGGCACCCCAGTGCAGAGAAATCCCGGCATTGACGCTGGCAGTGATGAAAAGCTCCATGGTATTCCCTCCCATCTCCATGTTCACCGATAGGAAAACAGGACCGGGCGATCTCACCCGGCCCTGCAGTGATCCACCAGGCAGAGAGGGGGGCTTACTTGACCTCAACGCTCATGGCGTCCTCGTAATATTTTACCAGAGCGCATTGATCCTCATCAATCATGCCGTGGGCATCCATCCAGTCCATCTGTTCCTTGACAATCTTGGTCATCGGAATTTCCACGCCCAGGTGCTCGGCCAGTTCCATGGCATTGTTGACGTCCTTTAGATGAACGGCAATGCGGGCGCTGGCGCTGAAGTCCCGGCTGAGGATTTTGGGGACCTTCAGGTCCATCACGGCGCTCTGTGCGAAGCCGCCGTGAATGGCATCAAAGAGAGTTTTGGGGTCCAGGCCAGCCTTGGTTGCAAAGGCATAGGCCTCGTCCATGGCCAGCAGGTGAATACCAACCATCATGTTGTTGGCAATCTTGGCGGTGGAACCGCATCCGGAGGGCCCCATATAAGTGGCGCTCTTGCCCATCATGAGAAGATAGGGCTTGACCTCCTCAAAGACCTCCTTCTCACCTCCGGACATGATGACAAGGCTGCCGCCGTTGGCGCCGGTCTCGCCGCCGCTGACGGGAGAATCCAGCAGGTGAAAGCCCTTCTTCTGGGCGGTGGCGTGGAGCTCCTTGATCACATAGGGAGAGGTGGAGCCCATGTCCACAATGATGGTGCCGGGACGGGCAGTATTCATAATGTCCGTGATGGTGTTCTTCACGATGGCATTGGTGGGCAGGCACATGAAGATGATATCACAGGCGCGGTAGAGTTCAGCAGCGTCTGCCGTGGCCTTGCCGCCGCGTTTTTCAAAACGCTCCCGCAGAGCGGGGATCGGGTCAAAGCCATAAACTGTAATGCCGCTCTTATCAATCAGATTGGACGTCATGCCATAGCCCATGATGCCCAGCCCCAGGTAGCCAATGGTCTTCATATGAATCAGTTCCTTCCTGTCTTATTTTTTCTTGCGGGGTGGAATGTGCACCGCCCGCCCCAGGGCGTCCAAGGCACATTCCCGGACGGACTCTGTTACCGTGGGATGAGAGTGGATGGTGGCAACGATCTCATCTAAGGTCATCTCTCCACCAATGGCCAGCGCGCCCTCAGCAATGAGATCGGTGGCACGAGGCCCAATGATGTGCATCCCCAAGACCTCGCCGTATTCTTTCCCAGCGATGATCTTGACCAGCCCCTCGCCGCCATTGAGGATCAGGGACTTGCCGTTGGCGCTGAGAGGAAATTTTCCTACCGTGTAGTCAATTCCCTGAGCCTTGGCCTGCTCCTCCGTGAGACCCACGGAGGCCGCCTCCGGCTCAATGTAGACGCAGGTGGGATTGGTGGCCTCGTCATAGGATGCAGACTGCCCGCAGATGTTCTCTGCCGCCACCTCGCCCATGGCGGAAGCGGTGTGCGCCAGCTGCGCATGGCCAAAGACACAATCACCGATGGCATATACACCGGGAACAGAGGTTTCCATCCGGTCATTGACAAGGATGCGGCCCCGGTCATGTTCAACCTGTCCAGCTTCCAGATTCAAGGAGGCAGTGTTGGCCTTGCGGCCGATGGCGACCAGGACCTTCTCCGCTTCAAAGGAGACAACAGCGCCGGATTTGTCCCTGCAGACTACTTTGGCTCCCATGGGGGAGGCCTCCACGGACTGCACCGGGCACTCCAGGTGGAACTCCATACCCATCTTCTTCATATGGGCCACCCCTACCTTCGTGAGGTCGCCATCCAGCATGGGCAGCATGCGGTCCTGAGCTTCGATCACCGTGATCTTGGTGCCGAAGGCCGCATAAGCGCAGGCCAGCTCTAAACCGATGACGCCGCCGCCGATGACCACCATGGTCTTGGGCAGCTTTTCCAGGCTGAGAGCGCCGGTTGAGTCGATGCAGTTAGGGTTCTCCATCAGACCGGGGATGGGAGGCTGGGAATTGATAGAGCCGGTTGCCAGAATGATGGCGTCCGCCGCCATGGTCTCTGAAGAACCGTCCTTCTTGGCGACCCTCAGGGTTTTGGGAGCGGTGAAGCTGGCTTCACCATCAATCTTTGACACCTTGTTGGCCTTCAGTAGGGCGGCAACACCGCTGGTAAGCTGCCGGCTGATATCGTTCTTATGGGCAATGACCTGGGGAAAGTTCACGGTAACGCCGCTAACTTCCACACCGATGTGCTTCCCCTGGTCCTGGATCTCAGAGACCAGCTCCGCAGAGTGCAGCAGACACTTGGTTGGAATGCAGCCTATGTTCAGGCAGGTGCCGCCCAGATGCTCCCTTTCGATGAGGGTGACCTTCGCACCCAACTGGGCCGCCCGGATGGCAGCTACATAGCCGCCGGGACCTCCGCCCACCACGATCACACTCTTGAGATCCGCGGCAGAAGTCGCAGGAGCAGCAGCAGCCGGTGCGGCTGTGACGCGCTCCCCAGCCTCACCGATATAGGCGAGAATGCCCTTTACAGGGACGTCGTCCCCCTCCTGGGCCACGATTTTTAGAAGCACACCATCGCGCTCGCTTTGAAGCTCATGAGTCAGCTTGTCTGTGGTAATCTCTGCGACCACGTCGCCCGCCTTTACCGCATCGCCTTCGTGTTTCATCCACTGGGAGACGGTGCCCTCCTCCATGGTCAAGCCCAGCTGCGGCATTAAAATTTCATATGCCATTGCGATTGCCTCCCATTACAATACGATACACATGGGACTCTGCAGCAGATCGCGCAGGTCCATGACGAACTTGGCGGCAGTGGCGCCGTCAATGAGCCTGTGGTCGTAAGTGAAAGACAGTCGCATGACCTGTCGCTTGCTTACCGAACCATCCTCCGCCAGGGTCAGCTCATCCTGCACCGCGCAGACACCCAGAATTGCGGCATCTGGCTGGTTAACAATGGGCGTGAAGGTCTCAATACCGAACATTCCCAGGTTGGAAACGGAGAAGGTGGACCCCTTGTACTCATCTGGAAGGAGCTTGTTGCCCTTGGCCCGGGAAGCCAGATCTTTGGCACTGTCTGCCAAGGCATCCAAGCCCAGGCGGTCGGCGTCCCGAATCACAGGAACGATCAGCCCGGCCTCCAGTGCCACGGCCATGCCGATGTTCACATGAGCCCGCTGGATCATCTGGCCGTTATCATAGCTCACCAAAATCTCAGGATGCTGGCGCAGCATCTTAGCGGTTGCTTTGAGGATCAAGTCGTTGACAGAGTACTTCCGGCCGGTTTCCGCCAGCAGAAGTTTCCGGAACTTCATCAGCTCTGTCACATCCACCTTGGTGTTCTGAGTCACCGGTGGAATTTCAGTGTGGGAATGGAGCATCCGCTCCGCCACCACCTTGCGCATGCCGGA
Organism: Pusillibacter faecalis; assembly: GCF_018408705.1. GTDB lineage: Bacteria > Bacillota > Clostridia > Oscillospirales > Oscillospiraceae > Oscillibacter > Oscillibacter faecalis. The sequence continues at coordinate 2,729,882 of NZ_AP023420.1, forward strand.
GAGTTTCACCACGGTGTCTCCCTCCATCAGCTCCAGACCGGCCTTGGGTGCAGCGGGCTCTGAGGCAGAAGCGGCCGCTACGGAGAGAGGCGCTGGGGCAGGAGCAGTCTTCATAGCCTCAGCGGCTGCCAGGATATCCTTCTGGGTGATGCGGCCAGAGGTGCCGCTGCCCACGATAGCGGCAAAGTCCGTAACACCCAGCTTAGCCGCGGTCTTCCGGGCCAGAGGCGAGATGCGAATGCGCCTGCCGTCCGCAGTAGGAGCAGCTGCCGCGGGGGATGCTGCAGCAGGAACTGATTCCGCTGCCGCAGGCGCAGCGGCCGGTGCAGCTGTGATGCTCTCCCCAGCCTCACCGATATAGGCGAGGACCCCCTTTACAGGAACATCCTCCCCCTCCTGGGCCACGATTTTTAGAAGCACACCATCGTGCTCGCTCTGAAGCTCATGAGTCAGCTTATCTGTGGTAATCTCTGCGACCACGTCGCCCGCCTTTACCGCATCGCCCTCGTGCTTGATCCACTGGGAGACGGTGCCCTCCTCCATCGTTAGGCCCAGCTGCGGCATCAAAATTTCATATGCCATGTTCTGCCCCTCCTCACTTGTTCAGCACATGCTTGACGGCCTGGACGATGTTCTCGGGATGGGGGAAATTTTTGTCCTCCAGCACAGGACTGAAAGGAGAACAGATATTCAGTCCGCAGACCCGCTCCACGGGAGCATCCAGCTCATCGAAAAGCTCTTCGGCAATTTGGGCAGAGAGTTCACCGGCATAGCTGCCGCGCTTGACCTCTTCGCTGACAATAACGACATAGTGAGTCTTGGAAACAGAAGCACGGATGGCGTCCCAATCCAGAGGCACCAGGCTCCGCAGGTCCAGGACCTCCGCGTCAATGCCCTCCTTGGACAGTGCTTCCGCGGCCTCCATGGAGAAGTTGACCTCTCGGGACCACGAGATGATTGTAAGGTCCTTGCCTTCGCGCTTGACGCTGGCCTTGCCCAGCGGGATGGTGTATTCCCCCTCAGGAATCTCCTCCTTGCGGGCGTAGAGCAGCTTGTGTTCTAAGAAGACCACGGGGTCATCGTCTCGGATGGCAGTCTTCAGAAGGCCCTTGGCATCCTCGGCAGAGCAGGGAGCCACAACCTTCAGGCCAGGGAAATGGCAGAAGAAGTTCTCCAGGGATTGGGAGTGCTGGCCGGCGTTGCGGCGGCCGGAGCCCATAGGGGCCCGCAGCACCATGGGAACACTGCACTGGCCGCCAGTCATATAGCGGATCTTGGCGGCCTGGTTGAAGAGGGGATCGGCACACTCGGTGGCAAAGTCATCGTACATGAGCTCCACCACAGGTCGCATACCGCGCATGGCCGCGCCAACAGCCATTCCAACAAAGCCCTCCTCAGAGATCGGCGTGTCGATCACGCGGTTGGGGCCAAACTCCTCCAGAAAGCCCCGAGTAATGGCGAAGACGTTTCCCATAACAGCCATATCCTCGCCCATAATGAACATCTTGTCATCTCGGAGCATCTCCTCATGCAAGGCTTCACCGATGGCCTTGCTGACGGTGATCTTCTTGCTCATCTTGCCACGCACCTTTCGTTATCGGTCACATACATATCATCGAGCACGGTGGCGGGGTCGGGATAAGGGGACTCGTCCGCAAACTTTACAGCCTCGTCCATCTCGGCTTCCGCCGCCGACTTCACAGCGTCCAGTTCCTCCTGGGTGGCGCCGGCTTCCAGCAGCCGCTTGCCCAGCTTCATGATGCCGTCATTCTTTAAGGCCTGCTCCATGTACTCCTTGGGGCGATATACGGCGGGATCGCCGCAGTAATGGCCCTGATAGCGGTAGACTTTGGCCTCCACAAGGTAAGGACCCTGGCCGGAGCGGGCATGCTCCATGGCTACCTTCATGGCCTCATAAACAGCTATGGGATCGGTCCCGTCCACCACGGCATAGGGCACACCATAGGCAGCGGCTCGGGATGCCAGATCCGGGGTGTTGGTGATGCGGTGGATCTCGGTAGAAACACCGTAGCAATTGTTCTCGATGAACCAGACCATAGGCAGCTTCCAGGCGGCGGCCATATTCAGGGACTCGTGGAAAGAGCCTTCGTTGGTAGCGCCATCGCCGAAGCAGCCAACGGTGACGGAGCCATCCTCCATAATCTTGGAGGCCAGTGCGCTGCCAGCGGAGATGGGCTGGCCGGCACCTACGATGCCATTGGCGCCCAGGTGGTTCATTTTCTTCATATCCGCAATGTGCATGGAGCCGCCCTTGCCCTTGCAGTAGCCGGTGGCCTTGCCGAAGAGCTCTGCCATGGCCAACTTGGGGTCCGCGCCTCGGGCGATGGCATGGCCATGGCCACGGTGGGTGGAGGTGAAGTAATCTTTGGGCTCGATGGCCGCAAAGGCGCCGGCTTCGGCGGCTTCCTGGCCGATACTCAAATGGATATTGCCGGCCAGCATGCCCTTGGTAAAGCATTCGGCTGCATGCTCCTCAAAAGCCCGGATTCGAACCATATTCCGGTACAGCGACAGCAGGAAGTCCTTGTCATAGGTTGCCATAATTCACAACACGACCTTTCTCAGTGAGTGAGGGAGTAATAGATAAACACAGGGACCAGGGACAGCAGTGGCAGGATGACGGTTTCCACCGCCACATGCAGATACCCCTTTTTGTAGGAAACGCCGGAGAGCGCGAACAGCATGACTACCGTTCCATTCCAGGGAAGCGTATCAAGCCCGCCGCAGGCGATGGATGCTACACGGTGAATGATCTCGGGCGTGTAACCCCAGGAGACAAAGGTCTCGCCAAAAAGCTCCAGGGCGATGGTCAGGCCGCCGGAGGCAGAACCCGTAATACCGGCAATGATCGTGGTGATAGCGGCCACTTTCAGAAGACCCGGCAGAGGTAGATTGATGATATTTTCCTGGACCAGAGCAAAGACCTCCGTAGCGGAGACCACCTTGCCAACGCCTACCACGGCCGCGATAATGATGCAGGGGAAAATGCCGTTGTTGAAGCCCTCAGAGAGAACGTCGCTGACACCGTGGACGCCGTTCAGGGCCTTCCAGAACATCAGGACGGAGAGAATACAACCTGCGCCGAGACCGTAGAGCAGTTCCACACCGAAGCCGTTGATCAGGACAAAGGTCACCACCATGGGGATCAGAGACACCAGGAAGTGAGGGGCGCGGCCCTCCAGCTCTTTCTCATCCAGAATACCGCCCTGGACCTGATAGTTCTCGATGGCAGCGGCAGGATCGTTGCGGCCGCGCTTGCACTGCCAAGAGAGGTAGCCAACACCCGCAATGATCATGAAGAGCGTAGCGAGAATGCCCTCCACCGGAGCGGCGGTAAGCTCGGTACCCAGTAACCGAGAGGGGATAATATTTTGCATCTGCAGGCTGCCGGGCATCTGTCCCATGGCAAAGGTAGCGATGGCCAAGCCAGTGATGCCAGGGAACAGATACCATGGAATGCCTGCCTTTGGGAAAAGGATCTTAGCGAAGGGCAGAAGTACAAAGATCATGACAGTAACCTGAATGCCGCCGTAAACCAGCAGACCGCCTACTAGAACATAGATTAGCAGGGTCCACTGGGTGCCTGCCTTGTTGATCAGAGTACTGCTGATCCGCCAGGTGGCACCGCTCTTGTCATACAGAGCACCCAGCAGCGCGCCCATGGCAAAGACCACAAGCCAACTGCCGACAAAGTCTTTCATACCAATCAGGAAGGGACCCTCGGCCCCTACGATGGAGGCCGCCACATCTAAGCCGCCGAAGAGCGCCACAATGGCTGCTGCCAGAACAGCCGCCAGGAACATACTGATCTTCTTATACGCTGCGAAGATCAGCGCACCGAATGCCAGGAGAATGCCGATCACACTGAATGCGATAGTCATTTTTTTTACATCCTTTCCGGTATTTGTTGCAGAGATATTCATTGCAGTGGGGATCGGAAGGGGTTATTCCTCCCTCCTTTTTCCAGATGAAAGCTCAGCCGGCTGCTTTCGTGTAACATTGTAGTCGGGAATTTTTGAATTGTAAAATACTAAGAAATTATCCATGGATTACAAAAAACTATCCATAATGTGTCAAAGATTTATCATATTTGCTGTACTTCGCTGTAACCAGCATCCAAATTTCTTATGGAAAGAAAAACTTGTTTTATGGGAAAAAAGCGAATATGATAGAAAAAGATTTCTGTAAGAGCGGAGGAACGACCATGTTAAATCTTAGACACCTTCAATATCTGAATGCGGTCTATCAGTATAAGAATTTTACCCAGGCCGGAGACTCCCTTTTTGTTTCTCAACCCACAATTTCCGCCGCCATCAATACTTTAGAATCGGACCTTGGCGTAAAACTCATTGAGCGCAGCTCCAAGCGTGTAATCTTTACTTATGAGGGCGAGCAATTTATGCAGTGGGTCCAGAAGATCCTGCTGCTCTGCCAGGAGGCTGAAAGCGCCACGCGGGATCTCTCCGACTCGGCAGAGCAGCAGTTGCGGCTGGGGATGTCTTACGCCTTTATGGATTCCACCGCGCCGTTGGTTTTCTCCGACTTTTTGAAGGAGCATCCCCAGGGCAAGATTCACCTGGATGAAGGCTCCATGCAAAAGCACCTGCAGATGATCCAGAGTGAGAAGCTGGATCTGGCCTATAACGGGTTTCCGGACACTCAGGATCTCCCCGGGATCGAAACCATTCCCATCAGCAAGGCGGAGATCCGGATCGTGCTGCATCCAGACCATCAGCTAGCCAAGCAGGAGCGGATTCCCCTCTCCCTTTTGGCAGGTGAAAAGCTTGTGATGATGGATGCTCAGTCCAAGGTTAAGCGCCTGATGGATGAAGCGTTTGAGCAGCAACACCTCTCCATGAATGTGGTGCTGAACTATACCCAGATCCTCTGTATGGTAAGCCTGGTAAAATCCTGCCGGTATGTTGGCATCATCAGCGAGGCAGCCGGACACAGCATTCCCGGCTGCGAAGGCTTAGTACTCCGCAGCTTTGAAGAACCGTTGGTCTTTGATTTGGGATTTTTCTTCAAAAAAGGGCGATATCTCCCTAAACTGGGGTGGGAGCTGATCCGCTTTCTTCAGGCCAGTGAGAAGCCATACCTGAAATACTGGGAGGAAAAGCATGCCTCGGGGCGGCGCCAATAAAAACAGGCTCGAGATTGTTTTGAGAAACGGCGTAGCTCCGGCTATTCCGTTTCTTCGTTTTGCCGTTTACCCAGCAAAGACGCGGGAGGTATTTGGTCATAGCTATTTTATGAGGCATAGAGAGACTGAACAGATTTAGAAGTATGTGAAAATTTGGCGGATGTCCACCTTGCAAATGAGCCCCATCCAACGCTGAATAGGCCAAAGATGGGTCAGCCAGAATCAAGGCCACAAGAAAATACAAACAAACCCCGCTGATTTCATCTGAAATCAGCGGGGTTCCTGGCAAGGGGCTACGATCTGGGGTTCCTCAGGAAAGCGGTCATCCAGATCATGACCCAGCAGAACAGTCACGATCTGGAAAGGAAGTATCAGGGAGCGGGTAGACGACGTCTTTTTTGCCGTAGATATAAAAAGACGTCGGAGCAAAGTTTACTTTACTCCGACGTGGTACGCCCTGAGGGATTCGAACCCCCGGCCTTCTGGTCCGTAGCCAGACGCTCTATCCAGCTGAGCTAAGGGCGCATGTCCATTCTGGACAGCTTGTTTATAATAGCACACTTCTTTTGGAATTGCAAGGGGTTTTTGAAAAAAATTTCACTTTATGAATGGCCCTTGTAAAAGAACAGGGGCTGTGATATAGTAAATCACAAAGATAAAACGGGAAGTGGTGGGTCTATGGATAACTACGCCATCAAGAGTGTGACATTCGGCGGATTTGACAAGCAGGATGTTATTCAATATATCGAGCGGGCTGCGGAAGCGCAGAAGGCTCTGGAGGAAGAGAACGCCAGCTTGAAGGAACAGCTCGCTGATTTAGAGGGAAAATGCGGCGCGCTGGGTGCCCAAGTAGAGACCCTGACCGCAGAGCATACCCGCCTGCAGGACGCTCTTGCAGAGGAGACAGCCCTGCGGCAGGAGTTGGAGCAGCTCAAGCCCCTGCGGGAGGAGGTGGCTCGGCTGCGGCCGGATGCGGAGGCCTACGCCCAGTTTCGGGAGCGGATCGGCGCCATTGAGTGCGAGGCCCGGAAGCGGGCAGCGGACCTGGAACAGGCCACGGCCACACAGTTACAGCAGACCGTGGAACTGTTCCAGAAGCAGTACCAGGCTCTGATGAGCACCTTTGAGGCCGCCGCGGGCCACGTGACGGGGGAGCTGCGGAAGGTGGAGGTCAACCTGGCCCAGCTGCCGCGGGTGATGGATCAGTCCGGAGCGGAGCTGAACGCATTGGCCTCCCGGCTGGACGCTGAACAACAAAAGACGTGAAAGGACGCGCCGCAGGCGCGTCCTTTTTCTCATGGGATCTCCTCCCGGGGACCGGGCAGGAATTCCTCGCCCGCCGCCACCATCTCCAGCGCCCCGGCGGAGAGGTCCGTCAGGCGGGGAGAGAACTGCTCCACGCCGCCGGCGGGGAAGGCCGCCCGCAGCACGATATCCGCGCCGTACTCCGCGTCCCGCACCACGCCGCCACAGGCGGCGATCTCCAGCTTCATCCTCTCAAAGAGGGGATAGGTGCAGGGCACGTCCCACAGCGTCCAAAGGCCCATGACAGCGCAGCCAGCTGCGCACAGGGCGTCCCGGGCGCCCCTGGTGTAGGCCCGGGTCAGCCCCCCGGCTCCCAGCAGGATGCCGCCGAAGTACCGAGTCACCACACAGCAGACATTCCAGATTTCCTCCCGCTGAAATACGTTCAGCATGGGCTGGCCGGCGGTGCCCTGGGGTTCGCCGTCGTCGGAGTAGCGGACCGCGCCGCCCTCCCGCAGTAAGTAGCACCAGCAGTTGTGGCGGGCATCGTAGTATTTCTTTTTCATCTCCTCGATGCGGGCACGGGCCTCGGCCTCGCTTTCCACCCGCCAGAGGTGGCTGATAAAGCGGGAGCGCTTCTCCACGAATTCGCTCTCGCTGGCTTCATAGGGCACCCGATACTCGCTCACGCCACGCCTCCTTGGTCAATACGTAAAAATAGGTTTGCCGGGTCTCGCCCAGGAGCGTTACCTCCGTGGGGCGGGAAAACTGGTAGCGGAAGCCGCACTTGCGGATGACGGCGGCGCTGCGCCAGTTCCCGGCGTAGTGGGCGCACCAGACGCGGTGCAGGCGCTCAAATCCATAGCGCAGCACCGCCTGGGCAGCCTCAGGCATCAGCCCACGGCCCCAATATTGGCGGGAGAGGGCATAGCCCAACTCGTCATCTGGGCAGTGCTCCCCCGCGGGATGGCTGCCCACAAAGCCCACGGAGCCAATAACGGCGCTCGTCTCCTTGAGCTCCATAGCAAAGACGTCTGGTGCGGAGAACACCGTGCGGATGATCTCACGGCTCTCCTCCACGCTTTGGTGGGGAGGCCAGCCGGCCACCGGCCCCACCGCCGGGTCCTGAGCGTAGCGGTACACGTCCGCCGCGTCAGTATCCTGAAAGGGCCGGAGGAGCAGCCGGGGCGTCTCGATCACCGGCGTCACCGGGACACCTCCCGCCGGTCCGTGCGGCCCGCCAGATAGTCCATAGACACACCGAAGTGCTCCGCCAGCGCGCAAAAGATTTCCAGGCCGGGAAGCCCGTCATCATTTTCCAGCCGCTGATAATGACGGTCACCCATTCCAATGGCATTGGCAACCTGTACTTGCGTTTCGCTGCGCTCCTTGCGCAATTCTTTTAACCGATTTCCAATTTTCATAAGAACTCCTTGACACGCCGGATCAGGTGTGTTATTATGAGAATACACCAGATGTGACGTGTTATGAAAGGGGGATTTTCATGTCCGATTTCATGAAATGGCTCTATCCCCGGTATATCCGGCCCTATCTGGACGCTGTTCCCCAAGCCGATTACAGCTTTCACTTTGAGCTTGTGGAAAACGAGCTGGGCCAGCACGCCGTGGAGAGCTACGAAAAAATACAGGAATTTACTGCCATCCACGCCTTTTTGCTGGGGCTGCGCACCGGCGCGGGGCTGGCCGGGATCAGTCCTCCATAAAGGGCTGCACCTGGCCGAGAGTCCGGGGACCGCAGACCACTGTGACGTCTATCGTCTCGCCGTACTCCACCTGTTCCACCTTAGCTTCCCGATACAGCATGTCCAGCAGGCTGCCTTTGTCATAGGGCAGGTGGAGCACCACCCGCCGGGTGCCCTTGTCCAGCCGCTGGTCAATCATCTCCAACAGGCGGTCGATGCCCTCGCCAGTCCGGGCGGAAATGGCGCAGATATCCTCGCCGTGGGGCATGATCTCCCCGACGGGTAACCGGTCTGACTTGTTAAATACATCAATCCGAGGCAGCTCCCCGGCGCCCAGCTCCCGGATCAGATTTTCCACCACCGCCGCCTGGAGCTGCCACTCCGGGTTGGACACGTCGATGACGTGGAGCAGCAGGTCCGCGTACTCCAGCTCCTCCAGGGTGGCCTTGAACGCCTCCACCAGCTGGTGGGGGAGCTTGCGGATAAAGCCCACCGTATCGGATACCACCACGTCCAGCGTGTCGCTGACGCGGAGCAGGCGGCTGGTGGTGTCCAGGGTATCAAAGAGACGGTTGTTGGCAGGGATGCCCGCTCCGGTGAGGTGGTTGAGCAGGGTGGACTTGCCCGCATTGGTATAGCCAACGATAGCCACCACGGGGACCTCGTTTTTCCGCCGCTGCTGGCGCTGGGTGCCCCGTACCCGGCGCACGTCCTTCAAATCCTCCCGCAGCTTGTCAATTTTCCGGTGGATGTGCCGCCGGTCCGTCTCCAGCTGGGTTTCGCCGGGGCCCTTGGAGCCGATGGGACCCTTGCCGCTGGTACCCGCCTGACGCTCCAGGTGGGTCCACATGCCGGTGAGCCGGGGCAGCAGATATTGATATTGGGCCAGCTCCACCTGGAGCCGGCCCTCCCGGGTCTGAGCCCGCTGGGCAAAAATATCCAGAATCAGCCCGCAGCGGTCCAGCACCTGGACGCCCAGCAGCTGGGTGAGAACCCGCATCTGAGAGGGTGAGAGGTCGTTGTCAAAGATGACCATAGTGGCGCCGGTGTTCTCACAGTAGAGCTGTACCTCAGCTACCTTGCCCTCGCCGATAAAGGTGCGGGGGTCCGGGGAGGGGCGGTTTTGCAGCACAATGCCCACCGTCTCGCCACCGGCGGTCTCCACCAGGGCGCTGAGCTCCTCCATAGTGTCCTCGTCGGCGTTCTCCTCCTGTTTCAGCACCGGGGAGTTCAGCCCCACCAGCACCACTTTGTCTCGAATTTCCTTTGTCGTATCCTGCATGAACGCTCCTTGTTTTCCATCAATTTCCGGCCGTACCCGGTCCGTTTTTCCCGCTCCGGCGCAAATCCGGCCGCGTTGCCGTCGCAGAGGCTCGGTGAACTACCTAGCCCTCAGAGCGAGCCAAATTCTTTTTGATACGTTTTCTTTTTAAGAAAACGTATAGGCTTCGAGGATTTCACCGGTGTAGGCGCGGTGAATACCGCCTTGAGCGGGACCGTAGAAGGTCTGAACCTTCTCCGCCATGCCGCCAAGATCCAGGTCCTGCACATAGAGCTTGCGGCACACCAGCACCAGCTCCGCCTGCTCGAAGTACGGCGCATCCCCCGCACCATAGGCAAGCGTCAGACCGCAGGCGGCGATCTTATCCGTGTCCCGGCCGCTCTTGGTACCGCATAGGGCCATGGCCTTCTTCTCGCTCTCAGGCAGGATAGAGAGAGTGAAGTAGTCATGGGACTCCATAAACTCATACGTATAGCGCTCCGGCCGCACGTAAACGGTGCATACCGGCAGACCCCAGACCAGGCCATTTTGCCCCCAACCGATGGTCATGGTGTTGCAGCCGGTCTTGTCTCCGGCAGTCAGCAGGGCATTTTGGGTTCCCCAATAGCGGGTAAGGTCCACGGTTTTGGGATCAGTGAGATGCAGTTTCATACGCAGCACGCCTCCTTTGATTTCTGGAATCTAGTATATGCGCCCCGGGAGAAAAAGTAAATCCTAAAATCGGAAAAACGGCGGCATGCAATCGCATGCCGCCGTGAATATGCACTCAAATCAGGCCCTGAATCAAAATGACCAGGATGATAATGGGCAGGATAAACTGGAAATAGGGTTTGAAAGCCCGAGACATCCGGAGGCCCGTACCAGTGTTGGCCTCCTCCAGATATTTGTCAAAGCCCCAGCCCCACTTGGTGACGCAGAAGAGCAGATAGATGAGAGAACCCAGCGGCAGCAGAAGATTGCTCACCAGGAAGTCCTCAATATCCAAAATCTGGCCGCCGTTGGGAGCGTTGGGCAGCACCACAGAGAAATACCACTCGTTGTAGCCCAGAACACAGGGCATGCTGGCCAGAAGAATGAACACGCAGCAGATACCAGTCGCCTTCTTACGGGACCAGCCAAAATTATCAATACAGCTGGCCATGATGTTCTCAAACACCGCGAGCACTGTGGTAAAGCTGGCGAACGTCATAAACAGGAAGAACAAAGCGCCCCAGACTCGGCCGCCGGCCATGTTCACAAATACCCGGGGCAGGGTGACGAAGATGAGGGAGGGGCCGCTGTCCGGCTGTACGCCAAAGCTGAAGCAGGCGGGGAAGATGATCATGCCGGACATGAACGCCACAAAGGTGTCCAGGCAGCAGATGCGCACCGCCTCTCCGGTGAGGGAGTGCTCCCGGCTCATGTAGCTGCCGAAAATCTCCATGGCGGCGATGCCAAGACTCAGGGTAAAGAAGGACTGATTCATGGCGGCGGTGATGACATTGCCAAGGCCCACCTCCGCGGCCCGCTGGAAGTCCGGCAGAAGATAGAACTTCACGCCCTCCATGGCGCCGTCCAGGGTGAGGCTGTGAACTGCCAGAACCACAATCAGCGCCAAAAGCGCCAGCATCATCCACTTGCTGATGCGCTCCAATCCCTTCTGAAGGCCGAAGGAGCACACCAGAAAGCCCGCCAGCACAATGATCACCATGAAGACGGCCATCTCGCCGGGATTGGCCAGCATAGAGGAGAACACGCCGTCCACAGCATCGGTGGCAGCGCCGTCGAAGGCGCCGACGGTAAACTTATAGAAATAATCCAGCATCCAGCCGGAGACTGTGGTGTAGTACATCATCAGAAGGCAGCAGCCAATGACGCAGAACCAGCCGTGAATATGCCACTTGCTGCCCTTGGGCTCCAGAGCCTTGTACCCCAGTACCGCGCTCTTGCGGCTGGCACGTCCCACGGCCAGCTCCATGGTCAGTACGGGCACTCCCATGATCACCAGGAACAGCACATAGAACAGAACAAATACGCCGCCGCCGTTTTCGCCGGTCACATAGGGGAACTTCCACACATTGCCGATGCCGATGGCGCAGCCGGCGCTCACCAGCAGGAAGCCTAAGCGGGATTGAAAGTTTTCGCGTTTCATGAAATAGTCTCCCTCACTTTTTTTTACACACTCCCGAGGCCGAAAAAAGAGAACGGTATTGCCGTTCATCTTCCCCTTTTCAGGATGTTTCTATGGTAGCGAACTGACGGGCGAAAGTCAAGACTTTCCTGGAAGAACGTGAAAGATTCCGTGGATTTTAAGGGGAAGGCCTGCTATAATAAGAGAAAATTGTGGGGGGAGGCTTTTTCAGATGGAGATTCTGATCGTTGTGGACATGCAAAATGATTTTGTATCTGGCGCCCTGGGCACGCCGGAGGCCGGGGAGATCGTGCCGTATGTGGTAGGCCGGGTAGTGGAGGGCATGAACCGGGGAGAGGAGATTCTCTTTACCCGGGACACCCATGAGGCAAACTACCTCTCAACCCAGGAGGGGAAGAAGCTCCCGGTCCCGCACTGCATCCGGGGAACGGAGGGCTGGGAGATCATTGACCAGCTCCGGGAAGACGCGCGGCATCCCATTGACAAGCCCGCCTTTGCCAGCCGGTATCTGGGCGCCTTGCTGAAAGCCCGGGACGAGGATCTCCACAAGCAGGGAAAGCCCGGCGTAGAGAAAGTTACCTTTATCGGCCTGTGCACAGATATCTGCGTGATCTCCAATGCACTGCTTATCAAGGCGTTTTTGCCGGAGGCGGAGATTGTGGTGGACGCGCGGTGCTGTGCCGGCGTTACGCCGGAGAGCCACCGAAACGCTCTGGAGGCCATGAAGATGTGCCAGATCACCGTGGAGAATGACTGAGCAGACGGTGGAGAAACGCTGTCCTTTTGAAGAGGAATACGTCTTTGCCAACGGAATTGAGCACTATCTGCTCCATTACCCAAAAGCGCCCGGTACGCCGGTGCTGCTGTACTTGCACGGCGGCCCCGGCAGCGTGGAGTCGCTGTTTGCCTACCAGCTGGATAGCGCCTGGGGTGAAATGTTCACCCATGTACACTGGGACCAGCGGGGCGCGGGCAAAACGCTCCGCAGGAATGGGAGGCGGGACCGACCGGAGAGTATGGAGCAGATGCTGGCAGACCTGCACGGTGTTATCGGACACCTCCGGCGGAAGTATCAGACTGAGCGGGTGGTTCTGCTGGGCCACTCCTGGGGAAGCGTACTGGGGAGCCTTTATGTGCTGCGGCATCCGGAGACTGTTCTGGCGTATATCGGCGTGGGGCAGGTGGTCGGCATGATGGAAAACGAGCGGACCGCTTACCGGGAAACGCTGGAAATGGCCCGGCGGGCGGGAAATGAGGCGCATGTGCGGGCTTTAGAGCAGATGGGGGACTATCCGCCCAATGACCCGGAGCGGCTTTTGAAGCTGCTGCCGCGGATGCGGAGGATTCAGGCGGCCTATGACGACGGACCGGCCTCCGGCACCGGCCTGGGGGAGCTGCTGAACTCCATGCGGCGAAGCCCCGTCTTCCGGTGGAGCGATCTTCTGAGCTTTACGCAGATCATGAAGGTGAACCGCCCGCTGCACCTGCAAATGCTGTCGTTTCGACTAGGGGATTTTGCCCCTCGGTACGCGGCACCGATTCACTACCTGCTGGGAGAGGCGGACCCCATCGCGCCCACGAGCCTCAGCAGGGCGTATTTTGAGACCATCGAGGCTCCGGTCAAAGGCTTCACGGTGATTCCGGGAACGGGGCACAACCCCGCGCACGAGAGGCCGGGGGAATTTGCCGCCGCGCTTCGGACCATCCGTGAGACCCTATAGCTATCAAAACAAGCGGCAAATCCACAAGGATTTGCCGCTTGTTTTGGTGATGGAGCGCTATGGGAGGGGAGCTTCATGATTCGTGGATTTCATAGAAATCAGCCAACAACTCCCGTTCCGTGACATTTAATATCTGACAGAAGCAGGCAAGCTCATAATCCTTCACAAAGCGCTCGTTGCGTTCGATTTTGCTGATGAGCCGTTGGTTGATGTCTACTCCCAGAAGCTGCATCTGTGCGGCCAGGGCCTCTTGAGACAGCTTTTGCTCTTTCCGTATACGGCGCAGATGCCGGGAGATCAAATTTGAATTATCATAAAAGTAGGACTTATTCATGTTTTACCCCAGCACGATGTATTTGCTTGACTTTAACATGAATATTGTCCTATAATTACTTCGTCTTATTCTAAAATAAAAGAGGGGTTGCGATGAAATTTGAGCTAAGGACTCTAGCCAAAATACTGCTCGACAGCGGAGCGAAGGTGCACATCAGCTGCGGGGAGGAGGCTCTGGAGCGGGTGATGAAGGAGCGGTGCTGGCAGGCGCTACGGGAAATTCGGGATGTGCTGGACGACGAGGAGCTGGATGACCCAATCTGCTTCCGGCGGATTGAGCGGATTGTGGAAATCTATGAGGCGATGGGACTTGGCGGCGGGAGCCGCCATGACTTTTAAAGCAGGCGGCAGATCGCTCAGATCTGCCGCCTGCCTGTCGGCGGGGCGGGCTATTGAACACCAAGTCGGGTTGCTGAGCGGCAGACCCGGTATCCCGCCAGTTCCCGTAACGTATCAAGATTCTTTTGGCCCTTTTCTTGAAAGAAAAGGACAGAAGGGGAAGCCGCCACCAGACCTGGTTGCCGACGAACAGACATGGTCTCTCACCAGCCCGCGTAACGAGCGAAAATTCTTTTGGTCCTTTTCTTTTCAAGAAAAGGATTATACATAGCTTTGGGTGGTGACGTCAAAAACGCCGCGGGTTGTGATCCGCAGGGAGGGGATGACTGGAAGCGCCATGAAACTCAGCGTCATAAACGGGTCGATATTAGGATTCACACCCAGGGCGTGGGCCTTTGACTTTGCGGCCTCCAGCTGAATATTGACCACGGTCAGGGGTTCGTCGCTCATGATGCCGGCAATGGCCAGGGGAACCTCCGCCGCAACCCCGCCGCCGTCCCAGACCACAATGCCGCCGTTCAGCTCCACCACCCGATTGACAGCGGCGGCCATGCTGGCCTCGTCGGCCCCCACCACAATGATGTTGTGGGAGTCGTGGGAGATCGAGGTAGCCACGGCACCGGACCTCAGACCATAGCCTTGCAAAAAACCGATGCCGATGTGACGGGTATTTCTGTGACGCTCCACCACGGCGATCTTCAGCACATCATACTCCACGTCGATGCGATCCGAGTAGCCGGCGTCTACCGTGGTGATCTCGCCATTGACCATGCCGATAATGCCCCGGGGTCGAGACTCCGCAAAGTCCTCGGCTGAGAGCCGTCCTATATGGAAGGTGCTGTGGGCCCGCTCTTTCAGATAAGGCTCCACGGGCGGCTCTGAAAACGCCTGCACCGCGCCGTTTTCCACCATGAGGCGACCCTTTTTATAGACCTTTTCGATGTGGAACTCCTCAAAACTATCAATGATTACAAAATCCCCCAGATACCCTGGCGCAATGGCTCCTCGGTTGTTGAGCAGGAAATACCGGGCGGCGTTGTGGCAGGCCACCTTGATGGTGGTGATGGGGTCTGCCCCCATGTGGATGGCCTTTTTCACAATGGCGTCTATGTGCCCCCGCTCCAGAAGGTCACTGGGATGGATGTCGTCTGTACAGAACATGCACCGCTCAGCGTACTGGTCGCACAGCAGGGGGAAGAGGGCCTCCAGATTCCGGGCGGCGGTGCCCTCCCGGATCATGATGAACTGCCCCCGCTCCAGCTTGGCGATGGCGTCGCTGAGGTCGTGGCACTCGTGGTCGGAGTAGACGCCGGCGGCGATGTAGGCGTTGAGGTCGTTGTCCATCAGGTCCGGGGCATGGCCATCAATTTTCTTGTGATGGGCCTGGGCTGCTACGATCTTCTCCAGAGGCTGGTCATCTCCGGCGATGATGCCCACGAAGTTCATCATCTCTGCCAACCCCTGCACCCTGGGGTGGTCGTAGAAGGAGTCCAAACACCGGTAGTCCAGTACCGCGCCGGACTCGTCCAGAGGCGTGGCCGGCACACAGGAGGGCAGCATGAAACGCACATCCACCGGTAGACCCTCCGTGGCCTGCAACATGTATTCAATACCGTCCGTCCCCATAACATTGGCGATCTCATGAGGGTCCGTCACGACTGTGGTGGTGCCATGGGGCAAAACAGCCTTGACAAATTCCTTCGGGGCGACCAGGGAGCTCTCCAGATGAATGTGCGCATCCAGAAAGCCGGGCAGGACAATCCTGCCGGTGCAGTCTTGCTCTTCAGTGCCGGAGTAGTGTCCCATGCCCACGATCAGTCCCTCTGCCACGGCGATGTCGGCGGTGCAGAGCTGATTTGAGAACACGTTGACATAGGTGGCGTTTTTCAGCACCAGGTCCGCTGGTTCCCGTCCAGCGGCGGCTTCCAGAATGCGGCGCTTTTTCAGCAGCTTTCGGTTGATCTTGCCGGCATAACTCTCGGACATAGAACCACTCCTTCTGAATTAAATTGAGATATTATAATAACTTATATAAAACATAAGATATCATAATATTTATGTAAGAGAGTATACGCGAAAACAGCCAATTTGTCCACATGGGAACCCAAATTCTTCACAAAAATTTACTGATACCGGTATTGCTGCCGGGTATACTCATCCACGCAGCGGAAAAAGAGTGCTTGATCCCGGAACTCCAGCAGCTCGAAGCCATCCTCTGGATGGAAGGAGACAATGCGCCGCTGCGTATCTACCCAAATACGCCAGGGCGGTGGGTCCTGCTTGATCATGAAAATCTCTCCATTTCGTCAGTTTTCTCTATTTTATGCGATTATTGCATAGAAATCAATATGCGATTTTTGCATATCATAAAATAGAAAAAACTGTGCAAGGAGGAGGGGGAGAGCCGTGTATCAGCGCCTGCGGAACCTGCGGGAGGACCGGGACCTGAATCAGGCTGCGGTGGCGGAGATTCTACATGTATCTCAGACCACCTATTCCAGATACGAAAGCGGCGTGCTGGATGTGCCCAGTGCCTCCCTGATTGCCCTGGCTCGCTATTATGGAACCAGTGTAGATTATCTGCTGGGGCTGACGGACAATCCCACACCCTATCACAAGTGAACGACAAGGAAGATGGGCCGGAAGAAGGCCCTCTTTTTACGGGGCGGAAAAGAGCATGGCTGGCACCCAAGCCGCCTGTACAGACAATGCCGCTCACTGCGGCCATCTTCGTGGAGGCGAAGTTTTTTGCCAGCCGTTGCGAAAGACGCGAAAATGCGGTATACTAAAAAAATTGATTGGAACACATTGGAGGAACGATATGAAGCTCATGGTCATCGACGGCAACTCCATGATTAACCGGTCCTTTTATGGCATCCGGCCCCTTTCCACCCGGGACGGGCTGTATACTCATGCCGTTTTCGGCTTCCTGACCACGCTGACGCGGCTGCGGGAGGAGGAAAAGCCGGACGCTGTGTGCGTCACTTTTGACGTCCATGCGCCAACCTTTCGCCATACTGCGGACGAGAGCTATAAAGCCACTCGAAAACCCATGCCGGAGGAATTGCGAATGCAGATGCCGGTTTTGAAAGAGGTCCTGGACGCACTGAACATTCCCCGCTATGAACTGGAGGGGTGGGAGGCTGATGATTTAATCGGCACCATCTCCCGCCGATGTGAGGCGGATGGGTGGGAGTGCGTCGTAGTCACCGGAGATAAGGACAGTTTGCAGCTTATTACGGACCATACAAAGGTAAAGCTGGTGTCCACCTGTATGGGGCAGACCACCACCAGGGACATGACGGAGGAGACCTTCCGGGAGCAGTACGGCTTTGCACCCATCCACATGATTGATCTGAAAGCCCTGATGGGGGACGCCTCTGACAACATTCCCGGAGTACCGGGCGTCGGAGAAAAGACCGCCATGGGGCTGGTACAGATGTATGGCTCTATCGACCGTCTCTATGACCATATGCCGGAGATTGTGACAGCGCCGGAAACACCCGCACGACCCAATGTGGTGAAAAAGCTGGCGGAGGGGGAGGAAAGCGCCCGCCATTCCTATTGGTTGGCAACCATCGCCACCGACGCTCCGCTGGACTTCCGACCAGAGGAGAATCTGGTGCGTGCGCCTGGACCAGAGGCTTACCCGCTGTTTTTACGGCTGGAATTTTCCAAGCTCATCGAAAAGTTCGGTCTGACAGCAGAGGCGGAGACACGCTCCGACTTCACCGCGACCGTGGAGCAGGTGACAGATCCGGAGCAGGCGGAGCGGCTGCTGGAAATCTGGCGGAAGGCAGACCACGTTTCCCTGTTGGCCTTGCCGGACTTGAACGGCATATCGGTGACATGCCGGACTGGGGAGAACACCACCATGACGGCGGAGCTGTTCTACGACAAGTACCAGGGGGATTGGAACGGTCTGTTGGAGGTTCTCTTCTCCGCGGATATCCGGAAGGCCTCTCACAATGTTAAGGATTTGATGCGTGCACTGTTGGAGAATCAGCTTCCCGCTGAGGGATTTCTCTTTGATACCGCCCTGGCGGCCTATCTCCTGGACGCCACGGCGGGCAGCTACGATTTGCAGCGGCTTTTTGTCACCTATTATAATGAGGAGCTGCCCAAGCCCATCTACTTGGACGCGGAGGCTTTTTCCATGCTGGGGGATGTGGCACAGGCGGAGGCGGCTCTTGACAGCTATGCCGTGGCGGTGGACGCCCTCTATGGTACCCTCTCCGCGAGGCTGCGGGAGCTGGGCCTCCAAGACCTCTTTGAGCGGGCAGAACTGCCTCTTTGCCGGGTGTTGGCAGAGATGGAACTCACGGGCTGCCGGGTGGACAAAGGAGCGCTGGTCTCCTTCGGGGAGATGTTGACGGGGTGGATCGCGGAGCAGGAACGGCGGATTTATGAGATGGCGGGGGAGGCGTTCAACATTAACTCCCCCAAGCAGCTGGGGGAAATCCTCTTTGGAAAGTTGGGCCTGCCTCACGGGAAGAAGACAAAAACCGGCTGGTCCACCAATGCCGACGTTTTGGAAAAGCTCCGCTATGAGGCTCCTATTGTGGGGGCAGTGCTGGAATACCGCCAGTACGCCAAATTGAAATCCACCTATGCAGAGGGCTTGCTGAAGGCCCTGGGGCCGGACGGCCGGATTCACACGAGCTTCCAGATGACTGTGACCGCAACGGGACGTCTGAGCTCCACGGAGCCAAACTTGCAGAATATTCCCACCCGGACGGATCTGGGCAGCGAAATTCGCAGGATGTTTGTCCCGGCGGAGGGGTGCGTACTGGTGGATGCAGATTACTCTCAGATTGAGCTGCGGCTGCTGGCCCATATCTCTGGGGATGAGAATATGCGCGCCGCCTTTGCCTCCGGCGCCGATATTCACACCGCCACAGCGGCGCAAGTATTTCACGTTGCGCCGGAGGAGGTCACGCCAGAGATGCGCCGCAGTGCCAAGGCAGTGAATTTCGGGATTGTCTATGGAATTTCCGCCTTCTCCCTCAGCCAGGACATCGGCGTGAGCGTGGCGGAGGCCAAGGCCTATATGGAGGCGTATTTTGCCACCTTCCCCGGTGTTCGGCGGTATATGGACCAAGTAGTGGAGGGCGCCAGGGAGAGCGGGTATGTGGAGACTATGTTCCACCGCCGGCGGGAGCTTCCGGAGCTGAAGTCCTCGAATTTCAATCTGCGCTCCTTCGGTGAGCGGGTGGCACTGAACATGCCCATTCAGGGCACGGCGGCGGATATCATGAAGCTTGCCATGATTGCGGTCTGGCGGCGGCTGCGGACGGAACAGCCACAGGCGCGGCTGGTGCTCCAAGTCCACGACGAGCTGATTGTGGAGTGTCCGGCAGATGAGGCGGAGGCGGTGGCGAGGCTTCTGGAGGAGGAGATGGAGCACGTTGTCCAGCTCTCCGTCCCCTTGACGGCAGAGGCTCATTGGGGCAAGGACTGGCTGGCGGCCAAGGGATAATCTGAATTTTGGAGGGTGTGGAATGAAGCGGTTGATCGTTTTACTAGGGGTGATGGCGGTCTCCTTATCCCCGGTCTTTGTGCGGCTGTCCACGGCACCTTCCATGGTGCTGGTACTCTACCGGGTGGCATTTGCTACGTTGATTTTAACGCCCTATGTTCTTTTGCGCTGCCGAGCGGAGCTGCGGGGGATGAAGCGGCGGGAGCTGCTGCTGTGCATGTGCAGCGGCATCTTTTTGGGGCTGCATTTCAGCGCGTATTTTGAGTCGCTGCAGCATACCAGCATTGCGGTTGCAGCAGTGTTGGTGAATACTGAGGCAATTTTTGTGACGCTGGGTTCCGTGGCCTTTTTGAAAAGCCGGCTGCAGGGCAAGGCTTGGGCAGCGGTGCTGATTACCTTTGCGGGCAGTGTGATTGTAGCGCTGGCCGACCTCTCCGGCGGTGGCTCTCTAAAAGGAAACCTGCTGGCGCTGGTTGGAGCCATCATGGGTGCCGCCTATACGTTGGTGGGGACAGTGTGTCGCCGGGGCGGTATCTCCACCACCATGTATACCTATTTCCTCTACATGGCCGCGGCGTTGACGGTACTGGTGCTGTCCCTGTTTTCCGGACTCTCTTTGACAGGCTATGAGCCAGTGAACTTGTTGACCACGCTGGGGATGGCAGTTTTCTGCACCCTGATGGGGCACAGCGTGTATAGCTGGGGACTGAAGTATCTGCCGGCGTCCTTTATCGCCACGGCAAAGCTGGTGGAGCCAGTGTTTGCGGCGGTATGGGGTCTGATTTTGTTCCGGGAACGGCCTGCGCTGCTGGTGGTGGCCGGCGGTGCCGTTGTGATCCTTGGAATCGCGTTGTACAGCAAGATTGCCGGAGAGGAGCAGACCGAGCAGCCGGCCCAGAATGTGATGGAGACGCCTAATGAAGAAGTAGCAGGAGGAGAGACCCGTGGAAAATAAGGTACGAATTGTGCCAATGAACGGCGACCATCTGGATCAGGTGGCGGAGCTGGAGAGAATTTGCTTTTCCGTACCCTGGTCCAGAAACATGCTGGCAGAGGAGCTGGAGAACGACCTCTCCGCTTTTCTGGTTGCCTTGGATGGGGAGGAGCAGGTGGTGGGCTACGCCGGGATGCAGGTCGTGCTGGACGAGGGCTATATTACCAATGTGGCGGTCCGGCCTGACTGCCGCCGAAAGGGGATTGCGGGAAAGCTGCTGCAGGTTTTTCTAGATTTTGCACAGGGTCATCACCTGGCGTTTTTGACATTGGAGGTGCGGGCTTCCAATTACGATGCCATCGCGCTTTATGGCAGCCGCGGCTTTCGAAGTGTGGGGCGGCGGAGACATTACTATGAGCATCCCAAAGAGGATGCTGTCATTATGACAAAGGAGTTTAAATATGGAACTGCGAATACCAACACATGATCAGCTGAGGACGATCTATCACCGGGATTTAAAGGAGGCATTCCCGGAGGCGGAGCTCAAATCTCTGGCAACCATTGAGACTATGTGGGATCAAGGGCAGTATATCCCCTACTGTCTGTTTGACGGAGATGCGATTGTAGGCGAGGCGTTTGTCTGGCTGGGGCATCCGGGCTGGGCGCTGCTGGATTATCTTTGTGTCTCCAGCACTGCCCGCAATGCGGGGCTGGGCGCGTCGGTTTTAAAAAGCCTTCTGGAGGCGGAGCCAGACACCGTGTTTTTTGGTGAGGTGGAGGCACCTGTTCACGCACCAGACCCCGCGATGGCAGAGCGCCGCTTAGCATTTTATTTCAGAAATGGGCTGCGAATGGCCGGATATGACACGGAGATTTTCGGCGTTCACTATAAAACGCTGTATCTGGCGAACCGCTTGGTAGAGGATGGGCCCCTGATGGAGGAGCATCAGTTTGTATACCGGCAGTCTTTTTCCCCGCAAAAGTATCGAAAATATATCCGGATTCCCAGAGATCCAGATGCGGAACCTGGTGAACAGATTCCCTGGGACCAGTGAGCGGAGGGAGAGACGCCCATGAAGATTTTAGCCTTTGAATCCTCTTGCGACGAGACAGCGGTCGGCGTGGTGGAGGATGGGCGGCGGGTTTTATCCGATATTGTGGCATCTCAGGCGGACCTCCATGCCCTCTATGGAGGTGTGGTACCGGAGATTGCCTCCCGCAAGCATGTGGAGGCAATCTCCGCTCTGACAGAGCAGGCTTTACGGGAGGCCGGCTGCAGCCGGAAAGATATCGGCGCTGTAGCGGTAACATATGCGCCTGGTCTGATTGGAGCTGTGCTGGTGGGACTCAGCTTTGCAAAATCTGTTGCCTTTGGCTTGGGTGTGCCGCTGATTCCGGTACATCATATTCGCGGGCATATTGCAGCCAATTATCTGGCCTTTCCAGAGTTGACTCCGCCCTTCCTGGCGCTGGCCATTTCCGGGGGCAACACGCTGATTGTAGATGTGCGGGACTACACGGACATGGTGATTCTGGGAGCCACCCGGGACGATGCGGCGGGGGAGTGCTTTGATAAGGCTGCCAGGGTCCTGGGATTACCCTACCCCGGTGGAAAGCCGTTGGACGATTTAGCACGGCAGTCCGCTGGCGGCGTCTATCGGCTCCCCCATGCCCAGGTGGATGGCGCTCCATTGGACATGAGCTTTTCCGGACTGAAAACGGCGGTGGTCAATTTAGCACACCATGCTGAGCAGGTCGGAGAAGAGTTGGACCGGGCTGCGTTGGCGAGAGATTTTGCACAAGCGGTGAGTGACACGCTGGTGCCGAGGGTGATGGAAGCGGCAAGGCAGAGTGGGCGAGATATCATCTGCGCGGCAGGCGGTGTGGCGGCAAATTCTGTCATCCGTGCTGATTTGGAGAGGGCTTGTATAGAGGCAGGATATCGGCTTTATCTGCCGCCGGCGGCACTGTGCGGTGATAACAGCGCTATGATTGGTGCGCAGGGATATTATGAGTATCTGGCTGGACATCAGGCGGGCATGGAGCTGAATGCTTATGCGAACTTGGATATTGCCACATGAGGAGGGACGTATTTACGGCCCTCCTTATGTCGTTTTTTTAGGACAGGGCTGTGCGGTTGTGGCCAATAGACACCGTGCAGGAGAGGGAGAGCTCAAGTGGGAGTTTATGTCGAGTTGGAAAGTAATTTTAGCAGGGGGAAAAATGGAATAGAAGAGATGTTATTTTTTGGAAAAATAGGAGAAAAGCATTGAAAATAAAAGAAAAACTGCGTGTGGAAAACCCTGTGGAAAATGTGAATAACTCTTTGTAAAAGGAGAAGACCGAAAAAGATTATGTAAATGAATGAAAGAGAAAAATCATGGGAAAATGTGGATAAAAAGCAAAAAGCAAGAGAAAAAATGCCGAAATTCGTCATAAAATTTTTAGCTTTTTTTCTCTTGACTTCTTTGATTTTCCTGTTTGTTCCAAAAAAAGTGACAAAGGGGATGCTGTTTTTTTCCAGTGAAATTTGTAATAATACGGAAAGTATTGTCAAGGGACAGAAAGTTTTCCGGCCCTGCATGTAAAATGTTGTTGACGAAGGGGCAAGGATATGATATACTTTCAACTGTTCTAACTGAATTGGCAGTTTATATTGTCTTACCTCTGGGTAAGGCGTTTTTTAGGCAAGGAAGCCGTGACAGACGAAACAGGGAGCGGAAAGACGATTTCCAAAGCGTTGGTATGCCCCAAGCTGAACTGTAAAAATTTTATATGCTACTGTAGCTCAGTCGGTAGAGCAGCTGATTCGTAATCAGCAGGTCGTGTGTTCGAGTCACATCAGTAGCTCCAGAATGGATGCCGCCCGTATTTCGACGAGAAAGTCGAAGTACGGGCGTTTTTTTCCGGAAGGCCTTGGTTTACCAGAGCTTTCCGGTTTTCTTATTTTGGAGAGAGCCTTACCGGCACCGTTACTTCAATGAAAGCACGGGGAGGAAAGGCACGAATGGAGGCGCGGCGGACAAATTTAGTTGAGGAACATGGGAAGGGTATGATTGGGGGATTGCGAGCAGGTGGATAACGCCTATACCCTGTACAGCGCACCTATATCCAGAAGTCAATGGTAGAATACACCCATTCAGTCATCCGGCTTTTACAGGCAAGTTGGTTCAGGAAGCCATGCTAATGATTTTAGGGGCGGTCTATGAACCCGCTTTCTCAAATTCCTCTCACAGATTTCAACTGGGCGGAAGCTGTCACAAGGCACGGGGCTAGTTCAAGGATGAGTTTATCGGTACAAGTTGATTCATCAAGGCGACTAAAGGACTACTTTGATAACGTCGACCATGCGCGCTGATTGTTGCCGCTGGAAGGAAAGTTAAAGAGGCCAGATTGCAAGGAAAAGCATGGGGACATCGAACCTGAGGCGATTACAGTTGTAACCCAAGAACGCACGGCAATAGACAACCAGTTAAACACCAAGATATGCGAACTATGCGCTAGAACAAATGAAAACTGAAAATCCATCATGTAAACAGGGAAAAGAAATGTGAGAGTGAGGAATAACCGTAAGGATGGAGAGCTGAGAGGCGCAGGCCTTTCCAGAAATGCGGAAAGGCGGTGATTTCCGACTCCGGCTCAAGTCGATAACATTGACATCGTCCAGAACAGCAAAGGCCGTGATGCTGTAGCAGCCGTCTGAATTTTGACAGGCAGGGCATCATACGCCGCGTCGTCGCCAATGACAATCACGTGGTTGCATTTGCCTGCAATCACGGCAAGTTCCATTTTGACGGCGCCAATCATGGTTCTGCCGCCATTTTTACTGGCCACAGTCTTGATGGTGTATGGTGACAGGACAGAAAAAGCACCAAGTGGTTCCTCAATAGAATTGTCCGGAATGCACAAATAGGGAGGGGGGCGTTGTCAGGAGTATACATTGAGCTATACCAAGAAAAATGCTATATAAAAAAGAAAGTTGTTTAAAACAGACATAAATTGCAGATAAAAGGTGGGATCAGTATGGCGATTCGATACATTGATATCAAGCAGGAGGTTCTGTCAGCAAATGATGGCCTGGCGAATAAGCTGCGGGTCCGCTTAAAAGAGCACAAGACCTTAATGATCAACGTTATGTCCTCCCCAGGAGCTGGAAAAACAACACTTTTACTGGACACAATCCAAAGGTTGAGGGAACAACTTCGAATCGGTGTTGTAGAGGCAGATATTGAATCCATGGTAGACGCAGAAAAAATTGAACAGAGTGGTGCCATGACAGTACAGATTCGGACTGGAGGCGACTGTCACATTGACGCGCCGATGCTGAAACCAGCTCTGGACACGATGAACTTGGATTCGGTGGATTTGTTGTTTTTAGAAAATGTTGGGAATCTCGTTTGCCCGGCGGAGTTTGATACCGGCGCTACATGCAGCATCATGCTTTTAAGTGTTCCTGAGGGGGATGACAAGGTTCTGAAATATCCGCTGATGTTTACAGTTTGCGACCTGCTGCTGGTGACAAAA
The DNA here is from genome assembly GCF_018408705.1 of Pusillibacter faecalis. Classification (GTDB taxonomy): domain Bacteria; phylum Bacillota; class Clostridia; order Oscillospirales; family Oscillospiraceae; genus Oscillibacter; species Oscillibacter faecalis. The sequence goes on from NZ_AP023420.1 coordinate 2,754,736, forward strand.
ACAGACTGCCAGGCAATGTTTGATTTTGATTTGAAAAAGCTGACCACCCGTGTACATCAGTTGAATCCGAATATGAAGATTATTCCTGTCAGCAGCAAGACGGGAGAGAACATGGATGCATGGATTTCCTGGCTGAAAGAAAGACGCGAAGCATTTATTAAAAATTAAAGAAAGAGGCGACGATATGCCGCATATCCAAGTAAACGCAACCTGTCCCATTGACAGGGAACAGGAACAACAGCTGATCGCACAGATTGGAGATGCGATTTCACTGCTTCCCGGAATGAAAGCGGAGTATCTGATGATCCGTCTGGAGGATGATTGTCGGTTGTTTTTCGGGGGGACAGGAAGCTGCGCCTTTGTGGAGATAGATCGCTTTGGACGGATTCCGGAGGAAGCCAGCCAGGCATTGACGGAACGCCTTTCTGATATTCTGGAAAGGGTTTTGGACATCAGCCGGGATCGCATGTACTTAAAATATACAGAAAACCCATACTGGGGCTGTCATGGGCGCAATTTTTGACAGAAAAAGACATTTTGGCGGCAAGAGTCTATATAAGGAGCGAGGAAAATAACAAAAAGGAGAGAAGATCATGGCAAAGCGGTTTCATTTTTATGAGAATCCAAATCCCAAGAGTGTGACAAAATCTCAGGAAGAAAAGGACGCATGGTTCGGAACGAAACCGGAGGATGGAGACGCTTTTTGGGCAAAGCGTATTCCGGGCCTGCGTGAGATATATGGACCGGCGCACTATGGCACTAAAGAGATCGACACGGAACCGCATGATATGTTTTACTGCGACATCGCCCCGCTTCCGCCTGTCATTCATATTGATGGCGGGAAAACGTTTCCGCTACCGCTGGCGGTTATTGCCGCGGTGATCAATCGTTCTTCACACCGCATTATCAACCGTCGCTGCACCTGTAGGACTACGTTTGATTGTCAAAGTTATGACAAAGGAATTGGGTGCGTACACATCGGAGGACCTACTGCAGAAGAGCCGGACAGCGTGGCCCGCCATGTGTCAAAGGAGGAAGCGATTGCGCATGTAAAGCATGCCATTGACCTGGGGCTTTTGCCCTTCGTTGGAAAGATGGATGTGGATAACGAGGTTTGGGGAATCTGGTCCGGCGAGCCGATCTTCACGGTCTGCCTTTGCTGCCCTTGTTGCTGTATTCCAAGACGTGGTTATCAATATCTTCACCCCATTCAGAAGAAATGGCAGTTCAATCCCGCCAATGGGCTGCGGTGGAAGCTGAACCACTCGGCCTGCATGGAGGAGGAATGCGGCTCCTGCGTGCGGCAGTGCCCGGCAAAGGCCTTGAGCTTTAAAGATGGGAAGCTCCAATACGATGCTGATGCCTGCTTGTACTGCGGGCGCTGCCAGCAGCTTTGCCCGCGTCAGGCGATCTCCATTGAAACACCAGATCTTGACGGCCTGCTCCGCGATATCTTCAGCCGTTATGACGGTCAGTGTGGTGATCTGGGGTTCCAGGGACAGGACTATGCCAGAGCTGTTATCGAAACGGCGGAGCAGTTGAGGAGATAACCGCGCATGCATGAAATGAATGTGATCGGAAATTTGGCCGCCAGTGTCGTGCAGTGGGGACAGGCAAATCGGGTTCGAAAAATTTTGGAGATTGACATTATCTGTGGTCAGCTGCGCATGTTTGATCGGGACTTTATGCAGCGTTATTTCAATATTTTCACCCGAGACACCTGTGCAGAAGGCGCAAAGCTGGTGTTGAGCGTGCGCCCTATTGGTTATCACTGCAATGCCTGCGGATCAGATTATGAAATGACTCCGCGGGAGTGGCTGGATATGGATATCAACCGGGCCGCCTGTGTTCATTGTGATTCTGAGGATATCGTGCTGACTTCTGGCGGAGAGTATTTTATCAGTGATATTTTAGCTGAGACAGAGGAGGATGCACCTTCTGATAGTATGGGCGGGAGCTGATGTTGTAACAGGATATGAGTGAAAACAAAAGCAAGGAGAAAGGAGCAAGAAACCTATGAAATATCAGAAATTGTTTGAAAAAGGCTATATTGGTGGCGTTGAAATTCGAAATCGTGTTGCAATGACGGCTATGGGCAACGGTCTTGCCACCTGGGACGGTGAGGCGTCCCCAGAATTGATCCGCTTCTATGAGGACCGCGCCCGGGGCGGATGTGGTCTGATTTTCACGGAATTTACCCGCGTAGATGAAAACAGCGGCGCCTGTAACCCAAATCAACTGTGTATTGCCAGCAGAAAGCATGTACGCAGTGTACAGCGCATGGCGGAATGTGTGCATCGCCACGGCGCAAAGATTTTTGTTCAGTTGCATCATGGCGGACGGGAAGCGCCTCCAGCGCTGAACGGCGGAAGACAGCCCATGGGCCCCAGTGCCATCATCAATCAGGTGAACGGACTGGTATCGGCCGAAATGACCAAAGCAGAGATTGACGAGATCGTAGGTAAATTCGTCAACGGCGCGGCGAACTGTAAAAAAGCCGGTATTGACGGTGTGGAACTTCATGCGGCGCATGGTTATCTGCTGGGGTCTTTTATCAGTCCTTACACCAATAAACGGACGGACGATTATGGAGGGAATGCGGAAAACTGCTGCCGTATTGTGACGGATATCATCCGCGGAATTCGGGCGGCTTGCGGAAATTATCCGGTCTGCGTTCGAATCAACGGAAGTGATTTTGTGGAAGGCGGTATTACGCTGGATTACGCGGTGCAGGTCGCCAGAATTTTGGAGTCTGCTGGCGCAGACGCCATCAATGTCAGCTGTGCGGTTTATGAGACCGTGCCGAATATGATTGAGCCGAACTACTACGATGAGGGCTGGAGGAAGGCGCTGGCAAAGACGGTAAAGGCGCGGATTCGTATTCCGGTGGTCGCGGTTAATACCATCAAATTTCCCGCTACTGCGGAAAAGCTGTTGGAGGAAGGTGTCAGCGATTTCGTGGGTGTTTCCCGCGGACAGATGGCAGACCCGGAGTGGGTCAATAAGACCCGGGCTGGTCGGGAAGATCTGATCCGTAAATGCATGGGATGTATGCAGTGCAACAAGTCTGTGGTGATGGATGGCTACCTTTCCTGCGCGGCAAATCCTGTCACAGGACGCGGCACCATGTACAACGATGAATATCTGATCCGAAACGGTGATGGACGCAGGGTCGTGGTTATCGGCGGCGGTCCCGCAGGTATGCAGGCAGCCATCGTTTTGGCAAAGCGCGGCTTCCGGGTTGATCTGCTGGAGAAAAAGGATTACCTTGGCGGAATGGCATATCTGGCTACGGTTCCGCCCCACAAGACCATGGTGGCGGAATTTATCAAGACCTTGACTGCCGAGATGAAAGAGGTTGGCGTAGCGGTTCATATGAACACTTCTGCGGATGTAAAAATGGTCAAAAAACTGGAACCATATGCCGTTGTGGTGGCGAATGGCGGCACAGAGATTGTACCAAAGGTTGCCGGCCTGGAGGCGGCAAATGTCCACACCATGGAGGAAGCCCTTTTAAAGAAGGTCACTTTTTCCGGCAAGCGGGTCGCCGTGATCGGCGGCGGCATGGTTGGCTTGGAGACCGCTCATTACCTCTGTCAGGATAATCAGGTGACAATCGTCGAAATGACTGCGACGCCGGGAGCTACGATGTATCCGACTGTACGGAACAAACTGCTGTCTATTTTGAAAGATGAGGGTGTGGAGTTGCTGCTGAATCGGGCATTGTCTGCGGTGGAGGGAGATTCCATTGTGATGGACTGCACAGACAGCCGGGAACCCAGGCAGGAACGGCTGACCGTGGATGAGGTAGTGATTGCCGCCGGGCGTAAGCCGAATCTGAGCCTGTATCATGAAATGGAGAAGGCATTTGGAAAGGTTGTCATGGCTGGAGACTGTATGATGGGTGGATGTATTCTGGAAGCTACACGAACGGGAAACGACAATGTTTGGTTCCTGTGAGTGAACTGAATTTTTATTTGATAGGAGAGATAAACGGTGATGAGATTCGACAAGTTTGATCTGACAGGAAGAGTCGCGCTGTGTGCTGGTGGCTCTTCTGGCTTAGGACTGCAGTTTGCCAAGGCAATGGCATCTGCCGGTGCTGATGTCGCCATTGTGGCCCGCAGGACGGATCGCCTGGAGGAAAATGCCAGGGAGATTGAGGCGGAGTACGGTGTTCACTGCTACCCACATGATTTGGACTTGACCAAGCCGGATACCATTACCAAAGGCGTGGAAGATATCGTGGAACACTATGGAAAAATCGACATTCTAGTCAATTCTGCCGGTATTCCCTGCCGCAATGTGGCGGAGACCCAAAGCTATGAGGACTGGATGCTGGTGATGGATAGCGATTTGAACGGGCCTTTCTGGCTGATGCATGAGTGTGTCCGTTTGTCCATGAAAGAACGGCGGTATGGAAAGATCATCAATGTTGCATCCATTCATGCCTTTGTCAGCCGTCTGGGCTACAACACCAATGCATACTGTGCGGCAAAAGGCGGTTTGCTGATGCTGACGAAGTCGCTTGCTCAGGAATGGGCCAAATACAACATCACGGTCAACGGCATTGCTCCCGGTTATTTCCCCAGCGAGCTTACTGGCGCATACATAGATACGCCTGCATTTAAAAAAGTGTGTGAGGATTATAGCCCTATGGGTCGGCCTGGCATCACCGGTGAGATGGATGGTCTTTGTATTTATCTGGCCTCTGACGCCTCCAGCTTTACCACAGGTCAGATGATCGCTGTGGACGGCGGCTGGCTGACGATTTAAGAAATGAGGCGGAGCATATGAAAGAATTTTTCGGAAAGGTTGCTCTGATCACAGGCGCGGCCCATGGTATTGGCTATTCCTTTGCACTTGAGGCAGCCAGTCGCGGGATGAAGCTGGCACTGGTGGATATTGATGAAACTGCCATGCTGGAGGCTGCAAAGGAATGCAGCAGGTTTGGCGCGGAGGTTTTGACCTGCACGACGGATGTCTCGGTCTATGAAGAGGCGAAGGCGTCTGTAGAGGCAACGATGGCCCGCTTTGGACAGATCGACCTGTTATTTGCCAATGCGGGAATTGCCACGGCCGGCAGTATCCTCCATATTCCGATCCGAGACTGGGAATGGGCCCTGGCAGTCAACACCATGGGGATCGTTCATTATGTCCATGAGGTACTTCCTATCATGGAGGCACAAAAGACACCTGCACACCTGATGTGTACAGCGTCCATTGCCGGCCTGCGGGCAGGAATGGCCATCAATCCGCCGTATTTTTGCAGCAAGCATGCAGCTGTCAGCGTGGCAGAGTCTGTAAAGGCTGAGGTGGAAAGCAGCGGAAGCGACATCGGTGTTTCTGTGTTTTGCCCTATGTATGTGGCAACAGATATTGACAACTGTGAAAATCATCGTCCGGCTCGCTTCTGGGACGCCTCAGATCCCTTCTATAACAGTGAAGAGTACCTCACGGCCAGAGAGGCTTTCCACAAGAATATCGCCACGGGGATGCCGCTGAAGAAGATTGGGAAGCGGCTGTTTAAAGCAATTGAGGATAATCAGATGTATACTGTTACACATACGCAGACGATCCCGTATATTGAAAGCCGCCATCGGGCCATTGAAGAAGATGCGAAGAAAGAGTTGGAGCTCCAACTATAACATTTTGTACATGTGGAAAATTCTGCGGGAATTTTCCCGCAGAATTCTTCTTGTTTGGTAAAATAGTGAGATTTTCTCGCTTGTTTTTTGTGAAAAGTACAGTAAAATAAAGAGAGCATAAAGGGAAGCTGACAGAGATCGTATGCATCGGAAGATGCATGCTTTGAGAGCAGAACTGGTAAAATCATTCAAAATATCTGTTTTGAAACGCAGGACAAATGGGCGGATCGTCTGGTTGCCCGGCGTTTTTGCGCTTATTTTGAGATTTTTTAGGAGGGAGAAATCCTGTTTGACAAAGAAGCGCGCTTTCCTGACAGGCACGGATAAAAACAGGATGCGTATAACTGCAACAGAAAGAGATGGACTATGAAATTTTCAACGTTGACGGATATTTTGCTGAAAGCCAATATGATTACAGATGTAACGATTCCAGAGGACTGTGAGGTTGAGGATCTGAACCTGATGGATCAGGATTATCGGGAGTTTGGCGACCATGTTGTATATTTTATTCGTTCCGAGGAGATCGGGGCAGGAACTGCCCTTCCACAATGTTTGCTGTACCAAAACCTTTTTCCAGAGTATCGGGCGGCGGGCCTGAGGAACTCCGCCAGAATCCTGGAAAAGCTCTCCTTGGCAGAGGTCTTTCGGTATGTAAAGCTGCAACTGAATACAGAGCCGGAGGAACAGGCGGAATATGCGAATTTGGTATCTAAGCTGATAGCAGGTACCCCTCTGCGCAATGTATTTTCAGAGGCATTTTCCTGTACCGGAAATCTGTTCGTGGCGATTGACCTCTCAGGGAAGATCCTGGAACATTCGACGCCGTTCTATGTGGATTATCCGCTGTGGATGAACAGTATTCAGCAAGGCTACTGCGACGAAATTCTGATGGATTATATCCAGAGCCGCCGCAAAATGATCCATGTGCCAGCGACCTCACCGGTAATTGATCTGTACTGCAAGAAAAGTGATATGCATATTCTGGCGGCACGTATCCGGCATAACAGCGAGACGATGGGATATGTTTTTGCGCTGAACCGGCGTCCGATTTTTGACCAGTATACCAGGAAACTTCTGCCGCTGTTTGCACAAAAGGCAAAAGAACGGATTCTGCGGCTGAAAAGCATGGATCAGATGGACGATTTTCGCTCTATTATGAAGACGAATATCCTTTTGGATGCAGTAGATGGTGCCTCGCCGGCAGAGACCTCCATGCGGGCAAAGCTTAGCGGTTTTAAACTTCAAAAAGCCATGAAAGTGCTGATGATCCGGACGCCTTACTCCAAGGAGCAGGATTTCTATACGCGGGTCCTAATGCCGGCGCTGAATGAGGTACTGGGAGACTGGGGCAGCTTTCCTTGGCATTCTTCCGTGGTGTGTCTGATCAATGCCGACGATATAGCAGTCCTCCAAAATAAGCGGGATGCACTGGCAGCATTGGCAAAACAGTACAAGCTTCTTGTTGGTGTCAGCAATGTGTTTAACGATATCTCTCAATTTTCGGAACATTTTGAGCAGGCTAGGACTGCCTTGACATTCTCTGGCCGTATCAGTACGGATGATCTGTTTTTCTACTATCAGGATTATGCTTTTTATATTATCCTGGATAAAATCAATGACGATAAATTTTTAGACTCTTGCTGTCATCCAGCTCTGGAGCAGCTTGCCAGCTATGATGCCAAAAAGGGAATGGAGCTGCTGGAAACACTGAGGGTTTATACGGAGGCCGGTTTCAGCAAAGCACAGGCGGCACAAAAGCTGTTCATCCACCGAAATACGATCAATTATCGCATTCAGCAGATTGAGCAGCTATGTAATATTGACCTTTCTGATGAGAAGCTGCTGTTCAGTTTGCAGATGTCTTTTCGGATCTTCTCCTATCGAAGGAACCGCTTGATCAGCAATGAATGATAGCATATCAGAAAAGAGACCGGAATTGCATGCAATTCCGGTCTCTTTTCTGATATGAAGGGGAGAATCTGTCAAGCCAGACCCGGGAATAGGGCGCATATCACGCAAACGGCTATGGTACCGCAGGTTGTTGCAACAACAGTTGTGATGAACATGGCCGGATAGATTTCTTTTAACTTCATGTGGCACATGGGGAGCAGCATGAGGATGGAGCCACAGTAGGGCATGGAGTCCAGTGTTGTGGCAGCGAAGACGGCCACACGATGGATGACATTGGCATTCAGCCCCATTTCCAGAAGCTTGGGAGCGATCAGGGGGAGGGCTACCAGCTGGCCGGTGGAAGAGCCGCCGGTGAGCATGCACATCAGAGCCACCACTACGGCGCAAATGATAATGGGAGAGGTGTTGATGCTGGTGATGGCGTCCAGCATGGTCTGGAAAGCAGAGGAATTGGTGATGACAGCCGCAAAGCCGCAGATCGCGGCAACATTCATGGTCATTGGAACAGAGTCCACTGTGGCGCCGCACAGCAGTTCCTTGAGGTTTTTAGCTCTCAGCCACTTCCAGAAGAGGACGATGGACAGCAGGCAGCTGAGGACTAGGCAGGGGACGATATTGAGGTTGAAGAAATTGAAAGTGATGAAGAGGAAGATCATGGGGATCAGAGAGAGGATAAAGCCAGGACGATCCGCATCGGGTTCCATATGAGGGTCCAACGGATGCCGTTCAAAATGATCGCCCTTCCGCCTGGCGCGATTGATCAGAAGGTTCAACAGGACTAAAATAACAATAATTTCCACAGCACCGCCGATCAGGCCGGGAATAGGCGCCACACCGGAACCTGTCCCCAGAACGGTCATAGCGGCAACGTTTGTCACCTGGGGGCTGCCCGGAATACTGAGGGTAAACGTATAGGAGCCTGCGCCTAAAACGCCCAAAATAAAACGCTTGGGGATATCACAACGTTCAAAGACCGCCAGGGCAATGGGGTACATCAGCACGATGACCACGCCGGCGATGATGCCGCCCAGATTCAAAAGGGCGCCGATCACCAGAATGATGATCATACCGGTGAGATTCTTTGCGGTATCACTGGAATTATCACGGAGAAACTTGTTCATGACTGCGTCAGCAATGGTGAAGGCTGCGCCGCTTTCCCGGTACAGGTAAGACTGTACGCAACCAAACATCAGCATAAAAAAGAAACTCTTGATCGCAGTGTAGACTCCGCTGACATATGTTTCGGAAATGGCCGTCATAAAACTGTCTCCAGTCAGCAAGACAACGACGCACATGCCAAAGAATGTGGCCAGATAGGACGACCAGTCCTTATAGACCAGATAAATCACAACAAGAAAACCAAGGATACAGCCAATGACTCCCATACACGTAGCGCTCCTTTCAAAATGTTATCAATTTGTGAACGGGTATACCCTTTTATAACAGAGGAAGAATTTGGGGAATATGTGCGGAGTCAACAAAAAATGAATAAATTTTTATTGTTTTTACAAAAAACGAAAAAATAAAAGAAAAGAGATTACGGGTGATGTGCAAAATGAATAAAAATTATAGTCGAATTTTGACGGCCATCTTTTGCGGATAGATCAAGGCCGCCGGTTGTTTCTCAGTCGGCGGCCTTGATCCATACTGGAAGGGAAAAGGCAATGAAGCATTTTCTATGGTTTTTTCAGTGGAGCACGGTCGACCTTCGGAATCAGCAGCATAGATGCAAGAGAGATCAGGTTCAAGATAATGGCAATGGCAAATACCAGATTCCAACTTCCAGTGGCAGCCACAATAGCGGAATTGACCTGCGGCATCAACAACGTGGCGAAAATCATATAAGCCCACATGCCAGTGCCGTAAATGCTCCCTCCATACTTGGGCCCAAAGCTCTTGGAGATGGCGACAGGATAAACGCAGTTGGTGGCGCCAAAGCCGATGCCCAGCAGGGCGTAAGCCAGATAGAAGAGCCCCACGGAATTGGCTCGCATCATGACCAGAGAAGCCAGAATGCTGAACATAGTGCACCAGATATACGTAAATTTATAGCTGGTTTTATCAATCAGGCGGCCAAGACCCAGCCGGCCTGCTACGTTAGCGATGGCATAGACCGTGACGCCCATAGTGGCGTAAGAGGTATCGATGCCGGCATTGGTCATAAAGAGTGTGAAACGGGGATAAGCAACGACGTACAAAATCGGCATGGCCGCAAGGCAGAGCGCGATCTGCCAAAATGCACGGCTTTTCATGGCACGTGCAGCTGGCCAGCTTTCCAACTGTGTTTCGTCACCGATACTGGCGGGAGGGACATACCCTGCGGGCACATAACCTTCAGGGGCTTGTTGGAACCCACTGACAGAGCAGATTAGAATGATACCGCCAAGGATGATCCCGATGAGGATCATAGCCATTTCTACACCGATTACATTGACGAGGTTTGCGCAGATCGGAGCCAGAAACGATGCGGAGCCGCCGTTACAGGCCATGCACAGTCCGCTGGCAAGACCGCGTTTATCAGGAAACCAGCTGATGGCGGTATAGGTGGCGGGCGTGTAGCTGAAGCCGACGCCCATTCCAAAAAATGCACCATAGGTCACATTTAGCAGAGCAGGGGTGGCTGCGGGAACCAATGCAGTACCGACAAAGGCCAAACAGATAAATAATCCACCGAGTGCAGTGGTCAGCTTAGAGCCGATCTTGGAGAGCAGGATGCCGCCGAAAAAGTGTCCGACAACCGTGAACGTGCCCATGAGGGTGGCGGCACTTGCGACTGCTTCTGCATCCCATCCTTTCAGAGCGGATAGTGGCGTGACAAAAATGGAAGGCGCATTCACGATTCCCGCTGAAAGCATAATGATAAGTGCACGGATCAGAATTCCGGAACGATTCACATTGCGCAAACTGACTGCTGGTGTTGACATGGTGTTCCTACCTCCTCAATATGCTGATATGACGGATTCCTAGATGTGCGTATTTGTCAAAAGCCTCCTTTCCGATGTTTTTCCATGCGACACACATGATCCCACTCATTACAACATAGAAAAGGCGAATAGATAGAACAATGTGTAAATGAAACAAAATCAGCAGAGAAGTCGCACGAAATGACGAAATAATTGGCGCGTCGTGCAGCTTTCATTGGCAGGAGCGAAGCAGACACTTTTGGGACAATCAACACGATTTCATACGTTATGCCTCATGCACAAAAAAGTGCTGAGATTTTATAAATTCCACCAGAGACAAAAGTAGCCTGCGGTTTTATAATGAAAAAACTCCTGGGTCAACAGTTGCTGCTGTTAAGCTGACACAGCAGCATGGCAGCATATGATGGCCGGCTTTGGATGTAGGGAGTGATACAGGATCATAACAGCCTCATCACAGTACATTGCTGTGATGAGGCTGTTATTTGTTGTAAAAATATATAAATAGCGTGAGCGTTCGAGATACTTTAATTGTAAAAAAAGTGAATTGGGCGTCTGTTTTTGTTTTGTGTGCACATTGTTTGTGGACAGCTCTATCGTTAAACTATGAACATACTTGATCCTCACGCTTGGCTCTGCCGGCAGCGGGAAAAAGGGTGGCCACTCGGAAAAAGTAAATAAAAAGGGAAAGGAAGCGATGTATCTCATGTCACAGACTTTAGACGTCCACAGCATCAATAGAAACGGCATCCTGATCCGTGGCTTGATCATTTTGCTTTGCGCCGGTATCATCAACGCCACATCCGTTTTCATCACGCCTCTTGCAACCTATTACGGATGGGAGGCTTCGGCAATCGCAAACGTTGGAACTACCATGCTGACTTTCTGGCCCATTGGCTCTCTGTTGGGCGGTAAGCTGCTGCAGAAGTTCGGCGGAAAAGCGGTGACAATTATTGGCGCTATCGTATTTGGCGCTGGCCTGATTTTAACTGGCTTAGTGCCCGACACAGCTCCTGGCCTGCTGTATTTCACATACAGCTTCCTGATCGGCATGGGCAACGGCATTACCTATTGCGGCGCGATGTACTGTGTCATGGGCTGGTTCCCTGATAAGAAGGGCTTGGCTGCCGGCCTGTGCATGGCGTTCAACGGCGGTTCCTCGGCTTTCCTCGCGCCGCTGTGCGCTTATATCACGGCTGCGTTTAATGTTAAGGTCACTCTGTTCTCTTGCGGTATCGTCTGCGCGGTTATCTGCATTCTCTGCGGCCTTGGGATGCGCTCTGCTCCCCTGGGCTATGTGCCAGAGGGATACGTGGCTCCCAGCGATGGCGCTGCTCTGAGCTCTCAGTATGAAAGCTATCCCATCTCCAAGGCGTGGAAGACGAAGCAGTTCTGGCTGCAGTTGGGCGCGATGGCGTTTTTCCCCTCTTTCTACCTCATTATGTTCTCTCGGTTCTCTATGTTCATGACGGATAAGGGAATTGATCTGGCGTACGCAACCCTTGGTGTTTCACTGTACAACATCGGCAACGTGGTAGGCCGCTTGCTGCTGGGCAAATTGACGGATAATCTTGGATTCAAGAAAGTGTACATGTGCTGCTGGCTCCTGTGCATGATTTGCGGTCTGCTCCTGCTGACGGGCAGCTCGGTGGCAATGATTCTGCTGGCTTACATCTGTCTGGGCGCTGGCTTTGGCGCTACCAACAGCGTTTACCCGGTTATGTCCACTACGTCCTTCGGGCCTGTCTACGCCGGCAATATCTATGGCTTCGCACTGCTGGGCTATATGCTTATGACGCAGGTTATTCCCAGAATAACTGCCGCCACGATTGAGAGCACCGGCGGCTATACCGTGGCGTTCATTATGGCCTTCGTGCTTTGTACACTGGGCGTTATCTGCGGTGTGCTGATTCCCAAGCTGGAGCGTCCTCGCTTGAAGGAAACAGAAAGCGTGTAAAAGACAGATCCCAATGGCTTAAACGATCTGCGGCCAGACCGCGGTTCGTTTAAGTCAGGGTTCATGAAGAACAACTTTCCAAGGCTCAACTATTTGAAGGAGGCTTTTGATTATGATTGCATTTGACGCTTATAATGCACCGCGGATCATCTATGGCGAAGGCGTATCCAAAAAGGTTTCCGACCTGCTGACGAGCTTGGGCGTAAAAACTGTAATGGCCGTTTATGACGAGGGGATCAAAAAGGTCGGCATTGCAGACGCTGTCCTGACTCCCATCCGCGAGGCAGGTTTTGTTGTGGAGGAGTTTGGCGGAGTGACCGCAGATCCCCCAGTAGAGATGATCGAAGAAGCTGCCAATCTGGCTGATGAGAAAAATGTTGACATCTATGTGGCTATTGGCGGCGGCGGTGTCATCGACACGACCAAGTGCATGGCAGTCATGCATACGAATCCCGGCCGCCTGCTGGACTATGTGCTGGGGGTTGGCAAGCCAATTCCCAATGCCTGCCCCCGTGTGATCGCGATTCCCACGACCTCGGGCACCGGCTCTGAGGTGACGGCACTTTCCATCATCACGGATACCAGTACGCATCGCAAGGTCTGCGTGAAGGACGTTGTGAAAATGTGTCCATACGCCGCTTATCTGGACCCTGCGCTGACGGTTGGCTTGCCCAAGGGCCTGACGGCTTCCACCGGCATGGATGCCCTTTCTCACGCTGTGGAGGCTTATCTGGTGGGACGCCACAATGAGTTTGCTGATATGTTCTGCGAGAACACCATCCGCAGAGTTGTTAAATGGCTGCCAGTGGCTGTGGAGGATGGAAAGAATCTGGAAGCACGCGGTCAGATGATGCAGGCGGCTACCTATGGCGGCGCCAGCTTTGCCAGCAGCACGCTGCAGGCCGGACACGCCATTGCGCATGCTCTGGGAGGCGCTCTGCATGTGCCCCACGGCATTGCCTGCGCTTGGGGACTGAATTTTGCCATTAAGCACAGCGGAAAGACGGCGGAAATTGAACGCATGCACTCCCTGGCGGAATATATGGGTGTTGCCGGTGAGGCCGAAATGGGCCGTGAAGAGCTGGTGGCCGCCTGCTGCAAAGTGGTTTCAGACATGAATCGGTCGCTGAAAATCCCCACTCCCAAAACCTTTGGTATTGGAACCAAGGAGGAGATGGAGGCAGCCTATACCGCTTGCTGGACGAACGAGCAGGGGATGCTGGGTGTCGGCGGCGTGACGGATCAAGATGAGCTCCACGCTTATTTTGAAGAGATGTGGGCATGGTGATCTCTGCACGATAGGGGCAGAGGCCTGGACAAAGAATAAAAATACCGGGAAGCGGGACGGCTTGTGGCGTTATGGCGGCGCGTGTTGAAGGCGATGGTTTTGGCTTCCCTTGCAAAGAGGTACATAAGAGATGGGAAGACCTGTTTATGAAGGACTGAAGGTGCTGGACGTCACAAACAACTATGCCGGTCCAATGGCCGGCTCTATGCTGGCGGACTATGGCGCTGAGGTCTGGCATATCGAAAAGCCGGTTTTGGGAGATGACAATCGTTTTTTCCCTCCAATGATCGATGGCATCAGCATCAACTACTGCACGTCCAACCGCGGGAAAAAGTCTGTGGTGCTGGATCTGAAAGATCCTCGCGGTGCGGAGGCATTCAAAAAGCTGGCGGCAAAAGCCGACGTCCTGCTGGAGAGCTATCGTCCCGGTGTCATGAAGAAATTGGGACTGAGCTATGAAGATTTGAAGGAGATCAATCCCAGGCTGATCTATTGCTCCATTTCCGCTTATGGCCAGACAGGGCCTTATGCCAGCCGGCCGGGATATGATGTCATCGCTCAGGCGGTTTCCGGCATCATGGAGATGACGGGAGAGCCGGATGGGCAGCCCACTAAAATCGGTCCCGCTATTGGGGACTGGATGGGAGCGCTGAATGCTTTCGGCTGTATCGGCACGGCGCTGTACTATCGCTCAATTTGCGGCCGGGGCCAGCGGATCGATATTTCGCTTGCTCGCTCCCTGATGTGGATGGCGGCCAAGCTTGACCATGGCATCACAGGTGAGGTGGGCACACGGACGGGTAATCACCACAGCAATCTGGCCCCTTACGGTATTTTTACTGGCAACAACAATGAGTCTGTTGTCATTGGCGTCCTGAGCACAAATCTCTGGAATAAATTCTGCGATGTGATGGGACGGCCAGAACTGGCGGAGGACGAGCGTTTCATCAGCAATGATAAGCGTGTGGCCAACAAGGAAATCCTGATCGACCTGATTCAGGAGTGGCTTCGGACATTTGCACATGTGAGCGATGCGGTTGACCGTTTGATGGATGCGGGGATTCCATGCGCTAAGATTTACAATATGATCGATGTGGATGAAGATCCCCATTTCAATCAATGCGGCTGGATTGCCAATATGCCGATGGCGGATGGAATGACAAGTGTTCGCACCCGGCGCTTCCCGGCAGATCCCTTTGAATTCTCGGAGTTCTCCGCGGAATATCGCAAGGCTCCCGCTCTGGGTGAGAACAATCATGAAGTACTGGGCGCACTTGGATACAGCAAGAAGGAAATTGACGAAATGGAAGCCGAGTGGGAAGCAAAGATCAAACATAAAAAATAAGAGAAATCCCTGTGCAAATACGTAACATCGCTTGAAAAAGCATGTAATTCTTGAAACATATGGAGGTTTACGATTATGGCAGAAGTCAATGCAAAGGAATATGTCGGCGAGCTGGTCAAGCGCGCAAAGGCAGCTCAGAAGGAGTTTGAGCGTACTGCCACCGATCAGCTGACCATTGATAAGGTCGTTCGGGCCATTGGAAAAACCATCTATGACGCCCGTGAGGAGCTGGCGAAGGATGCTCATGAGGAAACCAAGTACGGCACGATTCCCATGAAGGTCAGCAAGATCATTGCGACCACTACCTCTCAGTGGAACATTATGCGGGGTAAGAAGTCTGTTGGTTATATCAAAAATCTGCGGGATGAGCCGGGCGTCAAGGTTATGGCAAAGCCCATGGGGGTTGTTGGCTGTGTAATGCCCAGCACCAACCCGATTGTCACGATTGCCGCCAACGGCATGATGTCCATCAAGTGCAGAAACGCCTGCATTATTGCGCCCCATCCCTCTGCCAAGAATGTTTCCAAGAAAACGGTCGATATGGTCCGCAAGGAAATTGAAGCGCTGGGTGCCCCTGCTGACCTGATCCAGGTCATTGAGCCGGAGTACTGCAGCATTCAGGCCACGGATGAACTGCTGGCTCAGTGCGATGTGAATATCGCCACCGGCGGCCCTGGTATGGTCAAGGCTGTTTATTCCAGCGGCCGTCCCGGCTTCGGTGTGGGACAGGGCAACTGCCAGGAGATTATCTGCGACGACTATGAGGATCTGGATCGTCTGGCCATGCTGGCTATCAATAACCGTTCCTATGACAACGGCGTGCCCTGCACCAGCGAGCAGACCATGCATGTCCCCGCTGCCATGGAGGAGAAATTCCTGGAAGCGATGCAGAAAAATGGCGCATATCTTGTCGAGGGTGCTGAGCTGATTGAGGCACTGCGCAAGGTGGTATTCCCGGATGGCGAGCACATCAACCGGGATGTGGTGGGCCGCTCTCCCCAGGTCATCGGGAAGATGGTCGGCATTGAGATTCCTGCTGACCGCAAGACCCTGCTGTGCAAGTATACCGGCTGTGCGCAGGATGACGTACTGTCCAAGGAAATCCTCTTCCCCTTTATCCGTTATGTTACCTATACCGACTTTCAGGACACAGTTGCTGCCGCCGTGGCGAACCTGGATATGGAAGGCGCCGGTCATAACAGCTGCATCTGGACCAATGACCCCGAGAAAGTGGAATATGCCGCTCATCTGCTGCCAGTCTCCCGTTTCAATGTCAATCAGACTCCGTTTGGCATCAACAATGGCATGCCTACCACGACGACACTTGGCTGCGGCAGCTGGGGCAACAACAGTATCTCTGAGAATCTTGCTTGGTATCACCTGATGAATACCACTCGCGTTACCGTTACGCTGCCCAATAAGCGCCTGTGGAAGGAAGGGGACTGGGACAACTTTGACGAGTGCCCAGTTACTGAGAATTGATTTGCTGCGGACTGGGTTCGCTGTGTGACACGTTCTAAGAGGAGCGTCTGAAAGGCCCTGCGGTTAAAAATAGCGTTGGAAACTGATAGCTCCATGTTCTTCTAAAAATGATTATCTTTGGAGGTTCTTATGGCAGATGTCAACGTGAAAGAGTATGTCAGGAGTTTAGTACAGCGTGCAAAAGCTGCACAAAAGGAATTCGAAAGGACAGCCACAGACCAACTGACCATTGACAAGGTGGTGCGAGCTGTTGGAAAGACGATCTATGACCATCGCGAAGAATTGGCGAAGGACGCCTGTGAAGAGACAAAGTATGGCACCGTTGAAATGAAGATCAACAAAATTTTGGCTAGTACACCTGGGCAGTGGAATGTGATGCGTGGCAAAAAGTCGGTGGGGTATATTGCAAACCTGCGGGATGAGCCAGGTGTCAAGGTCATGGCAAAGCCCATGGGGGTTGTTGGCTGCGTGATGCCCAGCACCAACCCGATTGTCACCATTGGAGCAAATGGCATGATGTCCATCAAGTGCAGAAATGCCTGCATCATTGCGCCGCATCCTTCAGCGAAACATGTCTCACTGAAGACGGTGAATCTGATTCGCAAAGAGATTGAGGCATTGGGGGCTCCTGCTGATCTGATTCAGGTCATTGAGCCGGAGTACTGTAGCATCCAGGCCACGGATGAACTGCTGTCCCAGTGTGATGTGAATATCGCCACCGGCGGCCCCGGTATGGTGAAGGCTGTTTATTCCAGCGGCCGTCCCGGCTTCGGTGTCGGTCAGGGCAATTGCCAGGAGATTTTGTGCGATGATTATGACGACCTTGCATACATGGCAAGGATGATTGTCGCCAATCGCTCTTATGACTATGGTGTTCCCTGCGTTAGTGAGCAGACGATCCATGTCCCTGCGGTCAGAGAGGGTGAATTCCTTGAGGCGATGCAGGACGCTGGAGCGTATCTCATTGAGGATGCCGACAAGATCCAAAAGCTCCGTGAGGTGGTGTTCCCAGATGGCGAGCATATCAGCCGCGATGTGGTGGGGCGTTCTCCCCAGGTCGTGGGCGGCATGATCGGCATAGATGTTCCGGAGGATCGCCGGATTCTGTTGTGCAAGTATAGCGGCTGCGCGCAAGATGATGTACTGTCCAAGGAAATTTTGTTCCCGCTGGCCCGCTATGTGACCTACACGGACTTCAGGGGCACCGTTGCCGCTGCCGTTGCCAACCTAGAGCAGGAGGGCGCTGGACATAACAGCTGCATCTGGACCTATGATGAAGAAAAGATCGAGTATGCTGCGCATATGTTACCGGTTTCTCGTTTTCAAGTCAACCAGACACCGGCGGGCATCCACAACGGACTGCCCAGCACGCCGACGCTTGGATGCGGAACTTGGGGGAATAACAGTATTTCCGAAAACCTGGAGTGGTATCATTTAATGAATACTACTCGCGTGACAGTCACGCTGCCCAACAAGCGGGGGTGGAAAGACGGCGACTGGGATTGTTTTGAGGTATGTCCTGTTACTGAGGATTGAACCTATTTGCCAAAGCTTCTGAAGATGGGCTTTTCAAGAAGTCTGTCTTGTGAGAATCTTTGTCGGTGTATGCACAGGCTGCATGTGTATTCTGTGCATACACCGCACACTTAAACAATGGCAAGGTGATGAAAATGGATTTAAACTTTATAACGAATCATGTGCTTTTTGAAGTGCGGGAAGGTGTAGCTTATATTACACTGAACGATCCTGAACATCTGAACCCAGTGACCGCCGAGGTAACACAGGACTTAGTCCAGTGCCTGATCTATTGTGAACGCGAAAATGAAGTCCGTGCCATTGTTTTCAGAGGTGCCGGCGGAAATTTTACCGCCGGCGGCAATGTCAGAGGAATGAAAGACCGCTTGGATCAGGGAATTAATACCACGAAAAGCGGTATTCGCGCTGGCGGTGAATTTATCATGCGCCTGAAAACGATCTCCAAACCGACTATCGCATGGATTGAAGGAGCGGTGGCTGGAGTGGGGATGAGCATTGCGATGGCCTGTGACTTCTCAATCGCGGAAGAGGCCGCAAAAATGGTGTTTGCCTTTGTCAATATCGGTTTTGTCCCGGATGGCGGCGCGGCGTACATGCTGAGCAAAGCTGTTGGACCCAATCAAGCCACAGAACTGCTGATGTCCGGAAAACGCTTCAGCGGCGCACAGGCGAAAGAATGGGGGATTATTACAGAAGCTGTGCCGAGGGAACAACTGGAGGAAACCGTTCAAAAGTATATCAACAAATACTCCAAGGGCCCCGGTGTTGCATACGCGCAGATCAAAAAGCTGCTGATGAGTGTGAATTATCAGGAACTGAACGCTTGCATGCAAAATGAGGTGGACGCGCAGTATGTATGCAGTCTCACCGCGGACCACAAAGAGGCGGTTACGGCATTTGTGGAAAAGCGGAAGCCTGTATTTCAGGGACGCTGACCCATGCTTTGAAACCGATGAGAAAATCATGATTTTGAGGTGATGTAAATGAGTAAGTATCTCTTGATGAATCAGGATCAGGAGGATTTGGTTGCACTGGTCCATGACTTTATGAGCAAGAAGGTAGATCCGTATGTTGCAGAGTGGGACCGTGAGAGCCACTGCCCGATCGAAGAGGTCCGGGAACTGATGGATCTTGGTTTCTGGGGGATTGATGTTCCGGAGGAATATGGCGGCGCCGGCCTGGATGTTGCTACGATTATGTATATCCGCATGGCTATGGCCTATCACGATGCCGGCTTTACCAACACCTTTAGCGCGCAGACCTTTGGTTGGAAGCCGGTGCTGCTGGCTGGCAGCGAAGAACAAAAGAAAAAGTGGGGCCGGCGATTGGCAGAGGGTGCGTTCTGGGCCATGTGCATTACTGAGCCTCAGTCCGGCTCCGATGCCGGTAACTGCAAGACCAAGGCTGTGAAAGATGGCGATGAGTATGTGATTACTGGTGCCAAGACTTTTATTACCAACGGCGGCATCTCTGATTTGTATACAGTGACTTGTTCTACGGACCCCGGCAAGGGCAATAAAGGCATTTCCCTGTTTATTGTTGAGCGGGACCGGGAAGGTGTTTCTGTCGGCAAGCATGAGGATAAAATGGGCATCCGCACTTCCAACACCACCGACGTCGTGTTTGACTCTGTCCGTGTCCCTGCCGAGAATATGATCGGCGCCGAGGGCAGCGGCTTCAAGACACTGATGAAGATGCTCTCCCGCACGCGTCCCACCGGTGTTGCTCCGGCGGTTGGCGTTGCCCAGCGTGCACTGGATCTTGCCATTGATTATTCCCGCACGCGGCTTTCTTTTGGACAGCCCATCGGTAAGCTGGAGGGCATCCAGTTCAAGCTAGCTGATATGGAGGCAAAGATCCAGGCTTGCCAGGCGCAGCTTGCTTATTCTGCCGCCCTGGTGGACAAGGGAATCTATGATACGCTAAATGGTTCCAGCACGAAACTGTTTGTCTCGGAAGCTGTTCTGGATATTACGCTGCAGGCGCAGCAGGTTTATGGCGGCTATGGCTATTCCAAGGAGTATCCCCTGGAAAAGCTGGTACGGGATGCACGCATTTTCTCTATTTACGAAGGCTCCAGTGAGATCCAGCGGTATATCATCGGCAAGACGCTGGTGGGTAAAATCTGAGGAGGAACACGGTTCATGAATATTTTAGTTTGCGTCAAACAGGTGCCAGATACAACTGCCGTCAAAATTGATCCAGTCACCAATACTTTAATTCGGGACGGTGTGCCCAGCATTCTGAACCCTTTTGATGGCTTTGCTTTGGAAATGGCACTGCGGATGAAAGAGGCGGCCGGCGGGACAGTGACCGTCGTCTCCATGGGACCGGCGCAGGCGGCCGCAGTCCTGCGGGATAGCTTGGCGGTTGGCGCGGATGATGCATTCCTAGTCTCTGGCCGTGAGTTTGGCGGTTCCGACACGCTGGCCACCAGCTATATCCTCTCGCGTACAGTAAAGACCATTGAAGAGCGCAAGGGAGTGAAGTTTGACGCCATTTTCTGCGGCAAACAGGCCATTGACGGCGACACTGGCCAGGTGGGCCCTGAAATGGCAGAACATCTGGACTACGCGCAGATCACCTATGCAACAGAATTGGTTTCCTGCGAGGACGGTAAGCTCCGCATCCGCAAGGAGACCGCAGATGGCTATGATGTCCTGGAGGCGGCACTGCCTGTGGTGATCTCTGTGACAAAGACACCCTTTGAGCTCCGCTTTCCCACGGTAAAGAAGCGCCTTGCTGCAAATCGCGCTGAGATCACCACAATTACGCCCCAGGATATGGAGGGCCAGATTGATCTGAGCTGCGCCGGACTGAAGGGATCACCGACAAAGGTCAAGAAGAGCTTCACTCCTCAGCACAACAAGACTTGCGTGATTGTGGAGGAGGATTCCCTTCCCGTTTCTGCGGTGAAGCTGGTTGCCCTTCTGAGCGATGCAAAGAAGATTTAAGGAGGACAACACAATGGATTTTTCTGCATATAAAGATATCTGGGTATTTATTGAAACGGACGAAGGTAAGGCTGCCAGTGTGGGCCTGGAGCTGCTGAATCCCGGCGTAGAGCTGGCGCATCAGTTGGGCCAAAAGGTTGTGGCCGTGATTTTGGGCAAGGATAATGCTGAGGCGGAAAAGGCTGCCATCGCGCATGGCGCCGATCAAGTCATTTCCCTGGAGGACCCCGCCTATGGGTACTATACCACAGAGGCATATACTTATGGCATGCAAAAGCTGGTGGAAAAGTACCGGCCTTCCATTCTAATGATTGGCGCGACGATTATCGGCCGCGACTTTGGCCCTCGGGTGTCCTGCCGGCTGAAAACCGGTTTGACTGCGGACTGCACCTCTTTGGCGGTGGATGCGGAGACTGGTATCATGGGATGGACTCGGCCAGCTTTCGGCGGCAATCTGATGGCCACCATCATGTGCGAGAATACCCGGCCCCAGATGGGGACTGTTCGGCCCGGCGTGTTTAAAAAGTTACCTGCAGATGCATCCCGTACTGCGGAGATCATCAAAGAGAGCATTCCAGTTCCGGATGGCGTGGTGCGCACAACACTGGTGGACTCTATCCGTGAGGTTGCCGCAGAAATGGTGAAACTGGAGGATGCGGAGATCATTGTTTCCGGCGGCCGGGGACTTGGCAAGGCAGAGAATTTTTCCTACATCCGTGATTTGGCAGATGCTCTGGGAGGTGCAGTGGGTGCCTCTCGCGCGGCAGTGGATGCTGGCTGGATTCCTCATGTTCATCAGGTTGGACAGACCGGAAAGACAGTGGCGCCCAAGCTGTATATTGCCTGCGGGATTTCTGGAGCTATCCAGCATCAGGCTGGCATGAGCGGTTCTGACTGCATCGTTGCTATCAATAAGGACCCCGATGCGCCGATTTTTAGTATCGCTGACTACGGCATCGTGGGTGATCTATTCCAGGTGGTTCCCGCCATGGCGGCTGAAATCCGAAAGTTGAAAGCATAAATTCCACACACGCATAAGTGGCCGCGCATTTACAAGAACACATACTATCAACTTACCTCCCATACTCCTGCTTTTTGAAGTGTGCGGCATCATTTGACGCAGCCTGTGGTGTCCCCACAGGCTGCGTTTTCTTTTGCCTGGATGAAACTTGATGAGGTGTTGTTTTATGGAAAATCAGTTCCGCGGCAGCGGTACCTATGTGGCAAGTGAAGAACTGCTGAAGGTCACGAATATTGCCATCGCACTGCAAAAGCCGCTTTTGGTAAAGGGTGAGCCGGGAACCGGCAAGACGGTTTTGGCACAGGCTATTGCAAATGCACTGCAGAAGAGACTGCTGATCTGGAATATTAAATCCACGACCAAGGCTCAGGATGGACTATATGTCTACGATGTTGTGCAGCGCCTCTATGACAGCCAGATGGGCGTGGGAGACATTGAGAAGGTTGAAAAGTATGTGAAACTCGGCAAGCTGGGAGAGGCGTTTTCCAGTGACGAGCAGGTGATATTGCTCATTGATGAGATCGACAAGGCAGACTTGGAGTTTCCCAATGATCTGTTGTGGGAGCTGGATCAGATGGAATTTGATATTTCGGAAACAGGCCGTACTGTGCGGGCAAAACAGCGCCCGATCGTCATTATCACATCTAATGCGGAAAAAGAGCTGCCGGATGCCTTTCTGCGCCGGTGCATTTTCCACTATATTGAGTTCCCTGATGAAGGCTTGATGTCCCAAATTATTCGCGTACATTATCCGGACCTGGAGGATGCCATGCTCACCCAGGTTTTGAAAGCATTCTATCAACTGCGGGCCATGAACGGTCTGCAAAAAAAGCCCGGCACCAGTGAGCTGCTGGATTGGATACAGGCGCTGCAGCTTGGGGGTGTGGACCCGGCCTGTTTGCACGAGTCATTGCCGTTTGTGGGGGCACTTTTGAAGAAGAACGAAGATATTGAACTTGTACGCCGCCGTCAGGAATGAGGGGGACAGAATGTTTGTGTCGCTTTTTTACCGTTTCCGTTCCAATGGACTGAAGGTTTCACTGGAAGAATGGCTGACGCTGATGAATGGTTTACAACAGGGGCTCCATGATTGTTCCTTGCATGGCTTCTATACGCTTTGTCGGGCGGTGGTGGTCAGCAGCGAGACAGATTTTGACCGCTTTGACCAGGTGTTTTTTGAATTTTTCCGGGGGATTGAGCCTCAAGAGCGGCTGCCGGAGGCGATGCTGCAGTGGTTGGAACATCCAGAGCTGACAAGGAGTGATTGGAAGCTGCTTGGGAAATTCACCAATATGCAGGTGGAGGAGATTGAAACACTGTTTGCCAAACGCTTGCAGGAGCAAAAGGAAGAGCATAATGGCGGACGCAAGTGGGTCGGGACAGAGGGGTATACGGCCTTTGGCAACCAGGGAGAGAAGATGTTCGGAATTCGGGTCGCAGGAGATTCTCGTTATCATTCTGCCTATCGGATTGCCGGAGAGCGGAGATATCGGGACTGGCGCACAGACTGTACCTTGGACTCTCGACAGTTTCAAATGGCATTCCGCAGTCTGCGCCAGCTGTCCAAGGAAACGGATGCACCAAAAACGGAATTGGACATAGGCGGGACAATCCGAAAGACCTGCGAAAATGCTGGGCGCATGGAAGTTATGTATACTCGCCCCAGAAAGAATATGCTAAAGCTTTTGCTGCTTATGGATTCCGGCGGATCAATGGAGCCGTATCAGCAGCTTTGCAGCTTGCTGTTTCAGTCGGTCAGCAAAGTGGGACATTTTAAGGATCTGAAAATTTACTATTTCCATAACAGGCCGGGGAGCCTTATTTATCAGGACCCTACGTTGACACTTTCCAGTGCTGTGGAGACGGAGGGTCTGCTGAAAAACCTCTCTTCGGATTACCGAGCTATTTTCGTGGGCGACGGGGAGATGTCCCTGCGGGAGTTACTAGGAAGAGATGGCGTATCATCTTCCAAAAGCGGATTAGATTGGCTGAAACAATTTAAAAAGAAATACCCGCATGCGATCTGGCTGCATCCGCAGGAGCCGCCGGTTGGCAGCAGCTATTGGACACAGTCGTTTCGTCTGATCGGGGAACAATTTGACATGTATCAGGTCACTGTAGAAGGGCTGACACAGGGGATGCGAAAACTTTTGGCAAATCGGTAGGTGGTTGCCAGACACTGAAAAATACAAAGCTGTGGGTAGGAGAAACCATGGACAAGGATGATGTGATCGCCTTTTTTAATCGCCGTGCTTTATCATGGGATGCGCGCATGGTGCGTGATGAACTGGTGATCCGTAAGATTTTGGATAATGCGGAGATCTGGGATGGATTGGATATCTTGGATGTGGCCTGTGGAACGGGTGTGCTCATATCGGATTACTTAGCCCGTGGGGTCAGGCATATCACAGGGATCGATATTGCGCCGGAGATGATACGGATCGCACAGGAAAAATTTCCGCAGAAACAGGTAGAATTGATCTGCGGAGATGCGGAGACCATGCCAAGGAAAAAACGCTTTGATCGGATTATGGTATACAATGCGTTTCCGCATTTTGAAAATCCTATGGTGTTGCTTGCTGCACTGACGGAACAGTTGAAATGCGGTGGACGCTTATCCATTGCTCATGGGATGAGCCGCGAACAATTGAAACAGCATCATACCGGCAGCGCCAGGGCAGTTTCTGTTGACCTTCCGACTG
Source organism: Pusillibacter faecalis (assembly GCF_018408705.1). Taxonomy (GTDB): domain Bacteria; phylum Bacillota; class Clostridia; order Oscillospirales; family Oscillospiraceae; genus Oscillibacter; species Oscillibacter faecalis. The sequence goes on from NZ_AP023420.1 coordinate 2,779,501, forward strand.
CAGAGATTTTAGCCGAAATGATGGAGAAATTTCACCTGTCTGTTGATGTTGTTATATCTGATGAAAGAATGTACCAAGTCAGCGGCAGAAAGTAATAGAAGCCCCAACTCCATAGTCAGGGGATTATATCCGGTGAGGGATAGAAAGAAAATAAGAGCGGTGTTGGGCCGCCTCGGCACACTGGCGGCGTTGCCATAGCCTGTCATGTACACAGTAGGGCCTCTAAAAAATATAATTGTGGCTCAGATAGAGAAATTCGCAGAGACATCTGCCGCCGTCAAGAAAGTTCTCACCTTGCAGGAATACTGCGAGATGTGGTCGACTTCAAAACCTGCTCCAAGTCCTACAAGATGAAGCGCCGGATTGAAAAACCGGGCCATCTTCCTCAATGTCCATGAGCCCGTGTGACTTAGGAAAAGGTACAAAATCTGCAAACCACCCGGCGTAGGCGATCTGCCGTCACGAAGGAGTCCAGCGCCTTTTGCGGCTATCTGAACTGCCAGGAGTGCGGCGGTAATTTGACTTTCCACTTCAACCAGAATAACCTCAACATCAACTTCTTTAGCTGCCAGAACCACAATTCCGGGCTCGTCTACCCACTATATCCGGCTGGACTTCTTGGAGAGGGTGGTGCTGGAGGGGCTCCACCGCCTAACCCGCTCCGTCAATGAGTATAAGGACGATTTTGCACAGGCCGTCGTGGGCGCTCCATGAAAGCGGCGAAGCGTGACCCGACAGCAGCAGGTGGTGATCCATTATCACTTTATCGGCGTGTTTATCGCCCCAAGCGCAAGGACATCCCCGAGGCCGCCATCCTCATGCAAACAAGAGAGGGAGTAGCGGTTCGCTACTCCCCGGAACAGACTGCAAGTTGAAGCGCCATAGCAATAAAAAAGCGGAGTGTCCTATAAGGACACTCCGCTTGGTGCGATTGTTCATAACGGATTTGATGAAAACACATTGAAACACCAGCAGGAACACACATTGCCTACAATCGGCACATTGGTAAGTCAGTTGGATTCCTCTTAATAATGAAGACAACATAAAAACACGGGAGGGAAACCAATGGGAAGTATTTATGAAATGACAAGAGGAACCTATCAAAAATAAGGAGACTATGAACTTCCAAACTTGAAGTTACTGCCTGAAGAAGGTCTGTTTATAGGCGTGTGGGGACAACGGTATCGGCAGCATTTCAGACAGAATCATCGTATTCTTTACGATAATCTGTTGACTGCCGGACATTAAACAAACATTTAGCAGAGGTAGATCGTCAGACGGAGAGTATGTTTCAAGCCATGGTAAAAACACTTTCCGAAAAGGGTGGATGAACCAATCATCCAGTTTTCAAAGGCGAGGCCGAAAAAATCAGGGCAAAATAGAACGAACCGGAGAAAGCAGTTTACTTTCTCCGGCTTTTCTGTATTGGCTTAGCCGGCAGACTATTTATGGATAGATGTGCCCAAAACAGTAAAACTCGATAGGGAGCTTCCCGAAAACCCGTACTTCAAAAATGTAAGCAATTTTTTATCATCTACTATTATTCGCTGTTTTGATGCCAACTGTAATCATAGTAATATAATCGTCACGGCTTTGCAGGGACATTTCGTTTAGCCCCTCCTCGTAGGAATATCCAACCAGCTCTATTTGATTTTTGTCCGCAAAAATGAGTATATTATGGTAAACCGTTTCAAGTTTGTTCCAGCCGCCTACACAGAAGACTCGCAGATAAGTTCCAGCAGGACGCACAGTATCGTAAATCTCTGTATCCTCTCTACCATAAGCAAAAAAGCAGTCGTAATCGGCATAGTTTCCGGCTAAGATTTTCTCAACTGAAATTCGGCTCCCGAAATTATCATAAAGACCGAAAAGGGATTTTAGCCGCAAAGAAAAATCTCCTGCCACCGCAAAGTCGTCATCGTCATAAGAGCCAGTGATAGGAGCGCTGAGTAAAATGCGTTGTTCGGGAAGTGTGACTGTTTTGATCTCTCCTTCCCTAGCCGTAAGGCTTAGGGACAGTTTTTTGGATTTTTGTTCCAAAAAGGCTTTGGTGTTCAGGAGTTCCCGAATAGATTTATCGATCAGAGCTTTTCTCTCTTCGATCAGTTCCGCGAAGGAGGCACCCGATGGCCTTTGCTGGTAGCGGATGATTTCTTCAATAGATAAGCCGATTTTTCTCAGTATCAGAATCAACTCCAGCTGCACTGTCTGAAAACAGGTGTAGTAGCGATAGCCGTTTTCCCCTTTGAATTCGGGAGAAAACAGACCGATTTCATCATAATAGTGCAGCGTGCGCTTGTTGACGCCATTGAGCTTTGCAAATTGTCCCGTGGTATATAAATATTTCTTGTTTTTCATCTTACCCCCTTGACATTACAGTTACTGTACAGCTTATCATACTGTATAGTGAATAAAATTGCAAGCGTGGAGTGTGAACATGGATATTTTAAATGCGAACCAAAAACCATGGAAAGAGATCAAAGAGATTTATATAGAAGCTTTTCCCAAGTCAGAGCGAAAACCCTTTTTTACAGTTCGACGTTCTGTAAATAAGGGAAAAGCGCTGCTGTTGACAGCAATGGAGAATGAAGCTTTGCGGGGCTTTGTACTGGTGATCCCTTACAAAAACATGGTGATGGTGGATTATCTGGCCGTTTCTTCAAAAACCCGCAGCCGTGGAACCGGAAGTAAAATTATGCAGGAAGTATGTCGGTATTTTCCCGGCAAAAAAATCGTTTTGCTGATTGAGCGGCCGGATGATACCGCCGAAAATAAAGACCAGCGGATTGCCCGCAGGAGATTTTATTTCCAAAACGGCTTCACCTCCTCAAATATTTATATCACCGGGCGCAGCGGAAATATGGAAATTTTAAACTTTGGTGGCGCAGTATCTAAGCAAGAGTATATGGAAGTGCAGCAGTATGCTCTGGGGAAGCTGATGTTCCGGCTGTCCGGCATCAGGCTGGCCGTCTAAGAAAGGAGTATTTTATGAGCACTATTTTTTCAAAGGTAAAATTGAAGGGGCGGCAGATCGCAGTGTTGTCCGTGCTGGTCTTGTTTGCTGCTATCGCAGAAATGATGCTGCCCTCGTTGCTTGCCCAAATGATCAATAACGGGGTAGCCGATTCTTCACGCAGCGCTGTTTTGAGCCTTGCCGCTGTCATGACGGGTGTTACGATACTGGCATGTATCGTCAATTTTTGGTCCGTGAAAATTGCTTCCCGCATTTCCACAGACTTTTCAGCAACACTTCGTGGACAGGTTTTTGAAAAGGTACAGAGCTTTTCAGCCGCTGAACTTGATAAGTTTGGTACAGCCAGCTTAGTTACACGAAGTACATCGGATATTACAAATGTTCAAAATTTTCTTACCATGCTTTTGCGGATCGGCATTCTTGCACCTATGATGGCGATAGCTGGCTTGAGTTTCTCCGCGGCGACCGGCGGACAGGTCAGCTCTGTCCTTACGGTTGCGATTCCGGTATTATTGGTGAGTTGCGGCATTATCATTCTGTTCGCTTCCCGTTATTCTGTAAAACTCCGGCAAAAGCTGGATCGGCTCAATCAGCTTTTTCTGGAATCGCTGGAAGGGGTTCGAGTCATCCGTGCTTTCAATAAGCAGCAGGCTGAACGCCGTCGTTTCGGCGAGGCAAATACCGACTATGCCGCAACAGCCATGCTATCCGGCCGAATTACTAGCCTTTTGCTGCCGGTTATCAATGTGATTTTCGGTGTAACCACAGCGGCGGTTTTGGGGCTTGGAGCCCGTTATGTCGAAACAGGTGCTATGGAGGTCGGTTCTCTGGTGGCGAATAGCCAGTATATCAGTATGGTACTGATGTCGGTGATGATGCTGGCCCTTGTGATCATGATGTTCCCCACGGCGTATGCCTGCGCGGGGCGCATTGCAGAAATGTTACAAACAGAAACAAGCATCCGGGACGGCTCGTTTTCATTGCAGGAGCGCCCTCTTCGTTCTACAGTAGAATTTCGTCATGTGACCTTTGCCTACCCCGGAGCACAGGAGCCGATTTTAAAAGACATCAGCTTTGAAGCGCACCCCGGAGAAATCACCGCCATTATCGGTGGAACGGGACGGGGAAAATCCAGTATCCTGAAACTGATCCCACGCCTGTACGACCCTCTGTTCGGCGAAGTGCTGATCGACGGCGTGAACGCAAAGGACTATGCAGTGGATGACCTTCGTTCTCTGATCGGCTATGTCCCGCAAAAAAATATTTTATTTTCCGGCGATATTGCCTCCAACCTCAATTTTGGAAAAGAAGACGGCACACAGCGGGATTGGCAGGAGGCGGCGAGAGTTGCATGTGCCGAGGAATTTATCCTGAAAAAGGAGAACGGGTATCATGACAGGATCGCCCAAGGAGGAACAAACCTTTCCGGCGGACAGCGCCAGCGAATGGCGATTGCAAGAGCAATTATGAAACAGCCCGAAATCTATGTGTTTGACGACAGCTTTTCCGCTTTGGACATGAAAACCGACCAAACACTCCGCAAAAATTTGAGAGCATCCATGAGGAATGCCACCATTATTATGGTGGCACAGCGGGTGAGTACGATTTTAGACGCCGACCGCATTTTAGTTGTTGACGATGGAAGGATCGTCGGTCAGGGAACCCATCAGGAGCTCTTGAAAAACTGCCCGCTCTATCGTGAAATTGCAGAAATCCAGTTGGGAAAGGAGGCTATCTGACATGAAAAAACATACTTTCAAACGGCTGTTAGGGTACCTGAAATCTCACAGGATACGGCTGTTTTTCGTCTTGCTGTTTGCTTCTGTCAGCACCATTTTCACGGTAATGGCCCCGTTCGTGATCGGCAAGGTCACGACAACCTTATTCGATAGCATCCGGGATGGCGTGTTTTACTGGGAAACCATTCTTTGGCTGCTTGCGGCGTTGGTATGCCTGTACCTAGTATCGCAGTTCTTTTCGTTTTTACAGGGCTTTTATATGGCGAAGATTACTGCCAATGTCATGCGTAAAATTAGAAGTGACATCGATGGGAAAATGCACAGATTGAAATTGAATTACTATGACACACATACCCACGGCGACATTCTCAGCGTAATCACCAACGATGTCGATACCATCAATAATACCGTCAGCCAGAATCTTACTTCCATTGTTACGCAGGTGATCACAGCAATCGGTATCCTTTTGATGATGCTGGCAATCAGCCCAAAGCTGACGATCATTCCAATCATCATGGTGCCGCTGTCGCTGCTCAGCGCAGCGGGCGTTATGAAGGCTGGAAGCAAATATTATGAAAAACAACAGGAGCTGTTAGGGCGGCTCAATGGATATATTGAAGAAATGTACAACGGCCAGCAGGTTGTCCAATCCTTTAGCTATCAGGGCAGAGCAAAGCAGAACTTTTCTGCTTTGAATGAGGAATTGAAAAACAGTTCCTACAAAGCAGAAACAACCGCAGGAGCTGTCGGCCCAATTACCACCCTAGTCAATGATATGGGTTACGTGGTTTGTGCTGTAATCGGCTGTCTGGGTGCTATTGGCGGCCTTATCACGGTAGGAAATGTACAGGCTATGTTGGAGTACACCCGCCGGTTTGCCGAACCGTTTTCCTCGTTGGCAGGTATGGCAGGAAGCTTTGGCGCAGCCAAAGCTGCAGGAGACCGTATTTTTGCTTTGCTGGACGCAGAGGAAGAGTTACCGGACGCAGAACATGGTATCATTCCAAAAGATCGCTCCGGCAGCGTGACGTTCCAAAATGTTCGGTTCGGATATACACCTGACCGTATGCTGATGAACGGTGTAAATCTGATAGTCAAGCCCGGCCAGAAGGTTGCGATTGTGGGACCGACCGGCGCGGGCAAAACCACGCTGATCAACCTGTTGATGCGCTTTTATGAGATTAACGGCGGAACTATCACGGTGGACGGCGTCAATATACAGGATATGCCAAGAGAAGAACTGCGGGACCGTTTCGGCATGGTGCTGCAGGACACATGGCTTTTTGAGGGGACGATTGCCGACAACGTGGGATACGCAGAAGAAGGTATGAACAAAAATAAAATTGTCGCTGCGGCAAAGTCGGCCTGTGCGCATAATTTTATCAAAACGCTACCCAATGGATATGATATGGAACTTTCCAAAGGAGCGGAAAACATTTCACAAGGAGAGCGCCAGCTTCTCACTATCGCCCGTGCTATCGCTTCCGATCCGGAAATTATGATTCTGGATGAGGCCACAAGTAATGTGGATACCCATACAGAGGTTTTAATCCAGCGCGCCATGGCGCAGCTTATGAAAGGACGCACTAGCTTTGTCATTGCCCATAGACTTTCTACCATTCGTGATGCCGATATGATTTTGTACATGGAGGATGGTAGTATTAAGGAAGTCGGAAATCACGACGAACTGATGGCAAGGGACGGGAAATATGCGGCCCTTTATAACAGTCAATTTGCATAATCATAATTACATATAAAACAACTGTCAAATTCAAAGAGAAAAAATAAATTCCCGTAGGCGGTCGATACGCCTACGGGAATTTTTTGTAAATATAAACTAATGTTTACGCTTGCTTTTCACATCTTTTCGTATTTTTCTCTCGGGATAGATTTGGATCTTTTTTCCAACGCACAACTAATTTGTTGAACAAAAGACGGATCATTGTATGGAGAAATTCGAAATTCATAATCCATAGTAGTATCGCCTTGTAATGAGATATTGTGAGTGAAATATAGCATAAAAGAGTGAAAAAGGCAAAGTAGAAGCTTTAATTCCTACCCTTAGCACATTTTCACCAGAAATGATAAATCCGAACACATTACCCATCTGGATAATGTAGTTCGGATTATCATTGTTTGGTCGGAGTGTCATTTAAGGGCTTCAGAAAATCACAAACGCAAAAATGGTATTCAGGTACGGATAATCAGTATTCCATAAAATTTGCCTATCAAACTGGAACAACATCAACAGCTTTATAATTTCCAAATTTATCTTTGACTATGCTGTATAAAACTTCATGTGCATATAGATTGGAGAAATTTAAACCTGGATTATCCTGTTCGTGAAAGAAAATGTTGTCTGGTAACCTGGAAATAAATCCATAGTATCTTCCGTTTCTATCAAATCCGGTTTTAATTACCGTTCCACGATACTGCAGAGGTTTCTCTTCGATTATATCTACTTTCTGCTGGGTATGAACATACTCTCTTAGATAATTGAAGAATTCAGTAGAGTCTTTCATCCCATATTTGTAGCTCTGACCCTTCTCTTCGATCCACTCTTGCTGAGCATTTGTAAAGAGCCGACAGGTCCTATTTAGAGTTTCATTCCATGTTTTTTCATCCAGAAGTTTCTCTTTAAGCTGTTCGCAGTACTTGTCAATTTCTTTTTCATTATTTATTGTCGGGGTATTGGGGGCCAATAATTCTTTTACTAACCAACAAAGATGCATCCTATATGGAACTAGTTCTTTAGGAATTGTATTTGCCCTATATTCGTGTTCAATCATAGAAAAGATTAGGGCTGCCATATAATATGGGTATTTTGATTGTGAGTCGACAAATATTTTGTTGCGGTATTCTTGTAGAAGTTTTGATTCATGCCTGTGCCCTTTAAAGGGTTCACTCAAAAAAACACTCACAAAACTTTGCAAAATTCCTCGCAAATTTACTTTTTCAAAAGGCTTAATAGTTGGATTATTAAAGTATTGCTTGGAACGCCGTTCATAAAATAGCTTTATGCCTGTCTCCGTTGCAAGGGCATTAAACAAGTCTTCTAAATCTTTGTGGAACTGTCTGGTGATTTCAAAGGCCTCATCATATACAATGTTTTGGCGGTTTGTGCCCTTTACAATACTATTTGTAATCTCTAGGCTTCTCGTTGCAATTACTTTAGCAATTATCGTCACATGGGATAAATCGTACCCATGTTTGCTTGCCTCGTAAATTACATTGCAGGTTTGGCAGCCGTTAACAACTTGAGGATTTTTAATTGTTATTTTGCGGTTACCGCTCCCAATTTCATCACAAACAATAGTAATTCCATTGTTAAGAAGCACAAAGCTAAATGGATCATTTTGAATTGTGGTTAGAATATCTTGGTTAATCGTTGTATCCCCTTGATAATCTCTCACATTATCATCAAATAGGCTTTTTCTAATGAGACCTTCTTCCGATACAAGAAGTTTTAATAGCTCTGTGGCACTGCAAAGAACGATGCTTGAATTATCAACATCATCAACAGCGGTTAGTGAAAATGTATCTATGACATTCAAAACAACAGAAAAAGCGTTCTCGTTCTCGTCAATAATTCTCTTGAAACTACTCGTATCTATATATTGGATAGCTATATCACCATAAGTTTCGAGGGCAGCTATATCTTTTTCTATCTTTTGAGAAATTGCAATTATGTGGGGGCTTTCTTCCCAAGTCCCCATCACAACATAATAAAGTCGAACATCTGGATTTCGCGTCCAGCGCATCATAACTTGATCGCTCATTAAATATTCTTTTATAGATAGCCATTCCTGAATGCTATCATTATTAGGCTGGAAATGATCTTCTCCTAAAAAGTCAACAACACCATTTGTAAATTTGGCATATTCTCCTGAGTCGAACTTTTCTTTGTATTTTGACTGGATAAAAATAAATTCAATGTCTGCTTTATTGTATCTTTCAAATATATCCTTTGCATCCTGTAAAGTATGTATGAGCAAACCGTTTAGCTTAATGCAAATTCCGTCGAGCCCCATATCGTTTTGCCCACCGACGCAAACGGCATCCAAAAGTGAGTCGTCTACACTAAATGCACCGGGTTGATGGGTCGACAGGATAACTTGATTAGCAAATCTTTCAAATGCTACTCCATCTGATACATTTTGAAGCTCATAATCTTCACGGAATTTGGCGAGTTTTACTCGGACTATCGGTTGTAATTTCATGGCAATTCCTCCAAGTTATATTTCGACAGATATTCCAAGTTTAATTATTATACATTATATCATATTTAGTCGAAATGTCCACAAAATGCTTGCTGTAGTTAATTGCAAATCAAAGCTTTTCCAAAGAACCATAAAGCCCACTTCATCGCATTACAGTAATTTGGGACAAAATGTCCCAAACTGGTTCCCTTTACATGGCTCGGGTAGTATATCCCCCGTCGCCGCATATTGTTCAGAACAGCCGGGAGCTGTCTGTCAAGGGTGCATAACACCGCCGTTATACGGCGGCTTGCCCTTGACTGACGGCCCCGGTTGTTCTATTTTCTGGCGGTGTGACGGGGGAATATCCTCCAGAGCCGCCCCCTTTCCCAATCTTGGGAAAGGGCGGGGGGATAGGGTTGAACACCACGGAGGTTTTACTTATGAATTTTACCAACAGCCCCTATGAGCGCATGATGAAAGAAGTCCCTCACTATTAAGAAGCCCGCCCCGCAGAAGGCCCCGGAAGAATCGCCTTGTGCGGGGTGATCTTATTGGAGGGGGATTACCTGTGTTTTCTGCTATCGAAAGCACCTCAAAAAGCAGTGCTAATAATTTAGCATTTGGCCCAGAATGGAGCTTGGTTTGCAAGGGGGGCTGAGCACAGTTTTAGCGGGGGCAATATGATTTCCTTACCCACCCTCGATCTTCTAAAATACTGCTAACATTTTGTTCCGGAGCAGCGGAGGCGCTGCGTGGAAAACTAAGCTGTAAAAACACCCCGTCTACAAGGGCCTGCGGGCATAGTTTTAGAGCGGCTAATACAATTCCCTTACTTGCTTATTTTGGACGAAACACTTTCCACATCTGGCGAACTGGGGACGGTTAAGCCCATCCGCTAGCATTTCTCTTTGGGACAATTTGTCCCAAAGTTAAGGCCTTTGGGCCGCAGACAATTACATCGGGGCTCCCGCCGAAGCCCAGCGCCAGCGGGTTCGGTGGGGAGAGGAGGCGCAGCAGAGCGAGGGAGAAAGCGGCTTTGGCCGGTTGCGAAGGATGCGGAGCTTGCGCCGACGAGGGTTTGGGGAAGCTCCCCAACAAGCGTTTTTTGTAGCATCTCGGGCTGCAAAAAATAGCAAGTGTGGCCACACTTGCCCTGCTTGCTGTTAGTGTACTCCCGTATAACCTCTATGGATTTGACGTGACTTGTCTGCCTTTTCTTCGTTGACTTTTTCTATAATTTATAGTATTATACTTTATAGTAAAGGGGGGATGATATGTATGTCATCCATTGATTTAGTGATTTTGGGGATTGTGCTGGAAAAGCCCCAAAGTGCCTATGACATTCAAAAAGATATTGAGTACCACAATTTCTCCCGCTGGACAAAAATCAGCATCCCATCTATCTACAAAAAAGTGCTCCAACTAAAAGAAAAAGGCTATCTTACGAGCGATGTGGTAAAGGGAGAGCGGTTTGCTGAAAAGGCAATTTACTCGATTACCGATGCCGGGAGAGCCTACTTTGAAACGCTGATGGACACTATCGCTGAACAGAATGTGCCGCTTACCTTTGACTTCAATGTGGTGATTACGAACCTCAACAAAATGGATCGCCCTCATGCCCAAGCCCTTGTCAGCAAGCTGCGGAAAAGTATTCTTGCATCTGCGGAAAAAAACGAGGGGTATGCACAGCAATATGCAGACATTCCCTTGGTAGGCCGGACAATCTTTGACCAACAGCGCCTTTTGTATCAAGCGCTGTTGGCATGGCTGGATTCTTTTTCGACCCAGTTTTCCGAAGAAGGGAACGCCACGTAATGGCACGAAGTACCCTAACGGTATTCTTTGAAAATCCATTTTGGGTCGGGGTCTACGAGCGTGTTGACGGCGATCGATATGAGGTTTGCAAAATTACTTTTGGAGCGGAGCCAAAGGACTATGAGGTATGGGATTTCCTGCTCAAAAATTGGAGCAAGTTGAAATTCAGCCCACCCATCAAAGCTGAACGAGTTGAGGAGCGGAAGATCAATCCCAAACGAATGCAGCGGGAGATCCACAGTAAGTTGCAGGAGCCCGGAATTGGGACAAAGGCACAGCAGGCATTGAAATTGCAGCATGAACAAAACAAATTGGAGCGTAAAACCATAAGCCGTGAGCAGCGGGAAGCAGAAAAAGAACGGCAATATGAATTACGCCCACAGAAAAAGCGGGATAAACATCGGGGCCGCTGAATGGGGGGATCAACACGGAAAAACGAGATTGGATTTTATGCCCGGCGTGTGGCAGCAAAACACGCCTGCAAATACGGTCAGATACCGAACTGATACACTTTCCTCTGTACTGCCCCAAGTGCAAGAAAGAGTCATTGATCAATGTAAAACAGCAAACGGTATTGGTTATCAAAGAGCCAGACGCTTTAACGCAGAGCCGATAACACAGGATCAAATCCTGATGTTATCGGCTTTTTCATGTTTATATCGCCTTATTATCTGCCCGGCGGCAGAAAAGAAAAAACCGCCGTGGGCAGATCATTCACTATGCTCTAAGGCAGGACACGGCGGTATCCGGGAGGTATCGCCGTGTCCTTTTCCTTTTTCCATCCGCCTAATCTGTCAAAAAAGCCCGTCCGCACTATGGGGACAGTCCGGCAGCGGATGCGAAATATGGCAGTACCTAAATAAATTTGTCATTTCATGCGCTTACGTGTCGCCTTGCCACACAGGCGCATTTCATTTTCTTTACTTTGGGACAACTTGTCCCAAAGTAAGTCCCCGCTGCCGATCCCCACCAGCTTCGTTCAGATCGCCCATTCACAAAAATCTGAACGGAGGTACATAAAATGACTACCATCAATCTCAAAGACTTTTACCCTTGGTACACCCAGGATGAATATACGGAAGTTTCCGATGAAGTGGCAGAAGAACTGAGAGCCAACAAGCGGTATGAGGCCGCCTATCGCCGCCGTGTGACCCGCAACAAGGCACAATACTCCTTGGACTGTGACGACGGGATCAAGTATTCCGCCTGTGTCTTTGAGCCGTCCCCGGAGGAATTGGTGCTGCGAGCAGAACGATTTTTCTATCTTTGGAACGCATTGAACACCCTACCCGAGATGCAGGGACACCGTGTGGAGGCTTGTGTCATTGCCGACAAAAGCTATGCCGAGGTTGGTCGGGCCGAGGGCGTACATAGCGGCTCGGTGCGCGGCTCCGTCCTGCGGGGCCTTGAGAGCATGAAAGAATATCTGAAAGAAAACTGGTAATGACGGTTAAAATCATCCGATGTTTTGTCCTTGGTGTATGAGGGGTGAACTTTGGGACAAGTTGTCCCAAAGTCCCCCTCATGGGAAAGAACCGAGGGGCGGTGCTGTGCGCCGTCCCTTGGTTTTTATCTATCTGTGCGAAAGGAGGCGTAATGCCGGAGCAGTACACCTATCAAGTGGGCAAAATCAATTTCATTGTTACCCCGGTCTATAAGGACAAGCGGTCGGGCGAAACGATGAAAGACATCCTCTTAAAGCTCATGCTGGCAGACTTGGAAAGCGGCGACATCCTTAACATCGGGGGTAAGCGGAGGTACAATATACTTGGAAATACTGATTGTCCGACACTCGAGGAAGGAGGCAATTTTGAAACTGTCGGATAATCACAAGCTTGGCACGCCGCCCTCTACTGTCGGCTGAGCCGTGATGATAATATGGACACCGAGTCCAACAGCATCCAAAATCAGAAGAAATTACTGCAAAAGGTAGCGCGGGAAAAAGGCTATACGGACACCTTGTTTTTCGTGGACGATGGCATTACCGGCACCACCATGAAGCGGCCCGGATTTCAGAAAATGCTGACCGCAATCGAGGCCGGGTACATATCGGCTGTATTTGTCAAAGACCTCTCCCGGTTGGGCCGCAACTACATAGAGGTCGGCAAGCTGACAGAGGAATTTTTCTCGCAGTACGATGTGCGCTTGGTTGCCGTTTCCGATGGTGTGGATAGTGATGAGGGCGAGGATGATTTCACCCCGTTCAAGAACATTATGAATAATTTGTTTTGCTTTTCAACGATGCTTACCAACATCCCATGCAACGGCGCACCATACAGCATTTAGAGCTAAAATAATTAAGGGTCAAGTCCTTAACCATTTAAGGCACTTGACCTGAAAAGAAAACACCTGTAACAATCTCGCTACGAGAGCGGCTGTTACAGGCGTTTTCTTTTTGGGGGTGTAGTTTGTTGCCCGTTGTATTGCAAATGCGAGAGAACGCACGAGAGTAGGCAAGAGCGGCAACTATGAGGACAGGTAATAGTTATCTGCATTATCTAGCTTACTCATTAACTGGCGGATTTTGTGCCGTCCCCATACTTTAATGCCTAGTTGCCTTGCTTCGCTTTCCGCTTGTGCTGTAAGTGTGCTTGTAGTGATAATCACCGCTATATCACACTCATAAATTGCCTTCCCCTTGTAGGTCTGACCTATGGCAACAGCATCTACCTTTGTGCTATTCCAGCGTTTGCATTGAAAACCCCAGTTTATATCATCTTTTTGTGCTGTAATATCTATGCCGTGGTCGCCAGAGGCGGAAGTAACCTGTATATTGTCCCACCCATTAACACGGAGTAGGTCGGCGCAAAAATGCTCGAAATCTACACCGCTCATTTTATCTATAAAGATAATTGTGCAAGAAGGTAAATTTAAATCATTTTCATAATCGTTCCCATCATCCTCTTCGCTCTCACCATATATTCCCAATCGCTCTTTCAGGTGAATAAACCACTCACGATTATTCAGCCTAAAAATCCATTTAACAAGAAACCACAGCCCTTTGAAGAAGAAATAGTAAAAGGCAACGCAAAGTAGTAACAAATCTTTTATGCAGTAGTAGATGATGACAAGTAGCTGAAAACAATGCCTATTAAATCCTCGATAACTATTCTTGTGCAAATAAAAAGGCAATCGTTCTGTCCAGTCCATCTCAATAATTTTAAGCAACTTCATAGTACACCTCTTTTGCTATATGGGCAAAATGATCCAAAAAATATCTTGCGTAATGGTGTAGTTTAATAGCCAATCCCCTTCAGGCCAAATAGATTATGAAACCTTACGCTGGGTCTGATATTTCAAATACCTGTGTTTTTCAACCAGTCTATCGACTTCCTCTATACCCTTATATTTCCGTTAAGAGTTCCGTCGGAGTTGATTATAATACTCTCCAATCCTGCAATTTTTTCTTCTCGGGTTATTGTCTTGAATTTCTTACGCCATAGTTCCCTCTGCTCTTGTAGGTATTCTATGGTTTTATTTACTGCCGCTATATCCTCCTGGACTTCCTCATTAGAGCGTGATAGCTGCTTTATTGCAAACAACAATCGTTCTTCCTCCATTTTTAGCGGTTCTGTCCGTTCATCTAACTGCGCTTTGCTAAACATATCGGACATATACAGGTCTAAAAGTTTGTCTTTCTGCGCTGTTATCTGTGCAAGCTGTTCTTTCATATCGTTTACTTGCTCGGCAGTCTGCTTATCAATCTGGCTTTCCAGCGCCGCCCGGATACCCTCTAATTCTTCCATACCTCTAGAAAACCGGAAGAGCAGACCGTTACCGAATGCCCTGCTTTGCATATAGTGGTTTATCTTCGTTTCTGAAACATTGGGGTTACTGCATAGCATGACCCGGTTTCCGTCTTTATCCCTGCTCATGGTACGCTTTGTCTTGCATGCGTATGTCCGTACCCTGCCGCCCACCGACTTGATATAGTCGCTACCAGAAGAAAAGTAATGTGCGCCGCAACAGCCGCACACTAATTTCCCTGCAAAGTCCGTCTTGCCTGTGTATATGCCCCTGCGCTCCTTGTGCTGTACCTTGCTCTCAAGCGTTCTCTGCGCTTTTTCAAAGGTAGCCATATCCACAATAGCGGGAACCTTATCCGTTTCAAATATCACGGCTCTGCCCGTTTCTCGTACAGGGTGTTTTTCAAAGATTAGACCCGTTGTAAACTTCTTTCTTACCCCTCGCCCCGTGTAGGTTTCATTCCGTAGCATTATCAGCAGACTTCTTCCGCTGAATGGCTTTCCCTGCCGTGTCAATATGCCACGCTCCGTCAAATACTCGCTTATTCTCTGTACCCCCATACCCTTATTGGCGTACAGGTCGAATATCAGCCGCACAACCTCTGACTCGTTCTCTCTTATCTCCAGCCTGTTCTCCGGCTTTGGATAATACTTATAGCCGTACAGGTTGCCGTGAGTATGGATATTCCCCCGCTTGATACCCTCCTGTATGCCAAACAGCACTTTGCGGTTCTTGTCCCTGCTCTCGTTCTCGTCCAGCACCTGCAACATCTGGACTACCATAATATCGGCGTCCCGCTCGGTAGATAAGCCTGTGTCTACAAAGTCCACATATACGCCATTCTTGCGGAGCGTTTTCAAAAGCATATCGGCGCTGACATTCCGGGCAAACCGGCTGGTATTCTTTATCAAAATACGGCTGAACTTCGGCTTGCCTATAATGCGGAATAAATCACCGTCCATTTGCGCTTTGTCAATCCCTGCGTCTAAAATCATCTTGTCAAACTCCGGGCGCTTTAGGCTCGTACCGCTACGCCCCCGATCTGTATATAGGTGGACAAGTTCATAGTTTCCGTTTGCCCCGAACTCCCGCTGAAAATAGGCAATCTGGTTTTCAAAAGAAGTCAACTGCTCTTTGTCTTTTGTGCTGACACGGCAGTATGCACATACCTTAATCCTTGCCATGCCCCAACATCCTCTCTTTTCTTTTTCTTATGGCATTATAGAGCGTCCCCTGTGCAATCCCGCATACTTCGCATATCTCGGAAATGCTGTGGGTCTGTGCATCGTATAATTTTAACGCCTTATCTATCGTCTTTTGGTCTTTGGGCGGTCTGCCGCCTTTACGCCCTCGCGCTCTCGCCGCTTGCAAACCTTCATTTGTCCTCTGTACAGTCAAGTCACGTTCAAATTGGCATAAAGCGGATAGAACAGTAAGGAGCAGTTTGCCGGTGGGGGTGCTAATGTCAATACTCTCTTTCAGGCTGACAAATATCACACCGCGCCTATCAAACTGCTCCACTAAGTTAAGTAAATCCTTTGTAGACCGCCCCAATCGTGAAAGGCTTTCAACAACCACACTGTCACCCGCCCGGAGCTTGTCTAACATTCTATTTAGTTCAGGCCTATCCCGTTTTGTGCCTGTTATTTTTTCAGTCAGAAGTTCATCAATGCCATAGTTGTTCAGGGCATCAATCTGTCTGTTTAGGTTCTGCTCTTCTGTGCTTACCCGCGCATATCCAAAAGTCATATTGCCATCCCGCCTTTACAAATAACTATTTACAAAAATACAATAACATCCTATTTCCTGTTTTACAAGTAAATTTTAACTATTTTTATGCTTGTATTTTGCGGGACAAAAATAGATTAAACTAAGTATAGGAAAGGAGATGGGCGAGCGTGTTTATTATTCAAAAGAACGGAGCCTCTAATAAAACTATCCGAATGCCAAATGCTCTTATTGAGCAGTTAGACGAGTTGGCCGCGAGTGAAGATATATCCTTTAACCAACTTGTGGTTCAGTGTTGTGAATACGCTCTTGCCAACCTTCCTGTAAACAACGGAAAGATTACCTGCACAGAGCAGTTTATAAGCAAAAAGAAGCAAATAAAAGCTGAGTTTCAAAAATATATGGCGAAACGCTCAAACGCAAATGAAGCAACTATACTACAAATATTTTCTGATGCTATATACGCTACCCAGCACCGCCATGCTGACCTTGGCATAGATTTGTATAGTGTTCTAATTGGCAAAGTAGATATAGACGAGTATCGTAATGCACTCGAAAAATATTTTATAAAAATTGGAAGGCAGAACCCTGAATATCATGCCCGCAACTATGCTAACTGTACCAAGCAGTTAAAAGAGTTTATGGAAGAAACTGAATTGATTTGAAAAAAGGCCGAAATAAAGACGAGAATACTATTTGGGCAATTATCCTATTGTTTTATCACTCAAAACCGGCCCCCCTCCCACCTGTTCAAAGCCTATGCAAGTACAAGCTGTTTTGTTCAGTCTCACTGTGTATCATCTTCCTGTTTACTGATCTGCAAAGGCAAACCATGCGGATTTTCCGCTTATTGCACAGGCTTTCGTAGTATTACAATATTCGATTGTTTTTTGTAACTTTTATTGAGCGTATGAGTATACCCGTTATCCGCTATTTTGCAATTACAAAAAATTTTACAAAAAACAATCTACATTTTTCCTCCGATTTTTATAATTTTATGCTACTCAATTTTAGCGGGGTGCTTGTCTTACGCATGTTTATCTTTTTAATTTAATGTCTAATTTTTCCAAAAACGAAACTACATATAAAAATCAGGAAGCGGCTATGCAGTTTAACACTGTATAGCTGTTTTTAGTCCTCCAACTCATCTTCTCCAACAAAAATAATGACCTTTGCCCCCTGTGGTACTTTCGCTAATTCCGATTTCCTCGGCTGGCCGAAAAACAAATAGTATTCCTGGTTGCTGTACGCTTTCCGCTCCAACCACTTTAGGCGTTTCAATAAGGTCTTACTTTGCATTTAAACTGTCCTCCAATCGTTCCATCCGAGTCAGTATATCTCTGTTGTCTGCATAACGGGCAGCATAGTTGAAAATAAGCTCCGTTGCCCTTAATTTCGCATTTGTTGATGTTTTTGGATCATTCAATATATCAATGACTTTTCCTACAGCTACTTCCAAATGGCTTGAAAGTTGCGTCCACGCCGCATTTACAATTTTCGTTTTCATTTGCTCTAAAGCATACTGAAAATCATCATTTTTCAAATAATTATAGCCCGTTGTGCGGTTGATGCCTGCTACTCGGCAGGCTTGCGAAAGATTGTCCGTTCTGGCATACTCCATGAGGAAAGCGGACTGCTTTACAGTTAATCCTGCAATCTTTTCAATCTCCAATAAAAACACCCCCCAAAATATTTATTGTTGGCTTTTGCTTACTTCTGCTCCTATCCTGCCTGAACTCAAAATATGTGTGCATTAGCAAAGTTGGAAGTATTGGGCTTACTTTGCGTACTCTCGCGCCCGCTCTTGCTGTATTCCACATCTTCTAATACATCAATAGCAGCCATAGTGTCTGTGGCAATCTCGCCTTGCTGTGACAGCGAGATAGGCAACTGCATGCTGTCCTCTTGCTTGCTTTCTACTGGTTTTAGTACAGGTTTGGCAGGAGTTTCAGTTATTTTTTGTGGCTTTGAATAGAAATCCAAAATTTCCGAAATCCTGTTATCAGGTGTGCATTTCTGTTTCATCTTGCACTCTGCAAAGTTCACCAAGCAGGCCATAGTGTAGTTTCTTTGTTCAGAAACAAATTTGTTATGAAACATTTACATATCCTCATTCTGGCCTAAAGCGGTGGTTGGTTCTTCCATCGGCTTGCTGTATACTCCATCGAAGTAATACCCGGTAGCCTGTTCTGCGGCATCCTGACTTACCCTCTCATTTGCCTGTTTCAGCATAGCATCACCAATAATGGCATTGAGGTAGAACGGTGCAATCTCTTTGTCAAGCCTATCTAACTTTTCCGCCTTTTCCTCATAAAATCGCTTTTCCCAAACGCTCGTGGCATTTGCGGCCGCTTTAGTGTAGTACGGCTTTACATCTTCTCTTACGTCCCCATCGTTTGCTAAGAACATAATTGCTCTTGCACCAACCTGGGTATTGATGTACTCGTCCAGAATACGCCTGATTAAAGCGGGCTGTCCTTGGCACTCGTTGAGAATGCGGGTCTTAATAAGCGTTTGCAAAAACTGTAAATCTGCTATGTCACGCTTAGAAAGGTTATGGGTAAAGTTCGTATTTTTAATTGTGGTATACTGCGCCATCCTCTTGCTGATTTCGCCATTATTCTCTGCAACTGCCAAAGCCAACATATCCCGCCATTCACGGTTAAACTGGAAAATAGTTTCTTTCAGCCACTTATCCGTATATCCCTTATCCCGTTGTTCCTGCTTTAGCCCATCTACCACCTTACCATAAAGATTTTGCCCAATAAGATCTTTAAGTTGATACTGTTTCATGCTTGACCCTCCATATTTCATATACTGTTGCAAAATATAATTACCGTCCCTGTTCTATAAACCCTTTATTATTACATTACAATTCAGTCCCCAAAATCAACCGCTCCCAAAGCACCTTATATACCATATTTGAAGTGTTTTTCTTAAAAGTTCCCCAAACGAAGAAGCGTACAATTTTGCACCTTAGACCCTGCGCAAAATTGTACTCTGCTCCTCTATATATTCAGTTACTTGCTTCACACGCTCCACTGTCTTTAAATGCTGCTTGCTATATCGGCAATCTGGGGTATGCTTTCTCATGCTCTGAATAATATGTTCCGCACAACTACTCGCACCGTACCCGTTGACCAAAATATGCAGGTGCGGTGCGACAGTAGTGTTTGGCGCTAACTTTTTGATTTCACCCGTGTTTGGGTCTTTCCTCCATATTTTCTGTTGACAAATAAATTGTTTTTTGCCGCCCTTATTTTTTGGTTTGTTATAGCTCATTTTGCCGACGTACTCTGAGCTGGTAACAGACAAGCCAAGGATAATATTGATACTTTCTCCTTGTTTTTTCTTCCAACGCATACAGACCGCCCGAAGCCTGTTTAGTTCTCGTTCTCCATCCTCCATACCTCCAAATTTGCGGGGGTCATTGAGAAAATAGGCTGTATTTACTTTCTCTCGCATAATATCCCCGCCTTACTTATAGCTATATTATATAGTCCTTTTGTTGCGCCGTAAACTTATATTGCGCTGTTTTCATAAAGTTCTACACCCAATAGGTTCTTTCCTTAGAAAAAACTTTGTCCCATTTTAGCTACTTTGCACAAAATAAAATTGAGCCACAAAAGAGGCTCAATTAGCTGTGCTATTAACCATTGATATATACCGTTGAAATGCAGTACAAAACCAATGAGTACTACGCCAAGGACATCTCCAAGAAGCGCCGGATCGTCAACAAAATGAAAGGCAACGCCGGGATTCCGCTTTCGCCGCCGCCCTACGGCTACATGAAAAACCCGGACGATCCCCGGTTTTGGGTGATTGACCCGGAGGCTGCCGAGGTGGTGCGCTGCATCTACCGTCTGGCCTTGGAGGGCAACGGCCCCTTGCAGATTGCTACGGCGCTGGGGACGATGGGGGCGCTGAACCCCTCGGCCTATCGAACCAGCAAGGGGATTAGCAAGGGCGGCTCCAAAAGCACGCTGGAGCCTACCAAGTGGAACCACACCACCGTCAAAAAAATCCTCACCTTGCAGGAATACTGCGGCGATGTGATCAACTTCAAAAGCTACTCCAAGTCCTACAAGATGAAGCGCCGGATTGAAAACCCGGAAGAAAACCGGGCCATCTTCCTCAATGTCCATGAGCCCATCATTGACCGGGCTACTTGGGAAAAGGTGCAGGCTTTGCAGAAAGGCACACGGCGCAAAAAGCCGACTGTTACCCAAGAGCCGAGTGTGTTTTCCGGGCGACTGAAATGCCCCGAGTGCGGCGGCAACCTCAACTTCCATTTCAACCAGAAAAACCACGACATTAAATTCTTTAGCTGTCAAAACCATAATTCTGGTTTGTGGAAATGTTCAGCGACACACTATATCCGTCTGGATTTTCTGGAACAGGTGGTGCTGTATGAGGTTAACCGCTTGGCGGCCTTTGCCAATGAGTATGAAAGGGATTTTGTAAAAGCCATGCTGGGCCGTTCCGCAAAGGTTGCTGAAAATGACCGGGCACGGAAACAGCGGGAACTGAATGCTCTGCTGACCCGTGACAAGGAACTGGATATGCTCTTTGAAAGGCTGTACGAAGACAATGTAGCGGGTAAAATTGACGATGCCCGGTTTGCCAGGATGTCAAAGCGGTATGAGCAGGAGCAGGGCGAAATCGGTGCAAAGGTCAAGGCTCTGCGGCTGGAACTGAAAAAGGCCGAAGGACAGCAGATGGATATGGAGGATTTTCTGGCAACGGTGCGACGGTACGCCTATGTGTCAAAGATCACCCGGCGCATGGTGTCCGAGCTCATTGACCACATTGATGTGTACCACGCCGAAAAACAGGACGGCGTGACCAATCAGCAGGTGGTCATCCACTACAACTGCATCGGGGCCTTTGAAGTGCCAGACCGCAAGAAGATTCCCGAGGCTGACATCATCATGGAAACGAGAAAAGGCGTAGCTGTCAGCTACGCCCCGGCACAGATTGCAGTATGACCTTTTCAGAAAATAAAAATGCGGAGTGTCCGTTACAGGATGCTCAAACCCTATAAGGACACTCCACATGGTCCGAGTGGCGGGATTTGAACCCACGGCCTCTTGGTCCCGAACCAAGCGCGCTACCAACTGCGCTACACCCGGATGCAACGGTAGTTATTATACGGAATTTTCCTGCGGCTGTCAAGGTTATATTCACGGAAAAAACAGCATAGGCTCCAAAAGAACGATTTGCAGGGAGGGAGCAGTATGACTTCACGGCAGGCGGGTCGACGGATGGCTACGATATCAGCCCAGCGGAAAAGGCAGACCGGACGGAGCGGCATCCGGCAGCCGGGGCGGCGAAAGGATGAGTCCATGCGGCCGAAAGAACGGCGGCAATTTCTGCAGCTGGTGATTTGCTGTGGAATTTTTGTGCTGCTGGTAGCCGCCAAATTCCTGCTTCCAAGCCGGATGGCCCAGATCAACGAGGTACTTTCTAGAGCCATGGAACAGAATATGGACGTCCAGGCGGTATTCTCTGCTGTGGGGAGAGCTTTCTCAGGAGAGAGCGGTATGAGCGGCACTGTTGATGAGGTTTATCGAGCAGTCTTTCACCCGGACGGGACGGAAGAGGCATTGGAGACCTCTGCACACATTCCGGCATCTCAGGGGATAGCGGCAATGGCCGCGCTTCAGGCCTATCTGCCCCTGGGAGAGGCGGAGACTGCGGAGGATATGCAGGAGGAAACGCCGGAAGAGCAGGTTTCGAATCTGGCATACGTACTGTATTCCAACCAGAATCTTCCGGAAGATGTCAGCATGGAGCAGGCCATTTTGAATTTTGATTACTGTACGCCTGTCTCCGGGACATTGAGCTCCGACTTCGGCTACCGGGAGCATCCGGTGGAAGGGGAGGAGCGCTTCCACTATGGCGTGGACCTGGCTGCCAATGAGGGGACCGAAATTCTATGCTTTGCAGATGGTACCGTAACAGTGGTGGGAGAAAGTAGCAGCTATGGAAAATACTGCATGGTGGAACATGCGGGAGGCTACTCTACACTCTACGCACACTGTAGCCGGATCACAGTATCTTCCGGAGCTGCGGTGAAGGAGGGGCAAAAGATTGCCGAGGTAGGGGAGACTGGGGTTGCCACCGGACCACACCTGCATTTTGAGCTGCAAAAGAATGGAACCTACCTCAACCCCATCTACTATGTCGACTGATATTCGGATATCCCCAGGGTTTTGCCTGCTGGTTGGCTGGTTTGCAACCATTAACGGATGGCAACTGCTGGCGGCAGTGCTCGGTGCGGCAGCCATTCACGAGGCGGGACACTACGCGGCCCTGCGGCTGCTGGGAACGCGCATCCTAGGGTTGCGTATCGGGCTTCTGGGCGCTGTGCTGGAGACGGACAGCACAGCACTTTCCTATGGTGGAGAGCTGGCCGCAGTCCTGGCAGGACCCGTGGCAAACCTGCTGAGCGCCGTTGTTTTGACTGCGCTGGGACTGGAAATGGCGGCAGGGGCCCACTTGGTTCTGGGAGCATTTAATCTGCTGCCAGTGCGGCCTCTGGACGGTGGGAGGGCGCTTTATCTGGCGGCCGCTTGGCTGTTTGGACCGGCAGCTGGGGAACGGGCTGCCCGCTGGACAGGCACAGCCACAGCTTTGGGAGTGGTGGTATGCCTGGAGGAGCTGATGCGCCAGGCGGAAGCTTGTGGCTGCTGCCGGCGATGGCGGGTTTTTTCATGGCGGCATGGAGGGAGATTTTTGTAAAATAATGCTTGCAATCTGTCGGGAACTATGATATCATACTCAGGCTATAAAAAGGGCGGTCCTCTGCCGTGCGTCTGAGCGACGCCGCAGAAAAGCGGTATGAACGCCTATAAATACAGGAGGAAAAATTCATGGATCTCATTCAGGAACTGAACAAGCAGACGCTCTCTGCTGAGGCACCCAAGGTCCGGATCGGTGATACCGTCCGCGTCCATGTGAAGGTGAAGGAGGGCTCTCGGGAGCGCATCCAGGTGTTCGAGGGTACTGTGATTGCCAAGAAGCACGGCGGCATTGAGGAGACCATCACCGTCCGCCGCATTTCCTATGGCGTGGGCGTGGAGAAGGTTTTCCCTGTTCACTCTCCTTCCATTGACCACATTGAGGTGGTTCGCAATGGTAAGGTCCGCCGGGCAAAGCTCTATTATCTGCGCGGCCGCGTGGGCAAGGGCGCCAAGGTCAAAGAGAAGCTGTGATTCCAAAAAAGAGAGGCTCTGCCTCTCTTTTTTCTTACAGAAAAACCGGTCCGCACCCTTGTGAAACAGGGGATTCTTTGTTATACTAACAAAGTTAATGATGATTTGGGAGGATGTAGCCATGACTGGGAAGCAGCAAGCACAGCGAGGAGCCTATGAATGGGTGCAGACGCTGGTGTATGTAGTGCTGGCTGTGGTGCTACTCTTCACATTTGTGGGCCGGCTGAGCCGGGTTCAGGGAGAGTCCATGCGTGAGACTCTACAGGACCGGGATCTGCTGCTGGTTCTGAACGGCTATTTATGCGGCTCCTATGAGGCCGGAGACATTGTGATCGCACAGCGGGGGGACTTCAACGATGGTGCGCCCATTGTCAAGCGAGTGATTGCAACAGAAGGGCAGACGGTGGATATTGATTTTAACGCCGGAACGGTCTATGTGGACGGCGCCGCGCTGGAGGAGCCTTATGCCAGGGAGGCAACCTGGCTGGCGGAGGGGGTGGAATTCCCCTTGACCGTTCCGGCGGGGTGCCTCTTCCTGATGGGGGATAACCGCAACGACAGCGAGGACAGCCGCAGTGCGGATCTCGGCCCAGTGGACAGCCGCTGTGTGATTGGAAAAGCGGTATTTCTGGCACTGCCTGGAAAGACGGCGGACCTCAATGCGCGGGAGTGGAACCGCGTTGGATTTTTGAGATGACCTGGGAGAGACAGACATGGACGAAGAGAAGAAAAGAGAGGGCGGGCGGGACCTCTATGAATGGGTCCAGGCATTGGTGTGCTCTGTGCTGGCGGTGGTGGTGGTCTTTACCTTTGTCATCCGGCTGATCGGCGTGGACGGACATTCCATGGTCCCCACCCTGCAGGATGGAGACCGGCTGCTGGTGCTCAATTCCATGCTGTACCATGATTATCAGGCCGGAGATATCGTGGTGCTGCGTAAATCCTCTTTCCTGGACGAGCCCATTGTAAAACGAGTGATCGCAACAGAGGGCCAGGTGGTGGATATCGACTTTGTGACTGGCAGTGTTTATGTGGACGGGATTCTTTTGAAAGAGGATTATATTAACGAACTGACCTTTACGGAGGAGGGGATGGAATTTCCACTGATCGTACCGGAAGGCAGCATCTTTGTCATGGGTGATAACCGTAACCACAGCAATGACAGCCGGGATTCCAGGCTGGGAACGGTGGATACCCGCTATGTTATTGGCAAGGCGGTGCTGCTGGCTTTCCCGGGGACCGACATTCTCACTGGGAAGCGGGACTTCGGACGGATCGGCGTGCTGGCCTGAGACTGTATGATGCAGGAGGACTTGCTATGAATATCCAGTGGTATCCTGGACACATGACCAAAACGAGACGGATGATTGCTGAGCAGTTGAAAAACGTGGATGCGGTGTGTGAAATCCTGGATGCCCGGATTCCCATCTCCAGCCGGAACCCGGACGTGGACGAGCTGACAGCAGGAAAACCTCGGCTGGTGGTCTTGAACCGGGTGGATCAGGCAGACCCTGCCTCTACCCGCCGGTGGGCGGACTTTTTCCGTGCCAGGGGATATGCGGTGCTGGAGACCAACGCCAAGGGCGGCGCCGGTACAACAAGATTTGCTGCCGCTGTGCGGGAGCTTCTTGCGGACAAGCTCCGTTCCTACGCGGAAAAGGGAATGGCAGGTCGAGTGGTCCGGGTGATGATTTTAGGCATTCCCAACGTGGGAAAATCCACGTTTATCAACCAGGTGGCGGGCCGAAAGACTGCCAAAACAGAGGACCGGCCAGGTGTCACCCGCTCTAAGCAGTGGGTTCCCATCGACAAAGGACTGGAGCTGTTGGACACCCCGGGCATCCTCTGGCCTAAATTTGAAGACCAGAGTGTGGGGCTGAACTTGGCTTACACCGGGGCGGTGAAGGACGACATTTTGGATGTAGAGACCCTGGGCTGTCATTTGATGGCCTATCTGGGAGAGGCGTATCCAGATGCGCTGGCGTCGACTTATAAACTGCCTGCCCTGCCGGAGCGGGAGACGGAGGAGAACGACGTTGCCTGGGGCTACCGGCTATTGGAAAGTGCCGGCAGGAAGCGGGGGTTTTTGATCTCCGGCGGCGAAGTAGACACAGAGCGGATGGCCAAGATCCTGTTGGACGAGTTCCGGGGCGGCAAGCTGGGGCGGTTCACCCTGGAGCTGCCGGAGGAATAAGAGTGGAGAGATGCCAGATGACACGGCAGGAAGCAACGGCTTTTGTAGAAAAGGCCTTTGAGACATTACAGGCTCGGGGTTGGCTGGCGGAGGGCCTCAAGCCCGCCCTGGCCATGGAGGAGGAGATCGACTCCTTTGAGAAAAAGCGCGGGGTCCGGCTTTCGCCTCTCTATCGAGCGCTGCTGTTGTCTCACCACATCGGTCAGCTGATGACCGTTATGTATCATTTGGAGAGAGTGAGTCCGCTGTGGATGGAGCTGGACGGCGCGGTGAGTATGGAGGCCTTGGAAGAGCAGATTGAGATTTTACAGGAGATGCAGGACTATTGCGAACTGCCCGATGGCTGCTTCCAAAACCTCATCCCCATTGGGGACTTTGGTGCGGGCTGGGGCCCCATGTGCCTGGATCTGAGACGCCCGGAGGAGAGTGTGGACCCAAACAACGAGGAAACCTGGGCCGTAGTTTGGTTCGACCACGAGGAGTTTGACTGGGATCGGCGGTATCTGGGAGAGGACGGCTTACTCCATGGACGGCCCGCCGCCCCGGATCTCAAGACTCTGCTGGAGTGGTGTTTGTGCGGATCTCTGGAAACGGAGTTTGAGGAGAAATACGGCATCCGACCTACCTATGAGTGGTATCAGAATGGGGCGGAGTATTGACGTATAGAACTGCCGGAGGAATCAAAGCGGGGAGGGATACCGGATGACACAGCAGGAAGCAAAGAACTATGTAGAGGGTGCCTTTCAGGCGCTGAAAGACCGGGGCTGGTTTCTAAAGACTGGACTGGTGCCCACCGGGGTGACCGACAGGGAGATCGCCGAATTTGAGGCGGAGTCAGAGTTGAAGCTCCCCACCCTGCTGAAGGCGTTTTTGAAGTCCTACCGGATGGACTTTGACCTTTGGGGGATCATCCACGAGGTGGATTTTGACACCCGGCCTTGGCCCATTTCTCTGAACACCAGTGTAAAGGAGCTGCGCATAAATTGGGCGGTGTTTCGTGAGATTGCCGCAGATTATGGCGCCGCACCGGAGCAGTACGGACATTTTCTGCCCATCGGAATGTGGGACAGTGAGTTTCTGGTGTGGGATCTCTCCCGGCGGGAGGATCAGGTGGACGCGGAGGACTGGGGAGAGAGCTGGGTGCTGCGGTCTTTCCCCCACGACGAGGCGTGGGACAAGGAGTTTTGGGAGGAGGGGGGCGAGCCCTGTGCGCCCAGCTTCAAGGACCTGCTGGACTGGTACTTTTACGGCGCCCTGATCCCGGAGTTTGAGGAGGAAAACCACCTGAAAGTAACCTATGAGCGCATGAACAATTACGATTTTCTTTGGCATTTCTATGAGGACCGCTGGAAGGAGCCGTGACGATGGACCTCTGGACTTGGGAGCGGGAGGCGTGGGCGGACGGTGCCGCGGTTGTTTGTGGCGTGGATGAGGCGGGGGCTGGCCCCCTGGCGGGACCGGTATATGCCGCCGCAGTCATTTTGCCGCGGGAAGCAGATCTCCCAGGCCTCAACGACTCCAAGAAGCTGACAGCAAAGCGGCGGGAGGCGCTGTATGATCTGATTACCTCCCAGGCTGCGGCTTACCATGTGGCCTTTGTTTCCGCGGAGGAGATCGATCAAATGGACATTTTGAACGCCCGGATGCTGGCTATGAACCGCGCCATTGAGGGCCTGACCCAAAAGCCGGACCTGTGCCTGATCGACGGCAACCGGGATCACGGCAGCACAGTCTCCATCACGGAGCGGCATGTGTGCCTAGTGGGTGGGGACGGAAAAAGCGCCTCTATCGCAGCGGCCTCCATCTTGGCAAAGGTGAGCCGGGACCGGTACATCATGGAAGTGCTGGACCGCCAATATCCCCAGTACCAGTTTGCCAGGCATAAGGGCTATGGGACAAAGCTCCATTATGCATGTCTGAACGAATACGGCCCCTGTCCAGCCCACCGAAAGACGTTTTTGAAAAAATGGGAGGCGCGGAGATGAGCGCCCCCAAGCGGGCTGGGGACCGGGGCGAGCGCGCGGTGGCCGCTTTTCTCGAACGCCGTGGTTACACCTTGTTGGATCGCCAGTGGCGGTGCCGGCAGGGGGAATTGGACCTAGTGGCGCTGGACGGCGGAGGAACCCTCTGCTTTGTGGAGGTCAAGCTGCGGGGGAGTGGGGCGATCGGCCTTCCCAGGGAGTTTGTGGACAGCCGCAAGCAATCCCGACTGCGCGCTGCTGCCGCCTGCTACCTTAGCGCCCGCGCTCTGGACGTTCCCGCCCGCTTTGACGTGGCGGAGGTTTATGAGGAAGCGGATGGCGCGCTCCGGATTACCTATCTGGAAGATGCCTTTATATAACCAAAAAATTTTCCGAAAGGATGGAATCCCATATGAAGTATTTGAGCACGCGGGACCGGAGTGTCCACATGGAATCAGCCCAGGCCATCGAGATGGGACTGAGCCGGGACGGGGGCCTGCTGACGCCAGAGCGTATTCCCCAGATTGACCAGACATTTTTAGAGAGCTTGGTGGGTGTCCGCTATCAGGAGCGGGCGGCCAGGGTCATGGGGCTGTATCTGACGGACTATACCGAGGCAGAGCTGCTGACGTTTGCGGAGAACGCTTATGGCCCAGAGAAATTTGACACGGAGGCCGTAGCCCCCGTTCGCACTCTGGACGATGCTACCCACTGCCTGGAGCTCTGGCACGGCCCCACCAGCGCTTTCAAGGACATGGCGCTGCAGATGCTGCCGCAGCTGCTCTCCGCAGCCCTGAAAAAGACCGGAGAGGACAAGACCGCCTGCATTCTGGTGGCTACCTCTGGAGACACCGGCAAGGCCGCTATGGAGGGCTTTGCGGACGTGCCACAGACGAAGATTCTGGTCTTTTACCCCAAGGACGGCGTGTCCAAGGTGCAGGAGGCCCAGATGGTCACACAGGAGGGGAAGAATGTGGGCGTGTGCGCCGTTGTGGGGAATTTCGACGACGCACAGGCCGGCGTGAAGCGCATTTTCTCCGACGAAAAGATGCGGCAGACTCTGGCTGAGCGGGGGTATTTTCTCTCCTCCGCCAACTCCATCAACTGGGGCCGCATTCTGCCTCAGGTGGTTTATTACATTTCTGCCTACTGTGATCTGGTACGGGATGGAAAGCTGAATATGGGAGAGAAGGTGAACTTCTGCGTCCCCACGGGCAACTTCGGGGATATTCTTGCGGCCTATTACGCAAAGCGTATGGGCCTGCCGGTAGAGAGGCTGATCTGCGCCTCCAACCGCAACGATGTGCTGACGGACTTCCTGCGCACTGGTATTTATGACCGCAACCGCCCATTCCACACCACCATGAGTCCCTCCATGGACATCCTTGTGTCCAGCAATCTGGAGCGACTGCTGTTCGACCTCTCCGGAGAAAACGATGCCGAGGTCCGCAGCTATATGGAGTCCCTGACAAAAGAGGGACGCTATGAGGTCTCCGACAGCATCAAGGCGGCGCTGCGGGAGCAGTACTGGGGCGGCTTCTGTGATGAGGCGGGGACTGCCGACGCCATCGCTGATTTTTATCACCATAAAGGCTATTTGATCGATACGCACACGGCGGTTGCGGCTCATGTCATGGAGCAGTACCGTGCGGCCACCGGAGACCGGACGCCTACGGTGTTTGTCTCTACTGCGTCGCCCTATAAGTTCTGCAATCACGTCCTCGCTGCCATCGGTGGGACTCCAAAAGGCGACGGCGTGGAGCTGCTGGATCAGCTCCACAGCGCGACCGGCGTGCCGGTGCCCCGGCGTCTTGCGGCGCTGAAAGGCAAGGAGAGACGCTTTCATCTGGACTGTGAGAAGGCCGGCATGGACGGCGTGGTGCTGGACTTCCTGCGGTAAGTGATGAAGCTCAGTCGGAAATGGGCCAGGATTGTCTGCGTTTTGCTGGCGCTGGCAGTGGCGTTCGCGGTACTTCCGATGGCGGCGTACCATCTGGCGGGAGCCCGGTCTCCGGACTGGGCCGTAGCGGGGGTGCTGGGCGCCGTTGGATTCTTAAGCGCCGGCGTGGTGCTGCGGCTCAAGCATTTGCGGTGCCCATACTGCGGCAGGAGCGCGGCGATTCCTCAGTGGCGGACGGGGAAGCGCCTTTACTGCCCCTGCTGCGACAGAGCACTGTTTTATGACGACGAATCCGATGAAGAGGGGGGGAGTTGAATGGCCCTTTATGCCATCGGGGACTTGCATCTATCCTTGGCGGTTGATAAGTCCATGGAGGTTTTTGGACCGGCTTGGGAAAATTATGTCAATCGCATTGCGGAGAGTCTCTCTCATCTGACGGAGGAGGACGTCCTGATTTTAGCGGGGGATACCTCCTGGGGCATGAACCTCCGGGAGGCGGAGGCGGACTTCCGTTTTCTGGACCGCTTTCCCTGCCGGAAATACCTGCTCAAGGGCAACCACGATTACTGGTGGACCACCGCCGCAAAATTCCATGCCTTTTGTGCGGACAAAGGGCTGACCACGCTGGAGCTGCTGCATAACAACTGCCATGTCTATGGGGAGTATGCCCTGTGCGGAACCCGGGGGTGGTTCTGGGAAGAGGAGCAAAAGCCGCAGAACGCCAAGGTGCTGAGCCGAGAGGTGGGACGGCTGGAGACCTCTTTGCAGGCGGCGGGAGAGCGGCCGATTTTCTGCTTTCTGCACTATCCCCCGCTTTACCAGGGGTATCAGTGCCCGGAAATTTTGGCGGTTCTGGAGAAGTACCAGGTAAAACGGTGCTATTATGGACATCTGCACGGTCCCACCATCAAGCGGCGGATGGAAGGCAGTTGGAGGGGAATCTCGTTCTCTCTGATCTCCGCAGACCATCTGGGCTTTTGCCCTAAAAAAATTTGTGATGCCCCGACGCTGTAGTTTTAGGAGGAGCCGCCAGAGAAAACAACCGGCGGCTCCTCCATGATCGAAAAAGGGGATTCCCTGAAACCAAGGGGAAGAACTCTAGGCCCCATGTGTCGCCCATAACCTCAGCATTTGTCTGACAAAGTCGGCGGACTGTGCGGAGGCTCTTTGACAGTTTTTCTCAAAGAGCTCCGGAGCACTGTGATC
This sequence comes from Pusillibacter faecalis, assembly GCF_018408705.1. Classification (GTDB taxonomy): domain Bacteria; phylum Bacillota; class Clostridia; order Oscillospirales; family Oscillospiraceae; genus Oscillibacter; species Oscillibacter faecalis. Next base: position 2,810,184 of record NZ_AP023420.1, read on the forward strand.
TGCTTGGTCTGTCAGGGTTCTGACGGCAAGAAAGGGAATTTTGTTGACATAGCATACATGAGCAATACCGGCACTCTCCATATCAACGCTCAAAGGGGCGAAGTCTTGGAGAATCCGATGCTTTTCTTTATCATCAATAAAGCTTTCGCCGGTGACGGTTCTGCCAAAGACGACAGGATAGGAGACTTGCTTGGCTGCATGTCGGGCCAGGGTCAGCAGATGAGGGTCCGCCTCTATATAAAGGGAAGAGAGCCAAGGATGAAAGTCTGTCAGAATATCGGCGCTTACGTCGTGGTAGGCGGTGGCGGTAGAGACGACGGTATCGAAAATGTTCAGGCCGCTTTGGATAGCTCCGGCAGTGCCGGTGTTGATCATCACGTCACAGTGATAGGTGTCAATCAGAATTTGCGCGGCAATGGCAGCGTTTACCCGGCACACGCCGGAGAACAGCGTTGTGACAGGAAAGCCCTCCAGCTGCCCACAATAGAATTTCAGCATGGCCCTTTCTGAAATCTGGCAGTGCTCTATCCAGGGGAGAAAGGGGGCGAGCTCGTCGTCTCCTGCACACAGGATTCCAATGGTCGTGTTTTTCATGGTTTGTGGTCCTTTCTGCAGATCTCTGCCGCTCTTTCAAGGAATGGAGCGATCCTTTGTTGAGGGGCAGGTGAGGTGTGTTGATCTGGGGCTGAGGAGGGCGGACAAGGCCATCGCTCCGGCAGATGCTCCCTATTTGCGCGAAACCGTGCGGCGGGAAACCACAGATTCCGAGTAGAATGCTGATCCTGCCAGGGCGGATCAGACGTGCCCGCAGACGGTTCTCCTGAGAGCGGCCGCTCTTTGCCGGCTACTATTCTATCAAAAATCTTTGATTCTTCAAGCACCGTTTCTTTAAGGTCTGCGCCTGCACGGACAGGTAAACATAAGCTGGCGGGATTTGTGGAAGAGCGCCTTTTCGGAAACAGGGGGTATATGGAAGGGGCCCTTGGCAGCTGGAGGGAAGCGTTGCTCAGGGGAACGGGAGTCCACGGAAGAAAAGTTTCCAAATTAAATGAAGTTTCCTTGAAAAAAGACTAGCATTTTCCGGATTCTTCTGATAAAATATAAAAACGCATCGGTGTGCAGCCGGTGATGAACGGAGGAGTAAACAAAATGAGTGTGAAAAGCTGCGAAAAAGTTGAGAAAAGTCAGGTCGCGCTGACCATTGAGGTGGGCGCGGCGGAATTTCAGGCCGCCATTGAAAAAGCATATCAGAAGATGCGCAAAAAGATCAATGTACCGGGCTTCCGTCCCGGCAAGGCTCCTCGGAAGCTGATCGAGGGCATGTATGGCGCAGAGGTGTTTTTTGAAGAGGCCATTAATATTGCGTTCCCCGATGCCTATGACGCTGCTGTGAAGGAACAGGAGCTCCAGGTGGTAGGCTATCCCTCCGTGGAGCTGGTGGGCGAGGCCACGCAGGACGGGTTCACCTTCAAGGCCGTGGTTCCCGTGTACCCCGATGTGACCCTGGGCGAGTACAAGGGCCTCAGTGCGCCCAAAGACGAGGTGAAGGTCTCTGCCGCTGATGTGGATGAGCGCATCAAGTCCCTGCTGGACCGCAATACCCGCCTTGTGAGCGTGGAGCGGGAAGCTCAAGAGGGTGACACCGCTGTGATCGACTTTGAGGGTTTCCTGGACGGCGTACCCTTTGAGGGCGGCAAGGGAACCAACCACAGCCTGGAGCTGGGTTCCCACAGCTTTGTCCCCGGATTTGAAGAGCAGGTTGTCGGGATGAAGGCTGGGGAGGAGAAGGATCTTGATATCACGTTCCCCGAGGACTACACCCCGGAGCTGGCTGGCAAGGCAGTGGTGTTTAAGGTAAAGGTCCATGAGGTGAAGGAAAAGGAAGTCCCTGCACTGGACGATGAGTTTGCCAAGGATGTCTCTGAGTTTGACACTTTGAAGGAACTGAAGGCTGATCTGAAAAAGAAGATCACCGAGGAGCGCCAGAAGGAAGCGGACCGGGCTTTTGAGAATACCCTTATGGAGCAGGTGGCAGAAAAGATTACCGCTGATATCCCTGACGCTATGGTAGAGGCCCAGGCAAGACAGTTTGTAGACAACTTTAAGATGCAGATTGCCCAAAGCGGCATTCCCTATGACCAGTACCTCAAGATGACCGGCATGAGTGAGGACAAGCTCCTGGAGGATGCCAGAGAGCCGGCTCTGCGTCAGGTGCGGGTAGACCTGGCTGTGGCCGCCATTATCAAGGCGGAGGATATCCAAGTGACCGATGAGGATGTGGAGGCCGAGTACCAGAAGCTCGCTGAGCAGTATGGTATGGAGCTGGAGATGGTCAAGAAGTATCTGCCCGCAGATCAGACCAAGGATCAGCTGGCCAACCAAAAGGCTGTGGCAATTGTAGTGGAGAGCGCCACCGCTACCAAGCCCGAAAAGAAGAAAGCCACCAAGAAGACGGAGGGTGCCGAGGACGAGGAAAAGCCTGCAAAGAAGTCCGGCGCGAAAAAGGCTTCCAAGCCGGCAGAGGATGCTGCTGAGGGGGAGGAAAAGCCCGCCAAGAAGGCCACTGCCAAAAAGACCTCTAAAAAAACTGAAAAAGAGGGCGAATAAACGCGGATTTTTCCAGGGAGGCCCCGTTACACATTTTACAAATTCGACATATTCTCCCATGGTACTTGTGGTATCATGGGAGAATGGCGTTATCAGGCGGAGTTTTAGATCTTGCAGACTCTGCTGCCACAGAAGAACGGAGGTATTCAAAAGTGAGTTTAGTTCCATATGTAGTTGAGCAGACCAACCGTGGAGAACGGTCCTATGACATTTTCTCCCGCCTGCTGAATGACCGCATTATCTTCCTGGGGGAAGAGGTCAATGCCACTACCGCCAGCCTTGTTGTGGCACAGCTTCTGTATCTGGAGGCCCAGGACCCGGACAAGGACATCCAGCTCTATATCAATAGCCCTGGCGGCTCTGTGACGGACGGCATGGCCATCTATGACACCATGCAGTATGTCAAGTGCGATGTGTCCACCATCTGCGTGGGTATGGCCGCCAGCATGGGCGCGTTTCTGCTCTCCTCTGGCGCCAAGGGCAAGCGGATTGCTCTGCCCAACGCTGAGATTATGATTCACCAGCCCTCCGCCGGAACCCAGGGCCAGATTACGGATATGGCCATTCACCTCAAACGGTTGGAGACCATTAAGAAGCGGATGAACCGCATTATGGCTGAAAACTGTGGCCGCTCTTTGGAGGAAGTTACCGCTGCCTGTGAGCGGGATAACTTCATGAGTGCGCAGGAGGCGCTGGACTTCGGTCTGATCGACAAGATCATCAGCGGAAAAAAGTAAGAAACTGAGGTATCAAAACCATGAGCGACGAAGCCAAGAAGGCTCTGCGCTGTTCCTTCTGCGGAAAGCATGAAAACCAGGTCCACCGAATGATTCAGGGGCCTGGCGTGCGCATCTGTGACGAGTGCGTGCAGCTGTGCATGAGTATTTTGAACGACGGATTTGACCAGGCGGACTCCAGCCCGCTGGAGGACATTCCTGACCAGCTCCCAACACCCCGGGAGATCCGGGACATTTTGGACCAGTATGTGATCGGCCAGGATGAGGCGAAGGTGGCGTTGTCCGTTGCAGTGTACAACCACTATAAGCGGGTCTATTTCGGTGGGGACGAGGATGTGGAGCTTCAAAAGAGCAACATTTTGATGCTGGGACCCACCGGTTCTGGCAAGACCCTATTTGCCCAGACATTAGCAAGGATTTTGCAGGTGCCCTTTGCCATTGCCGACGCCACCACACTAACCGAGGCCGGCTATGTGGGCGATGATGTGGAGAACATTCTTCTGCGTCTGCTGCAGGCCGCGGACTTTGATGTGGAGCGGGCGGAGCACGGCATCATCTATGTGGATGAGATCGATAAGATTGCCCGTAAGAGCGAAAATCCCTCCATTACCCGGGACGTATCCGGCGAGGGGGTTCAGCAGGCACTGCTGAAAATTGTGGAGGGGACCGTGGCCAACGTACCGCCTCAGGGCGGCCGAAAGCACCCCCATCAGGAATTTATCCAGATCGACACCCGAAATATCCTCTTTATCTGCGGCGGCGCCTTTGACGGGCTAGAGAAGATTATTGAAAAGCGTCTGGACCAAAAGAGCATTGGTTTTGGAGCCAATGTCCAGGGGAAGAAGGATAAGGACCTGAGCCGCATCCTGCGGGAGGTGCAGCCTCACGATATTCTGAAGTTCGGCCTGATTCCGGAGCTGGTGGGCCGCCTGCCGGTGATTGCCCCCCTCAACGCGCTGCAGCGGGGGGATCTGGTTCGGATTTTGCAGGAGCCGAAAAACGCTCTGGTGAAGCAGTACAAAAAGCTGCTGGAATATGACGATGTGGACCTGGAGTTTGCTCCGGAGGCGCTGGACGCCATCGCGGATAAGGCCATTGAGCGAAACATCGGCGCCCGAGGCCTGCGGGCTGTGATGGAGGGGATGTTGACGCAGCTGATGTACGATGTCCCCTCGGACCCCACAATCTCCAAGGTGGTGATCACCCGGGAGTGTGTGGAGGGCACCGGCCAGCCTATTCTGACGCGGGACCCCCACAAAGTGAACTATTCTGTGAAATTGAACACCGGCAAGGGTGGAAAGCCGGCATCGGATTCCGCCCCTAAGTCGGCGTCTTAAAACAAGGAGGAAAGGGGACGCCGCCCCTTTCCTCTGTTTTTGTATCATCCATATGCGCCGCCGGCATTACTTTACTCATTGTGCACTCCTGGCGCATAAGGCTTCATTCCCAAGAAAGGAACTACAACCATGGAACCGATCAACATTCCCGTTCTGGCTCTCCGGGGCCTGACGGTGTTTCCACACATGTCTCTGACCTTTGACGTGGAGCGGCAAATCTCTATCCGGGCTCTGGAGCGGGCGATGGAGGGGGACCAAGCCGTCTTTCTAGTGACTCAGCGGGAGATTGGCAGCAATATTCCGGGGGAAAAGGACCTCTACGAAGTGGGGACGATTTCCCATATCACACAGATTTTGCGTTTGTCCTCCAACGCGGTCCGGGTGATGGTAGAGGGAAGGCGGCGTGCGCGTCTCAGGCGGCTGTGGCAGACAGAGCCGTTTCTGCAGGCCAACATCGAGGAGCTGACGGAAACCGCAGTATCAGAGGCGTTTCAGCGCAGTCCTCGAACAGAGGCGTTGCTGCGCCAGACTTGGAATCTTTTTGGTGAATACGCAGGATTGGTGGGCGGCATGGCGGAGGAGGTCGTCACCACAGTCATGGATTGCCAGGACGTGGGGTATCTGGCGGACTTCATCGCGCAGAACATCAATCTGCGGTTCGCGGATAAGCAGGAGATTTTGGAGGAACTCTCTCCCTTCCTTCGCCTGCGCAAACTCAACGGCTTTCTTGCCAGGGAGTGCAATGTCCTGGGCTTTGAACACGAGATGGAGGGCAAGGTCCGGGATCAGCTGGCCCGCACTCAGCGGGATCAGATTCTGCGGACTCAAATCCGCGTGCTGCAAAACGAGCTGGGCGAGGAAGAGGACGACGAACTGGACGTCTACCGGGAGAAGATTTTGGAGCTGCACTTGGATGAGGAGCGGGAAACGCATCTGATGAAGGAGGTCACTAAACTCTCCAAGCAGCCCTACTCCAGCGCGGAAGCGGCGGTGATCCGGAACTACTTGGACGTGTGCCTGGACATCCCCTGGAACACCACCACCCGAGAGCGAGTCAGCGTGGACGCGGCCCGCAAGGTGCTGGAACACGATCACTATGGCCTGGAAAAGGTGAAGGAGCGAATTTTGGAGACCATCGCCGTCCGGCAGATGAACCGGGATGCCAAGGGGCAGATCCTCTGTCTGGTAGGGCCGCCGGGTGTGGGTAAGACCTCCATCGCCATCAGTGTCGCCAAGGCGCTGAACCGGAAGCTGGCCCGCCTCTCTCTGGGCGGCGTCCGGGACGAGGCAGATATCCGCGGGCATCGGAAGACCTACATAGGCGCCATGCCCGGGCGGATCATCGAGGCCATCAGCCGCAGCGGTTCTATGAATCCACTGCTGCTGCTGGACGAGATTGACAAAATGGGCAGCGACTACCGGGGCGACCCGGCTGCCGCGCTGCTGGAGGTCCTGGACAGTGAGCAGAACCACAGCTTTCGGGACCACTACCTAGAGCTGCCTGTGGACCTCACCGGCGTGATGTTCATCACCACCGCCAACACCACGGATACCATCCCCAGGCCCCTGCTGGACCGGATGGAGGTTATTCAGCTCACCAGCTACACCGATGAGGAAAAGGTCCAGATTGCCCGCCGGCACCTGCTGCCCAAGCAGATGCGCGAGCACGGACTGAAGAAGAGCGCCCTGCGGCTGAGCGACGACGTGCTGCGGGCCATGATTCGGGACTATACCCGGGAGTCCGGTGTGCGGCTTCTAGAGCGGCGCCTCGCGGCCGTGTGCCGGAAAGCGGACATGCGGCTTTTACAAGGGGATATGAAGCGGGTGAATGTGACAGAGGCAGAGCTTCCGAAGTTTCTGGACTGTCAGCCCTATCCTCCCGCTCTGCACACGGACCGGGAGGAAATTGGCGTGGTGAACGGCCTTGCGTGGACCGAGTCCGGCGGTGAGATTTTGGAGGTAGAGGTCAATGTGATGGAGGGCTCCGGCAAGCTGGAACTCACCGGAAACCTGGGAGACGTGATGAAGGAGTCCGCCCAAGCGGCGCTGAGCTGCCTGCGCAGCCGCGCCGCGGCGCTGGGCATCCCGGCGGACTTTTACAAGACCCGCGACATCCACGTTCACTTCCCGGAGGGGGCAGTGCCAAAGGACGGCCCCTCTGCGGGGATTGCCGTGACCACTGCCATGCTCTCTGCCCTGACAGGGCGGAAAATCCGTGGGGGTGTTGCCATGACTGGCGAGGTGACGCTGCGAGGCAGAGTGCTGCCCATCGGCGGATTAAAGGAAAAGACCATGGCTGCATATCGCAACGGCATCGGCACAGTGATTATTCCCCGGGACAACGAGCGGGACCTGGAGGACATTGACCAAACGGTCCGCGGAGGGCTGCGCTTTGTCACGGCAGAGACGGTGGACCAGGTGTTTGCCGCTGCGCTGTGCTTGGAGAGCGATCCCATCCGGGAAGAGGTGGCTACCCATGTGGCAGCCTTTGCTCCTATCGGCCGGGAGAGCGGCGGCGACGTATTGCGCCAGTGAGGGGTTCATGATGGCACTGAATTTTTCCAAGGTGGAGTTTCTGCGCTCCGCCGCGAGGTGCGGGGATTTCCTGCGGGACGGCCGGCCTCAGTTTGCCTTCGCGGGCCGCTCTAACGTGGGGAAATCCTCCGTGATCAATCGTCTGGCGGGGCGGAAAAACCTTGCCTATGTGGGCGCCTCGCCGGGGAAGACCACCCAGATCAATTACTTCCTCGTGGATGGGCGGGCTTATCTGGTGGATCTGCCGGGATATGGTTACGCCAAGGTGTCCAAGGCGGAAAAGGAGCGCTGGGGCAAGTTGATGGAGAGCTACTTCCAGGACAAGGGGGGACTCATCACCACCGGTGTTTTGATTGTGGATATCCGTCACAAGCCCACGGAGAATGATCTGATTATGCACTACTGGTTTCGGGAGAGCGGATGTCCGGAGATCATCGTAGCCAACAAGCTGGATAAACTGAAGAAGAGCCAGGTGGAGCCGGCCCTATCCTTAATCCGGGATACGCTGGAATTGGCGGAAGGGGACGCGCTGGTGCCATTCTCTGCGGAAAAGGGCACTGGCAAGGAGGAGCTAATTGGCCTTTTGAATGCCGCCTGCGAAGAATAAAAAAAGGAACGGCAACAGCCGTTCCTTTTTTATGCGCTCACCTCCGCGGGAGAGCGGGGCAGCTCACTGCGCTGGTCGATGGGCGTGGTCAGGTAGAGGCACAGAAGCTTGGCCCAGCCCTGTTCCGCTTCCGTGAAGGAGCCGTTGGAGAGGGCGGCATCCAGAGTGTCCAGGGCGGCTTCCAGCTCCACCGGGTACAGCTCCGCGTCGTAGGCGGTGAGGTGGAGAACGTCATACATGGCATCCTCCTCAGTACCGCAGGCCAGCCCTTTGACAAAGCCAATAGGATTTTCAAAAAGGGCAGCAGAGAGGAGCCCTGCGTAGGAGTCAGCCAGCCAGCCGTCCAGGTTGGACTTTACCCCCATTTGCAGTCGGAAGATCTCTGCATCTGAGTAGGGCGCTTGCTCATGTATCCAGGTCAGGAATGCGGCGATGGTATCGTCCCGGTGCTCTGTGGTACCCAAGTCTCCAAAGGCCCACCAGTCCAGCTCTGAGAGACCGGCAAAAACGGCCCAGCGGTTGGCATAGAGTTCCTCAGCGGAGAGGTTATCGTTTGTCACCAGCTGGTTCCAGGCGATATAGACTTTCTGGGTGTCGTCGATGTCCTCTCGCCCTGGTTCCTGCCGCTGGGAAAAATCCGGCTCCCCATCTATCAGGGGGAAACGAGCCACGTTGTTGGGGAGGAAGGCCTCACAGCCAAACTCCGCCATGTCCTCCAGGGCAATGCCGGCCACCAGACCGTCCCGCATATAGAGACACAGGCTCAGACCAAAGGTCTCCGGCGTCTGGTAGGCATAGTAGTAGTCGTGCCGTACCAGGGGAGCCTCCTCCTCTTTGAGACAGTACACCAGCGCGTCGCCATAAGCCGCGATCACGTCTGCCTTAGAACTGCCCACGCTGATGCCCCGAGGTGTGGTGTACCCTGGTACGATGGTGGTGATCTTTATTACGGATTCCTGTTCCGGGCTTTCCGGGTCGATCTCCGGGTCATAGCCGATGCGGAGGTAGTCCAGATGTAAATCTCCGCAGTCCGCCCGATGAAGGGTGGTGAGAAGGTAGTCCGTGTCCAGAATTTGCTCCGGCTCCGTCAGCTCTAGTTCCCGGCCGAAGGGGAAGAAGCCCTCCTGAATCCCCAGCTCCAAAAAGGTCTCGTTACCGCTGCTGTCCGTCCAGAGCAAAGCAAACTCCGTAAGAGCGGATGGTGTTGCTTTGTTTGTCACAGCGGAGCTGTCATCTTCTGCCGGATCAGTGAGAGCCCGCCCGAAAAGCCAGCTAACCAGACAAACGCTTAAAAACAGTGCCGCCAGTACAGCGGCGATGACAAGGACCCACAACCACCGCTGCTTTTGCTGGTGCGGGGCATTCTCTCCGCCGGCCTCCGGCGTTTCGGTCAGTTCCGCTACGCTCACGCCAAACTCTCTGGCCAGAGCCAGCAGATTCTCCATGTCCGGCGCCGCCGCGTCCGTCTCCCATTTGCTGACCGCCTGCCGGCTCACGCCTAGGCGTCCGCCCAGCTCTTCCTGAGAAATGCCCATCGCTTTGCGGTACTGGGCAATCCGCTGTCCCAACGTCATCATACCGCCTCCTTTGCCCCCAGCATAGCAAATTTCCCGGGAAAAGGCTACCACCTGAGTGTCAAATATCAGTTGCGGCGGGTAAAACTGCCAGGGTACGCTCAGACTGTCTTTTTCACGGAAAAGAGGAACTGCGGGATTTTTCGGGAAAATCTTGTCTACCCCCTATGCAAAAGGGGAAAAATACGTTAAAATATGGTCACTAACACGTAGGGGGTTCCATATGACAAAACCTGTTTATCAGCGGGTCCTGCTGAAAATCAGCGGAGAGGCCCTGTCCGGCGGTAAAGGAAGCGGACTGGATTTTGAGATGATTGGAAATGTTTGCGACGTCATCAAGGAGTGTCTGGACATGGGCGTTCAGGTGGGCCTGGTGGTAGGCGGCGGCAACTTCTGGCGCGGCGCGAAGAACAGCGGCGGCAAGATGGAGCGGACCCGGGCCGATCACATGGGCATGCTGGCCACAGTGATGAACTGCCTGGCGGTGGCGGATGTGTGTGAGCAGAAGGGAATTCCCGTCCGAGTGCAGACCGCGATTGAAATGCGTGCGGTTGCAGAACCCTATATCCGCTCCCGGGCCATCCGGCATCTGGAAAAGGGACGGGTGGTGATCTTTGGAGCCGGTACCGGAAACCCCTATTTTTCCACCGATACGGCAGCGGTGCTGCGGGCGGCGGAGATCGGCGCGGACGTAATTCTTCTGGCCAAGAATGTAGATGGCGTTTACAGTGCCGACCCGGTGAAGGACCCCAATGCCGTGAAGTACGACACCATCAGCTATGACGATGTGCTGGCCCAGCACCTCATGGTGATGGACTCCACGGCCACGTCTCTCTCCATGGATAACCACATCCCGGTGCTGCTGTTTGCATTAAAGGACCCCAGGAATATCATCCGGGCCCTGTGCGGCGAAAAGGTCGGTACCATTGTGGGCGAATAAAGGGCCTACGGCCCTCCCCCAACATAGAACGGAAAGGAAGGACTCCATATGTTAAAAGACGAATACAAAGTTTACGAGAGTAAGATGAAAAAGAGCATTGATTCCGTGGCGGCAGATTTTGCCTCCGTACGGGCTGGTCGGGCCAACGCCTCTGTGCTGGACCGGATCATGGTGGATTACTATGGGAGCCCCACTCCGATTCAGCAGATCGCGGCGATTTCCTCGCCGGATGCCCGGACGCTGCTGATCTCCCCGTGGGACAGCTCTGCCCTAAAAGCCATTGAGAAGGCGATCCAGAATTCCGACCTGGGCATCAATCCCCAGAATGACGGTAAGGCCCTGCGCCTGGGCTTCCCCCAATTGACGGAGGAGCGCCGTAAGGAGCTGGTCAAGCAGATCCACAAGTATGCGGAAAACGGCAAGGTGGCTGTCCGCAACATCCGCCGGGATGCCATGGAGGCCTTCAAGAAACAGGAGAAGAAGTCTGAGATTACTGAGGACGAGCTGAAGCAGGCAGAAAAGGACCTGCAAAAGCTCACGGACGAGAGCTGCAAGGCTCTGGACGACCTGCTTGCCAAGAAGGAAAAGGAACTGATGGCTGTCTAACTGTTTTTTCAAGAAAGGCAGTTAGAGACCTTGATCTCGCTACGGAAATCTGGTGGGAACCGAGGCTTTGCGACGGCAATGAGGGCGTTGCCGGATGAAGAGCAGGCGATTGGAGAAGTATTTTTATGAAAGACACAGGCACAGCGGGGCGGGTTGAGAACCCGCCTCGCTCTCAGGAAATGGCGCGAGGCAGACCCGATGGGAACATGTCGGGCCCGCCTCGCCATATTGCGATCATTATGGACGGCAATGGCCGCTGGGCAACTAAGCGAGGACTGCCCCGCACCGTTGGCCATAAGGCGGGAGCGGAGACCTTCCGCCGCATTGCTACCTACTGCAAGGAAATCGGCGTCAAATATTTGACGGTATATGCCTTCTCCACGGAGAACTGGAAGCGCTCCGCCGACGAGGTGGCGGCGATCATGGGCCTTTTGAAGCGGTATTTGCTGGAGGCCGTGGACACGATGGAGCGGGACCACATCCGCCTGCACTTTTTTGGGGATATGGGGCCTATCGCGCCGGAGCTGCGGGCCCTGGCCCGGGAGACCGATGAGATTACGGAGCACCTCTCCGCCGATGATTTTCAGGCCAACGTATGCCTAAACTATGGCGGACGGGACGAGATTTTGCGGGCAGCCCGGAGCTTTGCTGCCGCCTGCGCCGCAGGAGAGCGGAAACCGGAGGAGCTGGACGAGGCGCTCTTCGCCTCCTATCTGGACTCCGCCGGCATCCCGGACCCAGACTTGGTGATCCGCCCCAGCGGGGAGCTGCGGCTGAGCAACTTCTTGCTGTGGCAGAGCGCGTATGCGGAGTTCTATTTCACAGACGTCCTGTGGCCGGATTTTGACAAGGCGGAGCTGGACAGGGCTATCGCGGCCTATCACCAGCGGGACCGCCGGTTTGGAGGCGTGAAGAAATGAGCTCGTTACAGTCCAGGGTCCTGGTGGCGGTGATTGGCGTGCCGGTGCTGGTGTGGGTGGTGCTGTGGGCGCCGCCGCTTGTGATGCTGGTGGCGCTGTGCCTGCTGGCGGGCATCGGCGGCATGGAGCTGCAGCGCTGTGTCAGCGGCGCTCCGCGCAGTGAACTGGTGGGGATGAGTGCCATCTTTCCGGTATTTATGGTGGCGTGGTATTACGAGCGGCCAGAGCATGTTGTAGTACTGGTCGTGGTAGAGCTTGTGGTTTTCTTCGGATATGCCATTGTCAAGGGTGGGGAAATCAAGTTCAATCAGATTATGGCGGCACTGTTTGGCGGCACGTTCATCGGCTATTCCTTTGCCGCGTTTTTGCGGCTGGAGGCCACCGGCATCCACCGGGCCTACTTGCTGCTGCCGTTCATCCTCAGTTTTGCCTGCGACACCTTTGCCTACTTTGCGGGCCGTGCCTTCGGGCGGCACAAGCTGGCCCCGAAAGTTAGCCCCAAGAAGACGGTGGAGGGCTCCATCGGCGGCATTTTGGGCAATGTAGTGTGCGGCTTGATCTTCGTTTTTGTAATGGATCATTGGCTAGAGGCCGGCATTGGCTATGGAACGATGGTGGTTCTGGCAGTGACGTGCAGTATCGTGGCCCAGATCGGAGATCTGAGCTTCTCCCTTATCAAACGGGAATTCGGCATCAAGGACTACGGTCATTTGTTTTTGGAGCACGGCGGCGTGCTGGACCGGTTTGACAGCGTGTTATTTGTGACGCCGCTTGTTGAGATTATTTTGGATCTGACGCATAGGATATAGGGTATGACGAAAACCATTTCGATTTTAGGCTCCACCGGCTCCATCGGCCGGCAGACTCTGGATGTGGCGGAGCAGTTGGGGCTTCAGGTAGCGGCACTGACGGCCCACGCCAGTATCGAGCGTATGGAGGAGCAGGCGCGGCGGTTTCGGCCGCGCCTTGCCGTGCTGACGGATGAGGCGGCGGCCCGGGATTTAACTGTGCGCCTGGCAGACACTGGAACGAAAGTTCTCGGCGGGCCTCAGGGCCTGGAGGAGGCTGCCGCACTGCCGGAGGCGGACACCATCGTGACTGCCGTGGTGGGCATGGTAGGACTTCGGCCCACGTTGACCGCCATTCGGGAGAAAAAGCGGATTGCCTTGGCCAATAAGGAGACGTTGGTGTGTGCTGGGGAGCTTGTGATGGACGCGGCGGATACATATGGGGCGGAGATTATCCCGGTGGACTCGGAGCACTCCGCTATTTTTCAGTGTCTGCAGGGGTGCCGGGATCGGCGGGAAATCCGGCGGCTGATCCTCACCTGCTCCGGTGGCCCCTTTTATGGCATGACTTGTGAAGAAGTGGGCAAAATGACCAGAGCGGATGCCCTGCGCCATCCCAATTGGACTATGGGACCCAAAATTACCGTGGACTGTGCTACGCTGATGAACAAGGGGCTGGAGGTGATTGAGGCTATGCGCCTCTACCGCCTGCCTTTGGAACAGGTCTCCGTGGTGATTCACCGCCAGAGCATCGTGCATTCCCTGGTGGAGTATTGGGACGGGGCGGTTCTGGCTCAGCTGGGAACGCCGGATATGCGGCTTCCAATCCGCTATGCCATGACCTATCCGGCGCGGGGGGAGAGCTTGGCAAAGCCGCTGGACCTCACCGCCTGTCCGCCGCTGACCTTTGCTGCGCCGGACCGGGCGACATTCCCCTGCCTGCATCTGGCGGAGGAGGCCGCAGCGGAGGGAGGCACAGCCTGTGCAATTTTAAACGGTGCGAACGAGGAGGCGGTGCGGCTGTTTCTTCAAGAGCGCATCGGTTTTTATGACATTTCCCACCTGACGGCGAAGGCCCGCTCTGCCGTGAGTGTGGTGCAAAAACCGTCCCTAGAGGACATTCTGGAAGCAGACGCCGCCGCCAGGCGGTGCGTCCTGGGCGATTAAAGGTTAGGAGTTACAGCATGGAACCTATTTTTATCCTGGCGGCGATCCTCATTTTTGGCGTGTTGGTGGCGGTTCATGAATTCGGCCACTTTATTGCCGCTAAGCTCTGCGGCGTGCAGGTCAACGAGTTCTCCATCGGCATGGGACCGCTGATTTGGCATAAGGAGACAGAGGAGACCCAGTATTCCTGGCGTCTGCTCCCCATCGGCGGATACTGTGCGATGGAAGGTGAGGATGAGGATTCCGGAAATGAACGGTCCTTCGTCCGACAGGGATTTTGGAAAAAGCTATTAATCCTAGCTGCTGGTTCTGGCATGAATTTCCTGACGGGCTTTCTGGTGGTTTTGGCACTATATGCGGGAGCTGCGGGCTTTTTTACCGACCAGATCACCGGCTTTGCCCCGGAGTTTTCCATGACAGGCGAAGACGGCTTGATGGAAGGCGACATTTTTTATAAAATTGATGGGTACCGCACGTACCTCAAGGGGGATGCGGAGCTGTTTTTGTCCTATCACCAGGGGGACACCATCGATCTGGAAGTGATTCGGGATGGGGAAAGAATCGTGCTGGAGGATTTCCCAATGGCCCGGCAGACCTATACAGACAGCGGCGGAGGAACCTATACCGGTTTTGGGCTGTATGTGGGGGCACACTTCACAGAGGCGACGATTTTGACATGGCTGCAGTACGCCTGGTATCAGACGCTGGATTTTGTGCAGCTGGTGTGGTTCAGCCTGGTGCAGCTCTTTACCGGCGGTGCCTCCATAGAGGATTTGAGCGGCCCGGTAGGCATCGTTTCCACCATCACGGAGGTGGGCTCTTCCGCGGAGACTGCGGGCGCGGCGTGGAGTCAGATCTTCTATTTTGCGGCACTGCTGGCGGTGAATCTGGCGGTGATGAACATGCTGCCCATCCCAGCGCTGGATGGCGGACGGATTTTCTTCCTTCTGGTAGATGCTGTGGCGCTGCTGATATTCAAGCGGCGAGTTCCAGAAAAGTATCAGGCAGCTGTGAATACTGTGGGTTTTGTCGTGCTGATGGGATTTATGCTGCTGGTGACATTACAGGATGTGTGGAAGCTGATCCGATAGAGGAGCGAGCTCGGCGTGCTTTTGTCAAGACCCTGGCAGAAGCGGGATGCAGAGAATGTAAGTCCATGCACCTCAGATTTACGGGGGCGGAAAACGGATGTGCTTCCACGCGCCCATATGCTGGAGGACGGCCCGCTCTGCCGTGCCGCCGCAGTAGGTGTGGGCAGGCGGCGGGAGGAATGCCTCTGGTTGCCTGCATGTCCTACAAAAGCGAGGGGGCTGGTTGCTGGCTGGGTGTCCCTGGGGGACAGGGAGCCATGAGCGGTGCTGTACGGAAACTGTGCCGTGAGATATTTGAAAGTTTTGGCACCGTCTGTATCCACGTAGGACCGCTCAAAACGTCAGGGCCCGGTGGGTGCTGGGGAGGGATGGCTTCATACTGGAGGGGGTGCTTCATAGGTGCAGCGAGATCTTGGAATCCTGCATGAATTCCCTATTGAGGGAGGAATAAAAATGACGAAAAAACTGACAGTGGGCGGCGTGGTCGTAGGCGGCGGAGCTCCGGTAACCATCCAGTCCATGTGCAATACCAAGACTCACGACGTGGACGCCACGGTAGCGCAGATTCATGCCCTGGAGGACGCCGGCTGTGAGATTGTCCGGGTGGCTGTTCCCGATATGGCGGCGGCAACGGCAGTGGACGCCATCAAGGCGCGGATTTCCATCCCCCTGATTGCGGATATCCACTTTAACTACAAGCTGGCCCTTGCATGTGCGGAGCGGGGAATTGATGCTCTGCGCATTAATCCAGGCAACATCGGGGGCAGGGAGAATGTGCGGGCAGTGGCGGAGGCCTGTCGGAAACGGGGCATCCCCATCCGGATCGGCGTTAACGGCGGCTCTTTGGAAAAGGAGCTGCGGACGAAATACGGCGGCGTCACCGCAGAGGCTCTGGTAGAGAGCGCCATGGGTCATGTACATCTGTTGAACCAATTTGATTTTGACGACATCTGCATTTCCGTCAAGTGCTCCGACGTGCCGTTGACGATGGCGGCGTACCGGCTGCTTGCGGAGCGGACCGATTATCCTCTGCACTTGGGCGTTACCGAGGCGGGAACGCCCTCCATGGGCCTGATCAAGTCCGCCATGGGGATCGGCGGTCTCCTGTGTCTGGGGATTGGAGACACGCTCCGTGTGACGCTGACCGCGGACCCGGTGGAGGAGATCTTCGCGGCCAAAAAGATTCTGAAGGCGGCAGGGCTTCGCAGGGAGGGCGTCAACCTGATCGCCTGCCCCACCTGCGGCCGCACCCGCATTGACCTCATCCCGATGGCGGAGGAGGTGGAGCAGCGTCTTTCCGGTTGTGAGAAGTCTATTACCGTAGCGGTGATGGGCTGCGCCGTCAACGGCCCCGGCGAGGCCGCCGCCGCTGACATCGGAATTGCTGGCGGCAAGGGCGAGGGCTTGATTTTTCGCAAAGGCGAAATCCTCTGCAAGGTTCCCCAGGAGCAGCTGGTGGACAAGCTGATGGAGGAGATTGAAAAGCTTTGAAGAAGAGCTGGATTTTTCCGGTTCCTGCGGCGATCATAACAACCGCTCCCCTGTTTTTAGAAGGAAAGAAAAGAGACTTGGTGTTGTGTAGCGGCTCAAATCCCGATGTATTCCCTGGCTTAACGATTTGCGGATTCACCGCCGGGCACCCCCTAGAGGCGAAGCCGTGATGCATCAGAGAGGAAAGGCTGCAAATGCTTCGGCACTGCTTGCGCTGTGCCTGACCGGGGCTTGCGATCTTTTTGTCCGACGGTGGAAATAGATAGAGGAAGGCCTCCGGTTTGCTGTCCGGCAGATGCTGACTCAGAAAAATGATAGATGATACAAAAGAGGAAACCATGTCAAGAAATATCCCATTTTTTGAAATGTTTACAGAGTTGCAGCTCCTCGGCGAGCTGCGGGTGAAACTGGCGGGCGCCGTTTTGACAGGGGCCTGTATTGACCAATCCGCCATGTCCATGGAACTGCGATTACAGGTGAAGCTCGCGCTGACAGAGGGAGAGGTTCAAGAGCTCCAGGCGGCTATTCGGAGAGCCTATGGGTTTCACAGCGTGAAGATAGATGCTGCACAAGCAGCCGCAGAGCCGCGGCCGTCTTCTCCGGACGGGGCGGCGCCGGTGGGGAAGAGCAATCCGGCCGGAAAGGTGCTGATGGGGAATGCCATCAAGGCGAGGCCAGGTCCTATCCGGGAGCTGAATTTGAAAATGGGCACCGCCACGGTGCAGGGGAAGGTCTTTGCCTTTGAGTGCCGGGAGACCCGGCGCCCCGGCATGTGGCGGTTGAATTTTGATATGACGGACTATACCGGCTCCGTCACCGTCCAGAAGAACCTGACGGTCAAGGAGGCCCAGGCTCTGGAGAAGTCTATCAAGGTTGGAATGTGGCTGCGGGTCCAGGGCAAAATGGAACCCACCTGGGACGGCAAAGACATTCAGCTGAATCCTTACCATATTCAGGAGGCGGAGCACAAGGGCCGACAGGATACCGCCCCGGAAAAGCGGGTGGAGCTCCATCTGCACACCAAGATGAGCAATATGGATGCCCTGACGGATACCAAGGAGGCCATCCAGCAGGCGATTCGTTGGGGCCATCCCGCCATTGCCATTACGGATCACGGTGTGGCCCAATCTTTTCCTGACGCATGGCACGCCGCTGGGGACAAGATTAAGATTCTCTACGGCATGGAGGGGTATTTCATCAACGATGTGGATGACCGTATTGCGGTCCATGGCCCCCAGGACCAGCCGCTGGAGGGGGAGATTGTCTGCTTCGATATCGAGACTACAGGCTTGAAAGTAGACCGGGAGACCATCACAGAGATCGGCGCAGTGGTGTTGAAAAACGGCGAGATTGGGGAGCGTTTCCAGACCTTCGTGAATCCGGAACGCCGCCTGACGCCAGAGATTATCGGACTGACCGGCATTACCGACGAAATGCTCAAGGATGCCCCCTCGCTGAAAGAGGCGCTGACGGCCTTTTTGGAGTTTGTGGACGGACGCCCCTTAGCGGCCCACAATGCGGAGTTTGACATAGGCTTCATCCGGGCGGGCTGCCGTCAGGTGGGATTGGAATTTGCACCCACCTATGTGGATTCCCTGATTCTGGCCCAGAACCTGCTGCCGGATTTGAGCAAGCACAAGCTGGACATCGTGGCGGAGCGCCTGGATCTGCCCGCCTTCAACCACCACCGGGCCAGTGACGACGCCGCCACGGTGGGCTACATGCTGATCCCCTTCTGGAAGATGCTCCATGACCGGGGGGTTTATACCCTGCAAGCGGTGAACGGAGAGATGGAAAAGCTTCGGCCCCTCTCTGGAAAGACCAAGCGCCAGCCCAAGCACATAATCCTCATTGCCCAGAACAAGGTAGGACTGAAAAACCTCTATCAGATGATATCCGCCTCGAACCTGAAATACTTCCGGCGGGTGCCCACTGTCCCCAAGAGCCTGCTGCGTGAGCACCGGGAGGGGGTGCTGGTGGGCTCTGCCTGCGAGGCGGGAGAGCTGTTCCGGGCAGTGGCGGACCACAAGGACTGGGAGGAGCTCAAGCGCATTGCCTCCTTCTACGATTACCTGGAGATTCAGCCCCTGTGCAACAACGCCTTCATGCTCCGCAACGGCGACGTGCAGTCGGAGGAGGACCTGCGAGAGTTCAACCGAACGATTGTCCGTCTAGGGGAGGAACTGGGCAAGCTGGTGTGCGCCACCGGCGACGTCCACTTCCTGGAGCCGGAGGACGAGGTCTACCGCCACATCCTGCTGGCGTCCAAGAAATTCCCGGACGCCAACGAGCCGCTGCCTATCTACTTCAAAACAACAGATGAAATGCTCCGGGAGTTTTCGTATCTTGGAAAGGAGAAGGCTTATGAGGTGGTAGTGACCAATACCCGCCGCATCGCGGACATGGTGGAGACCTTTCCACTGCTTCCCAAGGAGCTGTTTCCGCCCCGTTTGGAAAACTCGGAGGAGGATCTGAACCGCCTGGTGTGGGAGAAGACCCACCGACTCTACGGCGAGAATCCGCCCAAGCTGATTGTAGACCGGCTGAACGTGGAGCTGGGTGGTATTCTGGGCAAGTACGACGTGGTGTACATGTCTGCCCAAAAACTGGTGCAGCGGAGTTTGGAGAACGGCTATCTGGTAGGCTCTCGGGGATCGGTGGGCTCGTCGCTGGTGGCTTATATGTCCGGCATCACCGAGGTCAACTCGCTGCCGCCCCACTACCGCTGTCCCAAGTGCAAGAACAGCGAATTTATCATGGACGGCTCTTACGGCTGCGGAGCGGACATGCCGGACAAGGTGTGCCCGGTGTGCGGCGAGCAGTATATCAAGGACGGCTTTGACATCCCCTTTGAGACGTTCCTGGGCTTTGGCGGAGGCAAGGTGCCGGATATTGACCTGAATTTCTCCGGCGAGTATCAGGCGCGGGCCCACCGCCACGCCATTGAGATGTTCGGTGAGACCCAAGTGTTCCGGGCGGGCACCATCGGCACCCTGGCGGAAAAGACCGCCTACGGGTTTGTAAAAAAGTATCTGGAGGAAAACGGCATTACAGCAGGACGGGCGGAGGAGAATCGGCTCACCTTGGGATGCGTGGGCGTCCGGCGCACCACCGGCCAACACCCCGGCGGGCTTGTGGTGGTACCCGACGATTTGGAGATGGAGGACTTCTGCCCGGTGCAGCACCCGGCAGACGCCGACGACTCCGATACCATTACCACCCATTTTGAATATCACTCCATGGAGGATAACCTCTTAAAGCTGGACATGCTGGGACACGATGACCCCACTATGGTCCGCATGATGCAGGACCTTACCGGTGTGGACCCCCACGATATTCCTCTGGACGATCCGGAGACGATGTCGATCTTCACCTCCAGCAAGGTGCTGGGATATGAGAATGACGAGATTCTCGGCCCCACCGGCGCTGTGGCGATCCCGGAGTTCAACACCCGTTTTACCCGTCAGATGCTGATAGATACCCAGCCCAAGGATTTCAACACCTTGGTGCGGCTCTCCGGCTTCTCCCACGGAACCGACGTGTGGCTGGGCAACGCCCGGGAGCTGATCGTCAGCGGCACTGCCAGCGTTTTGGAGACGGTGGGCTGCCGGGACGATATCATGCTGTATCTCATCTCCAAGGGACTGGACGCCAAGATGAGCTTCAAGATCATGGAGTCCGTCCGAAAAGGCAAGGTGAAAAAAAACGGCTTTGAGGAGGGTTGGGTGGAGGCCATGCGGGAGCATGAGGTACCGGAGTGGTACATCGACTCCCTGGCAAAAATCGGCTACCTCTTTCCAAAAGCTCACGCGGTGGCCTATGTGATGATGGCCTTCCGCATTGCCTGGTACAAGGTCCATGAGCCCTTGGCCTTCTATGCAACCTTTTTCTCTGTGCGGGCCAAGGCCTTTGACGCGGAGTACTGCTGCGCTGGTATGGATGCGGTGAAGCGGAAAATCCGGGAGATTGAGAACAATAAGGATGCCACCGCCGTGGAGCAGAACCTGCTGACCACGCTGGAGGTGTGCTACGAGTTCTATCTCCGGGGCTTCCATTTTGACACCATTAATATTTATAAATCTGACGCCGCCAAGTTCCTAGTGACGGATGGCGGGCTGCTGCCGCCCTTTACCAGCGTCCACGGCCTGGGTGAGGCGGCCGCTCAGGACACGGTGGAAAAACGCGCCGGTAAGAGCTTTGTCTCCATTGAAGAGTTTGCCACCTGCTGCAATAAGCTCTCCAAAACCCACATCGAGCAGCTCAAAGCCCTGGGCGCTTTTGCAGGGATGGCGGAGACCAGCCAGATGACCCTTTTTTAACTGCCGGCGGTGAAAAATGTGTGGGCTGTTCGGCGGATAGTTCTTGCAGTCTTTCAAGCTTTGTGGCATAATTGTCCTAATACGGTCAAGAGGCAGATATTTAGGATTTGTGAAAGATTTAGGTGAGACGGTTATGAACCCACAAAAGATCGCTTTGCTGACGGACTCCTGTGCGGACCTCTCTGTGCAGATGGTGCAGGAATATCACATTTTTGTGGTGCCGCTGCGGATTCTCTGTGCAGATGGGGAATATGCCGACGGGGTGGATATCCACGGCGCGGACATCTACCGCCGCCTGCACAATGGCGAGCTGCCCCAAACGTCGCTGCCGTCAGGCGCGTATATTGAAAAGGTGCTGCGGCAGATTTGGGAAGAGGGATATGACGGCGTGATTGCTGTCATGCTCTCCAGCGGACTTTCCGGGACGTATAATTTGGTGCGCCTGGCGGCGGAGGAATGCGGGAATTTGCTGCCGGTGCGGGTGTTTGACTCTGTCAGCGGATCGCTGGGGCAGGGGGCCACAGTGCTGCAACTGGCCGAGGATATCCGCGGCGGCATGAGCTGGGAGGAGCTAACAGAGCGCCGGGCGCCGCAGCTGATTGCAAATACCTTCCCCTTTTTCTCTGTGGACACGTTGGAGTATCTGCAAAAGGGCGGGCGCATCGGCAAAGTGACCGCCACGGCGGGAACGCTTTTGCAGATCAAGCCGATTATTACCTTTGCCGACGATGGACAGCTCAAATCCATTGCCAAGGTGCGGGGCCGGAACCAGGTCATCAGCAAGCTGATTGAATTGACTGTGCAGCGCTGCGGCGAGCACCGGCGCTATAATCTGGCGGTGGCCAACGGCGGCGCGCCGGAGGAGATGCAGCTGGTGCGCCAGAGGCTGACGGAGGCCCTGCCCAACTACGACCACATCTGGGAGGGCGAAATCGACGGCACGCTCAGCGTTTATATTGGCGACGGCGTGCTGGGCGCTGCGGTCCAAGTATTAGATTAAAAATGACCCGTATCCGAGAGGATACGGGTCATTTGTTCAGGTTGTTGATGCACGCCTTGCACAGCCAGGTGCGGTTTGGCAGGGGTCTGAGGTTTTCCGTACCCCGGCAGATCAGGCAGGAGGGGGTCTGCTTTTTTAAAATCAGGGTCTGTTGCTGGGGGTCCACCTGGACGCTGAGGATATCGCCTTCCCGGAGGGCCAGGGCACGGCGGCCATCCACCGGGAGCACAACGCGTCCTAATTCGTCCAGGCTTCGTTCAAAGTTGTATTCCATCGTATCGCCTCCCTTTTCTTAATTTTAGCATAATTCCAGAAAATAGTCAATATATACATGGGAATAGATTATTAACGCCAGAGCTGGTCACACTATAAACTGTACCTGGAATGAGGTATAGTTATGATGAATGCAAAAGCGGTTGGAAAAAGGCTGCAAGCCCTTCGCCGGTCTGCGGGCTTGACACAGGAAAATGTGGCGGAGGCGTTAGGAATCAGCGATAACTATGTCTCCAACATTGAGACAGGCCGGGATATCTGCTCTATGGTGGTTCTATTGGGGATGGCGAATTTGTATCATGCCAGTATGGACTATATTTTGGGGGAGAGCCTTGCGTATAACCTGGATAAAGAAGCGGACGGTGAGCGCCGTGCCGCGCTGCTGCATGAGATCAGCCGTCTGGACGAGGTGTCGTGTGGGCATCTGCTTAAATACATCCGCTTGATGCGGGATACAGAGCAATAAAAAAGGACTGCCGTGATCCGGCAGTCCTTTTTTGAGTTTTAAGATAGATACGCACGGCAACAGGCCCGGGCTTCTTCCGCTACCCGTTCTTCGTCCACAGAGACCAGCCGGCCTTCCCGGACCACGACCCGGCCGTTTACCACGGTCCAGTCCACAGGGCCCCGGAGGCCCACCGTTGCAAGGGCGTCGGCGGGGCTGTACTCCGCCCCAGTCAGCTCCAGACGGCGGGAGTCCACCAGGAAGAAGTCGGCGCACTTCCCAACCTCCAAAGAGCCGATGTCCTCCCGGCCCAGCAGGCGGGCGCTGCCTCGGGTAGCCAGTTTGAGCACTTGGTAGCCGGAGGGAGCTGCGCCGCTGGCATGGAGCCGGTGCAGAAGATAGCACACCCGTAACTCCTCCATGAGGGACGAGCCGTCGTTGCTGGCGGAGCCGTCCACCGCCAGCCCCACTGGGACGCCCAGGGCCAACATCTCCGGAACCCGGGCAACGCCGGAACTGAGCTTCATATTGGAGATGGGGCAGTGAGCAACGCCTGTGCCGGTTCTGGCCAGCTCCCGCAACTCCTCGTCGTTGAAGTGGATGCCATGGGCGTACCATACGTCCGGCCCGGTCCAGCCCAGAGACGACATATATTCCAGCGGGCGCACGCCGTGATTTTCCAGCGTCCAGCGCTCCTCGTCCCGGGTCTCGCACAGGTGGGTGTGGAGCCGCACGCCGTACTGCCGGGCCAGAACCGCGCTCTGCCGCAACAGCTCCGGGCTGACGGAGAAGGGGGAGCAGGGGGCCAGAGCCACCTGATGCATGGAGCCGGGGCGGGGGTCGTGATAGACCTCAATCACCCGGGCGGAGTCCCGCAGAATTTCGTCCACCGTCTGTACCACGCTGTCCGGCGGCAGGCCGCCATCCTTACGGCTCAGGTCCATGCTGCCCCGGGAGGCAAACATCCGCACACCCAGCTCCTCCGCGGCGGCAAACTGCGCGCCTAGCAGATCCCCGGCTCCGGCGGGGAAGACGTAGTGGTGGTCAAAACAGGTGGTGCATCCGTGCTTGAGAAGCTCGCCCATGCCAGTGAGGGAGCTGAGGCGGACCACGTCCCGGTTCAGCCCCTTCCAAATCTCATACAGGGCGGTAAGCCAGTCAAAGAGCTCCAGGTTCTGTACTTGGGGCAGATTGCGGGAAAAGACCTGGTAGAGATGGTGATGGGTGTTGACGAGCCCTGGATAGCACCAGAGATGGCTTCCGTCAATCACAGTGTCGGCGGTATCTTGCAGACGGGGGCCGATGTCCGCAATCCAGCCGTCCTTACAAAGAAGGTCCACCTGGTGGATGATGGAGTCACGATCATCGCATGTCACCAGGGTATGGAGATTTTTGATCAGCAGAGTGGACATTATGACACGCTCCTTTCCACCTTCCAGTATAGAGGGAAGAAGGACAAAGGTCAACGGAGAAATCAAAGCGGAGGCCGCAGAAGCGGCCTCCGGTCTGTTAAAGCTGCCTGCCGGCGCGCTGTAGCCAGTTTTTCCCGTCCACAAAGCGGGAGACCAGGAAGCTTGCCACATAGTCCCCGGCGGAGTTAATCATGGTGGCGGGAGGGTCCACCAGATTGCCGATAGTCACCAAGATGGGGAAGGCAATCTCCATATGATCAGCGAAGAAGATGGAGCAAATGATATACTCCCCAATATATCCGCCGCCTGGGACGCCGCTCATGCCCACAGAGGACAGCACCGCCACCAGCACCACCGGAACCAGCTGGGAGAATGTAAACGGCTGCCCGAACACGCCGAATACAAAGGCGATTTTCAGCACGCAGGAAAAGCAGGAGCCATCCATGTGCATGGTGGCGCCCAGAGGCAGTACCATGTCGGTGACATCCTTGGAGATGCCAGTGTCGGCGGCGGCCTCCATATTGGTGGGGATGGTGGCCACGGAAGAGCAGGTGCCCAGAGAGACGATGGCGGGCTTGGCAATGTGGGCGAACATGGTTTTGACCGCGCCTTTTCCGCCTCCAAACCAGGCAAATAACGGCCACGCCGTGAAGATATAAAGGAAGCAAAGCGGATAGTAGACTGCCAGGGCTCGAACATAGTTCTCCACGATCTGAGAACCGTAGGTAGCCACCAGATCGGCAAAGAAGCCGAAGAAGGCGATGGGGGCATAGTAGGTGACGAGCTGGACGAATTTCAGCATGACCTCCGCCAGGTTATCCAGAAATTTTCCAACCAGGGTTTCCCCACCGCCAGTCAGGTTCACCGCAAAGCCAAAGAGTAAGGAGAATACGATCAACGGCAGCATGGCCTGCCGGGACAGCAGCCCCACAAAATCCTCGGCGGTGAAGAAGTTGACGATCAGCTCGGACAAGGAGGCGTAGTCGCCCATCTCCCCGGTCTGAAACTCCGTCCAAGGGGTGAGGACCGGAGGAAACAGCCGCATCAGAACGAACATGATCACAGCCGCGATCGCGCCGGTAACAACAAAGGTGGCCACGGTGACGCCCATGATTTTTCCGGCCCGCCTGCGGCTTTTCATGTTGGCCACAGCGCTGGAGATGGAGGCGAAGACCATGGGAACCACGATACAGAACATGAGATTGATGAATACCGTGCCCAAGGGCTTGAAGATGGTGGCGCCAGCCTCCAACACAGTTCCATCGGCGTCCTTCACCACAGGGAAAAACCAGCCCACAGCGGCGCCGGCCACCATGGCTCCCAGCATGATGGCCAGGAAGACATAATTCCTTTTGACAGACGTTCTCTCCATGCGAACCACTCCCTTCTCAAAATAGATTTAGATCTTCGTCCGTGACCTCGCCTTTGCAGACCACATTCGTAGGGCCGGTCAGATAGAGGCCGGTCACTTGAGAGCCGGCATGCTCCACATCTATGGTCAGCGTTCCGCCCTTCATGTCAACCCGGACGTTTCGGCCAGTTACCCTCCCCAGCAGAGTCAGCACCGCAACCACGGACCCGGTGCCAGTGCCGCAGGCATAGGTGAAATCCTCCACACCCCGCTCAAATGTCCGCTCGTAAAGCAAGTCATCGCCCAGGATTTCGTAGAAATTGACATTGGCGCCCTTGGGGAAAGCTGGGTGCCACCGGAGCTTTCTGCCAAGCTCCCGCAGCTGAGATTCATCGGCGTCCCTCAGATTGGGATAGGGCACCACGGCATGGGGAAGGCCCGGATTACCCAGTTCCACATAGGAGCAGGGATGCCGGATGCCGTCTACCTCCACGGGGGCGTCCAGCTTCACTGTGGTGGGATCGTTGAGGCGGACCCGGTACAGCCGCTGGGTGATACGCCGTCCCGTGACAATGCCGGCGGTGGTCTCCACCGTCTGGGTCTCCCCGGCGAGACCCAGTTCATATCCGTATCGGCAGATACACCGGGCGCCGTTGCCGCACATCTCGCCCACGCTGCCGTCACTGTTGAAAAACAGCATTTTATAGTCTCCGCCCTGGGTGGGGGCATCCACCACCATCAAGCCGTCCGCGCCGATGGACAGATGCCGCTGGCACAGCGTCCGAGCGGCCTGCGGCAAACACTCCGCCGGCAGGTGCTCCTCTAAGTTGTTCAGCACCACAAAGTCATTTCCAGCTCCGTTCATTTTCCAAAATCGCAAAGCGATCCCCCCTTTATACTTTATTATAACCGCACAGAACGCACATGAACACCAGAAAAGATGCTGAAAAACATGCATATCCTGCGGTAAGAGAAAGAGGAGAATCGGCTTGATTTGTCTTACAAAAGCCGGTATGATAGAGATCAGCGGAGGGGAGGAAGCACGGATGCCAAGAAAAAATAGCCGAAATACCAAGGGCCGCATCATTGCTGCAGCGTGGAAGCTGTTCTATGAGCAGGGCTTTGAGGAGACCACAATTGAGGATATTGTCTATGAATCAGAGACTTCCAAGGGGTCCTTTTATCATTACTTCAAGGGAAAAGATGAGCTGATGGGGACCCTGGCCAATGTCTTTGATGAGAAGTACGAGCAGTTGATGGTGGAGATGGACCCGGGGCTGGACGCCATGGAAAAGCTGATCTATGTGAATCATGAGCTATTTTCCATGATTGATGGCGGTGTGTCTATGGACTTGCTTTCCCGCCTCCTCTCCACACAGCTGCTGGCCAGGGGAGAAAAGCACCTGCTGGATCGCAGCCGGACTTACTTCAAGGTGCTGCGGCAGATCATCTCCGAAGGACAGCGGCGGGGAGAGCTGCGGACGGACTGGACGGTTAACGAGGTTGTAAACGCCTATGCACTGTGGGAACGGGCACTGCTGTATGATTGGTGTCTCTGTGGCGGAGAGTATTCCCTGGTGGACTACACTGATCGTGTCACACCCATGTTCTTGGAAAGCTACCGGACGAGCGGTAGAGATTAGATAGTGTCTAACGGATAGAATGATATTGCATACAAGCTTTTGTGCAGGATTAAAGCTTGATATATCAAAGATTAGATCGGTTTTTACAGAATTTAGTATAGAATAAATTCTATACTAAATTCTGTATTTTATTTTATAAAAATATATGTTATGATAACGCCTATGGATATTGAAAAAGGAGAGAACATATGACAACCTCACAACTTTGTATTTGCCTTGCCATTGTGGCCTATCTGGCTGTGATGCTGGGCATCGGCATCTGGTGCGCGAAGAAAAACAACTCTGTGGACGACTTCTATTTGGGTGGGCGGAAGCTTGGCCCGTTTGTTACCGCCATGAGCGCGGAGGCAAGCGACATGTCCTCCTGGCTGCTGATGGGCCTGCCAGGCGTCGCCTATCTCAGCGGTTTGGCGGAGGCCAGCTGGACTGCAATCGGCCTGGCGGTAGGGACTTATCTGAACTGGCTGATCGTGGCCAGACGTATCCGCCGTTATTCTCACCGACTGGGTGCTATCACAGTGCCGCAGTTTTTTTCCAAGCGGTGGAAGGATGAACGAAATCTGCTCTCCGCAATTGCGGCGGTGGTGATCATCGTGTTTTTCATCCCCTATCTGGCCTCAGGCTTCTCAGCCTGCGGAAAACTGTTTGCAAGCCTATTTGGGACAAACTACCTGACAGCTATGATCATCAGCGGCGCTGTGATTGTTATTTACACCGTCACAGGCGGCTTTTTAGCTGCCAGCTTCACGGATTTGGTGCAGTCTATTATTATGACGGTGGCACTGCTGATCATCCTGATCTTTGCAACAGGGCAGGCCGGAGGGATGGATGCTGTGATCAGCAATGCACAGTCCCTGACCGGCTATCTCTCGCTGTCCAACATCCATGATCCGGCGACTGGCGGCTCTAGTCCCTATGGACTCTTGACGATTTTCTCTCTGCTGGCTTGGGGACTGGGCTACTTTGGTATGCCCCACATTTTACTGAGGTTCATGGCAATTGAGGATGAAAAGAAATTGTCCCTCTCCCGCCGTGTTGCCACCACCTGGGTGGTAATCTCCATGGGAGTTGCGGTTTTCATTGGCTTGGTGGGCAATGCCATGACTGCCAACGGCACTATGGAGCAGCTGGCAGACTCAGAGACAATTATTGTGCAGATTTCCAGCCTCCTTAGCCAATATGGGATTCCGGCAGCTCTGCTTGCGGGTGTCATTTTGGCGGGTATCCTGGCCGCCACGATGTCCACGGCAGATTCTCAGTTGTTGGCGGCGTCCTCCTCGGTATCTCAGAATCTGTTTGCGGAATTTTTTGGGGTGAAGTTTACTGCCAAGCAGGGGATGCTGGTGGCACGGGGGACCATGGTTGTGATCTCTCTGGTTGCCATGTTCCTGGCCAGGGACCCCAACAGTTCTGTGTTCCGTGTGGTGTCCTTTGCCTGGGCAGGCTTCGGCGCGGCCTTTGGGCCAGTTGTGTTGTTTGCATTGTTCTGGAGACGCTCCAACCAATGGGGAGCGTTGGCCGGTATGCTGGCCGGCGGAGCCATGGTGTTTATCTGGAAATACCTGATTGCTCCTATGGGCGGCGCCTGGGCGATTTATGAATTGCTGCCTGCCTTCATTGTGGCATCCATCGCCATCGTCGTGGTCAGCCTGTTAACGGCTCCGCCAGAGCAGTCTGTAACGGAGACCTTTGATGCAGTGGGAAAGCAGGCGTATTGATTCCTCAACAGAGTGACTTGCTGGCGTAAGATCCGGCTTTTTTGCATCGCCTGCCGCTATGGTAACAAGCATAGCGGCAGGCGATAAATATATGATCAGAGAATCAAAAGACTGCAGCTGTTCCGTAAATCACATCGTATGTATGTTCGGAGAGATTCTGCGCAGCAAATCCAAGCAAGGAGCTCCGGATATTTATGAAAGGAAGACCCTAGGCTTGAAAAAATCCTTCCTATGAAAAAACCGCTGAAACCCTTGCAGCACAAGGGATATTATGGAAAATAGAATCGAGAGACAATCCATGAAGAAGATTTTTCGACAAAAAACCAAAAAAAGATTGGAAAAAGGTATTGACAAAGGGGAGAAGATTTGGTAATCTAACAAAGCTGTCCAGCAGCACAGCGGGATGCACCACAGAGCGGCGAAAAAAAGCCAAAAAAAGTGGTTGACAAATGAAAGCTGATCTGCTATAATGGACTTCCGCCGATAAAGCGGCGTGTACCTTGTAAATTAAACAACGTAACGAACGAAAAGCACCAGACGGACGGTTCGAAAGAACCGACGAAGAGCTCCGGGCTTCGGGTTGAGTCAATTACCGAAGGGACGGAGCAAAAGAATGAAGCTATGGAAATAGCTCTATGAAAGATTAGCTCAAGCCGGAAGGCTTGTGTTGATACGATTTTATAGAGAGTTTGATCCTGGCTCAGGACGAACGCTGGCGGCGTGCTTAACACATGCAAGTCGAACGGAGCACCCCTGAATGAGGTTTCGGCCAAAGGAAGGGAATGCTTAGTGGCGGACTGGTGAGTAACGCGTGAGGAACCTGCCTTTCAGAGGGGGACAACAGTTGGAAACGACTGCTAATACCGCATGACACATGAATGGGGCATCCCATTGATGTCAAAGATTTATCGCTGAAAGATGGCCTCGCGTCCCATTAGCTAGTAGGCGGGGTAACGGCCCACCTAGGCGACGATGGGTAGCCGGACTGAGAGGTTGACCGGCCACATTGGGACTGAGATACGGCCCAGACTCCTACGGGAGGCAGCAGTGGGGAATATTGGGCAATGGACGCAAGTCTGACCCAGCAACGCCGCGTGAAGGAAGAAGGCTTTCGGGTTGTAAACTTCTTTTGTCAGGGAACAGTAGAAGAGGGTACCTGACGAATAAGCCACGGCTAACTACGTGCCAGCAGCCGCGGTAATACGTAGGTGGCAAGCGTTGTCCGGATTTACTGGGTGTAAAGGGCGTGCAGCCGGGCTGGCAAGTCAGGCGTGAAATCCCAGGGCTCAACCCTGGAACTGCGTTTGAAACTGCTGGTCTTGAGTACCGGAGAGGTCATCGGAATTCCTTGTGTAGCGGTGAAATGCGTAGATATAAGGAAGAACACCAGTGGCGAAGGCGGATGACTGGACGGCAACTGACGGTGAGGCGCGAAAGCGTGGGGAGCAAACAGGATTAGATACCCTGGTAGTCCACGCTGTAAACGATCAATACTAGGTGTGCGGGGGACTGACCCCCCTGCGTGCCGCAGTTAACACAATAAGTATTGCACCTGGGGAGTACGATCGCAAGGTTGAAACTCAAAGGAATTGACGGGGGGCCCGCACAAGCGGTGGATTATGTGGTTTAATTCGAAGCAACGCGAAGAACCTTACCAGGGCTTGACATCCTACTAACGAAGTAGAGATACATTAGGTGCCCTTCGGGGAAAGTAGAGACAGGTGGTGCATGGTTGTCGTCAGCTCGTGTCGTGAGATGTTGGGTTAAGTCCCGCAACGAGCGCAACCCCTATTGTTAGTTGCTACGCAAGAGCACTCTAGCGAGACTGCCGTTGACAAAACGGAGGAAGGTGGGGGACGACGTCAAATCATCATGCCCCCTTATGTCCTGGGCTACACACGTAATACAATGGCGGTTAACAGAGGGATGCAAATCCGCGAGGAGGAGCGAACCCCCAAAAGCCGTCCCAGTTCGGATCGCAGGCTGCAACCCGCCTGCGTGAAGTCGGAATCGCTAGTAATCGCGGATCAGCATGCCGCGGTGAATACGTTCCCGGGCCTTGTACACACCGCCCGTCACACCATGAGAGTCGGGAACACCCGAAGTCCGTAGCCTAACCGCAAGGGGGGCGCGGCCGAAGGTGGGTTCGATAATTGGGGTGAAGTCGTAACAAGGTAGCCGTATCGGAAGGTGCGGCTGGATCACCTCCTTTCTAAGGAGACCTCAAGTACTGAAAGAAGTGCTTGAAACATCCTGGTCAGCGTTTGGTTTTTAAGAGTTACGTTGTTTAATTTAGAGGGCATACGTCCGAAAGGCGGAGGGGAGCCCGGAGAATGGGGGTTTAGCTCAGCTGGGAGAGCGCCTGCCTTGCAAGCAGGAGGTCAGCGGTTCGAACCCGCTAATCTCCACCAGACGGGCCTGTAGCTCAGCTGGCTAGAGCGTACGACTGATAATCGTAAGGTCGGTGGTTCGAGCCCACTCAGGCCCACCAAGCAAGAGATTTGCTTTTGGATTTGAAGACCCAACTGCGAGGTTGGATCTTCAAATCTGACTGCAAAAGCAGTTAGAGGATTTCTGTTTCAAAGCGACAGTGTGTTTGAAATGGGAAAAGGAGAAAGAACAAAGTGGCGCGAGCTTTGCCGAGAGGGAAAGCAAGTGAAGTGAAGTTTCTTTCGACGATCTGCACCTTGAAAACTGAACAATGTGAATGAAAGTGAAGTAAGGCAACAGAGAGGCGCCATACGGAAGTATGGCACGTGAATTTAATTGTGGAACAACATCTGAAAAGATGAGGGTACAATTACAATTTCAAGAATCTGTGAAGCCTGCATAATTCTTTAAACGAGAACCAAGATTTCTCTGACAACTCGGGCAGAGGCCGCGACTCCCATTCCCAAAGCAAAGTGGAGATGGAGGTAAGCGGACTTTGCGGCGAGCAGGTCAAGCTGGAAAGAGCGCAAGGGGAATGCCTTGGCATCAGGAGCCGAAGAAGGACGTGACAAGCTGCGAAAAGCCTCGGGGAGGAGCAAATATCCATTGATCCGGGGATATCCGAATGGGGCAACCCGGCGGCGCAATACGCCGTCATCCTGCGTTGAATCAAATAGGCGTAGGAAGGGAACCGCCTGAACTGAAACATCTAAGTAGGGCGAGGAAAAGACATCAACCGAGATTCCGCAAGTAGTGGCGAGCGAACGCGGAAGAGGCCAAACCGGGGGATTTATTCCCCGGGGTTGCGGACGATCATTTAGCGGAAGTTATCTAGCCGAAGGGTCTGGGAAGGCCCACCACAGAGGGTGAGAGTCCCGTAGGCGAAAGAGAAGGCCGTGAGATCGGATCCAGAGTACCGCCGGACACGTGAAACCCGGTGGGAAACAGGGGGGACCACCCTCCAAGCCTAAATACTACCTGATGACCGATAGAGGAGCAGTACCGTGAGGGAAAGGTGAAAAGGACCCCGGGAGGGGAGTGAAAGAGAACCTGAAACCTTGTGCTTACAAACTGTCAAAGGCCGTTAATGGCTGATGGCGTACTTTTTGTAGAACGGTCCGGCGAGTTATAGTAACGAGCAAGCTTAAGGTATTCAGTACCGGAGGCGAAGCGAGAGCGAGTCTGAATAGGGCGCATGAAGTTCGTTGCCATAGACCCGAAACCGGGTGACCTACCCATGAGCAGGTTGAAGTGGGGGTGAAACCCCATGGAGGACCGAACCGACCCCCGTTGCAATGGTGGCGGATGACTTGTGGGTAGCGGTGAAATTCCAATCGAACTCGGAGATAGCTGGTTCTCCCCGAAATAGCTTTAGGGCTAGCGTTATGTTAGATTACCGGAGGTAAAGCACTGAATGGTTTAGGGGCTGATAAAGTTACCGACGCCTATCAAACTCAGAATGCCGGCTAATTGATGCATAGCAGTCAGACAGTGTGAGATAAGTTTCATTGTCAAAAGGGAAACAGCCCAGACCTACAGCTAAGGTCCCAAATGTATGCTAAGTGGAAAACGATGTGGAGTTGCGAAAACAACCAGGATGTTGGCTTAGAAGCAGCCACTCATTAAAAGAGTGCGTAATAGCTCACTGGTCGAGTGACTCTGCGCGGAAAATATAACGGGGCTAAGCATACAACCGAAGCTTAGGATTGCTAGTAATAGCAGTGGTAGGGGAGCGTTCCATACGGGGCGAAGTCGCAGCGGAAGCAGCGGTGGACTGTATGGAAGTGAGAATGCCGGAATGAGTAGCGAGAATTATGTGGGAATCATAATGGCCGAAAATCTAAGGTTTCTTGGGGAAGGTTCGTCCGCCCAAGGTAAGTCGGGAGCTAAGCTCAGGCCGAAAGGCGTAGGCGATGCACATACGGTAGAAATTCCGTAACCACCGAAACTTAAGCCAGAGGGACACTTTGAGATAGCCGAACCCGGGCGTTGGTTGCCCCGGGCGAAAGGGAGCGAAAATATAGTAGCGAAGTCGGCGATGCTTGGAGGCGAGAAAAGCTCTGGGGTATGCTAAGGTGCCCGTACCGCAAACCGACACAGGTAGATGAGGAGAGAATCCTAAGGCCAACGGGAGAAGGGTTGTTAAGGAACTCGGCAAGTTGACCCCGTAACTTCGGAATAAGGGGAGCCTCGAAAGAGGCCGCAGAGAATAGGCCCAAGCAACTGTTTACCAAAAACACAGGTCTATGCTAAATCGAAAGATGACGTATATGGGCTGACGCCTGCCCGGTGCCGGAAGGTTAAGAGGAGATGTCAGGCCGCAAGGCCGAAGCATTGAATTGAAGCCCCGGTAAACGGCGGCCGTAACTATAACGGTCCTAAGGTAGCGAAATTCCTTGTCAGGTAAGTTCTGACCCGCACGAAAGGCGTAATGATTTGGGCACTGTCTCAACAGCCCGCCCGGCGAAATTGTAGTACTGGTGAAGATACCAGTTACCCGCAACTAGACGGAAAGACCCCATGGAGCTTTACTGCAGCTTAATACTGGAATTCGGTAATTCATGTACAGGATAGGTGGGAGACAGAGAAGCCCGGGCGTCAGCTCGGGTGGAGTCGCCGGTGGGATACCACTCTTGGATTGCTGGATTTCTAACCTGCGGCCGTGAATCCGGTCGGGGGACACTGTTAGGCGGGCAGTTTGACTGGGGGCGGTCGCCTCCTAAAAGGTAACGGAGGCGCTCAAAGGTTGGCTCAGCACGGACGGAAATCGTGCAGTGAGTGTAAACGTATAAGCCAGCCTAACTGCGAGACCGACGGGTCGAGCAGTAACGAAAGTTGGAGTTAGTGATCCGGTGGTATGTGAGTGGAAATGCCATCGCTCAACGGATAAAAGCTACCCTGGGGATAACAGGCTGATCTCCCCCAAGCGTCCACAGCGACGGGGAGGTTTGGCACCTCGATGTCGGCTCGTCACATCCTGGGGCTGAATTCGGTCCCAAGGGTTCGGCTGTTCGCCGATTAAAGTGGCACGCGAGCTGGGTTCAGAACGTCGTGAGACAGTTCGGTCCCTATCTGTTGCGGGCGTAAGAGATTTGAAGGGAGCTGTCCTTAGTACGAGAGGACCGGGATGGACGTACCTCTGGTGCACCAGTTGTTCTGCCAAGGGCATAGCTGGGTAGCTAAGTACGGACGAGATAAACGCTGAAAGCATCTAAGCGTGAAACTCCCCCTAAGATGAGATCTCTCACCTCGAAAGAGGGTAAGGGCCCAGGAAGACTACCTGGTTGATAGGCCGGAGGTGGAAGCGCAGTAATGTGTGGAGCTGACCGGTACTAATAGCCCGAGGGCTTGACCTACGAAAGAAGAAGCAGGCGGCCTGAAAGAATAAGTAAGACACATTGTTCAGTTTTGAGGGTGCAGACGCGCACACCTCGGACAGAAAGAGAGGAGCTGGAGAGCTTGTGAAAGCTTTCTTTGCATACTTTCTTTCTCGAAAGAAAGTATGCACCTTTAGCTCAGTTGGTAGAGCAACTGACTCTTAATCAGTGGGTCCCCGGTTCGAGTCCGTGAAGGTGCACCATGGCCCGTTGGTCAAGTGGTTAAGACAGCGGCCTCTCACGCCGTTAACATCGGTTCGAATCCGGTACGGGTCACCATGTCAAAGCAAGCTGCGGACCACAGGCTTCCGCGCAAGCGCGAAAGCTGGTTCCCTCCGCTGCTTTTCCTTTCCGAATCGCAAATGTTGCACTGGTTTGCGGCTTGGGGATAGAAATCTCTTGACAAAAGAGTGCGAACAGTGTATAATATAGTTTGTTTTCCGGGCTAACCGGATGACATAAGTTGGTGCTGATTAGGGCGAGGGTCCACCCGTTCCCATTCCGAACACGGTAGTTAAGCTCGTCTCTGCCGACAATACTTGGCTGGCGACGGCCTGGAAAAATAGGTAGTGCCAACATCTTTCCCCCGACAGGAAAACTGTCGGGGGGGTACTTTTTTATTGTCACGTGATATCTTGTGACCCGAATATGGATATGGTACAATAGCCGCGTGGAGGTGAGGGAACAAATGGTAAACCCCACAGACCGCTCCTTGCACCAGCCGATCTCACGGAGTTGGCTCCGCCTGCGGCTTGGGAAGGCCTACTATACCTGGAGGCGATATCTTCTCTGGGGCGCTCCTCGTTTCCACTGGGCAAGGACGCGGCAGCGGGAGATGCTGTCCTATGTCCAATTCGCGCACCAGACACCGCTGTTCCGACAGCTGCGGGGCGAGGAGATGAAGCTCCAGAGGAACAAGGTTGTCAATCTGAAGCTGGCAGCCGCCCGGCTGGATGGTATCCTCCTATTCCCAGGCGAAACATTTAGCTATTGGAGAATCATTGGAAAGCCTACCCGGAAAAAGGGCTACTTGGACGGTATGGTACTTTTTCTAGGGCAGATTGGCAGCGATGTGGGCGGTGGACTTTGTCAGCTCTCCAATCTTATCTTCTGGATGACCCTCCATACGCCTCTGACGGTTGTGGAGCGCTACCGGCACTCCCACGATGTCTTTCCGGATGCCGATCGGACCCAGCCTTTTGGCAGCGGCGCCACCTGTGCCTATCCACACAGAGATTTGATGATCCGCAATGATACGGACCAGGTTTTCCAACTGCACGTATGGGTGGGGGAGGAATATCTGGAGGGAGAATGGCGTGCCACGCGTATTCCTGAGCACCGCTATGAAATTCTAGAGAGAAATCCCAGAATAGAACAGGCGGCCTGGGGCGGCTATATTCGGCACAATGAGCTGTTCCGCTTGACCTATGACCAGGAGGGACGGCTTCTGGGAGAAGAGTTTCTTTTATCCAATGATGCGATTATGATGTATAGCCCGCTTTTGTCTGAGTGATCACATGGATAAAACCGGCGGTTGTCTTTTTTTGCCGGACATGTTACACTGAACGGCAGAGAGAGGAGCCATTATTATGTTCTATATTTTGCCAATCCTGCCTGTTTTACCGATTTTAATAGTTTATATTCTGGCTGCAATTCTGCCAGCAATTTTTTTGCTGCGCTTTATTTACCGCCATGACACGGTGGAAAAGGAGCCGCCTGGGCTGCTGGCTCTTTTACTGCTGATGGGCGTGGTGTCTGCGGTTTGCTCTGGCTTCCTGGAAAGTTTGGCGGAGTCTCTTCTGAAACTTCTGGTATCTCCCAGCAGCCCAATCTATGTGGTGCTGACGGCCTTTCTCGTGGTGGCTATGATCGAAGAAGGGACCAAATTCTGGCTGATGAAGTGCTGTACTTGGCGGCATCCGGCTTTTAATTATCGTTTTGATGGAATTGTCTATGCGGTGTTTGTATCTCTGGGGTTCGCCGCATTTGAAAATATCCAGTACATTTTGCATTATGGTCTGTCTGTGGCGTTGCCCAGGGCATTGCTGGCGGTACCGGGGCATATGGCTTTTGCAGTATATATGGGAGTTTTTTATGGCCGCGCAAAACGTAGTGAAAGCCAAGACGATGGAGCTGGAGTCCGGAGGAATCTATGCCTTGGATATGTGTGGGCGGTATTTCTCCACGGATTCTATGACACCTGTGCAATGATCGGCAGCATTCGCGCAACAGTGGTGTTTGTCATCTTTATTGTAGTGGTGTTTTTCCAGGTTTACCGGCTGCTCAGACGGGAGTCTGCAGCCGATGCGCCGATTTAAGAAATCCCCGCCCTGCGCGTTTTCCATAGAGGCGCACGGGCGGGGGCTTTCTTTATTGGAGAAAGTTCTGGATGTTTCCGTTAATACGTTCCATCATGGCGTGATACTGAACACATTCCTCCTGGGTAAAGCCATCCAGGCGGATTGCCTGCCAGTCTGCCAATGCGATTTCTAGATCCCGCAGAACCGACGCGCTTTCCGCCGTGAGTACCGGACAGCGCTCGTCTGCGTCGGAGGGAGTCTCTGTCTCAATCAGGCCTTTTCCGCCCAGGCGCTGCAAGGAGAGCGTGAGTGTGCCGCGAGACAACCCCGTGAAGTCTGCCAGCTCCCGCCGGGTACAGGGACGTTCCAACTGTCGCAGGGCCAGTAGGAGCAGTGCCTCCTGTGTGGACAGGTCATTTTTCAAAGCTGCGGTTTCCAGATGGTATTCCAGCAGCTTTCGGTTCCGGAAGGAATCGCACAGGCAGCCCTGTCCCAAAAGACCGCCGGAGCAGGCGCGTACCCGCTCACTTCCAAGCCGCTGTGCGGTAGGAAGGGGAGGAACTGCGCCATCTCCCGCGGCATCCACCAGGAAGCGGTAGACCTTGAGCCGGCTGCGCTCGTACTCTTCCTCATCCAGAACCTCTTTAAAAAACTGTTGGTAGTATTCAAATACGCTCAACTTCATTTTTACTGTTTTGGTGAGGCTGAGTCCTTGGGTGGCCAGAGAGCCTTTCGTTTTTACATAGTAATAGATCGGAAGTTGCAGCGCATAAAAACGCTTGGCACGGCGGATATATTCCAGATTGAACATGAAGTCCTCGCACCAGCTGATCTCAGGGTCCATGCGCAGACGATATTGTTCCACCAGCTTCCGGCGATAAAGCTTATTCCAAAGGACGCCGTAATAAAAATCCGCCGGATTTTCCATCATGTGGGCGGCATAGGCTTCACGGGTCATCAGCGTGTCCTCATCAATATCGCCCTTGCGGGAGAGCCGTTCCCCCACAACCCGGTAGAAGTCGGCAATCACCAGGTCGCATCGGTGGTTTTCCGCCGCCCGCACTAGGGAACGGGTGGCATCCGGCGTGATCCAGTCGTCGCTATCTAAAAACTGCAGATAGACGCCTTGGGCATGGTCCAGGGCATGATTCCTTGCCGCAGAGACGCCGGCGTTCTTCTGATGAAAGACCCGGACCCGGGCGTCCTGAGCGGCATAGGCATCGCAGATGGCGCCAGAGCCATCCTGACTGCCGTCATCCACCAGCAGCAGCTCAAAATCGGTGTATTGCTGGTCCAGAATGCTGTCTACACAGCGTTGAATGGTGTTCTCCGCATTGTAGACCGGCACAATAATACTGACATTTGGTTCCATAGGTGACGCTCCTTGTAAACAAATACGATCTCTATTCTAGCATAGGAAGCGTGTACCGTCAAATCCGGGCTGGCAGTGCCGGAGCGAAGATATGTGGATTCCCTCTTTTTCGATAAGGTTCCCACTGATTGGAATTGCCCGATCAATCTATATTTTATTCTTGCCATTTAACATTACTACAAGTACCCCTGTGCCTATCGCAATGACCGCGTAAAGTATCAATAACCAAAATAAGGTAGAATCCATCACTTCAAAAGGAAAAAGGGAGTGTGAGTCCTCCCTGTTCTAGATTTGTGTTGATATAAGGATACCCGGCAAATCGATGAAAGGTTTGCCGGGTATCCTTGTTATGTATCCAGAAACTATCTGCCAAGTGCAAGGGTAATTCAGTTTTTTATTTTGTCTCTCGCTTAAACTGGATTCCATTCAATCGGTAGGTTATGTTCTTTCAAAAAGGATAGTTTATCCCAATATCCTCTTTGGAACAAAATCTTTCCATTCACCACGTGAAAAAATCCGCAGCCTCTCAGCCCTAACGGGTCTTTCCACTCTAAAATTGCCCACTGTCCATCTTCAAATATATGCTCTACAATGCAAGTCATATCCGCCGAAGCAAACTCGTTCGTGAACATTGCTCGAATTGCTTCAATTCCGACAGCGGGTTCATTGGTTACTTGATGATTTGTTGCATCTTCGTGATAAAGACTTGTAATTTCTTCTACATCATGGTTATTAAAAGCATCTACCCACTTACACACTACCTCTTTTGGTCTCAACATAATATCTTTCACCTCCACAACTTCAAATTTATTTAATTGGCATTATAACACATATACGCTATTTTTCTTTTAATCATTATAGAATATAAAACTGTTTTGTGCAAGGCACACTGGCGAAATCGCCGGAGTTACAACCCGTCAGCCATCATCTTGAACAGGGAGTGTGAGCCTATGACCTTGACTTTCCCGGCTGCTTATGGTAAAATTCCTCTGATAAGCCAGCCGTCCCCTGCGGAACGGCCCGATCATGAAAAGAATGGAGAGAGCGTCATGGAAAGAATCAAGACTCTGGAGACCCGGAACCTGTGCGAGAGCGCCAAGAACGGCGGCTGCGGCGAGTGCCAGACCTCCTGCCAGTCCGCATGCAAAACCAGCTGCGGCGTGGCCAACCAGAAGTGTGAGAACACCGGGAAATAAAAAAGCCGCCGCCGGAAGGCGGCGCTTTTTCTGTCAGAGAGGACCTGCTATGGTACATCAATATCAACTGAATGGATACAACATCGTCTTGGACACTTGTTCTGGCGGCATCCACGTGGTGGACGAGGTGGCCTATGACGTGATCGCAATGTTTGAGACCCACACGCCGGAGGAGATCGTCTCTACCTTGTTGGAAAAGTACGACAGCCGCCCTGACGTGACGGAGGAGGATGTGCGGACGTGCATTGCCGACGTACAGAGCCTGAAGGATAGTGGGAAGCTGTTCACCCCGGATACCTTTGCGGAGATGGCGGGCACATTCAAGGAGCGATCCGGTGACGTGGTGAAGGCGCTGTGCCTACACGTGGCCCATACCTGCAACCTCAACTGCGGGTACTGCTTTGCCAGCCAGGGCAAGTATCACGGTGATCGGGCGCTGATGAGCTTCGAGGTGGGCAGGCGGGCTCTGGACTTTCTCATGGATCACTCCGGCAGCCGGCGGAACCTGGAGGTGGATTTCTTTGGCGGCGAGCCGCTGATGAACTGGGACGTGGTCAAGCGTCTGGTGGCTTATGCCAGAAGCGTGGAGAAAGAACGAGGGAAGAACTTCCGCTTCACTCTCACCACGAACGGTATGCTGATTGACGACGACGTGATCGACTTTGCCAACCGGGAGATGAGCAATGTGGTGCTGTCCCTGGATGGCAGGAAGGAGATCAACGACCGGACTCGGGTGGATTATGCGGGAAACGGCAGCTATGACCGGATTGTACCCAAGTTCCAGAAGCTGGTGGCGGCCCGTGGCGGGAAAAATTATTACATGAGGGGAACCTTTACCCACGCCAACCCGGACTTCACGAAGGACCTCTTCCATATGGCCGATGATCTGGGCTTCACGGAGCTGAGCATGGAGCCGGTGGTTTGCGCCCCGGGGGACCCGGCGGAGCTGACAGCGGAGGACTTGGATACCGTTAAGGAGCAGTACGAGCTGCTGGCGAAGGACATGCTGCGCCGGGAGCGGGAGGGACGGCCCATCACGTTCTATCACTATATGCTGGACCTGACCAGTGGGCCCTGTGTTTACAAGCGGATCTCCGGCTGCGGCTCTGGTACGGAATACATGGCTGTGACGCCCTGGGGAGACCTGTACCCCTGCCACCAGTTCGTGGGGGAGGAGGCATACAAGCTGGGAGACGTGTGGAACGGCGTGACGAACACAGCTCTGCGAGAGGAGTTCCGCGCCTGCAACGCCTACGCCCGCCCTGACTGTGCCGACTGCTGGGCGAAGCTCTACTGCTCCGGCGGCTGTGCCGCCAACGCCTATCATGCCACCGGCTCCATCCGGGGTGTGTACGAAGCCGGCTGCGAGCTCTTCCGCAAGCGGATTGAGTGCGCCATCATGATGAAAGCAGCGAAAGAGACTGCTCTATGAACACGCCCATCGCGGACTTTGTCCGGCGGTACGCCGCCTCTGATGCCGTTCGTTTTCACATGCCAGGTCATAAGGGACGGCCCTTCCTGGGCTGTGAGCCTTGGGATATCACGGAGATCGCCGGGGCCGACGCATTGTATGAGGCGGAGGGCATCATCGCTGAGAGTGAGAAAAACGCCGGGGCTCTCTTCGGCTCCCGCCGCACCTGCTATGCAACCGAAGGCGCCAGCCAGTGTATCCGGGCCATGCTGTATCTGGCAGTGACGGCCGGAAAGTCTCGGACCGTGGTGGCTGCCCGAAATATCCACCGCGCTTTTATATCCGCCGCCGCATTGCTGGACTTGGAGGTGGTGTGGCTCTGGCCGGAGGAGAGCCGTTCTCTTTGCGGCTGTCCCATCTCAGAGAAAAATCTGGAGCAAACGCTCTCTGCTCTCCCGGAGCCGCCTGCCGCCGTATATCTCACCAGCCCGGATTACCTGGGGGGCATGGCGGATATCTCTGCGCTGGCGCCCATCTGCCACCGGCATGGGGTGCCGCTGCTGGTGGATAACGCCCACGGGGCCTATTTGCGTTTCCTGCATCCCTCCTGCCATCCGCTGGACCTGGGAGCGGACCTGTGCTGCGACTCTGCCCACAAGACGCTGCCATCCCTCACCGGTGGGGCGTATCTTCACGTGTCCAAAACAGCGCCGGAGGCTTTGGCGGGGAGGATGAAGGAGGCAATGGCTCTCTTTGGTTCCACCAGCCCCTCCTACCTGATTCTGGAATCTTTGGACCTTTGTAATCGCTATTTGGCGGAGGATTATCCCGCCCGTCTGGCGGAGACGGTGGAGCGCCTTGCGGCGCTGCGGACAAAGCTGGCGGAGGCCGGCTGGCGGACGGAACTTAGCGATCCGCTGCGGCTGACGGTTTCCGCGCCGCAGGGTATCGCCGGCTGGGACCTGGCGGCGCGCCTGCGGCGCTCCGGCGTGGAGTGCGAGTATGCGGACCCGGATTTCCTGGTGCTGATGGCCACGCCGGAAAACGCACCGGAGGACGGGGCGCGGCTTTTGCAGGCGCTGGGGACCAGCTGGGCGCCTGCGGCGGACCACCCGCCGCTGCCCCTGGCGAGAGGGGAGAGGGTGTGCTCCATTCGGCAGGCCATGTTCTCTTCCAGAGAGATAGTCCCGGCGGCGGAGGCCCTGGGCCGGATCTGCGGTGCACCCATTGTCGGTTGTCCCCCGGCGGTTCCCGTGGCGGTGAGCGGGGAACGCATTACACCGGAGGCGCTGGCGCTGTTTATATACTACGGAATGAATACTGTGGAGGTTTTAGAGGAGAAACCGCCTGTGTGAGCAGACACAGACGGTTTCTCTTGCGTTTTCAGGGAGAATCCGGTAGAATCAGAGGATGAGAGGGGATGGTTTCTATGAGAGCAAAGAGGTGTATGTGGTTGCTGGGAGGGCTGGTGGCCCTTTGTGTATGCGCCGCGTGGCTCTATCAGAGCGCCTACCCGATTGCACCGGACCGGAGCAACGCGGCAGAGTGTATTCAGGACTTCTATCTCCACGGCAGCACTGCGGAGCCGCCTGTGGTCAAGCTTTACGATGCCGTCACCTTAGGGGATAGAACTTACGTCCTTCTGGAGCTGGGAGAGAACCTGGATCTGGGCCGCGCCATTCTGGAGCGCAGCCTAACCGGGCGGTACCGGGTGGCGGGTCTCGGCTATGGCGGCGGGAGCTTCCGGGATGAGATCGTGGAAACAGACGGGAGGAAATACCTGCTGCTGGGAGGAAGAAACACCGGAGAGCAGATCACCTGCGCCACGTTCACCTTGGACGGGACCGCCTATCAGACAGAGATCCCACGTCAGTCCCGTTTCCTGGTCTGCACGGAGGTGGACAGCCGGACAGAGGCCAGCCATCTGGATTTGGAAACCCTGACTTGGTACAATGCTCAGGGAAAGGAAGTCGCTGTCGACTACATACGACCCATCAGCGGGAGGTAAGAGATTATTCAGAAGAAACTAGCGGGAGCATCCAATGGATGCTCCCGCTTAGTCATGGCATTGTGTGAGAAGAAATGGACTCCAGCGTATCCTGCATCCGCAGGGCGAAGACGCGGTGCCCCTCCTCAGAGTAGTGGACACCGTCAAAGGCCATTTCAATGTCCCAGGCGCCGGGATTCGCGTAATGAATGCCCAGCCGCCGGGCCAGCGCCTTGTAGTAATCCGCCAGCTTGGCGGACTCCGTTACCAGCCGTTCCTCCGTCACCCAGGTGCCGGAGACCATGGGAACCGGTGTCAGCAGAAGGAGCGGATAGGCGGTGAGGCGGCCTAAAAACGCCTCCATCCGCGCAGCGACCTCCTGAGCCGAGAGACCCTGCATCATGTCGTTGCTGCCCAGGAACACCACTGCCTGGTCAAAGGGGCTGGCGGCGGCAAAGAGCGCCTCCGCATCCCGGAGTTCACCGGGAAGGTGGGGAATCTCCCGGCCGTTCAGACCGGCATTGAGCACCTCCCAGCCGGTGGCGCGAGCCAGCCGATCTGTCCAGCGAACATCCGGCGGATAGGGCTTTCCCAGAGGGGAGCGGGGGTCATGGCCGTAGGTATCAGAGTCGCCATAACATAAAATCCGCATGCGGGTTTACCTCCTATCCAAGTCAAGCTTTCAGTACATCTAAACGGGCGGGAGCCTGACAGCCCCGTTCCCGCATTAGGGTCAGAACCTCTTCCAGTGTGGGCAAGGAGGGCATGGCGCCCATCCGAGAGACAGTCAAAGCTGCGGTATAGGCGGCAAACTCCAGTGCCTGTGCATGGGACAGCCCCAAAGTCACCCCCACAGCCAGAGCACCTACGAAGGAGTCGCCGGCAGCAGTGGGGTCCGCCACATGCCTCATGGACACACAGGGGATATAGGTCAGGCCGTCCGCCTTAACCACAACGGCACCATGTCCGCCCAAGGTGATGACAATGTGCTCCACACCTTTGTCCCACAGCTTTGCGGCGATGTTTCTCAGATCACTTTTCAGAGGGCCCTCTGCGTCCGTTCGAAGCGGTAAGTGGGTCTCCATCGAGGCCTCCTGCTCATTGGGGATCAGCCAGCTCACCAAGCTCAACAGCTCGTCGTCCAGCTCCGTGGCGGGGGCGGGGTTCAGCATCACCGGCACACCGGCCTCCTTGGCCCATCGAGCCACCGTCCGGTTCACCTCAATGGGGATTTCCAGCTGTAGCAAAACCAAATCATAGCTGCCAATCTCCTCCCGCAACCAAGAGATTTCTTCCAGCTTCAAGGTTTGATTGGCACCTGGAATCACAACAATGCGGTTTTGTGCGGTGTGCTCCATGACCTCCAGCGTTACATGTCCTACGCCGGAGCTCACGCCCTTGTGTACCGCCACATGGTCCAGATGGATGCCGGCTGCCCGCAGCGGCTCCAATAGTTTTTCTCCAAAGAGATCGTCTCCTACACAGCCCATCATGGTGACTTCAGCACCCAGACGGGCACATTGAAGTGCCTGATTGGCCCCCTTTCCCCCGGGAGCCATATGGAATTCTCTGCCATAAACGGTTTGACCAGCGGGGGGAATTCGCTCGGTGGTGGCAATGACGTCCATCACGAAACTGCCCACGGCCAAGATACGTGGTTTTCTCTGCATGTGTTGTCTACTCCTGCTTCTTGCTTCGTCGTATGGTCTATTATACGACTTTCAA
This sequence comes from Pusillibacter faecalis, assembly GCF_018408705.1. Classification (GTDB taxonomy): domain Bacteria; phylum Bacillota; class Clostridia; order Oscillospirales; family Oscillospiraceae; genus Oscillibacter; species Oscillibacter faecalis. The sequence continues at coordinate 2,854,543 of NZ_AP023420.1, forward strand.
AAAAAAATGCAAGAGCTTTCAAAAAAATAGAAAAAAACGATTATATTTAGTTAAAAAGTGAGATATAAGATTGAGGAGATCAACCTATCTTCCATCCGCTACAGCTGGTATTCAGGAAATCGGCACATAGCCTGTCCGTTCTACCAGCTCCTGGCCCTCCTGGGAGAGAATCCACTGCAAAAGGGCGGTTGCGGCTTCGCTTCGCTCCTCAAGAGGTGGTTCCCCCACGCGGGAGGCGGTGACAGCATAGAACGCAGAGGTGATGGGATAGCTCTCGTTCCGGATGCTCTCCCGGGTGGGCTCCACACCGTTCAGAGCCAGCAGCCGGATATCCCCATTTTGCACCATTTCTGTTGCGTAGAACCGGAAGGAGAAGCCGATGGCGTTTTGATAATTTCGATAGCTGGCCACTTCTCGGATAATGCCGCCCATCCCGGCGATGCGTTCCTCTTCCTCCGGTTCCAGCAAGGGCAAGCCCTCCATCAGCCGCAGCAGGGCGGACTGGCTGCCGCTGTTCTCCGCCCGCTGAAAGGGGCGGATGCTTTGCCGGTTGCCGCCCACCTGGGACCAGTTGGTGATCTCCCCCGTGTAGATGCCCTGAATCTCCTCTACGGACAGATTTGTGACTGGGTTGCGGCTGTTGACGAAGAAGACAAAGGCCTCCTTGCCGATCGGGGTCAGGTGCAGTTCCACCCCTGCCTCCTCCGCCATGTCCAGCTGGTCCTGGGAGGGGGCGGCGGCAAAGATCATGTCCGTATTGCCCTGTACCAGCCGCTCATAGGCTTCGATGGTGCCAGTACAGGCTACCTGCCCGTTGCCGTCGGCGGTAGAAGTATAAAGGGGGTATTCTCCTTCCGGATAGACCGCCTGGACAAAAGCGGCGTACACTGGGTACAGGGCCGTAGCTCCGTCCAGACGCAGTGTCTGCCGGTGATCCAGTTCCAGAGAGGCCGGACCGTCCAAGGCGGCCAGCTGGTTATCCTCGCTGAAAGGCTCATACTGCCACAACAGGAGGTCTCGGTCATCCACCGTGGCCAAGCTCTCCCGATAGGCGCCTATTCCGATGGACACCACACAGCCCATGCAAACCAGAAGCGCGCACATACCCAGCCCCCGCTTCACTTTAGGAGAGAAATAACCACTGGCGGAGAGAATCCATGCCGCCATCACGGCAATCCCGGCTACGGGAATCACCCGGGTGACATAGAGGGGAAACATGCCCATGCTCCCAAAGAAGAACAAGATCAGCAGGGCTCCGCCGAAAAACAGTAGAATAGGAATTGCAATGCCGATCGCCCGCAACAATTTTTTCATGACGTTCCCTCCAAGTCTCTCAACTGCTGCCGGATTTCCTCCAGGTCAAAGGAGGAGCACACCCGCCCGTCCTCTGGGTCCAGCGCCCGGTAGTGCTGGGAGAGCAGGTTCTGCTGGATGGTATAGGGGCCGAGCGTCTCCACGAACCGCCACCACACCTTGCCGCCCATCGTCTTGGGATAGGAGGGCCGTAGGTTCTGAAAGGCCAGGGCCCGCACCAGCTCCCCGGCCTCGCCCCCCAGCAGGCCGGAGAGCACCTGGCTGCCGGAGAAAATGGAGCACAGTGCCACGGCCCCGGTCCACCCCAGAGAGGAGCGTCCCTTCTCAATCTCCACCAGCGTCTTTTTGGAAATTCCCAGTACACGGGCCATCACATCCTGTGTAAAGCCGTACTCCGTTCGTACCAGTTTTACCTGCCGGTCCAGCTCCGCGACAAAAGTTTCCCGCGTCATCGGTCTCACATCCCTGTCGTTGGTGGTGTAATTTTACACTTTATTTTCCAAAACGTCAAGTTTGAATTTAAAACTTCCCTTATTTAGACAGACATCTTGACAAAGTTTTAGGGAAAATACCGCTTTCTCTTGACAATATCGCCTTACGATATTATGCTGAAAATAAAAGGATATCGCGTTTCGATATTGGGGGTGAGCGGATGGCCAGGGAACCGCTGCGGGTGTTGACAGAGAGTATGTTTTATGTTCTGCTCTCGCTGCTGCGGCAGGAGCGGTGCGGCACGGAGATCGTAGAGTTCGTGGACAACACCACTGCCGGCCGGGTACCCCTGGGACCGGGGACGCTGTACACCATCCTGGGAAAGTTCGTGGAGGAGCGGCTCATTGAGGAGACGGCGGTGGAGGGCCGGAAGCGGACCTACCGCATCACGGAGCGGGGACGGGCCCTTTACCGGCAGGAGCTGAGCCGCCTGAAGCTGTGCGTCGAGGACGGAGAGCGGGAGGGATGGGGATGAAAGATAAAAAGCGGATGCTGATGCCTGAAACCAGCCTGGAGACCGGGACCATGGAGAGCTGGCTGGAGGAGATGTTTGCGAAAGGGTGGCAGTTGGAAGAATGCGGCTTCCGGTTTGCCAGATTTCGGCGGACGGAGCCCACGCAGGTCCGCTGCCGGTTGATGCCTATGCCGAAAAATGAGTCTCTGGATATCCGGCGGGAGCGGGAGGAGCTCTTTAACGAGATGGGGTGGGAATATCTCACCAACAAAGTGGACCAGTATGACATCTATATTTGTCGAGACCCCCATGCCCCAGAGCTGGAGACAGACCCGGTGGCCGCCGCCTGGGCACGGGACAGGATGTTGCGGAAAGAGCGGCGCAACCTGATTTTGACTTGGCTGGCACTGGTGGCGGTGATCATGCTGGTAATTAGTCGGATTGTTCGCTCCGAGACCCCAGTAGAGACGTTGATCCGCAGCGTAGGGATCAGCGCACCACTGAGCATGCTGATGCTTGTGTGGGCGGTGTGGGAAACGGCGGCTTTTTTGCGCCGGGTCCGGTTTCTCCGCAGGCAGATGGATGCTGGGTTGCCCCGTTCCCGCGCAGGGTCTTGGCGGGGGGAGCGCCGTCGAGCGGGGCTTATCTTGGGCGCTACAATCCTGATGGATATTTTGGTGATCGGCTATCCTCTCTCCCAGCTGGGCACCAGCTGGGGGGCGGACCTGGAGGAGCTGGACCGGCCCATTCCCTGCCTCATGGGCTGGCAGGTGGACGAGACGCTCACCCAGGCGGACCGCACCTCCGGCGTCTGCCTGATGAATCCCACGTTCCTGACCCCTGGACACTATGATGTTTGGGACTATTATCCCGGTGAGCGGAAGCTCATCAACCAGGGCGATGTGCTGCTGCTTTCATTCCTGGCGGAGCCCCTCTACCGAGAGTGGCAGGAGCGGATTCGGGACTATGCAGAAGGGAATGTGATCGAGCTGGACGATCCGGGCTTTGACGGCGTGTCCTTGGGCCGCCGGGGAGAGGACACCTTCCTTGTTCTCTGGCAGGGACGAGTCGTGTTATACGTAGGAGCCTTTGGGGTTACTGGTGTGGAGAAGCATCTGGACGAGTATGCCGACGTACTGGCGCAGTTCCAATGAGGGGGAGGTACCGATGAGTGAGCTGGGAAAAGTGGATTCCTATGACGAGCTGCGGCCGGCCAACATCTACGACGTGGCAGCCAACGAGACTTGGCTGGAAGACCAGTCCGCCCAAGGCTGGCATTTAACGGGCTTTTCCGGCTGGAGTGGGCTCTTTGCGCGGGGGGAGCCCAAACACTGCCGCTACCGGATGCAGCCCTTGCCAAAAAAGGAAAAGGCCCCAGACCCGGCGCTAATGGAGGCATACCAGGAGATGGGCTGGACGTATGTTGCCACGCTCCCCGGCACCTTCCATGTCTGGCGGTGCGACGACCCCGGGGCGCCGGAGCTGGACACGGACCCGGTGGTCCAGGGCCTGGGCTATGGCTACCTGAGGCGGAGGATGGTCCGGGACCGCGTGTGGAATCTGCTGGCGTTGGCGGCAGCGATATACTTCCTGTCGGCGGTGAACTGGGCCTCCGACACGCCGCTGCTGGACACCCTGGAGGAATTTGCACCCGGGGAGCTGACGGTGCGGCTGCTGGCCGTGGTGCTGTGTGTGGTGGTGATGGTGTGCGAGGTCCGGGCGATGCGCCGCCTGCTGCGGTCGCTGCGGGAGGGCATTCCCCTAAAGCGGCCCCGGCCCTACCGGCGGCAGAAATGGCTGGCCCGGTGTCTGTATGGTGCGTTGATCGGCATCCTCCTGCTGCATCTGGTGGGAAACCTCCGAAATATAAATGGGAATAGCCTTACTAACGGCTGGGACGGCGGAGACACCCATTCTGTGCCCAAGGCTGGCGTGGTCTATGTGGACCTCCGGGATCTGGAGGGAGCGGAACAGACGGAGTTTTGGAGCTGCCGCACCAAGGTCCTCGAGCTCTGTCCCCGGATGTACGAGACCCGCCAGCTGTCCCTGGGAGAGGCGGAGGGACCCCTCCAGCCGGGAGATTCCTATCCGGTGATCTCCTCCGCAGAGACCACCCACTACCGCCTGCTGACGGAGGGCTTAGCTCGGCGGCTTGTGAAGGAGCTGAGCCGGGGTCGAATCGCCTCTCTGGGAGTTTACGGCCACCCCGCCCTGACGGCGGCGGAGACCGACAGCCTGGATGAACTCTGGTGGGGCGAGGACCGGTACTACCAGTTTGTCCTGGCCCGGCTGGGCCGGCAGGTGCTCTTCCTCCGGTACGAGGGAGAGACGGACCTGTGGCAGGCGGAGGCCTATTTTGCATCGCTGCTGAAAAAATAAATGGGGGTCCTTCCTCATATAGTGCTTACAAAGAGGGGGGAGCAGGATGGATGCCTTTGAGCAGAGCGCCAGTGTTTATGCGCTGGCGTTGACGTTGGCCAAGAGCATGAGCACAGAGGAGCTAACCCGCACAGCTCTGCTGCTGACGCAGCTGGGTACCACACTGGCGACCCTGGCTGGATTGCAGAATCTGAACCAGAGCAGTAGCTCCCAGGAGCTGGCAGACCTCTCCGGCCTCCGGTAATCCTTTTTCTTGAAAGAAAAAGGACCAAAAGCGAGCGCGTTACGGGGATCTGGCAGGTGCGGTGGCCTGGCAGCTTGACAACGGAGCTTGGCGGGATGAGAGCGCTCTGAATGAGCCCCGATGAGGGAGAAAGCTGGCGAAAAAGTCCGGCTCCACGCTGCGTTTGTTGCGGATGTGGGCCGGATTTGCTATACTGGGGTCAGGTGATGAAGATGAATCGGGAGAGAACCGGGATGTTGATCGCGGAGGCCCGGAAACAGAAGAATATGACGCAAAAGGATCTGGCTGCGGCGCTCCATGTCTCTGACCGGGCGGTTAGCAAATGGGAGCGCGGGGATTCACTTAGATAAAGATACCACACCATTCCCACGCTGACTTTTGCTCAACCGATACAGCCGGAGGGCTGGATAACAAGAAAAGGCGGTATGCGCCCCGTAGAGGGGTAGCGTACCGCCTTTTCTTGTGGGGGGTTTCCAAAGGGGGCAACGCCCCCATTTGGCACACGACTTTGCGAAGCAAAGTGTAGTGTGTTATACGCTCTGTCGGCGTTGCCGTGAAAATGCCGTTGCCGCCGGGGAGGGGCGGCAGGAAAACAGGGCTGTGCTTGTGTGGCGTGGAGCCGCAAGCGCAGGTCTGTTTTCATCAGCAGACAGGGCGTATATGAAAGCCCCCGTCCCTCGTCCTACGCTCCGACTTGTGGACAAAGTGGAGCTGTTGACAAAATCCCTTTTCCCCCAAATTATGCTACAATAAGAGGGAAAGGCGGTGGCGGAATGCAACTCAAATTCCACACAGTGACCATCGAGGATCTCATGCCTCAGGATCACTTCCTGCGGCGGCTGGAGGCCGCTTTGGATCTCTCTTTCGTGCGCGTGGAAACCGCTCACCTGTACAGCCGGCGGTATGGGCGTCCGCCCATCGACCCGGTGGTGCTGGTGAAATACCTCCTGGTGGGCTTTCTGTACGGCATCCCCTCGGAGCGTCAGATCGAGCAGCGGATCCAGACGGATGTAGCCCTGCGCTGGTATCTGGGCCTGGATCTGTTTGACCGGGTGCCGGATCACAGCACCATCTCCCAACTGCGGCGGCGAAAGCCGAGTTTTCGGAAGATCTTCCGGCGGCTGTTTGAGGAGGTGGTGGGGGCAGTGCGTCGCCAAGGGTCTGGCTAGTGGACGGCTGGTCGGAACAGATTCCACCCATGTGAAGGCCAACGCATCCTGGGCATCAGAGGAACTGGTGGAGTTGCCGGAGAGTCCCGGAGTATACTGGGAACGGTTGGACACCTATGAGGAAGAGGGTCTGGAGGAATTGGAACGCCGGACAGGAAAACGGCGAAAGAAGCGGGTCAAACAGATCAAAAAAGATCGGCGTCAGACCAGGAAGTGGGTCAGTCGGACAGACCCGGAATCCGGACATATGAAACGTCCGGGGAAGCCACGCGGGCAACATTACCTCGCTCATCAGACGGTAGATACGGACTGCGGCGTGATCTTGGATGTAACGGTAACACCCGGCGATGTCTATGACTCTGTGCCCTACCTGGAGCAAATTGAGCGGATCCACAGGAGTATCCTGCCTATCCAGGCCGCGACGGCGGATGCCGCCTATGACTTCCCGCTGGCCCATCAGGCGCTGAAGGAGTTGGAGATCCAATTTTTCGTCCGTCCACAGGCAGTTCACGACCGCACCAATGTGGAACTGAAACGGGAGGCATTTCAATATGATGAGAGTTTGGATGCCTATGTCTGTCCCAACGGCAAGTTGCTGCGCCTGAATACGCTCCACCGCAGTGCCAGCGGGCTGTACTGGCTGTATCTGGCGGACAAACAGGATTGCCAACGCTGTCCTCTGCGCAAAAAATGCCTGAGCCAGCAGGACAAGCGGGGCGCGCGGAAGTTGGAGCACAGTTATTTTACGGCGCAGCGGAAGCGGAATTTATCGCGCCTGAGCGATCCGATCTACCGGGAAGCCCTCAAGAAGCGGCAGATCTGGTGTGAGGGCACCTTTGCCGCTCAAAAGAGAGGTCACAATTTAACGCAGATATTGCGGCGAGGTTTAGAGGCAGCGGAGGATCATTGCCTCCTTTCAGCGACCGCTTTGAACCTGAAACGGATGATATGGGCCATGAAATGACGCCACAGGGCGTCTTTTTTCTGCTCAATTTCCTATTGCTGTTTTTCTGAGACTACTTTGTCAACGGCTCCAAAGTGTCCCGAAGTTGTGGCTACACTCCCGGAAAAGTAACAGGACAGCGGGTAACCGTCAAGGCTGAAATGAACGGGTTTACACCCGGCCTTGACCGCCACCCGCCGTCCCACTGAATGGGTGGACAAGGCGGCCAATCCCTCAAAGTGCTTGTCCGCGCTCTTTCTGATTTTGAGGTATTCAGTTTTTCAAAATTGAATAATCAAAATAAATTTTTTCGATTGAAAAAATTTTATTTGTTATCATCTTCAATGCCATATTTTTTCTTTTGCCGAATCACATAATTACTGATTTTTTCATCATATAGTGGATACTGGTAATCCAACTGGCATGCCACTTCTGACGAAACCTCCCGGAACAATGCCATACATTGTTCAAAGGATTCCCACATATGGGGATAGGAATCCATATTATAAGTGGACATAAGTCGTTCCCACAATTCCTCTGGGACATATTGCTTCATAAATTTATAGTTTTTTCCCAAACTGAAATGAAATCCCTGTTTGATACCAATCAGCCAGGAAATCATGCGAAGCAATTCTTTTCGTACTATATCATTCATATGGTCAATAGCAAAAAGAATTTCTTTGCGGCATAAGCCCTTTACTACATATGTTGTAGTATTCCAAAATTCATTACAGCAATCGTCAAACATTCTTTGAGTAGGCTTCTGCAAGTGGTAGTCTATATCCGTTGGTATTGGCGGCTTTACGATACGGTTGTCTTTATCCAACAGTAACTTTACCAGTTTATCCCATGTAAAATACTCGTCTATCAGTTCCAGCGGCAGCAAAGTTAAATCTATCTTAACATCATCAGTAAACAGCATTAAATATGAAAATCCCTTTTCTACAGCTGGAAATAATTCCATATCTTCCGGCTTTTGCAGAATCAACCTTTCACCAAATATATCTAGCCATTTATCATCACTTGTGAAGCTGTCCATATCCGTAACAAAAAAAAGTAATATCAAAATCCTGAAAATCATCAGGCGGAATATTTGTATTTGTTCTAGATCCTTCCAAAGTAACCATGCGAATGCGTTTGTCTGTTTTTGCAAAATTCAAAACAATATCATAAACTTCCTTTTCTGATCTCATTTTTATCTCCTCCAATTATTGAAATAGGTGTGAAACCATTTTAGGGCTTTCCCGCCTTGATTACCCTTTAGCAAAGACGGGCGGGACTGTCAACGGCGGCGCATGAAATGCGCCGTTCATCTTGACCATTGACTGGCTCGGCTGGCTTTGCTATTTATTTTCTAAACTTTTATGCTTGTAGTTTTCGAGTTTCTTTCAGAATTGTTTAAGAATTTTTCAAATAGTATTCATTCAATATATCTGCTAAGGCTTTTGGATTTTCTTCATTGACAACATGGCCTGTATTCTCAATAATTTTCAATTCTGCGCTTCTAATACTTTGTGATAAGTAATCCGCTGATTTCATATTTGCACTGTCTTTCTTTCCGCAAAGAATTAAAGTGGGGCACTTAATATTTTTCACCCTATCACTGAAATCTAAATTCTTCATAGTGTCCCCTAAAGCAAATGTGTTCTTTTTATCAAATGCCATAGTTTCAAAAATAGATTTTGGTAAAAATCTGAAAATTATATTTTGAAAACTAAATGCTACTTTCGGGACTTTATATGGCGTTCCGATTAAAACTAATGTTTTCACTTTTTGCGGGAAATCCAAAGCAAAATTCAGAGCCAAAAATACCACCTAATGAAAGACCGCATAAATGAATTTGTCCGTCAAATTCGTTACAATATTTTACAAATGAAGAATATAGATTTTCGTAGCTTGCCTCTTTCCCTTCAAGGATGGAGGATAAATTTGGACATACAATATCTTCGTTGTTTGTCATGTATGAAATTGTTTTTTCCCAACTTGTTGCTTTGTGTCCTGAGCCGTGAACAAATATTTTTGTTGCCATAAGTATCTCCTTTGAATTTTATGTTTTATTTTCCTGCCTGCTCAATCATCTTCTTCGCCAACTGCTGGAACAGGTCGGCAGTTTCTTTGTCCATCGGCGCAAGCTGTCCGATCTGTCCGGCTATCATCGCTGTTACATCGTCAATGGAAAGCGGGTTTTGTTTCTGCTCCGCCATAGTGTCCCGCATGGCTTGGAACATAGCGGCGGTCACAGCTTCTCCCGGCTGTTCCCCGTTGTCAATGTCTTTCTTAATGTCCCGCAGGATAGCAAGGAACACATTTTTGATTTTCTCTATCTCCGCTTCATGTTCCCCCATCTTCTGAGCGTTCAAAAGCTGTAAATCCTGCTTTGCTTCCGCCCGGTGTTCCGGGTGTTCTTTCATCAGGTCGGACAGGGAAGCCGTTGCCATCTCGATAAGCTGGTTTCGTGCCATTATCCCCTTTGCCGCCGTGTCCTGAAAATAAATCCGTATCAAATCTATCAGCTTGGGAAAATTCCTGTGTTCCAGTAAGCGATTGAGTATTTGCACATCAACAGCACCCGTCACAAGCCCCCTCACGGCTCCCTCGGACAAGCCTAATTCAGAAATATCGTAGCTTTTGCGGACGCTCACGGTAGACAAGCCCAGTATGTAGTCTGTCGATACCTTAAATTCCTTTGCCACACCTATGAGAATATCACTGCTGACCGTTCTCGTTTCGCCGCTGACAATGCGGCTCAACTGGGAAGCGGAAACGCCTATCTTCTCCGCAAGTTCCTTTTGTGTGATATGGTTTCCGTTGCATAAATCGGAAATCCGCTGTCCGGGTGTTCCGGGTAAAGCCATAGACACGCACCTCCTCCGCATACTTCCATTATACAGGATGATTGCAAAAATGCAATTTCCAAAGTGTAAACTTCATCAAAATGCAATTCTCGCAAAATTCCGGGGATTGCATTTTTTTCGTGTAGACTTAGGATAGTTCATCGATGGACAGCACCTTGAAAACAGAATGACCGTCCGAAAAGGAATACCCCGGCTGGGGAAGCACCGCAAGGAGCCGGACTTCGGGACAAAATGTCCCGAAGCTGCGGGGAGCGTGCCAAAGCTGGAAATCCTTTCGGGGAAAACGGCAACGGAAAGCAAAATGGAGGGAACGCATGAGAAATAACCCCTATAAAGACTTGCCGCCGCTGGAACGCAGGCCGGACGGTTCCCTTTACCGCATGACACCGGCACAGAGGAAACAGGCGGCCAGCCTGATACGCCGGGAGTGCTGTTGCTGTGAGGACGGCAACTGCATTGTCCTTGACGATGGGGACACCTGCACCTGCCCGCAGACGGTTTCTTTCTCGGTCTGCTGTAAGTGGTTCCGCTGGGCGGTCTTGCCGCTGGACGGGACGCTGGAAGCGGAGATTTTCCGGGATAAGGACTTGAAACGCTGTGTGGTCTGCGGCGGTGTGTTCGTCCCCAAATCCAACCGGGCAAAATACTGCCCCGGCTGTGCCGCCAGAGTTCACAGGCGGCAGAAAACAGAAAGTGAACGGAAAAGGAGGTCTGCTGTGGACAGTTAGGAGCGAAAAAAGCCTTGATTTATCAGGCTTTGCAAGCCCCAAACCGGGGCAGGTGGTATAAAGTATCGCCCGCCCCGGAAAACGGGCTTCTAACCGTCCACAAAACGCACTATGACAAATACCATCTATATCCATCAGCCGGAAAAAGGCGTTCAGCTTCACCCGGCTCCCGAATTTCCTCTTTGAAGCCCCCCACATTCAAGCCCCTGTCCAACGAGGCAAAGGTTCTGTACGCCTTTATCCTGCGCCGGACAGAGTTGTCCCGCAAGAATGGGTGGGCGGATGACTGCGGACGGATTTTCCTGTATTACCCCATCTGCGAGGTGGTTGACCTGCTCCACTGTGGGCGGCAGAAAGCGGTGAACACCCTGCGGGAACTGCAATACGCCGGACTGGTGGAAATCCAGAAGCAGGGCTGTGGAAAACCCAACCGCATTTTCCCAAAATCCTATGAAGCGGTTCCAAACACTGACTTCAAGAAATCCCGTTCTGGTACGCCGGAGGACTGAAAACCGTACCCATGAAGTACGGAAACCGCCCCTCTTGAAGTACGAAAACCGGACGGTATATAGAAATACAAAGATTAAAATGATTTATTTATATCCATTCCATTCCTATCGTATCAGAGATAATTCCGGCGGGATTTTCCCTGTGGAAAACCCCGGATAGGAAAGGAATGGGGAAAGGAGCAGAATGGCACAACACGCAATTTTGCGGTTTGAGAAGCACAAGGGCAACCCGGCAAGGCCGCTGGAAGCCCATCACGAAAGACAGAAAGAACAATACGCCAGCAACCCCGACATTGACACAAGCCGGAGTAAATACAACTTCCATATCGTCAAGCCGGAGGGACGCTATTACCACTTCATTCAGAGCCGTATCGAGCAGGCTGGATGCCGGACGAGGAAAGACAGCACACGGTTTGTCGATACGCTGATAACCGCCAGCCCGGAGTTCTTCAAGGGGAAATCCCCAAAAGAGATACAGGCGTTCTTCCAAAGGGCGGCAGATTTCCTCATTGGCCGGGTAGGACGGGAAAATATCGTGTCGGCGGTGGTACACATGGACGAGAAAACGCCCCACCTGCATTTGACCTTTGTTCCGCTGACAAAGGACAACCGCCTGTGCGCTAAGGAGATTATCGGCAACCGGGCAAACCTGACGAAGTGGCAGGACGATTTTCACGCCTATATGGTGGAGAAATATCCCGACTTGGAGCGTGGGGAAAGTGCCAGCAAGACAGGCCGGAAGCATATCCCCACCCGGATTTTCAAACAGGCGGTTTCCCTCTCCCGGCAGGCAAGAGCCATTGAAGCCGCCCTTGACGGCATTAACCCGCTGAACGCCGGAAAGAAAAAAGAGGAAGCCCTCTCCATGCTGAAAAAGTGGTTCCCGCAGATGGAGAACTTCTCCGGGCAACTGAAAAAGTACAAGGTCACAATCAATGACCTGTTGGCGGAGAATGAGAAGCTGGAAGCAAGGGCAAAGGCCAGCGAAAAAGGAAAGATGAAAGATACGATGGAACGGGCAAAGCTGAAAAGCGAACTGGACAATTTACAGCGGCTGGTTGACCGTATCCCGCCGGATATACTGGCGGAACTGAAACGTCAGCAGCGGCACACGGTAAAGGAAAGGTGATAGATATAAGCAGAAATTTTCGCCGCCTTTGTGCGGCATTGTACCTTGAAAACTGAATATGGAGGACACTGGATGGCAAAAAGCGAAAGCGATATTTTCACACCCCGGACAGGGCAGGTCATACAAGCAGAGAACGGCACGCAGTATTTTGTATGTGGGAACAACCGTATAAAAATCTCCGAACACTTCGCCGCAGGCGGGAAGCCCCTCGGTGATCTGATTGTAGATGTGGTGCGGCATACCGCAGAAAAAGCCGCTTCAACCTGATAGCCCATCATTGATAACACGCCCACGCTTATGATATAATTGCCATAGAGCAAAAGTATTGTAAGCGTGGGTTGTTTCTTTAGAAGGAGGATTTTTAACGGTGAAACAACCTTACAATACTACGATTTACAACACGGCGCTTTATATGAGATTGAGCCGGGACGATGAAAACTATGGTGACAGCGTAAGCATTGAAACACAGCGGACAATCCTGCAACAGTACGCAAAGGAACAGGGGCTTCATGTAGTCGGTGAGTATGTGGACGATGGCTGGTCGGGGACGAACTTTGTTGAGGTAAGATAACGATACCTTTTTTGCAGAGGGTGTTATCTTACCTCTTTTTGATGTATGTTAGATAGCATAACTCTTTACGTCGGCTCCTATCTGTCTGAAATAGGAGATACTTTCAGTAGGCTTGTCGCCTGTATCAACTCTGCCGACAAAGCTATAAAAGATTTCGATTTTGCGGGTGTTCGTTTCCTTATCCAGTTCGTGAATAAGAATACGGTCAATAAATTCATGGACGTTTTCGTAGGTCAGTTCTTCAATCGCTGTGTATCTGCGTACCAGTGCGACAAACCTTTTTACGTCCGCGCTGCGCTCGGTGGCGTTGTCGATTTCCTGTGACAGCTCCGCAATCCTCCGGGTCAGCGTCTTTTTTTCTTCATCATAGCCGGAAGTCAGAAAAGCAAATTGTTCATCTGAAAGTTTCCCTAAAGCGTTGTCCTCGTAGAGCTTGCGGAATAAGATGTTCAGCTCGTTAATACGGTTCTGCGCCTTGTCAAGTTCTTTCCGCTGCTGTGTCAGCGTCTTTTGTACTGCCTTTGCGCTGCACTCGTTGGCGGTTTCGATAAACTCCTGTTCATGCTCTTTCACATAAGACGTTACTCGCTGCAAGTCTGCAAGGACAAGTTCTTTCAATACGCTTTTGCGGATATAATGCGTAGTGCAGAGCATATCATTTCTTGCCCGGTTGCGGTAGTTGCCGCAAGTGTAGGCGTGTTTCCGTTCAAGCGTCCCGGCTCCGCGTACTGCATACATTTTGTAGCCGCAGTCCCCACAAAAGAGCAGCCCGGAAAACAGGTCAATTTCATCAACCTTTGTCGGGCGTTGCCGGGTGGCAATCCGCTTCTGTGCAAGTTCAAAGGTTTCTTCATCAATCAAAGGTTCGTGAGTGTTGGGGAAGAAATACCTTTTTTCCTCCGGGTTCTTTTTCGTCTTTTTCGACTTATAAGATACCTTGTAGGTTTTCCCGGTTATGGTATGCCCTAAATACTCTTTCCTTGTCAGAATGTCGTACAGTGTCTTATCCGGCCAGTTGTACCATGCGTTGAGCTGTGGGCGGGGGTGGCGTTTGCTCCCTGTCCTGCGGTAGCGCAGTTCCCCGACGGTCAATATCTCATTGTCCCGCAGCCAGTTCTGGATTTCACACATACGGTCGCCCCGTACATACATTGCAAAAATCTGTTTTACGACGTGTGCCGTTTCCGGGTCGGGTATCAGATGATTGCGGTTATCCGGGTCGATAAGGTAGCCGTAAGGAGCTTCGCCGTTGACGCGCTCGCCTTTCTGTGCCTTTGCCTGTTTGACAGCCCGGATTTTCTTTGAGGTGTCGCGGGCGTAAAACTCGTTGAACCAGTTCCGCAGAGGGGTAAACTCGTTATCTTCCCTCGCTGTGTCTACACCGTCGTTAATGGCAATGTAGCGCACTTCGTATTCGGGGAAAACAATCTCTATCAGTTCGCCGGTTTTCAGATAATTACGTCCCAGACGGGAAAGGTCTTTTGTTATGACGGTCGCCACGTTCCCGGCTTCAACCTCATGCAGCATGGCTTGAAGCCCCTCACGCTCAAAGCTCACGCCGGAAAATCCGTCGTCTACAAAAAAGCGTGTGTTGAAAAAGTGGTGTTCGTCAGCATACTTTTGTAAAATCAGTTTTTGGTTCTGTATGCTTTCGCTTTCCCCGGCTTGCATATCTTCCTGGCTCAATCTGCAATATAAAGCGGTAATCTTGTCTGTCTGTAACATTTTGTCCTCCTTTCCGACGACAGACAAGCATGGTATTTGTACTGTCTATATTATACCACATACCGCTGCCTGTGTCATGTATAAAATGTGAAGAAACGCCCTATTTCCGGGCGTTTGCGGGGTTCAGCTCCATGTCCTTGCGAATGAGCTTCTTTATCTTTTTATCCAGTGTGTCCGTTGCGCGTTCACTTGCGGACGAACATACAAGGTAAGTAACTTTTCCGATTTTATGCTCCGTTGTGGTAACGGGCGTCTGGTTTTGCGTCAAAGAAAATCCCCCTTTCTTTCGCAAACATATAATACAGTCTATGAATAGCAGCAAGTCCACTATTCAAGAAAACAAAGGCTTTAATCGGACGGTTATTAGCATAACCTCATGGGAATTTCACCCCGGCATGGTTCTCATGCAGCCCTACCCATTGCCTGCGACGCTCTTAACGCTCGGACTGTGGCTGTAAGGAAGTATCATTGTATATTTTGCGTGTCGTCGCCCGCAAGCCGCTACACTTGCTTTCCGGCGCGGTGTTGGTCGCTCGGCTGTCCGGGCGGGGATAACCTCACCCGGATAGCGTCATGGCGCACCCACCGTATGGCTCGGCGCAAAAGGAACGTATCCGATTTGCCCTATGCTGCGCCGCCGTTATCTTGCGCCGCTTTCTTTGTCAAGGTTCAGAATGGCTTTGCTGCCGCGTCAGCAGCGGAACGGAAAAGGGGGAGAGAGAAAGCGTCCCGCCGCTGCGGTTTATTCCTCTGCCTTAAAGGTGAGGACAGCCATCATCAGTTTTGCTTGCAGCCGTTCCCGAATGTCGTGGTCTACGCCAAAATAGACGTTCCCGCGCTCGTCGTACAGCTTCCGCATGGAGAGGCGGGCTATGTAGCCGCTGAAATGCTGCAAGACAATCTTCATAGCGTCCGGGTCGCCCTTTGTCGCTGCCAAAATGACAGGATAGGGAACAAGGGCTTTTTCCGGGTAGCCGGGTTCGTTACCATTCGTCCCATTCATCAGCATTTTCCTCCAGATATTTTTTTAGCAGCTCAAAAGAGCTTGTCCGCCTGTACTGTATCGTGCTTCTCGACGTATCGAACAGCTCCGCAATCTCGGTGTCGTTCATTCCCTCGAAATAGTACAGGAGTACGGCTTTGCGCTTTTCTTCCGGCAAAGTACGGATTGCTTCAAGAAGCAGCTTCGGCGTGATTTTCTTCCCGGCTCTTTCAAAGGCGATTTCCCCTTTGAAATATTCATCAAAGGTATGAAGCTGCCGCGCTTCTTCTAAGGTCAAGTCGGAAAAGGTAATCTCCCTTGCCTTATGCCTGTGCAGCTCTTTGTGAGCGTCACACGCTTCATTGTGCAGTACCGTATTACAAAACTTCTGGAAAGCGCACTGTTTTATAAACTCCCTGCGATTAGGTTCCACATTCTCACCCCCTTTCTCGTTGGAAAGTTGGTGGTGCTTCCCCCTTTTCGCGGGGCAATACTGCCTTTTGAAAAAAACGCCGAAGATTTTCGGATTTTTTTCAAAAAATTTTTTGAGCAGCAAAATACGCCTGTCCGAAAAGCCCGGACAGACGTATAGGTATTGTAAGCGGTATTCAGATGATTAGACAGTTCATATTGATAGACGTAGTTTTCCCCGGCGGTGGTCGGGCTTTTTTTGATGTGTCAATGACCGTCGGATTTTGTCGATATGGTATGTGCTTCATGGCGGCTACCTCCTTTTAGCCGCCGCTTTTAACAGTGATACCGCGTCATTTCATTAGAAGATAAAAAGAAACGGCGGCTTTGGTTTTTCAAAGCTGCTGCGGAAATCAAAGAACGACAAGCAACAGTTCTGATTTTGCTCCAATATGGTTATTGGGGGCACAAATTAAATCAAAAAAGAGCCGATAACAGCAGTATTTCAAACTGCATATTATCGGCTCTGCGTCTGTGCGTCTGGCTCTTTTAATTAAATTATTTTTGTTGTTTTTTGGCTTTATTATATGTATTAGCTAACTGTCCACAAGCTGCTTTAATCTCTCTACCATGAGAAACTCTCATGGTAACTTCAAGTCCTGTTTGCTCTAATTGATGTTTGAACGCAACCATTTCTTGTTTTTGTGGTGCTCTAATTTTTGAATTACTCGTCGGGTTGTATTGCAGCACGTTAATCATAACATTTTTGCCCTTAAACCATTTTGCAAGTTGCCTTATATCTGAGGAACGGTCATTTATACCTGGTAAAAGCAAATACGCAAATACCACTTTTCGATTATGCCTTTGTGAATAGGACAATGCTTGCTTAACAACATCTTCAATAGCGTACATGTGCATATGAGGAATGATGCAGTTTCTCGCAGCCTGTGTTGCTGCATGTAAAGATATTGTCAACTGAATTTTTAGATGTTCTTCGCGCAATTTTTTTAATTGATTAACTGGACCAACTGTTGATACGGTAATGCCGTCGGTTGGAAAGTTAAGTCCATTTCTATCTCGAAGAATATGGATTGCTGCAATCAAGTTGTCGTAATTGAATAAAGGTTCTCCCATTCCCATAAAAACGATACGATTTACTTTTTGACGTATCAATATGACCTGTTGCACAATTTCAGATGGTGTTAGATTACGAACGAAACCATTGCGTCCGGACTCACAAAAAATACAGCCAACAGAACAACCAACTTGCGTACTTACGCAAACAGTCCCACCATCTCGCCGTTTAATAAAAACCGTTTCGATATACCTGTTGTCTTTCAATTCATAAACATACTTTTCAGTATCGCTACTTTTATAGACTTTTTTTGTTGATATTGATAGATTTTTTTTGTGAAATGGCTGTTTATACAATTCCGCATATAAGGCTCTTGCTTTATCCTCTCCAATTACTTCCGACATTTCTTTGTAAGTAAATCCGTATGGGTCATTCAATATTTCCGTAAGTGTACTTTTAGGTAAGTGTTTCATTTAATATCCTTCCTTTTGTTTTTCAGAGTTTTTGATTATGATTTCTAATTTTTCAACATCAATGATATGTGTTAATTTACATTTAGGGCAGAAAAGAGGAAAATTTCTTAATACCGTATTATAAAATACTTGAACCCTCGTCTTTCCGTTACAAATTGGACATTTTATCCAATATTTTTCAAGCATAATATTTCTCCTTTTGTGCAAAAAAATACAGGTCAATTCTCAACATGAGCATTGACCTGCATTTATACATATAACACTACAACAAAATTAAGGCATAGTTTTTATACTATGTCTATACATCGTTAGTTTTGTTGTATAGCATACGCAAAATAAGCATGACAAAAAAGCCCATATTGAAAATGGGAAAAATCTTTTTTGATTTCAATGCTTATCGAATACGCATGCTATGTAACATAAACATTTCCCCCTTTTAATAATACTATACAAAAAAAGCGGCTAATTGTCAACATATACATATGAATTATTTTGGCTAACTGATTGAATTGTGTAGACATATCCAAGAAGAAAGGGGAACAGTAAAATGTAACAGGGTGAATAACTATGGCAAAAAGACCAGTACCGAAATACGATTTCAAGGCTTTTGGGGCAGCGATAAAGGCGGCGCGGACAGGGCGCAAGGAGAGCCGCAAGAAAGTGAGCGACGAAATGTTTATCTCGCCGCGCTACCTTGCGAACATTGAGAACAAGGGGCAGCACCCAAGTTTACAGATTTTCTTTGAGCTTATGCTCCGCTACAATATATCCGTAGACCAGTTTCTTTTGGAAACGCCGCCAGAGAAGAACACGCAGCGGCGGCAGCTTGACGCGCTTCTTGACGGTATGAGCGATACAGGCATACGGATTGTGAGCGCAACGGCAAAGGAGATAGCGGAAGTCGAAACAGAGGGCAGATAAGAAGTGTCCGTCAGAATTGAATAAGGTTTAGAGAGCGTTGTAATCTTTTTTTGAGGATTGCAGCGTTTTTCTTTTGCGGAAGTTTGGCAAAACCGGGCATAGCTCCGTAGTAAGGCATAAGGGATAAAAACATTCGTAGCAAGCATAGGAAGCGGGTACCCACTTCCGTATTTTCCCCTCCCGCGCTGCGGCGCGTCGGTTGAAAATTGCTTGTTGGGAAGTGTCCCAAACCCTCGGAACGGAAAGGAAAGGAGCGAATACATGAACGGACGCAAAAGAACGGTGCAAATCAAATTCAGAGTGACGGAAGCGGAACGGGATTTAATACTGGAAAAAATGAAGCTCGTACCCACCCGGAACATGGCGGCATATCTGCGGAAGATTGCCATTGACGGGTATATCATTCAGATAGACCATGCCGATATAAAGGCAATGACCGCAGAGATACAGAAAATCGGTGTCAACGTCAACCAGATAGCACGCCGCGTAAACGCGACGGGGAACGCATACCAAGAGGACATAGAGGAAATAAAGGGGGTGCTTGCGGAGATATGGCGGTTACAAAGATTAAGCCTATTAAAAGCACTCTAAGCAAAGCCCTTGACTATATCGAAAACCCGGACAAGACGGACGGAAAAATGCTTGTGTCCTCTTTCGGCTGCTCCTATGAAACGGCAGATATTGAATTTGAATATACCTTGTCCCAAGCACTCCAAAAGGGGAACAATTTAGCCTTTCATCTGATACAGTCCTTTGAGCCGGGGGAAGTCGATTATCAGAAAGCCCATGAAATCGGAAAGCAGCTTGCCGACGCGGTAACAAAGGGGCAGCATGAATATGTACTCACGACGCACATTGACAAAGGACACGTCCACAATCACATTATTTTCTGCGCCGTAAATTTCGTAGACCACCGCAAATATAATTCCAACAAAAGGAGCTATTACGGCATACGGAACATGAGCGACAAGCTGTGTCGGGAAAATGGCTTGTCCGTCGTCGTTCCCGGCAAGGGCAGCAAGGGAAAGAGCTATGCGGAGTACCAGGCAGAAAAGACGGGTACAAGTTGGAAAGGCAAGCTAAAGATTGCCGTTGACGCGCTTATCCCCCAAGTTTCCAGTTTTGAGGAATTGTTGCAGCGGTTACAGGCGGCGGGCTATGAGATAAAGCCGGGGAAATATGTGTCATGCCGCGCCCCCGGACAGGAACGCTTCACCCGTCTTAAAACCCTCGGCGCGGATTATACAGAGGAAGCCATAAGGGAACGGATAGCGGGCAGACGGGCAAAGGCGGCGAAAGCCCCCAGAGAGCAGCGCGGCGTTTCGCTGCTTATCGACATTGAGAACAGTATCAAGGCGGCGCAGAGTAAGGGCTATGAACAGTGGGCGAAAATCCACAATCTGAAACAGGCAGCAAAGACCATGAATTTCTTGACGGAACATAAGATTGAACAGTACGCGGATTTAGTCAGCCGGATTGAAGAAATGGCAGCGGAAAGCGGACAGGCGGCAGACGCATTGAAGGACGCGGAAAAGCGGCTTGCGGACATGGCGGTGCTTATCAAGAATGTTTCCACCTACCAAAAGACAAAGCCCGTCTATGACGCATACCGCAAGGCAAGGAACAGGGAGAAGTACCGCGCCGGACAGGAACAGGCGATTATCCTACATGAAGCCGCCGCAAGGTCGCTGAAAGCGGCGGGCATTGCAAAGCTCCCGAACCTTGCCGCGCTGCAATCGGAATATGAAGCCCTCCAAGCGCAGAAAGAAGCCCTTTATGCCGACTATGGGAAGCTGAAAAAGAAAGTCCGGGAATACGATATTATCAAGCAGAACATTGACAGCATTTTACAGGCAGACAGGCAGCCGGAACGGGAAAAGGGAACAGAGCGCGGATAAGGATAGCAAAATCCCCGCCGCTGTGCTATGATAGGGCTATCAAAAAGCAGAGGAGCGTTGAGCATGGAAAACCAGAAAATGCCGGAATATGAAACCATACGCGCCGCCGTTGCCGGGGAAAAATGGGCGGTGGAGAAAGTCGTGGAGTGCTACAAGGACGAAATCGACAGGCTATCGACGGTAGCGGTCAGACAGCCGGACGGAAGCACGAAACAGGAAATCAACGAAGATATGCGCCAGTCCATCACAAAGAAGCTGATAGAAGCCCTCCCGCAGTTCCCGCTTGAAGAAATGGAAAAGGGAAATGTCAGATAGGCAAAAAAAGAACAGGGCGCGGAAGCCAGTATATGACTTCCGCGCCCTGTCTTTTTATGGGTGCTGTTTTCGTGAATGTTACGCAGTAGAACGCCATTTTTGGGGGTAAAGGTATAAAGTATCGCCTATCCGATTTTCACGCCCGGAAAGCCCTGTAAATCAAGGGATTTTCCGCGCCTACTGCGTAACAGGGGCGCGTCTTTTCCTCATGCGCTCGGCGGCTTGTCTGCGGGTGATACGTTTCCGGCAGACGGGGCAGTATTTGACACTGTTAGAGGTTGACGCAAAGAACGCGCCGCACTCGGTACATTTCTTCTTATCCCCTGTCTGGTAAAGCTCCGCATAAAGCAGCCTGTCGGCGGGAAGCACCGCAACCCGGAACCACTTGCAGAGAAGCGAATAGGAAATGAGCTGCGGACATACGCACTCGTCCCCGTCGTCCAGTAAGATACAGTTCCCGTTATCATAATTGCAGCACGTCCGGCGCACAAGGGCGTTGACTTTCCGGCTCTGGGGCGGCGTCAGCCGCTTAACCCCGTTCATACTTCATCAGCGGCGTAAATGGGAAGCTCTGCAAATTCCGCTTCGGTCAAAGCGTCCACTTTGGAAAGGGTGCGCTTTGCAAGCTCCCGCATATCCGCGTCCATGTAGGGCAGCGCGGCGTTGACATTCTCAATCAAAGCCCGCTTGCCGCCCTCGTTGTAAATGCTCAAAAGGTTTGTTTCTTCAACAGTCAGTCTAATCATGCTCATACCTCCATATCGTGATTTTTTGTTTTTGCCGCCGCCTTTTTCGGGGCGGTCTTTGCCTTGTCTGCTTTAAGCTGCGCCCGGATAGAGGGGCGGGGCTTCCTTATCTCCCTGTCCCGGTTCTCCCCCTTGTCAATCAGCGCATACGTCCCATGTCTGCCCTCGATTTTGGAAAAGGAAAGGGTCTTGTAGGGCAGCATGGAGAAAAGGCGGTCAGTGTCCTTTGTGGCTGCAAGCCGCATGAACGCCGGGGAAAGCTCTGCCATGAAATGGGTCTTGTTCGGGCTGTTCGGCTCGTAATGCCGCTTCATTTCCCGCACAATGCGCCGCGCTTCCGTTTCAATCAGCCCGTCCCGCAAAGCGGCAATATGCGCCTTGAAATCCCCCGGCGAAAGCTGCTCCCGGCTGCGCCGTTCTTCCTGTAAGAGCGATTGCAGCGCGTCCGGGTCGTTGGGTACGGCTTCAAAGCGTTCAAATTTCCCAAGCTGCGGGTCTGGGGTTCCGTCAAAATATCTCCCGGCTTCCTGTACCCTTTCCCCATGCTCATAAATCAGCTTCACCGTATCGGCGGGCAGCTCCTTTTCCTTGACGCGCTCATAATGTTTAGAGTAGTCCAGTTCGTACAGATTGCCCTTGATTTTCCCGCGCTCCTTTCCCGTCAGCTCGATTGCATAGGCAAGAACGCGGTCGCTTGTCTGCTCCATGTAGAAACGCCATGTGTTGTGGGGCGCGGTGTCTTTGAGGAAAACGTCGCGCTCCCGGAAACAGTGCGTCCCGGACGGGCGGCAGAACCACAAAAGTGTTTTGTCCTCCCTGTGGGGGCTTGCCGCCGCCTTTGCGATAATCTCTTTGTCAATGTCTAAGTCGCTCTGGTAAAAGCCTGTGTTCTGCTTCATAATCGCTTCAAGGGAAGCAAACAAATCCATGTTTTCAAATTTGCTCTGTTCCGGCATGGGTCAGCTCCTTTCCAAGTCCTGTGACTTCTGCTTTGCGTTTTTCTTCTGTGCCTTTTCCTTGTCGGCTCTAAGCTGCGCCCGGATAGAGGGTTTCTTTTCCGGCTTCGCTCCCTTGCCGCGCTCCTTGTCGGCTTTGACAGCGTTAGCCAGGTCAACAAGGGAAATCTGCTCGCCCGCCTTTACCTTTGCTTCCAGTTCGTCAACGGTGGGGGTGTTGTTGATGATACCGTCAATCATGTTCCCGTTCTGCTCTGTGGTCTGCTCGGCGGTTTTCAAGGGATTGTCCCGCTGCGCCTGTTCTGCGGCAACGGCAAACGCCCGCGTCCCATTCCCCATAATCAGATACTTTCCGTCGTCCGACTGGTGGTGAAAGCCATATCCGGCGGCTTCTATCTGCTCCCGGCTCATGGCGGTCACATGGAAAGTCCCCCTCGGTGTCTTGACAGTTTCGCCCGTTTCCAAGTCGTCCGGGGTAAGCTGCTTTTGCTCCTGTAAAAACTCCGGCACTTCCCGAAAACCTACACTGTCAACGAAATGCGCCGCGTCCTGTCCGTCCTGATGAAGCACTACCACGTCGGAAACGGAAAGGCTGTGTCCCTTAAAATCTTTGGGGTGGTCGATATTGAAACAGGTGTAAATATCTTCAAGGGAAGTTTCCGGCGCAAGGGGCGCGGAATAGACAAGCTCATAGTTCGCCCTGTCAACCACATTTCCCGCCGCCTGCAGGCGGTCGTATGGCTCAAAGCGGAAATCCCTTGTTTCGTCCCCGCCCTTTATCTGGTAAATGGAAAAGGTGTCTTTGTCCTGTCCGGCGGTCTGCGCCGTTTCCTGTGCCTTTGCGTAAAGCTGCTTCACGTCGCCCTCGGTCAGCTCGCCGCTTTTGAGCTGCCCCATAAGCTCGCGGCATTTCTCCGGCGTTCCCGTATAAAGCACGTCGCCCATTTTCGCCCGCCCGTTCTCCTGTGTCACATAGGCTTGCAAGAGGTAGCTGTTTTCCCGGCTGTCGCTGTAAGGGTTCCGGCGCACTCTGTAAATCGTTTCCGGGGTAAAGGCTTCTTTCGGGGCTGCGCCCGCTTTTTCCTGTGCGCCGGATTTTCCCGGTGCGGCTGCTTCCGGATCCGGCTTCTCCGGCGCGGCTTCCTGTCCCTCTCTGGTGGGCTGCTCCTGTCCGGCGGTCTGCTCCTTGTCCTGTGCCTTTTGCAGCTCCGCTAAGTTCTCGTCTATGGAATTGATAATCTCGGCGGCTGCGCTGCGTATCGTTTCAAGGGAGCTTTTCAGCTCGGACAGCTCCCGCCCGCTGCTCCACCCGGCGACATAGCCGAAAGAGTAGTCCGACGTGTCAAGCCCGTAATGTTGGCAGACAGTATAGGCGACGCTTTCCGCTTCGACTTCGCGGGTGCGGCGGTCAACGTGGGGCTGCTGCTCGTCCTTTGGCGCGTTGAGGTCAATGTCGTGCAGCTTCGCATGGGCGATTTCGTGAATAGCGGTCTTTAAGGTCTGTAATTCGCTCATGCCCTCGTTGATAGCAATGCGCTTGTCCTCCAAGTGGTAGTAGCCATGAGAGCCGCCCTCGATATTCTCAAAGGCGATAGGAACGGGGGAAGTCTTTTCAAGGGCTGCGAAAAAATCCTTGTAGCGGTCAACGTCGCCTGTCAGCTCGTCAACCGCAATGTCCGGCAGCTCCTTTCCCTCGGTCTGGGAAACGTCAAAGACGGATACCACCTTGTAGGCGGGTATGGTGACTTCCTTTTCCTCGGTGACGGGCTTCCCGTCCTTGCCGATAACGGGCTTCTGCGTGTGCGGGTCGATTTTCTGCATTTCCTGTTTGATTTTATAGGGTGACGGAGCAATGATTTTAATTCCCTTTTGCCCTTTCATCACGTTTCGTTCAAAGTTGTTCTTCCAAGCGGAAAAGCCCGCCACAAGGGAAGCGTCCGGCTTCTGCATGGCGATAAGGACGGTGTTTCGGAAGCTGTAATTATGGAATTTTGACATGACTTTCAGATATTCCCGGTAACGCTCGCTGTCAAAGAGTTCCGCAATACCCTGTTCCAGACGGTCGGTAATCTCTTTGAGCTTTTCGGCGGGCTTCTCGCTCGTCAGCACGATAGGGATAACCGGGCGCGGCTCCTGTGGCTGCTCTGCGGTCTGCGCCGTTCTCTGCCCCGGCGCGGCTGCGTCCATTTCTACCTTTGACGGGTCGGGTCTTTCCGGCTGCGGGGGCTGCGGCGTTACCCGGTATTCCTCCGGCACGTCGCGCCCGTCGTACCATTCTGTAAAGGTGTTGCGGTTGTTGTAGATATAGCCCTTTTCGGTAAACATACCGTCGTCGTTAATGGAAGCGTCCCGCCCGTATTCCTCATACATGAAATACTTTTTCGCTTCTTCGGGAAGTTCCGGTTCTTCCAGTTCATCAACCAGATAACGCCCGTATTCTTCTTCATTGTGGACGGACGGATAAATCC
The DNA here is from genome assembly GCF_018408705.1 of Pusillibacter faecalis. Lineage (GTDB taxonomy): Bacteria > Bacillota > Clostridia > Oscillospirales > Oscillospiraceae > Oscillibacter > Oscillibacter faecalis. Next base: position 2,879,300 of record NZ_AP023420.1, read on the forward strand.
AGTAGCAGTCAAGGTTCTGTGCAAGGTTGATAATGTCCTGTAAGCTGTCGGCATGGTCGCCGTATTCAATGGCTGCAATGAATTTCTCCCGGTCGTCGTCAAACTGCATTTCCAAGAGCTTCCCTAAATAGTTCAGCTCGTCGGGGTGGGAATACTCGCTTAAATGCTCCGTCAAGCCGGGGATAGTGGATTGAAATTCTGTGAAATGCCATTCCTCATAGTGCTTGAAGTCAATCCCGATACGGTCAAAGACTTCTTTCAGATGTTCGGCAGTCGTGGGGAATGTCACCCATTCGCCCGCGGGTCTGCCCTCGGTGTACTTCCCAAGATTGGAAAGATAGCCGCTTAAAATCGGTTCTGCCATTTGTTCGCTCCTTTCTTTTTCAATCATGCGGTGCATAAGCTCAAAATCCTCAATGCTCATGCTCCCGTCAAATACATAGGGGTTAAAATCCTCCCCGTCCCGGTAGGGCTTTTCGGAAAAGGGAAGCCCCGCTTCATGGGCGGCTGCCCTCGCTTCCTCGATAACCTCCGGGGGAAGCCTGTCGTCATGCGCTCCGATAAAACCGTCAATGTCGTTCATGCTGTTTTCGTAGTGGTAACGCACTCCGGCGGTCAGCTCGTCAAGGCTCATGTCCTCGCCTAAATGCCCGCAATAGTAGCCGTTTAAGATAACGGCGGCGGGGTCAATGCTTTTTATTTCCTCTAACCGGCTCCTGTCCTCCGGGTAGAGCGTATCGTCCATATCAAGATGAAAATATTCCGCGTTCCATGAACGCCCCTGTTTCCAGAACGCCACCCATGCGATACCGTCCCTAAGCTCGTCTTGATAGTCCTTTACGGTGTCCCGTAAACTTGCCATAGTGAAAAACCTCCTTTCTCTGCGGCAGCGTCATAAGCTGCATTTTTTGGCTGCATGGTCTACTACGGGTACGCCCGCATTTCTGCCAAATATTTTTGAAAATTTTTAGAGGGTGAAGCCCTCCGCAAAAGAGGGTTTGGGAAACTTCCCAACAAGCAAAATCCCCGTCCGGCGCGTCAGCGTCGCAACGGGGATTTACGGAAGTGGGTACCCGCTTCCTATGCTTGCTATTCAAGTTTTTAGTTCTTCTGCACTTCGATACGGTAGTTGACGTATTTCCCGCCAGTGTCAGCCAAAACGATAATTCCGTCGTAGGTCTTGCCTGTTTTCGGGGAATACAGCTTTTTCACGTTCACTTTGCCGGATTTAAGGAGCGCGGCGGCAATCTTCGGGGAAAAAGCGGTCTTGCGTTCCTCGAAAAAGCGGTCATTCTTCCACATGACAAAGGCACATTCTTTGTTGCTGCAATAATAGTTTTTCTTCCCCTCATGGACGGGGGAACCGCACCGGGGGCATTTGCCGATAGAGGGCTTTTCCTCTCTGAACAAGCCCTTTTTATCCTCCTGTACGGCGGCGTGTGTCTGCACAAGCTCCCGCGTCATAGCTTCAATGCCGGACAGAAATTTGCCGGGGTCTGCGGCTCCCTTTGCTATCTGCGTCAGATTGTTTTCCCATTCTGCGGTAAGCTGCGGGGAAGTGAGCATATCCGGCAAGACTGATATAAGGGCGGCTCCGTTTTGCGTGGGGATAAGCTGCTTCCCCTTGCGCTCCGCAAAGCCGCCCTTTACCAGTTTTTCAATGACGGCGGCGCGGGTGGCGGGAGTGCCAAGCCCCCGGCGTTCCGCGTCCGGGTCGGTGTCCCCGTTCCCGGCTCGCTCCATAGCAGAGAGAAGCGACGCTTCTGAAAGCTTTTGTCAAGGGGGTGCGTGGATATTTTTCATATTACTTACGCAGATTCTCTCTCTGCTTCTGCCTGAATAATACGTTTCAACCTGTCCTCCGCAGTCAAACCGCTACTATGGTCAAAAAACACTTTGACTTTATAATTTGTTTTGCCTTGCTTAATCACAAAAACTCCATCCGGTTTGTTTTTCTCCGAATGGTTATTTGGGGTGGGTAGTGTACTGTTCACAATATTTGTCATACGATATTCCTCCTTGAATGAAAAAGCCCGACAAGGAAAGGTCTGACAACGAAGTTCCGACAACGGACATCAGAAAACCTTTTTTCTTTATCGGGCGATACTATCTTTTTACTATTTCCTTTTTCTTTATAATATTGGTTGTCATGGTTGTCAGAGAGGGAAAAGTGCCGCAATATCAAGGCTTTCGGGATTTTTGCCCGACAACCAGACCGACAACCGGCTCGACAACCGAAGCGACAACGGGCTTTTATTTTTGCTTCAACCATTCTTCTGGAAGTCCTAACTGTTCCATTTCCTCTGTCGGGATTTCTTGAAAACCATCCATGCTGTTGTCAGGCTCGTTGTCGTTCCTAATACGCTCCCAGCCTTTTTGTCGGCGGTAAGGCTCTGGAAAATACCTCGGATTGCTGAACGCCATCCAGCCTGTGACAGCGTTATTCATAATGTCATTGATCTCTCGCAGTTCCCATTGTTTCGGTTCGTCATAATCATGCCCCAGTGCTTCCTTATAAAGCTGTTTGGAACAGACCATGCTGCCGGAATAGCGTTCCAGATAGTCTAAAATCTGTCCTGCCTTTGTGTCCTCCGGCATAAAATCCTTTTGGTGGGCTTTCAGATAATCGTTCATAGCCGGACTGAATCTCAGACGGAAATTGCCGCTTCTGTAAATCTCCATAGCTTCTGCCCACATCTGATTGATATACTCTCTGGAAGCCTGTTCATCCGCCAAAATATGAACCTCAGCCCTTTCAGGATAGACCATAACCGGAACGAAGCGGCGGTTGCCTGTTCGGTCAAGGGGAAGAAAGTCAAGGGTATTAGAAGAACCTCCAAACACACATTGTCGTTTTCTGTCTGCCGGATGTGTTTCATACGGTATCTTATAGGTTTCCTTTTGGCGGCTCAGAAAGGACTTGATTTCTTCAATGCTCTTAGCGTTAGCGGTTGCAATCATTTCCGACATTTCAATAATCCAATGCCCCTGCATTTTGCGGTACACATTTTCATCATCCAGCTTTTTCAAGTCATCAGAGAACCAATCATCATTGACCGCAAGCAAACGGAAGAAAGAGGACTTTCCGGCTCCCTGACCGCCTACAAGACAGAGCATTACCTCAAATTTACACCCCGGCTTAAAGGCTCGTGAGATAGCACCCAGCAGAAACAACTTCAATGCTTCATAGGTGTAATCATCTGTATCAGAACCGAGAAAGCGGTGCAGACAGAAGCGTATGCGTTCTGTTCCGTCCCATTGCAAGGCATTGAGAAAATCACAGACAGGGTGGTAACGATTTTCATTGGCAATAACCGCAACTGCGTCTATGATTTTCTTCTCTACGGTCAATCCATAGTTTTCTTCAAAATATAGGAGCAGATATTTCACATCCACATCCGTCAATGTCGGGCTGTCACGATACCAACCGAGGGGCTTCACAATGTCGATTCTTTCGGTCAGAAGATTTTTTCGGATAGCCCCTTTCAAAAGTGGGTCATATTGCAGAACACGCTTATAATTTGCGGCAGTATTATAAACCTTACCTTTCTCGCTCTGCTCTAAGCTGTTTCGGATTTCTTCTACTGTGCATGGTTCTGTCTGCTGACAGTTCTGCAATTCGCTGTTCAAGTTTTAACACCTCCTTTCTCTGTTCTGCCACAAGTGCTTTTCGTTCCTCCAATGAACCATACAGAAGAATATCAAGTAGATATTCGATATAGTTCTTCTTATACAGTGCTTCTGCAAACAGGGGATTCCATTCCTCATCCGGCTGTTTAGGAGCGTATTTCTTTTCCCATTCTCTAAGAAGATGAAAATAATCCGTCAGCACCTTGTAGCAATGATTTTCTTCTTTTTGATACTTCTGTTCCGGTGTCGGCTCACGAATACGAGGGCGAATACTGGGCTTTTGTCGGCTGTCATAGTTAAGACCAAAATCTTCAGCAAGTTTGACAGCAGCTTCCCTCAGCCCGATACCGAATAGCTTCGCTGTCAGATCAACAGCGTCTCCGGTTGCCCCGCAGCCAAAACAGTAATAGCGTTCATCCAGCTTCATACTGGGGGACTTATCCGAGTGAAACGGACAGCACGCCATACCAGTGCGACCCACTTTCAAGCCATAGGCTTCTGCGGCTTGTCGGGCAGTAACATTTTCTTTTACAACTTCAAATACATTCATGTGACTCCTTTCCAGAAACGAAAAAAGCACCTGTCATTTTCAAAACGAAAATAGCAAGTGCCTTAAAGTTCCATATTTAATTTTAGGTGCAAAAAAGCAGGAGACCTTTTTCAGATTTCCTGCTTAGTAAAGCTTTGAAGATTTAATTGTGGTTGGGTTGCCAGTTATACAAACTGGAAATTTTCTTTTAGAATGAATTATTTAATTTCTACAATAGCACCATATTTCGTATGCGGAAGATATTGTACCTTTAAATAAGTATTTTTTATCAATATACCTTGAAAATACTGTGATTTCGATTTCATCATCTTTAACTTTATCATATAGAAAAATACTTCTTCTTTCAGAAGATATATCTGCACCACCATGAGATTGTTCAGTTACATATCCTTCTGCATAACTATACTGTTTGTTTATGATGTAAGGCATATCTAAAACAAAATCTTTCAAATATAAGATTAAAAGAATAGCTACTATAACAAGAATGGTATTAGCCAATCGAAGAAATATTATATCATTTTTTCCAGTATATTCTTTTTTTATCGCTTCTTTATCAAAAAATATCGAATAGATAAGTTTTCTTTTTTTAATTAGATAGATAATGCAAGCAATTAACGCTATAACAAATAATGAAACTCTTATAAACAATCTAAATATAGCAAAATCCATAATATCATCCCCTTAAACTTCAAGTTTGTTGCTTACATTATACTTCATCAACCTAAAGAATGGAAGATTTTTTCTTGCCTCCCAAAGCAAAAGCACCTGTCATTTTCAAAACGAAGACAGCAAGTGTCTTAGAGTTCCACATTCTATTTTGAGTGCAAAAAAGCAGGAGAACTTTTCAGATTTCCTGCTTAGTAAAGCTGTGAAGATTTAATTGTAGTCAGTTTTTCTTATACCATCCGAAATTTATACTTTAATGTTCTCTCATAACAAAAATCAATTTTGTCCTCCAACAAAAATACCGTTTGGGGGATTATCCCATATAAAATTATCCTCAGCCACTTCGCTCTCCAATGCAATTTCAATTTTATATATCCCCACATTTTGAGCATTTTCATCATCCTCACTATACATATAAAAATTCATACAATACCGTTCCTTCTCTGTCAATATGAGATACATACCATCCAATTCCGTTTTCCTTTTACCATAGTTGCTTTCACTTGATGATGCACAATCGCCCTCAAAACTTTGGATACTGCCCTCAATATAATCGAAAAAATCAGAGATTTCAGTGTCTAAATTCTCAATGCTCTTTTTGCTTTCTTCGGAAAATAGAGATTTGAGTTTCTCTGAATCCTGTTGCTTACATGCCTCGATAATTTGTTGACACATCTTATCCGTTTCATTTTGTTCAGAGCTAAACCAGTCATTGAAATATTTGTTAGAGCAGCCTGTTAAACCGAGTATAATAATCACACTGGAAAGCAACAATACTTTTTTCATATAATTACATCCTTTACTGAATAATTGCAAAATCACTTATTGGATTAAGGTCATTACAAAAAATTTCTTACTATCATTATACTTCATCAACCTAAAGAATGGAAGATATTTTCTTACTCCCTAAAGCAAAAGCACCTGTCATTTTCAAAGTGAAAACAGCAAGTGCTTTAGAGTTCCATATCCTGTTTTTTGCTTTTTGCCTGATCCGTCCGGCTGACTTCACGCTCTGCAATTTCTTTCTTTTTGCGGCTCAACTGCTCTATAATAGAATTTTTGGCTTTCTTCTTGATTTGCTCCGTTCCGGCTTTTTTGACCTCCGGTTTCATCAGCGTGGTTTGGATTTTCTGAATGGTTGATTTCATAGCGTTTGTGATTCTGGCAATCACGCCATCCAATCGTTTCACTGCATACTCAACTTCTTTCTTTGAAGCCTTACGCTCAGGGGAGAGAACCCACGCTTTAGACTGCTCCACCAGCTTAATATCCTCCTTGTGCGTTTCCAGTTTTACAGTATCAGCAACGACCTCAACCGCCTTGTCATAGGCAATATCGGCAACCTCGTCCACCAGAGCTTCCACATCTTCAATCTTCATCGTGAGTTCTTCCAACTTTTGCTCCTGTGCTGCCAGTTGCTCCTTTTGCTTGAAAAGAATATAGTCCTGTTTTTCCAGATAAGCACGACCACCATATTCCGGTTCTTCTTCCAGTTGTAAGCCATGCTTTTTCGCCACATCAAACAACAGCACTCGGCAGGCTGAATCGAAAGTCATCTTGCGGTTATTTTTTCTTCCGACAGGCTTCTCCGGTTCTGGCAGTTCAAACCCCAGTGCTTCCAAAGCCTTTTCCTGTTGTGGGGCAATCTCCCCATATTGATTTTCACAGTCGAACACATGACGCTCGTGAATATGAGGGGTGCTTTCATCCAAGTGCAGTGCCCAATTCAGGATATGGACATGAGAGCCGAAACGCTCATTTACGATTTCCATAAATTCTGTGACGATCTCAATGAGCAGTTCTGGTGGAACATGATTATCAAGCGTTCCAATCTGATAGACCGTTTCCTCTGGGCAGGTCTTTTTGCTTTTGAGCAAATCTCCGGTTTCCTTATTTCTTTCAGGGTGTCGGTTCTTCACATTTCTTTCGTTCTGTCCGGTCACAAAATCACGATACCGCTGACGATAAAAAAGCTGTTCCACATCTTCAAAAGTGGCAGACAGCTCATTTTCCTTTTCGGGATTTTTGAAATTGCGGAAGCCATTGTAACAGTCCCAATAGAGATTTTGTTTGGCTCGTTCTTCGTCAATGTGTTCGCTGTTGGCAATGTCAAAACTGCGGTCATTGTGCTTCGGATTATAAACGCCATTCTTTCCGGCTCGTCCATTGTGCCTTGTTAATTTCACATGAGTTCCTCCTTCTTTTTGATTTCCCCGACAGGGGAGAAGGGCAGCGAAGCTGATTCCTTGCGGCTTTCTGCGTCAAGTAATACCCAGTACTAAGTGGCGAAACGCCACTTAACTGGGCAAGGCTGCCGCCCTTGACCTGCACAGGGGTATTGCATTCCCTGTACCCATGCACAAAGGGTTGCACCCTCTGTACTCCCGCCCGAACAAACTGACTTCGCCCCGTCTCAAGCTCTGTCAGTTCCTTCGGTTTTACAAAACAGTCCACCGGACTATTTTGCAAAAAGAAAAACCGACGCATGATTGCTTTACGCTCAATACATCGGTTTCTTCATCTGACCTTGACGGTCATATTCAGTTGTGGCAGATTAGACAATTTGAAAAAATTACTCTGGCATATCTACTGAATAACTTAGATTGTTTCCTCTCTTGTCGCTCTTTAAATCATCATAATACCATAGATACATCGTTCTGTCATATACATTGATTTCAATAACACCATCTGGCTTTTGACCTTCTACTTCTAATGAGTAAATTTCCTTATCATGTGCATAGCCAAAAACAAATCTGGTATCTGGATAATTTGGATTCAAGTCCTGTTGAAAATCACTTAATTTTAAAGATGAATGAATTAGTTCTGTAATATCAGATATAAGAATGCTATCCGCTTTAGTTGTAACCGGTGTAGCATTCATAAACGCATATTGTACAGTTGTTTCCTCCACCTGTTTTTTGCAGCGTGCCATCACAAAACCTTGAACGGGATCATTATCGCTTCCTGCCCGATAGAAAATCGTATCATACTGTTTGCCATTCCATATATGCAATATTTCATCAACATGATTAAGAAAATCTTCTGGAACAGAAAATTCTTCATTTTCAGTATTCAAAGGAGAATTCAAAATAGCTTCTTCGACAGAACTATAATATATGAGTTCAGAATCCTTTTTATCGTAATCGCTCAAATTGAATTCGACATATGCATTGTCTTTATTGTCATCTTCCGGAACATAAGTATAGCGACCATTTTCAATATGGTCATCATAATCAACAAACAGTCCAATACATATCAGTGCTGCAAAAATCAAAAAGACTATTCCTATAATGATTAGCAATATTTTCAAAAATTTTTTCATACAAAAGTCCACCTTCTTGCTTCATTTCAGTAAATTATATCATACCGATATGAACAATTCAATTTACACTCTATCAAGTAGTTTTTTTACTTACCTGTAACGCACATTTCTGCAAAATCCATAGTCCCCGATACTTTCCTCACAGGCGATATACAGTCGGAATTCTGTCAGCTCATGAAATAAGAAAAACCGACGCATGATCGCTTTACGCTCAATACATCGGTTTCTTCATCCGACTTTGACGGTCATATTCAGTTGTCTAACATCGTACTGTTATAAAATCTATGTCATTTACGATTCTTCTTATGCTGATTTGTCCAGTAAGATTTTACAGGGATTCTTCTTCTCTCTATATCTTCCATAAATTCTTCTTTATCGATATTACTATCAATGGTAAATAGCTTTTCCCCATTTACATATACACGCACAGAACCTTTTTTTCTCTCGCAGTAGGTAATATCCCCAAAACGAAAAGTTCTCTTTTTTCCAAAAGTTGACCGCCATGTGATTTCATCTCCGTTCACTTCCAGTTTCCACATTACCATATTGACTATTCCGCTTATGCCTACTAAAAAAAATATTCCAAATATACAAATGACAAACATATCTTCTTTTTCCCTAAGACTCATAGCCGTACAACAAGCAAAAAAAATTGTACCTACGATAAATGCCACGACAAGGAATTTCTCTGTTTTTATTGTATAATGCGTTCTAATTATTCCCTTTTTCTGTTCTTCCTCTCGTTCTTTAGCTCTCTTTTGTTGAAGATTTACAAGATATTTCAAAAGAAGAAGTACAACTAAATAGGGGCCTATTTGTGTAATTATATTCAAACACATTCGTAAAAAATCATTCATTTTTTGCCCTCCATAGTTCCAGCTATATAAAAATGATTGTTTGAAATCGAGTATTAAAAACCTCAATTTTTCATATCTCATTATACTTCATCAACTTAAAGAATGGAAGAAAAAATTTTGTGTACAGAGTTCCTGTTCAAACCTTGTAACGCACATTTCCGTAAAATTTATAGTCTCCGATACTTTCCTCACAGGCGATAGGCAACGGTCAAAACATCAGGTTTGCACCTGACATTTTAACCGCATATCAGCCCTGATTATCACAGTATCCCTGCTGGCTGTTCAGCCCATGCTTTTTCGCATATTCACTGGCTTTCTGTCTGCGTTCCTCACTGTAAGGCGGCAGGAAACGGATAGACAGACGGGACTTTGCCAGCTCATAAGAAACACCGCCTTGAACATTGGATTTTTCCAGTCGGCAAAGGTCAGGGTACTTCTTAGCAAAAGCAGCCAACCTCTTTTTCAATCCGGCGTTGTGGGTGTAGATATTTGCCTTGTCCTCGCCCTCATTAAAGAGAACGATTGTTTCTTTCTCAATCTTCGTCAGTCTCGTCATAGCAGCCCTCCCTATGGTTTTTCAACACACGCAGCTTGCAGTAAAAGCAGCGATACCACCTTTCAACACCCTCAGCACTCAGCTTGACGGAAAGCATATAAAACAGCTTCTTCGCCACTGGATCGGGTGCAAGGGCAGCTACCATACGCAAACGCTCGACAGTTGCTTTCAGGTTCGGACAGCCAAAGGCATAAAGGGCTTCCATTTCATTCCGGTTCATCTTCATTGTGTTTTCCTCCTTAAAGTTTGATAAATGAAAAGCGACAGACACTTCATAAGGAAATACCTGTCGCTTCGTTTACGATACAAATTTGTTGGTTTTGGACTTGATAAAATCAGCAGTAAATCATTTCCTGTCTGATGATTTCTTCGGCTCGGTTACGGATAGAGTTCATGGACTGTACCCACAACATCTGATTGTCTGCTTTCATGGTTTCGGTCACGCCCTCGGCTTGTTTCATCTGCTCAATGATAAGGCTGCACCTTTCCGTTGCCTGTTCGTTCAGATCAGCAAGGTAAGTATGCAGTTCGCCGGATAAACAGAGGGCAGAGAACCTTGCAGGGCGGTACTGCTCCAAATATGTCCTGTGCAGTCTGCCCCACATACCGATAGGGCGGTGTTCCTCCGGTAGCTTCAAGTCCGGCACATAGTAATCACCCACAAGAACATAGTCCAGACCGTTGCTTTCGTCATGGATTCGTAGTTTCAATTCTGTCATGCTATTTTTTCTCCTTTCACTTTTTGCCGATTTGATTTGCTTGTGGCGTTCTGTTCAACACACACATTGCTATCAGAGCTTTTTTCTTCTGCTATACGCTCATGCTCCGCAAATTCTTTTGATTTCTCACGAATCTTTTTCATATACTTACGATTGGATTCTCGTTTTCTGCGAAGTCGTTCCGCCTCTTTTTCAGCAGCAATCCTTTCTTCCTCGGTTGGTTCATGCTGCTCCACAGGTACTTGAAATTGCCCGACATAGTTAAGATATATCTCCACCTCTGTGGTGCGGTCTGCACCTTTTCCTTGTGGCTCGTGAACCAGTATTTTGTCGATAAATTCATTTATCATGGCAGGAGTAAGTTCTGTAATGTTCTCATACTTTTTAACCAGCTTTAGAAAACGCTCCACATTATTTTGACCGCCTATAATCCGTTGCATATCAGCGGTGTCAGTCTCAATAATCTTGTTCAGCTCGTTCTGCTCATTTTCATAATCAGTAAGCATACTCTGAAAAAGTCTGTCCGGCAATCTTCCAATCACATTATCTTCATAGATTTTCCTGATAAGCATATCCAGTTCGTGAACTCGCTTCTGATTTCTTTCAATGCGGTTTTTTACAGTTTCAGAAACAGCAATATCTTTCATCGCCGATTCTTCTTGCAGAGAATAAACAAACTCCCGCTCATTCAAAGAAACATAATGGCAAGTCTCCTGTATGGTTTTCAGAATGATGCTTTTAAGTGCTTTTGTTGAAATATGGTGGCAAGTACAATGTCGGTCATACTTCTGATAAGCAAGATTATATGTGGAACATTCATAACAATCTGCCGGATTGGAATAACTTGTCCTTTTTTCGCCTTTGGCAGTATAGTATATTCTTTCTCGCCCTTTCCGCTGCCTGTGATTATACATCGGCGCACCACAATCAGCACAGTAAATCTTTCCGGTCAGAACATTAGGCTCGCCCATAGGATCTGCTTTTCTTACATTCTGTCTTAACTTTTGAGCAAGCAGCCATGTTTCTTCATCGACAATAGGCTCTTGTGTATCATCAAAAACCACCCAATCTTCCTTATCTGCCCTTTTCGTCTTTTTGTCCTTATAGGAATTTTTGAATGTCCTGAAATTGACAGTCTTTCCGATATACTCTGGTCGGGCAATCAGAGTAGTAACCTGATTTCCTCGCCACATATACGGATTTTCTTTGTCATAGTTGCTTGCATGATTTCCAAGTCCCTTTTTGCCAAGATAATAAGATGGTCTTTCAATTTTTTCTTCTGAAAGTTCTCTTGCTATCTGATAAGGTCCTTTTCCCTCAATAGTCATGCGATAAATTCTGCGGACTACTTCAGCAGCTTCTTCATCAATAATCCAATGGTCGGGGTTTTCGGGGTCTTTCAAATAGCCGTATGGTGGGATATTACTTGTATGAGCGTTGCCGGAAGAACCTCTGGATTTCAGTACAGCTTTAATTTTCTTACTTGTGTCCCTGACAAACCACTCATTCATGATATTCAGAAAAGGGGCAAACTCACTGGTTTCTTGACGGTCACTGTCAATACCATTATTGATTGCTATAAATCGAACTTCCTTTTCTCTAAACAGAATGTCAGTGAAAAAACCTACTTGCAGATGATCTCTGCCGATTCTGGACATATCTTTGCAGATACAGGCAGTGATTTCTCCGTTTTTAACACCTTCAACAAGTCTGTTCCATGAAGGTCTGTCAAAAGTCGCTCCACTCCAACCATCATCGGTAAAATGAACAAGATTCGTAAAACCATGTTTCATAGCATAATCTTCAAGCATTTGCTTTTGATGAACTATACTGTTACTCTCTCCAGCATTATCATCATCACGAGACAGTCTTTCATACAAAGCAGTAATGCCATTGCTTCTATCTTTTTTTCTTCTCATGCTGAACTCCTTTCTTCAATTCCTATCCACTCCTTACGCTCACAAAATATCACATC